>NZ_VCRN01000010.1 GCF_009849585.1 Bacillus sp. ZZV12-4809
TTTAAAGAATTAATACCCTGAAATAAGAGAAAGGTGAATTTGAGCGCACTCAAATTCACCTTTCTTACTATCTGAAGCTAGTTTTGTCCCAGCCTCTTTTTTTGTATATTTTATAGAAATTTCCGAAAATTCAAGGTATAATATTTCTGCAACCGAAACTTTTGGGGGGATTATATGACTGCAACAGCATATTCGTCAGTATGGGATTTAGATGTCTTTTTTAAGGGTGGAAGCAACTCAGCTGAATTTCAGCAGCATTTACAGATAACAAGAAAACATATCGATTCATTTTCTAATGTGATACATAAATGGGAGCCTTCAAACTCCGCTGCAGATGCCGCTGAAATAAGTGAAATTATTGAGCTATTTCAGCAGACAGCAAGAAAAGTGCGCCAGGCTGGTGCTTTTGTCAGTTGTCTTCAGGCTCAAAATACCGAAGACAAAAAAGCGAAAGATCTGAGAGGGGCAACTACGGAATTGAGTGCAGGTTTTCAAAATGCTTTAACTGTATTTGATCAGAAACTGGCAAGTTTAGATCAGAGTGCATGGGAGCAAATAATAAATGATGAGGATTTGCATGAACTATCATTTGTTTTAAGCGAACGCCGCGAAAAAGCCTCGGAAAAACTTTCGCAGGAGGAAGAAACGGTCATTAATGCGCTTGCAGTTGATGGTTATCATGGCTGGGGCCAGATGTATGACGTAATAGTAGGAAACATGAAGATTCCCTGCACTGAAAATGGGGAGATAAACCTGCTCTCAGTTGGACAGGCTGCCAATAAGTTTTCAAGTCCTGACAGGAAGTTGCGCAAGGATGTTTTTGATAATTGGGAAAAGGCATGGAATAGCCAGTCTGACTATTTATCCAAGACCCTGAATCACTTAGCCGGCTTTAGATTAAATATATATAAATTAAGAGGATGGAATGACTTTCTAAAGGAACCGCTGGACTTGAACAGAATGAAAAAAGAAACCCTTGAAACAATGTGGGAGGTAATTGCCCGTAATAAAGCACCTCTTATTAAATATTTGGAGAGAAAGGCAAAGCTTTTAGGTTTAAAAAAATTAAACTGGTATGACCTGGATGCGCCTCTCTCTGAGGCTGAAACGAAATTATCCTATCAGGAGGGTGCGGAATTTATCCTTGAGCAGTTTGATCAATTCGGAGAAGAGATGACCTCCTTTTCAAGAAAAGCTTTTGAAGAAAAGTGGATTGAAGCAGAGGACAGGCCAGGAAAGGCGCCAGGCGGTTTTCATACTTACTTCCCTGAAAGCAGCCAATCAAGAATCTTTATGACATACTCAGGGACACCCTCTAATGTTTCCACCCTGGCACATGAACTCGGGCATGGTTTCCATACATATGCAATGAGAGATCTTCATTTGCTGAATAGGAATTATGCTATGAATGTTGCAGAGACGGCTTCTACTTTTGCAGAAATGATTGTCTCAGATGCAGCAGTGAAAAATGCGGGATCAGAAGAAGAAAAACTGGCACTTCTAGAAGATAAGGTACAAAGATCTGTTGCACTTCTAATGAATATCCATGCGAGATTCCTGTTTGAAACAAGATTCTATGAAGAAAGAAAACAGGGAAATGTAAGTGCTGACCGTCTGAATGAAATCATGGCTGCAGCTCAAAAAGAGGCTTATGGCGGCGCACTTGATGAGTATCATCCGTCCTTCTGGGCTTCAAAACTTCATTTCTTTATTACTGGAGTCCCATTTTATAATTTCCCATATACTTTTGGATATTTATTCTCGCTTGGAATCTATGCACAGGCACTAAAAGAAGGGAAAGGATATGAGGAAAAATATATTGCATTATTGAAAGATACTGCATCGATGACAGTCGAGGATTTAGCATTGAAGCATTTAAATGCTGATTTAACCAGACCTGAGTTCTGGGAAAGCGCCGTTCAATTATGCATGGATGATGTGGAAGAGTTCCTGGCATTAACGGAAGATAAATAAAATGGAAGCCGCGCTCTTAGTTTGAGCACGGCTTCTTTACATTTTTTTCAGTCTGAATGGGCTTATCATTAAAATTGAAAGTATCAGCATTATGAAGAGGAATACAGGTGCAGGCCAATAAGGAACTGCCAGAAAACATAAAGTGGCGAGGCATCCTGCAGCAGTTATTGGCAGACCGGTAAAATAGCCGTTATTCTCAGTAATGTTAAAACGGGCAAGCCTTAAGGCCCCGCATCCTATATATAGAGCAGTCAGGAAGGACCCGGGTGCCCCGAATTCATAAAGTACTCCTGTATAAAGGAGTAGTGCAGGTGCTGCCCCAAATGAAATAATATCACTCATCGAATCCAGCTGCTTTCCCAAATCCGATTCGATATTCATTTTTCTTGCTGCCATTCCATCAAATCGGTCAGCAAGGGCTGCAATAAAGATCAGCAGCACACTCAATTTCAAATTGCCATTAATAGAAAATAAAATAGCAAAGCAACCTAAGAACAGGTTAGACAGAGTTAAGATATTGGCTGTCTGCGCCTTTAGCTTTTTGATGGTTATATCAAGAACATCCTGAAAAAACATATTAATCACTCCTTGCACCAGGAATCACAGATTGCAGACGTTAGAAAGGTTTCTAACAGCTATGTTGGGAACTAACAGGAAGGATAGAAAATAGAAGTAATCCGCAAATTTATGAAGGTAATAATAAAAAAAGAGCCAAATCTGAGGAAGTCTATGGCAAACTTAGTTTTATATGTTATATAATAATATTTTATTCTATGCTTTTTATGCCTGTTCGTAAAGAACATATTTAGTTAGGGGGCATTTCCTTTGTTAAAACCTGTATATCGACTGCTGATTGAATTGACAAATGGAAGATGGACTTCCGGTATACTTCAGAAATTTGCACAATCAAATTTGAGCAGAAGGGTCATTCCTTCATTTTCAAGAATTTATAATATCAATGAGAGTGAAATGGAAAAAAAACTGCATGAATATCCAACACTTCATGAGTTTTTCATTAGAAGGCTGAAGGATGGTTCGAGAGTAACGGATGCGAGTCCTGATTCAGTGGTAAGTCCTGTAGATGCTGTAATCGAAAATATTGGGGATATCCGGGAGGATCGTATAATTACCGTAAAAGGGAAGAACTATTCCATCTCTGAGATGCTTGGTGCAAATAAAGCAGGTAAATATGCAGGCGGCACTTACATAATCTTTTATTTAAGTCCAAGCCACTATCATAGGATACACAGTCCGGTTACTGGAAAAGTAGCAGCTCAATGGTTCCTGGGGCTGAAATCTTTTCCGGTTAACAAATGGGGTTTAAAATATGGAAGAGAAACGCTTTCTAAAAATTACCGGAGCATAACTGAAGTTCGATATGGTGATGCTGAGATAGCTATTGTAAAGGTTGGTGCTATGTTTGTAAATTCCATTGAACTTACGCATCAAGGTGACCAGCTTGAAAAAGGAAAGGAAATGGCCTATTTTACATTTGGCTCTACCGTCATTCTTCTGTTTGAGAAGGGAAAATTCGAACTTGAGAAGTCAATTAAGACGCCAGCTCATATTAAAGTAGGGGAGCGGATTGGAACCCTGATGTGAATGTACAGGCTAGCTGTTTCGAGTTTATATATGAGAATAAAAAAAGCCCTTTTTAGGGCTTGTCCATTTTTAGGATGTGACTTTTATTCTGTTTGATAGTGAACGCCGGTGGATTTCTGTTTCAATTAAACGGATAAAGTCTTTGCTAAGCTGCAGTTCCTTTGCCTTATAATAGGATTCGATTAATAATTCATCTGACAGTTTACGCATTCCTGTCCCACCTCCAGGTACTTGATATTTCAGTTCTAAAAGAATTATTTTATACATATAATGTAAGATTTTATGTTGTACCCCTACTCTAGCAAAATAAAACGGTTAGAACAACTGTTCTCTTATCCACAGGAAACCGTGGATAACCTGTGATTATTTTGTTCATAAAAAGGGAAAAAGTATTAAAATCATAATGGATTATGTGCATAAAGTTATCCACAAGGATTAGGAACAGTTGACTTTTGTCGAAAAATTTTTATTTTACGGGTGAATAACAAGTATTTCGTCCAAATTAAGTGAGTTTTGAGTGTCTTTCCTCATTTTGTGGAATCGTATAAATAGAACGGCCTGATTGTGTCCGCCATAGTTTACTTTTGAAAGAGCGAATGAAATTGGGTATGATGAAATCGGCGTTTTTCTCTATCGGAAATTTTGCAGACTGCGTGTTACAAGAGACCGGAAGTAATTTGAGGGCATTTGCCGGACAATATGAATAAATGATTGAGGTGTAAATATAGTGTTAATGCATTTTTTGCCTAATCAGCATGTTAAAAATATATTTGAAATAACTCCACACAGTTTACAGGAAAAGGGAGTTAAAGGGATAATCACGGACCTGGATAATACTCTAGTCGAATGGGACAGGCCGAATGCAACACCAAAGCTGATTAGCTGGTTTGAGGAAATGAAGCAAAGCAACATCAAGGTTACCATTGTGTCAAATAATAATGAAAATCGTGTTAAGGCTTTTTCCGATCCCCTTGATATTCCTTTTATTTATCAGGCAAGAAAGCCAATGGGCAGAGCCTTCCGAAGAGCATTGACTGAAATGGGACTGAAAAAAGAGGAAACAGTGGTGATTGGGGACCAATTGCTGACTGACGTGCTGGGAGGAAACAGAAGCGGGTTCCATACCATTTTGGTCGTACCTGTAGCTCAAACTGACGGTTTTGTTACGAAATTTAACCGGCTGGTGGAAAGACGGATTTTAAATTGGTTCAGAAAAAAAGGAATGATTCAGTGGGAGGATTAAAAAGTGAGTGAAGAACAATTTGTGTGTGTAGGCTGTGGAGTGAAAGTTCAGATAGAAAATCCGGATGAATTAGGTTATGCTCCTCAATCAGCTCTGCAGAAGGAAACAATTATTTGCCAGCGCTGTTTCAGGCTAAAGCATTATAATGAAGTTCAGGATGTAAGCTTGACAGATGATGATTTTCTGAAAATCCTGAATGAAATTGGACAAAGTGATGCACTAATTGTGAAGATTGTAGACATTTTTGATTTTAACGGCAGCTGGCTGCCAGGGCTTCACCGTTTTGTTGGCAGCAATAAAATCCTGCTTGTTGGAAACAAAGTTGACCTGCTTCCAAAGTCCGTGAAAACAAACAAGCTGATTAACTGGATGAAGCAGGAATCAAAACAGCTGGGGCTGAAACCGGAAGAAGTGTATTTGGCAAGTGCTGCAAAAGGGTACTCCATTAGTGAAATTGCAGCAGCCATCGATCACTACCGGGAAGGAAAAGACGTTTATGTAGTAGGATGTACTAATGTAGGAAAGTCTACTTTCATTAATAGAATATTAAAGGAAGTAACAGGTGAGGGCGATGTAATCACAACTTCCCACTTCCCGGGTACGACACTTGATATTATCGAGATACCTTTATCTGACGGAAAGGCTCTGGTGGATACTCCAGGAATAATAAACCATCATCAGATGGCCCATTATGTAGATAAAAGGGATTTAAAGGTGATAACACCTAAAAAGGAGATTAAGCCTAAGGTTTACCAACTGAATGAAGAACAAACTCTATTTTTTGGCGGATTGGCAAGGTTTGATTACATTGCAGGCGGCCGGCGCTCATTTGTTTGCCATTTCTCCAATGAATTAAATATCCACCGCACAAAAACAGAGAAGGCGGATGAACTATATGCTAATCATGCAGGAGAAATGCTTACACCTCCAAGAATAGAACAGATGGAAACATTTCCGGAGCTTGTGAAACATGAATTCACAATTAAAGAACCGAAAACAGATATAGTATTTTCAGGACTTGGCTGGATTACGGTAAATGAGGGTGGGGCCAAAGTAGCTGCATATGTTCCTAAAGGTGTCCATGCCATGATGAGAAAGTCATTAATTTAGGCTGTGCACCTGCATTTGCTTACGCTTTTCAAAAAGGGGTGAGGGTGTTTGAAAAAGCTGTTTGGAGTGATTGGGGATCCAATTTCCCACTCGATGTCCCCCGCTATGCACAATGAATTATTTAAGACTTACAGCATTGATGCACATTATCAGCCATTCCATATAACCAGGGGGAATCTGGCTGATGCTGTCAAGGGGTTTAAGGCAATCAGAATTGCGGGTTTTAATGTTACAGTTCCCCATAAGGAGGCTATCATCCCTCTTTTAGATGAACTGGATCCCCTGGCAGAGGCAATTGGGGCTGTTAATACAGTTGTCAATCAGGATGGTATGCTTATAGGCTATAATACGGATGGAAGCGGGTTTGTACAGGGCCTGCTGAATCAAATACAATCAATTAATGGCAAAAAGGTGCTGATAGTGGGGGCAGGCGGAGCTGCTAGAGCGATTTATTTTACCATTGCTAAAGAAGGTCCGAAGCTTTTGGATATTTGCAATCGGACACCACAAAGGGCTGAACAAATTAAAACTGATTGTCCATTTCAGGTTCCTTCTCAAGTGCTGAACCGGCAGGACGCAGAGGAAAGTCTGGAAACGTACGATTTAATTGTTCAGACAACATCAATCGGGATGCACCCTGAAATTGGCCAAAGCCCGCTTTCAGTCCATAAGCTTAAGCCTGGAGCTTTTGTCAGTGATATCATTTATAATCCGCTCCAAACCAGGCTTTTAAAGGAAGCTGCCGCAAAGGGCGCAGGTATTCAGAACGGAATAGATATGTTTGTATATCAGGGGGCACTGGCCTTTGAAATGTGGACTGGCATTGGGCCGGATATTAAAATAATGAGAGAAAAGGTTTTAAATCAGCTGGGAGGATTAGTATGCTAACAGGAAAACAAAAGCGTTTATTGCGATCAAAAGCGCATCATTTGAACCCGATTTTCCAAGTGGGAAAGGGCGGGGTTAATGAAAATATGATTAAGCAGGTAGGAGAGGCGCTCGAAGCCCGTGAATTATTAAAGGTTTCAGTTCTTCAAAACTGTGAAGTAGACAGAGACACGGTGGCACAGCAGCTGTCAGAAGGTGCAAAGGCAGATGTTGTGCAAATCATCGGGAATATAGTAGTTTTATACAGAGAATCAAAAGAAAACAAACAAATTAATCTGCCGTAAGCTTCCAGTGACTAAACTGAATGCATGGAGGAGTGTAAATGGAAAAGGTAGGCATACTTGGAGGGACCTTTAATCCGCCTCATTTAGGCCATCTCATTATTGCGAATGAGGTAATGTCTTCCCATGGTTTGGATGAAGTCTGGTTTATGCCGAATCATGAGCCTCCCCATAAAAAGAGGTCTGATAATGTCAGCAGCAATGATCGAATAAAAATGCTGGAACTGGCTTTGTATAATCATCCCGGATTTAAATTGGAGCTGATTGAGCTGGAGCGGGAAGGACCTTCTTTTACCTACGATACGATCAGGATTTTGAAGGAACACTATCCTCAAAAGCAATTTTATTTTATTATTGGAGCTGACATGGTTGAATATTTGCCCAAGTGGCATAACATTGATAAACTGCTTGAACTGATTACCTTTATTGGAGTAAGGCGGCCATCTTACAATCTGCATACTCCGTATCCGATTCTATATGCCGATATTCCTGAAATGGGCATATCCTCAAGTATGATCAGAAACCGTGTAAAGGAAGGCGGCACTATACGCTATCTGGTACCGGATGCCATAAGGAGCTATATAAAGGAGAATCATTTATATGAATCGTGAAACAGCACTTGCTATTGTAAAGGAGCAGCTGACTGAACATCGCTACCTTCATACAGTCGGTGTGATGGAAACAGCCATTAAACTTGCAGAGAAACATGGTGCTGATAGTAAGAAAGCTGAATTAGCAGCCATTTTTCATGATTATGCCAAGTTCCGCCCTAAGGAAGAAATGAGGGGAATTATCATTAAGGAAGGTATGCCAGCTGAGCTATTGGACTACAATAGTGAACTTTGGCATGCTCCTGTCGGTGCTTTTTTGGCTGAAAGAGAAGCAGGAATCCGCGATAAAGAGGTATTAGATGCAATAAGATATCATACTTCAGGGAGACCGGGAATGTCGCTTCTTGAAAAGATCATTTATCTTGCAGATTATATTGAACCTGGAAGGCATTTTCCGGGAGTTGACGAAGTTCGTGATTTAGCAAAGACGAACTTGGACAAGGCTTTAATAAAATCTGTCCAGAATACTATCATGTTTTTAATGAAAAAAGGGCAGCCTGTTTTTCCGGCTTCCTTCCAAACTTATAATGACCTTGTAATGAATAAGGAGGATTGATTAAATGAAAGAAAATACAATGCTGATGACGGCAGTAAAAGCAGCGGACGATAAACGTGCAGAAGATATAACGGTTCTTAATATGAAGGGCATTTCCCTGATTTCGGACTACTTTCTCATTTGCCACGGAAACTCTGATAAACAAGTGCAGGCAATTGCTCGGGAAATGAAAGAAAAATCAGAAGAGCAGGGGTTTACTGTAAAGCGAATGGAAGGCTTTGATGAAGCCAGGTGGATTCTGGTTGATATGGGTGATGTAGTTGCACATATTTTCCATAAGGATGAGAGAGGCTAT
Source organism: Bacillus sp. ZZV12-4809 (assembly GCF_009849585.1). Taxonomy (GTDB): domain Bacteria; phylum Bacillota; class Bacilli; order Bacillales; family Cytobacillaceae; genus Cytobacillus. The sequence goes on from NZ_VCRN01000010.1 coordinate 8,561, forward strand.
TATAATCTTGAAAGACTTTGGGGCGACGCTCCGGTCGAGAACGTTCAGGGCATTCTTAACCAATGAGTTACGGAAAGTTCGCTTATCTATATGACAGGCTGATGGAAGATGTTCCGTATGACAGCTGGATTAAATTAGTCAAAGAAAAGCATGAAGAATTTAATGTTTCCGGAAAGAAATTGCTGGATCTTGCATGCGGCACAGGACAGCTTTCAATAAGGTTAAGTGAACAGGGCTATGATGTAACAGGTGTCGATTTATCAGAGGATATGCTCGCAGTAGCCCAATCAAAGGCTGAGCAAAAAGGTCTTCAAATCCCATTTTTCCTGCAGAACATGGCAGAGCTTGAAGGGTTTAGTGAATTTGATATCATTGGCATTTTTTGTGATTCTCTGAATTACCTGGAAACAGAATCAGATGTGATGAACACATTCTGCCGGGTTCATAGTCATTTAAAAAATGATGGCCTATTTATCTTTGATGTCCATTCCATTTATAAAATGATGCAGATATTCATGAACCAGACATTTGCTGAAAATGATGAGGAAATTTCATTTATCTGGCACAGTTATCAGGGGGAATATCCCAATTCTGTAGAGCATGATCTTTCATTTTTTGTTCTGGACGAAGAAACTGGAAAGTATGACCGCTATGATGAACTTCACCTGCAGCGTACTTATCCTATTGATCAATATAAAAGCTGGCTTGAGGAATGCGGTTTTGAACTTGTTGAAGTATCAGCAGATTTTGAAGAAGGACCGCCAGGCAGCCAGGCAGAACGAATCATTTTTATTGCAAAGAAAAGGCATTAATTAAAAACAGCCGGTTTTATTCCGGCTGTTTTTTTTAAAAAATGCAGGATTATTTCTATTAATATCGAATAGCTAATGGAGAGAGTACTGCTTTTTTACTTCAAGAAGATCTTCATCAAACTTTGAATGTGTAGCCTGGAATAAGTGTTCAAATATGCTGCCGAGCTCGGCTTCAAGAATTTTAATTCCCTCTCCTGTAATTCCTCCTTTGACACACACCTTCTCCTGCAATGTAGGCAATGTATAAAAACCTTTTTTCAATAAGTCCCCAAGCCCTATCAGCATTTCTCCTGCAAGCTTAGTTGCTGTTTCATTATCAATTTCCGTTTCAGCAACTGCCGCATCGATGAAACGCTGTGTCAAATAGCTGAAAAAGGCAGGTCCGCAGCTGACAATATCCGAAGAAACCCTGGTAATTTCCTCCTCTATAAAGACAGGCGTGGAGATGCTTTCAAAAAGCTTGTTGAGTTCCCCTTTCCATTGTTCGCTGCACTGGTCACCGAATGATAATAATGAAACCCCTGATAAGGCCCTATTTGTTATGCTTGGAATCGCCCTCGCTGCTGAACAAGGCACAATAGATTCGAGCTGTTTTACACTAATAGGGCTGGTTATGGATACTACACATTTATCTTCTGACAGGACCGGCGAAATATCCTGAACGACATTATAAACATCATGAGGCTTAACGCAAATAAAGATCAGCGAAGAACGATGGGCAGCCTCTCTTGCATTATTTACAACAGTAATTTCCTGATGCGTTTCTTTTATTTCCATCGCTTTTGCCACTGTCCGATTGGTTATCGTCAAGCTGGCCGGAGAAATGGCTCCCCCATCCAGGAAGGCCTCGGTCAAAATTCTCCCCATATTACCTGTGCCTATAATTCCGATTTTCAATGCTACATCCCTCCTTAAAAAAGCAGGCTCTCTCATATAACGATATGTATCAAAAAAACATTTATTCCAAAAAGAAAGGATGAAACTATAGTGACCGAATGGATAAAAACGTATAAATTTTACATTGCAGGAGGGGCGATCGCATTGGCTGCACTCCTCTATTATTATTTGGCTCCCGTTCCTGAGACTGAAGTATTTCCTGAGATTGAACAATCAATTGCAATGACTGAAGAAGAGGGTAAAGAAACAGCGGGTGATATGCAGGCTGAACAGGCGCCACTGCTAATGAAAGCAGATGTTAAAGGCGCAGTAAAAAAACCGGGAGTGTACGAAGCACAGCAGGGTGAAAGGGTAATAGACCTGCTGGAAAAAGCAGGGGGACTGACGGAAAAAGCGGATAGCGCTAAAATTAATTTTGCCCTCAAAGTTACAGATGAAATGGTGATCTATGTTCCGAAAGAGGGGGAAATTCCAGAAGAGGCTCCGATGGGGGGCGGGATTTCCGAGGGTAAAGGACAGCAGGATAGCGGAAAGGTGAATATAAATGGTGCAGATGAAGCAGAATTGCAAACATTGCCGGGGATTGGCCCCTCTAAAGCTGCTGCGATAATTGAACACCGCGATACAAATGGATCCTTTAAGGCAATTGAGGATTTAAAATCTATATCAGGGATAGGGGATAAAACCTTCGAAAAACTCAAAGATCATATCAGTGTAAACTAATTTCATCCCATTGACCTTCTTTAGCTTGAGGCTTACACTATTGAGAGAAAAAGCTAAGAATTCAGGGCATGTATGCCTGTATAAAGGGGAGAGACAGATGGACCGGATTTCCTGGAACCAATATTTTATGGCACAAAGCCATTTACTTGCTTTGAGGAGCACATGTACAAGGCTTGCGGTCGGGGCAACAATTGTAAGGGATAAGAGAATCATTGCGGGCGGCTATAATGGATCAATTGCCGGTGGTGAACATTGTGTTGATGAAGGCTGCTATGTTATTGATAACCATTGTGTCAGGACTATTCATGCGGAAATGAATGCGATTTTACAGTGTGCAAAGTTTGGGGTGCCGACAAGTGATGCAGAAATATATGTAACTCATTTCCCTTGCCTTCAATGCTGTAAAGCAATAATACAGGCGGGGATCAAAACAGTTTACTACGCGCAAGATTATAAAAATCACCCTTATGGAATTGAACTCTTTGAGAAGGCCGGAGTGAAAACTGTCCAGGTGGCAGCTGAAAAAGTATCGTTCGAAGACAGCATACAGGAGAAACGTGATTTTATAGAATATTTAATTAATGAGCTTGAAAAAAACGGTGAAAATCAGGACATTTTGAAAAGCTATAAAGAAAAAAAGGACAAGCTGTTTCAAAAATAAAGGCCATTGACAGGAGCAGTATCTATCTGATAAGGTGCTGCTCCCTTAAAAAAACTAAAGGAGAAATGATATGAAAGGCAGATGGATCTACGCAGCGGCTGCCTCGCTCCTGGGGATTTTGACATCTTTTTTTCATCCGGCAATTGCTATCATTTTTTCTCTTCTTGCCCTATTCCTCGTCAAAAGAAATATCTTGGTCAAAAAGAACATGACTATCCTGATTTTGATTTATCTTGCCTTTTCCATAAGAAGTGAAATAGCGGAAGAATATAACAGAACAAGTCTTAGAGGAAATGAGAGTAATTTTGAAATTGCCCTGTCAGAATCAGTAAAGATAGATGGGGACCTTCTCACAGTCCAAGTTGAATTGACCGAAAAAAAAGAAAAGCTGGCTGCCAGGTATAAGATCAAATCCGAAACAGAACAAAATTTCCTTTCAGACTATCTTAAGATAGGAATGACATGCCGGGTCAATGGCACCTTGCGGATTCCTCCCGCATCCACAAATCCCAATTCCTTCAGCTACAAGGATTACTTAAATCATAACAGTATTTTTTGGATCCTCGAATTGGAACAATTAAACCTCTCTGATTGCACCTACAATAAAAGCACCATTATGTTACCTATTTTGAAAATGAGAGAAATGGGAACACATTATATTTTAGACCATTTCCCAGAACAGACAGCTCCGCTGGCAATCGCCCTTATTTTTGGCGATCGGAATTTTATAGAAGAGGATACTATTGCTTTATATCAGAAAATCGGTATTATTCATTTGCTTGCCATATCCGGCCTTCATGTAGGAATGCTTGCTGGAATGTTTTTTCTGGCGGGAATACGTGCCGGAATTACGAGAGAAAAAGTGACTGGCATCTTATTCGCGGGTCTGCCTTTATACGCAATCCTGACCGGTGCTGCACCATCTGTTCTGCGGGCTGTATTTATGATGATGGTGGTTTTGCTTGCAAAGAAGCTGAGAGCACCTATTCAATTAGCCGATGTTATCTCCATTGTGTTTGTTATCTACCTTTTCTTCTCCCCTTTTGTTATCTATAATGCGGGGTTTCAGCTGTCTTTTGCTGTTTCCTTTTCGCTTATACTGTCAGCACCAGCCATCCTCAGGAAATTCACTCATCCCTTCGCTGTTATCCTGTCTGTTTCCTTTATTTGCCAGGCAGCGGCCATTCCGATTCTCCTTTGGCATTTTTATGAAGTATCGGTTATTTCCGTATTTGCCAATCTGATCTTTGTGCCTTTGTATTCTTCAATATTCCTACCTTTGGTATTAATTCTATTCATTATTGATTTGTTAACAGGAGGGAGGGCTGATTTCTTACTTAGTGTTTTTGAAAAAATAATCGTTTTTCTTAATTGGGCTGCTCAAATGCTTTCGGCCATTCCTAATTCGACCCTTATTCTTGGCAGACCATCACTGGTGCTGATCATCATATATCTTCTGCTGATTCCCGCATTCTTTGCAGGCTGGGAAAGGTCAAAAAACAAAATAGTTACTAAGTATGGTATCCTTCTCATCCTTCCTATATTAATTCATTACTTATCAAATGTGCTGACACCCTATGGTGAAATTACATTTATTGATGTTGGGCAGGGTGACAGCATTCTGATTAAGCTTCCGTTTGGGAGAGGGAATTATTTGATAGATTCAGGAGGCACGCTCATGTTTGAGACTGAGGATTGGAAGATGCGAAGCGATCCATATGAAACAGGTAAGGACACAGTAGTGCCTTTTTTAAAAAGCAAAGGGATCAGTAAAATAGATAAATTTTTTCTCACTCACGGGGATATGGACCACATTGGCGGAGCATCAGCTGTTCTGAGGGAAATAAAGGTAAATTCTATTGTTTTCCCGCAGGGAGCTGAGTTCTTGAAAGCTGAAAAGGATTTAATGGATCAGGCAAAAATTAACAAAGGCGAAATTATCTTTACAAAAGCCGGAGATAGCTGGCTCATAGGAGATTCCGTATTTCAAGTTTTGTCCCCGTTTGGCGGAGAGATGGGGGAGGTTGTTGGAAAAAATGATGGATCAATTGTCCTTTTTGCCCAAGTGGGAGGTTTAAGCTGGCTGTTTACCGGTGATTTGGAGGAGCAGGGGGAAGGTCAGCTCATTAAGTCTTATCCCAAACTAAAAGCGGATGTTTTGAAAGTTGCACATCATGGAAGCAAAACCTCCTCAACAGATTTGTTTCTCGCCGGAGTGAAGCCGCGGATTGGTGTTATATCTGCAGGCGCGAACAACAGGTATGGGCACCCTCATAATGATGTAATGAACAGGCTAAATAGCTATAATGTAAAAGTTTTGAGAACCGATAAGCAAGGAGCAGTTACTTACTTTTTTAAAGGGGATTCAGGAACCTTTTCAGTGCAGCTTCCATAGTATATGTTAGAAAGCGTAATACTTTATCGCAATTCAGCCAAAAAAAGAGGCTGCCAAGGCAGCCTCAATGTGTCAGCGGTATGGTGACACATTACTTTATGTAGCCATTAAGCTCCTAAAAATTTAATGACTGTTGCAATAATAAATAACGTTGCGAAGAAACCGAATGATACGATGAATCCTACACCAGAGTCGATTGCATCATTACGTTTGCTTTGGACGTTCTTTTCAAATTCGTTCACAGTCTACCCCTCCTATTTCCTATATAGTATAAGTCATTCAATTGAAAAAATCTAGAGTTCCCCTGCCCTTTTCCTGCATTAGCAGGAGTTGTCACAAATATGACGAAACATCAAGGGGAAAATAATAACCAAGGGTGCACCGCAGCTTCCTGAGTTTCCCGGGCCTCAGGAATGCAGCGTTCTATATAGATTGGAAATTGGCGTTCATCCGGGCGCCAATTTCTTATGTCTTGTCAAATTGCCATCGCTTCTTTAGGATATATAGTGAATATATTGAATGGCGAACGGAGAGAAGAAATTGGTTTTTGATATTTGGAACAGAATTAAAGCGAAAAGTTTTGCTCCTATTTATTTATTATACGGAACAGAACCTTATCTTATAAACGAAACGAAGCAGCTTCTGATCAACAATGTGCTTAGCGAAGACGAAGCTGATTTTAATTTATCCTCTTATGACCTTGAGGAAACCCCTATTGATACAGCTCTTGAAGATGCGGAGACATTTCCGTTTATGGGTGAAAGAAGACTGATCTTTTTACATAACCCGGTTTTTTTAACATCAGAGAAAACGAAAGCTAAACAGGAGCATAATCTGTCAAAGCTTGAAGCCTATATGAAAGAACCTGCTCCATATTCTGTGGTGGTATTTTCCTCATCTGCAGAAAAACTTGATGATCGGAAAAAAATAACGAAGCAATTGAAAAAAACGGCTGCGGTTCTTGAGGCAAAGAAATTAAATGAAGGTGAATTGAAAGTCTGGATCAGGGAGCGGGCAGCATTAAACGGTGTGCAAATTGATGAATCGGCTGTTGAGCTGATTTTGACATTGGCAGGTGCCAATCTGTTTATTTTGACTAACGAGATCGATAAATTAGCCCTATATGCGAATGACACAAAGCGGATAGATGAACAAATGGCAGAAAAAATGGTATCACGTTCTTTAGAGCAAAATATTTTTTCCCTTGTAGATAAGGTGGTTCACCGCAAAATTGAAGAAGCTCTGAGAATTTATTATGATTTATTAAAGCAAAATGAGGAGCCCATTAAGATTTTATCTGTTATTACAGGGCAGTTCCGTTTGATTTATCAGGTGAAGGAGCTTGCCAGGAGAGGCTACGGCCAGCAGCAGATTGCAGGCTATTTAAAGGTTCATCCTTTTCGGGTGAAGCTTGCGGCCGGACAGGCTCAGCTGTTTGCAGACGAAGAACTTGCAGCAATCATAAGCTTGCTTGCTGAAGCAGATTACCAGATGAAAACAGGTGGCATGAATAAGACCATGCTGATTGAAATGTTCCTGTTTCGTCTGCAAAGTCAGGCCCTGAGAAAAAATCCTCAATAAAAAAAGCGGTCCGCATTTGGACCGCTTTTTTATGTAAAATAAAAGGCTATCCCTTAAGATAGCCGATATCTTTAAACATTACGCATTTAAAGAGTTCATTTTTTTCATTAAACGAGACTTTTTACGGGCAGCAGCATTTTTGTGGATAAGACCTTTTGCAGCAGCTTTGTCCAGTTTACGAGCAGCATCAGCGAAAGATTCAGTTGCAGCAGCAGAATCGTTGTTTACGATTGCAGCATCAACCTTCTTAACAGCTGTACGCATTGCTGATTTAACAGTAGCGTTTTGAGCGTTGCGAACTTCGTTAGTTTTAACACGCTTGATAGCAGATTTAATATTTGGCATTCCATTCACCTCCTGAAAAAGCATCGAGATTCTATAACTCGACATTCACATTCATAACAAATTTCAGAACAAGTGATATTTTATCAAACACGGGGGCATAATGCAATACTCTGTAATCAAATTACTAAAGGATAAATTGGGAAGTTCAATCTTATTCTGCATGTTTTTAGATTTTAAAGGCAAAGATAGTATATATCTGAATTTTAGTGTATTGTCTTTATTTTCCAACCTAATAAGCTGAGAATGTGAGGGATACATATGAAGGAATCGATAGATTTAAGCCAATATTCAGTCCGAACAGACCTTGCTATTGAAGCAAGGGAAATGGTAATCTCCGGCAGGCAGAAAGACAATGTTCATCAGCAGGAGAATCTTTCCCAAATAGAAGGCGTAATAATTAAAGAAAAAGAAGAAAACGATATAAAAATTTCCTTTGTTGAAGTAACAAAGGAAGGTGCCGAGGCATTGGGGAAAAAAGAGGGAAAATATTTGACCCTTGAAGTAACGGGCATACGCCAGCAGGATACGGAGCTGCAGCAAAAAGTGGAGAATGTGTTTGCAAGTGAATTTTCCCATTTTATCAAGCAGCTGGGTATTAATGAAGATGCATCATGTTTAATTGTCGGTCTGGGCAACTGGAATGTCACCCCAGATGCGCTGGGTCCGCAAGTTTGTGAAAACTTGCTTATTACAAGACACCTCTATCAGCTGCAGCCTGAAAGCGTTGAGGAAGGCTACCGGCCAGTAAGTGCTATTTCCCCGGGAGTGATGGGGCTGACCGGGATAGAAACAAGTGATATTATCTATGGCATTGTTGAAAAAACAAAGCCCGACTTTGTCATTGCTATCGATGCTCTTGCTTCCCGATCAATTGAGAGAGTCAATTCTACCATTCAAATTTCGGATACAGGGATACATCCTGGTTCTGGTGTCGGGAATAAACGCAAAGAAATCAGCAAAGAAACTTTAGGGATACCTGTCATAGCAATTGGAATTCCAACAGTTGTTGATGCCGTGTCCATCACGAGCGATACTATTGACTACATTCTGAAGCATTTCGGAAAGGAAATGAAAGAAGGCGGCCGCCCATCACGTGCCCTTGCTCCTGCAGGAATGACTTTTGGGGAGAAGAAAAAGCTGACTGATGAGGACCTGCCGGAGGAACATCATAGAAAAACCTTTCTTGGCATGATTGGAACCCTGCCTGAAGAGGAGAAGCGGAAGCTTATTTATGAAGTACTCTCGCCTTTGGGTCACAATCTTATGGTGACGCCAAAGGAAGTGGATGTATTTATTGAAGATATGTCAAACTTGATTGCTAACGGTTTGAATGCTGCGCTTCATCAAAAAGTGAATCAGGATAATGCCGGATTTTATACAAGGTAGAAAATACCTGTTCTATCTTCTCTAGCAAAGTCATAACATTTACTAGACTAGCAAGGAGAGGTGGAACAATGAAACCTTTTAAAACGAATGGACTTGTAGTAACTATTCAAGGGACAAGCTTGCTGAAGGCAATAGGCGGATTTCTGCTTTTTCTATTTATGATATTTTCGATAAGCGGAGCATTAACTTCATTAAAGCCAGAATACAGAATCAGTTCATCTTCCGTAAATTCTGCTGCAAACAGCCTGACAGGTGAAATGCTTTATCATTTTCTCGGATGGGAAAATCACTCATTTCTCCAGGGAGTTTCTGAAAGCAGTTCTCACCCGGGCTTTGCCAATTTAATTTTTGAGTTATCAACAAATGTCAATTTGGATGATCCCAGAAGTCTTCTGGGGAGGGAGCTTCCCTTTTTCTCAATTTATGACAGCAAAATACTTGTTGCAGGTGAAGGAACGGATTATACAAACATGCCGGTGGAATCATCACCGCCTATCGAAGTGCTGATGGCAGAGCAGGAGGCAGCCCTGCAAAACACCGAAGGGCTTGAGCCGGATGGTGATTCAAAACAGTCGAAAACACCGCCGATGTCTACCGGAGATAAAAAACCAGTCTATGTTTATTTTTCGCATAATACTGAATCCTATCTTCCTTATCTAAAGGGGGTAACCAATCCGGATGCCGCTTTTCATTCCAAAATTAATGTGACGAAGATTGGAGACAGGCTTAAGGAAGTGATGGAGAGTAAAGGGATAGGAACCTTTGTTGACAAAACAGATATCCAGGGAAGTTTAAATACGAAAGGATTAAATTATGGAAGTTCCTATCAGGAATCCAGAGAAGTTGTCCAGGCTGCAATTACGTCCAATCGGGATCTGACGTATTTAATCGATATTCACCGTGATTCAAAAAGAAAAAAAGATACAACAAAAGAAATTAACGGTGAGTCTTATGCCAAGCTGGCTTTTATAATTGGAGGAAATAATCCAAATTACGAAAAGAACTTAAAATTTGCAAAAGAGCTGCATGATAGATTGAGCGTCAAATACAAAGGATTAAGCAGGGGAATAATGAAAAAAGAAGGCGCAGGGACGAATGGCAACTTTAATCAGGATTTATCAGGCAATGCCATCCTCATTGAGTTTGGGGGAGTCGATAATACGTTTGAGGAGTTAAACCGTTCAGCTGAAGCGCTCGCGGAAGTGTTCAGTGAATATTATTGGCAGGCAGAGGAAGTGAATTCACCGGCTGGCGGTGAATCAGAAAAGAAATAATATTAGGATGATGCGAAATGAAAATGTTTATGCTTAAAGCTTTTTTTCTGGCAGCTCTTATGTTTGTATCTGTGTTATTCGGAATGCAGCAGGCAAATGAAGGAATTCACAGAATGAAGGGCTTCCAGGACAGTGATTTTAAAAGTGCGCTGACTATAAATGAAACCGATGAAGGTGAAGTTCAGGCATCTGTCCTGGGGAATGATATGTCAAGCCATGATTTGCAGCAGAAAAGAGAAAAGCTTGAAGAAATGAAAGCGTACAATATCTTTTCATCTTTAGGAAAAAGCATATCCGATGGCATATCAGAGCTGACAGAAAAATCGGTCGCATTCATCACAGACTTAATAACAGGGAATTAGGCTGCTCAGGAGTGCAGCCTAATTTTTTTTGAAGATTAATGGTGTAAAGCTTAGCATTGAATCTTCACAAACCTACTGATATAATCAAAAATAGTGTATAAACTAAAAGGACTATTTAAAATTGACCACACTTAGCCCCAGGCGCCTGTTATTAGGCGCTTGCGCTTTTCTATAGTAGGAGTTGAAATATTAACAATGAACAGTGAAGAGAGATTAAAAAGGCAAGAGAAAATAAGGAATTTTTCGATCATTGCGCATATTGATCATGGAAAATCCACATTGGCCGACAGGATTCTTGAGAAGACCAATGCGCTGACGTCACGCGAAATGAAGGCTCAGCTCTTGGATTCCATGGATCTTGAAAGAGAGCGCGGCATTACGATCAAGCTGAATTCCGTTCAGTTAAAATATAAAGCCAGAGATGGAGAGGTATACACTTTCCACTTAATAGATACGCCAGGGCACGTCGATTTTACCTATGAGGTATCCCGAAGTCTTGCAGCCTGTGAAGGAGCCATTCTGGTTGTCGATGCAGCTCAGGGGATTGAAGCGCAAACTCTTGCGAATGTTTATCTGGCCCTGGATAACGATCTTGAGATTCTTCCAATCATCAATAAAATTGACCTGCCTAGTGCGGATCCGGAGAGGGTTCGAAATGAGATCGAGGAAGTTATCGGCCTTGATGCTTCAGAAGCAGTGCTTGCTTCAGCAAAGGCTGGAATCGGAATTGAAGAAATCCTTGAACAGGTCGTCGAAAAAGTGCCTGCTCCAACAGGGGATCCGGATGCCCCGCTAAAGGCACTTATATTTGATTCCCTTTATGATGCATACCGCGGTGTAGTAGCCTATATTCGTGTGGTAGAGGGGACGGTAAAAGTAGGGGACAAAATTAAAATGATGGCAACCGGCAAAGAGTTTGAAGTTACAGAGGTTGGTGTGTTCACGCCAAAATCCACGCCATTGCCTGAATTGTCTGTTGGGGATGTTGGTTTTTTAACCGCTGCAATTAAAAATGTTGGAGATACACGTGTGGGGGATACCATTACAAGTGCGAAAAACGGTGCGGCTGAAGCTCTTCCTGGATACAGAAAGATGAATCCGATGGTTTATTGCGGACTATATCCAATTGATAGTGCCAAGTTCAACGACCTGCGTGAAGCACTTGAAAAGCTGGAACTAAATGATTCTGCCCTTCAGTTTGAACCGGAAACTTCACAGGCGCTCGGATTTGGATTCCGCTGCGGTTTCCTGGGATTACTCCACATGGAAATTATCCAGGAGCGCATTGAGCGCGAATTTAAAATAGATTTAATTACAACAGCACCTAGTGTTATCTATGATGTTATCATGACAGACGGTACTGAGGTTAAAGTGGATAACCCATCCAATATGCCTGACCCTCAGAAGATTGACCGTGTTGAAGAACCTTATGTAAAAGCTACAATGATGGCTCCGAATGATTATGTGGGAGCCATAATGGAACTTTGCCAGCAGAAGCGGGGCATCTTTATTGATATGCAATACATGGATGAAACAAGAGTAAACATTATATATGAAATTCCTTTATCGGAAATTGTTTATGACTTCTTTGATCAGCTAAAATCCAATACAAAAGGATATGCCTCTTTTGATTATGAATTAATTGGATACAAGCCATCAAAACTTGTTAAGATGGATATTCTGTTAAATGCAGAAAAGGTAGACGCATTGAGCTTCATCGTTCATAAGGATTTTGCTTATGAAAGAGGAAAAGTAATCGTTGAGAAGTTAAAAGAGCTAATTCCCCGTCAGCAGTTTGAGGTTCCTATCCAAGCAGCGATCGGCCAGAAAATTGTAGCCCGCTCAACCATTAAAGCCATCCGCAAAAATGTATTGGCTAAATGTTACGGCGGAGACATTTCCCGTAAGCGTAAATTATTGGAGAAGCAGAAAGAAGGTAAAAAGCGGATGAAGCAGGTTGGTTCTGTTGAAGTTCCGCAGGAAGCTTTCATGGCCGTTTTGAAGATGGACGATAATACCCCTAAAAAGTAAAATATTTGCTTTGTTTTAAGAGGTTAGATATGCTGTCATAATAATAACAGCACTAGCCTCTTTTTATTTAGGAAACTGCTGTATATGAATGTTGATTGAATGATGGAAAGTAGTGAAATGAATGATTAAAGCAGCGTATATACACATCCCCTTTTGTGAACATATCTGCCATTATTGTGATTTTAATAAAGTGTATTTGAAGAACCAGCCGGTTAAAGAATACCTTGACTCTCTTGATAAAGAGATGGATCTTGCTTTGAAAGAAACACCAGCATGGCGTCTGGACTCCATCTTTGTCGGAGGCGGCACACCTACTGCGCTGAACGGGAAACAGCTTGAACAGCTTTGCAGCACAATTAAACGTCAGCTGCCCTATGACTCTTTCACAGAATATACATTTGAAGCTAATCCGGGAGATCTCTCTAAGGAAAAGCTTCAAATATTGCATGATGCAGGAGTCAACAGGCTCAGCTTTGGTGTCCAGACCTTCAACGATGAACTCTTAAAAAGAATTGGAAGGTCACACCGGGCAAAAGATGTTTTTCAGTCAATTGAAGCTGCAAAACAAGTAGGTTTCGATAACATCAGCATCGATCTGATATACAGTCTTCCCGGCCAGACACTTCAGGACTTTAAAGATACACTTGAAACATCATTTACATTGGATATTGTTCATTATTCGGGCTATTCTCTGATCATTGAGCCCAAGACGGTATTCTATAATCTGATGAGGAGAGGGAAACTGCCGACACCCGGAGAAGATGTGGAAGCTGAAATGTATGACTTATTGATGGATCAAATGGACAAACATGGATTTGCCCAATATGAAATCAGCAATTTTGCCAAACCTGGCTATGAGAGCAGGCATAACATCACTTATTGGGATAATGAATGGTACTTCGGCTTTGGGGCAGGTGCGCATGGCTATGTTAATGGGCTTCGCCGTTCAAACCACGGACCTCTGAAAAAATATATGGAGCCAATTGAAAAGGGCCAGCTTCCAATCCTTGAAGAACATAAGGTGCCCCTTGAAGAACAGATGGAAGAGGAAATGTTTCTTGGGCTGAGAAAAACAGCAGGTGTCTCAATTAGTCGCTTTAAAGAGAAATTTGGCAAAGACCCGCTTGTGCACTTTGAAAATCAAATTAAACAGCACACCGAAAAAAAATTAATTATTGCCGGGGAAGAGCACATTAAATTGACAAGGCGAGGCCGATTTCTCGGAAATGAAGTATTTCAGTCCTTTATAGGGTAATCTGCTTGGGGATTCCTTCAGGAAAAAAGGAAGCCAAATTATTGACACTGCACGTATGATTTGATAATTTATTAGTAGAATTAGCACTCGGGGGCAAAGAGTGCTAACAGAGGTGATAACTGTGTTAACAGATCGTCAATTATTAATTTTTCAAGTAATTGTTGATGATTTTATTCAAACTGCACAGCCTGTAGGGTCAAGAACTCTGTCGAAAAAAGAAGAAATTTCTTTTAGTTCCGCAACGATCAGAAACGAGATGGCTGATTTAGAGGAACTTGGGTTTATTGAGAAAACACACACCTCATCGGGGAGGATTCCATCTGAAAAAGGGTACCGCTACTACGTGGATCACCTTTTATCCCCGCAAAAATTAAATCAGCATGATATCCACAAAGTACAATCAATCTTTGCGGAAAGAATTTATGAGCTGGAGAAAATTGTTCAAAAATCGGCAAAAATTCTATCTGAGCTGACTAATTATACATCCATAGTCCTCGGGCCTGCAGTAAGGGATAACAAGCTGAAGAGAATTCAGATTGTTCCTTTGAATAAAGAAACAGCGATAGCAATTATTATCACAGATACAGGCCATGTGGAAAACAGAATGTTCCACTTGCCGGAAAACATTGATGCAGGTGATTTGGAAAAAGTCGTTAATATCCTTAATGACCGTCTTGCCGGTGCACCGCTGGAAAGTCTAAACAATAAGTTGTATAAAGAGGTTGCCGTTCTTTTAAGGCAGCATATCAATAATTATGATTTAATGCTGAATTCAATTGCTGATACAATAAAGATACCGGCCTATGATAAGCTTTTCTTTGGCGGTAAAACAAATATGCTCAGCCAGCCCGAGTTTCATGATATTGAAAAGGTAAAAAACCTCATGAATATGATCGAGCAGGAAAAAGGCATATATGACTTAATCAGTAAAAACAAGTCAGGGATCAATATTAAAATCGGCCGGGAAAATAATAATTCAGCAATGGAAAACTGCAGCCTGATAACAGCAAGCTATTCAATCGGCGCCGAACAGCTCGGCACAATTGCGATTTTGGGACCTACCAGAATGGAGTATTCAAGAGTCATTAGCTTATTGAACTATATCAGTGCTGACTTATCAGCTGTTTTATCTAAACTGTATCAAAACAGATGATGGTGGAGATATTGATTAAGGGTGGAAAAACCTTTCCACTCCTTTCCTTATGTTTTTTTATATCAATACTGCAGTCATTCTTTAAGGGAGGTGAACATGTTGGCAGAAGAGAAAGAGACATTGAACCATGATTTAAATGAGCAAACCAACGAACCTGAAGAAACTGAAAATGAGGCTCCTATTGAAGAGGTGTTTGCAGAGGCTGATGAAGCAGAAGAAAGTCCTGAAGAGGAAACTGATGCTGAGCTAAAAGCAGCAAATGCAAAAATAGCTGAATTGGAAGCCAAACTGGAAGAGGCTGAAAATCGCATCTACCGCCTTCAGGCTGATTTTGAAAATTCACGGCGCCGTGCAAGGCTGGACTTTGAAGCGTCTGAAAAATATAGAGCACAAAGCTTAATCTCTGATTTGCTGCCTGCGCTTGATAATTTCGAAAGAGCCCTTCAAATGGAAGCTGAAAATGAACAGGCTAAATCTATTCTTCAAGGAATGGAAATGGTTTATCGAAGCTTGGTGGAGGCTATTAAAAAAGAAGGCGCAGAACAGAT
This sequence comes from Bacillus sp. ZZV12-4809, assembly GCF_009849585.1. Taxonomy (GTDB): domain Bacteria; phylum Bacillota; class Bacilli; order Bacillales; family Cytobacillaceae; genus Cytobacillus. The sequence continues at coordinate 23,984 of NZ_VCRN01000010.1, forward strand.
TGAGGCAGTTGGGAAAGAATTCGATCCTCATATGCACCAGGCAGTAATGCAGGTGGAAGATGAGAATTTTGATTCCAATATTGTGGTGGAAGAGTTCCAAAAAGGCTACAAGTTAAAGGATCGGGTCATTCGCCCATCAATGGTTAAAGTAAATCAATAACTACATATTTGGGGAGGTAAAGAACATGAGCAAAATTATCGGAATCGATTTAGGTACAACAAACTCATGTGTCGCAGTACTTGAAGGCGGCGAACCGAAAGTAATTCCAAATCCGGAAGGCAACCGTACAACGCCATCAGTTGTAGCGTTTAAAAACGGCGAGCGTCAGGTTGGTGAGGTGGCAAAGCGCCAGTCTATTACAAACCCGAACACCATTATGAGTGTTAAACGCCATATGGGTACAGACTATAAAACAGAAGTTGAAGGAAAAGAATACTCTCCGCAAGAGGTTTCTGCTATTATTCTTCAATACCTGAAATCATATGCAGAAGACTATCTTGGCGAGAAAGTGACAAAAGCGGTAATCACAGTGCCAGCATATTTCAATGATGCTGAGCGTCAGGCAACGAAGGATGCAGGCCGAATTGCCGGTTTGGAAGTGGAACGCATCATCAATGAGCCTACTGCTGCAGCTTTGGCATATGGCCTTGATAAAATGGATGAAGACCAGACAATCCTTGTTTATGACCTTGGCGGCGGTACATTTGACGTATCAATTCTTGAACTTGGCGATGGTGTATTTGAAGTAAAATCCACTGCCGGGGATAACCGTCTTGGCGGAGATGACTTCGACCAGGTTATTATTGATTACCTGGTTGAGCAATTTAAAAAAGAGAACGGCATTGATCTTTCTAAAGATAAAATGGCTCTTCAGCGCTTAAAAGATGCTGCAGAAAAAGCGAAAAAGGATCTTTCCGGTGTAACATCAACACAAATTTCACTTCCATTTATCACTGCTGGGGAAGCAGGACCTTTACACCTGGAAGTAACACTTTCAAGAGCTAAATTTGATGAGCTGTCTGCAGATCTTGTTGAACGTACAATGGGGCCTACACGCCAGGCATTAAAGGATGCTGGTTTGACTCCTTCAGAAATCGATAAAGTTATTCTTGTCGGGGGTTCAACTCGTATTCCTGCTGTACAGGAAGCAATCAAAAAAGAGACAGGAAAAGAACCGCACAAAGGAGTTAACCCTGATGAGGTTGTAGCAATGGGTGCAGCTATTCAGGGCGGTGTCATCACTGGTGATGTAAAGGATGTTGTCCTTCTGGACGTAACACCATTGTCTCTTGGAATTGAAACAATGGGCGGGGTGTTCACAAAGCTGATTGAACGCAATACAACTATTCCAACATCGAAATCTCAGGTGTTTTCAACTGCTGCTGATAATCAGTCTGCTGTTGATATTCATGTTCTTCAAGGGGAGCGCCCAATGGCAGCGGATAACAAAACACTTGGCCGTTTCCAGCTAGGGGATATTCCTCCTGCTCCGCGCGGCGTTCCGCAGATTGAGGTGTCTTTTGATATCGATAAAAATGGTATCGTAAACGTACGTGCTAAAGACCTGGGCACAAACAAAGAGCAAGCCATTACAATTAAATCATCAACAGGATTATCTGATGAAGAAATTGAAAAAATGGTAAGAGAAGCTGAAGAAAATGCTGAAGCTGATAAGCAGCGCAAAGAAGAAGTTGAACTCCGCAATGAAGCAGACCAGCTGGTATTCACTACTGAAAAGACTCTAAAAGATCTTGAAGGCAAAGTGGATGAAGCAGAAGTGAACAAAGCAAATGAAGCTAAAGATGCATTAAAAGCTGCAATTGAAAAGAATGATCTGGATGAAATCCGCACCAAAAAAGATGCTTTACAGGAAGTTGTCCAGGCATTAACAATGAAGCTTTATGAGCAGGCGCAGGCTGCTCAGGGTGCTCAAGGCGCAGATGGTGCCGAAAGCAAAAATGACGGCGATAATGTTGTTGATGCTGAGTTCGAAGAAGTTAAAGACGATAAATAACCTCTGAATCTTTTAAGTCAAAGTCAGGTCTTTCTTGGCTTTGGCTTTTATTTTTGATACAATAATCTTTATGTGAAATGATCGGGGAGTGGTAATCATGAGTAAAAGGGATTACTATGAGGTTCTCGGAATCAGCAAGGGTGCATCCAAGGATGAAATTAAGAAGGCTTATCGAAAGCTTTCAAAAAAATATCATCCAGATATCAACAAAGAGCCTGATGCAGACGAGAAGTTCAAGGAAGTTAAAGAAGCATATGAAGTCCTAAGCGACGACCAGAAAAAGGCACACTATGATCAATTTGGCCATACGGACCCTAATCAGGGCTTTGGTGGAGCTGGTTTTGAAGGTTTCGGAGGTTTTGAAGACATTTTCAGCACCTTCTTCGGCGGAGGTTCACGCAGGCGTGATCCTAACGCACCAAGACAGGGTGCAGATTTACAATACACTATGTCTTTAACCTTTGAGGAAGCAGTATTTGGCAAAGAGACCGATATTGAAATTCCTCGTGAAGAGACGTGCGATACCTGCAGCGGTTCAGGCGCCAAGCCGGGAACGAAGCCGGAAACCTGCCGTCATTGTCATGGATCAGGTCAGTTGAATGTTGAACAAAATACGCCATTTGGCAAGATAGTAAATAGAAGAGTCTGCCATTACTGTAATGGTACCGGCAAAGAAATCAAAGAAAAGTGTTCTACCTGCCGTGGAGCCGGTAAAGTGCAGAAACGCAGAAAGATACACGTGAAAATCCCTGCAGGCATTGATGATGGACAGCAGCTGCGCGTGGCTGGCCAGGGTGAACCAGGTGTGAACGGAGGCCCTCCAGGCGATCTTTATGTTGTATTCCATGTGCGATCACATGAGTTTTTTGAGCGTGATGGCGATGATGTTTATTGTGAAATGCCTATAACGTTTGTGCAGGCTGCACTTGGTGATGAAATCGAAGTGCCGACATTGCATGGAAAAGTAAAGCTTAAAGTCCCTTCAGGCACACAAACAGGAACGAAATTCCGCCTGAAAGGAAAAGGGGTGCCAAATGTAAGAGGATACGGAACAGGAGATCAGCATATTATTGTCCGTATTATTACTCCAACAAAGCTGACCGAAAAGCAGAAGCAGATTTTAAGCGAGTTTGCTGAAGTCAGCGGAACAGTTCCGCAGGGAGAACAGGAAGAAAGTTTTTTTTCTAAAGTAAAACGAGCCTTTAAAGGTGAATAAAGGAATGGGAGTTGGTAGTAGTGAAATGGTCAGAAATCAGTATTCATACTGCAAATGAAGCTGTTGAACCGATTTCGAATATTTTGCATGAAGCCGGAGCAAGCGGAGTTGTAATAGAGGATCCTTTAGAACTTGTAAAAGAAAGAAAGGATCAATTCGGTGAAATCTACCAGCTCAATCCGCAGGACTATCCTGAAGAAGGCGTAATTGTAAAAGCATACTTGCCAGTAAACAGTTTCCTTGGAGAAACAGTTGATGAAATAAAAGAAGCAATCAATAACCTCATTTTATTCAACATCGATATTGGTGCAAATAAAGTCAGTATCAGTGAGGTCAACGAGGAAGAATGGGCTACTGCCTGGAAAAAATATTATAACCCTGTAAAAATTTCAGAACGCTTTACTATTGTTCCGACATGGGAGGATTACACACCTGTCAGCAGTGATGAGCTCATCATAGAGCTTGACCCGGGCATGGCCTTTGGAACCGGAACTCACCCTACGACGGTAATGTGTATCCAGGCACTTGAAAGAACAGTAAAACAGGGCGATAAAGTTGTAGATGTAGGAACAGGATCGGGTGTCTTAAGCATTGCTGCAGCTATGCTGGGTGCCGGGAGGGTAAAAGCCCTGGATCTTGATGAAGTTGCAGTAAATTCAGCTAAGTTAAATATTAAGCTGAATAAAGTGCAGGATATAGTGGAAGTATCACAAGGAAACCTGCTTGATGGCGTAAGCAAGGGAGCAGATGTGGTCGTTGCCAACATCCTTGCAGAAGTGATTCTCCGCTTTACAGATGATGTTGCGTCAGTGGTAAGGGAAGGCGGATACTTCATTGCTTCAGGTATTATCCAGCAGAAGAAACAGGAAGTAAGAGATGCAATTTCCGCTGCAGGATTCGAAATAGAAGAGACCATACAAATGGAAGATTGGGTTGCCATTGTGGCAAAGAGAAAGTAGTTGTAAAGGCTCATGTTTCTAGAGGAACGGAGCCGGACATTTACCGGAAAAAGGGGGTAATGAACTTACCCTCCTTTTTACAGTTAAATGAACTTGGACAGGTTGGAAAGAGGGTGCCGATTGTGCAGCGGTATTTCACAGAAAATGCAGTTAAAGATAAGTACTTTCATATTATTGGGGAAGACCGTCATCATATAGTGAAGGTAATGCGGATGAAGGAAGGCGACAAAATCATCTGTGTCGATCCATCCCAAAATAGTGCACTTTGCACAATTGCAGAAATTACCGATGAACATGTGGCTGCAGAAGTTGTACAATGGATTGAAGGGTCTTCTGAGCTGCCTGCCGATATTACTATTGTGAGCGGACTGCCTAAAGGGGATAAGCTGGAGTGGATCATTCAAAAGGGCACTGAGCTTGGAGCAAGCTGTTTTATCCCTTTTACTTCAGCTCGTTCAGTAGTAAAATGGGATGCGAAGAAATCTGCGAAAAAAGCAGAGAGATGGCAGAAGATTGCTAAAGAAGCTGCTGAACAGTCACATAGGAGCATAGTGCCTGAAGTATATGCGCCGCTTGATTTAAAGTCATTGCTGAAAATATCAGCAGATTATTCATATAAATTGATTGCCTTTGAGGAAGAAGCAAAACAGGGAGAGGACTCTGTGCTTTATCAAACACTTTCTTCCATGAACAAAGGAGAATCCCTTTTAGTTGTATTCGGACCAGAAGGCGGTCTTGCAGATAATGAAGTTTCATTGCTGCTCGAAGCAGGCTTTCTTGCCTGCGGTTTGGGACCGCGTATTTTAAGGACAGAGACAGCGCCACTGTATTTGCTGTCAGCTGTTTCCTATCATTTTGAATTAATGGGGTGAATTTAAATGCCTGCAGTTGCATTTCATACACTTGGCTGTAAAGTCAATCATTACGAAACAGAAGCCATTTGGCAGCTGTTCAAAGAAGCTGGCTATGAACGGACAGACTTCGAATCTGTTTCAGATGTTTATGTAATAAATACATGTACGGTTACAAATACCGGTGATAAGAAAAGCCGCCAGGTAATCAGAAGGGCAATCAGAAAAAATCCTGATGCTGTTATCTGTGTAACGGGCTGTTATGCTCAAACATCACCTGCCGAAATCATGGCGATACCTGGAGTAGACATCGTTGTAGGGACTCAGGATCGAGTGAAAATGCTGGAATATATCGAGCAGTATAAACAAGAACGGCAGCCGATTAATGGCGTAGGAAACATCATGAAGAATCGTGTCTACGAAGAGCTTGATGTTCCCGCATTTACAGATCGGACACGTGCTTCCCTTAAAATTCAGGAAGGCTGCAATAATTTCTGTACATTCTGCATTATTCCCTGGGCGCGCGGCTTAATGAGATCCAGGGATCCGAAAGAAGTCATCCGCCAGGCTCAGCAGCTGGTTGATGCAGGCTATAAAGAAATCGTTCTGACTGGAATTCATACAGGCGGTTATGGCGAAGACATGAAGGATTACAATCTGGCTATGCTTCTTAAGGATTTGGAAGCTCAGGTAAAAGGGCTCAAACGTCTAAGAATCTCTTCTATTGAAGCCAGCCAAATTACCGATGAAGTCATTGAAGTTATGGATAAGTCCAAGGTCGTGGTAAGACACTTGCACATTCCTCTGCAGTCAGGCTCAAATACGGTTCTTAAAAGAATGCGCCGCAAATATACAATGGAGTTTTTTGCTGAGCGTCTCGATCGCTTGAAGGAAGCTCTTCCCGGTCTGGCTGTTACATCGGACGTTATTGTTGGCTTCCCGGGGGAAACAGAAGAAGAATTTATGGAAACCTACAACTTTATTAAAGAGCATAAATTTTCCGAGCTTCATGTATTCCCTTATTCAAAGCGAACAGGAACACCTGCGGCGAGAATGGACGATCAGATCGATGAAGAAGTCAAAAACGAGCGTGTTCATCGCCTGATTGCCCTTTCAGATCAGCTTGCAAAAGAATATGCATCTCAGTATGAAGGTGAAGTTCTGGAAGTGATCCCAGAGGAAAGCTTCAAGGAAAGCAGTGACAGCAATTTATTTGTCGGATACACTGACAATTACTTGAAAGTCGTCTTCCCTGCAACAGAAGAAATGGTCGGCCAGATTGTAAAAGTGAAAATTACCAAAGCTGGTTACCCATACAATGAAGGTCAGTTTGTAAGAGTCCTTGATGAATTGATCGAAACAGAAGAGGCGGCAGTTTAAAGGAATTACCTTAGGGTAGTTCCTTTTTTTGTCTGCCTTTGCAAGGATATTCTCTAAGTTGTTAGCAGCGGAAGGTATGGGAACTCCGAAGAGCATTTGCTTTCTTCGTGCCAACGCAATGAAAATAATTCGAGGCTATCCCGGGAGCAGCGGGACTGATGAACCCCCAAATTGGGGACAACATTAGATATAAGAGCTATATATATAAAATGAGCCTTTTTTATAATAAATTAATTAATATCTTTTGGGAAAACTACTTTCGAAAACGATTACAAAATATATAAATTGTGCTCGATATTTTATTATCTAAGTGATATTATGAAGAGGTACGTACAACTGTTTTTAAAAGGAGTAGTTAAAATGACAAATAACGTAGCAAAAATGATCGATCATACATTACTTAAAGCTGATGCAACTAAAGACCAAATAGAAAAAATTTGTGCAGAAGCTAAAGAGTATAATTTCGCGTCTGTTTGTGTTAATCCGGCATGGGTTAAACTTTCAAGCGACTTGCTTGGTGGAACCGAAGTGAAGGTCTGCACAGTAATCGGCTTCCCGCTGGGAGCTTCTACACCTGAAACAAAAGCATTTGAAACAAAGAATGCCATTGAAAACGGAGCAACAGAAGTAGATATGGTCATTAATATTGGCGCTTTAAAAGGCGGGGACAATGAACTTGTTGAACGTGACATCCGTGCGGTTGTTGATGCTGCAAAAGGAAAAGCATTAACCAAGGTGATTATCGAAACTTGCCTTCTAACTGAAGAAGAAAAAGTTAGAGCGTGTGAGCTATCTGTAAAAGCTGGTGCTGACTTTGTTAAAACATCTACAGGATTCTCAACAGGCGGAGCAACAGCTGAGGATATTGCTCTTATGAGAAAAACTGTAGGACCCGATATTGGCGTAAAAGCTTCGGGCGGAGTAAGAAGTGCAGATGATGCTCAGAAAATGATTGAAGCAGGTGCAACGAGAATTGGAGCAAGCTCTGGCGCTGCTATAGTCAACGGATTAACTAGCGATTCAGATTATTAAGAAAGGCAAAAGGTGCCCGCTTATGACCTTATGCAGGCCACGCTTTTCGCTGGACAGTAGTCAACATCTAAAATAATATATTTGCATTTAAAAATGCCGGGGGTATCCGGCATTTTTTTGCTTTTTTATCGGCCGTGCAGCCTGATGACGAATCTTCCAAACTGATTTGCAAATGGAAGAACAAGCAGTGAAGATATTACATTAAATAAGACACTAATATGTGCAAGCTGCACATCTGGAGAACCGGCTGCACTCTCTCCGAAGACAGCAAGGGCATGAATAAAAGGATAAAAGGCTGCGACACCTAAACAGTTCAGCCATATATGGGCAAAGGCGGTCAGCTTTGCTTCTTTTCCTGAACCTATCGATGCCAGATATGCATCTGCGCATGTGCCTATATTAGATCCAAGCATTATGGCAATGCCGGTATCCAAATCCATTGCGCCAGCTGTTAAAAATCCCATAATAATGCCGGTGGTTGCTGTGCTTGATTGAATGATCGCCGTAATCACAATTCCGGCAGCCGCAGCGAACATATAATTCCCATCCAAAGTAAGCAGCCAGTGGTTAACCATTTCATTATCTTTTACAGTACCGGCAAGATATTCAAAACCCCGCATTGCTGTAAAAACCGCTGATAAACCAAGCAATGCCAGACCGGAGCTCCGCAAGCTCTTATTCTTCAGTACAGCCATGATGCTTCCGGCGCCAGCCAGCGGAATAATGTACGATTCAATATTAAATGTGATTAATTCTGTCGTAAACGTCGTACCTATGTTGGTTCCCAATATGATGCCGATCGTCTGGGGAAAAGTCAGCATCCGTGCAGAAACCATTCCAATTGTTATGATCATTACAGCTGAACTGCTCTGCAGGACAGCTGTGACGATTGTGCCGATAACAGTGCCTTTCCAAGGTGAATCTGTCATAACTGCCAGCCAATTCTTTAAGGAACCGGCAGATAAATTAAATAGGCCTGATCGCAAAAGTGTCATACCATAAATAAATAACCCGATTAGCAGAAAAAATAATAAAAGCTGGACCAAGCAGCATTCACCCCCTACATTTAATACTATGGGACAGCCTGCCGGGACATGCTTATGGGCGAAAAATTGTTTAGCTTGTCAGGAATGGGGTACTAAATAAGCACAATCTAATAAAAATCAATCCCGCAGCAGGCTAAATACTGTTGACCTTGATAAGCTGTTATATTATAATTGCAAGGTACATGGAATAAACCATGTTGTTGATGTAAGTGTGTTGTGCTCGGAGGGAGGGAAAGAGAATGTCTAAAACCGTCGTTCGTAAAAACGAATCGCTTGAAGATGCTCTTCGTCGCTTCAAACGTTCAGTATCAAAAACTGGTACTTTGCAGGAAGCAAGAAAGCGCGAATTCTACGAAAAACCTAGTATTAAACGTAAGAAAAAGTCTGAGGCTGCTAGAAAGCGTAAGTGGTAAGAGAGGGTGTATGTAATGAGTCTTCTCGAGCGTTTAAATGAAGATATGAAACAAGCGATGAGGAATAAAGAAAAAGAAAAGCTTACTGTTATTCGTATGATTAAAGCTTCGCTTCAAAATGAAGCAATCAAGCTTGGTAAAGATCTTACTGAAGATCAGGAGCTAACTGTCCTTTCTCGCGAAGTTAAACAACGCAAGGATTCCCTCCATGAATTTGAAAAAGCAGGTCGTGAAGATCTTGTTGAAAAAATTCGTACTGAACTTCAGTATGTCGAATTATATATGCCAAAACAGCTCTCTGAAGAGGAAGTTTCAAAAATTGTGGCAGAAACAGTTGCAGAAACAGGTGCTTCTTCAAAAGCTGATATGGGAAAAGTGATGGCTGCTATCATGCCTAAGGTAAAAGGCAAAGCAGATGGTTCACTTATAAATAAACTTGTACAACAACACCTTTCATAAAACTTTGCATTAAAAGACCGAAAGCCATTGGCTGACGGTCTTTTTTACTTTTTTGCCCAGCAATGTGCTGATGTAATGAATTCCATTCGTTTCTGGGTTATACTAAAATTGGATAAGTTTTTGAAATTAGAAATTATCAAAAAGGCTTTTTTCGCAAAGTTTGTTGGTATTTGAATTGTATTTACTGAGTTGATTGTAGCGGAAGGTGGGTGAACCTCGAAAATGCATGCGCATTTTCTTCGTGCGGTGTGTACTAAAGGAAGCATATTCAATGTCCTGCGGGAGTAGCGGGACAGGTGAGACCCCGCAGACGCGTAGCGTCGAGGAGGCTCGGGCGCCCGCCCTGCAGAACGCTTGAGCATCCCTTCGCTGCAATCAACGGAAAACATTGATAAGCGAAAAACAACAATTCATACGAAAAGAGCCATCAAAAAAATAAAAATGAAACTTTTTAATGATTCAATCGTAAATACATATTAGAAGTCATTTTACGGATAAAGGGGGGAAGGTTTTTGATTGCCAGAAGAGCAATAACCGCCTTTTCATTGTTTTTTGCTCTGCTGCTGCTGGTAAGCCCTTTTCAAGGAAAAGCAGATAATGATAAAGTGCTGATTGTTCCAATTGAAGAAACGGTTGAAAAAGGGCTATATGCATTTTTAAGCAGGGCGGTGAAAACAGCTGAAGAAGAAAATGCATCAGCCATAATATTTGAAATAAATACACCTGGAGGGGCAGTGGATGCAGCCGGTCAAATTGGCAAGCTGTTAACCTCTACAAATGTAAAAACAATTTCTTTTGTCAATAAGCAGGCCTTATCTGCAGGTGCGTATATAGCTTTAAATACGGATGAAATATACATGGTGCCCGGATCAACAATGGGGTCAGCCGCAATTATTGACCAACAGGGAAATACGGCTGGCAAGAAAGCAGAGTCATACTGGTTTGCGGCAATGCAGAGTGCAGCCTCACAAACTGACAGAGATCCTCTTTATGCCCTTGCTATGGCAGATGAATCGGTAGACCTGCCTGAATTGGGGGCACCGAAAGGAAAGCTTCTTACTCTCACAGCTAAACAGGCTGAACAGGTAGGCTATTCGGAAGGCACGGTGGATTCTCGGGCGGAATTACTGGAAGTGCTCGGATTTGAAGAAGCTAATATACAGATAATTGATGAAAGCTTTGCGGAAAAGATAGCCCGTTTTATTACCCATCCTGTAGTCATCCCAATTCTATTATCTATTGGAAGCCTAGGGCTGGTTCTGGAGCTTTATTCACCGGGTTTCGGCATCCCTGGATTAATGGGATTATCATCCCTGCTTTTGTTCTTTTATGGTCATATGGTAGCCGGACTGGCAGGATATGAGACTTTAATTCTTTTTGTAATAGGGATTGGATTAATCATAGCCGAGTTTTTCCTTCCTGGAGGAATTGCAGGAATAGCCGGTGTCGCTGCAATACTCGGGAGCCTTTTCCTGGCTTCTGATAATGTGGCCCATATGGGAATGTCTATTTTAATTGCTATAGGAGTTTCAATATTGGCATCTATATTAATGATAAAGGTGTTTGGTAAAAAGATGAAATTCTTTAAAAAAATTATATTGACCGATAGCACCAATACTGAAAAAGGGTATATTTCAAACAAGAGCAGGCTAGAACTGATAGGCCTTGAGGGTTACGCACTCACTGCTCTTAGGCCTTCAGGCACTGTAGTTATAGGGGATGAAAGAATTGACGTTGTCAGCGAGGGAGCTTTTATCCTTAAAGGGGCAAAAGTAAAAGTTGTTAAAGCTGAAGGATCGCGTATTGTTGTCAGAGAAATATCTAATCTTGATTTAGATAAATAAAATCATCAGGAGGTAAAGTTATGTTAGAAGCAGGAACAGTAGCAATATTGGTTGCCGTTGTTCTCGGTATTATATTACTGGGGATATTATTCACATTTGTACCGGTTATGCTGTGGATATCAGCATTGGCAGCTGGAGTCAGAGTCAGTATCTTTACATTAATTGGAATGCGGCTCCGCCGGGTAATCCCAAGCCGTGTTATTAACCCGTTAATCAAAGCTCACAAGGCGGGACTTGAAGTAACAACAAATCAGCTGGAGAGCCATTACCTGGCAGGAGGAAATGTTGATAGAGTAGTCAATGCATTAATTGCAGCACATCGTGCAAATATTGATTTAAGCTTTGAACGCAGTGCAGCCATTGACCTGGCAGGGCGTGACGTTTTAGAAGCAGTTCAAATGAGTGTTAATCCAAAAGTAATTGAAACTCCTTTTATTGCCGGTGTGGCGATGGATGGTATTGAAGTAAAGGCTAAAGCGCGAATCACAGTCCGGGCCAATATTGACCGTCTGGTCGGAGGTGCGGGTGAGGAAACAATCGTGGCACGTGTCGGTGAGGGGATTGTCTCTACAATCGGTTCGCAGACAGATCACAAGAAAGTACTTGAAAATCCGGATATGATTTCTCAGACTGTTCTTTCAAAAGGTCTGGATGCAGGCACTGCTTTTGAAATTCTGTCGATTGATATAGCAGATGTGGATATCGGCAAAAATATTGGTGCAGAACTGCAGACTGAACAGGCTGAAGCAGACAAGAAGATTGCCCAGGCCAAAGCGGAGGAAAGGCGTGCAATGGCCGTTGCTCAGGAACAGGAAATGAAAGCCCGTGTTGAAGAAATGAGAGCGAAGGTTGTGGAAGCAGAGGCACAAGTGCCGCTTGCTATGTCAGAAGCTCTCCGTTCCGGAAATATCGGGGTAATGGACTATATGAATATCCAAAACATCTCGGCAGATACCGAAATGAGAGATTCAATTGGCAATATGAGTGATGACGGCAAAAATGGCCGTAAAAATGACTAATGATCCCATATTGGGAGAAGGGAGGAAACTCTCTTGGAATTTTTATTGGAGAATCCTTTTATTCTCATTGCTATAATCGCCTTCATTTCCTCCTTTTTCAAAAAAAAGAAGGAGGAAAAGCCTGTTAAACAGGCTCCCCGTTCAGCTCGGCAGGAGAATCGGACACAGGCAGAAAGAACTGCTGCAGATCCTGTAATGGCTGAAGTGCTGGAAGAGGAAAAAAGGAAGATGGAAGAGAAGTCCAGAAGAATAGCGGAAGAATACAGGCAGAGTAAACAGCATGCAGAACAAAGTATGAAGGCTCTCCAGAATCAGCAGAGAGCTGCTGAAAGAAAAGCAAGTGCAATATCGAAAACCGCTGCCGATATATCAGCAGGATACCCTGCGGAAGCCTCAGGAGCCGGAAAATTCGAGCCTCGGAAACAGGCGCTGGTTGACGGAATTATCTGGTCTGAAATTCTTGGACCGCCAAGGTCAAAAAATCCTCACAGGTCCCTTAACCGAAAGCGGTAAAAAATAAGTGCTAGAACCTTCGTTCATTTCATAAATATGAGATGAAAGGGGGTTCTTTTTTTATGGCAAAAAAGTGGGGACAATTCGTCCGCGGCTGGATGACTAAAAATATGGAGCTTCCTCAAGATGTCATGATGGACCTGCCCCGCATTACAATGATTGGGCAAATCCATATCTATATAGAAAATCACAGGGGATTACTGGCTTTTTCAGATAAGGAATTAAGACTGCTTCTAAAGCAGGGACAGCTATTAATAAGAGGGAAAGCCTTCGTCATAAAAACGATATTGCCCGAAGAAATCTTGCTAGAGGGAAAAGTTGATTCAGTAACTTATATTACAGACACTGATTAAGAATTCAGGGGGAAGGAAATGAAGAACCAGTGGATTGAATTTTATAGGGGCCTCGTAACAGTAAAAGCAAGCGGAAAAGGAATAGAGAGATTTATTAATACACTTACCCGGAGCGGCATCAATATCTGGAATGTGAAGAATCATGGAACACAATCAGTCACCTTCAAAATGAAATTGGCTGATGCAAAAAAAATAAGGAGCCACGCCAGGAACAGCGATTGCAAAATCGAGTTCCTGCAGCGGGCAGGAGCACCATTCCTTATGAAAAGGCTGCTGAAAAACAGCGGATTTGCAGCTGGTGGCCTCGCATTTTTTGCTGTCATTCTCCTTTTATCCAATATGGTTTGGGGCATACAGATTAAGGGGGCAAATCCTGCAACTGAATATCAGATTATTAAAGAATTGGACAGGATGGGGGTTAAAAAAGGAAAGCTGCAGTTTTTTGTAGAGAACGTGGAGTCTATTCAGCGGACACTTTCCAACAATATTGAGGCAATCACCTGGGTTGGCGTGGAGTTAAAAGGGACAACCTACCATTTACAGGTAGTTGAGAAAAATGAACCTGAGAAACCCGAGTATTTAAGCCCGCGTCATCTGGTAGCAAAGAAGAAAGCTGTCATTGTAGATATGTTTGTTGAAGAAGGCCGTCCGGTTGTCGATATTCACGATCATGTTCAGCCGGGCCAGCTTTTAGTCTCCGGGATAATTGGGAAAGAAGGACAAACAGAGACTGTTCCTTCAAAAGGAGAGGTTTTCGGGGAGACATGGTATAAATCTGAAGTTATTCTACCGCTTAAGAGCACCTTTAAGGTCTTCAGCGGCAATGAAAAAGTTAAGCATGCCATCACAATCGGAAATCTTGAGATTCCTATATGGGGATTTGGAAAACCGGAGTTTGAGGAGTATGAAATAGAGGAAAATGAGAAAGAAGTAAAATTCCTTAAATGGAAACTGCCTGTTTCATACGTAAATAAGACATTCCGTGAAAGAGAGCAAGTCACGAGAATATATTCTAATAAAGAGGCTTTTCAAGCTGCGAAAGATTTGGCAAGAAAAAAAATAAAAAGCAGCTTAGATGAAAATGCTAAGGTTAAGGGAGAAAAAGTTTTGCACCAATCAATTGACAATGGTAAAGTAACTATAGCAATACATTTCCAAATTATTGAGAATATTGCAGAAGGACAACCAATTATTCAAGGAGATTCGGAATGACAGAAGACTTGAAAACAATGAACCTGCAGCTTGAAGATCCTAATGAAGCCATTGCATTATTAGGCAATTCAGATGCAAACCTGAAAATTATTGAGCAAGAACTGAATGTTTCCATAGTAACCAGGGGAGAATCCGTTTATGTGTCTGGTGAAATGGACAAGGTAGAACTGGCTGGAAAGGTTCTGGATAAACTGCTTTATGTAATCCGGAAAGGAATAAATATAAGCCAGAGAGATGTTATGTATGCTCTTCAAATGGCTAACAAGGGAACACTAGAGTATTTCAGTGATTTATACGAAGAAGAAATCACAAAAAATGCAAAAGGAAAGTCTATTCGTGTTAAGACATTAGGACAGCGTCAATACATTCATGCAATCCGCCAAAATGACCTGGTTTTTGGCATAGGACCAGCAGGAACAGGAAAAACGTATTTGGCAGTTGTCATGGCTGTTAATGCTTTGAAAAATGGGAATGTGAAAAGAATCATTCTTACCCGTCCTGCCGTCGAAGCCGGTGAAAGCCTTGGCTTTCTGCCGGGGGATTTGAAGGAGAAAGTCGATCCTTACTTACGGCCTCTATATGATGCTTTGCATGATATATTAGGTGCTGAGCACACACAAAGAATGATTGAAAGAGGCACGATTGAAATTGCACCGCTGGCTTATATGCGCGGAAGGACATTAGATGATGCCTTTGTCATTCTTGATGAAGCGCAAAATACAACTCAGGCGCAGATGAAGATGTTTCTGACGAGGCTGGGCTTTAGTTCAAAAATGATTATTACCGGAGACAGAACACAGGTTGACCTTCCAAAGGGTGCAAAATCAGGCCTGATCGCAGCAGAAGACATACTCAAGGGTGTAAGCGGGCTTTCATTCGTTCATTTGGAACAAAGCGATGTTGTGCGGCATCCGCTTGTAGCCAGGATTATTCAGGCATACCAAAAAGAAGATAGTTAATGAACCTGTGAGCCGCCGTTTTTGGCGGTTTTTTCTATGATTGATAAAATAGGGAATTAATTACTATGGAATTATTTGCTATTAATGAATTGTTTAGGTAACCTGTTATTAGATAGGCCATTTTTCATTAGTGAAAACCATCAGAAAAACTGTTATGATTTTACATAATTAATGATTAATGCTAATTAAAGTGTAATAGAAGTTTTTTACCCAGGACAGGAGGGGTAAAGGTGCCAAATCTTCAGCAAAGTATGATTACAATCAGAAATTTGCTTAATATGACTTTTTTTCGTGTTCTCTTATTTGTTCTATTGGGAGTTGCTATGTATTTTTCCATGTATAGCAATGTGAAGCCTGAAAAGCTCGATTTAAGTCTATTCTCTGTCGCAGAACAGACAATAAGGTCACCCATAACCATAGAGGATAAGGCAAGTACAGAAAGAAAGAGAAAAGAAGCAGAAAATAATGTGAAGGATATTTACGTTGTAAAAAAAGAGATTGCACAAAACCGAGTCGACCTGGTTACCTCCATCTTCGGATCCGTTTCGGAAGTGAATGAAGAAGTAAAAGAAGAGATGGAAGAGAAAAAGAAGGGTGCCGGAAATGAATCCGGCAAAGAAGTAGAGGCACCAGACCCTTCTGCCCCTAATCCTGAAGACAAATTGACCATGGTTAAAGAAAAACTCACTGATGACGTAACACGTGAAGTATCTGATAGTGTCTTCCTTGCTTTGCTTCAGGCAAAGGAGGGGGAGCTGAGTATAGCGAAAGACCTTACTGTTACTGCCATCAATAAAATCATGAATAATGAAATTCCGGCTGAACAGGTGGAGAACGCAAAGAAGCGTGTTGAAGAAGAACTGAAGTTTACCAGCTTAAATTCAGATTTAAAAAAAGCAGCAATAGAGCTTGGGCGCTATGCGGTATATCAAAATCAATTTTATGATCCAGCAGCTACGGAAGAAATGCGGCAGCAGACCATTGAAAGTGTCGAGCCAGTCAAAATCCTTCAGGGGCAGATCATTGTTGAAGAAAACCAGCTGATCAGCAGGGACATTTACAGACAGCTTGAACTAGTAGGACTTATTGACAGTGTTAATTCGATTCAGCCTTTTATCGGCTTATCTCTAATCATTGTCATTGTTTTATCAGCCCTTTACTATTATTTCCATGAATTGAATGTGCAGCAGGATTTAAAGCAAAGCTATTTATTGCTGTTCAGCCTTGTTTTTATCCTATCGATATTGCTTATGAAGGTCATAAGTCTGTTCCAATATGCTGATTACTCAGAGATAGGATATATTTACCCGGCAGCTATGGGAGCTATGCTGATCAAAATACTGATTGATGAAAAGCTTGCGATGTATTACACCATTATTATGGCTATCAGTGGAAGCATCATTTTTAATGAAGGTGTTACTGGAACATTCCAGCTGACATCAGCTATTTATATACTTTGCAGCGGCTTGGCGGCCATATTGTTTTTGACAAAGCAGAATCGCCGTTCCAAAATATTGCAGGCTGGTTTATTCGTAACTGCAGTTAACATACTTGTTATCTTTTCTTTGCTTTTCCTAAGAAATGGCCACTATGAGACAATTGAATATGGGTTTTACTTTATAATAGCTCTGATTTCAGGTATTTCGTCAGCAGTCCTGGCGATTGGCCTGCTGCCTTATTTTGAGGCAGGATTTGGAATACTGTCTACTATGAGGCTGATTGAACTTTCCAATCCGAATCACCCTTTGCTGAGAAAGATACTTACTGAAGCTCCGGGCACCTACCATCATAGCGTAATGGTTGCAAATCTTTCCGAGTCAGCATGTGAAGCTATTGGGGCAAATGGGCTTTTGGCAAGGGTGGGCTGTTATTATCACGATATCGGCAAAACAAAACGGCCGCAATTTTTTATTGAGAACCAGGTGAATATTGAAAATCCACATGACCGGCTTCCTCCTCAGACCAGTAAGAATATTATTATCGCCCATGCCGCAGATGGAGCTGAAATGCTGAGAAAGCATAAGATGCCTAAGGAAATAGTGGATATTGCCGAACAGCATCATGGAACCACCTTGCTGAAATATTTTTATTACAAAGCAAAACAGAATGGACTTGAGGTAAAAGAAGAAGATTACCGCTATCCGGGGCCAAAACCTCAATCAAAAGAGTCTGCAGTCATTGGCATTGCGGATAGTGTAGAAGCTGCAGTCCGTTCTATGGCGCATCCTACAACAGAGCAAATAGAGGATTTGGTAAAGAAGATAATCGCAGACAGGCTTCAGGATGGACAGCTGAACGAATGTGATTTAACCTTAAAAGAGCTGGAAACCGTTTCACAATCGTTCTGTGAAACGTTAAACGGAATTTTCCATTCACGTATTGAGTATCCTGAAATGACTAAACAGAAGGTGAAACAGGCATGATTTTAAGTATTGATTTTTTGGACGAAACAAATGAGCTTCAGGAAAGTGATATAGCGAAAATTGAAGAGCTAATTACCTTTGCGGCCTCAAAAGAATCTGTGGAGCCCGAAAGTGAAGTATCCATCACTTTTGTGACCAATGAGCGCATCCGCGAAATCAACAGAGAGTACCGGGATAAAGATCGGCCGACAGATGTTATTTCCTTCGCGATGGAAGAGCTGGGGGAAGGTGAAATTGAACTGGTTGGTGCTGATATGCCGCGGATCCTCGGAGATATTATTATCTCCACCGCGAAGGCTAAGGAACAGGCTGAAGAGTATGGACATTCTTTTATCAGGGAGCTTGGCTTTTTGGCGGTCCATGGCTTCCTTCATCTTCTTGGCTATGATCATGAAAACCCGGAAGACGAGAAAAAAATGTTTTCCCGCCAGAAGGATATACTGGATGAATTCGGGCTCACGAGATAAAAAGGTCCGAACACACAGTGTCCTAAAATCCTTTGCGTTTGCTTTTTCCGGAATTAGAACAGCGTTATTTAATGAAAGGAATCTGCAGATACACTTGGCAGTAGCCATTGCAGTGCTTTTCTTTGGTGGTTACTTTGGCATTTCCCGGCTTGAATGGATAATCATTATTCTGGCCATCGGTGGCATGCTATCACTCGAATTGCTGAATACAGCAATTGAGAGGGCAGTGGATCTGGCAACCGAAGATTATCACCCCTTGGCAAAACAGGCAAAGGATATTGCCGCTGGAGCAGTGCTGGTATTTGCCATTGTATGTATAATTGTAGGCGGAATTGTATTCCTGCCAAAAATTTTTATATTTTTGCAGTAATGTGAAGCTGTCCAAAGGGACAGCTTTACTTTTTTTAAAAGCCTGTTTTCTTAATGTTTGATGTTATTCCTAACCTATTTTAATTTGCTGAGCTGATCTTCGCTGTGGGCACTTGATCCTCGAAAATGCTGACGCATTTCCTTCGAGCGGTGTTCATTCGAGGGAGCTTATTCAATGTCCTGCGGGAGGAGGGAAGTGTGAGACCCCGAAGGCGAAGCCGAGGAGGCTCGCATTCCTCCCCGCGGGTTCGCTGCGTGCCTTTCGCTGCAATCAACGGGCAGAATTCATAGACAACAGACAACAATCTTTTAGTAAAGAAAGCTACTTTAGCAAGGTAGGCTGCAGGTTGAATATATTGATTGGATTGCAGGGAAAGTGCGAGATCTTCTATAATGCCTGCGCATTTTCTTAGTGTGGTCTTTACTCAAGGAAGCGTATTCAGCGCCCAAAGGGACAGAAGAACCCCCGCAGACGTACAGAATCGACTGTTTCACCGCCAGCCCCGCTGAAGACTTGAACATTCTGAATCGGAAATAACCGGGCAGCATTTAAGTGAAACAAAGCGATTTTTGAAAACAGCCATTCATATAAAGACTTACAGCAAGCCCCTGATAAATTCAGTGCCTGAATTTGAAAACGTTCACTGAATCAGCTAAAATGACAGAACAGCAATAAATTTCACAGGCTTGGAGAAATAGCCCATATAGAAAACAAGCCCATAAAATTTAATCTGTCTGCTTATTTTTAGAAAATTCAATTTTTTTATTACGTTTTTGCTACAAACGATGAAAATCAAAGTAAAATGTTGTAAAATAAAAGAGAAGCGGCTGCTTTTTTACAGAAATAGCTTAGAAGGCCCCGTGGTTCATAATTTCTATCCAGGTTTTGATGTCTCGGGGAGCAGCTCCGTTTTACTTGAAAGGAAGAAATATTTGTGAATAATGATCAACTAATTCAAGAAGCAAAGATTGCAAGAGATAGAGCATATGTGCCATATTCAAAATTCAAAGTGGGAGCTGCGCTATTAAGCAGTGACGGACAGGTTTTTCACGGCTGCAATATAGAAAATGCAGCGTACAGCATGTGTAATTGCGCTGAAAGGACTGCGCTTTTCAAAGCGTATTCTGATGGAGTAAAAAGCTTTTCAGCTATTGCTGTTATTGCTGACACAGACCGTCCTGTTCCCCCATGCGGTGCATGCAGACAGGTAATATCCGAACTATGTCCGCCAGAAATGAAAGTTGTTTTAACCAACTTAAAAGGGGATATTAAAGAATTAACAGTTGCAGAATTACTGCCAGGAGCATTTTCACCGGAGGATTTACATGAATAATACACAAAAAGGACACAAATCAGGTTTTATTTCCATAATCGGCAGACCAAACGTAGGAAAATCAACGTTCTTAAATCGCGTAATTGGGCAGAAAATTGCCATTATGAGTGATAAGCCGCAAACAACCCGCAACAAAGTTCAGGGTGTCCTGACTACTAATGACGCACAATTTATTTTTATTGATACGCCAGGAATTCATAAGCCAAAGCATAAACTGGGAGACTTTATGATGAAAGTTGCCCAAAACACTCTAAAAGAAGTGGATGTCATCCTGTTTATGGTAAATGCCCAGGAAGGCTTTGGACGCGGTGAAGAATTCATACTTGAGAAATTTCAGTCAGTCCGAACACCCATTTTCCTTGTAATCAATAAGATTGACCAGGTACATCCAGATGAACTGCTTAAAATTATTGAGTCTTACAAGGAAAAGTACGATTTCAGCGAAATTATCCCCATTTCTGCGTTAGAAGGCAATAATGTAGAGACGCTGTTAGGACAGATTAAAAAATATATTCCCGAGGGGCCGCAGTTTTATCCTGCTGATCAAGTAACAGATCACCCAGAGAGATTTATTGTTTCCGAACTGATCAGGGAAAAAGCCCTGCATTTAACAAGGGAGGAAATACCGCACTCGCTGGCTGTAACTATTGATAAGATGGAGCGCCGCGAAGACAAGGATGTTGTTCATGTCATGGCTACGATCATTGTGGAACGTGACTCCCAAAAAGGCATAGTGATTGGAAAGCAAGGGAAAATGCTTAAGGAAATCGGAAAAAGAGCAAGGGTGGATATTGAAAATCTTCTTGGATCACAGGTTTTTCTAGAGCTTTGGGTTAAAGTTCAGAAAGACTGGCGCAATAAAATGTCTCAGCTCCGCGATTTTGGCTTCCGTGAAGATGAGTACTGAACCAGCCCTAATTAAAGTATTATCCATTTCTGGTTTATATGCATACAGGTTATTGACAATATTTTCGTCTCATGATTTTACAAAGACAGGCTATGATATAGATAAATGTATTGGGATAAAGAATTGCTAG
Source organism: Bacillus sp. ZZV12-4809 (assembly GCF_009849585.1). Classification (GTDB taxonomy): domain Bacteria; phylum Bacillota; class Bacilli; order Bacillales; family Cytobacillaceae; genus Cytobacillus. The sequence goes on from NZ_VCRN01000010.1 coordinate 44,885, forward strand.
TTGAATAACTGAAAGGTGGGGTTTTCGATGATGGATTTTACCTGGAGAGTGTTTTCCCAGACAGGAAATATTGACACATATCTTCTCTTCAAGGAGCTAGAAAAGGAAACTCAGGATATACCCGGCAGCAATGATGAAGAGCTAGCAGAAGCTGATTTTCCCATCTCATAGGTTTGTCGAAAGACAGGGATGGTGTCACGGTTGCTTGATAAATGTGAAGGCATCGTCATCAGGACAACTAATTACAGTGAAACAAATAAAATTGTTACTTTATATACCCGTGAATGGGGAAAAGTTGGTGTGATGGCACGAGGAGCGAAAAAGCCGAACAGCAGACTTGCTGCTGTCACCCAGCTTTTTACATACGGAAACTTTTTAGTTCAGCGTGGAAGCGGTCTGGGCACCCTGCAGCAGGGTGATATGATTTCATCCATGAGATCAATTAAAGAAGATATTTTTCTGACTGCTTATGCAAGCTATATTGTCGATTTGACTGATAAAAGCAGTGAGGATAAGAAGCCTAACCCATTTTTGTTTGAATTGCTGCATCAAACGCTAAATTTAATAAATGAGGGATATGATCCGGAAATTCTCACCAATATTTATGAAATGAAAATGCTGAATGGTCTGGGTTTATATCCTGTTCTGGATCAATGTACTGTCTGCGGAAGCACTGACGGGCATTTTGTATTTTCAATCCGGGAAAACGGACTCATTTGCCACCGCTGTCTTGACAGGGATCCTTATCATTATAAGGTATCACAGGCGACCATTAAGCTGCTGCGCCTGTTTTATTTTTTTGACTTGTCCAGGCTTGGTAATATTTCTGTTAAGCCCGAAACCAAGGCTGAATTGAAAAAGATTATCTCTGCTTATTATGAAGAGTATTCCGGCTTATCCCTTAAGACTAAAAAGTTTCTTAATCAAATGGATAAGTTTAATGATCTTATGTAAAGCGTTCCCTTGGCTTTTTGCTTAAGATTGACAATCCAAGGTGATTCCGCTATGATTCAAATTAATAAAATATTATTGCAGTGAAGGAGAAGAGTACTTAACTTTTTTCATTAAAGCGAACCCGGGACAGTGGAAGCTGGGTATGGATGGTTAAGGAAGGGCGCTCTGGAGCAATATTGTCTATCGACAACAAAGAGGCTGCGGTAAAATCGCAGCAAATAGGGTGGAACCGCGGGTAAACTCTCGTCCCTATGCCATGTGGCATAGAGACGGGAGTTTTTTATGTTCACTGAAACACGGAAGCCCTGTGATAGATAGCTGCTAAATTTATAACAAATTAAGAAAGAGGTGTCCTATGAATATTCAAAACATGATATTAACGCTTCAAAAACATTGGTCTGAACAGGGGTGTATCCTAATGCAGGCTTATGATACTGAAAAAGGCGCAGGTACAATGAGCCCCTATACATTTTTAAGAGCGATCGGACCAGAACCGTGGAATGTAGCTTATGTAGAGCCTTCACGCCGTCCTGCTGATGGCCGATATGGTGAAAATCCAAACCGGCTTTATCAACATCATCAATTTCAAGTGATTATGAAGCCGTCGCCGGATAATATTCAGGAGCTGTATCTTGATTCACTCAAAGCATTAGGCATTGATCCGCTTGAACATGACATCCGGTTTGTAGAAGATAACTGGGAAAATCCTTCTCTGGGCTGCGCGGGCTTAGGGTGGGAAGTGTGGCTTGATGGAATGGAGATAACACAGTTCACATACTTCCAGCAGGTAGGCGGATTGGAATGCAAGCCTGTGTCTGTTGAAATTACATATGGTATCGAAAGGCTCGCCTCTTACATTCAGGATAAAGAAAATGTCTTTGACCTTGAATGGACAGAAGGATTTACGGTTAGGGACATCTTCCTGCAGCCGGAGTTTGAGCATTCGAAGTACACATTTGAAACATCGGATCAGGAAATGCTTTTCAATTTGTTCAACATCTACGAGAAGGAAGCACATAGGCAAATGGATGAAGGGCTTGTGCATCCAGCTTATGACTATGTTTTAAAATGCTCCCATACTTTTAACCTGCTTGATGCAAGGGGAGCGATCTCTGTGACAGAAAGAACAGGCTATATTGCAAGATGCCGGAACCTGGCCAGAAAAATAGCCAAAACCTTTTACGAAGAGCGGGAAAAACTTGGCTTCCCAATTTTAAAGGATAAGGAGGAAGGGTCTCATGAATAAGAAAGATCTTCTGCTGGAAATTGGACTTGAAGAAATGCCTGCCAGATTTGTCACTAATTCAATGAATCAGCTTTCAGATAAAGTGAAATCATGGCTTTTGGAAAAGAAAATATCTTTTGACGAAATCAGCGCTTTCTCCTCTCCACGCCGTTTGGCTGTTCTTGTTACGGGAGTGGAAACTGCCCAGGAGGACATTAACGAAGAAGCAAAAGGACCTGCAAAAAAAATCGCGTTAACCGATGACGGTGAATGGTCAAAAGCTGCTATTGGATTTAGCCGGGGTCAGGGAGCATCTGTTGAAGATATATACTTTAAAGAAATTAAGGGTGTTGAATACGCCCATGTAAGCAAATTCATAAAAGGGCAGGAAACAGCTGCACTGCTGCCTGAACTTCAGCAGATTGTTACATCGCTATCATTTCCGAAAAATATGCGCTGGTCTAACCAGGAGCTGCGCTTTATTAGGCCGATCAAATGGCTTCTGGCATTATTCGGAAGTGAAGTCATACCATTTTCAATCACTAATGTTCAGACATCTAACCTTACAAGAGGACATCGTTTTCTTGGGGAAGAGATTGAAATTAACAATCCCTTTGACTATGAAAAGTCCCTGCTCGCACAATATGTCATTACTAATCCTCAGGAAAGAAAAAATGCTATTCTCTCGCAGTTGGAAAAAATTGAAGAAGAGAATGATTGGGTGATTCCTGTTGATGAAGAGTTATTGGAAGAAGTAAATAATCTTGTTGAGTATCCAACAGCATTATATGGAAAATTTGAAGAGGAATATCTGGAGCTTCCGGAAGAGGTTTTGATTACCTCGATGAAAGAACATCAGCGCTATTTCCCGGTAAAGTCCAAAGAGGGCAGGCTTCTTCCTTACTTTGTTACAGTTCGAAATGGATCTCATGAACATTTGGAAAAAGTGGCTAAGGGAAATGAAAAAGTATTGCGGGCAAGACTTTCTGATGCGGCTTTCTTTTACAGGGAAGACCAAAAAACGGAAATCGCATCATCGCTCGAAAAACTTAAAAGCATTGTGTATCATGAAGAAATTGGAACACTTGCTGAAAAGGTAGACCGTGTCCGCCTGCTGGCAGCGAAACTGAGCGGGAATCTTGGCTTCAGTGATGAAGCGAAAGCAGTGACAGACCGTGCCGCTGAAATCAGCAAGTTTGATCTTGTTTCACATATGGTTTATGAATTTCCTGAGCTCCAAGGTTTTATGGGAGAAAAATACGCCCTGCAAAAAGGTGAAAAAGAAGCTGTGGCGCGTGCAATTAATGAACATTACATGCCGCGCAATGCAGAGGACCAGACGCCAGCAAGTGATGCCGGTGCAGTACTTTCCATTGCTGAGAAGCTGGACACAATTGTGTCATCCTTTGCAATTGGAATAATCCCAAGCGGTTCCCAGGATCCATATGCCTTAAGAAGACAGGCATCGGGTATCATCCAGACATTACTGGCTAAAAACTGGGATTTGAAACTCGAAGAATTGATTTCATTATCTTCCGATATTATTCTAAATGCGAACATTGGAAAGAAGTCAAAAAATGAATTGTTGCAGGAATTGGTATCTTTCTTTAAGTTAAGAATTAAATATATGCTTCAGGAAAAAGCAGTTCGCTATGACCTAATTGAAGCTGTATTAGGAAATGATATTGATTCTGTGCCTTCACTTGTCAATAGAGCCCAAGTATTGGAGTCCAACAAAGATGCAGAAGGCTTTAAGGAAAGTATTGAAGCCCTTAGCCGCGTGATCAATATCGCTTCTAAGGCAGAACGTAAAGGGGAAATAGACAGCAGCTTATTTGAAAACGAATACGAAAAAGTTTTGTTCAGTAAATTTTTATCTGTAACGGAGGAATTAAAGAACGAGGTGAATGAGGAAGCTGTCTTTAATTTGTTAGTAAGCATGAAACCAGAAATTGATCAATATTTCGAGCATACTATGGTAATGGATGAGAATCAGGAAATTCGCCGCAATAGGCTTCATCAAATGGCACATTTGGCTGATGTGATAAAGAAATTTGCAAATATGAACGAAATAATTGTTAAGTAGTAAGCTGAAACTTTGCGTTCTATGCTTCAATGAGATTAAAATCTAAGATAGGGACAGCTGCCTGGCTGTCAGGGAAGAGCCTGTTTATTATACTGACGGGCTCTTTCATATTTTGGGCATATCCGGCAGCACAACGTAAACTATATATGAAACACATCTTTTCATTTATGACGAATAGTATATAATAATTATATATAAGTATAACCTTATTATAGTGGGAAATGAGTGCCAACAGCATTCCTTTTCAGATTAGGTGGTGAGAAAAATCGAATTAAATAAAAGGCAGGAAAAGATCATAGAAATCGTTAAGGAAAACGGGCCGATCACTGGTGAGAGTATAGCGGAACAGCTCAGTCTAACTAGGGCAACACTAAGGCCGGATCTGGCTATATTAACGATGGCCGGCTACTTGGATGCCCGTCCGCGTGTAGGATATTTTTATACAGGGAAGACTGGGGCCCAGCTGCTGACAGAAAACCTTCAGAAGCTTTATGTAAGGGATTATCAATCGATCCCTGTTGTGGTTAATGAGAATGTATCGGTATATGATGCAATTGTGACAATGTTTCTGGAAGATGTCGGCACGTTATTTGTAGTCGATCAGGGCTCGCTGCTTGTAGGGGTTCTGTCAAGGAAGGATTTACTGCGCGCAAGTATAGGCAAGCAGGAGCTAAATTCCATCCCTGTTAATATCATTATGACAAGAATGCCTAATATAACTATGTGTGAAAAAGATGATTTGCTCATAGAAGTTGCTAAAAAGCTGATTGAAAAGCAAATTGACGCCCTTCCCGTTGTAAGAAAGACGGAGAAAGGGTTCGAAGTAAACGGCAGGATAACCAAAACAAATCTGACAAAAGCATTCTTGGCCCTGGCCGGGGAAAAGTAGCAATGTAAGAAGGAGAAGGTGTTGAATGATGGAAAAATTGCCGGTCATTTACGTCGTTTCGGACTCAGTGGGAGAAACGGCAGAACTTGTAACAAAAGCTGCAACAAGCCAGTTTAATGGCAGTGATATATCTATTAAGCGTTTTCCGTACGTTGAAGAGAAAGTACATATTGATGAAGTGATTTCGCTGGCAAAGCTGGATAATGGGATGATTGCCTATACAATGGTCAAGCCGGACATGAGGAAATATATTAACCAGCGGGCTGCTGAAGAAGGGATATATACCTTTGATATTGTCGGGCCTTTAATGGATCAAATCCAAAAAGCATGCGGCATTACACCGCTTTTTGAACCGGGACTGGTCAGAAAGCTTGATGAGGATTATTTTAAAAAGATTGAGGCAATCGAGTTTGCTGTAAAGTATGATGATGGCCGCGATCCCCGTGGAATATTGAAGGCTGATATAGTGCTTATAGGGGTATCAAGGACTTCAAAAACACCTCTTTCCCAGTATCTTGCTCACAAGCGGCTTAAAGTGGCTAACGTACCCCTTGTGCCTGAAGTCGATCCTCCAGAAGAGCTCTTTCTTGTCCCTCCGGATAAGTGCTTCGGTCTGAAAATAAGCCCTGAGAAATTAAACTTTATTCGAAGAGAACGCCTGATATCATTAGGTCTAAGCGATAATGCAAGCTATGCTAATATAGAGAGAATTAAAGAAGAAATAGATTACTTTGAAAGAACCGTTTCCAAAATTAAATGCCCGGTTATTGATGTCACGAACAAGGCTGTAGAAGAAACGGCCAATATGATTTTCAATCAATACCGGAAAAGCTTTCCGAAAAGCTAGCACATAATTCTTTATGTGCCTTTTCTTTTTTTAACTCGGCAGTCGGGATTGCAGGCTTTCGCTTCATGCAGATTTTTTTCAGGGTGAACTGATTGGATCAGAGGGAACCTGACCTCGAAAATACATTCGCATTTTTTTCTGGGCAGGAGAAAAAAACTGCAAAGATAAAATATTGTTGCCAGATAAAATAATGGCAAAATAGAGATTTATGTACTATAATAAAAAATTGTGATAAAAATGTACCCGAATAGGTTTAGACTTCATTGCCAAGGAATAAACTATTTATTGTGGCATGTCAAGCTTTCGGTCAAGAAAAAATTCGACATATCTCACTATGCAAAAGTTATTTATGCAAAGAAGGATTATGCGGAGTGATGTAGAATTATTAGAACATTAGGCAAACCGATCATTATGGTGGATGCAGATTCCTGTCCTGTTAAAGAGGAAATTGTCGAAATAGCCAATTCCTTTAAATTGGACGCGGTCTTTGTTGCCTCTTATGCTCATATGCAAAATGATCTGAGCGGGGCTGTCTGGAAATTTGTAGACAGCAGTAAAGAAGCTGCAGATCTATTCATAATGAATCATGTAAAATCAGGAGATGCAGTTGTTACTCAAGATATTGGATTGGCATCAACTCTTTTGTTAAAGGGTGTTTATGTCCTTTCTCCCAGGGGAATTTTATTTGAAGAAAGTGAAATTCGAACCGCTTTGGAAATGAGGCATCTCTCAGCGAAGGCTCGAAAAAGAGGGGTTTATGGTAAAGGGCCCAAACCATTTAGCCAGGAGGACCGATCCAGGTTTGTGCAGCAATTGACAAAGATTTTGTCGAATCTTGAAGGAATTCGTTAATGTTTATCGAATACCTGAGTAAGTAATGGAGTTGTTCATATGGCAGAACGGATCGCCGAGGAGAAAGTAAATGAAATTCGGCAGGCTGTAGATATTGTTGATGTCATTGGCGACTATATTCAATTAAACAAGCAAGGACGCAACTATTTTGGGCTTTGTCCTTTTCATGGCGAAAATACTCCTTCATTTTCTGTTTCACCCGATAAGCAGATTTATCATTGCTTTGGATGCGGAGCTGGAGGCAATGCCTTTTCTTTCTTAATGGATTTAGAAGGATATTCATTTCAGGAAGCCGCACTAAAACTTGCTGAAAAGGGAAATGTTAAGCTTGAAATTGATGCAGCATCCGCAGCATCAGCAAAATCAATGCCTGTGGATTTACAGCAGATGATGGAAGCCCATGAGCTTCTACGTAAATTTTATCACCATCTGCTTGTAAACACAAAAGATGGTCAGCATGCATTAGAATATTTGCTCAATAGGGGATTTACAATGGAATCGATCGAAAAATATCAAATCGGTTACTCATTACAGTCCTGGGATTTTGTTTTCAAGTTCCTGACTAAAAGGAAGTTCCCCGAAGATGTCATGGAAAGAGCAGGACTGATCATCAAAAGGGAGAAAGATGGGAGCTATTTTGACCGCTTCCGAGATAGAATTATGTTCCCTATTTTCGACCGCAGCGGAAATACGATTGCTTTTTCAGGAAGATCACTTGGGGCTGATGAGCCCAAATATTTAAATAGCCCTGAAACAGCAATCTTTAATAAAAGCAAAATATTATATAATTTTCATTTGGCGAGACCACATATTAAAAAATTGCAGAGAGCCGTTCTTTTTGAAGGGTTTGCAGATGTAATCGCCGCTGATCGTGCTGGTGTCGGCAATGGCGTTGGTACGATGGGCACTGCTTTAACTGAAGAACATGTTTCTTCCTTAAGAAGAAATGTTCAATCCGTCACGATCTGTTATGATTCCGATAATGCCGGTATCGAAGCTGCATACCGGGCAGCAAACTTGCTAATGGAAGCGGGCTGCCAGATCAGAGTGGCACTGATGCCTGACGGCTATGATCCGGATGATTATATTAAAGAATACGGCGAAGAAAAATTCCGTCATGATGTAATTGAGTCCAGCATAACCTTTATGGCATTTAAGCTTCGTTATCTCAGAAGAGGCAAAAGGCTTCAAAATGAAGGAGATAGACTCCTTTATATCGAAGAGGTATTAAAGGAAATCAGCAGGCTAGATAAAGCAGTGGAAAGAGACCATTATCTACGCCAGCTTGCAAATGAATTTTCACTTTCTCTGGAAGCTTTGAAAGAACAGCAAAAACAAGTATATTACACCGAGAAGAGAAAAAGCGGCCAGAAGGGAAAAGTTGCTTTCGAGCCTCAAAAAAGGCTGCAGACACCCAAAAGGGCAGACAGTCTGAAACCCGCATACCATACTGCGGAAAGAAGGCTTATTGCCCACATGCTTAGGAATAGTGACGTAGCATTTAAAGTTCAGGATATGCTTCAGGGAAATACATTTAACATCGATGAACACCAGGCAATTATTACCTATCTACTAGGTTTCTACGAAAAAGGCCATACGCCTGATCCGAGCGCATTCATAAATTTTATAAATGATGAAAAGCTTAAGCGCATTGTGGTGGATATAGAAATGATGTCCATAAATGATGAATTAAGCGAACAGGAATTAACAGATTACCTTAAACAGGTGTTGAATTATCAAAAGATGTTAAAAATAAAAGAAAAACTAAATGAAGAAAAAGAAGCAGAACGCCAAAAGGATTATGCTAAAGCGGCTTTAATCGCAATGGAGATTCTTCATTTGCGAAAATCACTATAAAAAGCCTGTGCCTTAATAAATGTTTTGGGATTTAGCGTCTCCTAAGGAATAGTCCCATTTGAAGATGTATTAGAATGTGTGTGATTTTTGGAAGGAGGGGGACATATGGCTGAAAAGTCGGCCCGTTCAAAAGAGGTTGATACAGAGTTGACCCTTGAACAAGCGAAAGATCTATTAGTTGAAATAGGAAAAAAGACAGGTGTCCTTGCCTATGATGATATAGCAGAAAGATTGTCTCAATTTGAACTCGATTCCCACCAAATGGATGAATTCTATGAATTCCTTGGAGATCAGGGTGTTGAGTTAGTCGGAGATAATGAAAATGAAGACCCAAACGTTCAGGAACTTGCAAAAAATGAGGAAGAATTTGACCTTAATGATTTAAGTGTCCCTCCAGGTGTGAAAATTAATGATCCTGTCCGCATGTATTTAAAAGAAATTGGACGTGTTGACTTACTCTCTGCAGAGGAAGAGATTGCACTCGCCAATCGAATTGAGGAAGGCGACGAAGAGGCGAAAAGACGTCTCGCAGAAGCGAACCTCCGATTGGTTGTAAGTATCGCCAAAAGGTATGTAGGACGCGGAATGCTGTTTCTTGATCTTATCCAGGAAGGCAATATGGGACTGATTAAAGCGGTCGAAAAGTTTGACTACCGCAAAGGATTTAAGTTCAGTACGTATGCAACATGGTGGATCCGCCAGGCTATCACGAGAGCAATTGCTGACCAGGCCAGGACCATTCGTATCCCTGTTCATATGGTGGAAACCATTAATAAATTGATCCGTGTTCAGCGCCAGCTACTTCAGGATCTTGGCCGTGAACCAACACCAGAAGAAATTGCTGAAGATATGGATTTAACTCCAGACAAAGTAAGAGAAATTCTTAAGATTGCACAGGAACCTGTTTCATTGGAAACACCTATTGGTGAGGAAGATGACTCTCACTTAGGTGACTTTATCGAAGATCAGGATGCCACTTCTCCATCAGAGCATGCGGCATACGAGCTCCTGAAAGAGCAGCTTGAAGATGTTCTGGACACTCTGACTGACCGTGAAGAAAATGTTTTGCGTCTTCGATTCGGTCTTGATGATGGACGTACTAGAACTCTTGAAGAAGTGGGCAAGGTTTTTGGCGTTACGCGCGAACGTATTCGCCAAATTGAAGCTAAAGCTTTAAGAAAGCTGCGCCATCCGAGCAGAAGCAAACGTTTAAAAGACTTTTTAGAATAAAAAATATTGCCAGTGGATAGTTTACTTCTTAAAATGGAAGTAAACTATTTTTTTTGACAGGATGTGCTTTGGTTGGAAGAAAACAGAAAAGTAATCATTGTTAACGAACTGCTGCATTGGAAAAAGAGCCGAATGCTGCCTGACCAATATTGTGACTACCTGCTTACTCTTTACACCGAGGGAAGTCGGCCTAAGGAAATAAAAAAGCCTAAAAAAACAGTGCTGCTATCTCTTGCCAACCTTATTCTCCTGCTGCTGATTCCAATTTCTGCTTTATTAATTTATTTTACTGAATTGTCAATAACTTTGCAAACTGTCATTTTAACTCTTTTCATTTTTGCATGTATTTTCTTTCTTTTTTATTTTTCTAAAAAAGTAAAAATGATGCATATTCCTATCATTTCGGCAGCTTTGATTTTACTGATGGAATCTGTTGGCTTTGTATCGGAGCTATATCCCAAAAACGAGAACATTCTATATGTTGCCCTAGTACTTAATTGTATTATTTGGCTGTTTGCAGGATTTAAATGGAAGCTTCTATATTTATGGATATCAGGGATGCTTGGATTCTTATTATTAGTTATTTCTATATTCATATAATAAAATATTTTAAAAAGTTTTTAAATGTTGAGAAAACTTAAGTAACCCTTATATAATAGTAATGAAAGCGTATACAACTTTTGTTCTTATAAGGGGGATGGACATGAATTTTGACTTGACTGCAGAACAGAATATGATCCTTAAAACAATCAGGGAATTCGCTCAGGAAGAAGTGGCACCGGGGGCTTTGGAAAGAGACCGTACAAAGGAATTTCCGATAGAAGTGTTTAAAAAAATGGCGGACCTTGGCTTGATGGGACTTCCTTTTCCTGAAGAATATGGCGGCGCAGGGGCAGATACTGTAAGCTTTGCTATTGTAACAGAGGAGCTTAGCAGAGCATGCGCGTCTACGGGAATCACTTACTCGGCACATATTTCACTAGGGGGGGCACCGCTTTATTTATTCGGGACCGAGGAGCAGAAACAAAAGTATCTGGTGCCCATTTGTACCGGCGAGTCTTTTGGAGCTTTCGGGCTAACAGAGCCTAATGCAGGCTCCGATGCTGGCGGTACTCGAACAACAGCAGTCGAAAAAGATGGTGAATATATCATTAATGGTAATAAATGCTTTATTACGAACGCCAGCTATGCTAAGCATTTAGCTTTGACTGCAGTCACTGGTGAAGTGGATGGAAAAAAAGAAATCAGTGCAATTATTGTTCCAACAGATGCAGAAGGATTTACCGTTATTGATAATTATGAAAAGATGGGGCTCAATGCATCAAATACTACTGAACTTGTCCTTGATGACGTACGCGTTTCGACTGAGCACTTGCTCGGCAAAAAAGGCGAGGGCTTTAAACAGTTTTTAATCACACTGGATGGTGGGCGTATTGGTATTGGAGCAATGGCTCTGGGGATAGCGCAGGCTGCTTATGAAAAGGCACTTCAATATGCAAAAGAGCGCCAGCAGTTCGGCCGTTCTCTCTCAAACTTCCAAGCTATTCAATTTAAACTTGCAGATATGGCGATGAAGATAGAATTGGCACGAAATATGGTGTACAAGGCTGCATGGCTGAAAGACCAGGGAAGACCTTTTGCCAAAGAAGCTTCCATGTGCAAGCTCTATGCTTCCGAAATCTGTATGGAAATCACCGACCAGGCTGTACAGATCCACGGCGGATACGGGTATATGAAAGAATACCAGGTAGAACGCTACATGAGGGACGGTAAGCTCACGGAAATCGGTGAAGGCACCTCTGAAGTGCAGCGAATGGTCATTGCGCGCCTCATTGGATGCTAATAACTATTTGCGGTTTACGAGGTGAAATAATTAACATAGACTCCATCCTCAGGATGGAGTTTTTTGTCCAATTTATGAACAAGATTTGACAAAGTTTACAATAGGGCTTTTCCTTCTGTCTTTTTTAAAGTAAAATAGAAATTGTTTGTATACTTACTTAAACTGAATGTGCTTACATAAGGGAGGTTAAATCATGAATCGCAATCCAATCATTCCATTTGTGTTGATTATGGTTTTTGGTGTGGTAGCAATGTTCCTTGTTTCTTTTAAAGGTCTTGGCGATATGGAAGAGCTTGCAAAAGAACAGGAAGGCGGCGGTGCTGAAACTGAAGAAACTGCAGCTGCGACCCCTGAAGAAGTTTACCAGAAGAGCTGTATCGGATGTCACGGTGACCAGTATCAAGGTGGAGTTGGTCCTGCTCTAAAAGGTGTAGGCGATCGTTTATCACAGGATGAGATCGCAGAAATCGTAGTAAACGGTAAAGGCTCAATGCCTTCAGGATTAGTGCCTCAGGACAAAGCTGCCGAAATGGCTGAATGGTTAGCAGGCCTTAAGTAATACCTATAATCAAAGTCCTTTGCATATGTAAAGGACTTTTTTTATACTATAAGAAAGGCTATCGTAATTTGACGATAGCTTTTTTAGCTTTTGCTCAAGGAGAGCAGGCTCTAGGCGCTTTTAACAATACATAAATAAGTGGTGACAGAATGAATACAGAGAAATTATCGAAACGGCTTGAATCTGTAGCAAATTATATTCCCAAAGGAGCCCGACTGGCTGATATAGGCTCAGACCATGCTTATTTGCCATGTTATGCAGTAAAGAAAGGGATTGTCCCTTTTGCCGTTGCTGGTGAAGTGGTGGAGGGTCCCTATCAATCCGCAAAAAAACAAGTGAGACAGGAGGGACTCGAAAATCAGATCTCAGTAAGAAAAGGAAACGGGCTTGTAGTGATTGAGCAAAATGAAGTTGACTGCGTAACCATTGCAGGTATGGGAGGAGCTTTGATTGCGAGTATTCTTGAAGAGGGGAAGGACAAGCTTGCTTCTGTAAAGAGGCTTATTCTCCAGCCTAATTTAAGTGCCATCTCCATTAGAAGCTGGCTGATTGAAAATGGCTGGGAGCTAATAGCAGAAGAAATTCTTGAGGAAGACGGAAAGATCTATGAAATCCTTGGAGCTGAAAAAGGAGAGCCGTTGAAACCTTACAAGAACAAAGAGCAAGGTTTGCTGATGGGTCCTTTTCTAATGGAGCAAAAATCAGCAGCATTTCAAAACAAGTGGCTCAGTGAAATGAAGAATTGGGAGAGAATTCTTCATCAGCTTGAAAAAGCAGCATACTCCAGTGAAACAGAAGAGAGAAAACAGGAGTTAAAGCAAAAAATCAAAATGGCAGAGGAGGTATTGATGCTGTGAAAAAAGTTAACGGACATGAGATTATCCAATTATTTGAACAGTTTTCCCCAAAAGTGTATGCGATGGAAGGAGACAAGATTGGCCTTCAGGTTGGCAGGCTGAATGTTCCAGTTGATAATGTCATGATTGCCCTGGATGTGCTGGAAGATGTCGTTGATGAGGCAATTGAAAAGAATGTGCAGCTGATCATTGCTCATCATCCCTTAATCTTCAGACCTCTGCAAAAAATTCCTACTGATACACCATCAGGGAGAATTATTGAAAAGCTTATAAAACATGATATCGCCGTTTATGCTGCACATACGAATTTGGATATTGCAAATGGCGGGGTTAATGATATGCTGGCTGATGCACTGAGGCTAACCAATACGGAAGTTTTATATCCCACATATGAGACTGTATTGAAAAAGCTTGCTGTGTTTGTACCTGAAGAAAATGCTGAGCCGTTAAGACAAGCTCTTGGAAACGCAGGGGCAGGTTCAATTGGCAATTACAGTCATTGCTCTTTTACCTCTTCGGGAACAGGGCAGTTTAAACCTGGCAGTGAGGCAAATCCTCATATTGGCCAGCAGGGTGAGCTTGAATCTATTAATGAAGTCTGCATTGAGACCATTTTTCCTGAACATATAGAAAAGAAAGTGCTGTCTGCTATGTTCAAAAACCATCCATATGAAGAAGTTGCCTACGATATTTATAAGCTTGAAAACAAGGGTGAAGTCCTGGGTCTGGGTAAAATCGGCGTAATCGGCGAAATGACTCTGGCTGAATTTGCGAAGCATGTAAAGCAAACACTTGAAGTGGAGGGAGTTCGTGTAGTGGGTGACCTTTCATCAAAAGTGAAGAAAGTTGCTGTACTGGGAGGAGATGGGAACAAGTACTTTATGTCAGCAAAGATGAAGGGTGCTGACGTATATGTGACAGGAGACATGTATTACCATGTGGCACATGACGCTATGATGATGGGTCTGAATATTGTTGATCCTGGCCATAATGTTGAAAAGGTAATGAAAAAAGGAGTAGCCCAAAAATTATCTCAGATGTGTACGGAAAAAGGATATAACGTATCCATTTTTCCTTCCTTAATTCATACAGATCCTTTTAAATTTGTCTGATAATCAAAAGAACCGGATTCCCTCAGGGTCCGGTTCTGTTTGTAAGAATTTATTTATTTTATAACTTTGCAGGCTTTTTTACTTTTGGAAGAATTTTATTTAATGGAACTTTCTTCTCACGTGACCATGTGGAATCATCAGACGAATCGAATTGCTCTAGGAAAGTTATAACTTCCTTTGTAATCGGTGTCGGAGTGGAGGCTCCTGCCGTAACGGCAACAGTTGATGCGTCTTTAATCCAATTCAAATCCAGTTCTGAAATATCAGCAATGCGATAGGCTTTTGTACCGGCAATTTCTTCTGAGACTTGTGCAAGACGGTTGGAATTATTGCTTTTTGGGTCGCCTACAACAATTAATACATCGGCCTGGCCAGCTTGTTCTGCTACTGCTTCCTGGCGAACCTGGGTAGCCATGCAGATTTCTTTATGGAACTCTGCATGAGGGTACTTTTCTTTAATTTCATCCATTACATGAGCGACATCCCATTGGCTCATTGTAGTTTGATTTGTCACCAGTATTTTATCAGCCTGGATATTAAGTTCATTTACATCCTCAACAGTCTGTACTAAATGCACTGCATGAGGAGCCACTCCAACTGCTCCTTCAGGTTCCGGATGGCCTTTTTTGCCAATGTAAATGATTTGAAAACCTTCCTTTTCTTTTTCCCTTATCAAATCATGGGTTCTTGTTACATCAGGGCATGTTGCATCAAGTGTCACAAGGCCTTTTTGTTTCGCTGCTTCCCGCACTTCAGGTGAAATGCCATGGGCTGTAAAAATGACTGTGCCCTTATCGACTTTATCCAAGATTTCTTTGCGGTCTTTTCCATCAAGTGTAACGATGCCTTCCTCTTCAAAAGCATCTGTCACATGTTTGTTATGGACAATCATACCCAAAATATAGATGGGTCTCGGCAAAGATGGATCAAGTGCAGCATTCCTCGCGATAACCATTGCATCCACCACACCGTAACAATACCCCCGAGGAGAGATTTTTATGACGTTCATCTGTATATCCTCCCTAATAAAAGCTTATATATGAATGGAACTGAGTTCATCTTTCAAAACGGAAAAACTCCATATTGCCCCTCTATTATATAAGAGATAAACCGATAATACAAAAGGAGTAATTCTTCTTATGAAAAAAGCAAAAAAAGAATGCACCGGCATTCTTTTCTTTAAATATATAATTTCGGTCTGGAAATACCTTCTGCTGATGATGTCTTGGCAGCGGGCTGTTCCACCTTTTGTTTCTTTTTTGTCTTTTTGGGCTTTGAATTCTGTGTCTTTTTTTCTGTATTTGCCTGTTGGGATTCCACCTTGGCTTCTGAAGCTGTCTCATCAGCTTCAGGTGCATCCTTTATGCCTCGATATAGCTTCCACATGGCAGGCAGATTCCTGACCAGCGGTCCATACTGCTGAACCATGGGGCCGATTTGCTGTGCTGTATTTAATACCTTTTGAGTGTTGGTTAGAAAGCCGTTTATGGACGAAGGATTGCTTAATGCCTGCAGTATGCCTCCTGATGAGGGAGAGCCTCCTGCAGCTCTGGCAGCTCCCATCCCTGCAGCGGGCTGGGCATTTCCTTTTCCTAATATTTTAGAGAGCAATCCTCCGCCTCCACCGCCGCGTTTCATGCCCGGAGGGCCGCCCATCATTGGCCCCATGGGAGGTCTTCCCTGCATGGGGGTCATAAAAGGGTGGGGGGGCATCCCTCCGCGCATAGGGGGTCTCGGTCCTGGCAACATATTCATTGGCCTCCTCTCATTGCATATTTCTGCATCTTAAATAAAAATTTCATAATATAAAGTATGCGTATATCCCATTTTGGTTTAGGCATAATTCAGAAGAAACCAATTTATTTATTAAAATCACCTAAAAAGCTCATCATAAAAATATAAAAGCCTGTTTGAGTGGTTATTTGCAGAAAACTTTATTATAATAACAGGATGTAAGAAAAGCTCGGAACCAGCAAGTTGTCAGTTGATACTAGTAGATCTTACTCACTAATATATGTTTTGGATACTGCCTTAACGTAAGGCGAGTCTGAATAATTGAGGAGTTTTTATATGAACGAAACGAGATTTGACCGATTTAACTTAAAGCCCTTTATTATAGAAGCGGTTACAGATTTTGGCTTTTATGAGCCGACAGAAATTCAGGAAAGAATGATCCCTGCTGTGCTGAAGGGAGAAAGCGCAATAGGGCAATCACAAACTGGCACAGGAAAAACCCATTCATATGTGCTGCCTATCCTTCATAAGGTTGATCCTTCCCTCCAGGAGGTTCAGGCTATTATTACAGCTCCAACCAGAGAGCTTGCCAATCAGATTTATCATGAAATTCTTAAGGTTACAGAGCATTGTCCGGAGGGAGAAGAAATATCTGCACGCTGCTATATTGGCGGTACGGACAAGCAGAGAACCATTGAAAAGCTGAAAAAACAGCCTCATGTGGTTGTAGGTACACCGGGAAGAATAAATGACCTCGTAAAAGAACAGGCATTGTTTGTGCATACTGCCGAAATTCTTATTGTGGATGAAGCAGATTTAATGCTTGATATGGGATTTATTGAAGATGTTGACCAAATTGCAGCAAGGATGCCGGAGAAGCTGCAAATGCTTGTATTCTCAGCTACAATTCCTGAGAAGCTGAAGCCTTTCCTGAAAAAATACATGGAAAATCCAAAATATGTTCACGTGGAGCCAAAGCAGGCCACAGCAGCAAATATTGAGCACTGGCTTCTGCCTTCCAAACACCGCAATAAAGTAGAGCTGGTATATCAGGCACTGACTTCCTTAAACCCTTACTTAGCCATTGTATTCACCAACACCAAGAAAAAAGCGGACGAAGTGGCAGACGGATTAATCAGCAAAGGCCTGAAGGTCGGACGTATCCATGGGGACCTTAACCCGCGTGAACGAAAGAAAATGATGAAGCAGATTCTAGACCTTGAGTTTCAATATATTGTGGCAACAGACCTGGCTGCCAGAGGCATTGATATACAGGGGATCAGCCATGTAATTAACTATGAACTTCCAACCGATCTTGATTTTTATATTCATCGGGTTGGGCGGACAGCGCGTGCAGGTTTCTCGGGAATTGCGGTAACAGTGTATGAAATCTCCGATGAAGATGCATTGAACAGACTAGAAAAAATGGGAATAGAATTCAGGCACAAAGATCTTCAAAAAGGTGAATGGACAGACCTGGATAATCGCAACAAGCGAAAAACAAGACAGAAACAAACAGATGACATTGATAAAAAAGCCGCTTCATTGGTGAAAAAACCTAAAAAAGTAAAACCAGGCTATAAAAAGAAAATGAAATGGGAAATGGACAAAATTAAAAAACGCGAAAGAAGAATCAAGCGTAAATAAGGAACTAAAGGGAGAGGTATTTTCATGTTGAAGATTGGATCACATGTTTCCATGAGCGGGAAAAAAATGCTTTTAGCAGCAAGTGAAGAAGCTGTTTCATATGGCTCCAATACATTTATGATCTATACAGGGGCTCCGCAAAACACAAGAAGAAAAAAAATCGAAGATCTGAACATTGAAGCAGGACTGAAGCATATGGCAGAGAACGGGATTGCTGATATTGTTGTACATGCTCCTTATATCATCAATATCGGAAATACTACAAACCCTTCAACATTTGAATTAGGCGTAAATTTTCTGCGCTCTGAAATCGACCGCACCGAAGCGATTGGAGCTAAACAGATTGTACTCCATCCCGGCGCCCATGTTGGAGCAGGAACAGAGGCCGGCATCAAAAAAATCGTAGAAGGCTTAAATGAAGTTCTGAACGGAGAAGAAAATGTGCAAATCGCACTTGAGACCATGGCTGGAAAAGGATCAGAGTGCGGGAGATCCTTCGAAGAGCTGGCTATGATTATTGAGGGAGTCAATTATAACAATCACTTATCTGTATGCTTTGATACTTGTCATACACATGATGCAGGATATGATATTGTGAATGATTTCGATGGAGTATTGGAAGAATTCGATAAGATTATTGGACTTGACCGTCTGAAAGTCCTTCACATTAATGACAGTAAGAATGAGCGCGGAACGCGTAAAGACCGTCACGCTAATATCGGATTTGGCCATATCGGCTTCAATGCCTTAAATTATATTGTCCATCATCCGCAATTAAAGGAAATCCCTAAAATTCTGGAGACTCCTTATGTAGGCGAAGATAAAAATAATAAAAAAGCCCCTTATAAGCATGAAATAGGAATGCTGCGCAGCCAGGAATTCAATGAAAGCTTATTGGAAGTCATTGCGGCTGTATAAATATAGTTCAGTTTGATTGGCTGAGCCTTGAAAAAAGAGTCAATAGTAAAAAGCTGTGCCTGGAATGCACAGCTTTTTTGCGTGAAAAATTAAGTATGATAAGTGAGATTTATTTTGTAAATTGCATAAAAAGCCTGTTTACTTCCCTTGCAGTTTCCGGGCCGGCAATCTTTGCAATTTCCTTTATGATTTTTGTCCTTTCGCGGTCATCAAAGATGTTTACTTGTTTGCCTCTCAAATGATCTGCAATTTTCTGTGCTTGCGCTTTCGTGATCTGGATGTTGAACTGTTCTCCATATTTTAATAATTCATCTGCTGTAATATTGCTTAACTTATGATTAATGATGTTTTCGAATATTTTCATTTTTCATCACTCCTCCTCAGTACTTTATGAGTGAAGACTGTGAATAGTGACTATAAGTTTCAAAATTTCCGACAAAAGCATGTACCTTTACTTTAAATGCATGTTCTTGTATACTGTGTTAGTAAATCGTAATGATTCTTAATATGTAAGGTGATAATAATGGCAAAGCCAATAATTGAAATAGCTCATGTCTCTTATAGATATGAGAAAGAAAATGTACTCGAGGATATCAATCTGACCATTAATTCAGGAGATTTCCTTGGAATTGTAGGTCCCAATGGTTCGGGTAAATCAACCCTTTTAAAGCTTATCTTGAATTTGCTTAAAGTGCAGAAGGGGAGCGTCAAACTGTTTGGCCAGGAAATTAGCCGATTTAAGGATTGGCAGAACATTGGATTTGTCTCTCAAAAGGCAAATTCATTTAATACAGGATTCCCGGCAACGGTCTTTGAAGTGGTTTCAAGCGGGCTTACAAAGAAGCTGGGGCTTTTTAAATTTATGGGCAAGACAGATCAGGCAAAGGTTATGCGTGCGATTGAATCTGTTGGCATGCATGAGTATGCAGGGCGTAATATAGGCGAGCTTTCAGGCGGTCAGCAGCAGCGGGTATTCATCGCCCGGGCATTGGTAAGCGACCCGAAATTATTAATATTGGATGAACCCACAGTAGGTGTGGATGTGAAAAATGTTCAGTCCTTCTATGAAATGCTGGATGATTTAAATAAGGATCTTGGCATTACTTTATTGCTTGTTACACACGATATTGGGACAATTTCTGATAAAGTCACCCATGTGGCGTGCCTGAATAAGAATTTGCATTTCCATGGAAATACAGCTGAATTTGAAAGCTTAAATGTAAATGAAATGTCGGAGATCTACGGACATGATGTACATGTCCTGACACATGACCATGATCATCACCACCATAAAGGAGCAGGCAAATGATTTCGGGAATCCTTCAATATGAATTTTTACAAAATGCTTTTTTAACTGGAATTATTATCGGGATCATTGCTCCTCTTCTGGGTGTGTTTATAGTTGTCAGAAGGCTATCTTTAATTGCGGATGCTTTAAGCCATGTAACACTTGCAGGCATTGCTGCAAGCCTGCTGCTAGAAAAGAAATTTATCGGATTGAGCGGATTGAATCCTTTGTATATGGGGATGGCTTTTTCAGTTGCCGGTTCGTTGTTTATTGAAAAGCTGAGAGCTGTTTATAAGCATTATCAGGAGCTGGCTATTCCTATTATTTTATCTGGCGGCATTGGTCTTGGAGTCATATTCATTTCACTTGCTGACGGATTCAATACAGATTTATTCAGTTATCTGTTTGGCAGTGTCAGTGCAGTCAGCCGGCTTGATTTATGGACTATTTTGATTATCAGCGTGCTTGTCATAGTACTTGTGGTCCTGCTCTATAAAGAATTGTTTTTGCTGTCATTTGATGAAGAGCATGCCAAGGCATCCGGAATAGCTGCTAAAAGTGTTCACTTCATTTTTATAGTCATGGTAGCACTGGTTATAGCTGCTTCCATGAGAATAGTGGGGATATTATTAGTTTCCTCTCTTATGACATTGCCGGTTGCTGCAAGCATCAGAATTGCAAAAGGCTTCAAACAGACCATATTCCTGTCCATGCTTTTTGGTGAAATTTCGGTTCTTGGCGGCTTGACAATTTCCTACTATATTGATTTGGCACCTGGCGGAACAATCGTTATGATTGCCGTATTTATACTGATTGTAACAATATTGCTGAAAAAACTTGCAGGCATGAGAGCCGCATAAATGTGAATGACTTCTATCCGGGTTGATTTAAGAGCAAAAAAGAGGTGGAAAAAATGAATGTTGATGAAGCCATGCAGCTTTTAAAGGATAAAGGCTATAAACATACCGGGAAAAGGGAAGAGATGCTTCAGCTGTTTGCTGACAGCGATAAATATATAACGGCAAAAGAAGTTCTCGAGAAAATGAAAGATAATTATCCTGGACTTAGTTTTGATACTATTTACAGAAATTTATCGTTATTTGTGGAACTGGGTATTTTTGAAATGACAGAGCTATCAGGTGAAAAACATTTCCGCTTTACTTGCTCTCATGATCATCATCATCATCATTTTATATGTCTGGATTGCGGCAAGACGAAAGAAATTGAAGTCTGTCCCATGAAGCAGGTGCAGGAAAATCTGAAGGGCTATGATGTTTCCGGACATAAGTTTGAAATATATGGGAAATGTCCGGAGTGTTTTTAATACAGAAATAAAAAAAGAAGCATGGAGCTATTTTTCCATGCTTTTTTGCTTTAGCCAATTTTCAGTCCAGGCATGGGCTTCCTTCCAATTTCGGACGCGGATGACGCCATTGGGAAGGGAATCCTGATTATAAGGTGTATCGAATAAAAGGACAGGTATTCCGCAGGCCTCATGAATCATCACTGCATTATCATGTTTATCTTCGAGAAAGATATCGACCTCATACTTTTTTGCAGCTTCAATTTTATCATGGCTCCCGATCAATTCAATATGATCAAACTCTAGTGCATTTTCTAAAAACCATTCCTCTGTTACTTGCTGCAGGTGAGAGCCCCTGGCGCTGATAAAATACAATTCATGCTGCCGTTTCCAGTTGGTCAGAACTTCCTTTGCACCTTCCGCAAGTGGAGATTCCTTATAGATTATTGGTTCATTCTCAAAAAACCAATGGGCAAACTTCTCCTCTGAAATCGTCACTAATGGTGTTAAATCATACTGCTTAATATCATTTAACGTAATATTCAAGTTAAATGCTTCATTTAAATACGGAACCATTGCTTCGGGGCTGGTAACCGTTCCGTCTATATCGATGCCAAAGCGTTTCTTCATTTTATTAAATCTCCTTTAATGCATATATCCCTTATCTTAACAAAAGTCAGAGCCTTGCAAAAGAGTGTTGCTGCCAGGTTTGACAGTTAAACATTAACATCTTAAAAAAGACCTTTATCGCAAACACTATAAATGCTCCATTAAGCAAAAGTTTTAGGAACACAGCAAAGAAAGAGAGGGATCATTGATGGCAGATCAAGATCGCACCAATGAAGAGTATGACCTCCGATACAGTGAGCGAATTGGCGAAGCGAATGAAGCGGATTATTCAGAAGAAGCTGCTGCAGAAATAGCGGCGCCAGGTGTCTATGACAGGTCGCTTGATCGTAATGAGGAAATCGAAAGAGAAGCAGTTCAGGAAAATTATTCTGAGGAAACCGCTGCAGAAATAGCAGCGCCAGGTGTCTATGACAGGTCATTGGACAGGGATGAAGAGAATGAAACTGTTACAGCCGGAAGAGGAGTCGGTTATGCAGCCCTGGCACTTTCCATTTTATCTTTGTTTGTACTGCCAGTTCTTTTTGGAGCAACAGGAATTGTCCTTGGTTTTATCGCTCGAAGAAGGGGTTCAGAAAGCCTTGGAGGCTGGGCGATTGCAATTGGGGCAATTTCCATTATTATCGGTATGTTTATATTGCCGTTCTTTTAAAAATAAGAAAAAAGCCTGGTTCCCAAATTGTATTTGGGGCCAGGCTTTTCTATTTGTAAGATACTTGTTTATTCTGCTGTTATTATTATGGCTGCAGGCTTTCAGCCTGTAATTTCTCTTCTGCCTGTTTTGCAAAATATTCTTCAGCTATTTTGTCGATTTCGATCTTAAGTTCTTCGACCATTGTTTCTTCCGGAACCTTCCTGACAATCTGGCCCTTACGGAACAGCAGGCCTTCTCCGCGTGCGCCGGCTATGCCGATATCCGCCTCCCTGGCTTCACCAGGCCCGTTAACCGCACAGCCCAATACAGCAACCTTAATAGGCGCTTTAATTTTTTGAATATATTCTTCCACTTCATTAGCGATGCTGATTAAGTCAATCTCAATCCGTCCGCATGTTGGGCAGGAGATCAGTGTAGCGGCGTTGGAGGATAATCCAAACACTTTAAGAAGTTCACGGGCAACCTTAACTTCTTCAACTGGGTCTGCACTCAATGAGATTCTTAATGTATTTCCAATCCCTTTGCTTAGGATAGCTCCCAGTCCAGCAGCGCTTTTTACAGTACCCGCAAAAAGTGTGCCTGATTCTGTAATACCTAAGTGCAGAGGGTAGTCAAAAGCCTTGGATGCTTTCTCGTATGCTTCAATGGCCAAGTTGACATCAGATGCCTTCATGGAAACGATGATGTCATGGAAATCAAGATCTTCTAAGATTTTGATATGATGAAGTGCGCTTTCAACCATGCCATCTGCTGTAGGGTATCCGTATTTCTCAAGAATTCTTTTCTCAAGGGAACCGGCATTTACCCCAATCCGGATAGGTATTCCTTTTGCCTTGGCTGCCTTGACGACTGCTTCCACCTTTTCGCGTTTACCGATATTGCCAGGGTTTATGCGGATTTTATCTGCTCCGCCCTCGATAGCCTTTAGGGCCAGCTTGTAATCAAAGTGGATATCAACAACAAGCGGTATATTAATTTGTCTTTTTATATCTGCTATGGCATTTGCGGCTCTTTCATCAGGGCAAGCAACACGTACGATTTGACAGCCTGCTTCTTCCAGCCTTTTAATTTCGGCTACAGTTGCCTCAACATCATGCGTTTTTGTTGTAGTCATACTCTGGATGAAAAGCTCGTTGCTTCCGCCAATTGTTAAAGGCCCAACTTTTACAGGCCTTGTTTTTGTGCGGTGTATAATTTCACTCAATGGAGATTCGCTCCTTTTTATCAATTCATATAACAGATGAGTAAAGTTCACTGTTAGAGAAGTTCCACTCTATTGTATCAATGAACTGCTGAAATTGACAAGAATGATGATTAGTTATCCTGACTGTATTTAGGAAATTTGTAGGTTTTACCGGATTTGATTTCTTCAGGCCTCAATCCATTATTCAACTCAGAGAAATCTGATACCACTTGGTCTATGCCAACCGGAATTGGGCCATCAAGGTTTAGTTCAATTATAGAAAGAACAGTCTCTCCCGGATTGACCTTTTTTTCAAAAAAGACTGGGTCTGATTCTGCAGATGGAATTGTGCTTGCCTCGATAGACTGGCTTTGTCCAGCGGGGAGTGTACCATGATTCAGGTCATAATAAATTACATAAATTACAAGAATGGAAAGCAATACTCCCGCCATTTTTTTCATATTGGCCAAACCTCCTGGAATAGCTTGTTTACCCAATATGTATGCTTGTCCCATCGTACTTAGACCAACAAAAGTTCTCAGTTTATTATTCTGCAGATAGGAGGAATTTATTTTATTCCAAAATAAAAACGCACGGGCTGCGCGCGTTTTACTTAGCGTTATGAGCAGGTACTTCCTTAATGGCCAGCAGAAGAATAATAAGGGAAACCAGCCAGTTAATCATTGCCCCGTTTTGCACTGTGGTTTGCAGGGCTGACATGATTGCAAAGAAAATGGTCGGTAAAGTTATGCTGTAGGCAGACATGCGCCATAAATGGCGGTATTCCAGTCTTTTGGAAAGAGCTTTTTTGACTAGAAGGCCTGCCAGTGCTAACAGAGATATCTCAATAAATCGAATGCCAGCTCCAAAAATATAAATGACTATTCCTATTAAGGGAATAATAATTGGCATAAGGGATTCTGCCGAATCAAGGAACCCGGAAAGGTCATTCTTAGAAATTGAGCCGTTTGACAGCATCGAGTATGGATGTCTCTGTTCCTGTCCTTCTGCTATTATGTAGACTTCATTTGTCAATAAGGCAATCGTATTGCCGCCTTCGGTTAGAACTGCAGGATCAACTGTACCTGTCGAATCAACAATGATTGTAAAGTTATCCTTATTGATGGTAACTGGAACCTTTTCATCTGTATGAAGCTGACCATCTGCTATTTCAAAATCAGGTAATTCACTGTCAATGGTTTTATCAATAGCATTGAAGCCGGAAATGATTCCTGCCCCGGAATAAAAAACGGTTGGCAATACTGACAGCAGGGTAAGGAAAAACACATACAGAATGGTTTTGCCTATTCCCTGATGCCTAAATAAAGCGATATCTTTAGGAGAAAACAGACTTTTATAAAACTGAACAAAAATATTCATTTGCACACACCCTTTTTGAGATTCACATACTTATTTTAGCCAAATCCCAAGGAGTTACAAGGGGAATGCTCTTTTAGTATTAAAGCAATACCTTTTCTGTATTTGTAATGAAACTGTAACATTTATGATCAATGTTAAGGTATTGTAAATTCGTGTCTGATTATATTTACTTTTATCTTCATTACCATTAATAATTGTATGGGGTTTGATGAAACATGTCGAAAAAAATATAGGGGTTGAATAGTTGTGGAACTTAATGTTCAGCAAATGCTTTTTGAATTTTTTGGAGGGCTTGGTATTTTTCTTTATGGAATCAAGTTCATGGGTGATGGGCTCCAAAAATCAGCAGGGGATCGGCTGAGAGATTTATTAGATCGTTTTACTACAAATCCAATCATGGGTGTTTTGGCCGGGATTCTTGTAACGATGCTAATTCAAAGCAGTTCAGCTACAACAGTTATTACTGTCGGATTGGTGTCAGCAGGTTTCATGACGCTGCGCCAGGCAATCGGGGTAATCATGGGTGCTAATATAGGGACCACTGTTACAGCTTTCATCATTGGAATAGATGTTGGTGAGTATGCTTTACCCATCATTGCACTAGGATCTATATTGCTATTCTTCTTCAAGAAACAGAAAATCCACAATGTCGGACAAATTGTTTTTGGCTTTGGTGCATTATTCTACGGACTGGAATTAATGAGTGGAGGAATGAAGCCTCTTCGCACTTTGGAATCTTTCCATGACTTGACCGTCAGTATGAGTTCAAATCCAATTCTGGGTGTGGTTGTCGGAACTGTATTTACAGTTATTGTCCAAAGCTCTAGTGCAACAATCGGTATTCTTCAAGGATTGTTTTCTGAAGAGCTGATCAATCTGGATGCTGCACTGCCGGTTTTATTTGGGGATAATATCGGTACAACCATTACAGCGGTTTTAGCAGCTATTGGGGCTTCTGTTGCTGCAAGAAGAGCTGCAGCTGTACACGTATTGTTTAACTTAATTGGTACAACCGTTTTCTTGGTTTTATTAAAACCTTTTACATTTATAGTTGAAACACTGCAGGGGAAAATGGATCTAAATCCTGAAATGACAATTGCCTTTGCACATGGAATTTTCAATACGTCGAATACACTTATTCAGCTTCCATTTGTAGCTGTATTGGCATGGATCGTGACAAGGCTCATTCCGGGCGAAGATGCGGTGGCTGATTATAAAGCTAAGCATTTGGATCCTATGTTTATTGAACAGTCCCCATCGATTGCACTTGGACAAGCCAAGGAAGAAGTGCTCCGCATGGGAACATTTTCTGTACACGGACTGGAAGAAACGGTTCAGTATTTAAAAACAGGCAATCAAAAGCATTCCGATACAGCATACCAGCTGGAAGATGCAATCAATAATCTAGATCGAAAAATTACTGATTATTTGATAAAACTATCTTCAAGTTCACTTTCGGCAAATGAATCAGCCGAGCATACTGTGCTGATGGATACGGTAAGAGATATTGAACGTATTGGTGATCATTTCGAAAATGTAATCGAACTGATTGATTATAAACAGGCAAATAAAGTGTCCATTACTGATTCAGCTATGGCTGATTTAGAGCAAATGTTCAAATTAACCATTTCTACTGTAAAAGAAGCGCTTCAGGCGCTGGACCATAATGATAAAATTGCTGCAGAGCATGTAGTTAAAAAGGAAGAAGAAATTGACAAGATGGAAAGAAAGCTCCGCAAACAGCACATCCTTCGTTTGAATGAAGGTGTATGCTCAGGCCAGGCCGGCATAGTGTATGTAGACATTGTCAGCAACCTGGAGCGTATAGGTGATCACGCAGTGAATATTGCTGAAGCTGTTTTAGGGGAAGAATAAGTGGTAAAATAAGCAAGGGGGATCCCTTGCTTATTTATTTATAAAAAAAGGGTGCTGATTATGGAAATATTTTATTGGATACTGATTATTGTGTTGTTTATTGTCGCTTTTGCAGGCCTGGTTTTTCCGATTATTCCAAGTGTGCTGTTTTTGCTTGGAGGTTTTATTCTTTATGGAGTCCTATTTTCTTTTGAGCCATTTAACTGGCTATTTTGGACGATTCAGGGGCTATTTGTACTCCTTCTTTTCGGAGCGGATTACGTAGCAAATATGATTGGCGTGAAAAAATATGGAGGTTCAAAAGCTGGTGTATGGGGAAGTACAATTGGCCTTTTAGCTGGCCCATTTGTCATACCTGTGCTGGGAATACTTATCGGGCCATTTCTTGGAGCGGTTATTGCTGAACTCGCAGTTAACAGGACAAACTTTAATGATGCATTAAAAATTGGATTCGGGTCTGTAATCGGATTTGTCAGCAGCGCAGCAGCCAAAGCTGTAATCCAGGCAGTTATGATTATTTATTTTTTAGTTGTAGTTCTATAACTAAGCATACTGCTGCGGATTAAAAAATACTAATTTGGATAATGTATATATGGAGCAAAGCTTTTTGATTGAAACAAAAAACCAACTTTGGTAATCTTAAGCTAAAGACCTTAGAAACATTCTAAAATCAGAATTTTATAAATGATTGTAAATGTTTCAGGGGGCTTACTAAAACAGATACATAGGGAGGAATTTTATTATGGCATTTGAATTACCGCAATTACCTTACGCTTATGATGCATTGGAGCCAAACATCGACAAGGAAACGATGAATATTCATCATACAAAGCATCACAATACTTATGTAACAAATCTTAACAATGCTTTAGAAGGAAACGAAGAGCTTCTTTCTAAAACTGTTGAAGAAGTAGTATCCAACCTGGATGCTGTTCCTGAAGCTGCCCGTACTGCTGTGCGCAACAACGGCGGCGGTCATGCAAACCATTCTCTTTTCTGGCAGATCATTTCTCCTAATGGCGGCGGAGAGCCAACAGGCGAATTAGCAGATGCCATCAGCAGCAAATTCGGAAGCTATGACAGCTTTAAAGAAGAGTTCGCGAAGGCGGCAACAACTCGCTTCGGTTCAGGCTGGGCGTGGCTAGTTGTAAACAATGGCGAACTTGAAGTAACAAGCACACCTAATCAGGATTCACCATTAATGGAAGGCAAGACTCCAATCCTTGGCCTTGACGTTTGGGAGCATGCTTACTACTTAAAATACCAAAACCGCCGTCCTGAATACATCAATTCTTTCTGGAATGTTGTTAACTGGGATGAGGTTTCTAAGCGTTACAGCGCTGCAAAATAAGCTATCAAACAGCACGGCAGATTTTATATCTGCCGTGTTTTATTTTTTAAATAATGTATTGTGCTAATTTCTAAATCATTGCATAACCGCACTGGCTTTGTAGGAGACTACCCTTAGAAGCAAAGGGGAGTTTTTTTATGAGCAGATTTAAAAAACTGATCGGTAATGTCGATTTAACGAAAGATTTAACATTGCTTTTATTTATTGGGGGGCTATATTCTTTAAGTGCTGCCCTCTCAAACACATTTGTAAATATCTATCTTTGGAAGCAGTCAGGTGAATTCAGTGATTTGGCTTTGTATAACCTGGCCATTGTTGTTCTGCAGCCTTTGACTTTTATTCTGGCGGGGAGATGGGCGAAGAAGATTGACAGGGTCATTGTACTGAGAATAGGTGTTATTTTTTTAGCCCTTTTTTATCTGACCGTTCTTTTTATTGGTACAAGCGCCTCGAAATATCTATTGCTTCTGGGAGCACTGCTGGGAGTAGGATACGGGTTTTACTGGCTTGCTTTCAATGTACTGACCTTCGAAATAACAGAGCCGGAGAATCGGGATTTCTTTAATGGCTTCCTTGGAATACTAACATCCGTTGGGGGTATGATTGGACCGATAGCAGCGGGTTTCATTATTTCAAGGATGGAAAAGTTCACCGGCTATTCAGTTATCTTCGGAATCTCCCTGACCCTTTTTTCAATAGCTGTCTTTTTAAGTTTTTTCCTTAAAAGGCGGCCTGCAGATGGAAGGTATTTTTTTACGAGAATCCTAGCAGAACGAAAAAACAATGTAAATTGGCGCATGATTACAAATGCCCACTTTTTTCAGGGGCTCAGAGAAGGAACCTTTATTTTTGTTGTTTCAGTGTATGTCTTCATTTCAACTGGCAGCGAACTGGCTCTTGGAACATACGGTTTGGTCAACTCAAGTATCTCTTTTTTAGGATATTATCTTGTATCAAGACTTTTGAAAAAGGAGTACCGGAAAAGAGCCATACTTATCGGGGGATTGGTACTATATGCGGCCATATTCTTTATTGTATTTGATGTTACCTACCCAAAGCTGCTGATGTATGCAGCAGCAATTGCTATAGCGTATCCACTTCTGCTTGTCCCATATATCTCATTAACCTATGATGTCATTGGAAGGGGCTGGAAGGCTGCTGAGATGAGGATTGAGTATATTGTCGTCAGGGAAATCTTTTTAAATGCAGGGCGCATAGTATCGATTTTAGGTTTTTTAGCTGCGGTATCTTTTTTTCAGGAGGAAAAAAGCATACCAATCCTTCTTTTAATAATAGGGGCGGGACATTCGGTCATTTATTTATTCATAAGAAAAATTCAATTTCAGTCAGCGTAAGAGAGAGGAAACCCTCTCTCTTTTTTTACCAGTAAATTTATTTATGTAGAAAAAGGGTTCTTTATAGAATTAATTGTTTTTTTCTTTTAGAATGGGACTAAGAGAATTTTTTAAAGGAAGTGTGCGTAATTGAATAGGAAGAAAAAGAAGACCCATGTTCCTTTCCGTCTGAATATGCTCTTCTTTGCTGTGTTTTTATTGTTTTCATTGCTGATCCTCCGGCTTGGGATGGTTCAGATTGTTTATGGCGATGATTATAAGCGTGAGATTGAAAGAACGGAAGATGTTACAGTTAACAGTCCTGTGCCGAGAGGTAAAATGTTTGACCGGAATGGACAGGTGATTGTCGATAATACCCCGCAAAATGCCATCACCTTTACTAATAATGGGTACAAGCAGGATGAAATGCTTGAGGTGGCGGAGAGGCTGGCCAAGCTGATCGATAAAGATACCAAAAAGGTTCAGGAACGGGATAAAAAGGATTACTGGATCATGAAGAATCCTGATAAGGCAGAAGCAAAGGTCACTAAAAAAGATAAAGACGAACTTGAAAAGAAGTATGAGGGTAAGGATAAGGAACTGGATAAGGCCATTTATCAGCTCACTTTGGACCGGATAACTAAAGAGGAATTAAGTGAACTGACAAAGGATGATCTTGAAGTCCTTGCTATCTACAGAGAATTTACAAGCGGATATGCTTTGACCCCTCAAATTGTTAAGAATAAAAAAGTAACACCTGAGGAATTTGCAGTTGTCAGCGAAAATCTGCAGATTTTACCGGGTGTAGATACAACAACCGACTGGGAAAGGTATTATGCCTTTGGAGATACTTTGAAATCGGTGCTTGGAAAAGTAACAAGCTCTGATGAAGGTCTTCCGGCCGAACAGATTGAATACTATATGGCACGTGACTATAGCCGCAATGACCGTGTAGGCAAGAGTTATATCGAGATGCAATACGAAGAAGTCCTTCACGGCCAAAAGGCAAAAGTAAAAAACGTTACAGATAAAGCCGGGAATGTTCTTGAAACTGTACCCATCACAGACGGTCAAAGAGGCAAGGACCTTGTGCTGAGCATAGATATGGATCTTCAAAAGGAAGTTGAGAAAATCATTGAAGAGGAATTGCGTAAAGCGAAGGCATCAGCAGGAACAGCTTTACTGGACAGGGCCTATGTAGTACTGATGGACCCGCATACGGGAGAAGTTCTTTCAATGGCCGGCAAAAAGATTGTGAAGGATAAAGAGACAGGCCAGTCTCAAATGCAGGACGATGCACTGGGCAACATCACAACTACTTATAATGTCGGTTCAGCTGTGAAGGGTGCTACAATACTTACCGGTTATAAAACGGGGGCTATTAATCCCGGAACCGTTTTGTATGATCGTCCTTTAAAAATTAAAGGAACACCTGTGAAAAAATCATGGAGAAATTTTGGCTCTTTAAATGATATTAATGCACTAAAGTTTTCCTCAAACGTTTATATGTTCGAAACGGTCATCAGGATAGGCGGGGGGAGATATGAGTTTGAGAAGCCATTATGGATAGATGAAAAAGCTTTTAGTACTGTAAGGGAATCGTTCGCTCAATTCGGTCTTGGCGTTCGGACAGGGATTGATTTGCCAAATGAGCAAACAGGCTTTAAAGGAATGAGTGTTTTGCCTGGTTTCATGCTTGACCTTTCGATTGGACAGTACGATACTTATTCCAACATGCAGCTTGCACAATATGTTTCTGTCATTGCCAATGGCGGAAATAGGATGGAGCCTCACATCGTAAAGGAAATCCGTGAGCCATTAATGGAAAACAATGAACTTGGCCCTATTGTTCAGGAGATGGAGCCAAAGGTTCTTAATAGGGTCGAACTGGAAGAAGGCTGGATGGACCGTGTGCAGGAAGGTTTCCGCAGAGTAATGCAGGAAAGCGGCGGTACAGGTTATTCCAATTTTGGGGGCAAAGAGTATAAACCAGCTGGTAAAACAGGTACAGCTGAGGCCTTTTACGATGGACCTGAGCGCAGCAAATTTGGAAAAGAGCCTCCTGAAGTCATGAATCTTAGCCTTGTTGGCTATGCACCATCAAATAATCCCGAGATTGCCATGGCTGTTTTAGTACCTTGGGCCTACCAGGGAAGCGTAGATCATGGAGCAAATAAAAAAATCGGTGAACGTGTTCTGGATGCCTACTTTGAGCTTAAAAAGGAGCGTCAAAAGAAAGGCGAGAACAGCAAGGATTCTGTTCAAAAAGTAAATAATATTGATGAAGTAATCGAAGGGCAGGAAGATGCCCGCAGAGAAAATGAAGAGAATGAATAAGCAAGATGGACTGTCTCCCGAATAGGGAGACAGTTTTTTGTGTTATTGAAAATTGGGAAGAGAGTTACTTCAAAGTTATACGCCACTTCGACATATTTACACAAGAATTGCCCACATTTACAAAAGCTTTACATTCGGTTAAAACCGGGTTAACAGTCAACCCTTATTCTAAACACGTAGGACAAAACAACCAATTTTCTTAGGGGGAATTCAGGAATGAAACGTCTTAAAAAAATGAGCCTTTTATTAACGCTTGGAGCTGTAATGGCTTTTACAGCTGCTTGCAGTGGAGATGAGGGCACCAGTGCGAATGGAGATAACAGTGAAGAGCTGGAGGGCAGTGTAGTTATAGACGGTTCTGGGACAGTTTATCCATTTATGGCTCGCATGGCTGAAAACTATATGGGAGAACAGGAAAATGTCTCTGTAGAAGTCAGCCGCTCAGGAACTTCAGCAGGCTTTAAGAAGTTTCTTGCAGAAGACGGAACAGATTTTAACGACGCTTCCCGCCAAATTAAAGATGAAGAGAAAGCTTCCGCTGAGGAGCTTGGCATTGATGTACAGGAAATGAAGGTTGCTTTGGATGGAATTACGATCGTAATCAATAAAGAAAATGATTGGGCAACTGAACTTACCCAGCAGGAAGTTATCGACATATTCCTTGCAAGCGCAGGAAAGAAAAAATGGTCAGATGTCCGCCCTGACTTCCCGGACGATGAAATTAAAACGTATGGCCCAAATGAAAACCATGGAACGTATGAATTTATGTTTGAAAATATTCTTGAAGAGCAGGATCTTCCTGAAAATATCAACTTACAGCAGGACTACTCAACGTTAGTGGATCTTGTATCAAAAGATAAAAATGCCATCGGCTTCTTTGGTTATGGATACTATGATAGTAATAAAGATAAATTGGCAGCAGTAAAGATAGACTTTGGAAATGGGCCTGTTGAGCCATCATTGGACACAATCAAGGAAGACGGAGAGTATGCTCCATTCACTCGACCTGTGTTCACATATCTGAATACGAATATGGCGAAAGATAAGCCGCAAGTACTTGACTATGCTATTTATACAATGGAGAATGCGCAGGATGTTGCCGCTGAAACTGGATTTGCGCCATTATCAGATAAAGATGTCCAAGCTTCACTTGATGCTTTGAACGAATTGAAATAAGAAGAAGTACCGTCATAAGAGGATGAGAAGTTTGCTTTCTCATCTTCTTGTGATGGGCTTGTAAAGAGTGCTTCTTTGGATGAGAAGGCTGAAAGGGGTTTTGACGTGGCTAAAAGTGCTGTTCACTATGACAAAAAAAAGCTGAATGTGCGAGAAATCATTCAACAAAAGAAAAGATCTCGAAGTGTCAATAATTACACAGAAATATTAATACCGAAAATATTATTCGGCATTGCAGCAATTTCAGTTTTCACTACTATTGGAATTGTCCTTACCTTAATCACGGAAACAATCGCCTTTTTTAAAGACGTTCCTTTTATAGATTTCTTTACAGGTACTCAATTAAAGCCTTTGGGTGAAAATGCCGTCTTTGGTGTTCTTCCCTTACTGACGGGAACCATTATTTCCACTTTAATAGCCATGCTGGTTGCGATTCCGGTGGGTCTGATGACAGCCATATTTTTAAGTGAATATGCATCAGAAAAAACAAGAAAGGCGTTAAAGCCCCTACTTGAAATCCTGGCGGGTATTCCTACCATTGTTTATGGATTTTTTGCTTTTACGTTTGTAACACCTTTACTAAAATCTTTTATTCCTGGCCTTGAACCTACAAATATATTGAGTCCCGGGATTGTAATGGGAATTATGATCATTCCGATGGTAGCCTCTCTTTCCGAGGATGCCATGAGCTCTGTGCCAAATGCCATGAGGGAAGGAGCCCTTGCGTTAGGTGCCACTAAGCTGGAAGTAACCTGGAAAGTGGTTGTTCCAGCAGCTATTTCTGGCATCATTGCTTCATTCGTGCTCGGAATATCAAGAGCAATTGGGGAGACGATGATCGTAACTATAGCAAGTGGAAGTTCGAAGAATTTCACCTTTGACGTAACGCAGTCCATGCAGACTATGACGGCTTACATTGTGGAAGTAACAGGCGGGGAAGCAGCCGCAGGAACAACATTATATTACAGCCTTTACGCAGTTGCTATGACATTATTTGTTTTTACGCTGGTTATGAACCTGCTCGCTCAGTATATCTCTCGAAGGTTCAGGGAGGAGTATTAAATGAAATATGTAGATTCGGATCAAGTGCAAAAAAAGATGGGCAGCCGCCTGCTTGCAAATAATCTGGCAAAAACACTCTTCTTTTTAGCAACTTTATTTGGCCTGGCTGTGTTAATTGTATTAATCTATCGAGTCCTCGCTGATGGATTAAGCTGGATCAACATGGATTTTCTTATGAATCGCTTATCAACGGATCCTGAAAGGGCTGGAATCTGGGGAGCCATAACAGGAACATTTTGGCTGATGCTTGTTGTTGCTCCTGTCACGATGATTCTTGGAGTAGGCACAGCCATTTATCTTGAAGAGTATGCCGGAAAGGGGCGTATTTCATCATTTATTAAAACGAACATCTCCAACCTGGCAGGCGTCCCGTCAGTTGTTTTTGGGATTCTTGGTTTAACTGTTTTTGCAAGAACATTGGATTTGGGTTCTGTAGTTCTTGCTGGCGGTCTGACAATGTCGCTGCTGGTTCTTCCGGTAGTTGTAGTTGCCAGCCAGGAAGCCATTCGGGCAGTACCGCAATTCTTAAGAGAAGCTTCATACGGAATGGGTGCGACTAAATGGCAGACCATTAAA
Organism: Bacillus sp. ZZV12-4809; assembly: GCF_009849585.1. GTDB lineage: Bacteria > Bacillota > Bacilli > Bacillales > Cytobacillaceae > Cytobacillus. The sequence continues at coordinate 79,642 of NZ_VCRN01000010.1, forward strand.
AATGTGGTTCTTCCCGCAGCTCTTCCGGGAATTCTTACTGGGGTCATTCTTGCCCTGTCCAGGGCAATCGGGGAAACAGCGCCATTGGTTGTAATCGGCATACCGGCATTGTTAATTCCCGTTCCTGATGGAGTCTTTGATAAATTTACGATTTTGCCGGTCCAGATTTATTATTGGACAGTTGACTCTGCTCTTGTTGCGGAATATGCCAACCTGGCAGCCGCGACCATTGTCATATTATTAATGGTTTTGTTTGTGATGAATTCAATCGCAATAATGATCCGAAATAAATTCCAAAAAAGATACTAAGCTGGAGGTTTTAAATAATGACTGCAGTTATGGAAAAAACCAGTCCAAATATTCAAACAGCTAACCTAAACCAAAAAGTTAATGAGAATAACAAAGTTGTTTATCATACAAAAGATCTTAACCTTTGGTATGGTGAGGGCCATGCGTTAAAGAATATTAACCTGGCCGTTCATGAAAATGAAGTAACGGCCATTATCGGTCCATCCGGATGTGGAAAGTCCACCTATATCAAAACCCTGAACCGTATGGTCGAACTTGTACCTTCTGTGAAGATTTCCGGCGGAATTTTATACCGCGGCCGCGACATTCTGGATAAGTCGTTTAAAGTGGAAGATTTAAGAACAAGTGTAGGCATGGTTTTCCAAAAGCCCAATCCTTTTCCAAAGTCCATTTATGAAAATGTGGCATATGGACCGAAAATACATGGAATCCGTGATAAAAGGATCCTTGATGAAATTGTTGAAAAAAGCTTAAGAGGAGCTGCAATCTGGGATGAAGTAAAAGATCGCCTGAACCAGAATGCGTACGGCCTATCAGGCGGGCAGCAGCAGCGTCTTTGCATTGCGCGCTGCCTTGCGATTGAACCGGATGTCATTTTAATGGATGAGCCAACCTCTGCACTTGATCCCATTTCTACTTTAAAAGTAGAGGAGCTCGTGCAGGAGCTTAAGGAAGAATTCAGTATCATTATTGTTACGCATAATATGCAGCAGGCAGCCCGTATCTCTGATAAAACTGCTTTCTTTTTAAATGGGGAAGTAATCGAGTTTGCTGAAACTGATAAGATTTTCTCCACTCCTTCAGATAAGCGGACTGAAGATTATATCACTGGGCGATTCGGTTAATTGCATGATGATGATTCAGACTGGCATAAATATATGGGGGTAGGGGGATTACAATGATGGCAGTACGTGAAAGGTTTGAATATGATCTTCAGGAGCTTCAAAAAATGCTTATAGAAATTGGCAATTTTGCTGTAGAGGCACTGCATAGATCAGTTGAAGCGCTTGAAACCCAAAACATTGAATTGGCACTTGAAATCATTGATGACGACAATCAGGCTGATGCATTATATGAAGAAATAAATGATCTAGCCATTCTGTTAATTGCTAAACAGCAGCCAGTGGCTATTGACCTCCGCCGCATCATTGTGGCTATAAAGATCGCAACAGACATTGAAAGAATTGCAGACTTTGGAGTCAATATTGCGAAATCTGCCATTCGGATTGGATCTGAACCGCTAATTAAGCCGATTGAACATATAAAAAAAATGTACGATATCTCTGCTGAAATGCTCCGTTTATCCCTGGAAGCTTTCACTGAAGAAGATATAGCAAAGGCAAAAAAAGTTGCCGATATGGATGATCAGGTAGACGATCTATATGGTGAAACAATTAGAGATCTGCTGCAAATCAATCTGCAGAAACCTGAATACCTTCCTCAGATTACCCAGCTGTCTTTTGTCTGCCGATATTTAGAAAGAGCAGCTGACCATGTGACCAATATTTCTGAACATACCTTCTACCTGGTTAAAGGACGCCAGTATGATTTAAATAATTAACAGGCTTTGGATCTAGACAGTCAAAAAAGCTAAAAGGAATTGTACCCTTTTAGCTTTTTGTTATGATTTTTGCAATTTCTTTATAGCTCATATTATGGTTCAGTTCGAATGTGCCAAGCTGTATTTTTTGGCTGTACCCGTATTCCTCCAGGTAATTGCCGAAGTCTGCTGCCTGGTCAATAACACTTGCTTTTTCAAGCAGCAACGCGATTTCACCGGGAGTCATGCCGCTTTCAATGGTTAGCTGAAAGACTCTCTGAGCCTCTTTTGCCTGCTCCGTATTTTCCTCTGAAGTTTCTTCATTAACTTCTTTCTCATTTGGGTCTTTAGCATCCGTCTGCTGCAGGAGAGCATATTCTTCGTTTGTTAATACTGTATAGCCGTTTGCCTCCAGAAATTTTCTTGCGCTGTTTTCATCAATTTTTCTATCTTCCGATTGCTCCGGTTTATTCAATAGATAGGCTGTGCCAAAGGCTGCGACAGCAATAAGAATGCCAAATGCAAATGCACGGGTATTTCGTTTATTCATAGCTATGGCCCCTAAATTTCATTTCTGTTTGGATAGTCCTTACTTCATCAGGAGAAAGGGATGATTGTCTTGCAATTTGTTCTACTGACAGCCCTTGCCTGGTCAGGAGCATCACCTGATTTTTTATGATTTCATGAACTGCCCTTTTTTCTGCAGAATGAACAGAAGGCTCTGAAGGAACATGCTTAATAAATGGCTCATCTGCCACCAGCAGTTCTTCTTCCAATACTTTTAATTTCTTTTTAATTTGATAAATTTCCTGGATCTGCTGCATGGACATTTGGTCCATTTCATCGCGCAGCTCTTTATAAGGATCTCTCAAAAATACTGAAAGAATTATTAATCCTATAGAAAAGACTAATAATGACAGCAAGATTAATTCCAATAAAACTCACCTCTATTCATTGCACAGATGTATTTTACCATCAAAATTGACAAATTTCGATATATATTCCATAAACAGGTGAAACTTAAAGATTCCTGTCAGAGGAATCCTGTCGATTAAGAAGCTCAGCAAACGTTTATAAAATTTTTCCTGTGAATAATCGGGAAGGAATGTACATTCGCAAGAAGCGACAAATTCCGTTTATTGTAGGCGACTCATATCAGTGATAACATTAAGTTATATAAATAGTCATAAAATTTTGCTTTTTGTCATATAGAATGGTTTTATGAAATAAATGCAAGAGGTGCCGTTATGATAGATGAAATTATTAAACTTCGACGCAGGGGGCTTTCCTTTCGTAAGATTGCCAGTGAGCTTGATACAACAGTAGGAAAAGTGCAGTATCAATGGACCAAACTTATCCAAAATAAAGGAAAGCGCGATAGCGGGGAGGTTACGGGGAATAAATTAAATGCTGAAGTAAATCCTGTGCGAAATCAATCAATAGATTGTTTGGCATTAACCCGCTCAACAGATGATAGGGTAATAGCATCCTGGGAATTATCACCTCAGAAAGAGAAGATGCTCTCACGATATTTGGACGAGCCTTTCTCTGCTTTTAGAAAATCTTTAAGAATCTATGATGTTACCGGAGTCCTTTTTGATGGAGCTAATTCAGTCTGTGACCATGAGGTAATCCTGTCCGGGCAAACTGAATGGCTCTTTAAAGGGCTCAAACCTGACCGAGTGTACTGTGTGGAATTGGGCATTAAAATCACAGATATTCAATTCCTCCCTTTACTGCGCTCAGAAGCACTTCATACTTCAGAGGAAATACCCTGCCATTCATACGGAAAAAGCGAATCTGGGGTTCAGCCTGAATGGACTGTGAATGTGAGTACATACACGTATTATGAATCAGTCAGTGAAGGAGCAGGTAAAGAATGATTAACTCGAGAATTTCTGAATTAAATAATAATAGTTTCATTAACGATAAACCAAAAATCCTTCTTCTTACCTGGGAGTATCCTCCACATGTTGTTGGCGGTTTATCAAGGCATGTGCATGGACTTGCCGGAGGATTAAGACAGGATTATGAGGTTCATATTCTGACTGCCAATCCTGGCACACTTCCGGGCTATGAATGTATTAACGGTATCTATATACACAGGGTAAAGCCGTTAAATGAAAAGGATCCTAACTTTCTGCACTGGATTTTGGGATTGAATTTGGCGATGGAGCAAAAGGCCATTGAACTGTCATCCTCCCACCTCTTTGAAATCATTCATGCACATGACTGGCTTGTAGGTGCAAGCGGCCTGTCCTTAAAGGAGAGCTTACACTGTCCTTTGATTACAACTATACACGCAACAGAATATGGGAGAAATAATGGAATTTACACAGAATTGCAGAAATTTATCCATACAAAAGAAGAGCAGCTGATCCATGGGTCAGATCAGGTTATTGTTTGCAGCGAGTATATGAAGGAAGAAGTACTTCATCAATTTTCAATTGCAAGCGAAAAAATATCTGTTATCGCAAACGGTATCAGCAAAGAAACACTTCTTGATGATCCAGACAGCTTATTAGAAGGACTTTCAGTAAAAAAAGGAGGAAGGCTGATATTCTCCATTGGACGGATGGTGAGGGAAAAAGGGTTTGATACCTTAATCGAGGCAGCGCCTTTGATTAAAGAGAAGTATCAGGATGCTTACCTGATCGTTGCCGGCAAGGGTCCTATGCTTGAAGCACACAGAAAAAAAGCAAGAGAGCTGAAAGTCGATGATATCATACATTTTCCAGGATTTATTAATGACATGCAAAGATTAGCTCTGTTTCAGAAGTGTGAAATCGCTGTTTTTCCAAGTTACTATGAGCCATTTGGCATTGTAGCCCTCGAAGCCATGATTATGGGAAAGCCGGCGATAGTATCCAATACAGGCGGATTAAAGGGTATCGTTCAACATGAATACACCGGCCTGCTCATGGCCCCTGGAGATCCATATAGCTTTGCAGAGCAGGCTTTCACTCTCTTGGAGGATCCTAAAGCTGCCGATACAATTGGCAAACAAGGTCAAAAGGTTGCAGAAAGCCTATTCAGCTGGAGACGCATTGCGGATGAAACCAAAAGAGTATATCAAGAAACCCTGATCAGCCGGAAGCTGGAAGATTTAGTGTGATATATATTATCTGTCATTGAAAAGGCCGTTTGAAAAACTTATAGAAAAAGGTGCATAGGAATGAATACATTAAATTGGATTCAATCTGATGTTTATGAGGAAATGGAGAAAGCGCCGGCCGGGAAATTGAGAATGATACCCGGATTGCGGATAGACGGTAAAACTTACTGGATGGAAAATGACAGTAAAGAAATGTTTCCTGATGAAAATATCTCTGTTCAAATTAAAACAGAACAAATCCATTCTAAAATTTCGTATTTTAGAAGCTATATTACTAACCATGCGAACAAGCCCAGAACGATTAAGCTTTTATTGCAGCACAGGCATGAGTTTTCTTCCCGTGAACACCTTGCTTTCATTTCACCTGCTGAAAATGTCATCTTTCATATGGCTGACTCCAAGCTATTTTTGGTTAACGGCCAGATAAACGGCAAAAAAATGGAAGAGTGTACAATTCAGCCATACTGGAACACTTTCAGTGACCAGATATGGAGCTGCAAAAAGAAAGGAACATTAAAGTACAACCCTATGGCTCAGGGCAACTCAATTAGTATTATCGCCCTTACAGCTGTATTTAATGGAAGAGGAACAGCAGAAGGGGAGTCATGGATAATTAACGGGAACAGCAAATCAGAAATGCTTCAGTATAATAGCCTGCTGATAGACAGGGGGAAAGAGGATACTTTTAAAAAAACGTACTAGCATTTCGATTTAAAAAGTGATATTATAGAAAAGTCGTATGAACGAACTAGTTTGAACATAGTTTGGAGGGAAATTACATGCGTGTAAACATTACGTTAGCTTGCACAGAATGTGGAGATCGTAACTATATTTCTAAAAAAAATAAACGAAATAATCCAGATCGTCTTGAGCTTAAAAAATATTGCCCAAGAGACAAGCGTTCGACTACACATCGTGAAACAAAATAAGCAGTAGGATCATTCCTACTGCTTTTTTTGTTGATTTTTTTAATGGTTAACATTCCCTTTATTGGATAAGTTATTGAGAACTTTGCAATAGTAACTATTGTTGGAGGTTTTAATATGGAAAACGATAAAAAGCTCCTTAGAAAGCAAATGCTGGATCAAATGAAGGAATTGAGCAAGCCGGAGTATGAACAGCTGTCCTATCAAATTGCCTGCAGGTTTTATAACAGCGCTTTATGGAGACAGGCCAAAACAATTGGAATAACAGTTTCAAAGGTACCTGAGGCTGACACATGGCAAATTATCAGAAGAGCCTGGGAAGAAGGGAAAAGGGTCGCTGTACCGAAATGCATACCTGAATCCAAACAAATGGTATTTCGTGAATTGAATAGCTTTATGGATTTGGAGTCTGTATTTTATGGATTATGGGAGCCGAATCCGGAAAAAACGGAGGAAATCCTCAGTGAGGAAATCGATACTTTAGTCGTTCCCGGACTGGCATATATGAAAAACGGTTTCCGGCTCGGATTTGGGGGAGGCTATTATGATCGTTTTCTCGAGCATTATAAAGGAAGAACGGTTTCACTGGCATTTGAAATGCAGTTCATAACAGGCTTTCCGGTGGAAGACCATGATAGGCCGGTGGAAATGATTATTACCAATCAGCAGGTGTGGGAATCTGGCAATGCTTGAATCTATTGCAATCATTATTTTTATATTAATCACAGCGCTGGCCGGGTATTATTTCCGCTTACTGACCCTTTCAGGCAGTATAGCGGCATTCATTGTAGGTGCAGCAGCAGCCTTTGGGTTTGGTTTGGATGGCCTTTTTGTCCTGGGGTTCTTTTTTGCAAGCTCAAGCTTCTGGTCAAAATTTAAAGGCCATAAAAAAAAGGAATTCGAAACTAAGCATGCCAAGGGATCAAGAAGAGATTGGCGGCAGGTTGCTGCCAATGGAGGCATAGCTGCTATTGCCAGCATATTCTATCTTCTGGATCCATCACAGGCATGGCTGATTGCCTTTCTTATCGGACTGGCAGCAGCAAATTCAGATACATGGGCATCAGAAATTGGCTCATTAAGTCAAAAACCCCCCATTTCATTGAAGACGTGGAAAGCAATCGAAACAGGTACCTCCGGTGCTGTCAGCTCTCTAGGAACGATTGCAGCTTTGTCAGGTTCTTTTACAATTGCTCTTCTGGCATATATGCTTTTTCCCCTATCAACATATGAGGTTCTGCTGGTTGGCACTTTTGGGTTTACAGGGAATTTGCTTGACTCTTTATCAGGTGCTTATTTTCAAGCTGAATACAAGTGCCTGGCATGCAGGTCAAACGTGGAGGCATCAGAACATTGCGGACAGCCGGCCATTTTGGTAAAAGGCTGGAATTTTGCAGATAATGATTTTGTTAATTTTTTTTCAGGTTTAGCTTCTGCCTCGGTGGGAATGCTTCTATATATCTTATTGGCATAAAGGGACTTTGCAGTTCTCTATACAATAAATTAAAGGGGAGTTATTATGAATAATCGGGTAAACAGAGTGGTGCTGATCGGAACTGGCTTTGTTGGATCAAGCTATTCGTTTGCACTCTTGAATCAAGGTGTTACTGAGGAACTGGTTCTGATTGATTTAAATAAAGATAAATCTGAAGGAGATGCCATGGACTTGAATCACGGCATGCCCTTTGCCCCTTCCCCAACTTCAATCTGGTATGGAAATTATTCCGATTGCACAGATGCTGATTTGGTTGTCATAACTGCTGGAGCGAATCAAAAACCAGGAGAGACCCGCCTGGACCTTGTGGAAAAGAACTCTAAAATCTTTAAAGAAATAGTTAATCATGTCATGAACAGCGGTTTTGATGGCATATTTTTGGTTGCGACAAATCCAGTGGATATTCTCACCTATGCTGTCTGGAAGTATTCCGGGCTTCCTAAAGAAAGAGTAATCGGATCGGGAACGATATTGGATACAGCCAGATTCAGATTTCTGCTCGGAGAATACTTTAAAGTCGATGCGAGAAATGTCCATGCTTATATTATTGGTGAACACGGAGATACTGAATTGCCTGTATGGAGCCATGCAGATATTGCTGGGAAATCCATTGAAGACTGGATGAAGAAAGAAGAGAACTTTAGACAGGAAGATCTTAATGAGTTATTCCTTAATGTCAGAGATGCAGCTTATCATATAATCGAGCGGAAAGGCGCGACTTATTATGGAATAGCCATGGGTCTGGTGAGACTGACGAAAGCGATCCTCCAGAACGAGAATTCTGTCCTCACAGTGTCAGCTTACTTAGATGGAGAATATGGCCATGAGAATGTTTATATTGGAGTGCCTGCAATTGTCAACAGAAACGGCATTCGTGATATCGTTGAACTTCACTTAAGCATCGAAGAGAAAAATCAGTTTACCCATTCCGTTAATGTTCTCAAGAAAACGATGGCACCAATATTGAAGAATTAATCAGCTTGAGTTAATAGTGAAATTTATTTTGTTTTAGAGAATGGATAAAAATTATTCTCTCTTCTCACAATAAGGAAGAGGAGGGAATTCAATGTCTCGATTACTTTCTATTTTTATGATTGGGCTCGGTACTTATTTTGCCTATCATAATCGTTATCGATTGATAAATGTAATTTTTGGAAATGTCTTTTTGCGGAAGCTTCTGGTTACTTCAGTCATGAGTTTTCCGCTAGTCCGCGACAGGATGATGAGCTCTGTTTTTTCTTCCGGGCCATCTGAAGGGCGGCAATCATAAAGTAAAAAGACCGTAAAAGGTCTTTTTATTTTGCTGTTTTCGCAAAGTTTGTTGCTATTTAAATTATATTTATTGAGTTGATTGCAGCGAGCATCCCTTCGCTGCAATCAACGGACAACATTGATAAGCGAAAACAATAATTTATACGAAAAGAGCCTTTTATTTTGCCTAAATCTTTAGGTGCTTTTTCTTTTACAAAAGGTTCCTTTTTTGCCTATAGTTAAATAAAGTAAAGTAACTATTGCAACATATAGAGAGTGGGGGAAGAATTGGCCGTTCAAGAGGATTATGTATTTTGGAAACTTGCTGATTATTTCATATCTGACCACGGGTACAGAATGATTCAGCTATCTGGAGATCAGGATGAATTATGGCTTGAAAAAATGGAGGATAAAACTGTAAAGGCGATCAGGCTTTTAAAATATAATCTTGACTGGAGCAATTGGATGCAGCGGGATATTGAAGTGACTGCTCAAAAAGCGGAATCGGTCAGGAAGCAGCTTGGAAAAAGGGAAATGCCGGTTTTAAATATATATGTTTCAGCATATCTCCCTGTTGATGACTATGAATTCCGCATCACAGACCCCTTCATGCCTGAAAGTGGGAAAGCCTCTGTTCAAACTATGATCATTGAATCCGGAAAAACTGGAAGCCTGAACGAGGTTGAAGAGATTTTCGAAAAACCGCTAACTTTTCCTGATGGAAATTATACGGAAATGGATGTTGATGCCCTAAAGCATGCTGCTCTTTCTAAAGCGGTGAAAACAGCAAAAAAAGAAAAGGAAATGTTTAACATTGGGAAGCCCTTTTTTACTTATATATTTATAGGTATTCAAGTTGCTTTATTCTTACTCATGGAAGCAATGGGCAGCAGTAAGGATACAGCAACTTTAATTAAGTATGGGGCTAAATTTAATCCATTAATTCTTGATGGGGAATGGTGGAGGTTTTTAACTCCGATTGTCCTTCATATTGGACTGCTGCATTTATTAATGAATACACTTGCTTTATTCTATCTTGGATCAGCAGTGGAACGGGTGTTTGGAAACATAAGATTCCTATTTATCTATTTGGCTGCTGGTTTTGGCGGAACATTAGCCAGTTTTGTTTTTAGTCCCTCACTTTCCGCAGGGGCAAGCGGAGCAATTTTTGGCTGCTTTGGAGCACTTTTATATTTTGGTCTCATTTATCCAAGCCTTTTTTTCAGGACCATGGGATTTAATATACTTGTTGTATTAGGAATCAACCTTGCATTTGGCTTTACCATTCCGGGAATTGATAATGCTGGACATATAGGAGGGCTAATTGGCGGTTTTCTGGCTACTGGCATTGTGCATTTTCCCAGGAAGAAAAAACCCTTGCTTCAGCTGCTGTTTTTAGCTGGATCATTCTGTCTGGCAGCCGGCTTGCTGAAATATGGATTCGATGAACCGGGAAGATTATTAAATGAACAGACTGCTATGGTAATGGCCCAAGAACATATTAAGAATGAAGAGTTTGAAAAGGCCCGTTTAATGCTGGCTGATTTTATTGAAGAAGGGAATGCTTCACCGGAAGCCTATTTTCTATTATCATATGCTGAAATAAAAGAGGGGAAATTAAAAGAGGCAGAAGTGCACCTTCTACGTGTCATTAAAGAAGACCCTTCTTTTCATGAAGCACATTATAATCTGGCGCTAATTTATTTAGACAAAAAGCAGCCGGATCAAGCAAGAAATCATGCCCAAAAGGCTGCTGATCTTCATCCGGATCAGGAGGATTATCAAAAGCTGTTAAACCAAATAGAGTGATATTACCAGAATTTTCAGCTTACTTCCTGGGAAATAGCAGGTGCATTTCCCTGTGAATTTTCATGAATCATGCCATTCATTGGTATGATTTTTTTTTTGCATGTCAATGATGTTGAATAGTATGCAAGGAAAAGAATGGAACAGAATGCTGAGGTGGGGATTTTGGAGAAAGCGAGAAGAGAGCCTGTAAAGGATTCTCTGAAAGATAATATTGAATATCTTAGAGATGCTCTGGGTGTAGATAAAAGCTTTGATGTGATTCAGCTTGATGTTGAATATGCAGAAAGAGAAATGGCTTTATATCTGGTAGACGGCTTTGTAAAAGATGACATTTTGCATTATCTGATGAAAATGCTTGCCGGCCTGGATGCAGAACAGCTCGAAGGAGATACACTTTCCAGACTGATAAAAACGTATATACCATACGTTGAGGTTGAAACAACCGATGACCTTGATAAAGTTGTGGATATGGTACTGGCAGGGCCGACTGCTCTAGTAGTCGATGGTATTGATGAAGTAATTCTTATTGATGCCCGTACATATCCGGTAAGGGGTCCACAGGAGCCGGATATTGAACGTGTTGTCCGCGGCTCAAGGGATGGGTTTGTAGAAACGCTGGTTTTTAATACAGCTTTAACGAGAAGAAGGATTAGAGACAGGACACTTCGCATGGAATATATGCAGGTGGGCAGGCGTTCCAAGACAGATGTGGTTGTCAGTTATATTGAAGACATTGCAGACCCGGATATGGTGAAGAAAATAAAGGAGGCTATCTCAAAAATTGATACTGATGGTTTGCCGATGGCCGAAAAATCAATAGAGGAATACATTTCAGGCAGGCATTGGAATCCGTATCCCATGGTAAGGTATACCGAAAGGCCTGATACGGCAGCGACCCACCTTTATGAAGGACATGTCTGCATTATTGTTGATGGCTCGCCAAGTGTTATCATAACACCGACTACCTTCTGGCATCACTTGCAGCATGCTGAGGAGTACAGGAATAAGCCGCTTGTAGGCGCCTATTTGAGATTTGTCCGATTTTTAGCTGTATGGGCTTCCATTTTCCTTTTGCCATTATGGTACTTATTTGCAATAGAGCCGCAGCTGCTTCCTGATGTGCTATCTTATATCGGGCCCAATGAAACGGGGGAGCTTCCATTAGTCGTTCAGTTCCTGATGATTGAGCTTGGTCTCGATATGCTGAGAATGGCAGCGATCCATACTCCTTCTGCCCTGGCCACTGCATTGGGGCTGGTGGCGGCCCTGATGATTGGTCAGGTAGCAGTTGAAGTGGGATTATTTATTAATGAAGTCATTCTCTATTTAGCGATAGCGGCAATCGGTACCTTTTCAACCCCAAGCTACGAAATGAGCCTGGCAAACAGGCTATTAAGAATTGGTCTGCTGATATCAACCAGTATATTCCATACCTACGGCTATGTTGTTGGCATCCTGCTGATGATAATCATGCTTGCCAGAATGAAGTCTTTTGGTGTGCCCTATTTGTGGCCATTCATCCCTTTCAATCTGAGAGCATTCAGGGATGTATTGCTAAGATCACCAATACCATTGAAGAACAGGCGGCCGCGCTTCCTGCATCCCAAGGACCCCGACCGCTGATTCTAATAAAACCCCTTCCTGGCGTGGAAGGGGTTTTTACATAATTCAAGAAATCTTACATCTTTCCTGGAGCTTCTCTATCTTGAGAAGGGGAGGATTTTAGATTATACTTTAATGTGGTATAAACTTATTGATAAGGCAGAGGTACAGAATGAAAACCATTTATGATATACAGCAGTTTCTTAAGAAATATGGGACTATCATCTACATAGGGGATCGTGAAGCTGACTTGGAGCTTATGGCAGCTGAATTAAAAGAGCTATATGATTCCCAGCTTATTGATGTCAAAGATTATCAGAGCGGCGTCTTGATCCTGAGGACTGAAATTCAGAAACTTAAAGAGAATAAATAGAGAAAAGGTGATGGAGATTGGCAGAAAAATGGCTGGTTGGGGTAGATTTAGGCGGAACAACAACAAAGCTTGCTTTTATCAATTACTATGGGGAAATCATTCATAAATGGGAAATACCCACGGATAACAGTGAAGAAGGGAAAAATATTACAATAAATATAGCGAAAGCCATCGATCAAAAATTGGAAGATTTGGATTTAAGCAAGGATAAAATTATTGGCATTGGAATGGGGGCCCCAGGTCCCGTAAATCTGGCAACGGGTGTTGTATATAACACTGTTAATTTAGGCTGGCGAGATAATTACCCGCTGAAGGACTTGCTTGAAGTAGAGACATCACTCCCGGTCATCATTGATAACGATGCTAATTGTGCTGCACTTGGGGAAATGTGGAAGGGTGCCGGAAATGGCGCTAAAGATCTGGTGTGTGTAACACTTGGCACAGGTGTCGGCGGGGGTGTAATTGCCAACGGTGATATTGTACAGGGAGTAAGCGGGGCTGCTGGTGAAATAGGCCACATTACATCCATTCCTGTTGGCGGAGCTCAGTGCAATTGCGGTAAAACGGGCTGTCTCGAAACCATTGCATCTGCTACAGGAATTGTCCGGCAGGCTCTTGAAAACCTGGAATCTGGCGGAGAAGGCACTCTATCTCAATTGTATAAAGAAAATGGGTTTATTACTGCAAAAGATGTTTTCGACTCGGCAAGGAATGGGGATGAAACATCACTTCAGACAGTCAATAATACAGCTATGCACCTTGGATTGGCATTGGCCAATATCGCAAATACGTTAAATCCTGAGAAAATAGTATTGGGCGGTGGAGTTTCCAGAGCAGGGGATATCCTGCTTAAACCGGTTATTGCAAATTTCGTTAAATTTGCGTTTCCACGGGTGAAGGAGTCTACAGTCATTGATATTGCGACACTGGGCAATGATGCTGGAGTAATTGGGGCAGCTTGGCTGGCAAAAAATAAGTAAATTGAGAGGAATGCACCTGATGCCCAGGTGCTTTTTCTTTTTCATAAAGGGTGTTTTCACAAGGTTTGCTGCTTTGTTTCTAATTCACTGAATTGATTGGAGCGAGCGGCCTGGAGAGCGGAAATCAACGGGCAGCGCTTAGAGAAGGATAAAACAGCAATTAATACTAAAAAAGCCTACTCAAAAAGTGGATGTATTGAGGTAAAGCAGACCCCTGGATTAAAATCAGCTGCTCACTTTTACACAGCTAAACAGTCATCTTTTTTTCTTTTTCTCATAAAATTGAAATGATGGAAAGGGGGAGAAAGATGAAAGTCAAAGTCCGCTCAGGAGATTCATTATGGTATTATAGCCAGCTCTTTATGATGCCTGTTAATCTCATTGCTGATGCTAATCCCGGGATTAATCCTGCATCACTAAAAATAGGCAGCGAAATTAATATTCCCGGCTTTACATTGCAAAATTATACGGTTAAATCAGGTGACACTTTTTGGAAGCTGAGTTCTTCCCGTAACCTCTCAGTGGATGCTCTTCTCCTGGTTAATCAATCCCTTAATCCGAACAGTCTGATTCCTGGTACGGCTATTAAACTGCCGAGGCGCGTTATTTCCCCAATTGTATCAGGCAGGAGAGAGTATGATTATAAAGCATTAACAGCCGATATCTCCATGCTGGCAGATATTTATCCGTTTATAAAAGTAAATACAATTGGACGCAGTGTTCTTGGAAAGCCAATTCAGGAAATACGGTTAGGTAAAGGAACTAAGAAAGTGCACATCAATGCATCCTTTCATGCGAATGAATGGATTACAACCCCAATATTAATGGCTTTACTGAACAGTTTTCTTTTATCTCTTACAAATGTCCGGCCAATAAGAGGAATTTCAACAATGCCCCTGTATAATTCCGTCGACCTTTCCATAGTTCCGATGGTTAACCCTGATGGTGTTGACCTGGTATTGAACGGGCCTCCAGCGGAAGTCAGGGAGGAAGTTATCAAAATAAATAGGGGAAGCACAGATTTTACAGGCTGGAAGGCCAATATTAGAGGGGTTGATTTGAATAATCAGTTTCCTGCCAAATGGGAATTCGAGAAACAGAGAAGTGAACAAAGCGGTCCGGCACCAAGAGATTATCTTGGCGAAGCCCCGTTAACAGAACCGGAAGCCATAGCAATGGCGGAACTGGCAAATAAGAATCAATTCGATCGGATGCTGGCATTCCATACACAAGGTGCAGAGTTTTATTGGGGATATGAGGGAATGGAGCCGCCGGAATCAGAGGTTATAGCGCAAGAGTTCGAGCGTGTAAGCGGATATAAGGCAGTCCGGTACATTGATAGCTTTGCGGGTTATAAGGATTGGTTTATTCAGGAATTCAGGAAGCCTGGATTCACAATTGAATTGGGCAGAGGCATTAATCCGCTGCCCTTGTCACAGTATGATGATATTTATGAAGAAGTGCTGGGCATTTTTCTTGCATCGCTTTATATGTGAAAAAATCAGCTTATAAATTTTATTCTGTATTGTATTTTAATCAAGCAGACATTAAAATTACTATCATACTAACTTCACTAAGCCAAAAGTTCTATGGATAGTTCTATGGAAACAGGCCGCTTTTCCAAACTGAAGACGGAAAGACGGCTTTTTCCTATTAAGCTTATTAATTCTATTATTATTGAAACATTTCCCTGCAGTTTACGTACTTATTATTAGGGAGAAAAGGAGGTGCGGATTTGTTAAACACCAAATCTACATATCAATGGAAGTTTCTTTTTTTGTTCTTAATTATGCTTATTTCTTTATTTTTAATAATCGGCTGTGCACAGCCAGAAAAAGCTGAGATGGAGCAGAATAAGGATCAGGAAAATGAACCACCACAGTCATCCGCACCGCCTGATGAGACTGAAATCAGGACCATTGAAACGATTCATATTAAAGACGGGGAATTTCAGGGAGCAAATGGCTGGCTCAGCAATGATCAGCTAGTTTACACTGTAAAGGATGGAGCAATTTCCAAAGTTATTGCTTATAACCTGTTTTCAGGTGACCAGGAACTTCTCTACGAAAGTTCGCATCCGATTGCGTCCGTAACCGTAAGCCCAATGGGAAAATACATTTTGATTCGGTCTTCACCCGGCACTTATGACGCAGCCTTAACGGTTATCAAATCAAATGGAAAAATTGTCTGGGAGGAAAATATTACAGGCTTTGATTTTGCTGTTGAGTGGAACCCTTATCATGAAGAGTCGATATTCTTTGCTTCATTTACTGAAGACTGGGACTTTACAACCTACCATATTGATATTGCAGAAGGTACATTCAGAGAATTAAAGTTAAGAGAGCCTTTTGCCAAATGGGGGGATTCAAATCATCTGCTTTTTCTTGATTGGGATAATGAAAACCCGTCACTTTTTGCACCGCTTGTTAAACAGACAATTGATGGAGATAATGAAACACTGGTTGAGGAAGACATTTTTCAATTCGATGCTGCAAGGGACAGGCTACTGACTATTACTGTGCCGGCAAATCAATCAGACCAGGCACTGTATACTTTTATGGATAATCAATTTAATGAGCAGTCTTCCTTCTCGATTCCCCATTTGACAAGGTTTTCGGATTGGCTGGTGCCGTATTATGACTGGACTCCCAGAGGGATCATTACTTTTCAGCCATTGTATAGCGCTGAAAGTGATATGTATGCAGGGGGATTTCAGCTGATATCGTTTGACAGTCAAACCGGCGATAAGGAAGTGCTGCTCGAAGGTATGGAAAATGCACCGCTCAGCTGTTCACCAGACGGAAAAGCCTGTTTAACAGGTTTCTATCTAGAGGAACTGATAATGACCGATAGAAAAGAGGTCATACGATTAGTTGAACAAAGCGAGTAATTAAGCAAGTAAAGGAGCAGAAATATGGCAATTGCAGATGTTACAGTCATTCCAATAGGAACAGAAACACCAAGTGTCAGCAGCTATGTGGCAGATATACAGCGGGTGTTAAAAAAATATGAGGAAAGCGGCAGAATCCGATTTCAGCTGACACCCATGAATACAATTATTGAAGGGGAGCTTCCTGACCTGTTTGAAGTCATACAGGCCATGCATGAAGTCCCGTTTGAAAAAGGCTTAATGAGAGTGGCGACAAATATCCGTATTGATGACAGAAGAGATGTTAAGAGGAAAATGGAAGAAAAGGTCCAAAGAGTTGAAACCCGGCTAAATGGCTAAAATAAAAGGGCTCCCTACAGAGGGAAGCCCTTTTATTTCTTAGTGAACAGCAGGATATCCACTGTTAATTATGGTCATTACAGAGAACCATCCGAAAACGGCAAGTGTCCCTACAGCAAACACCAGGCCAAGGAAGTTCTTGTTTTTCAGTGCGCTAAATGCACCAAAAGCTGCAAGAACTGCAACTAGTGCAAAAATGATTGGTAATCCCATTAAAACAGCCCCCTTTATTTGTGATCAGCAGGCAAAAGCCATATGAAAATCATTCTTCAGGTTATATACCCATTATGTAAAAACCCAAGTATATACATTCGTCCTTTATTTTATATTTTTTTCTTCTGTTTGTCGAGGTCTAAAAATGACACTTGTATGTCATATGCATGAGCAATGCCGGTTATTAACTCCTTTAGGTGAAGTTCTGAAAAATAAACTGCTGGCATTTTTTCACCTTTCGCGGTAAAGACTAAATGCTCATGAAATTGAAGGACAGCCATCCGGATATCTTCTTTATTGCCACCGGTTATAGTGAAGGCGCTAAGGTGCTCGGCGAACAGGCAGACTCCGCTTTCTGTTTCAATCGCAAAGTCTTCAAAAGTTTCTCCTTTTACACCGGATTTTATGTAGCAGAGTATAAATAATTCTTCAAAAAGACCTGCATCGGTGAGGACGCTTTTGGTAAATTCAGCATCAGTCCTCTCTGCAAACAGAAAAATGCTCTGCTGAAAATCGAATAGTTCAGTGTTATTTTTTATTAAGTTCATGAATTCAGGCACATCTTGAATAATATAGCCGGCTTCAACGCCATAAAGGATTTTCATGTTATGCTCCTTTTCCAGATATAAGGCATTTCATTCTGATATAGTGTAAAATAATATACAAATCAATCAACATTGGAGGTGTAGGCAATGGAATGGAATCAGATCCCTCTAGGCCCATTGCAAACAAACTGTTATGTCCTTTCGAATGAAAACAAAGATTGTTTAATCTTTGATCCGGGTGAAGAGAGTGGAAAACTGAGCAGTATTATCAAACAAAAAGGACTGAAACCTCTGGCTGTTATTCTTACACATGCCCATTTTGACCATATTGGCGCTGTGGATGAAATAAGAGATGCATTTGCTATACCTGTATACATACATGAAAAAGAAGCAGCATGGCTTCCTGATCCAGCCTTAAATGGTTCTCACCTGTTTAGAATAGGCAAGCTGATAAAAGCAAGGCCTGCTGATCATATTATAACAGCAGAACAAGAGTTGAGCATAGGTGAATTTACCTTTGAAATTCTGGAGACGCCAGGTCATTCGCCAGGGAGCATTTCTCTTTATTTTAGAGATGCTGGCCTTGTGGTTGCCGGTGATGCGCTGTTCAGCGGCAGCATTGGAAGAACAGATCTTCCGGGCGGTAACCATCAAGAGCTCCTTGATAGTATCCATAATAAGCTTTTGTCTTTGCCTGAAGAAACAGAAGTGCTTCCTGGTCACGGACCGGTTACGGCAATTGGCAGGGAAATGGATTCAAATCCATTCCTCAATGGGTTCTGATTGGGAAATAGAAAAGCCCTTCTCCAAAGAGAAGGGCTTTTCTGGGGGATGTTTTATTCATATAAAATGGGAGGGGATATAGTTAAGCTACTACAATAACAATATATCAGGAAAAAACCTATGTCAATAGTGGAAACTGTGTAAAATAGCTGTTTCCGAAAATCCAGATTCTTTATTCGAAAAGGGAGTCAATATGCTGAATTTTATAATTGATTATATAGAAAATACTCCTCAAAAAATGATCAGCTATGCTGATTATATCCAGCAGGCCCTTTATCATTCGGAATACGGCTATTATATGAAAGAAACGGAAAAAATTGGGCCTGGGGGAGACTTTATTACATCCAGCAATGTGTCTGATATATATGGAAGAACTATATCGAAGTGGTTTCAGCGAATGGCAGGGAAATATAAGCTGCCTTTTCATGTCTGTGAAATCGGTGGCGGTAATGGGCGCTTTGCGAAAGCTTTCCTTGATGAGTGGAAACTTATTTCTGATGAAGAGATTCATTACTATATTTTTGAAACCAGTCCCTATCACAGGAAACTGCAGCAGGAGCAGATTGTCTTTTCCGAACAGATCAGACAAATTGATAGCTGGAATGAGATCACTCCATTTTGCGGCCTGATATTTTCAAATGAGCTGTTTGATGCATTGCCTGTACATGTTGTTGAAAATAGGAATGATCAATTGTATGAAATTATGGTAACCGTAAAAGAAGGAAAGCTTGCAGAAAATACTGTGCCATTAACAAATAGAGAGATTTTCTTGTTCCTTGAAGAAAGCGGTTTGTCACTTAGCAATGGCCAAAGAATTGAAATCCCTCTGCAAATGGAGCAGATGATTAAGAGTTTGTCTGCTGCTCTGTCTCAAGGATTGGTGCTGACTGCTGATTATGGCTATACAAATGAAGAATGGCAAGAGCCAATGAGAAGGGATGGAAGTCTCAGAGGTTATTATAAGCATTCCTTAATTAATGATGTACTCGAGCACCCTGGCGAGATGGATATAACCAGCCATATTCATTTTGATTCCCTGATTCGGATGGGAGAGAAAGAAGGCCTGGATTTTCATTATAAAATGAGACAGGATGAGTTCCTGCTGTCTGCAGGCATTTTACAGGAGCTTGAAGATCATTATGATCCTAATCCGTTTTCACCCATCAGCAAAAGAAACAGGGCAATCAGAAGTCTGATAATGTCCTCAGGTATGAGTACAGCTTTTCATCTAGTCCTTCAAGCAAAGAATATAGGGAAAAAATAAAAAAGCGATGGATTCATCGCTTTTTTATCGGCTATTAGTGGCCGCCCGCGCCAGGTGTCATCATAAATGTTGACCAGTAAGTGAAGCCTACGAAGAAAACAGTTAAGTATGCTCCAAAAACATAAATATACATACGTTCGGAAAGCTTTAAGTAGCTTAAAAGCAGGAAAAATCCTGTTTGGCCGAAGAAAATCAAGGACGTTGTATACATATCGCCAAGATAAAACATTACAGCGAATATTCCCGTCCAGAATCCTAATACTCTGTACATACGATCCATATGTATCCCTCCTTTTACCCTTACAAGTCCATCACTACAATATTATAAAGTAAATGCTTAATAAAAGTAAATAATGGTTTCTAAATAGTCAAGAAAAGGGCGTGACAAAATGCATTGTGCCTGCTTTAAGAATGGTCTTTATCCGCAGATTTTCCCTTTATGACATTAATTTCCTACTATTGCTTTGTATGCGCATGAATCACAGCCGGTTAACATATTTTGCTTTTCCACCAGCTGAATGGATTCAAACAGACTTTCAAACATTCCCTTTAAAAATTCATAGTGCATATTGCACACTGGCTCTGCATGCCGGGCTGCAACTTCTTTAAATGGGCAATTATAAATTTGAAAATAGACGATGGTCCTTTCATCATTGGCATCAAATTCTGGATGGAATCCTGACAAATCGGCAGCATGCTTTAAGATGTTCAGTTTCTGGTCAAAAGTAAGTTTATCTATGTTTCCATACCGTTTAAGCTCTTGCAAGATCAGCTCGCTGCCAAACTTTTTCCCCGTCGAATACAGGGCTTTTCTTCCTTCTTCACCTAACTCAAGCATACTTTCCATGGCTATTTTGGCCAGCAGCTGATAATCCCTGTAAGGGAAATGAAGCTGAACTACATCATCAGATAACCGGTATAATCGGCTGGGCCTTCCGCCTTTGCCGGTTTTTTTTGTTTCAGAAACAAGCATGTTTACATCTTCCAGCTTGGATAAATGCAATCTTGCAACATTGGGATGGATGCTGAAATTATCTGCAATCTCCTGTACGGTAACATCTTTATGTCTCTTGGTTATATATTGATAAATATAATAGCGGGTTGGATCGGATAACACATTTGTTATTTTTAATGTTTGCTCCATTTATTGTCACCTCAAAAGGGTTATTTATTCCCGAGGTCATCAGCTGTCAATAAAAACTCTGCTGGCGCCTTCCCGGCCTGCTTCCATTATAATACAGCCGTTTAAGGTTAACACTTTATTCACTATAAGTTTAGAAAATGTTCACAAATGAAGTTTAATTATTTACTTATATGTGTATACATTAATTGTACAAATATTATACAAATAATTTAAGTTAAATTATGAATTTGTGAGGTGAAGAGGTATGAGCCAATTGACATTTTTCACATATCCCAGCTGTACTTCCTGCAGAAAGACGAAAAAATGGCTGACATCCCATTCTATTGATTTTGAAGAAAGGCATATCTTCAGGGAGACTCCATCATCAAGAGAACTATTGAAGATCCTTTCTTTAACCACAAGCGGACTAGATGAGCTTCTCGCGACCCGAAGCCAGACCTATAAAGAATTGGGACAGAACCTTGAGGAATTAACTTTATCTGAAGTGGTGCAAATGGTCATTAAGGAGCCAAAACTTTTGCGTAGGCCGATTCTGACAAACGAAGATAAGCTTGTTATCGGCTATAATCCTGATGCATTTAAGTCTATGGCTAAATAGGCTTTTCTAAAAGTGAAAAAGGAAGGACATCGCGTGCCCTTCCTCAGCTACTGGGCTAGCAGGATTCGAACCTGCGCATAACGGAGTCAAAGTCCGGTGCCTTACCGCTTGGCTATAGCCCATTGATTCCTCAATACACTTTTATTATGAAAAGAAAAAAAATTTTTATTCACAAATTCGTCAAAAAAATTTGCCGTAAAATGAAGGAAAGGCTCCGGTTAAGTCGAATAATAATCCTGAATAACTAAAAAAGGTGGTGCATAACTAGTTGAGTATAATTGAAAGAATGGCAGAACGAATTATTAAGGATGCTGTCAGATGCCATGCTTCTGACATCCACATCATTCCCCGGAGAAAAGACACATTAATTCAGCTGAGATTCGGCAATCAATTAACCCCCAGGCTTTATCTTCCCAAAGAAGAGTGCGACAGATTGATTTCTCATTTTAAATTTACAGCTTCGATGGACATAGGTGAAAAAAGGAGGCCTCAGAGCGGTGCTTATTCACTCGAAGTAGACGGACAAATGATTGGTCTGCGCTTTTCAACTCTCCCATCAAGCCACAGTGAAAGCCTCGTTATCAGAATCCTTCCCCAGCAGGAACAAATTCCCTTTTATCAAATCAGCCTTTTTCCAGACATGACAAGAAAAATGCTTGCACTGCTGAAGCATGCACATGGATTAATTATTTTCACTGGCCCGACAGGCAGCGGAAAAACCACTACATTGTATTCTCTTCTAAATGAAACCTCCCATATGTTCCATCGAAATGTAATCACCCTGGAAGATCCCATTGAAAAAGAAAATGACCTGGTACTGCAAGTTCAAGTGAATGAAAAAGCTGGCGTATCTTATTCTGCTGGCTTAAAAGCAATCCTTCGCCATGACCCCGATATCATTATGGTGGGGGAAATCCGGGATGCAGAAACGGCAAAGATTGCAGTTAGAGCAGCTCTTACTGGACATCTCGTTTTAAGCACCATGCATACCCGGGATGCCCAGGGGGCTGTATATCGTTTAGCTGAGTTTGGAGTGAACATGCTGGAAATTGAACAGACTTTAGTGGCTGTTACCGCACAGCGTCTTGTCGAATTGAATTGTCCCTATTGTGAAGGGGAGTGCTCCCCATTCTGCTATGGATATGGCAGGTGGAAAAGGGCAAGTGTGTTTGAGTTGCTGGCAGGAAGGGCGCTCAATGCCTCCATTAAGAAGGCAAGAGGCGAAAGCAGTCTAGTTAAATATCGAACACTCAAGGAAGTCATAACTAAGGGGATTGCCCTTGGCTATATAAAGGAAACTGAGTACAACAGGTGGGTGCACGGCGATGGAGAAACATAAATGGACCATTCAGGAACAGGGTTTGTTTCTGAAGAATACAGGGGAACTGTTGTCCAGAGGGTACCCTTTATCTGAGGCGCTTGAGTCACTGGTGCATCAGCTCCCTTCAAAAAGAAAACATGAAATCACGGAGTGCCTCTCTCAATTAAGAGAAGGGTTTCCATTTTATCAAATACTCGCAACCATGAACTTTAATAAAAATCTGATTGGCTATGTTTTTTTTGCTGAACAGCACGGAGGCCTTGCTTCTGCATTTCTTGAAGGAAGCGAAATGGTGCTCCGAAAAGGCAAGGACATTGAAAAATTGAAAAAACTGATGGCCTATCCGATTTTCCTGATGCTCATTACCGCATTCTTATTTATTTTCGTTGATAATGTCCTGTTGCCCCGTTTCTCTTCCTTATTCGTTTCAATGCAGCTTCAGCCTAATTTCTTTACAAAAGCAGTTTATTTATTTGGTGACTTTCTTCCATTACTTTTTCTGATTCTGGTCTGCAGCTTGGCCGGTTTGCTTATATACTACTGTGCCAGATTCAGAAAACTGTCCCCTATCCAGCAAAAAAGGATCCTAGTAAGAGTGCCTGCAGCTGGCCATTTTCTTCGCCTTTACTATACTCATTTCTTTGCTGTACAGCTGAGCTATCTTTTAAATGGCGGTTTATCCATACATGAGGCACTGAGTCTTTTTGAGAAAAATGATAAGCAGCCTTTTTATAGTGCCCTCGGCAAAGCTGTAAAGATCAAGCTCCGTGAAGGGAATAAGCTGGAAGACATTCTGATGAGTTTTCCATTTTTTGAAAAGGAACTTGCTAATATTATCAGACATGGTCAAAAAAATGGCAGGCTGGACCAGGAATTAACTTTTTTTAGCAGGCATTGTCTGCGTAAAATGGAGGAAAACACAGAAAAGCTCCTTAAGATCATTCAGCCCACTTTATATATGTTTATCGGTTTTTTAATCGTTTCGATGTATTTGGCAGTTCTGCTGCCTATGTTTCATCTACTGGAGGGATTTTAATGAAATGGCGCAATTTAAACAATAACAGAGGTTTCACGCTCATTGAAATGATGATTGTTTTATTGGTGATATCAGTACTGTTAATCATCACCATTCCCAATGTAACGAAACACAATTCAAAAATAAACAGCAAGGGATGCGATGCGTTTGTCAAAATGGTGCAGGCGCAGGTTCAGGCATATGAAATCGATAAAAAAGCACTTCCTTCGAATATACAGGACTTAGTGGCTGCCGAATATCTCAATGAAGATACCACAACTTGTCCTAATGGAGATGCCGTTAAGATTTCTGCGGATGGGAAGGTTGAATCAGTAGAGTCATGATAAAAGACAAAGCAGGCTTTACATTGATAGAGTCGCTATTCGTTCTCAGTATTTTCCTTATTATTGCCTCGGTTACAGCCCTGCTTCTTAAACCTCATTTTTTCTATCTTGAAAAGATAATGTTCTTTTCCCAATTTAGATCTGACCTCCTTTATGCCCAAAACTATGCCATAACCCATCAGACAGATGTAACTATTCAGATTATTCCTGAGGAGAATAGGTATTTCGCTAATGAAAAGCTTGCAGCAGATCCTATCTTTAGCAGAGAATATCCCGAGATCATTAAGATTAAACCGGGAACAATGCCAATGTACTTTCTATATGGACCAGGTGGTATTACAAAAGATTTTGGAAGCTTCTATATTAAAGCAGACAAGGAGCTATATAAAATAACATTTTTTATCGGAAGAGGACGATTTAATGTGGAGAAGGAATGAAGGCTTTTTTCTGGCTGAGCTCCTGCTGTCTTTATCAGGGATGCTGCTTGCAGCAGGAATAATTTTTCCCCTTATCATAAAGGCAACTGAGCAGGCAGAAGAAGTAAAACAGGATTATGAAAGCACCAAGCTGCTTTTTGAAAGTCTTATGGAGGCTGCATCGGAAGGGAGTTTTCCTGAGGGGAAAGCCATGGAGGTAAATCAAACGGTTTATAAAATTCTCCCTAAGGAAAAGCAAGGAGTTATGGAGGTTTGCATAAGGTATGAGAATGTACGGGGTAAAGCAAAGGAAAAGTGTGAGGTATTTTAGTAATGAGGGATTTACAATGCTTGAAATGCTATTTGCATTTTCAGTTTTTTTATTGATTGTTTCCTTATTGCCGGTTAGCTTAAATTTCCTTTCTCATGACTGGAAAATGGAAGCCAGGACACAAAGGCTTGAATGGCATGTATTTATTAATCAGCTGAAAAAAGAAATCAGAATGGCTGATGCTTCAAAAATAACACCTGCTTCAATTGTGTTAACTGTAGACGGGAAAACTGTTCTTTATGAGAAATATGGGTCCAGCTTGCGAAGGAGAGTAGATATGAAAGGACATGAGATTGTCCTTCAAAAATTGAAAAGCATTTCATTTGCGTCTGCCAATGGCGGAGTAGTAATAAATGTTTCAGATAATTTTGATCAAGAGCATTCCGCATTTCTTTATTACTTAATGGATATGGAGGATATTGATGTACCGTAATCAAAATGGATTTGCTTATCCTCTTACTTTAACAATCATTCTGGCTGCACTTTTCCTTCTTACCATTCAATTAGATCAATTTATTTCTGAGAAAAGGATTGTGAAACAGACTGAAACCGTAATGATGCAGGAATATTACCTGCTTTCTTCCTTTAAAAAAACAGAAAAAATGCTAATGGAAAATATTACTCCGGAAGAGTCAGGAGTTTATTTGTTTAAAGATGGGAAGGTCTCTTATGAAATTTCTCCTGTGGCAGCAAGCCTAATTCAGATTACTTTCAAAACAAAAATTGGCTCTGCTAAGGAAATTACCGGTTATGCTTACTATGACACAGACCTGCAAAAAATGATAAAATGGATTGAAAAAAACTGAGTGGGGATAAAGATGAAGCCAATTTACTTAATCGGATTCATGGGTTCCGGCAAAACAACTATTGGAAAAGAGCTGGCAGCCTGCTTAAATCAGCAAGTAATCGATACAGATGAAGAAATAGTTAAGCGGGAAAATAAGAGTATTAATGATATTT
The DNA here is from genome assembly GCF_009849585.1 of Bacillus sp. ZZV12-4809. Taxonomy (GTDB): domain Bacteria; phylum Bacillota; class Bacilli; order Bacillales; family Cytobacillaceae; genus Cytobacillus. Next base: position 105,205 of record NZ_VCRN01000010.1, read on the forward strand.
TCGCGCAGCATGGAGAGCAATACTTCAGAAACCTTGAATCACTTATTTTAAATGAATTGGATGAAAGAGCGCGAGTTATAACTACTGGCGGGGGAATTGTGATAAAGCCTGAAAACAGAAAATGGCTTAGCGAAAAGGGGATTGTTTTCTTCCTTTATGCGTCTCCTGAAGAAATTTTCAAACGGATAGAAAAGGATCATACCAGACCGCTTCTGAAAGGTGATAAAAAAAAGCTGATTCACGAAATTTATGAAAAAAGAATGCCGCTCTATAAAGAAACAGCTCATGTGACCATTGATACAACTAATAAAGATACATCAGAAATTATACAAGAGATAATAGATTGTTTAGAGTGAAAACCCGTTGGACATACTTGTAAATGATAAAAAGCAGGATGCCATGGCAATTCTGTGCGGAATAAAGGCGGTATGAGTATGAAATCCAACGATTATGTAAAGTATCTTACACAGACAGTAGTAAAATATATTGACCAGCCAAAAGATGAGCGAAAGCGGCATCGAATTGAAAAAAAGGACATGAAAGAGCCGTTTTTATTCAGATGGTTTGGCATGATTTCTTATCTATTCTACTTGGGGATGAGAAGAAAAAAAAACAAATAGCTCATGCAAAAAACCGGCAAAGTCTGCCGGTTTTTTGCCATTTTAGACTGCGCTGTCTGTCAGATAAAAGAGACCGCCATTTATTATGGAGATATTAATCTTTGGCTCATATTGCTCCTGAAGGGCAGTTTTTTCGTTTCCATAACTTTCCCCTTTTTCTTCCGCCTCTTCGTAGAAATGTTCAAGAAGTCTAAGATCTTTTTGCCAGCGCTCACGGGCTTCCTCTGCCCATATATGATCTTCTTGTTCAATTTCGGCCTTAATGAAATTTGCTACCCTGAATACTCCACTCCCCGGCTTAATAAGCGGAGACAAGGTAAACGAGTAATCTGGGATTTTAGGTGTAAGGCTCATGCCGAGCAATCTGTCATGAAAATTTTCGACCATTTGGCCATTAATTAGTTGTAGGCCGATTGATTTAAAGACATCCCGTTTTCGGTCGCATTGATAAGATACGCGAATGTTCATTCCTAGCCAGGGCCTTAACGGAACCTGATTTCCAGGTGCCTGCCGGTGATTTTCATATAATCGTATATAGCCTGCCAGTTTCCGGGCTGAATCAAAGATCTGGTGAAGCCTCGGTGAGCCGAAGTGAATGACTTCCCCCTTTATATGTGGCGGCGCCAGCTGCTGGTTTGTAATAAGCGTCAGCTGCATGGGATTTGGAATTCCGCCTGTTTTTTCGAGATAATGCCAATAAAAGGGCCGATTCATTAGTTCCTTATCCAAATCAATCGTCAGCTGCACGGTCATATACCCTGGACCTTTATCAGTTATTTCACACCCATTTGCGTGAAAATACCTTTCAAGGAATTTATGAATTTCCTGTTGCTGCATTCAGTTCACCTTCCTTCAGATCCTCCGCGAATTGGATCATGCTCGTCAAGTTTTCCATTTTGATTCTCATTTCACCTTCTGAAGCTGATCTTCCAAATATATCAACAAGGTGATCATCGATACTGCCAAATTCAAGCTTGGTTAAAATATCGTCCAAATCACCGATAACTTTTTCGAAAAGATGTATTTTCTCATACAAAAGCTTCATAATATGTTCTTCGACTGTTTCTTTCGTGGCCAAATTATAAATCATAACATCCTTTTCCTGGCCGAGACGATGGATTCGCCCAATCCTTTGTTCGAGCCGCATGGGATTCCAAGGGAGATCAAAATTAATGATATGATTACAGAATTGCAGATTTATTCCTTCTCCTCCTGCTTCTGTTGCAATCAGTACTTGAGCATTATTTTGGAAAAGCTCTCTCATCCAGTCCTTTTTGCCTCTTTTAAATCCCCCTCTGAAGGGAACTGATGTAATCCCATATTGCTTTAAAAACCACTGAAGGTACATCTGCGTTGCCCTGTATTCAGTAAAGATTATGACCTTGTCATTTATTTTCTGTATTAATTCCAGAGCTTTTTGCGCTTTGGAATTTTGCTGGACAGCTTCAACCTTTTTGATAAGGTATTGAATTTGCTTCTGAAAAGCTATTGAAGGATGCTCCTGTCTTTTTATCATATTTTGAAGTGTAAAATAGACAGCTTCTCTGCTTGAGCACGCCTCTCTTTGCAGAGTCATTACCGAAAATTGGCTGGAACTGACCCAATCTTCTTCACCCCGGAGCTCTGTTACAGCTTTATAAAGTTCACGCTCAGCCTGCGAAAATTCAATCGGTATGGTTTCCACATGTCTCTTGGTCCATTCGATCCCGGTATCCGCCCTGCGGTTGCGGATCATAACTTTGTTCACGAGCTCCTTTAGATGTGCATCATCGTTCAAAGAACGGGAGTCCTTTTTATAGTTCTCATAAAAAGCTGATTCGTTGCCCAGATGCCCGGGTTTGAGCAGGGACACAAGATTGAAGATCTCACTGATTCTATTCTGAATGGGTGTTGCTGTTAATAGCAGGCAGAACTTCTTTTTAAGGTTTTGTACAAATTCATAGTTTTTTGTTTTATTATTTTTTAGCTTGTGAGCTTCATCTATAATAATCAGGTCATAATCAAGGCTGTAGATAATATCACGATGGGGATTGCGCTTGGCTGTATCGATAGATGATACAACTACATCACATTGTTCCCATACATAGCTTTTCCGCTGCGCCACAGCCGGTATGAAAAATTTGCTGTTCAGCTCCATAGCCCATTGTGAAACGAGGGAAGCTGGAACGAGTATAAGGACTTTTTTTACAAGTCCTCTAATCATATATTCCTTTAATATCAAACCAGCTTCAATGGTTTTGCCAAGACCGACTTCGTCAGCCAGAATAGCTTTTCCGTTCATGTTCTCGACTACCTGCTTGGCCACTTCCAGCTGATGTGGAAGCGGAGTAAGGTTCGGCAGATGCTTCGGAGCCTGCAGGCCTTCAAAATCAGGAATAGTTGTATGGTTCTCAACCTCAACAGCCAGTTTATATAGCTCCCAATTTCCCCATGGGCCGTCATCGTCAATTCTTTTTAAGAATTCATCCTGCCAGGCAGAATCAAAGCCAATTTGCACTGTCATAAAAACAGCTCCTTTTATCTATATAAAGATATTGCCCAAACCCTGTTTAGGTGGTACGATGTTAGTAGCTTTGAAAGTTTTGAAAGTTTACAAATTACATTTAGTTAACCGAAGTAAATGAAGCTTTATTTTTTCTGTTTGGTATAAGTATGACCATCTTGGAAAATTTTATAAATGCGAATGACAACAAGGGGAGAGACTACGTTTGTAGCGCCGAAGGAGCAAGCAAAATTTGTGAATCTCTCAGGCAAAAGAACTCTTGTTTGACGCAGCTCTGGAGAGTGCTTTTAAATAAGCCACCCAAGGGGAAAGCCGATTTCGGTAAACTTTCAGGTGCAAGGACAGAGATCTTCTCATATTTGAGGGGATACTCTGTCCTTTTTTATGTTCCTAAAACAAATTAAACAGATTTAAGGGGGACGAGTAAATGTCACAGTTAAAACGCACGCCTTTATTCGAGGTGTACAAAGATTACGGAGCTAAGACCATCGACTTCGGCGGCTGGGACCTTCCTGTTCAATTTTCAAGCATTAAAGAAGAACATGAAGCAGTCCGCACAAAAGCCGGCCTTTTTGATGTATCCCATATGGGAGAAATCGAAGTGAAGGGGACGGACAGTCTTAAATACCTTCAAAAAATGATGACAAACGATATTTCCAAATTAAAGAACTCAGGTGCTCAATATACAGCCATGTGTTATGAAAATGGCGGAACTGTTGATGATTTACTTGTCTATAAAATAGAGGAAGACTACTATTTGCTAGTTGTTAATGCTTCCAACATTGAAAAAGATTTTAACTGGCTTCAGGACCATGCTGAAGGAAATGTGGAATTAAAGAACCTTTCAGAAGATATGGCCCAGCTGGCAATTCAGGGGCCGCTTGCCGAAAAAGTGCTCCAAAAGCTTACTGGTACAAATCTGGCGGATATCGGATTCTTTAAATTCCAGCAGGATGTTGATTTGAATGGCAAGAAAGCGCTTGTCTCCAGAACGGGTTATACAGGAGAAGACGGATTTGAAGTTTACTGTGATTCCAAGGATGCAGCGGCATTATGGAATGAAATCCTTGAAGCGGGCAAAGAAGAAGGCGTTCTCCCATGCGGACTTGGTGCAAGAGATACGCTTCGCTTTGAAGCCAACCTGGCACTATATGGCCAGGAGCTCTCTCCTGATATCACACCGCTTGAGGCAGGAATCGGCTTTGCTGTAAAAGTTAATAAAGAAGCTGAATTTATCGGCAAAGAAGTCCTTAAGAATCAAAAGGAAAATGGGATTCCGCGCAAGCTGGCCGGAATTGAAATGATTGACCGCGGTATTCCGCGCCATGGATATCCTGTATATAAAGGGGAAGAACTGATCGGAGAGGTGACAACAGGCACACAATCTCCGACGTTAAAAAAGAATATTGGCCTTGTTCTTATCAAGAAAGAGCATGCGGAGCTCGGAACTGAATTGGAAGTGGAAATCCGCGGCAAAAGATTGAAGGCTAAGGTTGCAGCAACACCTTTTTACAAAAGAGAAAAGAACTAACCGGGGGGAGAAAATAATGAAACATCGCTATTTACCGATGACAGAGTCTGACCAGAAAGCCATGCTAGAAAAAATCGGCGTCAGTTCTGTAGAAGAATTATTCAGTGATATTCCCGAGAGTGTAAGGTTCAAGGGCGAATATAATATCAAGCCGGCGAAATCAGAGACAGCCTTAATGAAAGAGCTTACGAAAATGGCTCAGAAAAATGCTGATCTCCGCACAAATACATCTTTCCTTGGCGCAGGTGTTTATGATCACTACATGCCGGTCATTGTGGATCATGTATTATCCCGTTCAGAGTTTTATACTGCCTATACTCCTTACCAGCCGGAAATTTCCCAGGGAGAGCTGCAGGCAATTTTCGAATTCCAGACTATGATTTGTGAATTAACAGGAATGGATGTTGCCAACTCATCCATGTATGATGGCGGGACGGCTCTTGCTGAAGCAGCAATGCTTAGCGCAGGAAGCACACGCCGTAAGAAAATCTTAATCTCAAGTGCAGTTCACCCCGAATCAAAGGAAGTAGTAAAGACATATGCAAAGGGGCAGTATATTGAAGTTATTGAGGTCCCTCATAAAGAAGGCATCACTGACCTTGAAGCCTTAAATGAAATGATTGGCGATGATATCGCAGCTGTGATTGTACAGTATCCTAACTTTTTTGGAAGAGTCGAGCCTTTAAAAGAACTCGAGGAAATTATCCACGCCCATAAATCCATGTTTGTAGTCTCAAGTAACCCGCTTGCTCTTGGCGCACTTACTCCTCCAGGAAAGTTTGGAGCAGACATTGTAGCAGGAGATGCACAGGTTTTCGGTATTCCGACTGCTTTTGGAGGCCCTCATTGCGGATATTTTGCCGTAACCTCCAAGCTGATGAGAAAAGTGCCGGGCCGTCTTGTCGGACAAACGGTAGACGATCAGGGACGCCGTGGTTTTGTGCTTACCCTTCAGGCGCGTGAACAGCATATACGCCGTGATAAGGCAACGTCCAACATCTGTTCCAATCAGGCTCTTAATGCACTGGCGGCATCTGTAGCAATGACTGCTCTCGGCAAGAAGGGTGTAAAGGAAATGGCTTCTGCCAATATGCAAAAAGCCCATTATGCAAAACAGCAATTTAAGTCCAGCGGTTTTGAAGTTCCATTTGAAGGTCCTTCGTTTAATGAATTTGTTATCAAGCTGAATAAGCCTGTTAAAGAAGTTAATCAGAAGCTCCTTGAAAAGGGCATTATTGGCGGCTACGATTTGGGCCGAGATTATGCTGGCCTGAAAAATCATATGCTTGTTGCTGTAACAGAATTGAGAACGAAGGAAGAAATTGATGCATTCGTTAAAGAAATGGGGGATTACCATGCATAAGGAAGATCAGCCACTCATCTTTGAACTAAGCACAGAAGGCAGAATCGGCTACAGCCTGCCTGAAATGGATATTCCGGAAGCTGACTTGAGCGAACTTCTTCCAGAAGGCTACCTGAGAGAAGAAGAGCCAGAGCTGCCGGAAGTGTCTGAACTGGATATCATGCGCCATTATACTGCACTCTCCAATCGAAATCATGGGGTTGATTCAGGATTTTACCCACTTGGATCCTGTACAATGAAATATAATCCTAAAATCAATGAAAATGTAGCTCGCTACAATGGTTTTGCACACTTGCATCCTCTGCAGGATGAAAGCTCTGTTCAAGGTGCACTGGAATTAATGTATGATCTTCAGGAGCATCTCATTGAAATTACAGGAATGGATGAAGTTACACTTCAGCCTGCTGCAGGTGCGCATGGAGAATGGACTGGATTAATGATGATCCGTGCTTACCATGAAGCGAATGGTGATACCAAACGCACAAAAGTTGTCGTTCCTGATTCTGCTCACGGAACAAACCCAGCATCTGCAACAGTCGCAGGTTTTGAAACTATAACGGTTAAATCCAATGAAAATGGGCTTGTGGATTTAGAGGACTTAAGAAGAGTAGTTGGCGAGGATACTGCTGCCCTTATGCTGACTAACCCTAATACTTTAGGTTTGTTCGAAGAAAACATTCTTGAAATGGCTGAGATTGTTCACAGTGCTGGCGGTAAGCTTTACTATGATGGAGCTAACTTGAATGCTGTACTTTCAAAAGCACGCCCAGGAGACATGGGATTTGATGTTGTTCACCTTAATCTTCATAAAACATTTACAGGACCGCATGGAGGCGGCGGACCGGGATCTGGTCCTGTCGGCGTAAAAGCGGATCTGATTCCATTCCTTCCGAAACCTGTTTTGGTTAAGAATGGTGACCAATATGAGTTTGATTATGACCGTCCGCAATCAATCGGCCGCGTAAAGCCGTATTACGGAAACTTTGGCATCAATGTCCGGGCTTATACTTATATACGCACTATGGGGCCGGATGGGCTAAAAGCTGTAACGGAATATGCCGTATTAAACGCAAATTATATGATGAGAAGGCTGGAGCCGTTCTTTGACCTGCCATTTGACAGACATTGTAAGCATGAATTCGTTTTAAGCGGAAAGCGCCAGAAGAAGCTTGGCGTGCGCACATTGGATATAGCCAAGAGGCTCCTGGACTTTGGCTACCATCCTCCAACCATCTACTTCCCGCTTAATGTGGAGGAGTGTATTATGATTGAGCCGACAGAGACAGAGTCTAAAGAGACGCTGGATGCTTTCGTCGATGCCATGATCCAAATTGCTAAAGAAGCTGAGGAAAACCCTGAGATTGTTCAGGAAGCACCTCATACAACAGTTATTGGCCGTCTGGATGAAACAATGGCTGCAAGAAAGCCGGTTCTTCGCTATCAAAAAGTATAATGTCAAAAAAGAGTGTCCTAAACGGGCACTCTTTTTTGATGCCTATAATGGATTGTTGCCGGATGTAAGAGAATAGAGATATTCTGGTATAAAATCCGAGGGAAACAGCCAAAAAAATGAAAAGCGGGCTGGAAATGGGGATATGGCAGTGGTTAAGAAGAGTTTGAAGATGGGACAGTTCAAAACAAAATAGGCCCCGTTAAACTAACGGGGCCTTTTCAAGCTAATGCTATTATTTTTTCACTTTCACTTTTCCGGACCATTTTTTAAATCCGCCCTGCAGGTGTGAAAGGTCTTTGTAGCCTTTACGGTGCAAAAACTGGGCAGCTCTCGCGCTTCTCATGCCGCTCTGGCAATATAAGTATACTGGCTTGTCCGGACGCAGTTCTTTCATGCGCATTTTCATTTGTGAAAGCGGTATATTGCGGGCACCTAAAATATGGCCGTTTTCAAATTCATTTGGTTCGCGAACGTCGATTAATTGGGCTTTTCTATAGCCTTCTCTAAACTGGTCTTCAGTAAGTGTTTTAACAATGCGGCGCTGATAAAACCAAGTTATGACAGAATAGGTAATGATTGCACCCAAAATGATTAGAATGAAATAAAGTGTTTCCAATATGTCTTTCTCCTTTCACACATAGGTAAGCCAACTAATATTATATAAGTCTTTCCTAATGGGAGTAAAGGAAATCTGGTAAATTTGTTTTGGAAATTCAACATGCTTTTAATTTCACATCAATTTTGGTAGACTAATAACCGCAAATGACTAGTTAAAGAATCTGAAAACGAGGGTTATATATGACTAAAGAAGTTTGGCGATTTATTGATTCTAAAGAGGGGTCACCCTCCTTTAATATGGCTTTGGATGAAGCTTTGCTTGACTGGAACAGTGAAGGAAAGATGCCTCCGGTAATCCGGTTTTATGGCTGGAACCCCGCAACTCTTTCGATTGGATACTTCCAAAAGGCTGAAAAGGAAATAGATATGGAAGCAGTGAAGCAGCATGGTTTGGGTTTTGTCCGCAGACCAACAGGCGGAAGAGGGGTGCTTCACGAACATGAACTCACCTACAGCGTGATCGTTCCTGAAAACCACCCGGAAATGCCCACTACAGTAACGGAAGCGTACAGAGTCATTTCTGAAGGAATTCTAAAAGGTTTTCACGCACTTGGTATGGAGGCGTATTTTGCTGTGCCAAAGACTGCTGAAGAAAGGGACTCTCTGAAAAATCCAAGATCGGCTGTTTGTTTTGATGCCCCAAGCTGGTATGAACTTGTAGTTGAAGGCCGTAAAGTAGCAGGGAGTGCACAGACAAGACAAAAAGGTGTCATCCTTCAGCATGGCTCTATATTACTTGATTTGGATGAAGACAAGCTCTTTAGCTTGTTCAAATATCCTAATGACCGGGTAAAAGAGAGAATGCAAAAGGCTTTTAAAAATAAAGCTGTGGCCATAAATGAGCTGACAACAGAAAATATTACTCTTGAGCAGGCCAAGGCAGCTTTCAAGAAGGGGTTTGAGGAAGGCCTGAACATTGTGCTGGAACCTTACGAGCTTTCAGATGATGAGATGGCATATGTACAAAAAATCGCAAAAGAACGATATGAAAGCGATGAATGGAACTATAAGAGATAAAAGCGGCTAAGTCGCTTTTTCTCTTTTTTTAAGGATGTTTTCGCAAGTTTGCTGCCATTTGTTTTATTTTTACTGAGTTGATTGGAGCGGGAAGGTGCAAGATCCTCGAAACTGCACGTGCATTTTCTTCGTGCGGTGTGTACTCAAGGAAACTTATTCGGAGTCCTGCGGGAGCAGGGTATCCGGGTGCAAGATTAATGAATATTTTTCCAAATAATGAACAAAAAAAGTGCAAGCTTCAAAATGTGTTAAAATTTATCGTTAATTGTCGAAAATCGGTCATTAACTCTGTTTTTCTTCAAATTTTAGTATTTTTTAAGTTTGACAAAACGATAATTTGCTGAACTCAACACAACATGTAGTGTTGTCGAAAATATTAATAACACTATATATTGATTTTATGGTTTAAGATGTGGTAACTTTAGGGTACTATTTTGACAGATAGATTTACTCTATCTGTCAAAATGTACTTCCATATTTGATTTAGAAAGAAGGAGTTGTAACAATGTCTGTTGCCCTAGGACAAAAAATGAAATTAAACATTGAACGTTTAAACAAGGACATCCGTCTCTTTCCTCAGGTTCACCCTGTAACCCCTGATATGAAAATGACCCACAAAGGTGTTTCCCGCTTGGTTATGCTAGACCGCTATACCTTCAAAGACACCGAGAAAGTGACACTCACAAACGGTGACTTTGTTGTTCTCACCATAAAGGAAGATCCAAAATTTCCTGCACGCGGATTAGGCTATATTCTCGACATAGACTGGGAAAACAAGACAGCAAAGGTTTTAGTAGAAGAAGATTACAGAGGAGTGCTGGATGATCCGGAAGAAGTGAGAACAGGCATTATTACAAAGCCTCTTGATGTAATCGAGAAGCCTCTGGAAATCTATTATGAGCAAATCGCCAAGCGTAATGCAACTGGCCTTGCATCTGTTGAAAAAACCGAAGAAAAAAGAAAAGAATGGTTTGAAAAATTCTATCAGGAATTGAAAAACCTGAATTTTATTCCGGCTGGCCGGGTGTTGTACGGAGCAGGTGCTGAAACAGATGTTACGTATTTCAACTGTTATGTAATGCCATTCGTGCAGGATTCCCGTGAAGGAATTTCCGAGCACCGCAAGCAGGTAATGGAAATCATGAGCCGCGGCGGCGGCGTAGGGACAAACGGTTCAACTCTTAGACCGCGCAATACACTCGCAAAAGGAGTGAACGGAAAATCCTCCGGTTCAGTTTCCTGGCTGGATGATATTGCGAAGCTTACACATCTTGTGGAGCAAGGGGGATCCCGAAGAGGTGCACAGATGATTATGCTATCTGATTGGCATCCGGACATTATCGAATTCATCATTTCGAAAATGCAAAACCCAAGAATTTTACGCTTCCTTCTTGAAAATACAAAGGATGAAACCATAAAAAAATATGCTAAAGAAAAATTAAAATTCACTCCGTTTAATGAACAGGAAATTGCCATGTACCAGGGCATTATTAATTACAAAAGCATTCCAGGCTATGGCGGCTTCAGTGAAAAAATCATTAAAGACGCAGAGGAAAAGCTTGCGGCTGGAGGTACTTATAGTGTTCACAACTCTGAGTTCCTGACAGGAGCAAACATTTCAGTCTGCCTCACGAAAGAATTTATGGATGCGGTTGAAAATGATGCAGAATATGAGCTTCGTTTCCCGGATGTTGAGTCCTATGATGCCGAAACGATGAAAACATACAACGAAGAATGGCATAAAGTAGGTGATGTCAGAGAGTGGGAAAAACTAGGCTATAAAGTGCGCGTTCATCGTAAAATTAAAGCGAAAGAGCTATGGAACCTGATTAACATCTGTGCAACATACTCAGCTGAACCAGGCATTTTCTTTATTGATAATGCCAACGACATGACGAATGCACAGGCTTACGGACAAAAGGTCGTAGCTACAAATCCTTGCGGCGAGCAGCCTCTGGCGCCAAATTCCGTATGTAACCTTGCAGCAGTAAACCTTGCAGAAATGGCAGATAAGGAAAATAAAACAGTTAATTTTGAAAAGCTGAAGCGTACTGTTGAAGTGGGTGTACGGATGCAGGACAATGTCATAGATGCTACACCATACTTCCTTGAAGAGAACAAAAAGCAGGCATTAGGCGAGCGTCGTGTTGGTCTTGGTGTAATGGGGCTTCATGATCTGCTGATCTATTGTGAAACAGAATATGGATCTGAAGAAGGCAACGTGCTGATTGATAAAGTCTTTGAAACCATTGCTACTTCAGCATACAAAGCTTCTATAAAGCTTGCAGAGGAGAAAGGAAGCTTCCCGTTCTTAACAGGTGAAAATCCTGAAGAAACGAATCGCCTGCGCAAAGCTTTTACAGAAACAGGCTTCATGAAGAAAATGCCTGAAGATATCCGTGCTTCTATTTTAAAAAGCGGAATCCGCAATTCGCATCTTCTAACCGTTGCTCCTACGGGATCCACAGGAACCATGGTGGGAGTATCTACGGGCCTTGAACCATATTTCTCCTTCTCATACTTCAGAAGCGGCCGCTTAGGCAAGTTCATTGAAGTGAAGGCAGATATAGTTCAGGAATATTTAGACCGTAACCCGGATGCTGATCCTGAAAATCTGCCTGAATGGTTTATTGCGGCGATGGATCTTGCTCCGGAGGCACACGCAGATGTCCAATGTGTGATCCAGCGCTGGATTGACAGCTCAATCAGTAAAACGGTCAACGCACCAAAAGGCTATAGTGTTGAACAGGTTGAAAAGGTATATGAACGCCTATACCGCGGCGGAGCAAAGGGCGGAACAGTATATGTGGACGGATCGCGCGATTCTCAGGTACTGACGCTTAAAGCTGAAGAGAACACCTTTGATAGCGATGATACAGTCAAAAAAGAAAAATCAAAGCAGCATGTAGTGCTGGTTGACACAATTAGCGACCTGCGCTCAACCGATGTAACAATCGGTTCAGAAGTAGGCAATACATGTCCGGTATGCCGCAAAGGAAAAGTAAAAGAAATCGGCGGCTGCAATACTTGCACAAACTGTAATGCACAGCTTAAATGCGGATTATAAATATAAATGAAATGAGAGAAGAAGATGGAAATATTTGTTCCATCTTCTTTTTTTGCTGCTCGTTTATTTGGCTCATACTACAGTCATAGGATCCAGCCAGGATTATCTGCTGGCCGACAAATTGACAAAGAGAGGTTAACCAATGAAGCCATTTATTCCTCAGCTAGTTTATATAGAGCCTCAAGCTCTTGAATACCCCTTAGGAAGAGAGCTAAAGGAAAAATTTGAAAAAATGAATATAGAAATCCGGGAAACAACTTCACATAATCAGGTGAGGAATATTCCGGGTGACAACGAATTACAGAAATATCGCAATGCAAAGTCCACTTTAGTAGTAGGGATCAGGCGGACTCTAAAATTCGATACATCCAAGCCCTCTGCAGAATACGCCATTCCTCTTGCTACAGGCTGCATGGGGCATTGTCATTATTGCTATCTGCAAACCACACTTGGAAGCAAGCCGTATATTCGGACATATGTAAACCTCGAAGAAATTTTTGAGCAGGCCTCTAAATATATGGAAGAGCGTAAACCGGAGCTGACTCGATTTGAAGCTGCGTGTACATCCGATATCGTAGGGATAGATCATCTAACCCACTCCCTGAAAAAGACCATCGAATTTATTGGTCAGACTGAATATGGACAGCTTCGGTTTGTCACAAAGTATCATCATGTCGATCATTTGCTGGATGCGAAACATAATGGGAAAACACGTTTCCGATTTAGTGTTAATTCGCGCTATGTAATAAAAAACTTTGAGCCGGGAACTTCCTCATTCGACGACCGGCTTGAAGCTGCCCGTAAAGTAGCCAATGCCGGCTATCCGCTTGGATTTATCGTGGCGCCTATTTACATGCACGATGATTGGCGTGAAGGCTACCATGAACTTTTTCAGAGGTTAAGCAAAGCACTTGATGGCATCAGCCTTGAAGGCTTAACTTTTGAACTAATCCAGCACAGATTTACGAAACCGGCCAAAAAGGTCATTGAAAAGCGCTACCCAAAAACAAAGCTTGAAATGGATGAAGAAAAGCGCAAATATAAGTGGGGACGATATGGTATTGGCAAGTATGTATATCCGACTGATGAAGCAAAGGATCTGGAACAAACAATTAGGGAATATATTCACTCATATTTTCCAGAAGCAGAAGTGCAATATTTTACGTAATTATTAAATTTTGCTTGTCAGCCGTACTATTTTAAAAAGCTCCTGATTAAAGATGTATAAGTAAAGGTTCCTCTATGAGCAAGTACATCGACAGGAGTGGCTTTCATGTATATAGATGGGGTTTTTTCAGGGGGAGGCATCAAAGGATTTGCCTTAATCGGCGCATATGATGTGGTTCATAAAAAGGGATTTCGCTTCAAACGGGTTGCTGGTACAAGTGCAGGATCCATTGTGGCTGCATTAATAGCTGCCAATTACACCAGTGAGGAAATATATCAGCTCGTCGATGAATTTGAAATCCGAAAGCTTCTTGATGAAAGAAAGACGTTTATCCCCTTTGCAGTGGGTAAATGGCTTAACTTGTATTGGCATCTGGGGTTATATAAAGGAGCTGAGCTGGAAAGCTGGATGGCTCAGAAATTAGCCGACAGGGGGATTAAAACATTTTCAGATCTGCCGCCTGATTCCCTTAGAGTCATAGCATCTGACCTGACCAATGGAAGACTGGTTGTACTGCCTGATGACCTTGTGAATTATGGCATTGATCCAGCTTCATTTCCGGTAGCCAAAGCAATCAGAATGAGCTGCAGTCTCCCGTATTTTTTTGAGCCGGTTAAACTGAAGGGATACAGCAGTACAAGTGTCATTGTGGATGGCGGAGTTTTAAGCAATTTTCCGATGTGGCTTTTTGATAAGGAAAATGTGAAAAAGACGAGGCCTGTGCTCGGGATAAAGTTAAGCCATGAGCTAAGTGAACGGCCTCCTAACAAAATCGACAACGCCATACAAATGTACGCGGCGCTTTTTGAAACGATGAAGGACGCGCATGATGCAAGATACATCTCGAGAAAGCATGCACAAAACATTATTTTCATTCCAACGGATGGTGTATTGACTGTGGAATTTAATATTACCGAGAAGAAGAAAAAAGACCTCCTGGAGCATGGCAGACAATGTGCGGAGCAGTTTTTTACATCATGGAGCTACTAATAATAAAAGCCAGGAGCTATAAGTCAAAAATATTATCAACATAAAAAATCGAGCCCTGATTATAGGGAGGCTCGATTTTTCTTTTTGCCTTTTTTGCCTTCTATGACTGTCAAATGTGGAGAGGATTTTTTTCTGGACTTTTTAATGGAAGTAATCGATCCGACAGATCCCTTTCTTCCATTGGCAGTGCCAGATTCTTTATTATTATTAAAACGTCTTTTTGATTTTTTGGCTGCCTTTATAAAAGCTCGCTGCTCTCGCTTTGAGGGATTATATCTGTTAAAGCGCTGAAAAAGAAAGTATACTGCAGCTCCAATGATAACAATGACAGCTATTCTCTGCAAAAAACCGGCAGGATTTGAGATCAGGCTGACGGCAACTCCGATAACAGCTAGAATTATGAGACCGGAGACAATATAAAATGTAAATGGTTTTTTCAAGAAAGCCACCTCCCTAAAAGCATGATGAGCAATTTTATAAGCTTTTAAACTCTATAAGCTAAAGTTTATCGAAATAATTAATGAAAGTAGTCTTTATTTTTTTATTTTCCTATTTCTTTACAATTTAAACAGAGGAACATTAACTTTTCATGAGGCTTAGTAAGGTTTTCCATATTATCGGGAATATTGCTTATACTTAAATTTATGCTCTGCACCCCAGTCCCGGAACTCGCATAACCGGAAATAAGCAAAAATTATAGAGCTTCATCCTTAATTATTTTATTCGACTTAAAATCCCATAAAACCTCTATATTAAAGGAAAATATATATGGTTTTTGCAGCGGAAATTATTCAAGATGCTTTTAATTGAAATTGATGCAATGGAATAATTGTGTGTGGACATAATAGGAAAAGGAGGTGGCGCAAAGTGGCAGAAGAAAAAGAGCGCTTGGAACAGAATCAAAGGGAAAAACCAATGTCTTTTATGGCAATGGTGGTCATTACCGGATTGGTTGGAGGCATTCTTTGGAGCGGACTGGCCTATCTTGCTTATGTGTTTAATTTCACGGAAATTCGCCCAAATGTCATTCTCGAGCCCTGGACGATTGGAGCATGGAAAGAGGGATGGCTGGGGACAATGATCTCGATCTTCCTGATAGGCGGAATATCTATTATAGCTGCCCTGATTTATTATGCAGCGCTGCGGAGATTTCAAAGTATTTTGGTCGGAGCAGGCTATGGAATTGCCCTTTTTTTACTGGTATTTTTTATACTCAACCCTATCTTCCCGGGCATCAGCCCGTTTTGGGAGCTTGAGCGAAATACAATAATTACCTCAATTTGTTTCTATATTTTATTTGGTGTATTTGTTGGGTATTCCATTTCATATGAAGCTCATGAACTCAAAGGCAAAACTGAAGATGAAAAAAAGGCCCGCACTGATCCAGAAATAATTTAATGGATTGGATGTTTTCGCAAAGTTTGTTGCTATTTGAATTATATTTACTGAGTTGATTGCAGCGTAAGGTGTCCTCGAAAGTACATGCGCATTTTCTTCGTGCGGTGTGAACCCAAGGCAGCCTATTCAATGTCCAGCGGGAGCAGCGGGACAGGTGAGATCCCGCAGACTCGAAGCAACGAGGAGGCTCAGCGCCCGCGCTGCGGAAAGGGTGCATCCCCTCGCTGCAATCAACGGACAACATTGATGAGTGAAAAACAATTTATACGAAAGAGTCTTTAAAAAAGAGCCTAAACAAGAGTTATCATTCGTAAATGAAGATTAAATCAGTATGAGCTGAAGGCTAATGTCAATGGAGGGAATAATGAAAAATAAAGCGAAAAGTGCTATACGTCAGAACTGTATGAAAGTTTGCTTTATGATAGAATGTTCTTAAGTGGGCATTCTTTTTCAGTGCTGTCAGCAGGATATTAAAGAGAAGGGAAAGCCTGTAAGCAATTGTTAAAAAGGTGGTTGAATATGGGGAAAATACTCCTGTTAAATGGGCCGAATTTAAACCTGCTCGGCAAAAGGGAACCAGGTGTTTATGGAAAAGAAACACTTGATCATCTCGAGCAAAAAATGAAGGCGTTGGGTGCTTCATATGAAACAGAAGTGATCTGTTTTCAGTCAAATCACGAAGGTGAACTTATTGATAAGCTTCACCTTGCCAATGAAGATGGCACACAGGGTATAATTTTCAATCCCGGAGCATTTACCCATTATAGTTATGCAATAAGGGATGCTGTTGCAGGAATTCAGATTCCTGTGATCGAAGTACATATTTCAAATGTTCATGCCAGAGAAGAATTCAGGCATATTTCTGTCATTGCCCCCGCTTCAATGGGACAAATAGTCGGCCTCGGCTTTAAAGGGTATGAACTGGCGTTTTATGCCTTAATGGATTTTGACAAGGGGAGAGAATAAAATGGAGAAAATACAAAAATTGCGAGCGCGTTTTACAGAGTCTGGGATAGATGGCATGCTGATTACCAGCACCTACAATCGCCGTTATATGACAGGGTTTACCGGTTCATCGGGCGTCGTGCTCATCAGTGCGGATAAAGCACTCTTCATAACCGATTTCCGCTACACGGAACAGGCTGCTAAACAATGTGAAGGATATGAAATTGTGAAGCATACTGGTGCAATTCCGGAAGAAGTCGCCAAACAGGCAAAACAGCTCGGAATCAAAAGGCTTGGTTTTGAAGAGAATCATGTTACTTTTGCTTCCTATAAAGCCTATGATAAAGCTGTTAACGCTGAGCTGATCCCTGTTTCTGACACTATTGAAAAGTTACGCTTGATAAAGGACGATTCAGAGATTAAGATAATAAAGGTGGCGGCAGACATTGCAGATGCTGCGTTTAAACATATTCTTGATGTCATTCGGCCAGGTATTACTGAACTGGAAGTTTCGAATGAATTAGAATTCTTTATGAGAAAAGCGGGTGCAGATTCATCATCGTTTGACATTATCGTAGCATCCGGGTACCGTTCTGCTCTTCCGCATGGAGTCGCCAGTGATAAGGTAATTGAAAAAGGCGATTTTGTCACTCTTGACTTCGGTGCTTATTATAAAGGGTATGTTTCTGATATTACCCGCACAATTGCTGTTGGAGAACCAGAAGATAAGCTGAAAGAAATCTATGGAATTGTGCAGGAAGCTCAAGAGCGGGGGATGGAAGGCATCAAACCTGGAATGAGCGGCAAAGAGGCAGATGCCTTAACTCGTGATTATATTGCAGGCAAAGGCTATGGCGAATATTTTGGCCATTCTACGGGACACGGCATCGGCCTTGAAGTCCATGAAGGTCCTGCATTATCCTTTAAGTCTGATGTTATCCTTGAGCCCGGAATGATCGTAACAGTGGAGCCGGGCATATACATACCGGGAATTGGCGGTGTCCGAATTGAGGATGATACAGTCATAACAAACGATCATAATGAAACACTTACTCATTCTACTAAAGAATTAATTATTCTTTAAATGTACACATTAGGAGGACACACTCATGATTTCAGTAAACGATTTTCGTACGGGTTTGACAATTGAAGTTGATAACGGCATATGGCGTGTAATGGATTTCCAGCACGTAAAACCGGGAAAAGGAGCGGCTTTTGTACGATCCAAACTGCGGAATCTTCGCACTGGTGCCATTCAGGAAAAAACCTTCCGTGCAGGAGAAAAAGTAGCGAAGGCACAAATCGATAACCGTAAAATGCAATACCTATATGCAAATGGAGATCAGCATGTTTTCATGGATAATGAATCTTATGAGCAGATCGAGCTGCCTGCATCAGCAATTGAGTATGAATTAAAATTCTTAAAAGAAAACATGGAAGTCGCTATTATGCTTTATCAGGGAGAGTCTCTTGGAATCGAGCTTCCTAACTCTGTTGAACTTACAGTAACAGAAACAGAACCAGGCATTAAAGGGGATACTGCATCCGGCGGAACAAAGCCTGCAACAGTTGAAACAGGCCTGACTGTACAAGTTCCTTTCTTTGTTAATGAAGGGGATAAATTGATCATCAATACAACTGATGGTTCATACGTTTCACGTGCATAAATGGAAAAAATCCCGAGCAATCGGGATTTTTTTATCCTTTATATTTCCTGCCCTCAGCGCCGGGGGATATGTCAGTGTCATTGAGATTATTATAGTCAGGGTCAGATGCAGGAGCAGTTCTGTTATCACGGGTTCCTCCCAGATAAGCCCTGTCGCCTTTTTTCTGATTCTTTAAAAATTCATCCAGATTTTCATTCATCTCATAACCTCATTTCTATAGAATTCCTCGACACCTTATTAGTATTAGCTTCTTTTCCATGATTATAAGCAGAAGCTTCCTAGCTGTAATATATGAACTCAGCCGTGATGCGACTTTCAATTTCTATGGTGCCAGGCTGGATCGGTGTGCTGACGGCACTTTTGACAAAAGCGGAGGATTGTATAGATACAGGCTGCTCCATCCCTAAAGTTCCTTCTGTCACGGATACTGGGGTGCTGATCAATTGTACATTTAGTGCAGCAGCGATTGTTTTAGCCTTTTTGTAAGCATCCATTACAGCCGCGTTTAAAGCCTGCTGGTACAAATCCTGCTGATTTTCAGTTTCGAAAGTAATTTCTCTAACCGTGTTTGCACCGTTTTCCACTCCTGTATCCACAACAAGTCCTGCATTATCTAATTCAGCAACAGTAATGCCGAGTATATGCTCAACTCTGTAACCGCGGAATATTTGCTTGCCATCCACAAAATCATACTGTGGAAAAATAGTGAAATCTGACGTTTGAACTTGCTTATCTGTTATTCCTATGGCATTAAGAGATTTTTGGATATTTGAAATGGCAGCAGTATTCTGCCCCTGTGCTTTTTGAAGCTCCTGATCTTCTGTTATAACTCCCAGCTTTATATTAGCCAGATCTGGCTGTGCAGCTAACTTTCCCTCACCTGAAACCCTTAATGTATTTGGCTTGGATCTGAAATGGCTCCCACTCTGTACAGTATTGCGGACAAATGGCTGATAATAATACATAACTTTCATTCCCCGCTTTCATTAATGTATCTTTCTAGAATTACGCGGGAGAAAGAGAAAAAATGCGTATTTACATTAATGCCAGCTGTAATCCATCAGTCCGGCAATCTTTTTCGGGATATCCGTATTCTCCAGCACTCCTGTAAAAGCTTCGCTCCCATTGCCATAAGCAAATAAAGGAATCATATTGCCTGTGTGGCCGCCGGTAGAGCTAAGAGCTCTTACTGTACCCGTTAAAATACCCCCATGATATTTCTCAGCAATCAGGCTCCCTATTTCCCATGCTGCTAAGGATTGAGGATAAACCTGGCTGTCTGTGTTCTGAAGCTTCCGATTAAATGATTCTATTTCCATCTCAGTTAAGTCAATATTTGCATACTTTTTTAAAACATTCTTCACACTTTCTGACCGATAAATGCCCCTATTATCATCTTTTGCCAATTGACTGGCCATATATTGCGGAGATGCCTTAACTTCCTTTAAATGCTGTATATCCAGCGGTTCTGATGCAGATATCCCCATGGTTTCATGATCTGCGACAATCAGCACCAAAGTTTCTTTGTCCTTTTGTGCCCATTCGACGGCAAATTTGACAGCTTCATCAAACTCAATCGTTTCTTTCCAGATGCCTGTAATATCACCAGCGTGTGAAGCATGATCAATTCTTGCTCCCTCGGCCATGAGGAAAAATCCCTGTTCTCCTTTTGAGAGGATATCGATTGCTTTTTCAGTCATTTCTTTTAAGCTGGGTTCTTTGCTCTCCAGTATTTGCCGGTCCGATTTAAAGTTCATATATCCCTCGTTAAACAAGCCAAGCAGCTTTGAGCCTTTCGCAGACAGCAATTCTTCCCGATTCACTGCATAAGCATATCCCTTTTGCTTTGCCTCTTTCAATAAATCCCTCCCGCTTTGCTTTTCCGGTTTGAAGTATGCTCTGCCGCCTCCAAGCAGCACGTCTACCCCGGATTCAAGCTGCTGGCGTGCAATTTCCTCCTGTCCCGACCATCTGTTTGAAACACTTGCTGTAAAGGCTGCAGGTGTTGCATCTGTAATTGTATTGGTGGATATTATCCCTGCTTTTTTACCGTTTTTCTTGAATAAATCCAGAATACTGTCTGCTTCCTTCCCATCAGGCGTAACTCCGATCATTCCATTATTCGTTTTTCTTCCAGTTGCAAGAGCCGTACCGCCGGCAGCTGAATCTGTCACAAGATTATTGGCAGATTCGGTATGCACTAATGCGGTGTGCGGGAGAGATTCCATGAACAGCCTCCCGTCCTTCCCGTACTCCAGCTTTCTTGCAATTTCTATCTGGCCCATTCCCATTCCATCGCCAATCAACAGAATGACATTTTGCGGTCCTTTTGTATTTTTCTGATGAGCCCTTCCTTCTGCAGGAAAGAAACCAAGAACAATCAGCTGAAAGATAACCATAATGTATATGCATTTTGTTTTCATAACGGGCACCAGCCTTTCATTATATTCGTTTTGAATATTTTTTGAAGAAAGACATCTTTTTAATCAGGCAATAGCTTGTACTAAATAAATGTGAAGCTTGCAAATCTAAGTCATATTGTTTTGCTGCAGGCATACATTTTAAATAATGAGAAGCTAGTCCGAAATCAGATTGTGAAAAAGGAGGAGCAGACGTGGATACGATTATAGCCTTTTTGCCGAAAAAAATTGCCGAACAATTACAGAGAATCCCTCCGAACATCTTAAAGGATCTGGAGGAAATCAGGGTTCGAATTTCGAGGCCTATTGAATTAACAGCGAGGGGAGTACCCCATTTTCTCCCTTATATAGTTGAATCAGAGGATGCCGTGCATTTACTAAATAAAATAAGCCATTTCTCAATTTACACACTCGAGGAAGAGCTTAAAAGAGGTTATATCACAATTGAGGGCGGCCATCGGGTTGGTCTTGCCGGAAAGGTCATTCTTGACCAAGGCAAGGTTAAGGCGATCCGGGATATTTCCTCTTTTAACATTAGAATTGCCAGAGAGAAAGTTGGCATTGCCCAAAAGCTGATTCCGAGGATTTACAGAAATGGCTGGATGCATACCATGATCATTGGACCGCCGCAGACTGGCAAGACTACATTGCTTCGTGATATTGCAAGAATCATTTCATCTGGTGATCCAAGCAGTGACCTCCCTGCAAGTAAGGTTGGGATTGTGGATGAACGCTCCGAAATAGCAGGATGTGTCAATGGAATCCCGCAGATGACTTTTGGAAACAGAATTGATGTCCTTGATGCCTGTCCCAAAGCTGAGGGAATGATGATGATGATTCGTTCCATGAGCCCTGAGGTTCTGGTAGTCGATGAAATTGGCAGGCTTGAAGATGCTGAAGCCATAATGGAGGCAGTAAATGCCGGAATAAAGCTGATTATGACTACACATGGAAATTCCCTGGAGGAAATTAAGAGGCGCCCTACTTTACAGGCGTTACTTGAAATGGGTATTTTTCAGCGATTTATTGAATTGAGCAGAAAAGATGGACCTGGCAGCATTGTCAGCATTCGAAACTCAGACGGTGCGGGATATCAGCATCAAGCGGGCGTGATGTAAATGATGAAGCTTATAGGAGCTGCTTTGATTATTATTGCAACAACATGGGCAGGCTTTGAGGCCTCAAGGCATCTGACCGAACGGCCGCGCCAGCTTCGTCAGCTGAAATCGGCACTGCAATCCTTAGAAGCTGAAATTATGTATGGCCACACACCCCTTCATGAAGCAGCCAGACGGCTTTCGGCCCAGCTTTCCAAGCCTTTATCCTGTATCTTTGAATCCTTTGCAAAAAAACTGACCGAATCAGAGACGACAGTAAAGGATGCATGGGAAGAAAGTTTGGAGGAAATATGGAGCATGACCGCTTTTAAACAAGGGGAATTTGAGATCATGAAGCAATTTGGCGAAACACTTGGAAGACATGACCGCCTTTCACAGCAAAAGCAGATTATGCTGACCCTTTCCCATCTGGAACGTGAAGAAGCTGATGCGCAAGACAGACAAGCAAAATACGAGAGAATGGTCAAAAGTCTGGGGTTCTTATCCGGATTGCTCTTAATCATATTACTAATGTAGGAAATGCCGGCTTTATTGCCGGACGCTGATCAGAGCTTAGGGGGAGAAAAGATGGGCTTAGAGGTAGATATCATTTTTAAGATTGCAGGTGTGGGAATTGTTGTAGCCTTTTTGCATACCATTCTAGATCAGGTGGGCAAAAAAGAATACGCCCAATGGGTAACGCTTTTCGGATTCATTTATATCTTATTCATGGTTGCTTCCATTGTAGATAACCTTTTCCAAAAAATTAAATCAGTCTTTTTGTTTCAGGGATAAAAGGGGGGCTCAGCCATTGAAATTCTCCAAATAGTCGGATTTTCGCTTGTAGCCACTTTCCTGGCACTGATAGTTAAGGAGCAAAAGCCGAATTTTGCTTTTTTGCTGATTGTATTTGTCGGCTGTGCCATCTTTCTTTTTTTGGTCGACCAAATTTATGCCATTATCCATATGATTGAAAAGATTGCCGTCAATGCAAAGGTGAACATCGTCTATGTTGAAACCATTTTAAAGATAATTGGAATAGCCTATATTGCTGAGTTTGCTGCCCAAATTACGAAGGATGCAGGGCAGGGAGCTATTGCAGCAAAAATCGAAATGGGCGGGAAGATTCTTATTCTTGCCATGGCCATTCCGATCCTTACGGTATTAATCGAAACCATTATCCGTATGATTCCAAGCTAGACGGCAGCCTTCTAATAACAGGCTGCCGGACTGGACAGGCACATATTGCTGGCATTAGACAGGGTCTTTTAAAAGAGGTGAAAAAAATGAAGCAAAGGATGCAGATGATTTTAGGGTTCAGCTTATTTATATTCTTTTTCCTGGCACCAATTGTACAAGCCTCACCAAAGACCGGCGAAGCAGAAGAGACAATATCCCCGCAGGATTTAATTGAAACTCAGGTTGAGAAGTTAGATCTTAATGAAATAAAAGGATTTTGGGAAGAAATTATAACAGAGTATGGAGGATTTTTGCCCGAAAGTCAAAAGGGGAGTCTCTATGAATTCATTAAAGGAGATAAGGAATTTTCACTAAAAGATTGGGCTGGAGGCGCGGTTAAGTTTGTGTTCCATGAGTTTATAGTCAATGGAAAATTGCTGGGGACCCTGATATTGCTGACGGTATTCAGCATGTTCCTGCAGTCTCTGCAGAATTCATTTGAAAAAAGTACTGTCAGTAAAGCCGCCTATTCAATCGTCTTTATGGTGTTAATTATTATTGCACTTAACAGCTTCCATGTGGCGATCACTTATACAGAGGAAACCATTTCAACTATGGTGTCATTCATAATGGCTCTCATACCGCTGCTGCTTGCATTGATTGCTTCTTCGGGAGGTGTGGTGTCTGCAGCGTTTTTCCACCCGGTGATCCTATTTTTGATGAATGTCAGCGGATTATTTATCCAGTATGTAATTCTTCCGCTTCTATTTTTATCAGCCCTGTTAAGCATTGTCAGCACATTGTCGGAACATTACAAGGTGACACAGCTTGCCAATCTGCTCCGGAATTGGAGCATTGGGCTTCTTGGGATGTTCCTGACGGTCTTTCTGGGAGTTATATCAGTTCAGGGAGCATCTGCCGCAGTTACTGATGGAATTACGATCCGTACAGCAAAGTTTATTACAGGGAATTTTATTCCTGTCATCGGCAGGATGTTTACAGATGCGACAGATACGGTAATTAGCGCATCGGTGCTATTGAAAAATACGGTGGGGATAGCTGGAGTAGCCATTCTCCTTATTATTGCAGCATTTCCTGCAATCAAAATATTAATGATTGCGTTTATATATAAATTTGCGGCAGCCATTTTGCAGCCGCTGGGAGGAGGGCCAATCATAGCCTGCCTGGATATAATCAGCAAAAGCATCATCTATGTTTTTGCAGCTCTGGCCATTGTCTCCCTGATGTTTTTCCTTAGCATTACAGTTATTATAGCAGCCGGCAATCTGACCATGATGGTCCGGTAGGGAGGGAATGAAGTGGATTTCATAAAAGAATGGGTAACCAACATCATATTATTTGTTCTGCTTGCTACTGTCATTGATATGCTCCTCCCCAGCTCCAAGCTTCAGAAGTACACTAAAATGGTGACAGGGCTGCTGCTGATAGCGATTATTCTTACACCGATTTTAAAAATTGTTTCAAGTGATTTTGAAGAAGCACTAGTTTCAGTCCCGGTTTTTGAGGGGGCAGGAGAAAAAAATATGGAAAATTTAATAGAAATGAAGAAAAAAGAAATACAAGCCTCAAGTGATGCATATATTTTAGAACAAATGGCTGTCCACATGAAACAGGACGCAGAAGAGGAGTTGATGGAACAGTACGGTCTGGAAATTGCTAACATTGATATTTTAGTAGATGAAAGCAGTGATCAAGCCTTCCCGGATAACCTGCAAAAGGTCATGATCCAACTCAAAGCAGAAGATGCAGAAGCTGAAGCTGTAGAAGTGGTTAAAACAGTGGAAATCAATGCCGGGAAACCTCTTCCATCCAGCGGGCCCGAACATGAAGATGCAGGAAGAATTGCTTCTCTTCTCGCACAAAAATGGAATGTAGACGCAAACTCAATCGAAGTTCTGGTAGAAGGGGGGAATATGGAGAGGGATGGATAATGAAAAAGGTCCTTTCACATGGATAAAAAAAATGATTTCCAAAGATGGACAGTCTGATAAGAAACCTGGAAAATTCCATTATTTACTGCTTGTTCTCCTATTTGGGGCAGCCATCATGCTGATCAGCAATACGCTGTTTCAAGAAGACAGTTCCACCGGGGACTTGCCCGTTTTTAAGGATGGGGAAGAAGTGAAGCAGGAGGAAGAGGTGCCGGCATTCGGCCAGCAGAAATCTGGGGGAAATGACACCATTTCCAATTATGAAAAAGCATATGAAGCTCAAATAAAAGAAGCGCTCGATGCTATCGTAGGGGTTGAAGATGCCACGGTTGTGGTGAATGTCGATGCCACAGAAAAGAAAGTTCTTGAGAAAAACAAAACAACCCAGACTCAGAAAACCGATGAAACCGATCGGGAAGGCGGCAAAAGGAAGGTTGAGGACCAGTCAGAAGAGGAACAGCTTGTGATTGTCCGAAATGGAGAAAAAGAGGTTCCCATTGTCATAGAAACCAAGAAACCTGAAATAAGGGGAGTTCTGGTTGTGGCAAAAGGGGCTGAAAATATACAAGTGAAAAAATGGATTATTGAGGCAGTAACCAGAGCATTGGATGTTCCAAGCCATAGAGTATCCGTAATGCCTAAAAAAACTAAGGGGGAATAATAGATGCTTTTAAAGAAACAAACGGTCTGGCTATTAACAATGCTGAGTTTGGTGGTTGTATTATCGGTGTATTATGTAACATCACCGGAACAAAAAGGCAGTGACCTTGCTGGAATGGAAGAAAAGGCAGCGGGTGAAATGGAGGCCGTTGAGAGTGAAGATGGCAAAGCGATCATTACAAACACTGCCAGTGATGAAATGTTCGAAAATCTACGTCTTCAGCTTGATGACGAGCGCAGCCGCATGAAGGAAGGACTACAGGAGGTCCTTGGTCAAACTGACCTGCCTGCTGAAGAAAGAATGAAGGCAAAAGATCAAATTGATGAATTAAATGAAATCGCCCAAAAGGAGGCGATGCTTGAAACATTAATCAGAGCGATGGATTATGAAGATGTGCTAGTCCGTGCGGATGGCAAGAAGGTTCAAATTACTGTTAAGGCCAAAGATCATTCTCCAGCTGCTGCAAACAATATCATCCAGGAAGTAAGGAATGAAATTGGAAAGCTTGAGGCTGTGGCTGTAGAGTTCCAGGTTGAAAAATAAAAAAATAGAGGGAGCCTGCAAAATTCTGCGGGCTCCCATTTAATATTGTTTTTAAGTTTAGTAACTATTACATAAACTAATGGTACAATAGTCCTGGATAAGAAGTGATTTTGGATGAAATTTCGTTAAATCCCATGAAACATTTCACAAACATTTAGAAAAATATTAGAATGGAACATATGGCGGATAGAGAAATTGTTATCCAGTACATAATAGAATGTTGAAGTTTTATAAGGTCTTATCGTATGATATTAGTATCTAGTCATAATTCAAACCATGCATAACCTCCCATCCGTACGTTTCTGCCTTGGCAGTTTTATCCATCCGGAATAGAGGGATTATCATGCAATGAGAAAACAAGGGGTGCCAAAATGTTAAAAGTACAAGAAATCCGTGAACTGATTAAATTGGTAGATCAGTCAAATATTGATGAATTTGTATATGAGCATGAAGGTTCTAAAATTAAGATGAAGAAAAAAGGCAATGAAGCAGCAGTCGTTCAGCAAGTCCAGCCTGCAGCTGCCCAAGTGTTAGCACCTGCTCCTCAGCCGGTCCAGCCAGCTGCTGTGAATGTGGAAGAGCCAAAAACAGAAGCTCCAGCAGAAGCTCCAGCACCAAAGGCTGAAGCTGCAGAAAATTTACATAAGATTGTATCCCCAATGGTAGGGACCTTTTACCAATCATCATCACCTGACGCTGAAGCATATGTAAAAGCCGGTTCAAAAGTTACGAAGGATTCCATTGTCTGCATTGTAGAAGCAATGAAATTATTTAATGAAATTGAAGCGGAAGTTAATGGTGAAATTGTAGAAGTGCTTGTAAAGGACGGTCAATTAGTAGAATATGGCCAGCCACTATTTTTAGTTAAGCCTGAATAAGGAGCGGTTACAGAATGATTAAAAAACTCTTGATTGCCAACAGAGGAGAAATAGCTGTCCGCATTATCAGGGCAGCCCGCGAAATGGGGATTGAATCTGTTGCTGTCTTTTCAGAATCAGACAGGGAAGCGCTCCATGTTCAGCTGGCGGATGAGGCATATTGCATTGGTCCAACAGCATCTAAGGACAGCTATTTAAATTTTACTAATATAATAAGTGTCGCGAAGCTTACTGGCTGTGACGCCATCCATCCTGGTTATGGGTTTCTTGCAGAGAATGCGGACTTTGCCGAGCTGTGCAGAGAATGTAATATTATTTTTGTCGGTCCGACTCCTGAAGCCATCAATAAAATGGGCACAAAGGATATTGCAAGAGAAACGATGAAGGAAGCGGGAGTTCCGATCGTTCCGGGCTCTAATGGAATTATTAAGGATGCGGAAGATGCTATTCAGCTTGCAGAAAAGATTGAATATCCGGTCATTATTAAAGCGACTGCTGGCGGAGGCGGGAAAGGAATCCGTGTAGCGCGCAATGAGCAGGAGCTTATTAAAGGAATTACGATCACACAGCAGGAAGCAATGACAGCATTCGGGAATCCTGGCGTTTATATCGAAAAATACATTGAAGACTTCCGTCATGTGGAGATTCAGGTTCTTGCAGACAATTACGGGAATACTGTTCATCTTGGGGAAAGAGATTGTTCTATTCAAAGGCGGCTGCAAAAGCTGCTCGAGGAAACGCCTTCACCTGCTCTTGACGGTGAAACACGTGAAGAGATGGGAAATGCAGCTGTAAAAGCTGCGAAAGCGGTTGATTATACAGGCGCCGGAACGATAGAGTTTATCTACGATTATCAAAATCGAAAATTCTATTTCATGGAAATGAACACGCGTATTCAGGTGGAGCATCCAGTTACAGAAATGGTAACAGGAGTTGATTTAATCAAGGAGCAAATTAAGGTTGCTTCTGGAGAAAAGCTTAATTTCACACAAAGTGATGTGACATTTAACGGCTGGTCAATCGAATGCAGAATTAATGCGGAAAACCCGGAGAAGAACTTTATGCCATCAGCAGGAAGGATCAATATGTATCTGCCTCCTGGCGGGCTTGGTGTCAGAGTGGACTCCGCTGCCTACCCGGGCTATATGATTCCTCCATATTACGATTCAATGATTGCAAAAGTGATCACTTATGGAAATACTAGAGAAGAAGCTATTTCCAGAATGAAAAGGGCATTAAGCGAATTTGTAGTGGAAGGGGTTCATACAACCATCCCGTTCCACCTCAAGCTTTTAAGCCATGAAAATTTTGTGGAAGGGCAGTTTAATACTAAATTTCTTGAATTGCATGATGTAATGAATTCTTAAAGACTTGTGGAGGTGCCAAAATGAACGAAAATAATATTCTTGAAATGAGCCCTGAAAATTCAGGTCTTGGCAAGGTGGAAATTGCACCGGAAGTTATTGAAGTTATTGCCGGCATTGCTGCTTCGGAAGTAGAAGGGGTTGCGCAAATGCGCGGAAACTTCGCTACAGGAGTGGTCGAAAGGCTTGGTAAAAAGAACCATGGCAAAGGTGTTAAAGTTGAATTAACAGAAGAAGGCATCAAAGTCGATGTATATTGCCTGATGAAATTCGGCGTGTCCATTCCAAGCGTTGCGCAAAAAATCCAGGACAACATCCGACAGGCCCTCCTTAATATGACAGCATTGGACGCTCAGGAAGTAAACATTCACGTAGTAGGAATTATGTTTGAGAACCAAAAGCATGAAGTTGAATACGAACAGGAAATGTAACATACACAACAAGCCAAAGACATCAGACTCGTCTTTGGCTTTTCTTATGGTTCACTCTTCATCATTCATTCTCTAATCCGTTATAAAGGAGTTTGTAAAGGGGAAATTAATATTATAAGTTTTCTTGATAATTTTCTTCGCCAAACATTATGCTCTTGTTGTAGTGCGAAGATTCCTTACTTATGCTATTATCTTCTTATGCAATTTTTGGACGTGCAAATGCTCAAAAATGAAAATTACTAATGCTAGCTATAAAGGAGTTTTATAAAGATGAAGAGAAGAACAGCCAGAGAAAAAGCATTGCAGGCGTTATTTCAAATTGATGTAAGCGGGACAGAACCGGAGACAGCCATCGAACACGTTTTAGAGGGAGAAAAAAGTGATGAGTATCTCAGCACACTTGTATCAGGTGTGCTTGAGCATAAAGAAACAATTGATAGCGAAATTAAAGGGTTTCTTGAAAAATGGACGCTGGAGAGGCTTGCCACAGTAGATCGCAACCTTCTGCGCTTGTCTGTTTTTGAGCTTCGGTATTTAAAAGAGGAAGTGCCGGCAAATGTGGTGCTCGATGAAGCAATTGAAATTGCCAAATTATACGGCGACGATCAATCCAGCAAGTTTATTAATGGTGTTTTATCAAAGGTAAAGGAAAAGCTTTAATAAACATACACTATGGATGCCAGCAAGCACCCAGTCCTTATCAAAAGCGCTTTCGACTTTCTGACAGGGGGATTACAAATGGCTGCAGAATTAATAGATGGAAAAGAAATTGCAAGAAAGAACCAGGATCGTATTGGTGCTAAAGTGCAAAAGCTGAAGGCAGAAGGAGTCACGCCAGGCTTGGCAGTTATTTTAGCGGGGGATAATCAGGCATCAAGAACGTATGTGAATAACAAGCAGAAAACCTGCAATAAGCTTGGCATGAATTCTATGCTTATTGACCTTCCCGAAAGTGTCAGTGAACAAGAGCTTATCAGTAAAATCACTGAATTAAACAAGAATGATGAAATCCATGGCATCCTGGTCCAGCTGCCGCTGCCAAAACATATTAATGAAAAAGCCATCATTGAGACTATATCACCTGAGAAAGATGTGGATGGATTCCATCCCATTAATATTGGCAGGATGATGACATCTCAGGATGCCTATATCCCATGTACTCCTGCAGGGATCATTGAAATGCTCGAAAGCATCGGAGCAGACATTTCCGGAAAGCATGTAGTGATAATAGGCAGAAGCAACATTGTTGGGAAGCCTGCCGGGCAGCTGTTTCTTAATAAAGATGCAACTGTTACCTATTGTCATTCGAAAACAGCTAATCTTAAGGAATATACCAGGCGGGCAGATATACTGGTGGCAGCAGCAGGCAAAGCCAATTTAATTACGGAGGACCATGTTAAAAATGGCGCAATCGTGATTGATGTGGGCATGAATCGAAATGAGGAAGGAAAGCTTTGCGGTGATGTTGATTTCGAAAATGTGAAGCATAAAGCAGGATATATTACTCCTGTTCCAGGCGGAGTGGGACCGATGACCATTACCATGTTAATGCATAATACGTTAAAGGCAGCAGAGTATTCGATAAGCAAAAACTAAATTCATGGCCGCCATAGATGCAAAATCTGTCCATTTCCATTATCCTGTATTTAGGAAGCCTGTTATGCGGGCTAATGGATGGACAGTTTTTTTTGATAGGCAAGAAGTTTCAACGCTTTAACTGTTCAGCTCCACATGGAAGCTTCGACACCTTTTGTCATCTCACGATAAAAGAGCCGGCTATTTAGAAGGAGCGCCTGCTCCTAAGGTGTCGGGAGTGGACAAGGCGTCTGCGCTTGCCCTGTGTTATTGCTCTGCAGGAGATGCACGGCCAATGCGGCTTCTGCATAAAGGAGATTGTTATGAAGGAACAGCAGTATCTGACAGTTCATGCACTAACTAAATACATAAAAAGAAAATTTGACGCTGACCCTCATTTGCAAAATATTTTAGTTAAGGGAGAAATCTCTAACTTTAAACAGCACTCAAGCGGTCATATGTATTTCACTTTAAAGGATGAAAAAGCCAGAATATTAGCCGTGATGTTTGCAGGAAATGCGAGATCCATGAAATTCAGGCCAGAGAATGGCATGAAAGTATTAGTTCGCGGAGCGATTTCAGTTTATGAATCCAGCGGCCAATATCAGATGTATGTACAAGAAATGCAGCCGGACGGGATAGGTGAGCTTTATTTGGCATATGAGCAGCTGAAAGAGAAATTGGAGAAAGAAGGATATTTTTCGCCTGCGCATAAAAAAAGTATCCCGCGTTATCCACGTACAGTTGCTGTTATCACATCCCCCACTGGAGCTGCAATCAGAGATATACTTACGACGCTTAAAAGGCGCTTTCCCATCGCGAACATACTGATCTGCCCTGCGCTGGTCCAGGGTATCCATGCAGCTCCATCCATTGTGAAAGCGATAGAAGTAGCCAATTCATCCAGTGAAGCCGATGTTTTAATTATCGGCCGGGGAGGAGGCTCCATTGAAGAGCTTTGGGCCTTTAATGAGGAATCTGTGGCAAAAGCCATATTTAAGTCGGTAATACCTATAATTTCAGCTGTCGGCCATGAAACAGATTTTACAATCGCGGATTTTGTAGCAGATTTAAGGGCTCCTACCCCAACGGGAGCTGCTGAATTGGCAGTCCCGCATATTGATGACCTGACCGAAAGGCTTTTTAACAGGCAATCAAGGCTGATTAGATCAATGAAGGAACAAATTGCCCTGCAAAATGAAAGGCTTTTAAGGGTACAGAAATCCTATGCTTTCCGGTATCCGCAAAAATTGTATGAACAAAAACTGGAACAGCTTGATAAAATCACCGAACAGCTATTGCGGGGGGCAAAAAGGCTGCATGATTTAAAACAGGAACAGGCTGATATCCTGCAAAAAAGGCTGGTACGGAATCATCCCGGCCAGCTGAAGGATCAGGCAAAAGAAAAACATGAACGGCTCCATAAATTATTAAACAAAACAATGGCAAACACCCTGGCTGTAAAAGAAAAGGATTTTGCAAGGGTCATTTCAACCCTTGAGGCACTAAGTCCTCTGAAAATTATGGACAGAGGCTACAGCCTTGCTTATACACAAAATGAAGCCCTGATAAAGACTGTGTCTCAGGTTAAAGTAGATGATATGTTAAAATTGAAGGTCCCTGATGGAACAATTGAATGCAGGGTAACGGATATTGAGGAGTGAATGGCATGGCGGATGAAAAGCAGCTTTCATTTGAACAAGCAATGGAAGAACTTGAAGTTATTGTAGAAAAGCTTGAAGAGGGAGATGTTCCTCTTGAAGAGGCTATTAACATTTATAAAAAAGGCATGGAACTTTCAAAGCTATGCCATGATAAGCTTAAAAATGTAGAATCACAGCTTACGGAAATACTGACGGAAGATGGCCGAAAGACAAACTTCGCCATTCCGGAGGAGGAATAATTTTGCAGCAGCAATCATTAAGTTCTTTCTCTGAATTTCATAAGAAAAAACTTGAAATGCATCTAAAAGAATATGTACATAAATTAAAGGCTCCAGCTGAAATCAAGGAATCGATGCTATATTCACTCGAAGCCGGAGGGAAACGGATCAGGCCGATGCTCTTATTTGCTACATTGGCTGCTTTTGGCGAAGATACGTTAAAAGGGCTGTGGAGTGCGGCGGCGATTGAAATGATCCATACCTATTCGCTTATTCACGATGACTTGCCAAGCATGGATAATGATGATTTAAGAAGAGGTAAGCCTACTAACCATAAAGTATATGGGGAGGCATTTGCCATTCTGGCAGGCGATGCCTTGCTCACATACAGCTTCCAGACAATTGCGGAAACACCAGACGAATTCGCTTCAGCCGAAATGAAGCTGTCTCTGATTAGGGTGCTGTCAAGAGCTGCCGGTGCTGAAGGGATGGTTGGCGGGCAGGCTGCAGACATTAAGGGAGAAGGCAAACAGCTGGCCATAGAGGACCTTGAGTATATTCATGTGCATAAGACCGGTAAATTGCTTGAATGCAGTGTGGTTTCAGGTGCTATTTTGGCAAATGCCAATGAGGAAACGATTCAGGCTCTTTCCCATTTTGCTTTTCATCTGGGGCTGGCTTTTCAAATCAGAGACGATATTCTCGACCTAGAGGGGACAGAAGAGATAATCGGGAAGCCTGTTGGCAGTGATGAATCAAAAAATAAAAGCACCTATCCGGCACTTCTGACAATGAATGGCGCGAAAGAGGCTCTCGAATACCATATCAGATCTGCAAAAGAGAAGCTGAAGGAAACTGGCCTCCAAACAGAACTGCTGGAAGAAATAACAGATCTAATTGCAAACAGGGACCACTAATTTCTATTATACATACTCATTATTGCTTTGATCAGGATACAAAAATGAATTAAGAAACGACGGTCTTGCCGCTGTACTAATTGTACCAGCGGTATTTGCTGTTTAATAAAATGATGGTCATCAATGTATATATTTTGGTATGATAGGAATTGCTGCCGGGAGTATTCCCCGGCAAAGCCAGCTTGAGTGAGTGGCTGTTTAAAATGAAAAGCATTTGGAAAATCTCCTGTAATAAGGTAATCTTAAGTTATTATCTTTTGGACAGGCTGGACGCCGGAATAAACAAGCATTACTCTGCTATAAACATAATTGCCAAAATATATGTGAAAACGGATGAATAAGAAACGAAAGTGAGTGGTCCGCAGTATGGATCTGTTATCAATTAAAGACCCTTCCTTTTTAAAAGGGCTCTCGAATAAAGAATTGGAAAGTCTCAGCCAGGATATCCGCAATTTCCTGGTCGAAAAGCTATCAGGCACAGGAGGACATATTGGCCCTAATCTTGGAGTTGTTGAGCTGACTGTTGCATTGCATAAATGTTTTGACAGTCCGAAGGATAAAATTATCTGGGATGTCGGACATCAGTCATACGTCCATAAAATTCTTACAGGCCGGGCGTGTCAATTTGATACTCTTAGGCAATATAAAGGTCTTTGCGGCTTTCCCAAAATGATCGAAAGCGAGCATGATGTATGGGAAACCGGCCATAGCTCTACTTCTTTATCTGCCGCAATGGGAATGGCCATTGCAAGAGACCTGAAAAAAGAGAACAATTATGTCATTCCTGTTATTGGGGATGGTGCCTTAACAGGCGGAATGGCTTTAGAAGCCTTAAATCATATCGGACATGAAAAAAAAGATATGATTGTCATACTGAATGATAATGAAATGTCAATTGCCCCTAATGTAGGTGCACTCCACAATGTCCTGGGAAGGCTACGGACGGCAGGCAAATATAATTGGGTAAAAGATGAACTTGAATATTTATTAAAAAAGGTTCCGGCAGTGGGCGGCAAATTGGCCTCAACTGCTGAAAGACTGAAAGATAGCCTAAAGTATCTGTTCGTGTCAGGCATGTTCTTTGAGGAATTGGGCTTTACCTATTTAGGGCCTGTCGATGGCCATAACTATGAAGCTTTATTTGAGAACCTTGCTTATGCAAAGAAAACTGAAGGCCCGGTGCTTCTCCATGTTATAACGAAAAAAGGGAAAGGCTTTCACCCTGCAGAGAATGACAGGATTGGCACTTGGCACGGTACTGGCCCTTATAAAATGGAAACAGGGGACTTTGTGAAGCCTGCAGCTGCACCACCGCCTGCATGGAGCAAACTTGTGTCAGAAACCGTCAGGGAACTTGCCAGAAAAGATGAAAGAATTGTTGCAATCACACCAGCGATGCCTGTTGGTTCGAAGCTTGAAGGCTTTGCAAGTGAATTTCCGGAACGGATGTATGATGTTGGAATAGCTGAACAGCATGCAGCAACAGTAGCTGCCGGGCTGGCAACTCAAAACATGAAGCCGTTCCTTGCGATTTATTCTACTTTCCTGCAGCGTGCTTATGATCAGGTGGTACACGATATTGCACGCCAAAACCTGAATGTATTTATTGGAATCGACCGGGCGGGGCTTGTTGGTGCAGATGGGGAAACGCACCAGGGTGTATTTGATATCGCATTTCTGCGGCATCTGCCGAATATGGTTCTGATGATGCCAAAAGATGAAAATGAAGGCCAGCATATGGTGAAAACAGCTATTGTATATAACGATGGCCCAATCGCTATGCGCTTCCCGCGCGGAAATGGCATCGGGGTGCCTATGGACACAGAGCTTAAGACTATTCCAATTGGTACATGGGAAGTTCTGCGTGAAGGCAGTGATGGAGCAATATTAACTTTTGGGACAACCATTCCAATGGCATTGAAAGCAGCTCAACTCCTGGAAAAACAAGGACACTCCATTAAAGTCATTAATGCAAGGTTTATTAAGCCATTTGATGAGAAGATGCTGCATGAATTGTTTGCAGCAAATCTGCCTATTCTTACGATAGAAGAAGCTGTGCTGCAGGGGGGCTTTGGAAGTGCTGTTCTTGAATATGCACATGACCATGGCTTCCATCATACAGAAATAGACCGTATGGGAATACCTGATAAATTTATTGAGCATGGCAGTGTAAATGAACTATTGGAAGAAATCGGGATGACTGTTGACGATGTTGTGGAAAGAATGGGAATACTGGCAAGAAAAAAACAAAAAAGGGCTTAAAATATGAAAATAAAGAAAGAACGATTAGATGTTTTATTAGTTGAAAGAGGTCTTGCTGAAACGAGAGAAAAAGCAAAAAGGGCCGTTATGGCCGGTTTGGTGTTCAGCAATGAAAGCAGGCTGGATAAGCCGGGTGAGAAGGTTAGTGCCGATATTCCGCTGACAATCAAAGGGAAGGTCATGCCCTATGTCAGCCGGGGGGGCTTAAAGCTTGAGAAAGCTCTTAAGGTTTTTGAATTAGAAATTGAAGGCAAGATCCTCCTTGATATTGGATCCTCAACGGGCGGCTTCACAGATTGTGCTCTGCAAAATGGCGCCAAAATGTCCTATGCTTTGGATGTAGGATATAATCAGCTTGCATGGAAATTAAGGCAGGATGAACGGGTTGTTGTCATGGAAAGGACTAATTTCCGGTATGTAACTCCGGCAGACCTTACAGCCGGTATGCCTGATTTTGCTTCGATTGATGTTTCGTTCATCTCATTAAAGCTTATATTGCCGGTATTAAAAACCCTGCTGGTTCCTGGAAGTGATACAATTGCCTTAGTGAAACCGCAATTTGAAGCCGGACGGGACCAGGTTGGGAAGAAAGGGATTGTCAGAGATCCTAAAATCCATGAAGCTGTTCTTGATAAAACTATCGAATTTGCTTTGGGTCTTGGCTATGATGTCAAGGACGTTTCCTATTCCCCCATCACCGGCGGTGACGGCAACATAGAATTTCTCCTCCACCTGTATTGGTCTGGCACCAAAGAAGAAGGAGAAAACCTCCTTAAAGCCCAGACAGGTGAGGTTGTAAAAGAAGCCCATGCCGAATTGAAAACGAAGCAGGTTAATATAGAGGAATAGGCTGATGCCTGTTCCTTTTTTTAAAGGAATTTGTCGTGATAGGACGAATTATAATATATAATATACGGGAAAATTGTACTTTATTGAGAAAATCAGCTAACATTAAAGTACAAAACACTATAAATTAATTTTTTCTGCCTGCTGTCAAGCGGCTGATTATAGAGGTGAAAAAATGAATAAAGGGCAAAGACATATTAAGATACGCGAAATTATTACTAATAACGATATAGAAACACAGGATGACCTGGTGGATGAATTGAAAAACGCGGGGTTTAATGTTACCCAGGCGACCGTTTCAAGAGATATTAAAGAGCTTCACCTTGTAAAAGTTCCTCTAATGGACGGCAGATATAAATACAGTCTTCCTGCCGATCAGCGTTTCAATCCACTGCAAAAGCTTAAAAGAAATTTAATGGATGCCTTTGTCAGAGTGGATACTGCAGGACATCTCCTTGTAATGAAAACTCTTCCGGGCAATGCCATGGCTATTGGCGCACTGATAGATAATCTTGACTGGGAAGAAATTCTGGGGACAATCTGCGGGGATGACACATGCCTGATCATATGCAAAACCCCTGAAGACACAGAAGCCATTTCAAACCGCTTTCTTGAAATGCTGTAGATATTTTTCAAGCTCAGAGCGCCTGCCCCGATCGAGGTGTCGCAGTAAGCAAGGCGCTTCTGCTTTTCTAATGAGGTGATAAGTTTGTTAAATGAAATAACCATACGAAATTTTGCTATTATCGAAGCCCTTTCTGTCTCATTTGAAAAGGGCTTAACTGTTTTAACTGGTGAAACAGGGGCGGGGAAATCCATAATCATCGATGCCATTCACTTGCTGGCCGGAGGCAGAGGATCTGCAGAATTTGTCCGGCATGGTGAAGATAAGGCTGAACTAGAGGGGCTTTTTATCCTTGATGATCCAAAGCACCCTTGCTATAAACGATCTGCTGAATTCGGGATAGAGATTGAAGAGGGAATGATTGTTCTTCGCAGGGATATATCAAAGTCAGGAAAAAGCGTCTGCAGAGTGAATGGGAAATTAGTAACCATTTCTGCCTTAAGGGAAATCGGCAGTTCGCTTATTGATATACATGGCCAGCATGAACATCAGGAATTAATGAATGAAACCTTGCACCTTCCACTCCTCGATCAGTTTGGAGGACCGAAAATTGCTGCTTCCCTTTCGGAATACCAGGGAATTTATAGGTTATATGAAAGCACATTGAAAAAGCTTAAGAATCTAAGTGAGAATGAACAGCAAATGGCGCATCGGCTTGATTTAATTCAGTTTCAGCTTGATGAAATTCAGTCTGCACAGCTGAAATTGAATGAAGATGAGGACTTGATTGAAGAAAAGAGAAAGCTGTCCAACTATGAACGTATTTTTGATTCGGTTCAGTCGGGCTATAATGCTCTGCAAGGAGAGCAAAAAGGGCTCGATTGGATTGGAATGGTTATGGGATATATGAATGATGCCGCTGAATTGGACCCCTCATATAAAGAAATAGCGGAAAATGTGGCAAACAGCTTTTATTTGCTTGAAGATGCAGCCAGTTCCCTCCGCAATGAAATGGACTTTATGGAATATGATCCCCATAGGCTTAATGAAATTGAAACCAGACTGAATGAAATTAATGGACTAAAAAGAAAATATGGAAAAACAGTCGATGAAGTGCTGGAATACGCAGCAAAAATAGAAGAAGAAATTGAAACGCTGCAAAATAAAGAGACCCATATTGATAAGCTTCAAAAAGAAGTTGCTGCCCTGAAAAAAGACCTGATGGTTGAAGGGGAAGAACTAAGCAAACTGCGGAGAAAATCTGCACTAAAGCTTACGAAGTTAATTCATAAAGAGCTTAAGGAATTATACATGGAAAAAACAGTTTTTGAGGTAAGGTTCTTTTCTGATCCTGAAGTCCTTTTGAAAAATGGAATTGACAGAGCAGAATTCTATATTTCCACCAATCCGGGAGAACCGCTTAAGCCTCTGTCTAAAATAGCATCGGGAGGAGAATTATCCCGAATTATGCTTGCACTAAAGAGTATTTTTTCGAAACATCAGGGGGTTACAAGTATTATCTTTGATGAAGTGGACACAGGGGTTAGCGGAAGGGTGGCACAAGCCATCGCGGAGAAGATTCACCATGTTTCCGTGGATTCGCAGGTGCTGTGCATCTCTCATCTGCCACAGGTTGCAGCGATTGCAGATACTCATTTATTTATTGCCAAAAACACGAATGAAGGACGGACTAAAACAACAGTGAAGCCGCTGAATGAGGAAGAGAAGATAAAAGAAATCAGCCGTATGATTTCTGGAGTGGAAATTACTGATTTGACAAAAGAGCATGCAAAAGAGCTGCTGCATATGGCAAAACAGCTAAAATAATGCTGAACCAATATCAGGTCTGTATCCATCAGTGGCAGTGTCAGATCTAATACCTTGAAAAGCTATCCAAAGCAGGATAGCTTTTTTTATGTCAATGGCAGTTATAAATGCCTTCGATGCAGGCAAAATTAAAGATGTAGCCATTTGACGTGGATGGACTAGAAGCGAGGAGAGTGAAAAATTTGACATATGATGTTTTACGCAAAATAATTGGTGGAATTCTCCTTGTTTCATTAATTGCTTTAGGTTTTTCCAAGCCTGTTCAGGAATATTTGCAAATACCCGCAAATATAACCCTTTTTGAAGGGCAGCAGCTAAATTTTGCAAAGGCGGAAGCAGTGTCAGCCGGGCTGTCCATAGATAATACAAGTGTTGCACTTAATGAAGATAACCATTCGATTTCGCTTTCAGCTAAAGAAAATGGGAAAAATGAAATGCTTCTAGAGCTGGCAGGTTTTCCGATAAAGAAAGTTGATGTTAATGTCTTAAAAGATTTTAAAGTAATTCCAGGAGGCCAATCAATCGGGGTTAAACTAAATACAGTAGGCGTGCTGGTTGTGGGGCACCACCAGGTTAATACAGCTGAAGGAAAAGCATCGCCGGGCGAAACGGCCGGGATAAAAGTTGGAGATATCATTACTGAAATTAATGGCAAGAAAATTGAAAAGATGTCAGATGTTGCCCCTTTTGTTCAAGAAGCGGGCAAAAGCGGAAATCCTCTCCAAATCATTGTTAGCCGCGAAAGCGGAAAGGTGAAAACGGAGCTGACTCCTCTAAAAGAAGACGGGGAAGAAACCTATAAGCTTGGATTATATATACGTGACTCTGCAGCAGGAATTGGTACCATGACTTTCTATCACCCGGAATCGAAAAAGTATGGAGCTCTTGGCCATGTTATTTCCGATATGGATACAAAAAAACCTATTGTGGTTGAAGACGGACAAATTGTCAGATCAACTGTAACTTCAATTGAAAAAGGAAGCAATGGCAATCCTGGTGAAAAACTTGCACGATTTTCCTCGGACAAAGAAATAATCGGAAATATTGTCAGAAACAGTCCTTTCGGTATTTTTGGGGAATTAAACCGGGATATGAAAAATGGGATTTTTGATAAACCGATGCCAATTGCACTTTCTCATCAGGTAAAAGAGGGAGCTGCTCAAATACTGACTGTGGTCGATAATGATGAAGTACAATTGTTTGATATTGAGATTGTCAGCACAATTCCTCAAAAGTTCCCTGCAACAAAAGGAATGGTCATTAAGGTGACGGATCAGAAGCTCCTTGATAAAACAGGCGGCATTGTCCAGGGGATGAGCGGAAGCCCGATTATTCAGGATGGCAAGATAATTGGAGCTGTAACACATGTATTTGTAAATGACCCTACTTCAGGATATGGTGTTCATATAGAATGGATGCTTAATGAAGCAGGCATCGATATATATGAAAAGACGGAAGAAAAAGCATCATAATACGAAATGGATGAATTAAAAAAGGCGGGGAAATCCCGTCTTTTTTTTATTATGTTAAAATGAAGGTGTTTAAAGATTTTTCGACAAATATACATGAAATGCAAGGAGTATGGCGAAAGTAGTCGAAAACAGGAGAAAACAAAAGAAAAAATGAGGTTTCGCTGGTTTTTTAAGAAAAATTCAAAAAAGTAAAGGAATTTTTGTTGCATTGTCGAATTTCTCATTTAGAATAGATAATAGATATCAAAAAAAGAGCGTGTTCAATTGAACATTCATTAAAGAGACCATAATGGGCCGAGGAGGAAAGTAATTGAAGAAAATAAAAGTTTGTGTTGTGGATGATAATAGGGAATTGGTCGGGCTTTTAGAGGAATATATATCTTCCCAGGAGGATATGGAAGTTGCAGGTGTTGCGCATAATGGACAGGATTGCCTCGACATTTTAGAGCAGACACAGCCTGATGTTCTTGTGCTGGATATCATCATGCCTCACTTAGATGGACTTGCTGTACTCGAGAAAATGAGAGAATTAAATTTGAGTACACTCCCTAATGTAATTATGCTTACTGCATTCGGCCAGGAGGATGTCACCAAAAAAGCAGTGGATTTGGGAGCTTCTTACTTCATTCTTAAACCATTTGATATGGATAATTTGGCAAGCCATATTCGCCAGGTCAGCGGAAAATCCAATTCATTTCTCCGCAAACCTGCTCCATCCTACCGTCCTCAGGCAGAAGCAAAACCCAAGAATCTGGATGCCAGCATTACCAGCATTATTCATGAAATTGGCGTTCCTGCCCATATTAAGGGGTACTTATATCTGCGTGAAGCGATTTCAATGGTTTACAATGATATTGAACTTCTCGGTTCCATTACAAAAGTGCTGTACCCGGATATAGCTAAAAAGTTTAATACGACTGCTAGCCGGGTTGAGCGTGCGATCCGCCATGCAATTGAAGTTGCCTGGAGCCGCGGTAATATAGATTCAATATCCTCTCTTTTCGGTTATACCGTCAGCATGACAAAAGCAAAGCCGACCAATTCCGAATTTATTGCAATGGTAGCTGATAAGCTTCGTCTGGAGCATAAAGCTTCTTGAAAGGGTAAGGACTCATAATAAATATTTTAATGATTTTGCAGCGCTCCTCCTGGGGCGCTTTCTATTTGTTCTAGTTAATAAAGGTTACCCGAAATAAAAAAGGTTCAGTTTGAATGCTTCAAACTGAACCTTTGCTTTATTTTTTTGCTTCTTTCTCAAGTTCAATCATTTTTTGGATCAGTATGTGCTGAGGCATGTGCATGATTTGCTCAAGAGGAAGATTAAGTTTTTCAGCGAGCTTTAATGCTGTTTCCGGCGATATCTGCAACGGTTTCATATTAATACCCCACTAATCATTTAGTTTTGAAACGATCCTGAACTTTGTTTCTTTTTCGATCACGGTAAAGAATAAACCCTGCTATAAAGCCAAGCCCTATGATCAAGAAAAGGAAACCTGACACAAATTGAAGCCATAAGAATGGAAATGGGCTTTGCAGGATGCCAAATACCATGTCTCTCATTAATTTTATCCCATACACCGCCAAGATGCCCGGCAAGAGTAAAATTAATAAAGCAATTATTCTAATCATAAAAAAATTCCCTTCAAATCGAGTTGCCTACCGAAATCATAAATCATTAAAGAAATTTGTCAAGTGCCACAGCTATGCTAAAATAAGACATGAATAATATTGCATGAGGATTCTATAAAATGTGCAAGGATTTTCAATGAAAGCAGGTAAGACTATGCAAACAGTGATGATTGTCGGTGCAGGAAAAGGCGGTACCGCCATCCTAAAAATAATTAAAGAAACGGCAGTACTGGATATAAAAGCCATGGTGGATACCAATCCAGATGCCGAGGGACTGCAGCTTGCCAAAGAATGCGGCATCCCGATCGGCACTGATTGGCGCCTTTTTATGGATCAAGGTATTGACATTATTATTGAAGTTACCGGAAATGAGCAGGTGTTTATCGCCATCAGGGAAGCCAGAGGTAAAAATACAGTTCTAATACCTGGAAGTGTAGCTTTCTTAATTGCAAAATTACTTGAGGAAAAGGAAGAGCTGATTTCGAAATTCAGAAATGAAACATATAAGCATGACCTGATTTTTAATTCAACCGATGACGGGATGATTGTAATCAATAACCGCAATGAAATTACAGTCTTTAATCATAGCGCGGAAAGAATGACAGGAATAAAGAGGAAAGATGCATTAGGAAAAAAAATTAATGAAATCATTACAGACAGCATGCTTCCCAGAGTTATGGCGACAAGGAGAATCGAAGCGAATCAGGAAATGACTTTGGCTAATGGACTGAAGATTATTACGACAAGAATACCTATGCTCGGTGAAAATAACGAATTAATGGGTGCTTTTGCCGTTTTTAAGGATATAACAGAAGTAGTTTCGCTTGCGGAAGAAATTACGAATTTGAAAGACATACAGACGATGCTGCAGGCCATTATTCAGTCAAGTGAGGAAGCTATCTCCGTTGTTGATGAAGATGGGAAAGGGATTTTGATCAATCCGGCATACTCCAGGCTTACAGGCCTTAAAGAGGAAGAAGTAATCGGGAAGCCTGCTACTGCAGATATTTCTGAAGGCGAAAGTGTTCATATGAAGGTCCTTCAATCGCGAAGAGCGATGAGGGGGGTGGCCATGAGAGTCGGACCTAAAAGAAAGGATGTCATCGTTAACGTTGCCCCAGTTATTGTAGATGGAAAGATAAAAGGGAGCGTTGGTGTTATTCACGACGTTTCGGAGATTCAAAGCCTGAATCGTGAATTAATCCGGGCCAGACAGATTATCCGTACACTGGAAGCGAAGTATTCATTCGAGGATATAATTGGAACGTCTGAAGAGATGACCATCGCAATTGAACAGGCAAGGCTTGGAGCTAAAACTCCTGCCACAGTTTTGCTTAGAGGCGAGTCCGGGACAGGCAAAGAGCTGTTCGCCCATGCTATACATAATGCAAGCGACCGAAAATATAACAAATTTATCAGGGTCAATTGTGCTGCTTTATCAGAATCTCTTTTGGAAAGTGAATTATTTGGTTATGAAGAGGGGGCATTCTCGGGTGCAAAAAGAGGAGGCAAGAGAGGTTTGTTTGAGGAAGCAGATAAAGGCAGTATTTTTTTGGATGAAATTGGCGAGCTGACAGCCAACACTCAGGCGAAGCTGCTCAGGGTTCTTCAGGAGCATGAAATAACAAGAGTGGGAGGGACCAAGCCTATTTCTATTGATGTTCGGGTCATTGCCGCGACCAATGTAAATTTAGAAAAAGG
The DNA here is from genome assembly GCF_009849585.1 of Bacillus sp. ZZV12-4809. Classification (GTDB taxonomy): domain Bacteria; phylum Bacillota; class Bacilli; order Bacillales; family Cytobacillaceae; genus Cytobacillus. The sequence goes on from NZ_VCRN01000010.1 coordinate 148,746, forward strand.
AATTGCAGATGGCACCTTTAGGGAAGACTTATATTACAGGCTGAATAGAATGCCCATACATATTCCTTCATTAAGACGCAGGAAGGAGGATATTCCTTTACTGTGCAGCAGACTTATTCAAAAGATAAACCAGGAATATGGACGGAATATAGAAGGTGTGACAGAACAAGCTGTTGATAAGCTGATGGCATATGATTGGCCGGGCAATGTAAGGGAGCTCGATAATATCCTTGGGAGAGCCATAATTTTTATGAATTACAGCGAAACCCAAATAGAAGAAAGGCATATTCCGGATCTGGGGGCCAATAATCCGTCACCTGGTATTGAAGCAAGTGGAGAAGGGCAAAAGAAATCATTAACTCAACTGGTCGAGCAATATGAGGCAAAGGTGATTAGGCAAACTCTTCAAAAGCTTGATGGCAATAAAACCAAGACGGCAAAACTGCTCGGACTCTCTGTCAGGAATCTTTATTACAAATTGGAAAAATACAATATTGCAAAAGGTGGCATGCAATAATTTTCATAGTGTGCAATAAAATGCGTACTTTAGTTTAGTGAATAAAGCGTTTTCAGGTCATTTTAAAGTTGGCACACTTCTTGCAAGAATAATAAACGGAAGAACATCAAGAAATTGGCGTCGATTTTTCTTAATTGCCGAACCTATCCTCTTATATCGGGGGTAGGCTTGACGCCTGCGCTTTTCATGTAAGGGGGTTGAACAAATGACATTGGATTCGCTTCTAACGAAAGCAACCCAATATGGTGAGAAAACAGTAGCCGTAGCCGCAGCGGAAGACGAAGAAGTGCTGGAAGCAGTTGCTGAAGCAATTAAGCTGAACTTAGCAAGCTTTTTATTGTTTGGGGATGAAGAAAAAATCAGTAAAATCCTTAATCAGAAGCATAGCAAAGCAGCTAAAAGCCCTAAAGTTAAAATCGTTCATGCAGAAACGGCTGCACATGCAGCTGAATTGTCAGTAAGGGCTGTGAAAGAGCAAAAGGCAAATGTGCTGATGAAGGGGAATATCCCGACAGCAGGCATTTTAAAAGCAGTCTTAAATAAAGAATTTGGTTTAAGAACAGGAAATGTGTTATCGCATGTGGCTGTTTTCGAGGTTCCAGGTTTTGAAAAGTTCACAATCGTAACGGATGCCGCTATGAATATTGCACCGGATCTTAATCAAAAAGCACAAATTCTAAAAAATGCAGTTCATATTGCAAATAGCATTGGAATCGAAAACCCTCTTGCAGCTCCTATTGCTGCAGTAGAGGCGGTTAATCCTGCTATGCAGGCAACTTTGGATGCCGCAGCTTTAACTCTTATGAATCAAAGAGGCCAGATTAAAGATTGTATAGTCGATGGTCCTCTGGCTTTGGACAATGCCATTTCTATTGAAGCTGCTGACCATAAGGGAATCAAAAGCGAGGTTGCCGGTCAAGCAGATATTTTATTGGTGCCGACTATAGAAGTTGGAAATGCTTTATATAAATCACTTGTCTACTTTGCCAAAGCAAAAGTAGGAGCTGTTATCGCAGGGGCTAAAGCGCCTATCGTTCTTACTTCAAGGGCGGATACGGCAGAAAGCAAGGTTTATTCATTGGCATTAGCGATATGCTCAGCAAAGTAATAACCAGCATTTTATAAATTGCAATAAAGAATATACTCACACGAACAAAAATTTTCTATAATCCGGGGAGGAAATATAACATGGAAATCTTTAAATACTTAGAAACTTATGATTACGAGCAAGTGGTGTTTTGCCAGGATAAACAATCAGGCTTAAAAGCTATTATTGCTATTCATGACACTACTTTAGGCCCTGCACTTGGCGGCACACGCATGTGGACTTATGAATCTGAAGAGGCAGCTATTGAGGACGCACTGCGCCTTGCACGCGGAATGACTTATAAAAATGCAGCAGCTGGCTTAAACCTTGGTGGCGGTAAAACGGTTATTATCGGTGATCCGCGCAAGGACAAAAACGAAGAGATGTTCCGTGCTTTCGGACGTTATATCCAGGGATTAAATGGACGTTACATTACTGCAGAGGATGTGGGCACTACTGTAGCTGATATGGATCTGATCCATGAAGAAACAGATTATGTAACAGGTATTTCGCCTGCCTTCGGTTCTTCAGGCAACCCATCACCAGTTACTGCATATGGCGTATACAGAGGAATGAAGGCTGCAGCAAAGGCTGCCTTTGGAACTGACTCGCTTGAAGGCAAAACAATTGCGGTTCAGGGTGTTGGTAACGTAGCGTTTAATCTTTGCCGCCATCTGCATGAAGAAGGGGCACAGTTAATAGTAACGGATATTAATAAAGAAGCAGTTCAGCGTGCGGTTGAAGAGTTCGGTGCTAAAGCAGTGGAGCCAAATGAAATTTACGGCGTTGAATGTGATATTTATGCACCATGTGCTTTAGGAGCAACGGTTAATGATGATACAATTCCTCAGCTGAAAGCAAAGGTCATTGCTGGAGCTGCCAACAACCAGCTTAAAGAAACCCGCCATGGTGATATAATCCATGAAATGGGCATTGTTTATGCACCTGATTATGTAATTAATGCCGGCGGAGTTATTAATGTTGCTGATGAGCTTTACGGATACAACCGTGAACGTGCAATGAAAAAAGTAGAAACTGTATATAACAATATTGAAAAAGTTATTGATATTGCTAAAAGGGATGGAATTCCGACATATAAAGCGGCTGACCGCATGGTTGAGGAAAGAATTGAAAGAATGCGTAATTCACGCGGACAATTCCTCCAAAACGGCCATCATATCCTAAGCCGCAGATAGGTTTTAGGAAGCAGGTGAATATAGCCTATCATTCCTGAAAGGCAAAGCGCTGAATGATGAATTCAGCGTCTTTGCCTTTAATAGCAGAGTAGAAAAAATACAGCGGGCAGATTAAATACCTGAGTAAGAGTATGTTTTTACAAGGGAGATTTCCGCTCTTTATGGAGGTTTAAACGTGCTAGAACAAGAACATCGAATTCTCGTCATCAATCCGGGATCCACTTCAACAAAGATTGGAGTTTTCGATAATGAGATCTCTGTCCTGGAGAAGACATTGCGCCATGATGCAGATGTCATTAACTCTTATGAAAGTATTATCGATCAGTATGAATTCCGCAAGCAGACCATTTTAGAGACACTGGATCATGAAGGAATCAATATTTCCAAATTAAGTGCAGTGTGCGGCCGCGGCGGGCTGCTTCGCCCAATTGAAGGGGGCACCTATTCAGTTAATGATTCAATGCTTGAGGATCTTCGTGCCGGTTATGCTGGTCAGCATGCTTCAAACCTTGGCGGAATCTTGGCATATGAGATTGCTTCCGGTTTAAATATTCCATCGTACATCGTGGATCCGGTTGTGGTTGATGAACTGGACCCAATTGCCCGTATTTCAGGCTTTGCAATGATTGAAAGAAAAAGTATTTTTCATGCATTGAATCAGAAAGCTGTTGCCAGGAGAGTGGCAAAGGAACTCGGCAAAAAGTACGGGGAGCTGAACCTGATCGTTACGCATATGGGCGGAGGTATTACTGTAGGAGCTCATAAAAAAGGCCGAGTAGTGGATGTTAATAACGGCCTTCATGGAGATGGGCCTTTCAGTCCGGAACGGGCAGGTACAGTACCTGCAGGTGATTTGGTGGGACTTTGCTACTCCGGCAGCTTTTATCGTGAAGAAGTGATGAAGAAACTTGTTGGACAAGGCGGTCTTGTTGGTTACCTGGGAACAAATGATGCCGTGAAGGTAGAAAAGATGATTGAAAACGGAGATGAGAATGCAAAGCTCGTATACTCCGCAATGGCTTATCAGGTAGCTAAGGAGATTGGGTCTGCCAGTGCAGTGCTTGGCGGAAAGGTTGATGCAATTATCCTTACAGGCGGTCTTGCCTATGGCAAGGGGTTTGTAAAAGAAATAAGTGAGCGGATTAACTGGATAGCTGATGTTATTGTCCAGCCTGGTGAAAATGAGCTTCAGGCACTGGCTGAAGGTGCACTTCGCGTACTGCGCGGTGAAGAGACTGAAAAAGAATATCCTGGAAAAACAGCTGGCAAAGCAGCGTTGAAATAGAAGGGGGAAGCAACTTGGCACAGGAATATGATTTGGTGATTTTAGGCGGAGGCACAGGCGGTTATGTAGCAGCCATCCGTGCATCGCAACTAGGTTTAAAAACGGCAATCGTTGAAAAAGGAAAACTTGGAGGGACTTGCCTTCATAAAGGCTGCATACCAAGCAAGGCGTTGCTAAGAAGTGCTGAAGTGTTTGCTACTGCAAAGCATAGTGAAGATTTTGGCGTAATGACAAGTGATGTATCTATTAATTTTGGCAAGGTACAGGAGCGTAAGAATAAAATTGTTGATCAGCTTCATAAAGGTGTTCAGCACTTGATGAAGCAGGGAAAGATTGATGTTTTTGAAGGGACAGGCCGCATTCTTGGACCATCTATTTTCTCTCCAATGCCAGGGACAATTTCTGTTGAAATGAACAATGGGGACGAAAATGAAATGCTGATCCCTAAAAATGTTATTGTAGCAACTGGATCTCGCCCGCGCACCCTGCCAGGTCTGGATATTGATGGAAAGCTTGTAATGACTTCAGATGAAGCATTAGCTTTGGAAGAAGTGCCAAGCTCCATTATAATTGTTGGCGGCGGTGTCATCGGTATTGAATGGGCATCCATGTTATCAGACTTTGGTGCTGATGTAACAGTAATCGAATATGCAGACCGCATTATTCCTACAGAAGACAAAGAAATTTCTAAAGAAATGCAGCGCCTTATGAAGAAAAAAGGAGTCAAAATTGTTACAGGAGCAAAGGTACTTCCTGAAACTCTTCAGAAAGGTGAAGGAGTAACTATTTCAGCTGAAGTGAAAGGTTCCCAAAAGGAATTTTCCGCGGAGAAATTGCTTGTTTCTGTTGGCCGTCAGGCAAATACAGAGGGCATCGGGATTGAAAACACAGATATTCAAATAGAAAAGGGATTTATTGCAGCAAATGAATACTTCCAGACAAAGGAATCACATATTTATGCGATTGGTGACGTCATTGGCGGACTTCAACTGGCGCATGTTGCCTCTCATGAGGGGATTGTTGCCGTGGAGCACATTGCAGGCCAGAATCCTTCTCCAATTGACTACAGTCTGGTTTCTAAATGCATTTACAGTTCACCTGAAGCAGCAAGTGTAGGATTAACAGAGGATGAAGCAAAAGAAAAAGGCCATAATGTGAAAACTGGCAAATTTTCATTCCGGGCAATCGGAAAGGCACTTGTATTTGGAGAATCTGACGGCTTTGTCAAAATTGTTGCAGATAAAGATACAGATGATATCCTTGGTGTTCATATGATCGGACCGCATGTAACAGATATGATTTCAGAAGCTGGCCTTGCACGCGTTCTTGATGCAACTCCTTGGGAAGTAGCACATACTATCCATCCGCATCCGACGTTATCTGAAGCAATCGGTGAAGCTGCCCTTGCTGTAGATGGAAAAGCAATCCACGGGTAAAGATCCGTTTAAATAAACAAGTCCAGGTTTCCAATTGGAGCCCGGACTGATACATATTAGCTTAGGAGGTTGTATAAATGGCTGAAAACCGTCATAAAGATTTAGGTTTAAGTGATGAGAAAGTTCTTGAGATGTATGAGACGATGCTATTAGCCCGCCGTCTTGATGAGCGCATGTGGCTTTTAAACCGTGCGGGAAAAATCCCATTCGTTATTTCATGCCAGGGGCAGGAAGCTGCACAGGTAGGTGCCGCATTTGCTCTTGATCGGGAGAAGGATTATGTTCTGCCGTATTATCGTGACATGGGTGTTGTTTTAACATTTGGCATGACTGCAAAGGAGTTAATGCTGTCAGGGTTTGCTAAAGCGGAAGATCCAAACTCAGGCGGCCGCCAAATGCCTGGACACTTCGGACAAAAGAAAAACCGAATCGTGACAGGGTCTTCTCCTGTTACTACACAGGTGCCCCATGCTGTTGGGGTAGCTCTCGGCGGAAAGCTTGAAGGGAAGGACCTGGTGACTTTTGTAACATTTGGAGAAGGTTCTTCAAACCAGGGGGATTTCCATGAAGGTGCGAACTTTGCGGGTGTTCATAAGCTTCCTGTAATCTTTATGTGTGAAAATAATAAATATGCAATCTCTGTTCCGATTGAAAAGCAGCTTGCTTGCGAGAATGTATCTGACAGAGCCATTGGCTATGGAATGCCGGGTGTAACAGTTGACGGAAATGATCCGCTTGAAGTTTATAACGCTGTGAAAGAAGCAGCAGACAGAGGCCGCCGCGGAGAAGGCCCGACTTTAGTTGAGACCATTTCTTACCGTTTAACACCTCACTCATCAGATGATGATGATCGAAGCTACCGTGCTCCTGATGAAGTGGCTGAAGCGAAAACTAAAGATCCGATTATTACTTTTGGCGCATATCTGAAAGAAAATGGTGTAATGGACGATGCGATTGAAAAAGAGATCAATGACCGGGTTATGAATTTGGTAAACGAAGCAACTGACTATGCTGAAAACGCTCCATATGCAGAAGCGGAATCTGCTTTAAAGCATGTATATGCTGAACAGTAAGGGGGAGAGAATATGGCTGTAATTTCTTATATCGATGCGGTAACTATGGCAATCCGCGAGGAAATGGAAAGAGATTCAAAGGTATTTGTTTTAGGTGAAGACGTAGGTAAAAAAGGCGGTGTATTTAAAGCGACACAAGGGCTATATGATAAATTTGGCGAAGACCGCGTTATTGATACTCCGCTTGCAGAATCAGCAATTGCAGGGGTTGGAATCGGTGCAGCCATGTATGGAATGCGTCCAATTGCAGAAATGCAATTTGCAGACTTCATTATGCCGGCTGTTAACCAGATAATTTCAGAAGCGGCACGCATCCGCTACCGTTCAAATAATGACTGGAGCTGTCCGATAGTTGTCCGTGCACCATATGGCGGCGGTGTTCATGGAGCCCTATATCATTCCCAGTCTGTTGAAGCAGTATTTGCGAATCAGCCGGGTCTTAAAATTGTTATGCCTTCTACACCTTATGATGTTAAGGGGTTATTAAAGGCGGCTATCCGTGATGAGGACCCTGTGCTGTTTTTTGAGCATAAGCGCGCATATCGCCTGATTAAAGGCGAGGTTCCTGATGATGATTATGTACTTCCAATCGGTAAAGCAGATGTAAAACGCGAGGGAGAAGACATCACGGTCATCACTTATGGCCTATGTGTCCATTTTGCTCTTCAGGCTGCTGAAAGACTTGCTAAAGATGGCATCTCAGCGCACATCCTGGATTTAAGAACGGTATATCCGTTAGATAGAGAAGCAATTATCGAAGCTGCTTCTAAAACAGGAAAAGTTCTTCTTCTTACTGAAGATAATAAAGAAGGCAGCATCATGAGTGAAGTTTCTGCCATTATTGCAGAAAACTGCCTGTTTGAATTGGATGCGCCAATCAAACGCCTTGCCGGTCCTGATGTACCAGCAATGCCATATGCCCCGACTATGGAAAAATACTTTATGGTTAATCCGGATAAAGTTGAAAAAGCAATGCGTGAACTTGCTGAATTTTAATAAGGAAAATCGTTAAATAAATACAGAAGCGCAGATGCAGCTCTCCGGATTGAGACCGTTCTGGATTCAGCTGCACGATCTGCATGACCCGCGAAAGTGCGGGCAGCTAAAGGAGGTTACCCAATGGCTATTGAACAAATTAAAATGCCCCAGCTGGGGGAAAGTGTCACAGAAGGGACAATCAGCAAATGGCTGGTTTCCGTTGGCGATAAAGTAAATAAGTATGACCCGCTTGCTGAAGTAATGACAGACAAAGTAAACGCAGAGGTACCGTCCTCGTTTTCAGGTGTAATCAAAGAATTAATTGCAGAAGAAGGCGAAACCTACGAAGTAGGCCAGATAATATTAACAATTGAAACTGAAGGCGGCGGAGAAGCAGTTCACGATGCTCCGGCTGAAACAAAAGCAGAGGAAAAAGCTGCAGCTGCACCTGAAGCTCCTGCACCATCTTCACAGGTTACACCAGCAGATGCTCCAAAAGGAGTCCGCTATTCACCTGCTGTCTTAAAGCTTTCTCAAGAGCATGGCATCGACTTGAGCCAGGTGACAGGTACAGGCGGCGGCGGACGCATCACCCGTAAAGATCTTATGAAAATCATTGAGTCCGGAGATATTCCTACAGCAGCAGCTGCTGCAGCCGCACCGGAAAAGACTGAAGCACCGGCTCCATCTCCAGCTCCTTCCCAGCCTGCAGCATCCAAGCAAGCAGCGCCGGCACCAAATGTACCAGTATTGCCAGGTGATGTGGAAATCCCTGTTACCGGAGTGCGCAAGGCGATTGCTGCCAATATGCTCCGCAGCAAACACGAAGCACCTCATGCATGGACAATGATGGAAGTGGATGTTACAAATCTTGTTGAATACCGCAACAGTATTAAAGGTGAATTTAAACAAAAAGAAGGCTTCAACCTTACATTCTTTGCTTTCTTTGTAAAAGCAGTTGCACAAGCCCTTAAGGAATTCCCGCAGATTAATTCCATGTGGGCAGGTGATAAGATTATCCAGAAGAAGGATATCAACATCTCCATTGCAGTCGCTACAGATGATGCGTTATTCGTTCCGGTCATCAAAGCAGCTGATGAGAAAACGATTAAGGGTATTGCCCGTGAAATCAATGATCTTGCACTAAAAGTACGTACAGGTAAACTGACTTCCGCTGAAATGCAGGGTGGAACTTTCACTGTGAATAATACCGGATCATTCGGTTCTGTTCAGTCAATGGGAATCATTAATTATCCGCAGGCTGCCATTCTTCAGGTTGAATCCATTGTAAAGCGCCCTGTGGTCATGAATAATGGCATGATTGCAGTACGTGATATGGTTAACCTATGTATGTCTCTGGATCACCGTGTGCTTGATGGCCTGGTTTGCGGCCGCTTCCTGCAGCGCGTGAAAGAAATTCTGGAAAACACATCAAAAGATAATACAACTATTTATTAATAGATTAAATTGCCGCTCCCTGCTTTAGGGCAGCGGCTTCTTATTGTTCATTGCTTGTTTCTCATTTGTATACTAAAATAGATATATGGAGAATTTAGAATTTTATTATAATTTTTAGCGGCATTGTTTCTTCACGGAAGCAGGTCCGCTGCCGCACGAGGGGAGGGAACGCTGTCAGCTACAAGGACAGCATAATATGTCATTAAAGCAAATGATTGAAGAAAAATTCCCGCAGCAGACTAATAAAGACTGGGAACAAAGTGCAGAAAAAGCTCTAAAAGGGAAACCTCTAGAAACATTATCACGAAATACATATGAAAACATAAAATTGAAACCGCTTTATTCCAGAGAGGACCTGGCCGAATGTCCCTTTTCTCAGTATCCGGGCATAGAAGATTTTAGAAGGGGTTCATATGCTGCAGGATACCTGAGAGAAGAATGGAAGGTTGCGCAGAAAGTTAGTGCTGTAACTTCTGAAGAGCTGGCAGAAAAACTCCTTGATGCCGCAGCGAAAGGACAGACAGCGCTGGCTTTCCAGCCTGAACAGCTGACAAATCCAGAGAAGATCAGCATCGCTGTGGGAGAACTTTATAAAAAATATCCTTTTAGCGTAGATGCCGGTCCAAATATCCGTCAATTATTAGAAGAACTTGCAACATTAAGTGAAAGTGAAAAAATTACAGGATATATTGCAGCAGACCCGCTTGCTATTGTTGCTGCAGACAAAATGAACGATCGCTCAATTGATGAACTTTACGCTGATTTGAATGAAACGACTAATGCCGCAGCTGAACATATGCCTAGTTTAAAAACCATTATGGTAAATACTGCTGTTTTTCATAATGGCGGCGCGCATGCCATTCAGGAACTTGCTTTTTCATTGGCAGGAGGAGTAAATCACCTGCAATATTTTCTTGGTAAAGGCAAAAAAATCGAAGAAATACTATCCAAAATGCTATTTAATTTTGCCATAGGCTCAAATTTTTTTATGGAGATTGCCAAACTTCGTGCGGCAAGGGTTTTATGGGGCAAGGTGGCAGAAGTTTATGGAGCTGAGAGTGACAGTAAAAATATGGTTATATCAGCAGAGACGTCATCATTTACAAAGTCAGCTTATGATCCTTATGTGAATGTGCTGAGAGCTGGTAATGAAGCGTTTGCAGCAGTTTTGGGTGGAATCCAATACCTGCATGTCAGCCCGTATAATGAACCGGAAGGGACTCACTCTTCTTTTTCAGACCGTATTGCCCGAAATACCCAGCTGGTTCTAATGGAAGAGGCTCATCTGCTTAAGGTCTCTGACCCTGCGGGCGGCTCCTGGTATGTAGAGCATCTGACGAATGAACTGATTGATAAAGCCTGGGAACTATTCCTTGAGATAGAAGATCTGGGAGGATTAGCTGAAGCCCTCCAGACAGGGTGGGTTCAGAATCAGGTTAGTCAAGTTTTTGAAAAAAAGCAAAAAGATGTTCATACAAGAAAACAAAGTATTATCGGAACGAATATCTATGCTAATCCTGATGAAGAGCCGCTTAAAGTAAAGGAAATCATTGAAACCGGCAATAGTGTTATCAAGCCTATTCCACAGGTTCGGCTTTCAGAGTCATTCGAAGGTTTACGGTTTTTATCTAAAAGGTTAAAGGAAAAGGGGATTCATCCTCAAGCAGGGCTTATATGCCTTGGAGAATTGAAAGATCATAAGGCCCGTGCTGATTTTATTGCAGGCTTCCTGGCACCCGGAGGGGTTAATGCAGTTAGAAGCGATTCTGTAGTCAATCTTGAACATGCTGCAGCCTTTATGCATAAAACAAATTTCAGGCATTATTTTATTTGCGGATCCAATGACCAATACGAAAGAATGGCAGTGCCTTTAATTAGGAACTTGAAAAAAGCTTTTCCCTCAGCTGTCATCTATTTAGCCGGCCTTCCTGAAAAGCAGACAAGTGCTGAATATGAGAAAGCTGGAATTAGCGGATACGTTCATATGAAAAGCGATTGCTATGAAACTCTCTTAACTATCCTGAACGAGATGGAGGTGGGGAAAAGTGACCAATAAACCAGATTTTAAAAGCCTGGATATCCATAAAGTAAAACAATCAGCAAAGAATGAATGGAAAAGAAAAGCGGAGAAAGAAATCAATACATCCATTGATAATCTTCTGTTTGAAACAAATGAGAGGATAATGATAAAGCCGCTATATACAAATGAAGACCTTAAAGATCTGGAGCACCTAAACGCTAAACCGGGTCTGCCTCCATATACAAGGGGACCCTATTCAACCATGTATGTGAACAGGCCCTGGACAGTCCGCCAATATGCCGGATTTTCTACTGCAGAGGAAAGCAATGCTTTCTATCGGCGTAATCTTGCAATGGGGCAAAAAGGCTTATCAGTCGCTTTTGACCTTGCTACCCATAGAGGCTATGATTCTGATCATCCAAGAGTCGAAGGGGACGTAGGGAAAGCTGGCGTTGCCATTGATTCCATCCTGGATATGAAAACGCTGTTTGATGGAATCCCTTTAGATCAAATGTCTGTATCCATGACAATGAATGGAGCAGTTTTGCCTGTTATGGCTTTTTATATCGTCACAGCGGAAGAGCAGGGAGTAAGCCAGGAGAAGCTTTCGGGGACGATCCAGAATGATATTTTAAAAGAATATATGGTGCGCAACACCTATATATATCCGCCGGAAATGTCCATGAAGATCATTGCTGATATATTTGAATATACATCAAAATATATGCCGAAGTTCAATAGCATCAGCATCTCTGGCTATCATATGCAGGAAGCGGGTGCACCTGCTGATATTGAGCTTGCCTATACGCTTGCAGATGGACTTGAATATGTTAGAACTGGACTTAAAGCCGGAATCGATATTGATTCCTTTGCACCGAGACTCTCTTTCTTCTGGGCCATTGGTATGAACTACTTCATGGAAGTGGCAAAAATGAGGGCAGCACGCTATATCTGGGCAAAAATGATGAAGACCTTCCTGCCTCAGAATCCGAAATCTATGGCGCTTAGAACACATTCTCAAACTTCTGGCTGGAGCTTAACCGAGCAGGACCCTTTTAATAATGTAACAAGGACACTCATTGAGGCGCATGCTGCCGCGATGGGGCATACTCAATCCCTTCATACGAACGCATTGGATGAAGCTATCGCATTGCCGACAGATTTTTCAGCCCGTATAGCGAGGAATACACAGCTGTATCTTCAGGAGGAAACAGGGATCACGAACGTAATAGATCCATGGGGCGGTTCTTATTATGCAGAAGCCTTAACAGATCAGTTAATTAAGCGCGCCTGGGAGCATATTGAAGAAATCGAGAATCTTGGGGGAATGGCAAAAGCCATTGAAACAGGATTGCCAAAAATGAGAATCGAGGAAGCGGCTGCCAGAAGGCAGGCACAAATCGACTCCGGAAAAGAAACTATTATTGGTGTGAATAAATACCGGCTGGAAAAAGAAGAGCCGATTGACATTCTGGACATTGACAACACAGCTGTACGATTAAAGCAAATTGAAAAGCTGGAGAGGCTAAAGGCTTCCCGCGACAATGAGAAAGTTGCCGAGGCCCTCGAGGCCCTTACAAAAGCTGCTGATTCAGGGGAAGGGAACCTCCTTGAGCTTGCAGTAGATGCAGCAAGGGCTAGAGCCACGCTTGGCGAAATTTCCAGTGCAATTGAAAAAGTAGCCAACCGCCATAAAGCAATTATTCGTTCAATAAGCGGCGTGTACAGTTCTGCTTTTTCTAACGAAGAAGAAATAGCGGAAGTAAAGCAGATGACAGATGAATTCCTTGAAAATGAAGGAAGAAGACCGCGGATTCTGATTGCCAAGATGGGACAGGATGGGCATGACAGGGGGGCAAAAGTCATTTCAACAGCCTTTGCCGATCTTGGTTTTGATGTGGATATCGGACCTCTGTTCCAGACACCGGAAGAAACAGCTCTTCAGGCTGTCGAAAATGATGTTCATGTCATTGGCATCAGTTCTCTTGCTGCAGGCCATAAAACCCTTCTTCCTCAGCTTGCTGCTGAATTGAAGAAGCTGGAAAGGGAAGATATTATTATTGTTATCGGCGGGGTAATTCCGGCACAGGATTATCAATATTTATATGAACATGGTGCATCTGCCATTTTTGGACCGGGCACCATCATTCCAGTGGCTGCTCAGAAGGTCATCAGGGAAATATACAGCCGTCTTGGGTATGAGGAAGTGACCCAGTAAATGACTGAGGATAAGAAACCGGAATGGTTTGATGATCAAAAGCCAGAAAATTTTACAAGTATCGTGCGAAGTGGTGTGGAGTCAGGTGAGCCGAAGCAGAAATTCGAAAAAAGAGGCAGGTTTCAAAAAAAATCTGCCTCTCTGCCTGATCTTAACGTACTTGAAGAAGGAATCATGAGTGGCAGCAGAGCAGTGCTTGCACGTGCGATCACTTTGATTGAAAGTAATGCAGAGCATCATTTCCGTCATGCACAGGAACTTCTTCACAGACTTTTGCCTCATTCAGGCCAATCGCTTAGGATTGGGATAACCGGAGTGCCAGGGGCAGGGAAAAGCACGTTCATTGAATCGTTCGGGACATATCTTTGTGATGCCGGCTTAAAAGTAGCTGTGCTTGCCGTAGATCCGAGCTCCAGCTTGAGCGGCGGCAGTATCCTTGGGGATAAAACCAGGATGGAGCAGCTATCCAGAAACCCTCTTGCTTTCATAAGACCTTCTCCTTCAGCAGGCAAACTGGGAGGAGTTCACAGGAAAACAAGAGAGACCATGCTGCTGTGTGAAGCAGCTGGTTTTGATGTTATTCTGGTTGAAACAGTCGGTGTGGGACAAAGTGAAGTGATTGTCAGGGAAATGGTGGACTTTTTCATGCTGTTAACATTGACAGGGGCAGGGGATGAATTGCAGGGAATGAAAAAGGGGATTATGGAACTGGCTGATGCGGTAATTGTCAATAAAGCTGATGGAAGCAATAAAGCATTGGCCCAGAAAACCAAGTCTGAGTATAACCGGATCCTTCACTTTCTTCAGCCGGCTACCAAAGGATGGCAAACCCAAGCCTATACCTGCTCATCTGTCTTTGGTGAGGGCGTCCCTGAGATCTGGAATGTGATTAAAACATTTGAAAATACCGCAAAGACCTCAGGTGTTTTTGAGGAAAGAAGAAGGCTTCAAACAAAACAATGGATTCATTCTATGATCCTGGATCAGCTTCAATTCAGCTTTTTTTATCACCCTGCCATAAAACCGCTGCTTCCCAAAATCGAAAACGAGGTCATCGCAGGAAACAGGACAGTTACATCTGCAGTTGAAGAATTATTTAATATCTACACTAGAAGATAGAATTTTTGTTCCGGCTCAGCTTTTTCCTGAAATCAAAAAATGGCCAGTGCCTTGCGGGCACTGGCGAATCTAGGGAGTTTAGGGGTATGGATCTAGCTGTAGTTTTATATTTCCCCGATTATCCAAAAGCTAAACTTTTTTATTCGAAAAATTGACTTGATTGTAAATTTTACTTTTGTATTGGTATTATGTATATAGTCAAGAGAATTCTTAACTGAGGAGCGATGACTTTGAATATGGATTTTAACTTATTTATGAATGATGTTGTCAGGCAGGCGAGACAGGAAATAACACATGCCGGCTATACGGAACTAACTACACCTGAAGAAGTGGAAGAGGCCCTTAATAAAAAGGGAACTACGCTAGTAATGGTGAACTCTGTCTGCGGATGTGCAGGCGGAATTGCCCGTCCTGCGGCCATGCATTCCCTGCATTATGATAAGCGCCCTGACCATTTGGTTACGGTATTTGCCGGGCAGGATAAAGAAGCAACTGAAAAAGCCAGATCTTATTTTACAGGTTATCCGCCATCATCACCATCTTTTGCACTTCTCAAAGATGGAGAGATATGCACGATGATCGAGCGTCACGAAATTGAAGGCCATGAGCCTATGGCAGTTGTTCAGAAACTGCAGGATACCTTTGAAAAATATTGCGAAGAGCTTTAAAAAAGAAAAGCGGAAGCGCCTTGCCTGCCCCGGCATGCTTGTGAACTGCATGGGGCAGGCTGCTTGCGCTGAAAGTAATCGACATTCTAAGTTTATACCAGGAAAGGTCCCGAATTTCGGGACCTTTTTATTTATGTACTTATCTGAATAATAAGACTTCTTCTAAATATTTAAAAACCTTATTGCATAAATATAAAAATCTGTTAAAATTCATTTTAGTGAATATTTATTAATAGTTATGCAGAGATTATTCATATTTTATAGGGGGAAACAAAAATGAAAAAAGTGATCTTGATTGCATTAAGCGTACTCTTAGTCAGCTTATTGGCTGCATGCGGCACAAGCGAAGAAGCCAGCACTGGAAGCGGATCAGGAGAAAAATCAGATAAAAAAGTATTAACTATGGGTACCTCAGCGGATTATCCGCCATTTGAATATGTAGATTCCGCAAAAGGAGAAGAAATCATCGGCTTTGATGTGGATTTGGCCAAAGCGATCGGTGAGAAATTAGGCTATGAAATCCAAGTGAAGGATATGGACTTTAATGGACTGATACCTGCACTGGAAACAAGCCAGGTTGATTTTGTTTTAGCTGGTATGACACCTACTGATGAGCGTAAAGAAAACGTTGATTTCAGTGATGTATATTATACAGCGAGCCATATGATTGTTTCTAAAAAAGACAGCGGAATTGAATCATTGGAAGATTTGAACGGAAAAACATTAGGTGTTCAGCTTGCCTCCATTCAGGCAGATAAAGCAGAAGAAATTAGTGAGACAGTTGATATGACTGTGGAAAACCGCAACCGCATCCCTGAATTGGTTCAGGAAATTATGGCAGGCCGATTTGATGCAGCCATGATTGAAGATACGGTAGCAAAAGGATATTTTGAAAAAAATAAAGACCTGGCCGGCTTCACAATTGAAGAAGATGAAACAGAGGCGGGTTCTGCCATTGCTTTTCCAAAAGGCAGTGAATTAACTGAAAAATTTAATGCAGAGCTTTTGAAGATGAAAGAAAACGGTGAATTGGAAAAATTGATCGTAAAATGGTTTGATAACAAATAATTCGCTGGGAATTGGCGTCCAAGGCATATTTTCCTTTGGACGCTTTATTCTTACCGGAAAATAAATTACTAGTAGAAAGGATGGAAAGATAGTGAATCTGGATTTTCAGCAGTTCATTCCCTCCCTTCCATATATACTTAAAGGCATTGGCGTCACGCTGCAAATTGTGTCTATGGCAGGCATACTGGGCTTTGTATTAGGTATTATTCTATCATTCTTTAAAATTAGCAAATTTAAACTTCTAGGCTGGATTGCAGATGCCTACACATCCGTTTTTAGAGGAACACCTCTTGTTCTTCAGCTTATGCTCATATATTATGGATCACCTCAGCTGATCGGCTATAAAATTGATCCTTCCACAGCTGCAGTCCTGTCTTTTGGGCTTAATTCTGCGGCTTATATTTCAGAAATTATCAGGGCGGGAATTCTGGCGGTCGATAAAGGACAAAGTGAAGCGGCAATGGCACTGGGCGTTCCATACAGGCCGGCCATGATGGATATCATACTTCCGCAGGCAATGAAAAACATTTTGCCCGCTTTAATGAATGAGTTTATTACACTTACAAAAGAGTCTGCAATCGTAACAGTCATTGGGGTAACAGACGTGATGCGCCGGGCTTACATTGTGGGAGGCGAAAAGTTTTCTTACTTCGAACCGATACTGATTGCCGGGCTGATTTATTACACTATGGTTATGGTCCTGACTGTTCTAGGAAAAGGAATTGAAAGGAGAATGAGACGCAGTGATTAAGGTGGAAAATTTGCATAAGCATTTCGGCAAACTTGAAGTACTTAAAGGAATTTCAACCAATATTAATGATGGTGAAGTAGTGGCTGTAATAGGTCCGTCCGGTTCGGGCAAATCAACGTTCCTCCGCTGCATCAATCTTCTGGAGATGCCGACAGACGGGAGGATTATGATTAATGGGCAGGACATTACGGATAAAAGTACGAACATAATGAAAGTGCGCGAAAATGTAGGGATGGTGTTTCAGCATTTTCATTTATTCCCTCATAAAACGGCCCTTCAAAACCTGATCTACGCACCGATGAAGGTTAAAGGAATTTCAAAATCGGAAGCTGAGAAAATAGGGCTTGGGCTTTTGGAGAAAGTAGGATTATCTGCTAAAGCACACGAATATCCCAATCGGTTATCCGGTGGGCAGAAACAAAGGGTGGCCATTGCAAGAGCTCTTGCAATGCAGCCTGAAGTTATGCTATTTGATGAGCCAACCTCTGCACTTGATCCGGAAATGGTGAAGGAAGTGCTGGATGTAATGAAGGATTTAGCACATACGGGTATGACAATGGCAATTGTCACCCATGAAATGGGCTTTGCGCGTGAAGTGGCAGACAGGGTGCTGTTTCTGGATGGCGGAGTGCTGGTCGAGGATTCTTCACCTGAAGAGTTTTTTTCTAATCCTAAAAGTGAACGCGCAAGGGATTTCTTGCAAAAAATGCTATAATCGATATATGCTATGGGAGAAGATGATCAAAGGATCATCTTCTCTTTCGCATTTAAATACATAACAGCCTTCTAATAAGGGGCAATTGAACATAGGAGTATGAATAAATGAGGTACAGAATTGGCTACCGGACAATCAAGACTGCAGTGGGAACTTCCATCAGCATCATGATTGCACAGATGCTGCAGCTTGATAATTTTGTTTCTGCAGGCATCCTGACTATATTATGCATAAAAGTAACAAAGAAAAAATCACTCCGGGCTTCTTGGGACCGATTTTTCGCCTGTCTGCTGGCAATGGCATTTTCGTCTTTGTTTTTTGAAGGCATTGCTTACCATCCGCTTGTAATTGGACTGCTGCTTCTGTTTTTTATTCCGGCAGCTGTCATGGCAAAGGCCAGCGATGGAATTGTGACAAGCTCAGTTATTATTTTGCATATTTATTCTGCAGGGGAGGTTTCAAAGGAACTCTTACTGAATGAATTGGGGATTATTATTGTCGGAATCGGTGTTGCGCTAATTGCGAACCTCTATATGCCGAGCCTGGAATCGAAGCTTAAGGAATATAGGCAGGAAATAGAAGAAAACTTTAAAATTATCTTTGACGAAATCGTCAGTTATTTGCGTACCCATGAAAGCAGCTGGGACGGCAGAGAAATAACGGAAACAATGGAATTGATTGATGAGGCAAAAGCACTGGCTTTCAGGGATGTTGAAAACCACTTTCGAAGAGATGAAAATTTATATTATCATTATTTTAAAATGAGAGAGAAACAATTTGAAATTATTGAAAGGGTTCTTCCGAGTGTAACCTCCATTGCACTTCCTGTTGAACAGGGGGAGATGATCGCTGATTTTATTGAAGAATTATCTGAGCATATCCATCCTGGCAATACAGCCATTCAATTTCTTGAAAAACTGTACAGAATGAGGGTTTCTTTTGAAAATATGGAGCTCCCCAAAACAAGGGAGGAATTTGAAGCACGTGCCGCCCTGCTGCATTTTGTAAAAGAAATGGAACAGTATTTAATTATAAAGAGCTCGTTTAGAGGAATAAAGGATAAGGTTATGAATCAAAACGGGACTTCAGAAGCAAACTAAGGAAAAGGATTGGAGCGTGAACTGTCATGCTGAAGTTTGCTGCAGCGGCTGTCTTGTTTTTTTCACTATCCCCAATCTGGCCATTGGGGCCTAATCCGCTGCCTGGAGATCCATTTCTAATTGTCAATAAACAGACAAATGAAATTGCGTTTATAAAGGATCAAAAAGTGCAGCATGTCATCACAGCTGCAACTGGGAAAACGGATGACCTTACACCGGAAGGGCTGTTCACTGTGACTGTGAAGGCAGCTGATCCTTACTACAGAAAAAAGGACATAAAAGGCGGTGACCCCCGTAATCCGCTTGGCACAAGATGGATAGGGTTTGACGCAAAGGATACTGATGGCAGAATCTACGGCATTCACGGGACGAACGATCCTTCATCAATCGGCAAATATGTTTCCAATGGCTGTATTAGATTGCAAAATGAGGCCGTTGAGTCGTTATATGAATGGGTGCCGATTGGAACAAAGATCTTAGTAGTCACGTCAGGTAAAGGCTTTGACGAACTTGGAAAAGATTACGGTGCCATAAATAAAGATAACTGAAAAAAAGTACAGCTGCATCTGACTGGATGCAGTTTTTTTTTATGGGGTGGATCATCTTAAGATTGGGACTATGCAGTTCGTATTTTCACCCGTACTGTTCGAAGCTGGGCTGGGTTCAGGCTCTCCCCTCTCGGATTCTTGCTTTTGTGTCCGAAGCTCTCCCTGCTCGTTAGGTTTAAGCTGAAAAGCATTTCACAAAACTCCTGTAAAAAAAGTAAACAAATTGTATTCCGCCAGAAAAAAACTGCCCGGAAGTGCCATCCTGAGCAGCTGAAAGCTGAATAAATTTTCTTGTTATAAAAACATCGACATACCCATAATGAGGGTAGATGCAAGCATTGCAAATATCATTAAATAGACAATCACTTTCGCTAGTTTTTTATTTGACATTCTATGCCTCCTCGTCCCAATTATTACTTTTATTGTACTAAGAATCATCAAATTGAACAACCGCTCAATTTTTTAGAGGAATTTCGACATTTTTAACGAATATTTAAATAATAGACTCTAAATATGCCCATTGTTGCTGGGAAGTTGATAAATTGAAACTTCAAAAGGCGGGGAGTTTATCTCGGCTAATGGAGTTGAACCAATCGGGCTTTACGGGCAGTTTGTTCCCGCTCATCCAGCATTGACTATTAAAGTCTTGGAAGCGGGGCTTACTAAATACCTGTAAGACTTCGATGAATTCCGACATTCATAAGGAGGTAAACAGATGATTAAGAAGGTGGACCATATTGGGATTGCTGTCAGGTCTATTAATAAAGCGCTTCCATTTTATATTGAAACGCTTAAGCTTGAATTTCTCGGAATAGAGGAAGTGGACAGCCAGGGAGTAAAGGTTGCGTTTATTAAAGCGGGGGAAACAAAGCTTGAGCTGCTGGAGCCAACAAGCGAAGAAAGCCCAATTGCCAAATTTATAGAAAAGCGGGGAGAAGGGCTGCATCATGTAGCACTGGGAGTTGACAGCATACAGGAGCGCATAAACGAAATGAAGGAACAGGGTATCAGGATGCTGCAGGATGAACCGAAGGCTGGTGCAGGAGGTGCCCATGTAGCCTTTATGCATCCGAAATCAACAGGCGGTATTTTATATGAATTTTGTGAAAAGAAAGGATTGAAATAAAGCATGGCAGACATCTATGAGAAAATAAATGAGTTATACGACCGGCGCAGGGAAGTCGAACTGGGCGGCGGGGATGAGCGTATACAAAAACAGCATGAAAAAGGGAAACTGACTGCCCGGGAACGAATCGATTTATTAGTGGACCCGGGAACTTTCGTTGAGCTGAATCCATTTATTGAGCACCGCAGCACAGATTTTGGACTGGAAAACCAAAAAGGGCCTGGTGATGGTGTTGTAACTGGTTATGGAAAGGTCAACGGACGGCCGATTTTCTTATTTTCACAGGACTTTACTGTTTTTGGAGGAGCCCTCGGGGAAATGCATGCAAAAAAAATTGCCAATGTAATGGATTTAGCAGCTGAAAATGGAGCTCCATTTGTAGGCTTGAATGATTCCGGCGGCGCCAGAATTCAGGAAGGCGTTGTTTCTCTTGATGGATACGGCCATATTTTCTACCGGAACTCCATTTATTCAGGAGTTATACCGCAGATTTCAGTCATTATGGGACCTTGTGCCGGCGGTGCAGTATATTCTCCAGCAATCACTGATTTTGTCTTCATGGTGGAAAAAACAAGCCAGATGTTCATAACCGGCCCTAAAGTAATTGAAACGGTAACAGGGGAGAAAATTTCTCCTGAGGATCTGGGCGGTGCCCGTGTGCACAATACAATCAGCGGAAACGCGCACTTTAGAGGGGAGACCGAAGAGGAAGTGATTGAGCAGGTGCGGAGTCTGTTAAGCTACCTTCCTCAGAATAACGAAGAAAAGCCGCCTATGTCGAAATGGGATGAGGACGATGATTACCGTCCTGATTTGACAGATGTTATTCCCTTTGATGCCCTTCGTCCATATGACGTTCGAAAAGTTATTGAACAGGTAGTGGATCATGATACGTTTATGGAGGTACAGCGCGACTTCGCTAAAAATATTGTTGTCGGCCTGGCCCGGATTAAGGGTGAGACGGTAGGACTTGTCTGCAATCAGCCGAAGGTAATGGCAGGAGGCCTTGATATAGATTCTTCTGATAAGGCCTCAAGGTTTATCCGGTTCTGTGATTCCTTTAATATTCCGCTTATAACCTTTGAGGACGTTACAGGATTTTTTCCGGGTGTAAAACAGGAGCATGGGGGAATTATCCGGCATGGCGCAAAGATTCTTTATGCATACTCAGAAGCAACAGTGCCAAAGCTTACGGTTATTTTAAGAAAAGCATTCGGAGGTGCTTACGTTGCCCTTAACAGTAAATCTATTGGCGCAGATCTTGTTTTTGCATGGCCGAATGCGGAGGTAGCCGTAATGGGTCCTCAAGGGGCAGCCAACATTATTTTTGCAAGGGAAATCCAGAACAGTGATGATCCCGAGGCCACCAGGGCACAAAAAATCGAGGAGTACAGAGAAAAGTTCGCCAATCCATATGTGGCTGCAAGCCGGGGCATGGTGGATGATGTAATCGATCCGCGTGAGACCAGAATCAAAATCATTCAGGCGCTTGAGATGCTGCGCAATAAAAAAGAAAGCAGGCCTAAGAAAAAGCACGGGAATATCCCGCTCTAATGGATTCCTGATTTGCTGTGCTAAAATTTTGGGAGTATACTTGCTTAGTAAGCTTAAATTTGGAGGTTTGTACATAAATGATTAATGAGGAACGCTTATTAAACGAATTTCTGGAACTGGTGCAAATTGATTCTGAAACAAAGTATGAAGCTCAAATTGCCAAAGTTCTGAAGAAAAAATTCAGGGATCTGGGGGTTGAGGTGTACGAAGACGATACAACTTCACAGACCGGACATGGTGCAGGCAACCTCATCTGCACTCTTCAGGGAACGAAAGAAGGAATAGATACCATTTATTTCACTTCACACATGGATACAGTTATTCCTGGTAAAGGAATTAAACCTTCCATCAAGGACGGCTATGTTGTAACCGATGGAACAACGATCCTGGGTGCTGATGACAAAGCGGGACTTGCCGTTATGCTCGAAATTGTTAAAGTCCTGAAAGAACAGAATATTGCTCATGGAACTATTCAGTTCATTATCACAGTTGGTGAAGAATCCGGACTGGTTGGAGCAAAAGTTCTCGATCCTTCCCTTATTAAAGCGAAGTTTGGCTATGCACTGGACAGTGACGGCAAAGTCGGAAATATTATCGTTGCCGCTCCAACCCAGGCTAAAGTTAAAGCGGCAATCCTAGGGAAAACAGCTCACGCAGGTGTTGCACCTGAGAAAGGTATTTCTGCAATTACCATGGCTTCGAAAGCGATCTCAAGAATGCCGCTGGGCCGCATTGATGAAGAAACAACGGCAAATATCGGTCGGTTTGAAGGCGGACAGCAGACGAATATCGTATGTGACCATGTTGATGTATTAGCAGAAGCACGTTCATTAATTCCTGAAAAAATGGAACAGCAGGTAGCTAAAATGAAGGAAGCATTTGAAAGTGCGGCCGAGGAAATGGGCGGAAAAGCTGAAGTGGATGTTCAGGTTATGTACCCTGGCTTTAAATTCGGCGAAGGTGATCATGTCGTGGAAGTAGCACGCAGGGCGGCTGAAAAAATCGGCCGCAGCTCCGAGCTTCTTCACAGTGGCGGCGGAAGCGATGCAAACGTAATTGCTGGCTTTGGCATTCCTACAGTTAACCTTGCTGTCGGCTATGAAGAAATTCATACAACTAATGAGCGCATGCCAATTGAAGAATTAAATAAACTGGCGGAAATGGTCATTGCCATAATTGAAGAGGTTTCAGCTTAAGCTGTAAAAAAGAGAACCAATGCTGGTATTATCCCCAATAGGTAGACTTGAAAAAAAGAGGACATGATATGATGTTCTTAATAGTCTACCAGGAGGGGATTTTTCTATGGCCAAAAAAGGACAAACATTTACTTCGTATACTGAGGAATTAAAGCGTGAAGTAGTTCGTTTGAAATTGGAGGAGGGCTGG
>NZ_VCRN01000079.1 GCF_009849585.1 Bacillus sp. ZZV12-4809
CTTTTAGCTGGCCAGCTCAGGACACATTCATCTTATCAAGAGGTCTTTTTTCATTCAAACCGCATTTTCAGTTATTACAGGAATGCTGCCCCGTTTGTTTAAAAAGAAAAAGCTACCCTTTGGCAGCTGAATCTTAGAGTATTGCACTCTTCATCTGAAATAAGGACTTGTAATAATACAGTCTATTTTAAATCAGTTTTACTTTCAGCTTAACAAAGTCTAATAAAATTATGACGAATGAGTTAGAATTAACGCCTCCGCCTGTTTAATACTATCTTTTAAGTAAATAGGTGCCTTTGGGTGATTTAATATTTCTTCTGTAGTTAACCATAACACCTTTTCTACCTCATCAGAACTTAAAGGAAATGCCTCACCAGATGCATATTCGCAAAGAAAAACAATATCCACTACATTCTGACCAGCATCTGTTACGAAAGATGTGCTATGTACATATGTTAAACTATCTTTTACTTTTATATCGACTTCTTCTAGAATTTCACGTTTTACAGTTCTTTCTAATAAATTTGATGAATTTCCTTCTATATCTACCTTACCTCCAACAAGGGAAAGCAGACCTCCAGCTGCACATAACCCTGTCAAGTAGACAATGAAAAAAGAGTATACTAAGCTGCGGCCTTTTCACGATATTCAATTGGGGAAAGGCCGTTAAACTTTTCTTGG
>NZ_VCRN01000011.1 GCF_009849585.1 Bacillus sp. ZZV12-4809
CGGGCAGTTACGTTTTACCCCGGCTACCGTTATAATAAGACCATATAAAAAATGGTCAACCAGAAATATTTTCATATCTGGATGACCTTATAATACGAACGGGTCAGGTTAGTATAATAAAGGATATTTGAAGTTGACTGGGATTCATAAAAAGAGTGGAGTGGTGTTTATGTTTAAAAAAAGTTTCGTTTCAATTATTTCGATTATTGTTATCTTAACTACTGTTGGGTGTACAAATAAGAATAAGGAAGCCATAACTACAAATGTGGAAAATAATCTAGCACAAAAATGGAATCAAAGCCCTCTATTCAAATCTGGTAATTACACAATGATTGGTGAAAAAGGGCGCTTAGGTTTCATTTATGATGATACTGAGGTTGTTAGATTTTATCCAAATAAAACTCAAAAATATATGTGGCATTTTTGGGGAGAAGAACAAGAGTTTAACGGAAAACTTAAAATAGTTGCTATACATGAGAATGATGAAGAAGAGCAAATAACTGTGGCAGAAGGCGGACTAGGTGGTGATAATAACGGAGCAGACCGACACGCTCCATCTAATATGTCATTGCCAAAGAGTGGTATGTGGAAATTAGATGCTTATATTGGAGATAAACTATTCGGAAGTGTGTATGTTAAGGTCCATAAGAAATAAACTTCTAAAAAATGGTCGTTGTAGTTTTAAAAAAGTAAAATTTACTTCAACTAATGGGTGCACTGCTTAAAGAACGGCTGCCATTACAACTGTCCTTTTTATTCAACAAAAGGGGCAGGTATGTTGAAGAAGGATTTTTAATATATTCTCGAGAAAGCTCTTAAATCAAATAAAGCTTTTTTCGGAGGAAGATATGGAAGAGTTTAAAGTGAAGCAATTAAAAAGTCTGTTTTATATTGATTTAGCCCATTTAGTTAATGAAAGCAAAGAAGAGGGTTTTCGGTTTCTTGAAAGATTAGTTAAAGATTTTGAAAATGGCACTAATAAATTTAATAAGCCTGGGGAATCTTTATATGGTTTGTTTAACAAAGAAGGTGTTCTAATTGCTATTGGAGGGCTTAATATAGATCCATTTTCAAATGATGAAAAAGTAGGACGGTTAAGAAGGTTCTATGTTTCTAATGATTATCGAAGGATGGGTCTTGGAAGACTTTTGTTAACACAAATAATTAACGATGCAAAACACTTTTATAAGGTTTTAGTACTTCATACAGATACAGAACAAGGAGATAAATTTTATACCTCTCTTGGATTTTCAAAGGAAAATATTTATCCGAATTCAACACATTATTTAAGCCTATTTAATATGTGAAGTGTTATTAAAAAAATGGTGCGTTATATGATCCAGCTGCCAAACCAGGTGGCCATTGAACAAAAGGGGCAGGTTTATTCAATAAGGCATTGGATTATTATGGTGAAATAAATTATAAAGGGGGGCAAAGTTTTATTATGAAAAAAGGTTGGGTTTCGCTTATTAGTGGCTTAATTTTAGGTTTAATAATTTCGTTCTTTACTCTTGATTATAATGGCTGGAAAGTTCAACGAATAGGGGAAAAGGGTGAAGTTATTAATACAATAAATGAGTTGGATTTTGATTTAATAACCAATTGCTTTTTTATAGTGCTTATTTCAATTTTAGTTATTTATATACTCTTGACAGTCTTAGAAAAAATAAGAAAAACATAAATTTACTTATTTAGCTAACGATGCAATTGTGAAGAAACCGGCGCCATTACAATTGGGTTTTTTCTTGTTTAACAAACGGGGCAGGCTATTGCGGTTATCGTAATGTTTTTCCCTTAAATTTAAATGCGATATATAGTACCTTATATAAAATATTACAAATGCTAAAAAGGAGAGAAATGATGGGGAAAATAAATTATTCCATTGTTGATGTTTTTTCACAAGGAAAATATACAGGGAATCAACTTGCTGTTTTTAAAAATGCTGGAAACATTCCCGATGATGAGATGCAACAAATAGCTAAGGAAATTAATTTTTCAGAGACTACTTTTATTTTATCTGACAAAGAAAAAGCTGGCGGCTACGACGTTCGTATCTTTACGCCTAACGAAGAAGTCCCTTTTGCTGGGCATCCAACTTTAGGAACCGCATATATCATTCAAAGCGAAGTATTAACCGACCCCTCCGATAAACTTATATTAAATTTTAAAGGCGGACAGATTCCCGTCTCGTTTGATAATCAAGAAGAAATACTATGGATGAAACAAAACAAACCAACTTTTGGTCGGATTTTAGATGCAAATAAGGTTTCTGATGTATTAAGTATAGATAAAGAATTCATAGATAATAGATTTCCTATCCAAGAGGTTTCAACTGGACTTCCAGTGATTGTTGTGCCTTTAACATCTTTAGAAGCAGTTAAAAAAGTAAGCGTAAATAAAGAAAAATACTTTGAATTAATTGAAGATACTAATGCAAAAGCCATTATGGTGTTTTCTCCTGAAGCGTATAATTCCGAAAATGATTTAAATGTTCGAGACTTTGCAGATTATTATGGTGTTCCTGAAGATGCTGCTACTGGAAGTTCTAATGGATGTTTAGCTTCTTACTTAGTTAAATATCGATATTTTGAAAAAAGTGAAATAAATATTCGCGTAGAACAAGGATATGAAATAAAAAGACCATCCTTATTGTTTTTGAAAGCAAGTGAAGATAACGGGGAAATCATTATATATGTAGGTGGAAAAGTAGAAAAAATTGCCCAGGGTGAATGGTTTCTATAATTTTTCCTCCTTCAACAACGAGTGCATTAATTTAAGATACGGCTGCCAAATTTGGTGGTCTTTTCTTATTATACAAAAGGGGCAGGTTTGTTTAAGGAGGGAAAAATTTAAATTTTACAGGTTTGGTGCAATGATGATACCTTCTATCGTCTTAATCGTCTAATTAATCGTAAGGCGTAAATATTGTTAATTTGTTTATAAGTGGCTTTTTTACATTACTTATTATGTTTACCATAGGTAAGATCCCTATAAAGTGTAAAAAATTCAGAAGCGAGGAGGGGATAGGAAGGTCATACTAAAAAGAAATTATATGGTTGGTTGTGGCAGAAGGGTTTGGCCTGGGCAACAGCAACTCGTAAAATGGGGAAATAATCGTATCAACTTTAACTAATAAGAAGTACAATTCGAAAAGGATACTTCGATATTTCATAAAAAATTTCTAAATATTGTAATTTATATCGTCAGAAATGTATCATGGAGATATTACATCTTTTCTTAAAGGGGGATTTTAAATGAAAGTAATATTGCCTTTTGCAATAGCCCTGCTTGCACTAACAGGATGTTCTGCATTAGCAAGTGATGAATCTACTGAAACGAAATGGTTTGAAACCAAAGAAGAAACAATTGATTATGGCATTAAAGAAGAAAAGATTAAAAAAGAAGACATTATTGGGAAAGTTAGTGAAAACGGAGAAACATTTATTATTTATAAGAAACAATTAGAGGAAGGCTTAGGCGTAGGTGTATCAAGCATAAGTGAAAATGAAGGGCAATATGCCTGGTATGATCCTGATCAAGATGTACTTGTTAAGAATGATGAGGTCAAACAATATTCTTCTCAAATAAGTTGGGGAACAGAAACACAGTCAGGAAAAACTTTTACAATTTATACCGGAGTAAGTGAAGCAGAAGCTCCTGTCGTTAAAACAAAAACTGGCGAAGTAAGTCCCACAATTGACAACAAAACAGGAATTTATTTTTATATCCAACCAACTAAATAGGCCCAAAGACCCTTTACCAAATTTTAACAAAATTGGATAATTTAGATAATTCTGGTAAAGGAGGAAAAGTATGAGAAGAAGTATTAAAAATGTTTTTGCTGTCTTAAGTTTGAGTGTTGTTTTTTTAGGGGGATTTGGAGGATCTACATTCGCTGCAGGGTCGAAGGATGCTAATAAACCTGTAAAAATCGAGAAGAGAAATGCCATTTATGATGAATCTCTAGGAAAGTATGTAACACCTCTTAAGGAAGTAGATGGACAATTAGTTCCAGTTTCAAAAGAAGAATATGTAAATGAGATTGAAAATTCTGAAGAAGTTGACACTGAGGGTATGTTTACTGATGAGGATGCAACTGGTGATGGTGATGTATCAATCTTAAGGGATTATTACGAATACTACAGATACACTCCTTCTTCAACTACCAATGTGACTGGTGGTACTAAAAAGGTAACTGCAGACATCGGTTGTACTACATCTACTTGTAGAATTGATAAAGCAGTTAGTGTAACAGTATCCGCTACGTATAGTGTTTCTCTAACAGCAGAAAAAGATGCGATTAAGGCTAATGCAGGCTTTTCATGGACTAGTAGCGCATCTGACTCTAGCACATATTCTTTCACACTATCAAAAGGTGACTCTGGCTATATTGGATTCAAGCCATACTTAAAGAAAACTTCTGGAACTTTAAAAAGATATTCAAATTGGGATGGTTTACTATCTAGTAAATCAGCTTATGCTTATTCTCCGAGAAAAACCTCATCTGGTGAAGCAGATGGTTATTACTACTTTGTACATTATTAATAGCTGAACAAAAGGGTGTCTTGATAAGGACACCCTTTTGTGTTTAAATAATTCGAAAAAACAGCTAGTTCCAATAGAGGATGTTATACAAAAGGTAAATGTAGGCATTACTTTAACATCAAGCTGCACAATGGTGGCCTATTCTTACTTAACTAACGGGGCAGTTTTGTCGAATAAGAACTTGTTATAACATTGCATATTTATTAGTGGAGGATTCTTATATTAGCAAATTAATTAATGGCAGGTTATAAAACAATCAGGTATTTTAATAAAGGAGTGGGGCACAATTTTTAGAAAGTTATTCTTTAAAATATGAAGAGATTGCTTCTGAAATGGGCTTTCCTGATTGGAAATCAGCTTGTGAATATACATATTTTGTCTTCCATATTCCTGAAGATGCTCAATGGAGTGTCACTGAGCTGCCAAATAGAACTTGGGCAGTTTGGAATGACATAGGTGAACCTCCATATTCATTTCACCTTTTCTCAACTTGGCGAGAAGCAATTACCTTTTTAAGAAGTATTTTTGAAAAAGAGAAATACTTAGAGGATTATTGGGACCCAGAAGGATATGATCCAGGAGAAGATGTATTTTTAAAACCACCAGATAAACACAAAAAAGACGATTAATTATTTATTTTTTGATTGAATCCCTTATTCAATAAACGGGGCAGTTTAGTGCAAGAAGAATAAAAGTAAAATGTTATAATGAATTTATTATTTTTTTAAAGGGGCAGCATAGGAATAAAAATCTTATGTCTTATTCTATTATCTTCTTAGGATTATGTATTCTTGTAGGTTCTTGGTTTATTTTACAATCTATACAATCCAATCAATTTAAAACATCACAGAAAGAACAATTTCGGTATGAATTAATTTCCCCAAATGATAGTAACATCATTATTTTTGATAAACAAAGTGGAGACTATTTTTCGAAATATATTGAACCTAATGAGGGACCGACCGAATGGCAAAAACAAAAATCACCAATATCTACTTCACCAAAGTTAATCTGAGATTTTATTGAGCTATGGAATGCCCTATGTACAAGGACTGCTGCCGAACTAGGCGGCTATTTTTTTGTTGAACTACAGGGGCAGGTTAGTGAAATAAGGTAGGACATTGGAATAAGACTTGAGAATATATATTTTTAAAAAGAAATATAGGGGTGATTACAATACAAAAATGCGATACTTGCAACAATCCATTTAAGTGGATTAAAATTTTTAGAGCTAATTGGTTTTACAGCACAATAAACTGCGACAGATGCGGCACAGAATATAAGATAGCATTTCCTTCTAGGTTTATTTGCGTCTCTTTTACAATAATACCAATGTGGATATATGGTTTGTTTGCATCTCCTTTCAGTAATGTTTTTACTACAATTGTTATATGTATCGCCACTGCGATT
The DNA here is from genome assembly GCF_009849585.1 of Bacillus sp. ZZV12-4809. Lineage (GTDB taxonomy): Bacteria > Bacillota > Bacilli > Bacillales > Cytobacillaceae > Cytobacillus. The sequence goes on from NZ_VCRN01000011.1 coordinate 5,956, forward strand.
ATTGGTTCTTTGTTCTCGCCTTTTTTAGTAAAATATAAGAAAGTTGCGAAGGGTTCACCGTAAGCTAAAGGGTACTTTTGTCAAAATTAACTGCTAATCGAGCAGTTTTTTCTTTATAAACTAACAGGGCATTTAGTGAAACACCTTGGCTTGGAAATGCGGGTTGGTTGTTGTGGATAAAATTAATTGAAGATGCGAAATATAACTGTAGATATTTTATGGGAGTGAGCATCGTGAAGAAAACAATTGTTCCTTTTACTATTTTATTAATGTTTGCCACAGATAACTTGGTTAATGCCAAACCTCCAGAGCCAAAGGAAATTAAACCATATGCAGAAGATTGGTATGTTACACCAGAAGATATTATTCGGGATATTATATTTCCAGTCATTGATAAAAGAGTGATGCAAGAGTATCCAGGTAATGATGCTGCTACCTTTGGTTGGCAGTCACAAAGGATTGTTGGTATTGTTTATAACAATAATCATTCTTATGATATTTCCATAAGTATTCACGTTCCTGACGAAAAAAATGCACCTGGCAACTATGCACATGACTTGGTTAAAGTAAGAGTATCTCCATCCTGCGATAGCCCCAAAATTGGATGTAGTCATGGTTTCAAAGTGGAATTATTAGATTATGAGCATTTAAATAAGGAAGAAGTGGAATAGGGTGTTGACTTATTGGTAGCACTTAACTTATATTCGACCATGTTCAACTTATTAAAATAAAGGCTGCAAAAAGGCAGCCTTTTTCTTATTGGACTAACAGGGGCAGGTTTATTGAATAAGGGACTGCATCAAAAACCACTCTTTAAGAACCTATCAGGAGCTTCTATAGAAAGCAAGTACCCCGTTTCTTCTCCGATGTTTATTTTTTATTCATAAAAATAATCTAAGCCCTAACATCAACAGGGTGGATTTTTACTTTAAAATTGATACACCTAAATCCAATATTTATTCTTTTTCATTTTGTTTTTGCTCATTAAGGGAGTTGGCAGCATCTATTAATTCCTTTTTAGCTTTAATATATCTACCGTTTCATCACTACAACATTCAAAAATAATATCGGAAGATGCTTCATCATCTTCTTGAAAACCACAATACTTTTTTAAGTTTTTTTCAAAAAATATGTAATTATCGTGGTTTCTGAATTCATCTATAATTTCCAAGCCTATACTTCTTAAGTAATTATTTATATCTTCCCTCTGTGTCGTGTACTTATTTATAACTTTTTCTACAACTAAACTTATGTTCAGAAAGCTTTCAATTGCTTTAATTAAGAATATAGTTTTTTCGTTTTTATCAATCTCATTAATACACCTGATTTGTTCCTTTAAAGTAAACTCCATATAAATCCCCCTTCATATTCGATGATAACCAGTAAAAATGAGAATTGTATTAAAATTGAATTAGAATTTAATGAAATTAATCTGATTTAGCTTAAGAAATTTACAAAAGGAAAAGGCATTACACGTTAGGGAAGTGATTTTAGAAACTTATGGGTTCTAATCCTGTTTCTTATTTTACAAAAGGGGCAGGTTAGTTGAAGAAGGTATTTGTTCAAAAAGAGTCGAACTATTTAATGGAATTTTATGCTTATGATTTGCCGATAGAATTTTCTATCGGTTTATTTTTTTTGGGTGATAGGATTTTTAGTCAAATTACGTATTTAATATATGAATACAAAAAAGTGACAAGGGGGGTTAAAGTTGAGTCTTGAAGAACAATTTCTTGTTGAACAAATAAAGTTAAAAAATGAAAAAGGCATTTCTAATATACTTGATAAGTATGGCGGATTGCTAAATGCAATAATTCAAAAATATCTTCAGAAAAATCGTCAAGATACTGAGGAATGTATGGCAGATGTTCTGGTATCAATCTGGTACCATATTGATTCATTCGACCCTTCAAGAAACGAATTTAAAAATTGGATTGCAGCTATTGCAAAGTACAAAGCAATTGATTATCTGAGGAAATCAGAACAGGAAAAGCAATATTTGAGTAAAGCTGAATTGTCGGAGGGAAATTTGGGACAACTCGTTTCCGATAAAAACAAAGTTGATACGGAAAATTTATTAGATGAACTTCCTGAATTAGAACGGTCAATATTTGAAAAATATTATATAGAAGGGTTTCCTTCAAGGGAAATTGCAAAGCAGTTTAATACAAAAGAATCCTGGGTGCATAATAAGCTCTCCAGGGGTAGAAAAAAATTAAGAAGTATATTAATGAGAAATGAGGTGAAAAAAAATGACTATTTATAACAAGCTTAACGATGTAGAAATCAATTTGGATGAATTTGAAGAAATTGAACTTTCAAAATTGGAAAAGAAACGAATTTTGAAGAGAGTTAAAAAGGACATCTCTTTAGGTGGAACTCGAAAAAAATGGGTAACTATAAGCGTGGGTGTGGCTGCTATTATCATGAGTGCTGTTTTAATAATCGATAAAGAGACTGTTGCAGATATGCCCTTTATTGGAGAAAAGATAGAAAAATATATAAATATTAACGAAAATCTTGATTATTCCTCATATAAAACAAACATAGGGAGTACTGCAGAAAATGGGCTTGGTAAATTAACATTAAATGAAGTAATTGTTGACGATCAACGTATATATGTAAGTTCTACCTTCCAGCCAACAAAAAATGTTGATGTGGATTACCAAACTGCTATTACACCCAGAGTAAAGATAAATGGGCAAGATACTTCACTTACAACTGGTGGAGAAACAATTGAATTAAGTAATAATATGTTTACCATATTTAACGATATAGAATTAAGCCAGGAAATTAAAACAGAGGAAGTTGATATTGAAATTATTTACGACAGATGGGATCGTACAATTATTGATCAACCTTGGGTCTTTAAAATTGGAGTCAGCCAATCACGGTTAATGAAAGAGAAAAAAGTGTTCGATATGAATACGCAATTAACGCTGAATAATGGGGAAATTGTTACTCTCCAAAAAGTAGTCACAACACCAATGTCAACAACAGTTTATTATAATTTGTCCCAAAGCAGCAGTGAAGATATACGTTTTAAAATCCAAACACAAGAGGGAACAATTGGGGAGTTTAGCTCGGCTTTTAATTCAAATAGTCCAGGGGTTATGTCCTATGCTAGGTTTAATGGAATTACATTGAACAGTGGGGAATACTTCCTGATGGCTTATGATTCGAATGATAACGAACTAATTAAAGAAGCAGTTCCAATAAAATAGTAGGAATGAAAGTTAAAAATCAGCTGCCAATCGGCGGCTTTTTCTTAAACAAACGGGGCAGGTTTGTTTAATAGGACATATTAACTGGGATTCCTTTTTAGAGAAATTAAAAACCGCTCAATCATCAATCGTGTTGAGCGGCAAATAAGAATATTATTTTTTTACAGCGTGGATATAGTGAATTGTTTCGAATGCAGTCAAATAATCCGTCCGATTACTAAAGAAACGGTCATTTATCTGAACTGGTGACAAATGTTCATAAATCAGTAACCCTGATTTTTCTAACATATTCTCGATCTCATTATAAGTGAAACAGGATTTCATTGGTTCTCCACTTGCCGAAGCCATTTTCACCATATTTTCGACTCTATTAGAGATTCCTTTTTCTTCAAAGAGGTTTTCATCCGCATAGTCAAAAACGATAGAACTTCCTATTGGGGCTTTAGCAAATAGACTACTTATTAAACGTGAATTTTCTTCTTTAGTCAAATAATAAGACACACCCAAAAGGCTAAAGAAAGTCTTTTTGTTTTCAAAGCCTTCATCTATAAGTTTTTGAAAGGAGAACTTTTTGGTAAAGTCCATTGAAACAAAATGTAGATTCCCCGAGGTTATAAGGTTGGCATTATCAAGCCTTTTCTTTTTAAATTCCTGTGTAGATGGATGGTCAATTTCAAATATCTCTAATATTTTTTCTAATCCAGGATGTCTGAAACAAAAAGTATCTAAGCCGGCTCCAAGTATTACGTACTGTTTTAATCCTAACATTATTTCATTTAATAATACTTTTTCGCAATACGCTGCACGAGCTAGAGGTGTAGGAGAAAGCTGGACTTGTGTAATCCATTTTAAGACTTCTTCCGATTTACCTTGCAACGTTTGAGCAATACCTTCGTTAAAAAATTGTATACCATTAATCATATTCTCACTGATTTCTGAAATCTCTTTTTTGGAAATTAGTTCTTGTGCAACATAATCATCAAAAATTTTAGGTGTGTCATATTGACTGTGGTATGCTCGACCAAACGCTGATATTAAGGACGTTAAACTGGATTCATTGGGCTTCATTCAATTGCCTCCTCTTAAACGAAAATAAGATTCCCCGGCCAGGAGAATCTTATTATACACAGAGGTTTGTAACTTGTAAATTATAGCATAAATAGGATTTTTTGTCAAATCATTTGACTGTGCTGTATCCTGAAATAAAACAAAATTTGTGAATGCTCCTAAACAATAGGGTGCATAACTTTAAGATCCGGCTGCCGAACCAGGCATCTTATTCTTATTTGAAAAAGGGGCAGGATAATTCAATAGATGATAGCAATAGTAAGAGTGATTAACGTAATGGTAGGAAGTGATGTAAATGTCGGTATTCATTCAAAATAGTCATAAAAGCATAATTAACTCAATTAAGTTTAGAGAGAAAGATTTCGCAGTTTTGAGTATTGGTGTTATGTTAAGAGATTTTGAAGGGTTTACCTATAACTTTATAAAAGGTACTTTCAAGTTTCCTTTATTCTTTGTTTTACCAACGTTTTTTATTGATGATGAAGAAACAGGAAAGATGAAACAGCTTCAAATCGATTATCTTATTAATAAAAATAGTAAATGGGTGATTCTTAAAGTAGATTCTAAAGCTCAATTTAAACTAATAACCAAATATTGTGAGTGGTTGCTTATAATAGTTTTGGTTCGTTTATGTTCCAAGGTGAAAACATCCTTTATAAAGACTTATATCCAAATGTGCATTGGGACCATCCAACTGAGTTCCTTAATCTTAATTGGGATAAGGTAGCAACGTTAATTGATATACATAAAGTTGGATACACCGTAATTACTAACGATATTAGAATCAATAGCACAATAAAATTGTTAAACTATATTCCTAAAGAGTATGAAATTGATTTAGAGAATTGTGATATTTGATTTCAAGGTGCTTCAACTGGGAACGTGGGCATTAACCTAAGAACGATTGATTCCTTTTGATCTTGAATTTTCTTAATGTAGAAACGTGGCAGTTTAGTTGAATAACTAAAATTGTAAAACAATATAGAAATAATAAACGTTATACTAAAAGAAAGGTGGGATTGGAATGGAAAGAATTATTTTATTTGATGGAGAGTGTAATTTTTGTGACCAAAGCGTTCAATTTATCATCAAAAGAGACCCAAAAGGACACTTTAAATTTGCTTCGTTACAAAGTTATTTAGGAAAAGAATTATTGAATAAGCATAATGCTCCAGAGGATATAGATAGTTTTGTTCTTATAGAAGATAACAATTGCTACTTTAAATCATCGGCAGCCCTTCGAGTTTGCAAAAACTTGAAAGGAGCATGGAAGATACCTTATGTCCTGTTAGTTATCCCAAAACCCATCAGAGACTTCTTTTATGGGCTTATAGCTAAAAATAGATATAAATGGTTTGGCAAAAAAGAAAGCTGTATGTTACCTTCCCCCGAAGAAAGAAAACGGTTCTTATAATATTTGAAGAAATTGCTTGAGTATAACTATGGGAGGCTAGTAAGAAGCCGATTTATAAAACAGATTGGAGTTTTTTTATGAAAGTAGTTTTAGCAGGTGGAACAGGCTTTATTGGTGAATCTTTTAAGAACAAATTTAAGGAATTAGGATATGAGGTACATATCATATCAAGGCAAAAGCAACATATTTCTTGGGAAGATAAATTGAGTATTAAAGAGGCATTGGAAGATACTGAACTACTAATCAATCTTGCGGGGAAATCTGTGAATTGTCGATACAATGAAGCAAATAAGAATGAAATTATGAATTCAAGGATAAGGACAACTAAAATACTTGGAGAAGCTATACAGGCGTGTACTAATCCACCTGCCATTTGGATGAATTCCAGTACGGCAACTATTTATCGGCACGCAGAAGACCGTCCAATGACTGAAGAAAAAGGAGAAATTGGTTCAGGATTCTCGGTTAATGTTGCAACAAACTGGGAGAAAACCTTCTTTTCCTTTGACTTACCAAAAACAAGGCAAATCGCCTTACGCATAGCTATTGTATTAGGTAAGGATGGTGGAGTTATGACACCTTATCGAAATTTAGTGAAGTTTGGACTTGGAGGGATTCAGGGAACGGGAAACCAAAAGTTTAGTTGGATACATATCGACGATTTGTTTCAAATCGTTCTCTTTTTGAAAGATAAAGAAGAGCTAAGTGGTGTTTTTAATTGCTCTTCACCACAACCTGTTAGTAATCGTGAATTAATGAAAGAACTAAGAAAAACGCTGAATGTTCCATTCGGTTTACCTTCACCCAAATGGATGTTGGAGATTGGCTCATTGCTAATTAAAACAGAAACGGAATTGGTGTTAAAAAGTCGGTGGGTTCTCCCAGACCGGTTAGAACGTGAAGGTTACACGTTTACTTTTAAGACACTTGATAAGACATTCTAAAGTAATGAAATGTTCTATAGATAAAGATTGTGAAGAGTTACACTTAAAGTAAAGGGTGCTTTCGTCCAAGATCAGCTGCGAATCAGGCAGCTTTTTCTTATGCAACAAAAGGGGCAGGATAGTTAAATAAAAGATTCAAACTTATACTAATATATTTCCCATCCTGCCGTGTCAGTGGAAATTACAAAATGCAAAATACTTACTTACTTACCATCTCGACCATTTCCCTAATTGCTTCAATAACAGCTTCTGGTTTATCAATGTGAATAGCATGTCCCGCCTCTTTAATGATTATATGTTTGGATTTTGTTGACAAAGTTGCTAGTTCCTTTTGAAAATTCATCCATACGGCCATTGAGTCTGTTGTGTGAATAGGTTGGGTGCAGCCAGTCATTACCATAAGAGGAGTATTCCCAATGTCTGCTCCCCGAACTTGTTCTAGACTTTCTTCAAATTCAGTAAGGCTGCCTTCTATACCTTCTACGTGGAATTGAGCAAAATATCCTTCCTGAGCCTCTTTTGATATTAAAGGAGCCATTACTTTATTCTGGTCTTCGTGGCAAGACTCCAATAGGATTACTCCGGCTATCTCTTTTGGATACATATTCGTATATAATCTAGCGTTTACTCCCCCAAAAGAGTGCCCCACTAATATAAATGGGGGCTTAATATTGGCTTTTTGAAGCAGTGTTCTAAGGTGCTCAACGATTTGTAAACTATGTTTGGAGTTGTTCCCCTGGCTACTATTGCCTACACTTTCTCTGTCATACATAAATATCTTCGCAAATGTTGAAACATCTTCTCTAATCGGTTGCCAATTCTCCAATGGCCAGCCATATCCGGACATAAACACTATAGTTGGGCCATCGTTCTGCTCACCAAGGTATTCATAATATAATTCGGCTCCATCAATATTTATCCATTGACCGCTTACTTTAGTATCCATAATTTCCTCCTATAATAAGTAATGTTAATTTATAAATCTGCTTCCCTTAAAGTTAATTTAATCACCAGTTGGGATGAAGGTGGTTGCTAATTTGATCAATTTCCTGTCAGGCGAAGGTTTCTTACTAACAAATTCTCCAATTAAAACACGGTAACGATCAAAAAATTCTATCATCTCCTCTTCAGATAAGTGAAGAGGGGTAATTCCATATCTAAACCCATCCTCTATATAGTTCTCAACATCACGACTCAAAAGGTACTGCTGCATTTCCATTAAAAGGTGGGTGTTATAAACCATAAAAAAACGAAGGTGTTCATCTTGTGAATAGGCGGCAATATCTTGAGGAGAAAGCTGGAGATGTTCGTCAACCACACTGTAAATCTTCTCCGGTGTTCCCCTTACAAGTCTTTCCTCACTGACCTGAACCAGACCGGCATCAACTAAAGTACTTAGTTGACGGTACATGGTAGCTTGTGGCACATTTCCTAGTTTTTTAACTAGTTGATATACTGTCAATTTTTCTTCTAACAAGGCTTGTACGATACGCATTCGAACAGGGTGCAGTAATATATCTGCTTTATTTTTCATTATTATCACCTCTAACCATTATCATTATATAAAACGATAATGGTTTTGTTACAAAATGTAAAGGCTAAGACATCTTTTTGCATTTTTAACAAACGGGGCAGGTTAGTTCAACAAGTTTGATAACACTAATAAGCCAGCGAAAACAACAGTTTCATGTGGTAATATAATAAAAACCATTCGAATCTTTTAAGAGAGGTGATTAAAATGAAGGTAGAAATAAGCTACTTCTCTCCCGAAAAAATAATTACTGTACCGGGTCCAGAAGCTACTTATACTTTTGAGATTAACGGTGAGTTCCAATATATCGTAGATTTTTCTTGTTATATTAATGGTAATAATACAAATGCCCATGAAGAATTCTTTTGCAATTGGATGGAGAGCCCAAATTATTACCCTATTTATTCACTTGCGGAAATCTATGATTTACAACAAGCCGAGTACGAAGAAATGTTTAAGATGCAAGATATAGAATTCAGTTATATGAAAGGGAGTCGTAAAGATACCTTTTTTGTAAAGGCAATTATCCGCAGCCCGAAGCAATTTAAAGAATATTATCCTTATTTGTACGGGAATGGGAGTATGTTGAACCTATCATTATGGTCCTTAAAACAGGATGTATTCAGACTAGAGGAAAGGGAACATGAGTCACCTTTTCCTGTAAAAAGGACTAAAAATAACCGAACCAGACCTGTTAAACTAAAATGGATAGCCAATACCCCGATAGCAATTTCAACTGAAAATTCCACTATGTTTTGGGTAGGGTATGATGGAGATTATATTACCGCATTCTCAAATGATGAACACTTTTCAACAATAGACTCTCTCCAAAAAATAATGCCAGAGAAGGTCGAGCTGGTGATTGATTATGTGTGGGAGTAATGTTCTCCTGTTCAATTTCCTTGTTAAACTAACGTGCAAGAATTGAAGATCAATATGGACCGGCAGCTCTTTTTTCTTCTTCGACTAAAGGGGCAGGTTAGTTAAACACGGTTTTGGATAAAAAAGGAACTTATAGTAGATATGATGAACATTAATATAGGATTTAAAATTTTTTAGATGTGAGGGGAAGAAATGGACACAGGGAGAATTGTCGGTCAAACTAAAACGGCTGGATTCCAAGTAGGAATTAGAAGGACCTTTCCAATTCCACAGGAAAAAGCCTGGGAATTAGTCGCATCTGAAGCTGGATTAAAATTATGGTTAGGTGAAGGCACCAAAATAAATCTTCAACCAGGTCAGAAATTCTGTACAACAATGGGGGAAGGTGAAATTCGAATTGTTAAACCTCTACAACAACTTCGACTTGCTTGGAAAAAAGAGGGGTGGGATAAAGCGTCTACCATTCAAGTTCGGATCATACCAAAGGATAATACAAAAACGACCATTAGCTTCCACCAAGAAAATCTCTCTGATCAGAATGTGAGAGAAGAAATGCAGCAATACTGGAAAAGATTTCTTAATCAATTAGAAGAAGGGATTTAATTGAAAAGGAGGGATAAGTTATGAACCCATTTAGTCACATTGACCTTAGAGTAAATAATTTAGAGGGAAATTTACCATTCTATGAAAGTTTTCTTAGCGCATTAGGCTTTATTCAAACATTCCATAGTGAGAAGTGGAAGGTGTTTGCAGCCAATGGGAATCTTCCAAGTGTAGCCTATTTTGCCATCACTGAAGATCCTTTGCATAAACCAAACGGCAATCTAGTTGGATTTTGGGTAGAAAATCGCGATAAAGTTGACAGGCTTGCTGCACTGATTAAAAAAAGTGGCGGGAAAATTACCTCTGGACCACAACATTTCCCATTAGCCCTACTTACTATGCAGTTTATTTTGAAGACCCCTGTGGAATATGAAATTGTTCACCGTTTGAACTAAACTATTGTTGAACGTCATAAGTTTAATATTCTTTGATATGTACTTATAGTTGACCATAAACTGAAGGTGATCTTAGGAGACTTTTCCACATCCCTTGAAATGAGTTTGTCAATGGAACAAGGAAAGGTTCCTCTTAAAAAGTTTGTGAAATAATGTACTTAAGCTAACGGGTTCATGAGTTGAACAAAAGGGTCGATGCTTCGGCTCTTTTTTTGTTCCACTAACGGGGAAGCATTCCTGTAATGAAGGAAAATGGAGTTTGAACAAAAAATAACCTCTTGGTAGAATGAGAGAGTCCTGAAGCCGGCAAGCGAAAAGGACATTACTCAAATACCAGGAGGCTTTAAAATGAATTAATTGACCGGTATTTTCAGGAATTCCTAAAGGCCTTTAAAAAGTGGGAGGGCAAGACTGATTGTAATAATCGTTTGTAAGTCTTTTTGATCCCAATGAAATAACTCATATTCCATCATTATTCTTCCCCCTCCTGAGCATTATATCTAAAGGAGTAATTATGAAATATCTTTGGACTAATTACAAGCATGTTTTCTGAATTATAAATTTTTATAATCATGAAGGGACGAAAAGGACAATTCCTATAAAATAAAAAAGCACAGCACAATATTGTGCTATGCCTTTTTACACTAATGCGGAAAACGTAATTATGAACCTCTTAAGCAAAAGCTGGCATTCTTAAAGAAATAGTTTTTATCTTTTTGTCAACCCTTTCAAGTAAGAAGAAAACTTTAATCAACAAATTGAGTAAAGTTGATAAAAAGCTTTTAAGTGAAGTATTCATAGCATATACCCCCACATTAGAATATAGTGTTATAAATAACACTATGCTTATTATTCCCTATTCATTGCCTTTAATTAGCCCAGAACGGTCTTCCATTTGTGGCGGTTCTTCAAACCAACCATGTTTAATTTTGATGTCTATTCCTTCTCTTCCGTATAAATAAATATCTTTTGCAATTAATGTTGCTTTCATTGATATATCATTTCTTAGGCTAAAAAATGTCCCAAAACTATTTCCGACAATACTAAACCCATTCAGAAGGTAAACGCAGTGCATCATGAGTTTATCAGCGAACGGTGTAATTGTTGAAGTAGTTACGGTACCTCCTGAAGTTGCAGAAAACTGAACATGACTTTCTATAAGTATTTCTGAAAATATTTTGATTTGTTTCCTGCAAAGTTTCATTCCTTTTACAAAATATTGTTTAACATCTTTGTTTTGAGCACATTGGCTGAAACCGGTCATTAGCTGCAGTCCAATATTATTTGTTTCAATTCCGTGATGAAGAATACCAATTTCAATATCACTTAATGGCCTTTTTTCATTAAATGGATTTAACCCGCTTAAATAGTTTTTACTTTCAATAAACTCGTTTGTTATTGGCATTGTCACTTTTGGAGGAAGAGATAGAATCCCTTTTTCAAGCAAAAAAAGGGTTGCCAGTTTATAAATCTTTTGAGTAATAACGCTAAGCCCCTCATATATCTGCATGACCTTATCGTTATAGGACATATTCATATTAATCGTGTACATGCCCATGCTTACTTCTTTTAATATTCTGATGAACATAATATCAAACCCGTTGTCGAATAACTTAGGTGCTTTTAGATTAACATCTTCTTTTCTATATCCAATTGGTGTTGCCATTCCTTGTTTTTTAAAAATTTCCTCCATTTGCAAAACATAAAAATTTAATTCTTGCCATAAACCGCCCAAAATATTCCTAGCTTGTTGGTCGTCTGATTTCTCAATAAAGTATTCCAACATTCTCATGATTAATGTTTTTTCTATGTAGGTTTGCCAAAGTGTACCTACCTCTGGAGCACTAATTGGATTTGTTAAAATCAAAATGAGTTACCTCCATAACTTCTGATTATTATATACTTTACCGTCAAGTTGTAATCTTATTCGAGTGTAGGAAAAACAAGAACATGAGAAGTTCTATTTGGAATAGTATATACCGTTTTTACAAATAGTAATAATATATATGTATATATTGGAGGTTATCAAACCTATGGCTGAAAATTATATCCAGCTTACATCATCTGAAATAGCTTCAATATGGACAAGTTACATGAATAATAGTATGTCAATTCAATTTATGAATTATATGTTAAGTACGGTTGAAGATACTGAAGTAAGGTCAATTATTGAAAAAGGGCTTAATGTTTCAACGGAGCATCTATTACAAATAACTGAAGTATTTAACAAAGAAAATATTCCACTTCCTAACGGATTTTCTAATAGTGATGTCAACCTTAATGGACCTAGATTATTTACAGATACATTTATGATTACATATCTAAACCATATTGCTAAAGCAGGAATGTTGGGAATTAGTGGCTTTTTATCAATGTGTGCCAGAACTGACGTTAGAAAAATCTTTAAAGAGGTACTGCATCAGACTACAGATTTATACGATGAAAGTTCGGAAATTCTCCTTAAAAAGGGTTTATATGTTCGTTCACCTTATATTGATTATCCTAGACAGAAGGATTTTATTGATAGTAAAAGTTATCTAAGTGGATTAAACCCTTTTACAAATAAACGCCCATTAAATGTGATAGAAATTTCCCATTTATATTTAAATATTCAAACCAACATGATTGGTGCTAAATTATCAATTAGCTTTGCCCAATGTTCACCAAGGAAAGAAGTTCAAAAATTGATGTTACAAGGGAAAGATATATCGGAAAAGCATGTTAAAATTTTCACTGCATCATTAATAGATAATAATACACAATCACCGGTTCCTTCAGATGTTTCCGTAACTAATTCAACAGCACAAGTATTTTCGGATAAATTAATTGTATTTCATCAAGGATTGTTAACCGCCGCAGGAACTGGTAATTATGCCACAGCTGCAGCCGCTAGTCAAAGAAGTGATTTAATTTTAAACTATGAACGGTTATCACTTGAAATAGCCCAATATGCTAAAGATTTAGCCTATTTGATGATTCAAAATGAATGGTTAGAACAACCTCCTGGAACGATGGATGTAGAAAAGTTAGCACGGCAAAAAAACGAAAATTAAGAAAAACCCCTTTTCTTAAATTGGGCCTGGGGGCTTTTCACAACGGAATTATGTGCATCACAAATTCTGTATTATTAATAAGAGGAAGCTGCTTATTGGGTCATTAACTTGGTGTATCTCTGACAGTCCATTAATAGTCTTACTGCTTGTGAACGTACTTTTATTAATTGCAGGTATGTTTTTAGAGACTGGGGCTGCCATCGTTATAATGGCACCAAATTTAACCCCTGTTGCTATCTCATTCGGCATTGATCCGGTTCATTTTGGCATAATTATTCTTATACCTGGGTTGGACATTCTACTTTTTTACTTCAACTCGATGGACTTAATATACTTACTGATCCAGTATGGGCGAAGCGAATGGGTTATCAAAAGCGATTAACTGAACCGGGAATATCGTTGGAAGATTTGCCAGATATCGATGTTGTGGTCATTTCACATGGTCATTATGACCATCTTGATTTTCCAACGTTGAAAAAACTAAATGGGAATCCATACTATTTTGTTCCCATTGGGATGAAATCTCTTTTTATAAAAAAAGGTTATCAAAATGTAAGAGAAATGAGCTGGTGGGAATCGTTTGAATATGAAGGGATTAAAATTCACTTTGTACCAGCTCAGCACTGGACAAGAAGGACGCTTAACGATATGAATACTTCTCATTGGGGTGGGTGGATATTTCAAACTGCCGGTAAAACATTTTATTTTGTGGGGGATACAGGATATTTCTCAGGTTTTAAGGAAATAGCTGCACTTTTTATGATTGATATCGTATTTATGCCAATTGGTGCATATGAACCGGAATGGTTTATGGCAGTCTCGCATATATCTCCTGAAGGTAGTGTGAAGGCATTTATTGAACTAGAGGCGAAGCAATTTGTTCCTATGCATTATGGTGCTTATCGGCTGGCAGACGACACAGGTCCGGAAGCCTTAGAACGTTTACTGAGTGAGGAAAAGACTCCAGCTGCCAAAGGAGCAATTGAAGGTTTTATCAATAGGGGAAACTGTGATGTAATATGTACTAGGGGGAAAATTAACTGCCAAACAATTGATACTACAAAAGATATTAATGGATATCTAATGCTCTTTTTAATCTAACTGTCACCACTTTCAATTCCAATAAAGAGGTTAAGTGGCTTGATAATATAGGGATAGCTTTTACGATTTTTTTATTTACTCTTTTATTTAATTGGTCAAATAACCTTATAAATGGAAGAAAGACAGGTGAAATTTATTAAGGAAGACTTATGCTGAAGGGGTTAGAAATATGATATTAGTCAGTTCCTGCTTAGCGGGGTTGAAGGTGAGATATAACGGCACGCACAGTTTAAATAATGAAATAACTAAACTTGTAGAAGAAAATAAAGCTATTACAATATGTCCAGAGTTACTCGGTGGATTTTCAACTCCTCGAGAACCTGCTGAAATAATAGGTGGAAACGGAGAGGATGTACTCAATGGGAAGGCTAAAGTGATTGAAAAATCAGGAAAAGATGTTACGGATCTTTACATAAAAGGAGCTTATGCTACACTCGAAAAAGCTTTAGAAATCAATGCGACAATAGTGGTCCTAAAGGAAAATAGCCCATCCTGTGGCAGCTTAAAGATTTATAACGGCGAATTCATTGGTAAAAAAATTGAGGGGATGGGCGTTACTTCTGCTTTATTAAAAAGAAATGGATTAAGAGTAATTTCAGAAGAACAATTTGCTGAAACCTTTCTTTAGCTGCTGAATTCAAGATTTCTACAGCTTAAGGTAACGGGGAGCATACTTAAACATCGGCTGCAACCACAGCCGGTCTTTTTTATTCAGTATAGGGGCAGGTTAATTTTCAAGAAAGCTATTAAAGTAGATTTTTTTTCGGATTATTATCTTTTGTTGAATTAAGGGGTAATTTCCAGTCTATGCAGAATATATTTATGAAGTATTCAAGTGAGGAGGATGAATATGTTTCAAACATTAGATGGTTTCTTTAAATTATGGAATTTTGAAGCAGATGCCACTCAGAAAATTCTTAATCAGCTTACAGATGAGTCCTTATCCCAGGAAGTTACATCTCAAAATTGGACATTAGGAAGAATAGCTTGGCATACTGTAACAGCGATTGGTGTTATCTCATCCCGAACTGACCTTACCCTTGATGCACCTACAGAAGATTACCCTGTGCCAACCTCAGCAAGATTCATCTCTGATAGCTATCAACAAGCAAGGAATGCTTTTTCGCAAGCAGTAAAAAATCAATGGAGTGACAAAAATCTCGGTGATGAACAAGATGTTTTTGGCCAGAGATTGTCCAATCTTGAACTGTTAACTTTTTTGATTCAACATCAAATTCACCATCGAGGGCAAATGACCATTTTGATGCGACAAGCAGGTTTAACCGTCCCTGGTCTTTATGGTCCATCAAAAGAGGAATGGGCTTTAATAGGCAGGGAAGCTCCTAAAATGTAATCAAAATTTTTGAGAGATAAATAATGTGAACTTTTGATAAAAGAATAATAATTTACATTAGGGTTGCTAACTGGAGCAGCCTTTATTTAATTGTGAAGGAATATACTTAAGCTAAAGGGTGTGTTTGTTCAAGAAGAGTAGTCATTTTCAAAGCAGAGCAGTATGGCTTATTACGAATTCTGTATGCTAACTAATCATATTTATGGTGTAAGTGTTTATATATGATTGAAGGACTTTATTGTTGATTTGGAGTCAAATAAAAAAAGATAACAAAGATTTGTAATGAAGATAAGTTTTGATGTTGTGGAAGTATTTTCAATATAATGAAAACATACTTTATTTTTGATATTTTACGTTTTCGCTAATCGAACAAAGTACGAACTAACTTAACATATTTATGTTCTATCTCAGCTGCTGAATTAGGCAGCTTATTCTTATTGTACTATAGGTGCGGGATAGTTGAAGCAGCAGAATAATAAGGAGGAAAGTGGGAATTATAAGGGAAAAATAAGGAGCCCTCAATAATGATAAGACCTTCTGACCAAATAATAAAATTAATAAATGAACAGTATAAATCAATTGATGATGCTCACTCTAGTTTAAGTGAAATTTGGCTAAAGGATATTCTATTCTCTTTCGGATGGATGACAACATTTCTTTTAACAGTGGTCCCTTGGATAATATGGTTTATTTTTAGGAATAAAGAGAGTTCTGCCCGTTTAATGTTAGGTGGTTTGTGGGCAATGCTAATTTCTTCATGGCTGGATTACGTTGGGGTAACTCTAGGACTTTGGAGATACTATAATAAATTAATCCCGTTAATGCCGGACTATATTGCATGGGATTTTGCACTTATGCCAGTTACTATTATGTTCTTTTTACAAATAAAACCTCAGGTAAGTCCAATAATAAAAGGGCTAATCTTTGCAGGCATTACAGCATTTATAGCCGAACCTCTTTTCTTATGGATAGGTTTTTATAAATATCCTGGGTGGAACTCAATCTTTTCATTTCCATTCTTTTTTGTCATTTATCTTATTGCTCATAAACTGGCTCATAGTTCGGCAATTAAACCCCTTTTTTAACCTAAAGGGTCATTAACTTTGAAATTGCTGCATTAGTGGATATTACAAAATTACCAGGATACCAAATGGAGAATATTTCATTCCCCAAGGCTTTCTTATACTAAATAGAGAGATTTTTTTTTCCAACTCATATAAAAAAATGAATAATCATTAACCCTAAAAATCTGAATTATTTTAAATATCATCCAAAGCAGGTTAAACTGTTGTTGTGGAAAGGATGAATATGACGGCAACAACATAGTTTACCAAACAACCACGAAATTGGAACCGAAATGGCCAGGCTGAATTTCAAACAAACCTTACACGAATACAGGTATTGAAAATAACAGGTATTTAGGAGGTATGGGATATGAAGGTCAATAGAATCGATCATGTGAGTATAAATGTAAATGATCTTTCAGAGGCTAAAGCGTTTTTTCTTGATTTAGGACTTGAAGTGCAAGCAGAATGGGAATTGGACGGGGAACAGCTGGACAGAATAGTTGGGCTTGAGGGTGTTAAAACGGCCTGTGTAGGATTAGGGATGCCTGATGGTCAGACATGGATAGAGCTAGTCAAATTTTATACCCCTTCAGATGAAAGTGATTTTCGGCAGCCTCTTGCAAATACGCCGGGTATCCGGCATATTTGCTTTGCTGTGGAAGATATTGAGGCTATTGTTGCAAAATTGAAGGAGAAAGGCATGGAAATCTTTAGTGAGATACAGCAATATGAAGAGAGTTATAAATTATGCTATGTTCGTGGTCCAGAGGGAATTATTTTAGAGTTGGCGGAGAAAATCGGATAAATAGTGAATGGGACGTTAATGATTTAGACCTCCAACTTCTAAGACTTCTTCTTAAACTCTCGGATGCGATAAATAAAGAAAGGGATTGGCAGCGGCGATCCCTTTTAGTTGTAGTGCCAACAAAGAGGGAATCCCTAACAAAGAAAACTCGCCAATTTTGTGGCGAGTTTTGCTTTTTTTGCTCCATTTAAAATATCAAATGTAAAAAAGGCTTTTTTATTCTTAGAATTAATCTTTCTGCGGTCGCCAGGAAGAAAAATGTTTCTCTAATAATCCAACTAACCCGGAAAGGATAAGACCAGTTATCGTAATAACAAATATCCCAACGAACATTCTGGCTGTTTGTAAATTCTGACCATCAATGGTTAATTGAAAACCAATCCCCGCAGATGAAGCAAATAATTCACCGACTACAACCCCGATCAAGCCTTGTCCAATACCCAGACGTATGCCTGCCAATAAGAACGGAACGGTCGAAGGCAAAGCAATTGTTTTAAAAATTTGAAACTCGCTGGCTGTAAAGGTGCGAGCGGCTTTTATCAAGCTTTGGTCCAGTGTTTGCATGGCTTTTTGAGCATTTAAAACAATTGGGAAGAATGCCATCAAAAAGACAATCAGCATTTTCGATTCCACCCCAATCCCCAGCGCAATAACGATTACAGGTAATAAAGCTACTTTTGGTGTTACATATAATCCAGAGATAAATGGGTTCACAATGGCATTGAAGACTTTATTCCAGCCCGAAAGTACACCAATAGGGATCCCGATTAAGACGGCGAAAATAAAGCCTATTGCAAACTCATAGCCGCTTACGCCCATATTGCTCCAAAATGCAGGTTCCTGCACCATTACAACAGCAGCTTGAAATATCTCGGAAGGGGAGCTTACAAACAGAGGATCAATCCATTCTTTATTAGAGACTAATTCCCACCCTAGAATAAATAATGCAACCGAGATGACACTTATTACGATAGTAAAGTCTTTCTTTCTTATAGCTTTTGGCTTTTCTTTTATGAGCTTCCTTGTTTCCTGAGTAATTTCAGTGTTTGCCATGTCCCGCTCCTTTCCCTTTAATGAAAACCTTGTTTAGTAGATTCTTTTTCTATCAAAGACCAAATATAATCTATTTGTTTTAAGAATTCAGGATCTCTTTTTATAGTTAAATCCCTTGGTCTTGGAATTTTTACATCCACTATATCGACAACCCTGCCTGGTCTTGCTCCAAATACGAATACTCGGTCAGCCAAATATACTGCTTCATCTATTTGGTGGGTAATAAACAAGCTTGTTTTCTTAGTTTCATTCCAGATTCGAAGCAACTCCTTTTGCATAAATTCCCTTGTTTGAGCATCAAGCGCAGAGAATGGTTCATCCAGTAATAATAGAGAGGGCTCTACTGTCAAAGCTCTTGCAAGATTAACACGCTGCTGCATACCTCCAGATAATTCATACGGATAATGATTCTCGAATCCTTTCAGTCCAACCATCTCAATATACTCTTTCGCCTTTATCTTTGTTTCCTCGGACACTCGTTTTTGAATCTCAACGCCATATAGCACGTTCTGAATAACAGTACGCCAAGGGAAGAGACTAGGCGTTTGAAAAACAACAGATCGGTCAATGCCCGGTCCATTTATTTTTTTTCCATCGAGTAAAATGGAACCGCTGCTTGGTTTTATTAGACCCGCCACTGTATTTAAAAAGGTTGTTTTCCCACATCCGCTGGGTCCAACGATACAGATAAATTCGCCGTCTTTGATATTCAAATTAATATCTTGCAGTGCAATGACTTCTGCGCCCGTTTTATTGTTCACATAAGTTACGCCGAGATTCTTTGATAAAAGTTTTTCTCTTTGTTCAATCGCTGTTCCACTCAAAATATTCACCCCTTTTCATAATGAATTATTTAGGAAAGGCTTCATCGATATATTCATTTGTCCAAATAACACCAGGTTCTGTATTTTGCTCTTTCGTAATTCCAGTTAAATCGCCAAATTCAACCAAAGGAACTTGAGCATTATCCCAGGATTCTTTAGTCATTTCTCCATAACCCCGGAATGTATCCTTTAAATCTATTAATGAATTCTCTAAAACCTTGTGGTCAGTTCCTTCGAAATAGGAGGCTATTGATTCTGCAGCTTCCTTTGGATTTTCACGAGTAAATTCGATTCCTTTTCCAATAGCCCGAACTACTTTAGCAGCTATGTCGGGGTTTTCTTCAAGATATTTGCGATCTGCAAATACAACTTCCCACACCATGTTGGCATATGTGGGTTCTTCACTGGCCTTAATCACTAATTCTCCTACACGTTCATCCTTGACTTGTGCCGCAAATGGAGGGGAACTGATTCCACCTGAAACAACGCCTTCCTTCATACCGCCAATTTTAGGTCCAGTGCCCGCTAATTTCACCATTTTTACTGTGGATGAATCAACGCCATGTAATTGCATTAAATATCTCGTATAAATGTCCCCTGAATCACCTACTACATTTGTTCCGATGCTTGCGCCTTCTAATGCTGCAACACGGTCTTTTAGAGGGGCATCCATTTTTATTTTCTTTTCCGCTATGTATTCATTCGATAAGGCAATCTCAAAGGTGAGCGCGGAATTTAAAGATTGAATGGCTACAAGATCTTCACCTTTTTCCAGTGGTACAAACATACTTCTGGGGCCAGAAATGGCAAATTGAGCTTGTCCTGATAATACCGAAGCAATAACTTGTGAACCACCGCCGCCAGAGGCAATTTCAGCTTCAATTCCTTCTTCTTTCAAAAAGCCTTTTTCAACTGCTACATAAAAAGGTGCCAATGAGAGAATTCTAGCTGGTTCAGAAAAAGTAATTTTGGTCAATCCCTTGTCATCTTTCCCGGTTCCATTCGTTGCTTGAGAATTTCCGCCGCCAGAACATCCTGCTAAAACTAAGACTAAAACTGCGAGAAGCACTGCTACACTTTTCTTGATAATCATTTAATCCCTCCTAGAAATTTTATTTATATGAAAAACACCAAGGAGTGTTTTATATATAAAACCGTGTTTTAACTTTTATTTTCTAAATTATATCATTATTTTTTCAAAATTTAAACATTTTATAAAACCAATTGAATAGTTAGGATGTTTATTGAGTACAAGGAGGGATAAGAGGAAACTTTTTTATTTGGAAAAGAAATAAGTCTGATAGGGGATATAGATTTATTCAATTTTTCAATAGAAGGGGGGTAATTTATGTCAAGTAGATAGCTGCTCTTATAACCGTTACACAACAGCGAATAGAGGGAAGGGAGGTAAGTTTCTCTAGAAGCGAATAAATTTTAAAGGATTTCGCATACTCCATTACAATCAACAAAGTATATTAGATTCGAAAAATAGCTTATGTAAACAAAACAGACACACTGAACAATCAGTGTGCCTGTTCCTGCTTTAAGAGGTAATTCTAGATTTGCGGATTCCATCATATATACTGATTGCTGCATAAATGACGAAGATGATGAAGATGCCGCTGAGCAGCCAGCTTTTAAATTGCCCGGCTGACATGGAAAATAAATCTGCCATGAATGCTGTAAATTCCTGCTGGAGCAAATTCGGGTTCAGCAGGATAAAGGTGAACACGACGGTGCTCAAAAGTTCAAGAACGGTGTTGTAGAGTGCCATTCGTTTCGTCCATTGGCCAATGATTAATTTGTAGAGGGCGAGCCCTGCTTCGAGCGCAATAATCACTACAACGATCGGCCAGTATCCCAGCAGAACATCCTGGTTGATTGCAGGAATTTTGAACTCCAGTCCTTCACCTCCGCCTCGATAGACACCAATCAGACGGTCGGCATAAAAGTAAAGGGTTGCCCAAATGGCGGTCCACATTAAGCTTCCGAACACCTCAACCTTGCCAATGGCTTTTTTCTTCGGAATATAGGTGATGCTTTTCAGATCATCCGGAGTCCACGGTTTTAAGCTTGGGGACAAGGGGTGCTGGTCTTTTCCTTTATCAACCCTTTCAATAATGGCGAAGACAATGGTCAGCCAGAAAAATACCTGGACGGCTACTTCAATAAGTCTCCAAATTCCGTAGCCCATTAATTCGAGAAGGGCATTAAGGATCGTTTCGTCCTGGTTAAAATTAAAAATAAACTCGGCAGCAAGCGAAATTAATGAAATTGCTGCGGCGATCGGCAGGATCATTTTCAAAAGTGATACATATACATCAAAATAGCGCGGCCCGATCAGATGCATCGGCTGATCCCGGTATCCTGCTGCTAAGGCTGCTGGACTGCCCAATTTGCTGAGGACCTCTTTCACATCTTCCTCATTGTAATCATCCGGAAGCATATCCCCGATAGTAGACTGCAGCTCAAGTGCGATATCCCCACGGCTCTTTTCAGGCAGCCTCCTGGTCACTTCCTGTATATATACGTCAATTAAATTCATCTTCCTCATCTCCCTTCAACAGTCCGAAAAGCTGTTTGGAATTCTTTATCCATTCTTCTCTCAATTGCAGAAATGTCTCCAGACCCATGTCGCTTAAAACATAATACTTTCGCGGCCGGCTCTCCGTATGATCCCAGCTGCTTGTTACAAGTTCCTGTTTTTCCAGACGCCGCAGCAATGGATATAGTGTGCTCTGATCAATATTGATGCCGGAGTCCTCCAGTAACTGAACCAGTGAATAGCCGTATTGCGGTGTCCGAAGCTGGCTCAGCACTGCCAGAGTCAATGTCCCTCTGCGCAGTTCGGTTGTTAACGAATTCAGCAGCGTGCTCATTTCCTCACCTCGCTTGATATACTATATGTCATACACTATGTGGTTTATACTATGTATCATACAGTATGGTTGTGATAAAAACAATAAATTTTTTGAACCCAGTTTTTTGGACAGGGTATTTAGCCCAGGAACAGCCTTTTCGTTTTTTGTGGAGGTTTTTTATAAATAAAGCTTTACATGTAAGACGCAAGGAGATTTTCTAATGAGCTAATAACGAGGAGCAGGTGAGGAATAATTAGCGCATACTTTTAGGTGATTGAAGGAGATGGCTATAGAATATTAGGCTCCAATTCCTGCGAACTTATATTAGTGTTTTCTATTCTTAAGAAAGCGGATTATCAAGAGACATTCGATTACAACCCAAATGGGGGACTGTTGAACGAGTATAAAAACAACTCCAAAATCAACTTGTATAGCAGCTTTTGGAGTTGTTTTCTGTGGTTGAATATGAAATAAATCTAAAATGAATATATGGTAACACTCTAATTAATGATTTAACAAATAGTTAGACGCTACTTTATTTAGATAATATGAGAAACCAATTTGCTGTTGTTCTAACATGTTTCTGTGGAAATCGTCTGCTATGAAAAGCTCTGTCTGATTAAGAAAATCCTGAGGTGTTGATGGAAGGCCCTTTCTTTTTAGAAATGTTAGATGTTCTTTTACACGATCCAATACTTGAGAAGCATTTGCAGAGTAGCCTTCTTGTAAAAAATGAATCATATCCTCATTGAATGACTGTGCTTCCATCGCCGTATCGTTCATGAATTCAACATCAATTGTTTGACTTGATAGATCAAAATCATATTCATTTTTCAAATGTTCAGTTTGGTCCGTTAAGGCTTCTTTCCATTCCTCTTCACTATTAAAACCCTTAAACATTTTTTCCATATCTAAATCTGCTCCTTCTTTGACACTGATAATCGAGGTATTGATCGTCTTGATCAGTTCTTTAAATCGATCTGCTTTTTGTTCTAATAAATACTTTTGCTGAATCAATCTTTTTTCCCGGTCAATCTCCCCATCTAATAATTGTTTAATTTCCTTGAGAGGGAAGTCCAATTCTTTGTAAAAGAGTATATGCTGCAATCGCTCTAGATCTTTTTTTCCGTATAATCGATAGCCAGCTTCTGTCGTTTGCTCTGGAATCAGGAGTCCTATTTTGTGATAATGGTGTAACGTTTTTACTGTAATATGTGATAGTTTTGCAGCTTCATGAACCGTGTACATTTTTTCCTCCTTTCTGTGCTCTTTATACTAAAGTATCCTCTAAGGTAAGAGTCAACACTTTTAATTCCCTTATTCGTCCAACATGTACATAAACATTTATCTAAAATAATGGTGGTCTAATCATATGCTTCGCTTTTTCGGTTTCCACATGTCCATACGACTAGAGGAGTAGAAAATAATAAGCTCCAGGCAGGTTAACATAAATAATGATTATATTGTATGATTAATTTTCAACATCAAGTGTGGAGATTTTACTAGTACTTATTGGAGGAAAAATTGTTGAATACTATCGTAAACCTAAAGAAATTGGGCCTTATTCTTCTGCTGCTCATCCTGCTAACACCCTTAACTGTCCAGGCTGCTCAGCCTTTGAAAACGGAAGACATTGATCAATATGTCACTGACTATATTAAGCGTAATGGGCTGCCTGGTGCATCGATTGCAGTTGTAAAGAACGGAAAATTAGTGTACGAGAAAGGCTATGGTCATGATTCCGAAGGGAACCCTATAACAGAGAAGTCGTTAATGAGAATCGGTTCGGCATCCAAGTCATTTACGGCATTTGCTGTTTTGCAGCTTGTGGAGGAAGGGAAAATCAATCTGGATGACCCAATAATAAAGTATTTGCCTGAGATCACACTGGACGATTCCAGATGGAAAGAGGTTACAGTCCGTCAGCTTTTAAGCCACACATCAGGTATTCCAAACCCGGTTATTGTACCGCCGGCGAATACCTTACAAGCAGGTGTGGAGCGTATGAATGTGTGGAAGCTGCAGTCAAATCCGGGAGATAAATATTATTATAGCAATGGAAACTACTGGGTTTTAGCATTTTTGGTGGAGAAAGTAAGCGGAATAGATTTTTCTCAATATCTTCAACAGAAGGTATATTCTCCGCTGGGAATGAATGATTCAGTCACTACAGTGAACTCAGGAGATTCTGTACCTGGTTTACCTAAAGGGTATGTAACGGCATATGGAACTGGAATGCCTTGGACAGAGCTGGAAGCGATGAATATGGGCGCTGGAAGTATTATTTCAACAGCATCAGATATGGGGAAATGGCTTTCTATGCTGACAAACGGGGGAAAGGCAGTAACTGGGGAGCAGTTATTATCAAAGAACTTATTAACTGAAGCTATTTCACCACAGCACGAAAGCAAAAAATACGGCCTTGGCTGGGAGTTAAGTTCACCTAATGTAAAGCCGGCACGCATATCTCATAGCGGTGTGGTATCAACGTATCAAACACAGCAAGACATCATCCCAAGCAGTGGTTATGCAGTTGCTGTCCTGCTAAATAGCTATACCCCTACATTTGAACATGCATATGAAATCAGTTCGGGTATTATTCAATTAACGGAAGGGAAAGAACCGGAACAAAAAGCTCCAACATCTAAAATCATTGATTTATCACTTGGCGCTATCACATTGATTTATTCCATTTTAGGAGTTAGAGGATTCATTCGAAGCAGAAAATGGTCTGAAAAACGGCAGCAGCATCCTCTTTGGAGATTTATCCTTCGTTTATTGCCCCAATTGGTTCCGACATTATTACTGGGGTGGCTGTTCTTTATTGTTCCAGCCTTACAAAACAACAGCTCGACCACTATAGATGCATTCGGCCTTTTCCCAGCCGCCATGTTCTTATTAGCAATAATTTTCATCATTGGATTCGTTCTGACCATCCTGCGGATCTATTACCGGGTAAAATTGTATAAAGGATAGATTTTACAAAACTAAAACGCTCAGAAAATGCTCTGAGCGTTTTTGATTGCCATTATTAAATAACGACCTGAGTTTACTGCTGTTTATCCAGCGCCAATTTCAACCCAAAACCAATTAACACTGCACCGGTTGCTTTATCCATCACCCTTTGAACTTTTGGCGACATGAGCCATTCGCGCAGATAGTTAATAAAAAAGACGTAGAGAAAAAACCAGGATATGCTTAACAGTGTATAGATAATCCCCATCATGATCAGCTGCTGCTGCGCGTTTTCACCGGTCTTCACAAATTGAGGGAGAAAGGTTAGAAAGAACATCGCCACCTTGGGATTCAGCACGTTAGAAAGAAGTCCTTGTTTAAAAGCAGATTTTTTTAATTCTGCTTTCATATCAGAAGCTGCATCAATCT
Source organism: Bacillus sp. ZZV12-4809 (assembly GCF_009849585.1). Taxonomy (GTDB): domain Bacteria; phylum Bacillota; class Bacilli; order Bacillales; family Cytobacillaceae; genus Cytobacillus. The sequence continues at coordinate 31,519 of NZ_VCRN01000011.1, forward strand.
TTTTCTTCTTTTTCATGGAGATAAAGGAAGATAGCCCAAGGTAAATTAAATAAACGGCACCAACATATTTTATGATTTCAAAGGCAGCAGAGGACTGCATTAAAATAGCGGATAGGCCAAAAGCAGCCGCAAACGTATGAACTAATGAGCCAGCTGTGATGCCGAGCCCCATTTTATAGCCATCTGCTCTTCCGTCTGCAATCGTCCTCTTTGTTATAAGGGCCGTATCGATACCGGGGCTCATGACCACAAACAAAGAAAGAATTAAAAACGTAAAGAAATCATTCATATTTTCACTCCTTGCCCATGTCATAAAATGGTTTAACAAAATATTAAATCTAATTTATCACATGGTGAACCTTTTTTGTTGAAATAATTTGAAAAATTAAGATTGGTGACAGGGAAAATAACATTTTTGCAAGAAAAAGGGAGGTTAAGGGAGGAGGAGGCTGAGAGAAGGAAAGCCTGACAGTGCATCTTCTTTTTTAAAGCCAGATGGATGCTGCAGGCCGGATATAAATAAATTATTAAGCATTTGCATCCTGGAAAAACCATTTACAAAATAAGCGGCTAATATAAAAGGAAAGACATAAAGAAACCCATGTAATATACCATTCCCAATGGATATAGTTAATGAGAGCGGTATATTTTTCGATTAAGACTTCAACAATTGTCAATACAGAAACAAAACCCGCATAATAACTTATCTGAAAAACACGGCTCCGGCCATTTGGATACCATACATTAAACGCGGCACATACAGCCGGAAGCGCATAATACTCATAAGTAAAGCTCGTGCGATTTATGGAAGGGAATAACCGAATCGGATATTCAAGGAGCCCCAGTTCCACGACAGCCAGGCCGGCCAGAAAAGTAATAAACTGCTTAAATAAAAGAGCGACAACTGCAAGCCGAATTTTATTTTTCGGAATGAAGGCGAGAATCACAGTAGCTGCAATATAAACCATTAGTAAGATCCACCATTCGATTCTCATGAGGTTTCCCGCCATTCTGTTTGAAACTTAGCTTGATCTTTAAAGAACCAATTACAGCAAACTTCACTTATAAAAAACAGGAAAGCAATATACATCCACATCCCATACCACGTCATAGACCCGTATTCCAATAGGTCTGTATAGGTTTCAATGGTTACATCGTACAAAGTAACCGCAGAAACCCAAACCGCAAAATAGGAAAAGCGGGCCCATATGAATCCCTTTACTCTTTTCTTCACATAGTAGATGGAAAAAAGGAATGGATAAAACAAGTAATTAATAGTGATTGCGAGATCTGTTGCTTTGGGAAACTCCCGTACCGGAGCACTTAGTAAACCAAATTCAAATGCAGGCATATCGCAAAGCCAGACAATCGACTGAAAGATTGAATAGGCCAGCAATCCCTTGCGCAAGTTCTTTTTCTGAATGAATAAAATGAAACCTAAAAAACCAAAAATCCACATGGCAGCCAGGATCAGATGCTCCTTCTCCATAAGGTCAGACCCCATTTCAAATGAAAATGTCTGTATTTACTTCGGATTAGTTTATTTTGTGTATTATTTAGGTTACTATATGTGGAATATATTCTCAAAGGAGCATCAAACATAGAACGGGGGCTTTTACAGATGAAATAGTCATTCTTCCTTGAGGAGCATAACGTGATGGATTAATTGGAAAAGGTAATTTGAATCAAAACATTTAAGAAATTAGGGTGTTCGTGTAAAGAGGGGATAATGTTCTAAGGAAATCAGAAATTCGTTATTAAAAGGAAAATCCCCAGCTTTATGACAAGAAGCAGGAGATTTATGAAAACTAGGCAAGGTATTGATAGCTTTAAAAAGAGCATTCCTAAACTAGTTCCAAATTAGATCCAGTTTATTTGAATAGAAATTAATGGCCCTCTTATAGCTTAGGATATTATCATCCTTTGTGGTGTCTATTAAGCATTTTAGCAGCAGCTCCATCGCTTTTACTATGCTCGTTCAAATTATATAAGGTCATCGAATAGAAGGCTTGAATCGCTCTATTAGCAGGGAATAACTCCATTCCCTTTTGAAAAGTCCCTTTTGATTTTTCGTACTCTCCCAATGTTCTATACGTACTTCCTAACCCTAATATGGCTCCTTCCAGATCATTAGCGGGCAGTCCTAATTTAATCGCTTTTTCGAAAATGGCACCGCTTTTGATTCTTCTCCTACTAAATCAAAACTCCAAGCGCATTGATAGTTTACCTGTCCATTTTCGGGATACTCCTGAACCAATTTTATAAGTTCTTCATTTGATTCCTTATGATTTCCGCTATTCCGTAACTCAATTGCTCTGCTTAGTTCTTTTTCCAATTTTTTAACCTCCAATGGTTATCAATTTAATCGGTTCACTTTAAAAAATGTTAGCTTTTCACTCGTTTAATTATCAGAACATTGACAATAGTCATTATATATGCCGGATTAGAAATATAAAAGGCTACAGACAGCTTTCTTATTTTGAAATAAGCTGTGAGGTAAAGTAAAAGCTTCTTTCTTCTATCTGTTCCTTCTTTATTGATATACTGTAAGAATGCCAGATGAAACCTGTAATCAAATTTATACATATACATTGGAGGAACGATTTAATGCGGCAATGTGCTTTTCTGTTCATCATTTATGCCACCTATATTAGTTTAGGATTGCCTGATTCTCTTCTAGGTGTAGCCTGGCCAGAAATTGTTGGGGAAATTGATGTGGCATACAGTGCGGCTGGTATTATTTCTATGACCATTGCCATATGTACGGTTATATCCAGTTTGCAGGCTATACGGCTCACTCAAAAAATGGGAACCGGCAAGCTGGTATTAGGCAGTGTCTTGCTCACTGTGATTGGATTGATAGGGTTTGCATTCACCCAAAATTTCTTTTTATTAATAGTTGCAGCACTTCCATTAGGTTTTGGAGCTGGTGCGATAGATACCTCTGTAAATGACTATGTGGCTGCCAACTTAAAGGCACGTCATATGAACTGGCTGCATGCTTTTTGGGGAATCGGAGCTACGCTTGGACCAATGATTATGGGTGTTGCCTTAAATAATGATTTTTCATGGAGAACCGGTTATTTAATTATTGGCTGTATTCAGCTGATGATCACATGTATTCTCTTCTTTTCTCTCCCGCTTTGGAAGGGAAATCATCTCAAAGTACCTAGAGAGTCTGGTGAGAGGACCACTTCTCCTGTATCAGTCTGGAAACAAAGAGGAGTCCTATTAGCTCTTATATCCTTCGTATTTTATGTAGGATTAGAAGGGACTATTTTTTTGTGGGGAAGCAGTTACTTAATTGAAGTGAAATCGTTAACTGCAGCAACGGCAAGTTTCATCCTATCGATCTTCTTTGCAAGTATAACGGCGGGAAGAATTATTTCTGGCTTTATCACGTTTTGGTTATCAAGCCAAAAGCTGCTGATCCTTAGTCAAATCATCCTTCTACTAGGGATTCTTACAGTTGCTTTGGGGAGAGGAAGCATTTTATATGGAGGGTTTATCCTCATTGGTATTGGATGTGCTGCCATCTTCCCGACTATGATACATGAAACTCCGAGAAGGTTCGGAAAAAGACATTCGGGTGCCATTATTGGGTTTCAAGTGGCTGCCGGCTATGTTGGAATAACGGCCATACCTCCGTTATTAGGGGTATTGTTTCAGGGATTTAGTATGAATCTAATGCCACTATTTTTAGGTATATTTGTTTTAATTCTGCTTGGGGCAACAATTGCTATTGAAATAGGGAAAACCAAAAGGAATTTCGAGTATTAAAGAATAGTTTGCCAGTTGAAGAGTAATCATCAATTCGATAAATTGAATTACATTTTACCTCAGCCTTACGTAAAATAGGAAAGGGAGGTGAAAAAGTGAAGATAAGAAAGCGGCTTTTGGGTTATATAATAGATTTATTTCTTTCAATCATTATCCCCACAATTCTTTCAATCATAATTTTTATTATTGCTGGAATAATAGCTTTACTATTTTTGCCTTTCGTCGCAAGTGACGGGGATACATGGAATCCGGTGCTGAGTCGAATAATGAATGGCATGCTGCTGTTGGGTGCTTTGATGTTTATGCTCACATCAATGGGATCTAATTTCAAAATGACCTTACCTTGGGGGTACAAATTTAACGGTTTAATCATAAAAAACAGCCATAAATTTATGTTGTTTTCTTGGTGGTTTATAAGAAATGGAATAGCTGGTCTATTTATATTCTTATTTGCTTATCATTTTGCAAATGATTTGGACTACAAGAACCTTTATCTATTTATTATTATTTACATAATTTATCTATGCATAGATGGAATTATGTTCCTTCTTTCAAAAGGAAAGAGAACCTTTACCGACAGCTGGACGGGCACAGAAGTGTTAGATCGAAGGCAGTAAGAGAACGATATAAGAATAGTATCGTTAAATTTACAAATTGGTGAAGAAGCGAAAAGGGTTTAATCATATTAACTTTTTACTCTTTTTTCATCGAATGAATCCTTATATAATACAACTGGCGCTTTTCTGAAATGAGAAAAGCGTCTTTTTTATGAAGCTCTGTTAAAGTACGGTGTTGATTTTCTTATATTGTAGGATAAGGATAAATCTAGAAAGTTAGTTTGGACAAGAAAATCGATTCATGCCTTGTAATATACGACCTGCCAGTAAGGTCTAAAAATATTGATGATTAAAAGATGGAAGTCGTTTTATTAAAAAGTATTAATCTGTAGGAAGAAGTGAGAACTTGTACCGCCATTAAGAGTGGTTCTTAAAACAGTTCGATAAGAGGACACAGTGAAGATTGAAAAAGGAGGAAAGATATCCTCCCTCAGGAATCCTGAAAATTAATGAATAAGGTCATTCGCAGAATCAATATACAAAGATCCATCTTTCTGAACTTCAGCGTAAAATACATCATCAAATGAATGAATTCCGGCAGATTGTATTTGCTTTTTCAACCATGAATGGTTAAGATTTAATGATTTTAAATTCTCATTATTTATTTTCCCATCCGAAATGACAGTCATAGGAAAGGGATAGATGTTTGTGCTAACCTGATGAGTATTTTTCAAATCCTCCTTAGTCACAGATTCTTTTGTATCCTTTTTCATAACTGAGAGAGTACCATCAGTTTCAAAGATTGCATAATCGATGTCTGACATTGAAAACACATTTTTTTTCCTTAGTAAAGCCTTTAGGGAATCTATATCAAGACGGGCTTTACGCAGTTCTTTTTCCATAATCTTACCTTTTCTAATGAGGATAACAGGACTTCCTACTATAGCCATTCGTACTTTTTCTGATTTTATATCTAAAAACCCAAGAAAGATTGTAAAGGAACTCCAGCCTGCCAATGATATTAGTCCATGGGTAATGCTGAAATTGGCGTCTATGGCAAGTGAAGCCCCAATCGTGCCAATTGAAATCGCAGAAACAAAATTAAAAAAAGTCATTTGCGAAATTTCTTTTCTGCCCATAATTCTTGTTAAGACAAGTAGCGTTATAAAGGCTAAAACAAGTCTGAGGATAAGTTCTGGAACTGACATGATCATAACTCCTTCCTTTAAAGGTAATCATTAACAGTGTTCCAAATTTTTCAGTAACGATTCAGTTAAACCAAAGGCAGGAGGAGCTAATATGATAAAAATCTAATGTCCTCAAGTGGCCTTATCATACTGTGGTGTTGAAAGCTTACTAAAAGCCTCTTCTCCTTACACATTTCAAGGTTTGAACAAATTGGGCCTTTTCTAACAATGAGTAACCTTTTAGGAAAATGACAGGAATTCTTTCAAAGAAAATGCCGCAAATATAAGTGAATCATTCCGGAAATCGGGTGGTTATCACAAAGTTGTTGAATTTAAAAGGAATTTGAACTAAAAGATATCTAACAAATTAATCAAAGTATGGTATAAAAGCTTTTTGCTGATGAAGAAGGTCTTTATGGCATAATATAGACCATTTTTCCTGTTAATTAAATATTCCTTTACAGGAATATTCCTGATGGTGTATATTATTATCAAGGTAAGCAAAAAATAAGGAAGCGGGGGTGGAATCTACAATAGAAATGGAAAAAGTCAAGAAAATCACGCTGGGAGATGATTCAACATGAACGGGCAAATTTTCAGTGCACTGGCTGAGCCCAACCGCCTGGATATCATTGACCTGCTGCTCGAGGGAGCGCTTCCGGTGGGAGATATCGCAAAAAAACTCGATTTGAACCAGCCTCAAACCTCCAAGCATCTTCGCGTTCTTTGTGACGCCGGCCTCGTGGAGGTTCAGCCGATCGCCAACCGCCGGATTTATAAAATCAGGCCAGAACCGTTTCAAGAACTGGATAGGTGGCTTGATTCCTATCGTCGCTTATGGGAAGGCAGGATGGATAGGCTGGATGATTACCTTAACGTATTGCAGGGCAAAAAACCCTTGAACTGATGGATTAATATGGAGTAAGCTGAACAGTCTCTTCGGTAACAAACGTTTTACAAATACAGCTTCTAATGGAGGAGTAGCAATGTCAAATAATGCAATGCTTTCAAGAGTTGAAGATGAACGTGTACTGGTACTGGAGCGCGTATTCGATGCGCCGCGTGAGCTTGTCTTTAAAATGTTTAAAGAGCCGGAACACCTGAAACATTGGTGGGGTCCGAGAGGGTGGGAGCTCCCCGTTTGCAGCGTTGACTTCAGGCCTGGAGGAGTATGGCATTATTGCATGAAGTGTGTGGATCGGAATCAGGGCCAATTCTATGGCATGGAATCCTGGGGCAAGGGGATATACAGGGAAATTAGCGAGCCGGAGAGCATCCGCTATACGGACTACTTTTCCGATGCTGAAGGGACTATTAATGAGGAAATGCCATCTACAGAAGTGACCCTGGAATTTGTGGATGTGGACGGCAAAACGAAATTAATTAACCGTGGAGAATATGTATCCGCAGAGGCTCTCCAGTCCGTAATGGAAATGGGTATGCTGCAGGGCATAACAGAAACTTGGAATCGTCTGGAAGAACATTTGAACAAAATCAAATAAAGGAATTGAACATACAGAAAGCAAGTTTGGCATTCATTCACAAAGCGTTGATCCTAGAAGGATTAGCGCTTAATTTTTATGGATTAACATAAGTAAGAGACCACCCATGATCACAGTTTACTTATCAAAAATTAGAAATTGGACTTATTTACTCCGAAAATGTGCCATTATGTTTAGGTGCATTTCCTCACAATTTTCATTAAACCTTCTGCAAAGATCCCTCAAAAATTACTTTTCATAAACTATTTTAAGAGAAATTAATGCCTATTGAAGAGACATATCTTCCAAATTTATTGACTTTAATTCAAAATTAAGGGGCTTTCCTTCAATATCCATAGCTGAGTATTAAAGTGAAAATTAAAATGAACTATTTAACGTTACTTTTAGCGATTTTCTTTATTGCTGGATGTATAAACACAGAAGATGTATTTGTTACAGAAGATAAAACAGATTCGCAAGTAGCCACAGCTGATACAGCCGAAAACAGCAATCATGAGGAAACTGAAACAGAAGAAACTGCTACAATTGTTAATAATACAGTAGAAAAGGAAACTTCACCACAAGAAAATAACGAACTATTTCCCGGATACAAATTGATTGAAGTTGATGGTGGAGATTTATCTGGAATCGTCAGCCTAATGCAGTTGTTGATATTGGCTTTGGAGATCGTAATATTGGGCTTTTACAAATGAACACGGGCAGCTGTGTGTGTTATTGCAGATGAAATTATTCTGCAAGATGACAATACAGGACCTGTATTATCGTCTGGCAGATATTAATATGATGAGGCAAAAAGTTCCAGGTGTTGAAAGAGACGATATGGACGAAGGACACATTATCGCAGATTCTATGGGTGGAGTATCTAATGCTTACAATATTACTCCACAAGAAAGCACACTCAATCGTCACGGTGACCAGGCTTATCTGGAAGACTCAATTCGTAAAGCGGGTGGAGCTACTGACTTTGAAGCAATTATCACATATCCTGATACAGAAACGCAGATTCCTTCACATTATCAGTACACCTATACTTTAAGAGGGAATAAGATTGTTGATGCATTCGATAATGTCAATCCGCCAACATTTCAACTGTTGGTGGTATCCGTCTTTAGAATATACATAATTGACATATCTTTCAGAATATTGTTATAATTTTTATAAACTGAAACCTTGTTTTGTATTTAAAACGCCAAATCAGGTTATCACCTATCGCATCTTTATGAGCAGATTTTGCAGATGTAATTAATAACAAAATGAGATTCCGGTGTAAATTGGAGGGGGTTGGTATTGAAAATGTATAGTATAGGATTACTCACTATTTCTTTATTACTGGGGGCAGGAATATTTTCTTCCCAAATAATCTCAAAGGGAGACCACATATCAAAGGAGCAGGTACAGAAAATACAAGAGGAAAAGACAAGTAATTTTAGGGTTACCCTCCTTGGAACCGGCTCCCCCCTTTTAAGTATGGAGAGGTTTGGTCCTGCAACCCTAGTGGAGCTGGGGATGAAAGATTACTTTTTGATGCAGGCAGAGGAGCTGCATTACGGCTGAGCCAAACCAATACGATGCCAGGCAAGGTTAACAAGCTGTTTCTTACCCACTTGCACTCTGATCATACGATTGGCATTCCAGATGTTTGGTTGACTGGCTCATTACCTACTGCAGGTAAAAGAGAAACATCTTTTGAGATCTGGGGGCCTGAAGGAACCAAGGATATGATGGATAATATGGAAAAATCCTTTGAGGCAGATATCAAAGTACGCAATGCCAATCAAAACGAAAATCTCGAAGGCTTAGATGCAATTGGACATGATATTGAGCAAGGTGTAGTATATGAGAAAAATGGAGTTGAAGTAATAGCCTTTCTAGTTGATCACGGTCCAATGGAACCAAGTTATGGATACAGAGTAAATTATCAAGGACATTCCGTAGTCATATCTGGAGATACACGATACAGCAAAAATCTGATCCGTTATGCCAAGGGGACAGACCTGCTCATCCATGAGGTTGCTGCAGCCAGGCCAGATAATAAATTGGCAGCAATACAAAAGATCCTTGATATACACACCACGCCTGAGGAAGCTGGAAAAGTATTTAGTAAAGTTAAGCCCAAACTCGCCGTATATTCTCATATTGTATTGCTTGGTGGTCTAACTGATGCAGAGAGTAATTTAGCAGTTAGAACGAGCAAGGTATACGATGGACAGGTTGTTATTGGTGAGGACCTCATGTCTTTTAATATTGGCGATAAAATAGGTATACAAGAGGCGAATTATGTCCTTGAAAAAAAATAATAAGTGATAGGTATAGTGAATAAGTTATCCTAAGCCTGTATATTTTATCCACTATTGGTTTACTAAAGACTTTAAGTGGATTACTTTGGAGAACTTAATGAAATTGCGTTGGATTATAACCTGTTTTTAACTAGTCAAAACGGATAACTTTACAGTATTTGATGTAAAGTTATCCGTTATTTTTTTGAAGTGGCACAGTCAATATGCCGATCATACCAGCCTCTCCATGAAAGCAGGTGCTTCAAAATGGAAAAAAGCGTCAGTCCTATCTATCAGAAACTGTTCAGCTCCGACTTAGGGGTTACATTAGCTCGTGCCGATGTGTTTATAGTGATTAGTCAAATATTACTGTTTGGGCAGTTTTCTGCCCACTAAGTGATGTCAGGAAAAAATAAACTGCTGGACATGAGGTTGGCTACTCTCCTGGTTTTGATCATGAAGATGATGTTCTTTCGACGAAAGGCCCTTTGTGGAGAGAGCATGTAGAGGTTAATCCATCTATCAGCCTTTTGGATGAGAAAAAGTCCCCACTTATGAAGGATTCCTGTATTTCATCCATAATATAAAGTTGTAGATAACCATTTTAGTAAGCTTTCTATCCTAATCTAGAGGGGTCATATAAATTTCATTTTAGGGAGTGATTCCATTGTCAGAATTGATTTATGCAGGCTCGTTAAAGACGCTTGAAGATGAAGGTGCAAAGGTAATTAAAGCTGGTAGTCATGCAATTGCCGTATTTGTTTACGAAAAACAAGTCTATGCGGTGGATAACCGCTGCCCGCATATGGGCTTTCCGCTTCATACAGGAAGCCTATGTGATGGGATTTTGACGTGTCACTGGCATCATGCGCGCTTTGATATAAAAAGCGGCGGAACCTTGGATCCTTGGGCAGATGATGTCCCTGCTTATCCTGTAGAGATTAAGGCAGATGAGGTTTGGGTTCACCCGGTTCCATTTAACAAGGTGACAATCGAAAAATTAAAGAAGCGATTACGTGACGGCATTGAGCAAAATATTAGTCTTGTCATCGCCAAAGCAGTTGTAGGATTGATGGAAGCGGGTTTTCCGGCGACAGAGATTGCAAAAATCGGTGTCGATTTCGGAACAACACATCGGAGGAGTGGATGGGGATCGGGATTAACGATTTTAACAGCCATGACAAATGTATTGCCTAAATTGGATAAAACTGGCCAGATAATGGCTATGTTTCAAGGCCTGGTTCATGTTGCACGGGAAAGTGCCGGAATGGGAACACGCTTTTTACTTGGATCCCTTCCTGTATTAAATGAAAAGAATACCCAATCATTCGAACAATTATCAGAATGGTATCGTCATTGTGTGGAGGTGCGTGATTCGCAGGGAGCAGAGCGGGTGCTATTGACCGCGATAGAATTGGGGTTCTCGGAAGAACAGCTTGCTGACATGATGATGACAGCGGTCACGGATCATTTTTATGTAAATACTGGTCATACTCTTGATTTTCATAATAAAGCATTCGAGATTTTAAATCAGATTGGTTTTGAGCATCGTCCCTATGTTTTGTCATCCTTGTTACCTGGAATCGGTGATGTATCCCGCAGTGAAGAATCCCATAGCTGGCAATCTCCTGTGAACCTGGTCAAACCATTAATGGAAGCGTTCCGGAAATTACCTGATATCCTTGCTGATGTCATTTCACCAGGGGACAATTATATAGATGAAACAGCCTTGGTTCAACAAATTTTATCTGATGATCCTATCAAAACGGTAAATACCATGGTAGATGTACTTAAAAACGGCGTCACTCCTTCCCGTTTGGCCCAGATCGTAACCTTAGCGGCTGCAGACCGGATTTCCCGTTTCCATGTTCAAAATGATTTCAGGGATTGGATTACCGTACTTCATACTTTTACTCACGCACATGCGGTACATGAATCGTTACGCCGCTCTACAACACCTGAATTGACCAGGGCTGTTTTCCACGGAGCAATGAGTGTGTATCTTGACCGTTTTCTCAATACACCGTCTGCAAGAAGACCGGAACCAAAGGATGGAGAAACTGAACCGCAGAATCATTCAGAATTATTGGAGATGATGAATCAACAGCAGCAGGTTTCAGAATCAGCAAGATGGGCAGTAAATTATCTTGCACGCGGCGGTGATAAAAGTCAACTCTTAAATACGCTGGGACACGCTTTACTAAGGGAGGATGCAGAGTTTCATTCATTTCAAATGTATGAAGCAGCAATGATCGAACATGATCATTGGGAAAAAGAGGATTCCGAGTTTGCCAGGTATGCACAGGAAACATTGATTCTCGCGGTAACACGTTATCTGGCAGGCCATGCCCCAACTGCCAGGGAGATGCCGCATACAGCACAAATTGCCATGCGACTCCACCGAGGAGAAAAATTATTTGAAGATGATTAATCAACGAGGACAACAAAAAAGATGATATCTCTAGTGTGGTTACAAATGGTAACGGCCAAGTGACTATACAAGAAGCAAAAGATGCAGGTTACAGCATGTCCATTATGAGCGATCATTGGCTATATCCTTATATGGACGATCGTGATAACGATGGGATGGTAGGAGAATAAAAGGGTGTCTGTTTTTTTATGTATTGAAAACAGACAACCAATTTATAGGATATGGTAAAGGCATTAATACGAAATTGGGAGAACAACTGTTAGGCATGTAAAAATGGTATATCATTGAAAAGATCGATGTTTATTTATCGGTCTTTTTTTTATTAATCAAAGACTAGCACAAACGCTGCGTGCGTACTAATCCGCCATCATTTCGCAATGTGAAATCTGAAGGAATCGCTCTGCTTAAGAAGATTACATGCTGCTTAATTTCCTGAGGATGAAAAAGCCTATAATACTCTAGGGGGAAAAAAGGGCTTTTTTGACGAAAAGTTTTTTTGACAAATAGCACTAATCTGTAATACTATATAGTAGTAGTCAGTGATAATGAATACCAGTAACACATAATACCATAATTAATACCCTTAATTAAAGTTATATCAGAAAGGAGGAAAATAATGGAAAATATTACAGAGATGCTGAAAGGGGTGCTTGAAGGCTGTGTGCTTGAAATCATCAGCCGCGGTGAAACTTATGGCTATGAAATCACACAGCAGCTGCGAGAGCTTGGCTTCACTGATGTAGTTGAGGGCACAGTTTATACCATCACCATGCGGCTTGAGAAAAATAAATTGGTGGATATCGAGAAAAAGCCATCCAATATGGGGCCGCCAAGAAAATTTTACACACTTAACGCAGCTGGTAAAGAGCACCTCGAGCTATTTTGGAAAAAATGGGATTTCGTCTCAAGTAAAATTTACGAACTTAAGAGCAAAAAATTAAAAGGAGTGAAGTAATATGAACATTTTTGAGAAAATTATCGGAAGCCTGGAAGGTAAGCGGGAATGGAGGGACATGGAGACACGTGCGAAGGCACTTCCCAATGAATACCGTACCGCTTACAAAGCTATCCAAAAATATATGTGGACTGCTGGCGGTGCTCCAACCGACTGGAAGGATAGCAGCCGTATTTTTATTGGCATTCTCGACCTTTTCGAAGAAGGAGCAGCTGAAGGAAAGAAGGTTACAGATCTTACCGGAGAGGACGTGGCTGCTTTCTGCGACGAGCTGGTGAAGGAGGAGGAAACTTGGAAGGACAAATATAGAAAAAAATTAAACGACACGATAGATCGCGGGTGACTGCGAGTTCCAAAGGATCAAGTAGATAATTTCGGCTGAATAGTTGATTACCGATGTTTCAATTACACTATTCAGTTATATTTTTTGACCGGTAGTAAGTATTACAGATTACAAGTGATACTGAGTAGTGTAGTCTATGAGCCTTGTATATAGGAGGGAAAAAATATGAGTAATCCAGCCATTTCAGTAAAAGGATTAAAAAAATCTTTTAACAGCAAGGAAGTCTTAAAGGACGTGGACCTTGAAGTGAGTCGAGGTGAAATCTTCGCACTGCTTGGTTCAAATGGAGCAGGCAAGACAACTGCAGTTCACATCCTATCGACTCTGATGAAACCAGATGGAGGCGAAGTGTGTATTTGTGGATATGACACCCAAATTCAATCAGAACATGTTCGCCAGAGTATTAGCCTGACAGGACAGTTTGCAGCTTTAGACGGCATACTTACCGGGAGAGAAAACTTGATAATGATCGCAAAGTTGCGGGGAGTTTCTAAACCGGCTCAAGTCGCAGACAACCTGCTTGCAAGATTTAGTCTAACTGAAGCTGCCAATCAAAGAACCGAAAAGTATTCGGGAGGAATGAAGCGACGGCTAGACATCGCAATGAGCCTGATCGGGACGCCAGCGGTCATTTTCCTGGATGAACCGACAACAGGGCTTGATCCTGAAGCCCGGATTGAGGTCTGGGATACCATCAAAGAGCTTGCAGGAGGAGGCACCACCATATTTCTGACGACCCAGTACCTGGAGGAAGCTGAAAAATTGGCAGATAGAATTGCCATCCTGCATGAGGGAAGAGTCATCAAGACCGGTACTCTTACTGAACTAAAGGAGATGTTCCCTCCAGTAAAAGTGGAATACATTGAGAAGCAGCCGGCATTGGAGGAAATTTTCCTCGCGATCATCGGCAATAAAGGAGGATTAAAATGAAAAGCAGCACTGGGGTATTACTAGGGAGATTAATACGAAATATCATGCGCAGTCCTGATACTATTATCACGGTTGCCATTACACCGATTATGATGATGCTGCTGTTTGTCTATGTATTTGGCGGAGCTATTCAGACAGGAACGGAGAACTACGTGAATTATTTAGTGCCGGGAATCCTGCTGATCACGATTGCATCAGGTGTTGCCTATACATCCTTGCGGTTATTTAATGATGTAAAGGGCGGGCTGATGGCGCGTTTCATAACCATGCCAATTAAGCGATCTTCCATATTATGGGCTCACGTTTTTACCTCGCTTATTTCCAATGCGTTCACTATTATGTTGGTTATTCTCATCGCCCTTTTATTAGGCTTCCGGCCTAACGCTGATCTTTTGGATTGGCTTGGGGTAGTGGGTTTACTAGGGGTGTTTACATTTGCACTAACATGGCTTGCGGTCATTCCCGGATTGACAGCAGGGTCTATGGAAGGGGCGACAGCGTACTCGTATCCGCTTATTTTCCTGCCGTTTATCAGTTCTGCTTTTGTCCCTACTGAAACCATGCCTAAAATAGTTCGTTTGTTCGCTGAGAATCAGCCAGTGACCTCAATTGTAAATTCAATAAGAGCCCTATTGTATGAAGGAGAAGCTGGCGATGGTATCTGGACCGCCCTAGTCTGGTGCGTCGGCATCATGCTCATCTCATACTTCATTGCCATCAAAGTATTTAAACGCCAATTAGGATAAGCACACCAAAACAATTAAAAAATCTGGGTAAATATGTTAATTTCGGTTTGTAATCTCCTATCCTGGTTTAACAAACTTAGTTTAATCAGCAAAAAAAAGGGAGGGTACCTTATTTTAGGTACGGTCCCTTTTATCATTTTTTAACCCAGCAGCAAAGAGGGGGCCATTAGCAGTCATAGTTGATAGAATCCGTGCCATTTCTTGGGGAGATTCCTTCCTGCCACTATCCAGCCATTGCTGAATGACTCCTATATGTGCAGATGCGACGTAGGAAGCTAAATATTGTCCTGGAACCAGTAAATCATCTTCCTTAATCAATGCATCCGGATTATTTCCAAACATTGTTTTCCAAATAAAATGTTTCAGCCTTGATTGAAATGATAAATCTCCCTTTGGACCTAATACAGCTTTCATAAAATCACTATTTTGATTTATATATTCAAAAATTGACACCGCAGCGGGAAGTGGTGTTAAGGTCGCCGAATTGGCTTCAAGTATGGCAATAACTCCTGGGAAGTTCTGTTTTGCAATTCGGTACATCTCAAGCATAATTTCGTCTTCACATTTCGTTATTAAATCAAATTTGTCTTGATAGTGTGCATAAAATGTACCTCGATTAATCCTTGCTCTGGTTGTTATGTCTTTTACTGTTATCGCATCGAAACCTTTTTCCTCGATTAATTCTACGAGGGCATCCCGGATGGATTCTTTTGTCCGAATGACCCGTAAATCCGTATTACTTTCACGCAAGGTACTTCCTCCCTAGACTTTTATCCAACACATTTATATAAAGTGTTCCGTAACCAACACATCTGACCTTTTTGATGATTGAGCAGTAAGGTATTCAATAATAAGATTAAAAATATAATAAACAACAGGTTGTTCGTTATTATATCAAAAAATACGGGGGAGGAATAAATATATGTTCAAAAACAAACTGTTATTAACTGCACCAATCATCGCATTGGCCATTATTTTTATATTCTCGCTTACATTGTTTCCGTCAGTGCAGCCACAGCCGAAAAATCTGCCGATTGCCATCGTAAATGAGGACGAAGGAGTGGAAATTCGTAATCAGCCAACATTGCATATGGGGAAAACAATTATTGAAATGATACAAAAGAATTCAGATTCTACAGAAGGTGAAGACCCAGCTGTGAGATGGGTAAAAGTAAAAACAGCAGAAGAGGCACAAAAAGGAATGGATCATCAAAAATATTATGCAGCATTAATCATTCCGAAAGATTTCAGTGCGAAGCAGGCTACCTTCAAGACGGCAGCACCTTCTTCTCCTGAAATTCAAATATATATTAATCAGGGAATGAATACAGCAGCTTCCACAATAGCAGGACAGTTGTTGAATGGAATAGTTGACAATATGAATAACAATATCCGTAAAGAACTCCTTGATGGTGCTGAAAAACAGGGAGCAACCCTTACAGCGAAACAAGCTGCAAGCTTAGCAGCTCCTATTACAAAAAAAGTTACGAATGTGAATGAAATTGGTACTAATAGTGCAAACGGCAATTCTCCTGTATCCTTATTCCAGCCGTTATGGATTAGCAGCTTAGCAAGTGCAGCGATTCTCTTTCTTGCCGTTAGTAAACTGCCAATAGCTAATCGAAAAGAGAACCTTAGGGCAAAGGCAGTGCAAGTTTTAATGGCTGCAATGATTTCCCTTGTCATTGGATTTGGATTAACGTGGTTAGCAGAGGGAATGGTAGGATTTAATATTCCGGATTTCCTTGATACAGCATTATTTTTAGCAGTTACTTCATTCAGCTTTATCCTAATGATTTTAGCTGTACTTTCATTCGTTGGCATTAAAGGTATCCCAGTCTTTGCCTTATTGTTATTCTTTGGCGCACCTTTACTGGCACTGGCACCTGAAATGATGTCTCCAATATATCGAGAGTGGATTTATTCTTGGCTGCCAATGCGTTTTATGATAGAAGGTTTGCGTGAATTATTCTTCTTTGGTAAGGGACTAACCTGGAGTTCACCTTTATCTGCCCTTGTATGGATTGGAGCAGTAAGTTTGGCCATCATACTAGCTTCTGCTTTAAAAATGAATTCATTAAAAGAGCAAACACAGACTGGAAATTAGAGATAATCATAAACAAGCGATCTCCATATATTAGAACGGCTTGTTTTAGAAAAAGCGGGAGCGATACTTCAATATGAGGTGTCGCTTTTTTTATTGAGCTAAGAGCAGTTAGTTTAATAAGAAGTTCCGAAAATACGGGAATTCATTTGTTGTTTTTTAAGTGTACAGGAGCAATATGCTTAAAAATTGCATAAGTTGGATTGGTGGGTAATCAGAAAAAAAGAGGAGGAGATCCCTATTTTTTATCATATAAAAGAATTGCAGTATCAGGCTAAGCCTGAAAGACCCGATCCAATTTTTGCAAAAAAGTTACAGGAAGTACTGGGAGGGCAATTTGGTGAAATCTCTGTTGCACTTCAATATTTATTCCAAGGGTGGAATGTAAGAGGGAATGGAAAGTATAAAGATTTACTAATGGATACTGGGACAGAAGAGCTTGCACATATAGAGATGCTGGCAACCATGATAGCCCGTTTGTTAGATAATGCGCCAGTAGGAGACCTGGAAGAGGCCGCGAAAGATCCAGTCTTAGGAGCTATTCTGGGTGGGATGAACCCGCAGCATGCGATTGTGTCAGGACTGGGTGCAATGCCATCTGACAGTGTCGGTAACCGTTGGAAGGCAGACTATATTGCTGCAAGTGGCAACCTTTTAGCTGACTTCAGAGCTAATTTAAATGCTGAATCTCAAGGGCGGCTCCAGGCAGTTCGTTTATACGAGTCTACAAATGACAGAGGCGTAAAGGATATGCTGTCTTTTCTTATTGCACGCGACACGATGCACCAAAACCAGTGGATTGCGGCTATTAAGGAACTTGAGGAAGCAGAAGGAGGAATCGTTGTCCCGGTAGCATTCCCTAAAGAGCTTGAAAAACGTGAAGTCTCTTATACTTTATTTAACTTTTCACAAGGTAATGATAGTGCAAAGGGACGGTGGGCACATGGAACGAGCATGGATTGTCAGGGTACTTTCAATTATGTCGAACATCCGCTTCCATTTGCTAAGGCACCAAAGCTAAAACCGGCGCCGCCATATATTTTTAATACTCCACCACAAGCTCTAAAGATGAACCCGACAAATATTCCTCCCAGCATGTGCTAAATTTTAATTAGATAGCAGCAATACTGTTTTAATTAGAAGCAATGCCCCCTTTTCCAAACGAGTGGGGCTCTTTTACTACTATTAATCAAATAATACATAGGGAGAAGTTCTCGCTTTGTATTTATATTATTTTATAAAATTTATTTATCGGTGTTACTTGATGGTATTTTACGAGAATATAAAGCGATAATCCCTCCAATAACAATTAATAGAATGTCGATAACGATTTCAAACCCTTGAAATGCACCAATATAATTTACTAAAAACCAGCTTTTTCCGCCATTAGTCAAATGATTAATAAATCCGCCTACACCTTGAATAAGGAAGAGCAGACTAACTCCATTAATGATTTCTTTCATGATGAACACCTCTTACTTTCTTTTAATTTAATATGCCTCTAAGTCCAATATTGAAAAAAATTGCTCCTGCAACACCTGTTGCGGCCAGGAGTGAAGAAATAGGAGCTTCATTTAATTTGAATTTGATTTTATTAAGTAATTGCTGAAGCCTCTCTTTAAACCTACAATTAATCCCTAACAATAGCAGAGAAGGAAGAATCATGATCAGATTGTACCCAATGATTATAAAGACAGAAGGTGCAGTCTTGATATCTAGATGATTCATTAAAAAGATTGAATAAAAATAAGGCAAAGCAGTTACAAATTCAATTAGGAAAACAACCATTCCCACTACAATCATCCCTTTAAGGGTTATATTATTAGAGATAATTGAAATGAAACATTTCTTTGTGGATTCTTGTGGTTTACTAAAATTTATTATTGCAGGAACAGCACCCAATAGGATATAAAACCAATTAATAAAGTCAAATTCTGATAATTGTTCTACCTTCTTCAAGAGTGAATTTCCACCAAAGTAAAGCAGCAAACCTAATGTAATATACCCTAACTGTGTAATAAACAAAAAAACAAGCAAACGTGAAGATAATTGATTCGGTTGTGTCAATATCATATAAGCTGTTACAGCAAGTACTCCAGGGCTTAATATATCAATGAATGCACAAATGGAAATATACATTAGGGTTGTCGATAAATCTATGGATGAAGAAGGCATCAATAGTTCATTGTTTCAAACATATCAATAGTACCCTTTCTTAAAAGGTGGTATTATAATAACACACTGTGCTAAAAATATAATAACACACCGTGCTAAAAAAAGGAAGTGTTTTATCATGCCAAGAATCGTTAATCACGAACAAAAACGGAAAACAATCGCCGAAGCAGCATGGAATATTATTAAGGAAGAGGGGGTTGAAAGTGCATCTATACGCAGGGTTGCAGCAGAAGCAGGGATGTCTGCAGGAGCGTTAAGACATTACTTTTCTACTCAAGACGAAATGTTATTGTTTATCATGAATTACTACTTAGAGGAAGGAAAAAAACGTTCTCAAAACAAAGAGTGGTCGGAAAAACCATTGCGGGCAGTAGAAGAAGTACTATTAGAGCTTGTACCAATTGATGACGAAAAGAAGACTGAAACGAGTGTCTGGTGGATATTTGCACTGCGTTCACTTACAAGTGATACATTAAAAGAAAAGAAAGATGAAATGACTAACGGTACATATGAATTAGCGAAATCAATGCTCGAGATCTTAGTTCTAAAGGGGATTTTATTGGATTCCATTAATGTTGAATTAGAAAAGATAAGGCTATCGGCATTGATTGACGGATTGTCAATCCATGCTTTGTTAAGACCTGATGTGTATACTCCGGAAAAGGTAAAGGAAGTAATTCGGACTCATTTAGAAACACTTTGCAATTAAAATCAATGGAGTTAATTAGTGGAAGTTAATAACTCTTTAAATATCTTAACTTAAACCTTATATTTTACAAACTGGCGCTTCTCAGAAATGAGGAAAAGCGCCTTCTTCATGAAAAGGACCAGATTGATGAGTAACAGCTGTTTTGTAGTAATGCGATTTGTGGTGGCAGACTTTTTAAAGGCCAGGGCACTTCATTATCTATCATTGCACCAGGCTTTGAATTATGAGTAACTACGATATATGCTATGAATTCTTAACAAAATGACAAATATGTTTGACCTAATGTAAAGAATCCTTTACAATAAAGAAGAAGGATATGGTAATAGGGGATGTTAAATATGCTGAGGAATAGAGTGAAGGAATTAAGAGCGAGGCATAATTATACACAATCTGATTTAGCTAAATTGGCTGGTGCCACCCGTCAAACCATTGGCATGATTGAAAAAGGGGACTATGCGCCGTCTGTGCTGTTAGCATTGAAAATCGCTAAAGCACTGCGTGTCGATTTAGAGGAAGTGTTTTGGATAGAGGGGGAGGAGGAGTGATCATGGAACGGTTTTTGCGTTCACCTTTTACAATGAGCGTGTTTCTGATTGGGCTTGCGGTCATTTATTCAATGAGCATCGTTTTAGAGCAGCGGAATTACATGACGACAATGATTTTTATTGCTTATGCTATTTTTGTCATCATCTATTTCGGAACAATGGTTTATTTTAACCGTAAGTACCCAGACCGGAAGATTCGTATTCTTACCTTTATCCCTTATGAACTGAAAGAAGAAGATGAAGGACATCAATATATTACGTACCGTGCTTGCCGCAAGGTGTATATTTATTACTATTTTGCAATTCCGGCAGCGATTGTTGCGGTGACACTGTTTAGAGATGTCGAGCTGCTCCCTGTCATCGCTTTGACTGTACTTGGCATTGGGCAGTATTTTATTTTTTGGTCGGAAGTTAAAAAACTTTATGAATAAAGGGGAGGACGTGGGAAATGCTTTTATCGTATATTTTTGTATTTCTTCTGGCAGCGATTCCGTTATTTGAACTTATTACTGTGATTCCATTGGCTATCATCGGTGGTTTATCTCCAGTATTGACAGCGATAGTTGCCTTTTTAGGGAATGCTCTGACAGTGGTTTTGTTAATTGTTTTTGTGGATCAAGTGAAGAAATGGATGAAAAAGAGAAAACAAAAGAAGCGTATGCAAGATGTAATGCATGTGGAAGAAGTTGCAGCAGCCCAAGCAGATCCTGAGGGCATGGAAGAGTCGAAAAAAAGCAAGCGTGCCCGTGCACTTTTTGATAAATATGGCTTACCCGGCTTAGCGATCATTGGCCCTTTTTTCGTGGGATCTCATATATCCGCGTTTATGGGTATGAGCTTTGGTTCGACAAGAAAGAGGGTAACTGGCTGGATGCTGGCCAGTTTATTCCTTTGGACAGTCATTATCTCTGTAGCTGCAAGTTATGGAATCACCTATTTTATGCCTCAGGTCGAAGAAGATGGTTTTTTAGTCCGCCTATTCAGCAACTAATACTTCATATAGAGACCTTTAAGATCCTTCATATTAATACAGTTTTCGGGCGCTTTTGCATAGAAAGTGTCCTTTTTGTTTAATAAAGGTTCACTCAGGTCGGA
The DNA here is from genome assembly GCF_009849585.1 of Bacillus sp. ZZV12-4809. GTDB lineage: Bacteria > Bacillota > Bacilli > Bacillales > Cytobacillaceae > Cytobacillus. The sequence goes on from NZ_VCRN01000011.1 coordinate 52,854, forward strand.
AACGGATTCAGTCATTCTGCATGGTAGAGTGATAAAGAAAAGGGCAGTATACTTTTTAGGGTACCTGGATAAATGGTATTGTAAAATTGCGGTTTGATGTATTGCGGAGTAAAAGCCCAAAAGAACAAAAGTGGTGCGTAACTTAATACCAGGCCATTAAATATGATTTAAAACTTGGCAGAAGAAAGGATACTATATGAAATCTATACTATTAATCGGACAATCCAACATGGCTGGCAGAGGATTTTTGGAGGATGTGCCGTCTATTATTAATGAGAACATACATATGCTGCGAAACGGTAGATGGCAGATGATGGCGGAGCCAATAAACGTTGATCGCCACGTAGCTGGTGTTGGGCCGGCCGCCTCTTTTGCCGAGGCCTGGACAGAGGGTCATCCAGGCGAGAGGATTGGGCTTATTCCATGTGCAGAGGGAGGCAGCTCTATTGATGAATGGGCAATTAATGGAGTATTAACAAGACACGCGATCTCTGAAGCAAAATTTGCAATAGAAACAAGTGAACTAGTCGGAATCCTGTGGCATCAGGGTGAAAGCGACAGTTACGGAGAACGGTATAAAACATATGAAGCTAAACTGCTTTCATTGTTTAAACACTTTAGAGAAGAACTGAATGTACCGGATATTCCGATCATTATAGGTGAGCTGGGGCATTATCTGGGGCAGTCAGGATTTGGGAAGAGTGCGGCAGAGTATAAACAAATAAACGAGATCTTGTCTAAAGTGGCTCACTCTGATAAGAATTGCTATGTTGTAACCTCAAAAGGCTTGACGGCAAATCCAGATGGCATACATACTGATGCTATTTCCCAAAGGAAATTTGGATTAAGATATTATGAAGCTTTTTCAAAACAAAAGCATGTTTTAAATATTTTGGATATAGAAGAGGAATGGATCGAAAAGGCAGCAAAACGTGAACTGACGAAAAATGAACAGATGTTTGCTGAAAGTACGAAGTTTGCTTTAGGAGAAATGAGCTTTGAGGAGTTTTCAAAAGCTGTCTCCGATTTTAATAAAGATAATTAAAATAATATTCACCTATTAAAGAGCGCTTATCTGTAAACAGATGCGCTCTTTTTTGCGATGTGGAATTTTTAACAGTGCTTATCTTACAGCAATGTAATGTTCATGTAATCCTAATCGATAGTTAGAAAATCCACTAATTTTTATAATGAAATCATCAAGTTGTTAAAAAGAAAGGAGAGGACAGTATTGAAAAAGCTATTCGAGCTTCTGTTTGCGATTATTGTAGTCCTTGTTGATGGAAAGCGGGCTGCCGCAGAATTAAATGAACAAATCTGCTAAGATTCCATATCCTTGGATTTATAAAAATTAAATAGAATTAAGGGAAAAATCATTTATGAAAAATTTTGTTGCGGTTTTATTTGCACTTGTTATTTTGCTTATTGGGTTGTTTACTTTTGTTCCAAAAGAAGACAGGGATCATATTAACCCATTAGTGCCTAAAGATGAGGTCTATGTGCAAATTAATAAAGACACTGTACCGAAAGGCGCCCGATATGAATACACGCTTACCGGATATAATGAAGAGGGCGAAGAAAAGGAAATCACGTTTGGCTCAGGGGAAATTTTAAAGGAAAAAGCTTACTTAAAAGTTACCGTCAAAGGTTCTTTTGTAGAAGAGTGGGAAGAGGCACAAGCTGGGGAACTGCCAGTGAAAGTAGAGACAAAACTAAATTAGGAATCATATCTTTTTCGACAAGCGGGCGCATTCACAGAAGGAATGCGTCTTTTATTGTAAAAGGCTATAGCGGAAAGCCATAGCCATTATTGGACATTATTTTTTATTTTTATCCGCATATACAGCCATAGCGTCACACATGAATTGTGCTAAGCCTTCACCAAATTTGTCAATATTCTTCGTGAAGCGCTCGTCATCAACATACATTTGCCCCAATCCCTTGAATGCATCAAGAGAGTAGTTCCCCAACTTATTTAAGAATTGATACCACTCTTTAATCCCTTCTTGAGCATCTTTGGAATCTGGTGAGAGATGGCGAATGGAGGCAAGGCTGCGATAAATGTCGTTGAACCTTTCCTGATCGAAAGCCGTCATGTTTTTCGCTTTTTCATTTGCTTCATCAACTGCCTTGTCACCCCACCTTTCTCTTGCTTCTTGTTCATATGGGTTATGGCTAAAGTCAAAGCCTTCGAACTTTTCCTGTTTAGACATTTGTATTTCTCCTTTCGAATGTTGGATGGTTTTTTCAATAGTCCCGATCATCTTTTCGAGCCGTCTCTTTTTCTCGAGAAGCATCTTATGCTGCATGATCAGCGCTTCCTCCCGGTCAAAAGAAGGACTATCAATGATTTCCTTGATTTTTTTCAAAGGGAAGCCGAGCTCTTTAAAAAATAAGATTTGCTGCAGGGTCTCGAGATTCTCGTCAGAATAAACCCGATAACCGGCCTCAGTGGTTTCATCTGGAGTTAATAACCCAATTTCATCATAATGATGCAGTGTGCGCACACTAATTCCCACTAATTCAGCTACTTCCTTTACTTTCATCGTGTTTCGCTCCCTTCACTAGTTACTATAAAGTATCCTGTAACGTGAGAGTCAATATGATTTTTTAAAAATATTAAAAGCAGTTACAGAATTCATGTTGTCTGAGTAAATTCATTGGGTGGAAAAGGTGGGGGGACGTTTATAGCAAGGGTATCTCTTGATTCTGTTGCAAGCAAAAAGACCTCTTTTTCGAGAGGTCTATGTTTTATACTTCAATAATCCGGGAATTCACCGGAAACCATTAGATGGATGTTTTTACTGAAAAATAAGAACGTAACTTGATCTTATTTAACCTCAATATGAGTTAGGATTCAGAAAGCTTATTTCGGTCAATGGGCTGAGGCGGCTGCTCCATCCAGCCTCGTTCAATCAAAAGTTTCAGTCCTTCTTCACCGTACTTTAAAACTTCAGTAGTAATTAAGGAATAATGGAGGGCTACATCCTTCCGCATGGTGACAGATAATGCATCCGCAAGTGCTGACACAGCAATTTGGTTAGCAGTAGCTATTATAAAAAGCACTAACCTGTCAGAAAACGGAGAAACTGTTGAATTCGTTACTTCCACAGGCAATGGGAAGCCAGTATAATGATTACTTTCATTCAATAATTTTTCAAACGAATCCACTTGCTTTTCAGCCAGTTTTTTTCCTTTTAATAAATAATTCTTTATTTCCTTATCTTTGGTTACCTGTATTAATCCCATTAATAGGATTAACCCAATAGCATTTCTTTCAATTTCAACAAAAAGCTCGGATATTTCAATCGAATTTAGAGGTCTTTTTTCACCAAACCAGGTAGATAGTATTGATGGCCGTTCCTGAATGTATTGAACATTCTCCGGATATTCCATGCTTGGAGCCCGATCGAGTATACCTTTTGAGAGCATAATGCCTAATGCTTTCTGGTGTATTTCTGTCTCACGGTACAGACACTCTTTGAAAAATTTATATAAATCTAATCGCGTAACTCTTTGTATAACATTTGCATAACTAGGGATAATAACCTGCCCTCCGCGATAAAGGAAGCTTAATGCGAAATATTCTGTATATAAAGGAGGAGCTGATAAATCAATATCTTTATCTGAAAACCCATCTGGTATTGGGAACCCTTCTTCTTTGAATATGTATTCGATTTTTTCAATAATCGATTCAACTAAAGCCAAAACCTCTTCAATGATTGACTTTATTTTCTTATCTTGAAGATGCTGCTGAAAATGTTTGTAAAAACATCTTACTGCAGTGTTTGACTGGTATATTTTCCAAAGAGCTGCGATTTCAGCCGTTGTTAATTTTACTTTACGTTCTTCCATATATAAACACCCTCCTAGTGAATAGTATGTCTAAAAGGGATGATAAAAATAACTCCAAACATTTATGTGTTGGATGACTTGTTCTACTTCTCCGTTACGATTGTGTCGTATATATTGCCAGCCTTTATATTCGAGTATAAAGAATGAGAAGATTAAACCTAAAATCAATCTACCTAAAATTGAAATCCAACCTTTTTTCATTGTTACACCCCTTAATTTAGGCATAAAGGAACCGACAACAAATTATTTGGGAATTATGATAATTTCAGTTTATTATAGTTGGTTTTTGTTGAGAACAGGCAACTTTAAACAATCATTTTAGTTACTGTCATATCGTCATGGTCAGCTAATCGAAGGGGAAGTGAACTCTGTTAAGAATGCATCATTAATCTCGAAGGAAACTAAGTTTATAGTTCACTATCGGGTAATTTTGATCACACGTGAGTTGTCTAAAAATACTTCTTATAAAACGTCATAATGCAAGTTATTATGAACTGCATTTATCGCTATTCAGGAATCTTTTCATAGGCTAACTTCAAAATAATTTCCTTATGCTGAGGATATTTGGATAAAAGGTCTGCTTGTGTGAACATTTCAAAATCCTGAAATTCAAAGCCTGGAGAAACCATACAGCCTGCTAAAGAGAATGTATCTTCCTCCATAATAGAGGAACCAAAGATTGAATTTTTCGGCACTAAAGCTTGAGGTACTTCTCCATTATCAAGATTTAACCCTAATTTCATTTCTTCATATTCACCATTTTCGGTGATGACATGAATGGTTAATGGACTTCCGGCGTGAAAATACCATAATTCATCCGACTTCAATCGATGAAAGTGGGACACATCATTGGAAGTTAACAAGAAATAAATGCTTGTATAAAGCTTGCGGGTTCCCTCGAATTTCACAGACAATTCCTGATCTGACGTACATTCCTCTGAGTGAAAGGTTCTTTTATAATATCCTCCTTCTGGATGAGGAGTTAGTCCAAGCTTTGAAACCCAGTAATGTTCATTCTTCATCTTACATGCTCCAATCCCTAAATTCAGTTTTATTAAAAGTCATTATATTTTTTGAATTTTGAAGGCCATTTTTTCTTTTTTAAGTACTTTTCATTAAGTACTAATATCTTCCCGCTCTCAGCAGGTATGTATTTTTTATACACAGATTTATATTTTTCAAATGCCAGGTGACCTAAGAAATAAATCGGTAAGATCATGAATAGAAGGGTCAGCAGCTGCAGCAGCCAATTGTAATTCTCGCCAAAGATATAAATCGTCAATACGGCATCTGCTACAATGGAAACCATAAAGGTGATAAGTATATTACATATATGAAAAGGGATCATATTATGCTTTTCCCGAAACATTTGCTCCAGTTCATTTTTGATAAAAAGGGTCGTAAATACTGATATCACAATGACAAAAAGCGAAATAAAGTATGTAAGAACAGTATTCATGATTTCCGCACGCTCCTTCAATTACACTGGAAGAAAAATCTGATGCTTTATAACCTATACTATCGGTTTTTGATGAGAACCTCAATGATAGATAGGATTTTAGATTTTCTTGTATTGTTCATAAATCCCAAAATAAAAGTTTTCCTTTGAACTTGAAAAAGTAAATAGTAATGAATGGACCAGAAGAAGTCAGTTCCATTTAAGATTAACAGCACGAAAGAGGAAGTCCGGGAGGCAATCATTAATGATGATAAGCATATTTAACTTATACACCTGAAAAAAATAAAGGGCTGCGTTTTCGGCTGATAAATGGCAAAAAGAATGACAGGTGAATTGGCACACGTCCTTTTCCTTATTTATTAAGGTTTTTAGCCTCTTTCATCATTTTTGACATAGCAATTGACATCATATTCTATGTTGGACAATAAGTATTGTCCTCTTAAATGCAGTGCCAAAATAGCTGTCAATTTTCAATGTCACTTGAACTGCCGGCAATATCATTTTCCTTATTCAACAAACGGGGCAGGTTAGTAAAAGAGGAATCTAAGGATAGGAGTTGAAATACTCAAATAATTGAAATCAAGGGAGAGAATAAATGGGTTAGCTATGAAAAAATTAGTGATAATTTTGGTATTTCTATTTGCAGGTATTATCTTTGGTGACTTCGTTAATAAAATCGGGGCAAATGAAAAAATGACAGTAGAAGGATACATCCTAAAAAAAGAAGGATTTTTGTATTTGATTACAGATGAGGACTTAGGTGTTAAAACTGATAAGGAACAATCAAATCAAGAATTCATCCGAAGCTATAGAGGAATTTATAAATTAGATAGTGTTCCATTTTCTTTTTCTCCGTATAAAGACGGTCAAAAAATGAGGGTTTGGTACGGTGAAGTTTTGGAATCACATCCTGCCAAAATAAAGGTTCTTAAAGCCGAGAGAAAATAAAAGCTATTTATTAGGGAAAATGTGGTTAAAAGAATGATTTCTTGTTCAAATATAGGGTGCAAGAGATGAAGATCACTATTGTCGGCAGCTCTTTTTTCTTATTCGACTAACGGGGCATGTTAGTTGAATAAAGAATAACAAATTAGGGATATTAAGGGATAAAATTAAATAAGGGGGTGAATTTTATTGGTTAAACAATACTTAATCTTATTGGTATTTTTTTTATTAGCTTTTACTCCTTTACAAATGGTTAAAGCAGAAACTATTCCAAAGCCAGAAGATATATATATGACAACTGAAGATATTGTTTCAGACCTTGTGTTTCCAACTATTGATAAAAGAGTAATTAAAGAGTATGGGGGCGATGCCCTTTTTGACTGGCAATGGCAAAGAATCGTCGGTATAAATTACAATGACAATCATTCTTATGATGTTGCCGTAAGAATTCTCATTCCTTCTAAAAAAATGATAATGATAAAGAAGATTTAGTTAAGGTAAGAGTATCCCCATCCTGTGACAGTGGAAAGCTTAATAAGCTGAAATGTAATCATGATTTTAAGATTGAAATATTAGATTACAAACATTTGTCTAAATAAGAGTTATTACCTTATTCTACAAACTGTGCATTACTTAAAGAACCAGCTGCCATCTCAGGCGGCTTTTCTTATTGTCCTAAAGGGGCGGGGTTATTTAAGAAGGATATTAAGTAAATAAGGAAGGGTATCGTCAATATAAATCAGATCCTAGAATTTGTGCTGGATGCCCTTTCTTGTCTCAATGCACACAGAGTCAAGCACATCAAAAACTGATTCAACGTCATGTGTGGGAGGAACATGTGGAAGAAGCAGATCATCTTCGCCACCATCAAGACGTCAAACCGAACTATGAAAAACGCAAAGAAACAATTGAGCGAGTATTCGCAGATGCAAAAGAAAAGCATGGCATGCGTTGGACAACCCTCAGGGGACTAAAAAAAATGTCGATGCAGGCGATGCTTACTTTCGCTGCCATGAATTTGAAGAAAATGTCCAACCGGACTTGGCAAGGTCCAGAAATGGCCTAAATGATAACCTCGGAGAGGTCTGCAATTCTTTGTAATTGCTTGAAATCCTACAAAAAATCAAAAAAAGAGTTTGGAATGAGACTATTCCGAACTCTTTTTGTCTACAAACTGAGAAGCTATTTGTAAAATAGCTTCTCAGTTTGTAGGTTTTAATTAATTAGTACCTTATAAGATTTCTTTTTCCAAAAAAATCGGTAGTAAATAGATTGAGCCAAGAAATTGACTATGAACGCAATTGGGTATGCAAGCCATATTCCATTTATACCAAGTGTAGTATAATGTGACAAGAAGTATGCTGCCGGAACTTCAATTAGCAAAATACTTGTAATCGTAAAATTTGTTGGCCAATGAACAGTACCTGTTGCTCTCATTGTTGCTGAGATTGCCTGAGTGTGACCCAAAATCAAATAACTCCAAAATGAGATAATAATAAGACCTTTTGCTATACTAATCGTATCGGAATTGTCTAAAAAGATCCCTAAAATAGGGGATGGTATCAGGTAAAGAATGATTATTAGAATACCACCCAGAAGATAATTAAGAGTAATCGCTATTTTTGTAATGTGTTTGATATTTGAGATATTCCCTGAACCTACTGCTTGTGCAACAAATACTGAAATGCCAATTGAAATGCTCATCGCTGGTATTTGAACGTAGCTTGCAATTTGATTCACGATTCCGTATGCAGCCGTTGCATTGGATCCATAATCATTTACAAAAGTTATGACTACAATTTCTGACAATGCGATTGAAACCATACTTATGCTTGTAGGAATGGCTAATTTTAGCAAGGTTTTCAATACGGAGCCTTTCAAGTGGAGATGTTTCAAAATAATAGAATCTAATTTGAGTACATGACTTTTTCCGTGTAAGTATACTAATAGAATCATAAATGTAATGAAATTGGATAATACAGAAGCGTAAGCAGCACCATTTAATCCAAATTCCGGTAAACCCAACCAACCAAAAATAAGAATTGGAAGCAAGGTGATATTTAAGAAAATACTAATCAATAAGAAATAAAAAGGTGTTTTTGAATCTCCAACACCTCTCATAAAGGTTGTATAGCACATATATAAGAAAGTAATAGGTAATGTAACAAATAAAATACGTGAATATTCTGTACTTGTAACCAGAATATTCTCAGGTGTTCCCATCCATTTTAAAATATCTTCTGTAAAGAGCCCTCCGATTATGGCGACAGCAATGGATATGATCATCGTAAATGCCAAAGTTACTCCAACAACTTCCTTCAGTTTTGAGATATTTCCACTACCGTACGTTTGCCCAACTAGAATGGAACTTCCAGATCCAATTCCGATTACAAAGGATATTAAAAAAAAGAATAGAGGGAAGAATGCAGAAATAGCTGCCAAAGAATCTACTCCAAGTGTTCGCCCAACGACAATTATTCCAAACACTTGACCTAATGATTGCAAAACACTTGCAAAAATGACAGGAATGAGGAATGCAATCATAGGTTTTGCTAAGACCACAGTTTCATTTGAAGATTTTTTCATTTCAGATAACTCCTGATAGGTATTATTTCAAAAGAACCCCTCACTTTTTAGAATCAAGATTTTGAAGTGAGGGAAAGTTCATTGAATATGAAAATTTAAGTAATAACTCGTGTATTTTTATATAAAAAATTATGATAAAATCTGATAATATAAGCCAAATTGAGTATCATACCATAACAGTTTGCTGTGTTTACGTTTCGGGATACGTGTTTGTAAACCCCACTCAGGATACTGTTTAATAATTTGAACTTGATCACCAGTAGCAACAGCAATAAATGATATATAATGCTCTTTTGTCATAGGATGATCGCTTGAAATAAACCATTCATTATCAATTTCTGTAATTGATAGCTTTTCTTCGTCTGTTGCTTTCTTCGCTTCCTGTCGTTCTAGCTTTCTTCCACAGCAAGATAGAGTGATATCTCCAGTGGCTAATACAATATTATTACATGACGGACAGACAAAATAATTTGACTTTTTCATATTTCCTCCTATAAATTCATTCAACGATAATTCACCATCTAAAATATTTTCTATATTTACGCCCAATAGGGTAGATAAACTTGGTAATAGCGTGACATCTGGACAGCCATATCCACGCTCCCATTTTGAAATCGTTCGATCAGAAATATTCATTTGATCAGCTAATTGTTTCTGTGTCAGCCCTTTCTCTTTCCGCAAATTATAAATTAGCTCTCCAACTTTACGATTATCCATCATTTTTTCCTCCTGCTCTATTACCATCTTAGGGGTTTATATGGTTAGCATCAACAAACGCTCCGTAGAGTTAAACATAGGTAAAGTTTACCTATTTCCTTTTGTTCTAATTTCTTGATCTTAATCATTCGACTGTGTAGAGCTGTTATTAATTTATGGATTCTTCCTCATATGATTAACTATATGGAAAATGAAAATTAGGATTTTTAAAAGTAATAGCTAATTGTGAAAAAGTATACTCAAAGTAATGGGGGCAAGAGTTGAAGATCCAGTTAAAATCGGCAGAATATTTTTCTTTTCTTATTTGACTATAGGGGCAGCATTCCTGTAGTAAGGCTAAGTTTGTGAAAAAATGTACTTAAACAAACGGGGGCTTTAGTTTAAGAAGAATCGAAATTCATTACAAAGAAAACTCGCCCGGTTTTGGGGCGAGTTTTGCTTTTTATATGTCATTCAAGATGTCAAGAGAACTAATATTTCGATGCGGAATTTTAGAAAAGCACCTCAAAAAACGGAATCCTTTTTTAAAAAAGCCGGTCTTTTTTCTTCTATTTAATCCAGTCATCTGGGCAATCAGCTAATTCCTGAATCGCATTCATAAACATTGCTGCATGGTAACCATCGCAAACGGAATGGTGGACCTGCAGAGACAGCGGTAAAAAAATGGAATCATCTTTGTTAATAAATTTCCCTGCTGTGATAATCGGGAGAAGGTAATTACTATTATTATTGATATTTAAGTTGAACCCGGTAAATGAGGTCCAAGGTACCATCGAAATACTAAACGTGTTTTCTGGAATGGGGGTTTTCGGAAACAGTTTTCCAGTACCATTAAATTGGTCTACATCAGCAAGGTACATATCATGAAATACTTCAAAGCTATTCGCTATTGGCGTCCAAATACCAGAGAATGATTCAGATTCACGATTAAAAATCGTATATAGGGGATCTATCTTTTCCCAATAACCTAAATCTCCATCACTATTGTAAGCCATTCTAAATGCTGCATTTGAATTTACGACAGTTGCTGCTAAGAAAATAAATGTTGGGTAGAATTTATATCCCTTTTGTTTTATGTGGCGGAATAAATTGCTTATATCAATTTCTGTGGTCATGCTAAAAGTTGTTTGCTGGTTCAAGAAATGATTAAATATCTCTTTTCTTTTCCAGTTGTCTAAATCAATTTTATGAAAGTTCATTATACATGCCTCCTAAACTTTTTATATTAACGTAAATTTAGGAGGCTTGGTTGCCTGCTTTCTTCATTCGAATCATTCCTTTTATAGAATCTATTTGATTGTATCAAATTTGTATATAGATTTGAAATAGCTAAACATTTATAATTTTCAGAATCTTAGTGTCTTTTTTATGCGTGTTGGTTATAATATTACTTGGAGTGCTTACTTCTAATATGATAGAGGAGCTGACAGAATGAAATTTATTCCTTATTTACAGCTGAACGGAAATGCAAAAGAAGCAATTGGATTTTACGAAAAGGTATTTGGTGCCGAGAATTTAGGAGTGATTACGTTCGGTGAAATGCCTGCTGACCCGAATTTTCCTTTACCAGAGGATGCAAAGGACCTTGTAGCACACGGTACAATAAGGGTTGGAGAATCAGCGATTATGTTTTCAGATACATTCCCAGGACATCCAGCTCAAGAGGGAAACCTGGTGACTATTTGTATTACGTTTGACAATGCGGACAAAGCGCGACAAGTTTCTGAAGCCTTACAGGATGGCGGACAAGTTCTAATGCCGATATCAGAAACTAGTTTTAGTCCTGCTTACGGGGTCATTAAAGATAAATTCGATGTAACCTTCCAAATTTATACTGAAGGACATCACGGTTAATACATACAATAGGAGAAAAACGGCTTTGTGAAACTGTCAAAGCCGTTTTTTTTGGCTCGTTTATATATGAAAATATATATAAGAATAGGATAATCTTGTTATTATTTGAAAGGATATAAAGGAGTAAACATAATGACAAACCTAAACGAGGTATCATTTTCAAAAGTAGAAATGCTTATCAGAAAACCTGTTCATGAGGTCTTTGAAGCTTTTATCGATCCTTCGATTACTACTAAATTCTGGTTTACCAAAAGCAGCGGAAGATTAGAAGAGGGAAAACGGTTCCGCTGGGATTGGAAGATGTATGGAGTTTCTAAACGATTGAGATTGGCTATGAATTGCTTAATGAAATAACAAGATTAGAGAACTGACTGAATGAAGAAACGTTAAAGTTTAGCCATTATTTAAGATTTGCAGCAAAAGAATTTAAAGAGGCGGATAAGCTGGTATGATGGATGAAAAAAATATATCTCAATACCTAAATGACATTCAAAATCATAGTGTTGCTGAAAGTGAGCTTGATACTTTCGTAGGAAAACTTAGAGAGACTCAGCTTAATACAGGGATAGCATGGAACAGCTATATAGCTGGAAAGCAGGAGAAGCAAAAGAACGGGCAAGTCAATGGTCGGCAGATTTCTTCCTGGAGCTCTCTTAAAAGATTCATCGTTTGGAAGACAAACGGTATGATATAATCCAGACTAGAAAGAGGCTGGATTCGCTCATGCGGGCTGAGATTAATTCCGGTCCGAAGTGGTAGGGGGAATGGAGATGTTAAAGAGAATCCTGTTATTGATTATGGCAGCATTAATTTTGCAGGGGTGTAGTGATATGTCTAAGGAAGAAGAAGAAAGAATCATAGAGAAGTCTACTGAATCCGCAGTTCAGTATTTCAACGAGAAAAAGGGGATGAATGTCGTTATAAATGAGCATGAGTTTACTACTCGCACAAATGGCACCGAAATCTTTCTCTTTGGATACGAAAAGGGGAATGAGGACAACAGGATTCATGCTATGGTCAGTTTTGAGGATGATAAGTTCGAAGTGCAATTAATAGGCTTTGACGAAGAATAATAATGTTTTCGACATCTTTAACAGCTGCCGGTTTTGATCTATGAAAGTAAGGTTGGATTAAATATATACCTGAAGCATTTTTTTTCGAGATTTTTGAGCTTGAAGGAGTGGAACTATTTAGTCCTGGCAAGCCGTAAAGTACTTGAATGAATAAGATTATCTCCAGCAATTCCTCTTTATTGAGGCTTAAGCGTACTCATATTAAGCGATAGTCGCTATCACATATTCCACGACAATTCTTTTGGTTAGTTGCCTGATAATTTTTACTCATGTTTTAATTTGAGTACGGTCGTTCAAAAAAAAATCAATCTCATATTATTAAAATGGCGATTCACACGGTAGTGGTATAAAATAGGAGTCGCTAAATTAATTGTAAGGTGTCGATCATATGGAAAATGAAATAAACATCTTAGTTGTAGAAGATGATAATGATATCAATACATTGTTATGTAACATTATACGAAATAGCGGATATAGGCCACAGCCTGCATTCTCTGGAACCGAAGCGATGCTGTACTTGGAAAAACGCAGCTGGGATATGGTCCTGCTGGATTTAATGCTCCCTGGAATGTCAGGAGAAGAGCTTCTTGAAAAAATAAGTGAGCAGTTACCTGTTCCGGTTATGATCATATCGGCGAAAAGTGAGCAGCAAACCAAAATAGAGGCATTGCGAACAGGAGCAGATGACTATATAACGAAACCGTTTGATATAGAAGAAGTATCAGCGAGGATTGATTCCCATCTGCGCAGATATCGGCGCATGAATCAGACTTTACATATTAAAGAGCTGACCTATAAAGATATTAGAATCAATACAGAATCACAAACAGTAGTTGTCAACGAAAAAGAGATTCTTTTTACAGCACGGGAATATGCCATCTTAACGTTACTCCTGTCGTCTCCAAAGAAAGTCTTCACGAAAGCCAATTTGTTCGAGAGTGTGTGGAATGAGAAATACTATGGAGATGACAACACCATCAGCGTTCATATGAGTAATCTCAGGAGTAAACTATCGAAAGCGAATCCGCATGAAGACTATATTGAGACTGTCTGGGGAGTAGGATATAAATTAAAAACTTAAGATTTTCTTAAGACTTTTCTTAACTCTTTTTTATGATTTCCTTTCTAAACTAAAAGCATCACATAAAGGAGGGAAACGATATGGAGGAATTCGTGCTTCGAACGAATAACTTAACCAAGCAATATAAAAACCAATTGGCCCTTAATAAAGTAAATCTTACAATAAACAAAGGGTCCATTTATGGCTTTATCGGGCAAAACGGTGCAGGTAAATCAACACTAATTCGATTAGTAACAGGACTTGCTTTTCCAACAACAGGGAAGATCGAGCTGTTCGGGCAAAGTAATAAAACAGAGCTGATTGAGGCCAGAAGAAGAATTGGGACGATAATAGAGGGTCCAACATTGTACCCGCATTTAAATGCTGCTGATAATCTGGAAGCGCACAGGCTGTTAAAGGGGATTCCCGGGAAGGAATGTATTCAAAAAACACTTGAGATAGTTGGACTCCAGGATACAGGAAAAAAGAAAGCAAAGAATTTTTCATTAGGGATGAAACAAAGGCTTGGGATCGGAATTGCTTTGTTAGGTGAACCCGAATTCCTGATTCTCGATGAACCCATTAATGGACTTGATCCAATGGGTGTTGTGGAAATAAGAGAATTATTGAAGAAGCTCAATCAGGAATATGGAATTACAATATTAATTTCGAGTCATATTTTAAGTGAACTTCATTTACTCGCCACCCACTACGGAATCATTCATAAAGGGGAATTGCTGGAGCAATTAACGGCAAGCGAGCTGAATGGAAAATGTCAGCAGTATATTCACATAAAGGTGGATAATCCAGACAGAGCAGCCACTATCATGGAGACCGTTCTCGGGACCACTCATTATGAGGTTCTGCCTGATGGGACCATAAAGCTTTACAGCCACCTTGAAGCTCCAAGTAAAGTATCAAAAGCACTTACAGACAATGCGTTGCTGATCGAGCAATTTATGCCGATGGGTGAGGACCTGGAAACCTATTTTACCAATCGGATCGGTGGTGTTCAGCATGGGTAATCTATTGAAATTTGAGTTGTTTAAACTGAGGAAGGACCGGGCATTTTGGACATTGGTGTTTGGGCTTATCGCAGCTGCTGTATTTTATCCAATGCTAATCTTCTTTGATGAAGCATTTGGAACAGATCCGGTTTCGGTGAAAGATCTTTACACGTCTACAGCTCTTGGAGGAAATAATTATATTGTACGATTAGTTCCTTGTATTCTCGCAGGCTTCTTTATTTCCAGCGAATATTCAATTGGTACAATGAAAAGCATGGGTGCTTCCGGGAATAGCAGGTTTCGTCTCTTTTCTGCTAAATTATTTGTCTTTTCATTAGGAGCGGCCATTATTTCAGTGATATTCCCTGTTGTGATGACTGGTCTTACAGCGATATTATCTGGATTTCATGACATGCCGGATTTAGGTTTTTTTCTTCGAACATTGGGATTAACAATCCTATATGCAGCAGCATTCTCATCTATAATGGCATTGGCTGCAAGCATATTTACGGATGCAGGAAAGACAATTGGGTTTCTAATCTTGTTTTTTATTTTGATTGACAGTATTTTATACATGCTGGGCCAGGAGTTTTCGTTATTTGAAACCATCTATAATCATTCTGCGTTTAAGCTTTATCTGGATATTTCAGAACCTGAATTTGGGTCTGGAGAATTCCTTAAGATGTTGCTGGTCCCATTGATAACCTATGTTGCTGCTGGGCTAATCGGCAGTTTTATATTTTTAAAGAAGGAAATTAAGTAAGCAGGAAAGCGGGTGGGAATCATCGTTTATTTGGCTGTCACTTTAATCATCATAACTGTATTTATTCTCACTCGTCTTTATTTGCTGAAAAAAGAAATAAAAAGAGCTGGAAAGCAATTGCACGAGTTAAATAATGGTGTAACAGAGAAAAAACTCGATCTTGCTTTTTTTGACAAGGATATCGAAAACCTTGTGAAAGAAATCAACCAGCAAATTGATGTAACCAAACAGGCAAATGCAGAAAAACGCCGTAAAGAAAATGAATTGAAGCAGGCGATTGCGAATATATCACATGATATCCGCACGCCTATGACGTCTATTTTAGGGTATATTCAATTTTTGGAATCAGACGAATTATCCTCAGAGAAAAAAGCAGAGTATACTTCTGTTGTAAAAGGGGGGGCCTTACGTTTAAAGGCTTTGTTGGAAGATTTTTTCGAGCTGTCCATTATTGAATCTGCTGATTATCCACTAAAACCTGAAAAAATGGTGCTGAACCATCTTCTTTTAGAAGTCCTGGTAGGGTTTTATGAGCAATTCAATCAGCAGGGCGTTGAGCCTGCTCTTCAAATCCCGGAAGAAGAGATATCGATCATCGGGGACGTCTCTGCCGTGAAACGAGTGATCGAAAACTTAGTGGTCAATGCCATTAAACATTCAAAGGGGAACATTTCCATCCGCCTTAAAAAACTGCCTGCAGCTGTCCAACTGATCATAAGCAACCAGGTTGATCAGCTGAATGAACAAGATATCCATTATCTTTTTGACCGGTTTTACAAAGGGGACAAAACAAGAACTGAAAAAAGCACAGGATTGGGATTGGCGATCGCTAAAAGTCTCATGACCAAGATGCGAGGCAATCTTACTGCACATTTAAAAGAGAATGAGTTGTCAATGGTTTGTGAATGGAAAATACGTTAAGTACCGTATAGAGGAGATAAGGGGATCAATGGAAAGTATGAAACAGAATCAAACTAAAATAACGGCTGTCCTGCTGGCCATCTATTTATTGGTGTTAATATGGATCATTCCCTTCAAAATGCAGTCTTCAATCCAAGATTTGCGTCATTTCACGGATTTTAGGGAAATCAACTTGATTCCTTTTGCAGGTTCGGCTAATGCTGAAGGGCGAATCGATAGTAATGAAATCATCTTAAATGTACTTGCGTTTATACCATTTGGCATTTATATCAGCATGCTGAAGCCAAATTGGTCGTTCTTGAAAAAGGTAGTGCCTGTAGCCGGTGCCAGCTTGTTATTTGAAGTACTGCAATTCATCTTTGCGATAGGAGGCAGTGACATAACTGACCTTCTGGGGAATACATTAGGCGGAATTATTGGAGTTGGGATTTATATTGTATTGCGCAGGCTATTTAGTACAAATGCCAATACAATCCTTAATGTTTTAGCTGCTATCGGCACGATAGTTATTTTTGCGTTAATGCTGTTAATGGTCTCTGGTGTTGTCCGGTATGGTAATTATAGCTGATAGACGACCAAGGGCAATATGACTGGCTGTATCTTGGAGAGGAGAAATCCTTTCTCTCTTTTTGCTGCTATAATTATTATGCTAAAGATGCAGCATCCTGTAATGCGGGGGATTAGAATAAAAAAATTGCCTCCTGAAAGAATGAGACGGTCCTGAAGCCATGCATAAGAACGCAAAATCACTCATATGTCAGGAGGCTTTAAAATGCTCTTTTCATATAAATAGTTGTTATAATTATTAACGCGGGCGGGCTTTGAGCCTCCTTGGCGCTTAGCCGCTGCGGATTCTACGTTCCACTGCTTACATCCCCATTATCCTTTTCCCTTCTTTTTCTTTTTCCCTTTCTTTTTTACCTTCTTGGCAATCATGATGGCGACAAAGAACAAGGGGATATAAATGAATGTAAAGCCAAACCCTGCCCTTCCAAAATAGTCATTAAGCACACTAATCTTTTCACGTGAATCAACAAAGATAATCAGAATTAATAAAGCACCGACAATAAAAAACACACCGATTTTTTGCTTAATATTAAAAATCCTTTTAATTAGCCTGGAACAAATCCAAATGGCTATACACACATTCGGAAGCATAATTAAATTCCAGTTTGCAATTCCGATATATTCAAAACGTTCTACAAATGGCATTTCAACGATTTTCCACATGGTCAAAGTGGGCCAAACCTGTTTAGCAAGCTGTTCTTCCGAATAATAGGCAAAGGTAATGACTGCCAGCACTGTATAGATTAAGGTAGTGGTGAAAACAGCAAGGTGGGCCCACTTTTTGGATTTCTTAGGTTCCTTTATAAAAGGATAAGTGAACAAAACAATTTCAAATCCAATGAAGGTAAGTGACATTTTATAGGAACTGACAAGAAGGTCCTTCACTGAATGATCCCACATTGGGAGAAGCTCATAGAAATTAGAGAATTTAACAGCAAAGCCAAAGGTGAGGAGGAGATAAGCGGGCAATACCAGGCCGAAAAAGGCTATCCCTACTACCGTTCTGAACCCGCCAAAAATGATGTAAACACAAAGTATCATGAAGGCAAAAGAGTACCAGAAAGTGCTCAGATCCGGAAACATCCACACTTGAATGACTTCGATAAAGGTTCGTAATATAGCTAATACATACAAAAAAAAGTACCCTATGAAAATGGAACTGATTGCTTTGCCGATAAAATTGCCAAAAAGGTACGTATGGGCTGTCACAAAATCCCCATCAACCGTTTCGGCAATTTTATATATCATCCAAACCAGGACATGTATGCATCCCCCGGCAAACAGAATGGAAATCCAGGCATCAAAGCCTGCATTCTCTGCGATATTTCTCTGATAGCCAAGAACTCCAATGCCAATTTGCATAGAAATAATTAAATAAAAAACCAAAAATGGAGATATTTTCAATCTGTCTGGTAGTGGCTGCTCCTGAATCTGGCTCACCTCCGTTTCGTGATTGGTCACTGGCTGCGGTAAAGCTATTTCTTGCTAAGCTGAAAAGGATCCCTGATCCGCAGCAAGAGCGGCATGCTTTTCAAATGTGAGCTAAATCGCTTCAGTCAAAACTGCAGCCTTTTTGCAGATAATATCGCTTAAGTGCAGTTTTTTCGTCAGAACGATACAGCATTGGGGCGTACTAACCAGCATACCAGGTTCCAATTTAATGTCCCTGATTTTCCCATTCGGAGAAATTCATTCTTTAAAGCGACTTTGAAAGAAAGCCCAAAGAGCACTATTGTTTATGTGTCGTATTTCGCTTATTGTTTCCGGTTTTGGAAAAAATTATGAACGGATGGCGATATAAAAGGAGGTGCGGTTTATGATGTTAACGATAACAGGAATCGTACGCGATCATGCGGAAGGTTCATAGACTTATGGAGCCGTTTTGAGTGAATATCATTATCCTCGTCAAATAATCCAAGTGTCTGAACTCTGCTTTAAAAACATCAGATCATCACAAAGAATAACAAAACGTGTTGGTAAAGAACTGCAAACTTTTGGGCTAGTATCATTCCAGAGGCGAAAAACAATGATAAATTGCATAATTAGGAGAGGAGTGTTGACAAATTTAATAAAATAAATTATCTTTAATTCAAGATATCTGATTTCGAGATATTTGATCGAATTATTGCTGGAAAGGAGTAATTCTTATGCATGAAATGTTAATACGAATAAACGAACTTGCAGGCAAAAGAAAAAAGGAAGGCTTAACACAAGTTGAAAATGATGAATTAGTCATTTTGCGCAGTCAATATATTCAAAAATTCCGAGGATCTATGGAAGAACTGCTATTAAACACAACCGTCATTGATCCTATAGGAGATGATGTAACTCCAGAAAAATTAAAGAGTGCTCAAAGAAAACAAAATGTTAAACCTATTTGGTAAATCATTTTATCCAGATAGCGGAAATCGGTTCCAAAAAGAAACAAAAAATTCACTTAGTTAATTTAATTGTGGCATTAGCCAGCTTACGGAAAAGAAAGTAAAAGGTCACTAAATTTTTGTCGTATATCTTGAATTCGGAATAAATAACATTAGGAGGAATTTAATATGATGGACTTAGGCTTATTCATTATTAGACTTGTAATTGGCGTATTATTCATAGGTCACGGAGCTCAAAAATTATTTGGCTGGTTTGGGGGCCATGGATTAAAGGGAACCGGAGGCTGGTTTGATTCCATTGGAATGAAGCCAGGAGTATTAATGGCCCTTTTCGCAGGGCTAGCAGAACTAATCGGGGGAATTTTGTTTACTTTAGGATTTTTAACACCATTGGCATCGCTAATGATTGCGGGAACTATGTTAATGGCAATCGTAAAGGTGCATGGTTCAAATGGCTTATGGGCAACATCTAATGGATATGAATATAACTTAACTTTAATCTCTGTAGCCATAGGTATCGCATTAATTGGCCCTGGCCGATATGCATTGGATTTCCTTTTATTCTAAAAGACCTCGAATGAAAATTATTAAGAGTATGCTTTTCGTTTGTTAATCTTTGTTCCTTTTCAGCTTGTATAAAACATTGTATTACTGAATTGATAGCAGGTTAGGCATCTGACTAATCGTTTGAGAATAGGGGATCCCTGCATGCAATAGGAGCCCTCTTATTCATCATGGAACATTCTGCTTACAGCCGACAAGATTATAAGTTAACCAACATCGATTGTTCTAGAGTCTGAGGAAGATGATAAGTATATAGCTAAAATAAAGCGAACATGTCTTACCGGGGTGATTGTAGGAGGAGTGTGAAAATTATGAGTAAAAAAACAATGGGGATTCATCATATAACGGCAATCGTTGGCCATCCTCAAGAGAATGCAGATTTCTATGCAGGAGTTTTAGGATTGCGTTTAGTCAAGCAAACGGTCAATTTTGATGATCCAGGCACCTATCACCTTTACTTTGGAAATGAGGGCGGCAAACCAGGAACAATCATTACATTCTTTCCTTGGGGAGGTGCGCGTCAAGGGACTATTGGCGACGGCCAGGCAGGAGTCACTTCGTATGTCATTCCGCCAGGTGCCATGAAGTTCTGGGAAGAAAGGCTTGAAAAATTTAATGTTCCTTATACAAAAATGGAACGATTTGGTGAGCAATATCTGGAATTTGATGATCCTCATGGACTTCATTTGGAGATGGTTGAAAGAGAAGAAGGGGAAGGAAATTCCTGGACTTTCGGAGAGGTTACACCGGAAACAGCAATAAAAGGATTTGGCGGTGCAGTTCTCTTATCAACACAGCCAGC
Organism: Bacillus sp. ZZV12-4809; assembly: GCF_009849585.1. Lineage (GTDB taxonomy): Bacteria > Bacillota > Bacilli > Bacillales > Cytobacillaceae > Cytobacillus. Next base: position 73,408 of record NZ_VCRN01000011.1, read on the forward strand.
GAAGACCGCTGATCTGCTGGAAAACATTATGGGACTTGAAGTTGCAGGTCAGGAAGGGGATTTTCTCCGTTACCGGTCTTCTGCTGATATTGGAAACATCATCGATCTTAAATTAACTCCAGTTGGACGGGGGCGATTGGGAGTGGGAACGGTCCATCATATCGCCTGGAGAGCTGTGGATAATCAGGATCAATTGGATTGGCAAAAGTATGTTGCCGAAAATGGATATGAAGTTACACCAGTTCGAGACCGCAATTATTTTAATGCTATTTATTTTAGGGATTATGGGAATATTTTATTTGAAATTGCTACTGATCCTCCAGGGTTTGCCCTTGATGAAACCCAGGAAACAATGGGCAGGAAATTAATGCTTCCTGAACAATATGAGATGGAAAGGGAAAAGATTGAAAGTCTTTTGCTTCCGTTAACAGTCAGGGAATTGGATTGAGAGGTGATGCCTGTTATGATTTCAATTGACCCATCAGACAATAGTGAAAGAGAAAATTACAAATTTTTAATAGGAAGCATCATATCAAGGCCTATTGCTTTTGTAACCACTGTATCCAATGAAGGTATATTGAATGGGGCACCATTCAATATACCTTCATTGGCGATTCAACGGAATGATGGAACCCATAAGGATACGGCAAGAAATATTATCAGTACAAAGGAATTTGTTGTTCATATTGTCGATAAAGAGAATGTAGAAAAAATAAATAAAACAGCAGCAGCTTTGCCTCCTGAACAAAGTGAAATAGAATTAGCGCAATTGACTCCTGCAGAAAGTACGAAAATATCCGTACCTGGAGTGATGGAAGCGAAAATCCGTATGGAGTGTACCCTGGAACAATCGCTTCGAATAGGGGGTGTGGATACCCCTGGCTGTGATCTTATCATTGGAAAAGTTGTTCAATTTCATATTGATGAAAACATCTATGAAAAAGGAAGAATTGATCCAGGAGGGCTCGCTGCAGTAAGCCGTTTGGCTGGCAATCAATATGCAAAAATAGGAGATATATTTTCTATCGAAAGACCAAAGTAAATTTTAAATCACGCATAAAGCAGGGGAGGGATGAATGTGCAAATCACTTCAGGTATCCATCACATTACAGCCATGGTGAACGATGCCCAGCGAAATATCGACTTTTATGCAGGGGTACTCGGACTTAGGCTAGTAAAAAAAACAATTAATTTTGACCGTCCGGAAGTCTATCATCTTTATTTTGGAAATGAGAATGGTGATCCTGGAACGATAATGACCTTCTTCCCGTGGGAGAAGCAGCCAAAAGGACGGATTGGAACGGGCCAGGTCGGGGTGACCAGTTATGTGATCCCTGAACATTCAATTGAACACTGGAAAAAACGGCTGAATCAATTTGGCGTTAAGTCTATACAAACGGTCCGCTACGGTGAGACCTACCTGCAATTCCAGGATCCCGACGGCCTTGAGATCGAACTGGTAGAGCGGTCTGAGGGGCCTTTGAACACATGGTCTTTTAAAGACGTGCCTCCAGAGGCAGCCATTAAAGGATTTGGAGGAGCAACCCTGATTTCGGCAAAACCAAACAAAACGGCTGAAGTACTTGAGAATGTATTAGGGCTGGAATGCCTCGGTCAGGAAGAGGGATTCTTAAGATTTAAATCAGAAGCTGAACTTGGAAATACAATCGATATAAAACTTACCCCCTCTGTTCGAGGTTTGATGGGGGCAGGTACAGTTCATCATATTGCCTGGAGAGCTAAAGACGAAGAGGATCATGAAAAGTGGAGAAGCCTTCTTCAGGAGAAGGGCTATTATCCAACAGAGATTTTGGATCGCAATTACTTCAATGCCCTTTACTTTCATGAAGAAGGAGGCATTTTGTTCGAAATCGCGACAGACCCTCCAGGATTTACGGTTGACGAACCACTAAAGGAGCTTGGCAGCAGGCTTATGCTGCCATCTTGGCTGGAATCCAAAAGAGAAGAATTCGAAGAGTTCCTGCCTGCTTTAGAGGTCCCTATTTTAGGAGGGGATAAATAATAAAGCATAGATTTTATAGAGGGAAAAGCCAAATAAGCCGTTCAGACCAAATCCCATTGGCGATTTGGTCTTTTTGGCCATAAAAAATCACCCCCTATATTGCCCGACTGTTGGTTTATCAATATCTGTTATAAGGGGTAAGTCTTTATCCAGGGGACTTTCTTTTTGTACAAAAGGGGAGCCATGTCAGGGTAAGAAGGATGACCCAGAAAGTTAACCAGATAGAATGAAAATTGGTGGATTTGATATTACATTGGAAGAAGAGTATGCAATACTTATTTTTCTTGAACAACGGGGCAGTCTATTGGAAGAAGAACACAGCATTAAATTGATACATATATTAGATTCCAATGAAGAAAAATATAACAAATTCTAAATGGAAGCTGGACTAATATGAGAAGCAGAAGACGAGTAAATAAGTATCCATATATTATTTTGGGAAGTATCCATTTAGTTATGCTTGTTATAACCCTGGTTAAAAGCAGAAACCGCAAGAGAGACATGGTCCTTTTCCTTAATTACGCCGGAATGGCCTATATTTTTGAATATATTGTTGTAGCCCTTTTTGATGGATATGTTTACAAGCCCAAATTTATAAAACAAAGAAATTTAGATAATATTTTCGGGGCCATTTGGTCACAGTTTTTTTATGTTCCTGTAACGGCCTTATTTATCACCGTTTTAAACCTGGGCTGGAGGGTGAAGGTATTATTTAGCTTGTATTTTGTTCTAATCGAAAAGCTATTTATATTTTTGGGTGTTTTCAAAAACAAGTGGTGGAAAACGAGATATACATTTTGTTTCATTTTAATTTCTTTTTACTGCAATGATTATTGGCATGAACAGCTCAAGAAAAAAAGACCTCTCATTATGTTTATCTCTTTATTTAACATTATCCAGGTAACATGGATGAACACGGTTTATTTATTTGCTTTACTCAGAAAGGTTCGGTATGGATTCCCTGAATTTTTATCGTGGAAAGAACATTTTATCGTCGGCCCTTTCTTTGGTTTTTTACTTTCCTTAGCAACTGCTTTCTGGACTAAAAAAGCAACCTTTACTTCACTCTTTTTAAATTTTCTTACTATGTCGATGGTTGATCTATTTTTAATTAGAAAGCATTTAGAGAAAATAAAAAATCCATTGAATTTACCTCTTATTTACTCCATTATCATAATGGCTTCTCATTTTTATAGAAAATTGATATATAAACAATTAGAAAATGAATGAACTTCAGGTGAATCAGCATAATCCAACCGGGCGCATTTCTTTAGGAAGGCGTCTTTTTTGTATGCTCAGGCAAGCGAAAAGAGTGTCAGTGAGAAAAAACGGCAGGCTTGGATAAAGGTATAGGCGCATGAATACAGAATATATTCACATTAGAAACAGCTCGCAGGGGGTGTTTGTTATGACTAATCGAGATGAAACACCGGAGGAAAAAAGAGAACGACTAAAACAAAGTGAATTAAAAACAACTTCTGCGCTAAACGATTCACTAAATAGAGGAAGCAATGGGAGTTTAACGGATTTAACTGGCGGTTTGGGGTGGAAGGGTACAGCGGTACTGATCGTTGTATTAATCGTTGGGTTTGTATTATATAAGCTGATTTTTTAGAAGTTAATAGAAGCCTAACTTGCAGCTTTTTCTTCTTAATCAGACCCTGCAAAAATTTTAAGTTGTTCATGGTTCCTATTTGAAGCAAGCTATGCTTTTTAAGAAAACCATCTTCAACTATCTGTGGTGAAAAAATCAAAAAAATTAATGTCCTTATGAAGGAATAAAAGCAAACTGAGCCGAATAAGTCATAGGGGTAAGCATGGAAAAAAGTGATTTCCAGAGGCTTACCCTATTTTTGGACCGACTTTGTGATTACACTTAACAGTGAGGAGTGGTTGTATGCAAGTTGTAACTAACATGTTTGAAGAACAACTCGACATTCATTGGCACGAGAATGAATGGTTTGCATCTATAGATCAGGCGCTGCATGAAGTCACTGCAGCTGAGGCAGCTTGGACAAGTTCAGGAAACAGCAATTCGATTTGGCAGATTGTTAATCACTTGATATTTTGGAATGAGGACGTAATCCATCGAATTAAGGGTACTGAGAATCCGCGTAAGGCAGAAGACAATGAAGTAACCTTTGGAAATCCGGGGGATCCAGAAGACGAATTTGGATGGACGCAGACAGTGCAGCGTCTTAATGAAGTTTTGAGTAATTTAAAAGGAGTCATTGCAGAACTTAATGATGAAAAGTTAAAAGCTCCGTATGCAGCCAACAGTAACTCTATGGAGCGACTACTTAGCAATATCATGATGCACGATACGTATCATGTCGGCCAAATTGTTCTTTTGCGAAAGCTGCAATCCTCATGGGCTGGGGTGGATTGGTCTTAAAGCAGCACAGTTCTGCTGCTCCTTGTCTGGACAATGAAGCAGAATTGACAGTAGAGAGAGGAAAATAGCCATTATATTAAAGAGAAAAATATTAACTGCTATTCTTAGCAGTTTCTTATTTGCATTGTTTTTTTCAATCCTTGGCGGGTTTGAAGAGAACCGATTTGTAAATTTATTTTTAAATTTATATTATTTAAACGTAATGCTTGCCATTACGTACGGAGTTATAGCTTCCTTCTTCAGTGACTGGCTCAGCAGAGTGATAGCTAAAAAAACTCTTGCTCGTGAGATAGCCTCCTTCATCATTCATTGCTGCTGCGGAGCCGTATTACAAGTTTTTGGACTTGGTTCTGCTATCTTATTCTTTATCATTGATCGTTTGTTAAGCAGGATGAAGATTGGCTGGCTGTCAGTGATCATAGCAATATTAATGGTAGTACTAGTATTTTTTATTATAATTTAAAAGATTTTAGAGGGGCGCAATGGGGAAAGCGCCCTTTTTGATATTTAACCAGGATTCTGAATTAAGTGCGATGGATCGGGTGAAAGGGAACGGCGCCTTAGAAGGAAGGCTCTTGTCGTAAAGATTGAGGCTTTTGTATAAGACAATATATAGCCGTACAGCTAAACGCAGAAAAATGGAGGGTTAAATGGAAAATCACAAGTTTAATGAGTTTATTAAAGTCGCTAGGAAACTCAATGACATTGAAATTATACCATTGTTAATGGGATCAGTTGGGTTAGAGATTGTTACAGGAAAGAGTTGGAATGCACAAGATTTAGATATTCATATCCCTGGGGATAAAAGAGGATGGGAAGTGCCACCCGAATTAAATATACATAACTGGAATGATGTCGTGAGCATTATGAATTCACTGGGATATCGTTTGATAGATTTGCATGAACACGAGTTTTCGAAAGAGGGATTATCTGTTGAGTTTGGTATTATTGATACCTTACCAAGTTTCGCGGGAGTCCAGTTAGAGCATTTAGAGATGCATCACCATGTAGAGGCAGAGTATTATTTACTAAATCCAAAACAATATTTACGCGTTTACGAATCTTCATCCAAGGATAGTTATCGAGCTTATAACAACAATCATAAAGATGTTGCCAAAATAGATTATTTAAATAGAATGATATTTGACAACCTGAAATCTAACTCAGAAAGTTAACCGTAATGGTATTTGATTTTTTATAGCATTGCTGGAGAGGTTAAATCAATAGTGGTACACCATGAAACTTATAAAGCCAATCTTTTATAAATAGCAAAAATTTGTGCGAAAAGAGCCGAAAGAAAAATCCGCCAAAAGCTGGCGGATGTTTTTACTGCTATATAAGAAGAATAACAGCTGTAATAAATATAATTTGTATTATCGTTCGAGGGAAAAGCGAAGTAATTGGTTTTCCGCCCATGCTGCTCCCTTTTCGAGCAGCGTAAATGTTGGCCGGAAACATAGCAATAAGCAATAAAGCCAATCCTGCTGCAGCAAGGCTTGAAGTAATTGGAATCAACAGTCCTATTGCACCGATAATTTCGAGTATTCCAGTTATAGTAACGATGAGACCTGGTTTTGGAAAAGCAGGGGGCACCATTTTGATAAGATCGGGTCGCCGCTTTCCCCAATGCGCTGATGCCGCAAATAAGAACATAAGAACAACAGCGATTCGCAAGGAAGGTTCCCAGCCATCCAAATAAGCAAAACCCAATAATCCAATTAAGCGAAAAAACAGGAATGAACCAATCAATACAATAAATGGAGCCATTGATATTCCTCCCTATTAAAACTATTAACCTTCTTATTTAGTATTTTTTAAACTTCTTAGTTTTTCTAAATCACCATTTACAATCACATCAATATGAGCAGAAATTATCTCAATATCTAAATCCCACCATTTCAATTCCATCAATTCAGCAATCATTTCCTCTGAAAAACGTTTCCTAATTTTCTTTGCAGGATTTCCCCCAACAATCGTGTAAGGTTCCACATCTTGCGTTATCACCGATTTGGCGGCAATAATGGCTCCATCTCCGATCTTAATCCCCGGCATAATAACTGTATCCATTCCAATCCAAACATCATTCCCGATGATGGTATCCCCTTTAAATGGCAGCTGATCCAAAGTCGGTGTATACTTCTCCCAGCCGTTTTTGAAAATATTGAAAGGGTAGGTTGAGAAGCCATCCATTCGATGGTTGGCTCCATTCATAATAAATGTAACACCGGGTGCTATCGCACAAAATTTCCCTATAATAAGCTGGTCTCCGAAAAACTCATAATGATATAACACCTGATCTTCAAAGGTTTCGCCATTTCTGGTATCGTAATAGGAGTATTCACCTGCACGAATGTTAGGTTTTGTAATTGTATTTTTAATAAATTGCACCTTCTGATTTCCTTTAATTGGATATATATCGTCCAGATTTGGACCATGCAGATTATTTGCCATAAAAATCGCCATCCTTTCAAAGCTATTCTTTTCCAATAAATTTATGCATGCCCTCAGAGATTGTTTTTTGCGGCTGAGTATGTCATGGCCAAATAACTCCCTCTATTTTTGTCTTATACATCAATTTTACAACATTAAAGCCAATTCTAAAGTTTCTGAAAATATAACGCGGAATTTCAAGTATCTTTCTATTAAACTTTATAAAGGAGTACAGTTATCAAATATAGGGGTGTGCTCAGTGAAAAATATGAGACCGATAGATATCGCGAAAAAATTAAATATTAGCACCAGCACTCTAAGAAGCTATGAGAAGAGGGGATTGGTGCCAAAACCATCACGTTCACCTGCTGGGTATAGGATATATACTGAGAAACACTTGGCCTATTTTGAATGTATTGTAGCCATGTCACCTGGGTTTGGAATAGATACTACTGCAGCTGTACTAAAAGCCCTGCAGCGAAAAAAATTGGATGCGGCTCTTTGGATCATCAATAGTGCGCAAAAAGCTGCTAATGAGGACAAAGCTCTCATTGAACAAGTGAAGGAACACCTGCAGCATCTAGATTCTGAAAAACTCCTTCCGATTAAAGATGTTTCATTAAACACAAGTATACCAGCTTCAACTCTTAGGTACTGGGAAAAGGAAGGGTATATACAATCGAAGAGGGGAACTAATCATTATCGCTGCTTTAATTCGTACCAGGTTATGAAGGTTTTGTTAATGAAAGTGGCCCAAGGTGCTGTATATTCAAACAAAGTGGTTCAATTAAAGAGAAATATCAGAAATCTGGAGGATTACAATGTTGAAGGGGTAAAGGATATAATCGAGGAGTGCCAGGTGCTTTTAAATAAACGCAATCAAAAACAGTTAAGCGGTTTATATTATTTCTACCGCTTATGTTCCAAGTTAGGATTACTATAATATCTTTCCATGAATCAGCTGCCGAATGTAGCGGTTTTTTATTTGACAAAAAGGGAGGTATAGTGAAATAAGGTAGGAGAATGGAGTATATCTAACGAATATATTAGTGAAAAATGAAGAAGGATTAGAAAATACACTTACTCAGTGAATAGGAGAGCGAATAAATGTCAGAACCGAAGATGAAAGAAACCAATAAAAGTGTAATTGAATTTATTGAAAGTGTGGAAAATGAGAAGAAGAAGGCAGATGCCTATCAGCTGTTAGAAATTTTCGAGGAGGTAACTGGGTACGAAGCAAAAATGTGGGGACCCAGTATTATAGGCTTTGGCAAGTACCACTATAAGTATGCATCAGGGCGAGAAGGGGATGCACCTTTAGCGGGGTTTTCACCAAGAAAGGCGAAAATAAGTCTATATTTGTCCTATGAAAGTGAGGAGCGAGAAAAATTATTAGAGGGCTTCGGTAAGTACACGAAGAGCAAGGCCTGTATATATGTAAATAAATTAGCTGATATCAATACTGATGTACTTAAGGATTTAATAAAACTTACAGTAGAAACCTATCAGGAACTTTATCCGACCGAATGAATGCGAGGCGCTTTTTCTTTATGAGAAAGCGTCTTTTTTATTTAGTGCAGTTCTACTGCATATACATTCTTGGTGCATACATAAGCTTTTCTGAGGTGATTGATTTGCTATTTCGCAACTGGATGGGAAAAATCTTTTACAAGGATGCAAGGGGCGGGAAAAGCTCAAATATAAAAGATACGAAGACACTTTTTTCAAAAGCGGACGGAGCTTATCTTTCAGGTAGAAGGGCTTTGCATCAGAAAATTTTAGCCGAACTTCAAAAGAACACTTTTCAGGGCAATGAGATTAATCCACAGGCATTCTTTTTTGGAGGCGGGAGCGGCACAGGAAAATCCGTTCTTAGAGAAACCATCGTAAAAGAAAACCAGCACCTCATGTCTCGTGCCGTGCAGGTGGATCCTGATGAGATAAAGCTATATATTCCTGAATATCAAATCTATAAAGAAACGTATCCTCAGAAGGCGGCTCTTTTGGTTCATAAAGAGTCTTGTGATATTCGTGATGAACTGGTCAATCAGCTGATTCAGAAAAGGAGGAGTTTTGTTTATGAAAGCACAATGGCGAAGCCGAAAAAATATAAAAGCCTGTTTACTAAACTGAAAAAGGCTGGGTATGGCATTCATTTATACATTGCAGATGCTTCACTTTCAATAGCCAGGAAACGCGCTGCTGAGCGGGCGCGGAAGGATGGAAGGGCTGTTCCCGATAAAGTCATCGCGAATACACATAAGCTGGTTCCAAAAACGTTTATCCAGGTCCGGGACCTCGCTGATAATTATTATATTTTTAATACTGAAAAAGGAAAGAAGCTTGTCACGTCCTGTACAGTGAAAGATTGTAAGCTGTTTGAGGAATTTCTTAAAAAGAAATAGAGGTATTTCTTTTTTGCAAAAGCCAGGATTCATACTGATCGTGCCATAAAGAGTTTGTTCCATTTAATAGGCTAAAAGCCCAATAATAAGGTGATTCGCTCCTGAGCATGCTGGGGTGGATGGAAGAAATCCAGGAATCTGATAGTGAGCGAATCATGAGTAATCCGTCTGGCTGTATTTCCAGGCAAGCCATTTGAATTCTTCTCCATAGTTCCGGTTCGTGCTTCCTGTAATCTTGTTCAACCAGGACGGGGATGATTTTCATGTTTGATAGACATTGTATGGCCTGTTCACAATGGAGGGATAATTGATCTTTCGTTTTTGATACTGTCAGCTTTTCTTCTTGCTCAAAATGTCCGCCTGCCACTGGGCCATAAACGAAATCATAACTATGAGAATGTCCTTTGCGGCATTTAAGGACTAGGGCCTCCCAGATCGCTTTTTCCTTTTTCCATGAGGGCTGACCAGGAAAGGGGAAAATCCTCCCGTTCAACTGAGACAATTTTTCTAAATCAATTTCCCAGCTTATGATGGCAGGGATCCTTGCTGCAGGATGATGAAGGTATTCCTTTTTCTCGATGCCGAGCTTTTTCAATAACTCCGCAGATACCTGCAGGTTCCTTGCACGGACACTTGCCCATCTGCCTGCCTGCTTGAAGTTGAATGTAAGATACAGCCCTTTTCCGAAATCCGTCAGCAATCTTTGTGCTTCCAGACTGACACCATACTGTTGAACGAGTGCAGCGGCAAATAAATTGGTTCCGTGGAAAACTTTGTATACTGTCACAGATGTGCCCCTCCCATAGTTAGCTCTGGACTATTTTATGAAAAGTGGGGGAGGATGGTAACAGGGTTCGTTGTATTTATGGCATTGGCGCGGCTTTTCTGGCTGAGACCTGCTCTTAGAAGCCGAACAGCTTACGAGTGTCTGTTTTGAAAGGGACAGGATTAGGTAGCTTCGGACATCAAAGGATGGGAATAGTGAGTTAGAGTCGCAACTTAGGTTAACTTCAGACACAAAAAGCGAGAAACCGTCAGCTTGAGTCGGTGGCTGATCTAGCTTCTTACACAAAAGGGGGAAAATCGCGGGTAAGAGTCAGAAGCAGAGCAACCTTCTGACACAACAAGCGAGAAATCGGCAGCTCGAGTCCGAACCTGGTTCAACTTCTGACACAAAAAGCGAGACACCACTAGCTAGAGTCGGAACCTGGTCCAACTTCTGACACAAAAAGCGAGAAACCAGCAGTTAGAGTCGGAACCTGGTCCAACTTCTGACACAAAAAGCGAGAAACCAGTAGTTAGAGTCGGAATCTGGTCCAACTTCTGACACAAAAAGCGAGAAACCAGCAGTTAGAGTCGGAACCAGGTCTAACTTCTGACACAAAAAGCGAGAAACCAGTAGTTAGAGTCGGAACCTGGTCCAACTTCTGACACAAAAAGCGAGAAACCAGCAGTTAGAGTCGGAACCTGGTCTACCTTCTGACACAAAAGGCGGAATAACCCTAGTTAGAGTCCGAACCCTGACCACTCCCATGAAAAAATCAATCAGGAGCAATATTTGCTTACAAACAGACACAAATACCAGGTCCAGGAATAAATGAATTCATAATGGGTGAATTTATTAATATCTGCAATAGGAAAGGCTGATCTTAATGGAGAAAAAATTATTAAACCTGCTTCTTGGATTATGCATTGTGTCAGTTCCTTTTATGTTTAAAGGGAAGAAAATGAGGGAGACTTTACTTGTATTCTTCTCGAAAGGTGTTTTGGCCACTTTGGTTGATGCCTATGTTGTTGGAACGAAAAGGGTTGAATATCCGGTCCGTCCTTTTCCAAAGATTTTCAAGACTAACCTGGTTTATGATATTTTATTTTTCCCGCTTTTAAGTGTGATTTGGGTTAAGATCTCTTACCATGACAAGTTAAGAAATATCCTGCTCAAAAGCTTAATTTTCAGTGTTCCAATGAGCATTGCCCAATGGTACATGGAGAAAAACACCAGACTGTTCAAGTGGAAAAAATGGTCTATTTTCCACACCTTTGGCAGTGTGAATTTCACCTTGTTCACTATTAGAGGGTTTGTTGGATTTATAAAAATTGTGGATCGATTGAAAGGAAATCAAAACTTACCTGAGCTGGAAGGCTAATAAGCCGCCTGATTATATACATAAAAAATGCTGCCCATTTACGGCAGCTATTTTTATTCATGCTTAATTTGCATGATCATGGTGATTAAATTTACGCTCTGTCCATAAAAAAACGTTCATAATCACCTTAGCTAATATAATTACGACGAGGTAACATACAAAAAGATATAAATAATTCGTGCTCCCATATAGCTTGAAAAGACCGAGACCGATAAGAAGGGGCTTAAAAGCAAAGGCTAAAACAGCAGAGGTCAGCCCAGTATAAACATAGTAATTTTTTTTATGCTTCAATGTCCATTGGTAAACCAGCATAAACGTGACAGGAACAAAACTTGAGTCAAGGGATAAACCTGGAACCATTGGAATCATAGGAAATGGATAATTCAGCAGCCCGTAATTTTTATTGAACAAGTCGATATAGCCAAAAAGCATATGAATGCTATAACCATAGAATCCCATGAAAAACAGTTTACTTTTATCAATTTTGAAAAATAACACTATGAGAGGGACTATAAATAGCGTAACCATAAACCAGTATTCAAAAGAAGTGTAAATGCTGTGTTCCAACCAGTAAACATTTAGAGCTTCTTGTCCCTTTTTACCCATTTGGACTATATGATCGAAATCTTTTATCCTGTTTTCCTCCATGGCAAATGAACCCCTTTTAACTGCATGTTATGTCTATATTTCCTAATTATTTACTTTAATATGAGTGTTTTTTATAAGTATTTCGAGAAAAGAAAGATTTTTTATCTTTGATCAATGTCAAACATAGAGAGAAGGACTCCTTAATTCTTTATCGAATAAAATAAGAGCATACCAATTGCGCTTTTCTAAAGCGCGGGTTCCATTCAAACACAGGGAGATGGATATCATTGAAAAAATTGCTTATTCCTTTCTTAATTGGACTGATGGCATTCTTATATATTTTCATCGTTCCTCATGAGCCATTGGCAGTCAAAATTACCTTTAAGCTGATTCCTATGGCACTCATCATTATTTATGCATTCCGTCATCTCCCGCACAGCCCAACGCCTGCCATGCGTTTAGTGATGACGGGCTTATTTTTCTGCATGCTCGGGGATGGGTTCATTGCCGTCTCATTTGCTGCCGGACTTGGGGCCTTTCTGGTTGGCCATCTTTTTTATTTATCTGGGTTTTTGAAATTGGCTCAGACGACAAAGCGGCGTCTTGCAGCCATTATACCGATCGGTCTGTATTCTTTGATCATTGGCAGCGGGCTTTTAGCTTCTTTAAATGAGAAAGGGGAACATGCATTAGTTGGTCCGGTGGTTGCTTATATGCTCGTTATTTCCATAATGGCTTTATCAGCTATCCTAACTGGAAACAGGCAGGCTATTGCGGGAAGCTTATTGTTTGTAATCTCTGATTCCATCCTCTCTTGGAATATGTTTGTCACAGATATTGTTTATTCAGATGTGCTGATCATGACTACTTACTATGGTGCACAATTTCTGATTGCCTCAAGCCTTGCTTCATTCGGGAAATTGGCAGGGGGGCCTGCAGTCACAACGGATGCTGTACCGCAGAATATCAATAAAAAAAAGACTTTCTGATCTGAAGGAAAGTCTTTTTCAGCTTCTTATTTCAGCTCTTGAAAATCCTCGATTCTCGTTATCCAGTACCCGCAGTAATATAATGTGAGGAAGATGAAAAAGTCATATAAAGTGGACCAGCTTTTGGGATTATAAAAATCAAGGGCATTAAATAAATTCATTCCTCCGAAAGCCCCCATGGCAGAGAAGATGATCCCTTTTAATAATGTATTCATTTGCGGCTTTATCTGCAGGGCCGCCATTACACCTACCGGAGCCAATGAAAAGTGATACGGCAAAAATAGAAAAGGTGCCAGGGGAATAATGGTCATCGGGTAGGTCCATAACCCTAATGATAGTGCTGCCAGGTCTATGGTCAGGGATAGGATGATGATCAACAATCCAGCCAGGAGAAGACGTCCGGTGCTGTCTTTCTTTCGATATTTGAACCAAATCAGCCAGGGAACGATAAACAAGGCAAGTCCGAGCCACCATTGCCATGTAAAGAGAAATTCGTCCTTCACGATATTCGCGAAGTAGGAGCTTATTCTTGAGTATTGTTCATATGCCTGTTCAGATTGGTCCAGTCCTTTTTCAAACCCCATGACTAATCTCCCTCACTATAAGATTCTTCTTTTCCAAAGGCTTTGCTTGAATCTAACGGAAGTTATGAATTTTTTCTAATCCTATACACAACCTATACAGGATAGGAGGTAAAGAAAATGGCAAATCCTTTAGAAGCAATTTTTAATATGCTCAGAGTTGCCCTGGATAATACAAACGAACCTAAATCTCCCTTGCATGTATTAGAAGTTGGGGATATATGGTCGTATTTAACCTTAGTGGAAGAATTTTTACGGTACGAAGAAATTGGATTTAATACGACGACAGATGATGAAGTGATAGAAATGCTTAACGATGTAGTAAAAATATGTGAGTCCCAGGTCAAAAAAATAAGTGCCTTTATGAGAAAAGAAGGAATTCCATTGCCAGATACAGCATCGGCAAAACCGCATACTTCTCCAAATGAGGTTCCATTAGGAGTAAAGCTTACGGATGATGAAATTACTAATGGCGTCGCATTTAAATTGGTGACGTGTTCCACAGCGTGTGCCAAAGGACAATCAGACTCTGTCCGAAATGATGTAGGCAATATGTGGACTGAATTTTTTTTAGAATGGACGGTATTTGGCGGCACATTAAAAACACTGATGAAAAAGCGGGGATGGCTGAAGGTGCCGCCGTATTACTATGCTCCAGGTACTCCAAATAAGTAAAACCCAATTCAAACTTTTGAATTGGGTTTTTATGTGTTTAAATAATAAAAAATCATCCTAAAAGGGGTGATGTTTTTTATTTATCAACAAAATAATAATAAGAAACGTTAAAAATTTATTGAAAAACGATAAATTATAGTTTAAAATCAAATTGAAAATAAGAAATGAGGTGTTTTATATGGAAAAGGTTACAACGCTGTTTTTAAAAATAGCCGTTATTCTATTAGGAGTTCCCATTCTCTTACTGTGTATTTTTCTGGTGCCAGAACTGGGAAAAGAGGCAGGGAAAATGCTGCCGGAGTTTGCATTTTTTCAATATTGGGTTTACATCGTGTTCTATGGGTCGACGATCCCTTTTTATTATGCGCTTTACCAGGCTTTCAAGCTTTTGCGCTACATTGATAAAAATAAAGCTTTCTCTGATTTATCTGTCGCCGCATTAAAGAAAATTAAATATTGTGCCATCCTGATTGCCTGTTTGCATGTGCTGGTGCTGCCGCTCTTCTATATTTTTGCAGAACTAGACGACGCCCCAGGGGTCATCTTCGTCGGATTGGTTGTTCCTTTTGCTTCAATGGTGATTGCCGTTTTTGCAGCTGTTCTGCAGAAACTCCTGAAAGAGGCAATAGATATCAAATCAGAAAATGATTTAACGGTCTGAGGTGAGAACATGACAATCATAATTAATTTAGATGTGATGCTGGCAAAAAGGAAAATGAGTGTAACGGAACTTTCAGAAAATGTAGGAATCACCATGGCCAATCTTTCTATCTTGAAAAATGGAAAGGCGAAGGCGATCAGATTTTCCACTTTGGAGGCCATTTGCAAAGCACTGGACTGCCAGCCTGGCGATATCCTGGAATACCGCAGTGACGATTAAATGGTATGGCGGATTGTCTTAAAAGGCGTGGGACTGGGTAAAAGGAGTGAGTAACATGCATTTAACTATTCGTAAAATGGAAGCTCAGCCGGTGAGACTCTTAAAGCAGCTCTTTCGTTTCGGCTGGGAGCAGGCATTGTCCTGCTGGTTTCCTGTTGTCATTTTTGCTTCTTTAGCTTTAACGAAATTTCTGCCGATGCCTATTTTACCGCGGTATGACTGGCTTTTGATCATCTGTCTGCTGATGCAGTGGGCGATGGTAAAATCGGGGCTTGAAACAAAGGATGAATTAAAGGTTATCACGCTGTTCCACATTATTGGCCTTGCACTGGAATTATTTAAGGTGCATATGGGCTCATGGGCTTATCCGGAGGAGGGGTATTCCAAAGTGTTTGGAGTTCCTTTGTACAGCGGATTCATGTATGCGAGTGTAGCGAGTTATCTGTGCCAGGCGTGGAGGAGGCTGAAGGTTGATCTGGTCAATTGGCCGCCATTTTTGGCAGTAGTGCCTCTTGCCGCTGCGATTTATTTGAATTTTTTCACCCATCATTATTGGATCGATATCCGCTGGTGGCTATCCGGAATGGTCCTGATTGTTTTTTGGAAATCCTGGGTCAGCTACGAGGTAGGCGGAAGTCAATACAGAATGCCGCTTGCTCTATCTTTTGTGCTAATCGGATTTTTCATATGGATAGCGGAAAATATAGCGACATTCTTTAGTGCCTGGGAATACCCCAATCAGGCGGATGCATGGAGTCTTGTTCATCTGGGAAAGGTGAGCTCCTGGCTTTTGCTCGTGATAGTCAGCTTCTTGATCGTGGCGACCCTAAAGCAGGTTAAGGGGAAAACGGCAGGTAAATAACTTCTAATTAAGCTAATCAAGCTCAAACCGCATGTATCTATAGAAAATCAAACATGAACAAATAAAAGGCAGCAATCGGAACAGAAAGAATCAGTGCCCTTAATTTGTGGAGATAGTGTAATCGGATCATCGGAAACATAATGGCGACAAATTGGAAAGACCACCAGATATTCCACCCATTATGGTAGCTGATGAAGTGAAAGCGGGACGCCAGCCATTCAGCCGCCCAAAATAAAACCATCCATCGTGCATAATACCAGATTTTACTTTTCCGTTTATTAGGATAATTTGATAAAAACACAAAGCCGATTAGCGGATTAATCACGATATTATGCACCAGGTGGGTGCCCATCAGATCCAATATCCCTTCTTCAAGCTCCCATAAATGAAAATGGCTGTGGGAAATAAATTCGTATATGAAAGAGGCCACGGAAATATATAGCATGGTCGGATAATATCTCTCCCAATTTTTCCAGTCGCCTTTTATATAAGAAAGAATGACAACCAATAATACAAGGATGCAGTGCATAGGTTCACCTCATTTTACTCTTTCCTAGTATGGACGATATTCCTTATCAAATACCATTATCTGTAAGAAATAGGTAATTCATCCTTGTATTAATGGCCCCGCACCCCAACATTTCATGCTATTCAGCAGAATTTCCTCTTTTCACTAAATACATGGCGGTAATCCAGGAAGTAATTGGAATCACCATGGTAACACCAATCCCGGCACAGAAAATGGTGATCATCTCGCCGCTGAAAATCTTAGAATTGATAATTTCACCTGGTGTATAGGATAAGTCTTTAAACCAGATCAGCAGTGCCAAATATCCGCCGAAAAAGGCAAAAAATAACGTGTTGGTGCTTGTTCCGAGTATATCCTTGCCGATTCCGATGCCTGCTTGGAATAAGTCTTTTCTGCTAATATCCGGGTGGTGATAATGTATTTCCCTCATGGGGGAAGAAATGGCCATAGCTGCATCCGTAATGGCGCCAATTGTACTCATAATGATGACCGACGCAGCCACCTTCACAAAATCAACTCCGATATAAAGGGAAAAAATGCTTAACTCTTCGATTTCCTCTTCGCCAAATCCCTGAATCATCGCCTTTTCTGCCATGATGACAATGAATGCAATGAGAACGACCGTCGTGATGATGGAAGAGAGAAATGCAGTTATTGTCTTGATGTTTACTTCATTAATAAAAAATAAATTGACACAGCTAATGAAGGCACAGGCTATTAAAGTAACGGCGATCGGATTGATGTTTGGATCATTCATGAAGAAAAGGACGAAAATGATCACCCCGAAGTTAAGGAAAATCGCCAAAAAGGACCGGGCTCCTTTTTGGCCGCCGATAAGGGTCATCAGAATAAATAAGATCGCAGCCAGCACCAGTATTGTATTCATATTTGTGCCCTCTTTCTGTTAATAAAATAAATGGCCGTATACAAGCCAATCGGAATGGTCATGACAATGCCAATTCCTCCGGCCAGTGCCCGTGCTAATTCCAGTGAAAGATTCATCGATAGACTGAACCCGAGGGGCGAATCATTTTTAATATAAAGAATAAGCATAGGAAGGGAGCCGCTGATATAGGCGAAAAACAGAATGTTCGTCATGGTGCCCATAATATCTTTGCCCACTTCCATTCCAGAACGTTTAAGGGCCTGCACGGGAATGCTGTTGTTTTTTTCATATAAGCTGAACAGTGAAGATGACATCGTAATGGCCACATCCATAACCGCTCCCAGCGAACCGATAAACAACCCGGCTAAGAAAACCATTTGGTAGGGCCTTGTGATAAACTGAAGCTCTTCGTATCTTAGCCCCTTCCCGCCAGTTAGCCAGATGACCAGATAGGTAATCAATAACGACAAGAATGTTGCTGCAAGTGTTGCGATAATGGCTGCATAGGTTTTTTCGTTAAATCCATTTGCAAGCAGAAGGGAGGTGACGGTAAATAGGATCACAGCCGCACTGCCTATCAGCAGCAGGCTTATTTCCGGATTCTTCAGATAGACATCCAGCGCATAGGAAAGCAGCACGGCATTAATGATTAGGCTGATGATCGAAAAAAGACCTTGCTTTTTCCCGACAAATAGCAGGATCAGAATAAAGATCCATCCTGTCAACAGTATGTAATGGTCTCGTTTCAGATCAAGCATATCTCCGCTTAAATGGTCAGCACCCTCATCTTTAATAGACACAAATAATTTTTGCCCTGACTGAATTTCATAGTCATAAGCTTTGGATTTTGAATACTGATTGGTTAAGAGAATCTCCTGTCCTTTTGCCTTTCCATTTGTAATTTCTGCCGTGATCCGCTGTTCATATAGACGGTCCTCGTTATCATAAATATCTGTTGTTTTTTCAGACTGAACAACCTGAACTTCCTTCACTTTCGCGATCGTGCGTTCATAAAAAGAATCATTATTTTGTACAAACAGCACCGAGGCTGCTATACATATGGCCAAAATGATATAAAAATAGATGTTTCCAGAAATGTTTTTCAAAATAACCCTCCAAAATACAGGACATTTACAACGGACTTAGGATATCAGGAAGTTTTTCGGGTAGTCAAGTTTCAGCGCATGCATCTCTTTGCAGGGAGGATTCAGATCAAGTGAGATCGAATCATCTTAACAGACTATTAAACAAGGGGAGAAAACAGGTGAACTTGGGCAAACCAATCGCTGTTGGAAATACAGCTGAAATCTATCAAGTTGAGGATAAGGTTATGAAAGTATTTAAAGAGCATTTACCTCCTTTAGAACATATACACGAAGCAAACAAGCAGGAATATGCGTTTTCATCCGGGCTTCCTGTTCCCAAGGTGTTTAACGTAACCAAAATTGAGGGCAGACAGGCCATAATAATGGAGTATGTAAGAGGGAAAACAGCAGGTGAACTCATACTGAATAATATGGAATCAGCAGACCTTTATTTAACTGAATGTGCACAAATGCAGCTAAAAATCCATGCTATGCCGGCTGATCCATCTGTAATAGGGTCTATGACTGACAAACTGCACAAACAGATTCAAATAGCAGAAACATTGAATCAGGCTCAGAAAAGAAATCTGCTGAAAAAACTGGATTCAATCATGTTTCAACCAGGATTATGCCATGGAGATTTTCATCCTTTTAATATCATTATAGGTGAAAGTACTGTCACTGTTATTGATTGGGTTGATTCGAGCTCTGGCGATGTCCGTGCGGATGTCATCCGTACTTATCTATTGATATCGGAAGCCTCCGTCAAGCTGGCAGAAAGGTATGTTCATATTTATTGCAGTCTTACCGGTATATCAAGAAACGAAGTCTTTCAGTGGATGCCTATTATAGCGGCAGCAAGGTTATGGGAAAATGTATCAGATGCAGAACATAAGAGGCTTTTGGAAATCATTAGAGAAACCATTTAGTATATGGGCAAAAAAAATCATCCAAAAAGGATGAAGAGATGCAGGGGATCTTACTTCTTTTTAGCATTAAGAAGTTCTTGCTGCTGTTGTTCTTTTTTCTGATTTTCAGCATCCTTTTTGAAAGCCTCCATCGCTTTGTAATAAATGATTGTCACTTTTTTCACCTCCTATTATTAACTGTATCCCCGTGTAAATATGAATAAAACTAAAAATAATAAGTTGATAAAATTTGTTAATTTGAGATTGACCAAAGTGGTCATTTTTTATATCATGATATTGACCACTTTGGTCATCTTTCTGAAAGGGGTGCAATATAATTAATACTACTTTTTACAGCTTGAAACCCGAAAAACAGGAACGGATCATCAATGCGTCCATGAAGGAGTTTGTGAAAAGCGGGTTCGAGAAAGCATCTACAAATGAAATCGTAAAGGATGCCCAAATAAGCAAAGGCTCATTGTTTAACTATTTCACTAATAAAAAGGATTTGTATTTCTTTTTGATTCAGCAGGCAGTGAATACGATTGAACAAATTTATGAAGAAATAGACCTGAATGAACGAGACATTTTTGAGAGAATCAGCCAAATTGGATCCATTAAATTTAAGATCCAAAGGAAATATCCGATTGTATTTGATTTCTTAAAATCGCTGGTCGCTGAAGAGTCTCCGGAAGTAAGGTCCGAAATAAGCCAAATGATTTCCAGCATCCAAAAAGACGGCTGGCAAAGAATTTATGAAAATATCGACTGGTCAAAGCTTCAGGACGGGATCGAACCTGAAAAAGCGATGAACATCCTGAATTGGACCATGTCCGGCTTTGGGGAAATGCAAATCGCAAAGGTCAAGTCATTTGAGGGTGTCGGTGTCGAGCTTCTTAACGAATGGGACAGCTATAAGGAGATACTTAAGCGCTGTTTTTATAAAAACGGGGAGGAATGAGCATGAGCCTTTTAAAAGTAACCGGCCTGACAAAGAAATTCGGCAAATTTACGGCATTGAATGGGGTAAATCTAGAGTTAAATGCAGGTGAGGTACTGGGGTTTATCGGCCCAAATGGGGCAGGAAAGTCCACCACCATCCGCGTGTTATTAGGAATTTTAAAGGCAACAGATGGAGAAGTGAAGCTTTTTGATATGGATGCCTGGCAGGATGCCGTTGATATCCATAAAAGGGTTGCCTATGTGCCTGGGGACGTGAACTTATGGCCGAACTTAACAGGGGGAGAGGTCATTGATTTATTTATTAAGTTAAATGGCAGGGCGAATAAGGCGAAACGGGAGGAGTTAATTGCTAAATTTGATTTGGATCCATCCAAGAAGTGCAGAACCTATTCCAAGGGAAACAGGCAAAAGGTGGCTCTGATTGCAGCCTTCTCCTCTGATGCTGACCTGTTCATTCTGGATGAGCCGACATCAGGGCTGGATCCCCTGATGGAAAAGGTTTTTCAGGAATGTGTAATGGAAGTGAAAAGACAAGGAAAGAGCGTTCTTTTGTCCAGCCATATTTTATCAGAGGTAGAAAAGCTGTGCGACCGGGTCAGCATTATCCGTCAAGGGAGGATTATTGAGTCTGGGACATTAAGTGAACTTCGCCATTTAACCCGGACTCAAATGCTTGTTGATACGAAGCTGCCGATTACAGGTTTACATGAACTAAAAGGCATCCATGACATTGAAGAAAGCGAGCATGGGGTGACATTCCAGGTCGATACGACAGAAATGGATGATGTAATCAAGCATATCTCCCCATTTGGCATCATCAGGCTGGAAAGTGCTCCGCCAACCTTAGAGGACTTATTTATGCGCCATTATGAAGGGGAGAAGGATACGGGAGGTGTGCGCTGATGGCAGGCAACCACTTGGCCAAGACCGCTTTCCTTTCAAAATTTATTTTCCGTTTGGACCGGCTGCGGATTCCGATTTGGGTACTGGCACTTACTTTTTTTACTATAATGGTTCCAGCAGCTCTTGAAGGACTATATAGTTCTCAGCAGGAAAGGGATGGTATGGCACAGACGATGGCCAACCCGGCGATGACGGCCATGACTGGTCCCGCGGATTTAAGCAACTATACCATTGGGGTCATGACAGCCCATCAAATGCTTCTTATGACAGCTGTTGTGACAGGTTTAATGAGCATCATGCTGGTAACTCGGCATACCCGGGCAGATGAAGAGGAGGGGCGCCTGGAAATGCTGCGTTCTCTGCCAGTAGGGCGCCTATCCTATTTAAATGCTTCACTTCTTGTTGTTTCGGCAGCCTGCATCGGGCTGGCTCTGATTAATGGATTCGGCCTTTATGCCCTTGGAATTGAAAGCATGGATCTTGAAGGATCATTGCTTTATGGCGCAGCACTAGGGGCGACTGGTTTATTTTTCGCAGGTGTAACAGCTGTATTGGCTCAAGCATCAGATAGTTCACGGGGAACGATTGGATATTCGATCAGCATTCTTCTATTATCTTATCTTTTTAGAGCCATTACAGACATCAGCAATGAATCCTTGTCCTGGCTTTCTCCGCTCGCTTGGGTAACCAAAGCTGAAGTCTATGATTCTAATAATTGGTGGCCTATTATTCTAATGATTGCTGCAGCCATGATTCTATTTGCTGCTGCGAACTACTTGAACGCTATCAGGGATCTGGACCGCGGATTTTTGCCATCAAGGCCCGGAAAAAAATATGCATCACGCATTTTGCAGAGTCCAATCGGCCTTGCGCTGAGATTGCAGCGGACCGGAATTATATCATGGGCAATTGGCATGTTCGTGCTGGGGGCTTCCTACGGTTCTGTATTAGGGGATCTGGAATCATTTTTCGCAGATAATGATGCCATGAAACAGCTCCTAAAGCCAACAGAAGGGCTGACATTAGTGGAACAATTCATCCCCATGCTGATGATTGTTATTTCACTGCTGGCAACGGTTCCCCCAGTGATGGCCATGAATAAACTTCGAGGTGAAGAGAAGAAGGAACGAGTGGTTCATCTTTTGAGCAGAGCGGTCTCGCGGAGCAGGCTGTTAGGCAGTTATTTCGTCATTTCTGTCTTAAATGGATTACTCATGATTTCGCTGGCTGCACTCGGGCTATGGTCTGCCGGGGATGCTGTGGTTGAAGGCGGGTTATCCTTCGGTATGATCTTTGAGGCAGCCTTGTCCTATTATCCAGCCATGCTGGTCATGATCAGTCTGGCCGTATTCTTAATTGGCTTCCTGCCAAGGTTCACAGGCTTCATTTGGCTTTATGTCTTATATTCTTTTGTTGTCCTGTATTTAGGCGGCTTATTCCAATTCTCTGACTGGGTGGGCAGTATTTCTCCTTTTGGCCATGTGCCGCAAACACCGATAGAGGAATTTTCAGTTATCCCGCTGCTTCTATTGTGTTTAATTGCCGGGGGATTGGCGATCGCGGGATTAATTGGATTTAATCTGCGGGATATAGAGTAAGGATCTGTTAGATAGGAACGCAATCCATATAGGGATTGCGTTTTTTTTAATACTCGCGGCAACGTGCAATACAATTTAGGAAGAGATATAACATGAAGAGCAAGTGTTGTTTCTCCCTTGGCAAAAGGTATGATGAAAGATAGGGATTCACATCTTACGGAAATGATCAAAAGATAGATTGTAAAGTCACTGCCTCCTAAGCAAAAGCAGGTTTATGAATTGTCATTGGTCGGGGTGGAGCTGGCTCAAATGGCTTTGACTGCTGAAGAATTTATGGCTCTTCTTGTGAAGCATTCACCTCATAGGACTGTGAGCACATAAACAATTCGCTGCAGAAAGTGAAAAGGTCAATGGTTTCTTAAATGGTAAAAAGGATTACTTACACTCTAAAAATAAAACTTGAGCATCCAAATTGAAAAAGAATAATAAAAACCTGTCAGCACATACTAAAACGATGATTTGTTAAGTTTTGGAGGAGTGTCCGGTGGGTTTTTTTAAATCGAAATTAAAAAGGTTTAATAGGGACAATAATCAAAAGAAAACCGGAAATATTGAGCATGAATTAAGGATTGATGAACTCCTTCATCGCTGTAAAGAATCTGCTGATTTTGTTTCCTACAGATTTTCGGAATCCAGCCCATTTTATATCCATTATTACCAGACTATTGTAGACGTCAACATCTTGCATCAATATGTCTTGCCCTATATCAATGAAAGTGAGAGCAAAACCCTTTTTGATCTCCAGCAGGCTATTCCCATAGATAATACTGAAATTATCGATAATGTTCATGAAATAAGGGATAAGCTGCTGACAGGCTGTGTTGTCATAGAAGTCAAAGGGTCTCTGCAGGAGGCTCTGGTCATTTCTGCTGTAACGCGTGAGAAGAGACCCGTCAGTATGCCGGAAGTCGAGTACAGTGTGGTGGGGCCCAAGGAGGCTTTTGTCGAATCGATTGATGCTAACATCAATCTGGTCAGGAAGAGGCTGCCTATTCCAGATCTTATCGTGGAAGAAGTAAAGATAGGCAGTCTGACGAAAACAAGGGTGGCTGTTCTTTATATTGAAGGAATTTCAGACAAAGAAAACGTGAATACCATTTTGCAGAGGCTGAATGAGATTCAATTTGATCAGATCGTGGACAGCTCTTTTATTAACCAGATCATTTCTGATAACCATAATTCGCCATTTCCCCATTTAATTGACACGGAAAGGCCTGATAGGGTGGCGAGTGTGCTCTCGGAAGGGAAAATTACGATCATTGTAGATGGCTCACCTCATGCCCTCACCGGCCCTACAACTCTCGTAGAGTTTTTTTCAGCTTTTGAAGATTACTTTTTATCATGGCATATAGCCTCCATTTTTCGGCTTGTCCGCTTGTTTGCCGTATTCTTTTCCGTATTGTCAACTTCTCTTTATGTCGCGGTGCTAACCTATCATTACGAAATGATTCCGGAAAACCTGCTTAATCCGCTTATTGCTTCAAGGAGCGGGATTCCGTTCCCGCCTATACTGGAAGCGATTATTCTGGAATTGACCATTGAACTATTGCGTGAGGCTGGAGCAAGGCTTCCGACCAAAATTGGCCAGACGATTGGTATCGTAGGCGGTATTGTAATCGGGACTGCGGCTGTACAGGCCGGGCTGACCAGTAATGTGCTGCTGATCATCGTGGCTCTTGCGGCCCTGGCATCATTTACTACACCTGTTTATCAAATGGGCAATACAATCCGCTTAATCCGGTTTCCTTTTTTAATCACTGCCCAGTTTTGGGGGCTTCTGGGAGTAACCTTTTGCTTTTCATACATTTTGAGCCATTTGCTTAAAATGACGTCCCTTGGTCGCCCCTATTTGGCACCTGTCTATCCTTTACGGCTGAATGACTTAAGAGATTCCCTCTTCCGCCTCCCGTTTTTCATGCAAACGAAGCGGCCAATGCAGGTGAGATCACCTGTAAGAACTCGCTTTCAGTCTAAAAAGCACGAGAAATCGAGAAGAGATATAGAAGATTAATGGGAGTATTTATTATTCGATAAGGAGGCTAGCCGATGTTTCCATTGCCTAAAGAGGATAAAAAGGTATCTCCCTATTTTGTATTTTATTTAATCCATTCGATGCAGATAGGTGTAGGGATCCTGGGCTTCGAAAGGACAATTGTCCAGTCGGCCGGCTACAGTTCCTGGATTGCGATCTTAACATCCGGCGCCAGCATTATCGGATTGGTATGGGTTTCCTATCGAATCTTGAATAAGGGGAACAACGACATTGTAGCCATCCACGCTGAAATTATGGGGAAATGGATTGGCGGATTTTTCAGTTTACTATTCTCGTTATACTTATTTGCTTTTGCATTGGTTGTACTTAGATCATATGTGGAAGTGCTCCAGGTTTGGGTATTTCCTGAAGTCTCTGAATGGATATTCATACTGATCATCACTTTTTTAGCCTATTCCTATGTCACGGGAGGTTTTCGGGTCATAACAGGGGTAAGCTATTTAGGTGTTTTATACGGTTTGCCGCTATTGCTGGTGAAGATTTATCCCTTACAATATGCCGATTATGGAAATCTATTGCCAATCCTGAATGCTTCACCCGAGGAATTATTTAAAGCTTCAAAAGATATGACCCTTAATTTTCTCGGATTCGAGACGCTTTTTATGTTTTATCCTTTTATAAAAGATGGGCCGAAATCGGAAAAGTGGGCTTATTTCGGGGTGCTGTTCAGCATATTTATGTACCTGCTCACTGCTTTTGTTACATTTGTCTACTTCAACCTGGAACAGTTAAAAGGCACCATTTGGGCTACACTTACACTATGGAAAATTGTGGACTTAATCATTGTGGAAAGGTTCGAATACATAGGAATCTCCGTATGGTTCTTTACCATTCTTCCGAATATTTGCATCGGCCTCTGGTGTGCAAGCAGGGGAATGAACCGTCTGTTTCCCGTCTCTCAGAGAAGTGCCTTGAGAGTTTTTTGCCTATTGCTTTTTTTCATCAGTATTCTTTTAACGGATAGACAGCAAATTGATTTGCTGCAGAAAGTTGTCTCCCAAATCGGGTTATATACCATCTATTTTTACTTGCCATTCTTGCTTGTTTTACAATTTATCATCATGAAGGTGAAAAAAGTATGAATGTTAAATACTGTTTATGCTGCTGCAGCTTGATTCCAATCCTCCTGGCAGGCTGTACTCCAAGTCCAAAGATTTTGGAGGATATCCAATTAGTGCAGATATTTGGCTATGACTATGTCAATAGTGAGGAATTTGAGGGAACTGCAGGCTCCTCCAATATACCTCCAGGTGAACAGTCGATGCCTGTAAATGAGGTATTTTCTGCAACTGGGAAGACCAGTAAACGGATCAGGCAGAAGATTCAGGCTGAAGCTGCAAGGCCTATAGTTGTTGGCAGGGTTGGACTGGTCATTTTCAATCAGGAACTCGCAGAGCATGGAATTGAAAATCAAATAGATAATCTGCAGAGAAACCCCAGTATTGGCCGGAAATTGCTGCTGGTTGTATCGAAGGAGAAGGCGAAAGACATCATTGATTCAACTTACTCGCAAAGTGATTCTGTATCACAATATTTAATCGATGTGGTAGAACAGAATCTGGAACAGACTATTCCTAATGTGAATTTGCACTGATTTCTTGTTCACTTTTATAGCAAAGATGCAGATCCCTTTTTACCTTTAATCGAAAAAAAGGGTAAACATTTAAAAGTAAGCGGACTGGCAATTTTTAAAGATGATAAGCTTGTTGATACAATCAGCTTTGGTGACGCCTATATCTTTAAGATACTATATGAAAAATTCCGGCGGGGACAATTTGAAGTGGAACTTAGCGGCGGAGAAGATGTAAGTCTCGAAACCCTGTCATCAAAATCAAAAATAATGGTGGACAAGAAGAATGGGAAATATACAGCCACTTTTAAAGTGAAAGTAAACGGCAGAGCGATGGAAGGGGTTGATTTAGATCTTACAGACAAGAAAACGATTGAGAGAATTGAAAAAGCAGTCGAAAAGGAAATAACGGAGAGAGCCGAAAAAATGGTCAAGAGGTTTCAGGAATTGAACACAGATCCCCTTCGCATCGGCGAAAAGGCTAGGCAGCGCTCAGATTTTAATAGGCAACAATGGAAAGAGCAGTATAGTCAAATGGAAATTAAGATTGAAGCAGACGTGCATGCTGTTCAATCTGGGATTATAGAATAGTCCTGTAGATGATAGGAGTAAGTGGCATCCGAAAAGGGTGTCATTTTTATTCGTTAAATTTTCAGAATAATTATTGTTTTCTGGATGAATATATGATAATTTAGTTAAAACGAAGCCCAGACTTCATAAATTAAGAGAATACAGCGCAAACTTCAAACTCATAAGGTGATCTTAAATGATATTAAAAGAGACAATAGAAAAAGAGTTTCATAATCTCTCCAAAGGCCAGCAGAAAGCCGCTAAATATTTGCTGGATCACCCGAAGGATTTCGCCGTGAAGTCAGCGGGTGAGATTGGAAAAAGGATCGGGGTCAGTGAAACGACAGTCATCCGTTTTTGTTATTCCATTCAGCTTTCCGGCTATTCAGAGCTGCAGAAGATGGTGAGGGAGCAGTTA
This sequence comes from Bacillus sp. ZZV12-4809, assembly GCF_009849585.1. Lineage (GTDB taxonomy): Bacteria > Bacillota > Bacilli > Bacillales > Cytobacillaceae > Cytobacillus. The sequence goes on from NZ_VCRN01000011.1 coordinate 100,866, forward strand.
TTGAAGGCAAACAGCACACTTGACCAGTATTTTACGAGCAAGGTGGAATTGGCTGAAAAGCCGGAGTTTCTGGCAAGTGTGATGGAGAAGGATTGTCTCCATATCAGGGAAACGATTCAGAATATAAGTCAGGAGGATTTCGATAGCCTGGTTGCACGGCTGATCGAATCGAAAAAAATATATGTGACAGGGCTGAGGTCATCATTCTCGGCAGCGAGCTGGCTTTCTTTTACCCTTGGTGTGGTCAGGGGAAATGCGAAGCTGATCCGGGCGGATACGGATGATCTGCTGCTCACGGTTACCGAAATGGATAGAAATTCTACGTTCATTGCCATTTCATTCGACCGGTATATGAAGGATACGATCAAAATGGCGGAATTGGCGAAAAAGCAGGGAGCCTTTGTGATGGGCATCACCGATTCACCGATCGCGCCCATTAAGGAGCATGCTGATTTGCTCTTTCAAATCCATTCATCCGAAAAATCGACGATTGATGCAGCACCCGCACTTTTTTCCTTTCTGAATGCGGTGATTGCGGGCGTGTCCATACACGATCAGGAACGATTTCAAACAAGGAAAGAACAATATGAAAAGCTGGAAAGTGAACATTTTTTTATTCAGCCAGGAGGGAAATTGGATTGAAGAATTTAATAGACGAGCTGAAACCAACGTTAGAGAAGGTATTTGCGCATTTGCATGATAATCCGGAGGTAAGCTGGAAGGAATATAAGACTACCGAGTACCTCCAGAAATTCCTGGAATGCCGGGGGTTTCACGTTCAGCTGTTTGGGGATTGCCCCGGTTTAGTTGTTGAAATAGGGGATGGGAGTCCGTGTGTCGCGCTTAGAGCGGATATGGACGCACTTTGGCAGGAAGTGAACGGCAAGCTTCAGGCGAATCACTCATGCGGCCATGATGCCCATATGACAATGGGAGTCGGGGCAATGCTGCTGCTTCAAAAGGCTGGCTACCCTAGAAAAGGCAAATTGAAATTCATCTTTCAGCCGGCTGAAGAAAAGGGAACTGGCGCTCTGAAAATGATTGAGCAAGGCGTGCTGGATGATGTGGATTACCTCTACGGCGTCCATCTGAGGCCCATTCAGGAGATAAGGGATGGAGAAGCTTCAGCAGCCATTTTCCATGGTGCTGCCCGATTTCTGACCGGGGAAATTATCGGGGAAGACGCACATGGGGCACGTCCTCATCTGGGCCAGAATGCCATTGAAATTGGCGCTTCTTTTATACATGAAATCAAAAACATTCATTTGGATCCAATGGTCCCTTATACCGCTAAGATGACCAAGTTCCATGCAGGCAGCGATTCAGGCAATATCATACCTGGAAAAGCTTCCTTCAGTTTAGACCTGAGAGCACAAACAAATGAAGTAATTAACGCACTGTCCGAAAAAATTGAAACGATCACAGAGTATTTATCCAAGCTCTACGGAGTCAGGATTACGGTGGAGACGAAAGCGAATGTGGCAGCTGCCCAAGTAGATGAAGAAGCGCAGTTTTTTATGGAAAAGGCCATCATCGATGTACTCGGAGCCGGCCAATTGCGGGAGCCAATCGTGACATCAGGCGGGGAAGACTTCCATTTTTATACCTTGAAGAAGCCGAATATTAAGGCCACAATGCTCGGATTGGGCTGTGATTTGCAGCCGGGGCTTCATCATCCTGACATGACGTTCAACCGCGAAGCCATCTATTCAGGAGTTGAAATACTGGCCAGGGCGGTCATGGTTACTTTAGAAAAGGAGGAGTAAGGATGGCTGCTGTGACAATGGATTTGCGGATATTAAAGTCAGCATCCGATATGAATCTTATACAGAAGCTCGAGGAAATCATCTGGAACATGGCTCCCCTGCCGGTTCATCAAACCATCACAGCTGCCCAGAACGGCGGCCTGCTTCTCGGGGCTTTTATAGAAGATGAACTTGTGGGATTCAGCTACGGATTTCCCGGCTTCCATCAGGGAAAAGGGTATTTATGCTCTCATATGCTCGGCATTCACCCCCATCACCAGGATAAGGGACTTGGAGCGTTATTAAAGCAGAAGCAAAAGGAACTGGCCGCTGAGATGGGTTATGACCTTATTACCTGGACGTTTGATCCGCTTGAGAGCCGCAATGCTTACTTGAATCTTAACAAGCTGAATGCAGTTTGCTCCACATATGTGGAAAATTGCTACGGAGATATGGATGATAATTTGAATCATGGACTGCCCACTGACCGTTTAAAGGTGGAATGGTGGATTACCAGTTCACATGTTAAGGAGCCATTGGTTATTGAGACAGCAGACGCATGCAATCCTTACGTTTGGGGAATATCGGAGGACGACTTTCCTGTTTTATTAAATCCGGAGTGGGAAGATGCTGAGAGAACTGTGATTGTTCCGATCCCGGCAAACTTTCAAGCTATTAAAAATCAAAATTTTGAACTCGCGATGGATTGGCGCTTCAAAACCAGAGCCATTTTTCAAAAGTTATTTTCAAAAGGGTACGCCATGGCAGCTTTTCAAAAAGGTCAGGAAGGCCTTGTGCATTACTATGTTTTGGTTCAGAAGGATCAGCTTAAACTCAACTAACGTGAAAAGGCGGGAATATAGATGAAGGTGACAGAAGTTGTTTTGCGGCATATGAAAATGAGAATGAAGGCACCATTTACAACAAGCTTTGGGACATTTCAGGATAAAGAGTTTCTTCTATTGGAAGCGAAGGATGAGAACGGTGTGAGCGGCTGGGGGGAATCCGTTGCCTTTCATTCCCCATGGTATAACGAAGAGACGCTGAAAACGAACTGGCATATGCTCGAAGACTTTATTATTCCGAGTCTATTAAACAAAGAAATACAGCATCCGGATGAAGTGTCCGAAAGCTTGTCCTATATACGGAAAAACAATATGGCGAAATCGGCTTTTGAAGGGGCGGTTTGGGACCTGTATTCCAAGCAAAAAGGAATTCCGCTTGCAAAGGCGCTTGGCGGTAAAGTGAATGAAATTGAAGTTGGCATCAGCATCGGGATTCAGGATTCTGTGGAAGACCTGCTGAACCTCATTGGTGAATATGCAGAGGAAGGCTATAAGCGCATCAAAGTGAAAATTAAGCCGGGCTGGGACGTGGATGTCATGAGGGAAGTGAGAAAGCATTTCCCGGATATAGCGCTTATGGCAGATGCAAACTCGGCCTACACTCTTGACGATATTGAACTGCTAAAACAGCTGGATGAATTCGATCTCATGATGATCGAGCAGCCGCTGGCATCTGATGATATTATTGACCATGCTGTCCTTCAGAAGGAACTGAAAACACCTGTCTGCCTTGATGAAAGCATCCATTCCTGTGAGGATGCGCGCAAGGCGCTTGATCTGGGAAGCTGCAAAATTATTAATATCAAAATCGGGCGGGTCGGCGGCTTGACAGAATCCAAGAAAATTCATGACCTCTGCCAGGAACGCGGCATCCCGGTATGGTGCGGCGGCATGCTGGAATCCGGTATCGGGAGGGCACACAATATTGCGTTAACTACTCTATCAAACTTTATTATGCCAGGGGACACAGCCGCATCATCCCGCTATTGGGAGAAGGATCTGATTGAACCTGAAGTAAACGTTGAAGATGGAATGATCAAGGTTCCGGAAAAATCGGGGCTTGGATATGAACCGAATTATGAAACGATTAGGGAGTTTACTGTATTTGAGAAGAGATTTGAGGTGGAGAAGGTTAGTAGATAAGCGCTAGTTGCCCTCAACGGCGGGGATAGTGCCGCTTGGGTGTAGTAAACAAGCGTGAGAGGAACTAATCGGTAGGAATAGAGCCTCTCAAGCGAAAAAATCAAACGCGAGCGGCCCTTAACAGGTGGAATAATACCGCTCATACCGAATCACTGAGCACGAATTGGCACTCAACGCCAAGAATAGTGCCACTCAAATCAAACGATCAAGCTCCAATGGCCTTCAAAGAGAGAGGATTCTCTCTTTCTCTTTTAAATAAAGTTGTCAAAAAATTCAAATATCAGAAGGGGGATTCAGTATGAAAAAGAGCTTTCAGATTGCCGGGGCCTTTATTGGAGTCATTGTCGGAGCGGGTTTTGCTTCCGGGCAGGAGATTTTGCAGTTTTTTACCGGCTTTGGCTGGATGGGGTTAGCCGGAGGCGTGCTGGCGACTATTTTATTTGCTTTTCTTGGCATGAATTTAACGCAGCTTGGAAGCCGGCTGCAGACAGATTCGCATAAAGATGTGATTTACCATATTTGCGGCAAATATCTTGGGGTGGCTGTGGACTTTATCATTACATTTTTCCTTTTTGGAGTGGCTGTCGTTATGCTTGCCGGATCTGGATCTATCTTCGAAGAGCAGTTCGGCATCCCGAGCATGGCCGGGAACATCATTATGGCAGTGTTAACGATCCTGACCGTTTGTCTCAATATCCAAAAAGTCATTTCAATAATCAGCCTGGTCACTCCATTTCTCCTGCTTATGGTGGTCATCATTATCGGCTATGCTCTAAGCACGATGGGGCTGGATTTCTCGGAAATTCAGAACTTGGCGGAAAGCGGGACGCCAGCTGCGTCCAATTGGTTTATGGGCGGATTACTATATGTTTCTTACAATATTGCAGCAGGTGCAGCGATGCTTGCTGTCATGGGCGGCACTACAAAGGATGAAAAACAGGCAGGGATGGGCGGCATTCTGGGAGGTGTGGGACTGGGTATCTTGATTTTACTGATTAATCTAGCCATGCTCGTTAAAATGGATGTGGTGGAAGGATCTCCAATGCCGATACTCGCACTCGCCAATGAGATCTCGCCTGCATTTGGAATGTTAATGTTCGCAGTCCTGCTCGGCATGATCTACAATACTGCTGTTGGTATGCTGTATGCTTTTACGGCAAGGGTTGTGAAAAGAGAGAATCCTAAATTCAATGTCTTTGTTGTATTATTCGGTGCTGCCGCTTTTGGCGCCAGTTTCATGGGCTTCATCAATTTGGTTGGAACGGTTTATCCGCTAATGGGGTACTTAGGGTTTACACTTATTGCGGCAATTGTGTTTGCTTGGGTCAGAGGGAAGAGGAAGACTGCTGGAAGTTTTATTAATCGAGTTGCTGTAAAACAGTGAAAGCTCGGAAAGCTCAGTTCTGCTGAGCTTTCTTTTCTTTATGGCTATTCGCCATCTTAAGAATGGATTAGCTTTCGAATCCCTTCTCCAATCTTTCTCACCCCAACATCTATTTTCCTGTCATCCACCTGTGACACGCTTAACCGAATACGATTTTCCTCCCTATATTCAGGAAGGTACATTCCTGATGCATCCTGAACCAGTACATTTTTCTTTTCGAGATATTCCACAAGACGCTTAGCTTTCATTCTGCGAGGAAGCTCTACGGTCGAATAAAACCCGGAATCCCCTCCAGTAAAATCAGCATCGGAAGGCAAATACTCCAGGTATGCCTTTTTGAGGATGGTGCCTTTCTTTTTGTATTGCCGCCTTAATTTTTCAATATGAGCTTTAAACATACCGCTGCTTAAATAGATTTCAAGAGCCCCTTGCGTGAGGACTGGTGTATGGATGTCCGCTGCAAATTTAGCCTGTGTGAAACTTTTCATTAGCTCTTCCGGAAGAACAGCCAATCCCAATCGCAGCCCAGGCAGCAAAACCTTTGAAAAGCTTTTTGTGTAAATGACTCTTCCGGAATGGTCATAGGCAAACATGGGATCTGCCTTTTTCCTAGTATCAAGATCTCCCATATAGTCATCCTCCACAATATAGATATCATATTTCTGAGCGAGTTCGACCATGTGCTTTTTTTCCTTGTTGGAATAGCTGCAGCCTGTCGGGTTCTGAAATCTGGAAACTGTGTAGAAAAACTTGATGCTTCGTTCTCTGAATACCTTTTCTAAGTAATTAAGATCTATTCCTTTCTGGTTTCTCTCAATGCCGATAGGCTTCAAGCCGCGAGAGGTAATAGAATCTATGAAACTGAAATGGGTAGGCTGTTCGACGCAAATCTCTTTTTTATGATTGGGAAAAGGCAGTGAGATTAAGAGATCCAAAGCCTGCTGGGAACCTGATACAACGGCAATTCTTTCAGTCGGGGCGAAAACCTGCAGGTCCTGAAGCTGAGTTGAAAGCTGATGCCGAAGACTCGCCAAGCCGAGGGGATGGGAATACTGAAACATATCTTCCTTATAAAGTTCAATTGCCTGATTCATGCAATGCTGATAATCACGGTAGGGCATCCTGCTTTTATCCGGTCCTGCTGAAACAAAGTCTATTTTCAGTTGAGTTTGTTTTTTGGGTTTATCTGTCCCTACTGCAAAATAGCCGCTTTTGGGCACAGAGTAAATCAGATGTGCCTTTTCCAATTCACTGTATGCTCTTAGTACAGTATTGATGCTGCAGCTGAATTCTTTGGCAACCCTGCGGACGGAAGGGAGCTTTTCTCCGGACTTCAACCGTTCATCATTCATTCTGGATTGGATTTCTCCTATGATTTCATCATATTTAGTGCTCATGAATTCACACCTTGCTGAAGATTTGTATGGGTACAGACGGTCAAAACGCTTCTTTTCTATATCCATCATGCTGTTTATAGTATAAGGGACAAATAAAGGGCTGACATCATGACGGAAATCCTATTTTATAAAGGAGGAAGAAAAGATGAAAATGATGAGGAGAGCCGGAATAGCCGTACTTGCCTTATTATTGCTACTGACAGGAACAGGTGCTGATGTATTAGGCGGAAAAGAAAATACGAAAGAGCTGCGCATTGAAGAGGCTTTTGCTGGTAAAGAGGGCACGATGGTCCTAAAAAACCTTAATAATGACAAGGTGTATGTTTATAACAAGGAGCGGAGCAAAGAGAGACTGACGCCAGAATCGACCTTTAAAGTCGCCAATGCTCTAGTTGGGCTGGGAACAGCTGCTGTCAGAGATGAATACGAAGTGAAACGGTGGGATGGAGTGGAAAGGGAATTCGAAAGCTGGAACCGGGATCACTCACTTGCTTCTGCCATGAGGGAATCGGCTATCTGGTTTTATCAGGACCTGGCAAGGACAATTGGTGAAAAGAAAATGAAGAATTACGTAGCCAAAATAAGGTATGGGAACCAAGACATATCTGGCGGAATTGATAGATTCTGGCTGAATAGCAGTCTGAGAATATCTGCAGCAGAACAAGCAGCTTTTATCGAAAAGTTAGTAGAAGAGGACTTGCCATTCTCAAAACAGAACCAAAAAACAGTCAAACGAATAATGATTCATGATGAACAGGATCACTTCATTTTACATGGGAAAACAGGGACAAGACTCTCTGATATGGGACTTGGCTGGTATGTTGGTTTTGTTGAAACGGAGAAGGGCACATGGGTGTTTGCTGTGAATATTGATGGAACAGGCACTGAGGCCAGGAATATTGCTTTAGAAGTATTGAAGGAGAGAAAAATTATTAAGCAGTAAGCTGGATCAAGGGAAACCATGTCCTGGTTTCCCTGTTATTACTGAACTTCCGCCACAAATGTAAAAGAGATTTCACCGTTTTGCCATTCTGCTAAAACTTCATAAATATATTTTCCTTTATCTGCAGGCATGTTAATTTGATTATCCTCCAGCTTGATTTCACTTTCTATTCCCGTTTCATTCCATAAATACACCTTTATTACTGGATCATCTTCAATTTTCACTTTGACTTTCTGGTCCGGTTTTACAAGAATAGGTTTAAGCTGTACTGCCATCTGATTCGGGGATGCATGATCAGTTTGGATTGATTCCGTTTCAAGGCCTTTTTTTCTGACCCACTGAAAGTTTCCTTTTTCCATTCGATATTCTGTTCCATTCACTACAGCAGTTGCCTTCTTCTCTGGCGGGAATTCCCCTTGATCCACCGATTTATCTGAACAGCCAAACAGTAAGCTGACAGAGGCAATTACGATTATACTTACTAATCTTAAACTCCGCATTATGCCACCCGCCTTTTATGATGGTTATTAAAAATAGTTTACCTGAAAAAGGAAATCTTATATATAGCTAGAATTACATTAGTAAAATGCTAAAGGAAAGGAATTTAAGAAATGAAGAAAATCTCACTCATACATTCTAAGGTTTTACCTGCTGTTGACTATGCTTACGCCTCCCATGTCCCTTCTGGAATGGACCTTTATTTTATGGCGGGTGCCTGTCCTCTTGATCAAGAGGGGAGAGTGCCTGAGGGAATCAGGATTGAAGAACAGGCTAAGCTTTGTGTTGAAAACCTCAGAGCAGCCTTACAGGAATGTGGCGCTGCATTAAAGGATGTGGCTTATACAAGAGTTCTTGTTGCATCCTCCGACCAGTCCGATTTGGTGGCTGCATGGCAGGCGGTCAGAGAAGAATTCGGCTCCCATGATGTTCCAAGCACATTGTCCGGTGTCACCGTTTTGGGGTATAGCGGCCAATTAGTAGAGATAGAAGCGGCTGCTGCAGTAGCTAAAGAATAATTCATTTTTATTTAACTAAATTAAATAAGCTGATGACTAATATGTTAAAATTTTCGAGGATAAAAAAAGGGGATTTTAACATGAATACTTTAAAAAATTCTATTTCTTATTTACTAATGATTCCTGCTATCTTAATAGGAACTTGTGCAATGGCTGCAAATGGTCTGAGTCCCGGAATATCGCTTCAAAACATCTTAATCTGGTTTGTGGGAGCTGTTTTGTGTTCTTATTGTTTAGTTCCTAATAAGGAAAAAAGATTAATTAAAGGCGATCTTCTTCTAACCTGCATTGCAGTAGCCTTATTAGTTCTTCCATTTCTGTTTGATGGTTCAGGCGGTGTTCATCGCTGGCTAACTTTAGGACCGGTTAACATATATGCAGCAAGCATTATTTTGCCAATTATTATTATTCAGCTATGGAAACTAAACAATCCTGCTAGCTACGGAATCGCACTGTATTTTATAACCTTATTAATCCTGCTATTCCATCCAGATGCAGGTCAATTAACTTCATTTGCTTGTGCAGCTTCTCTTATTTTGTGGAAGAAGATTGGTAATTGGAAGTTAAAGTTGATTAGCTCTATGCTTTGCGCTGTCACAGTTATCCTTTCATGGATTTTTATCGATGATTTAGCACCAGTTCCTTATGTAGAAGATATTATCTTTTTGGTTGCAGATCTTGGTATTGTCTGGCTGATTTTAGGTATTTTGTCGCTGCTGTTATTATTAAGTCCATTCTTTTATTACGGCAGAAGTAATATTATATCGTTATCTTTAGGGGTTTATTTCTTAATTACTATGATTGTAACTCTATTTGGTCATTTTCCAATGCCAATCATGGGGTATGGAATCTCACCCATGATTGGTTATTTTATTGCCGTCAGCTGGATTAGAATGAATAATTGAAAATGGAGAACGAAATGTCTATTATCCTTGCAATTATCGTCCTTTTTGGTTTAATTATTTTTAGGAATCAGGTTATGGAAGACGAGCAGAATAGTGTCACTGCTCTTTATACTGCCTGTATTAGCAATATTCCTTTTTGTTGGATAAGTGTTTTGTAACACTTGGTATCATACTGCACCTGATTCATTGAATTTTACTGTCCAATAGGAAAATCAATCATATACAGTGACAGGCGTTTGGAAGAAACCATTAGATGCTTATAGATTTCCACGGATGTTAAGCGAAATAGATCGAAGGATTATGAAAAAATGGATAGCCGTTACTTTGAAGATTCGGTTCAAGAATGAATAAAAAATAAGCATCCTTCAGAATTAGATCCTCAAATATTTGATATAGAGACATCCAGGGAGTTTAGTTTTTCGTTTGCACTCACGGAGAACATAAAACCAACCGAAGCAAAAATCTATTATGTTCATACGAGAGATGAACCAATGGAGGCCTTAAAATTTTAGTTTAAGGAGTTTGATTTGAAATAAAATCCACAAAAAATGGACCCTGCTGCAATAGCAGCCGGGTCCATTTTTTAGTTCTTTTTAAAGACCAGCATCTGATCTTCTATCACATACACGCAATCAGCTGCCCGTTGAATAAATACCGTATCATGTGAAACAAGCAGGACGGTTCCTTTATAGGCTTTTAAAAATCGTTCAAGCGCTTCGATGCAATAAATATCCAGAAAGTTTGTGGGTTCATCTAATATCAGTACATTGTATCTGCCCAGGAAAAGCTGGCATAGCACGAGACGGATCGCTTCTCCGCCGCTCAAACTGCGCACATCCTTTTTCAGGTCATTTCCTGTAAAACTCATGGAGTGCAGCACCGAACGAATTTTACTATCATCATAATCGCTTTTATCTTTCATATAATCCAGCACCGTTTTGCTTTTATCGAATTGGTAATCCATCTGTTCATAGGCGCCAATTACCGCTTTAGGAGAGAGGGTTATTCTTTCGCCGCGGTTCAGGATATAGTTGAGCAGTGTTGTTTTTCCTGATCCGTTTTTTCCAGTAATGGCTATGGTTTTGCCAAGGGGGAATTGGAAGCTCGCTTCGTCCAGAAGTGTTCTTCCTCCGGCTTTTAATGTTACCCGGTCGCCCATGATGGGAAATTTATTGTGCATTTCCAGTGCAGGATGCTGGTGGAAACGAATCGTCATTTCTTCCTTTGGCGCATCCACATTCTCGAGCATCTGTACCCGCTGTTCAATGGCTTTGGCGGCGCGCTGGACCGCTTTTTGGCTTGTATCCTTGGATTTTGTCATAAACATTTTATTGGCTTTGGCCTTTGTTTCCTTTTTGGAGATATGGCCGTTGGCTTGAGTAATTTTCTCCGCCTTTTTCATTTTTTCATCTGCCGCTTTTAATAAGCGGGATTTCTCTTTCACATATTTTTCATGCTGTTGGAGCTGCTGTTTTCGCTTCAGCTCTTTTTGTTCCATGTAATCAGTATAGTTACCGGTATATTCTGTCACAGAGCCGTCTTCAATTTCCCAGATTTTTGTAACGAGCTGGTCAAGTACATACCGGTCATGGCTGACGAGCACAAGGGCACCATAATAATAGGTCAGCTCATCAATAAGGAATTGGATTCCTTCCTTATCGAGGTGGGTGGTTGGCTCATCAATTAACAACCCTTCATAATAGCTGGAAAACATGTGCGCCAATTTTCTCCTCGTTCTTTCCCCGCCGCTTAAGTTTTCAACTTCCGTGTCTGGAATCGCTAGCTTCTCCGCCAGTTTATAGTCTATTTCACCCGCTTCCGGCGCTGACAGCTGATCGAAGTAGGCAAAATCAGCAAAGCTGTTAACAAGTCCTTTTTCCGGCTTTATCTGTCCAGCCATTAGTTTCAGAAGAGTGCTTTTCCCAGCTCCGTTTTTGCCGACAATTCCAATCCGGTCAAACTGATGAACAGCCAGCCGGGGAATGTTTAATACCACTCTATCTAAATAGGAAACTTCTATATTCTTTAATTCAAAAAGGACATTTTCCATTACGATAACCTCGTTTCATTTTGGTTTAATCCAATTAATATATCCGCGTCGATTGTGATATGGCCGCTTTGGGTGACGAATGCCTGCAAAGCTGTCTCATTGGCATCCCAGGCAAGGGGAGACATCAGCACTAAATGTGTCCGTTCACTTTCATTCAACTCTCTTGCATCAGACACGGTAATAACGTCAGCGAGTGTAAAGTGCTTATTAAAAAGTGAGATGGTTTCATCATTCCTGTAAGTGCTATTTTCATTGGCTCCATGTATGGCATTCCGAAGCTCTTTTAAATGTGCAGCACGCGGAACCACCTTAATGATGAGCCCGCCTGGAACTAAAATCCGTTTAAACTCCTTGTAATTAGAAGGAGAAAAGATATTTAAAATCATATTCACAGAGTGATCAGCCAGAGGAGATTTTGCCAGATCCCCGACAAGCCAAATTGAATTTTTATACCTTTTTGCAGCCTGGGCGATACCTGCTTTAGAAATATCCAGGCCAATTCCTGTCACTGTTCCGTTCCTGGAATTGCCCAAAACCTTCTCCAGATGTGACCCTTCACCGCAGCCTGCGTCAAGCAATAAGGCATCAAAATTGGCGGAAAAGGAGTCAATGACGGCTGATATTTTCTCATGAAGGAGTGTAAACAGTTCACTCTCCATAATGATTTTCTTCCTGGCTTCAAATAAGACTTTATTGTACCGGCTCTTCGGTGAATGGCTGAGCATGTTCACATAGCCATGGTGTGAAATATCAAAGGTATGCCTGTTCGGGCAAAGCAGGCTTTTCGATTGGAAAACCTGCAGTGAATCCTCACATAGCGGGCATCTAAGGGCATTTACATAATTTTTATATTTAGCGTGACTATCCATTTTCTTCTTCCTTTCAATAAAAAAATCACAGTCATCTGCCTGTGATTCAGAGTAAAGGGAAGAGGACCCATCCTAATTCGGTTAGGGGCTGATCAGGAGCCGTCAGCAAATAAACCTTCCTTTTGCTGTCTATGGGAAGGCTCATAGACATAAAAAAAGAAAGGCAGAAAAATCCGCCTTTCCATTCATAATAAAATTGCCACGGCAATTTAGGAAATAGCACTGATAGGGGCTATTTCATATGAAATGAAGATTATTAAAAAAGGACAGACTAATCCCGTTTACTCTGTTCACACAAACAGAGCCTTTGAACGTATTAAATTACTGGTTCAAAGTTGGGAATCGAAGTCTCATCGCGTGCGTCATTTTTTAATAATCCTCCTAAAATAATTTGATACAGGGACCATTATATGTTCATCTATTCAAAATGTCAAAGGTTCCTCCGAATTTTACTGCGGAATGGAGGGCAAATTAGTCTTTGAAACGGAGGGAACCAGATGAAACGGATACTAATGATTTTGATTGTGTTTTTTTCAATTCCATTATTTGAAGCACATGCAGAATTTCTTTCCTATCCCTGCAGCATTTTGCTGGAGCCTGTAAAAGATATACCGAATATGCAGGGAACAGCTCTTATAACCAAAGTGAAGAAGCCCTATACAGATGAGCCGGACAGTCCTGTCAGGGAACGGACAGCTATTGGAATCTATGCTGACTGGGTGCCCCAGCCTTCCGAATTTGGCGATTATGACCAATACGAAGGGTACGCACAAATACCTGGTGTAATCAGCTGGAGATTCAAAATGTACCCAGTTAAAGAAGATCAGCCAAGTATCTTTGGCGGCATCCCATGGGTTGGCAAGTTTGACGAAATATCAGCTGAGTTTTCTCCTGATGCAATTGTGCAATTGCGCCTTTCCAATTCACGTTCCGGTACACTAGGGCCGGCTATTTTGCAAAATACAGTTAAGGGTTGTGTAAGGCAGGGGGGATAATGCTTTTAGCGCACATAAATAATTTTATCCGCACATAAAAAAGGGCTATCCGCACATAAAATATTTTATCCGCACATAAACTTGGCCTATCCGCACATAAATGCTATTTTGGCTTTAAAAAGCAGCTGTGCGTAGTCCAATCATATTGAAAATCAAAAATACGGCCCAAATTAGGCCTTTTTTTGTATTTATCGCCTAAATAATCAGCAAAGCGGTCCCCATCATCTGTTTTCTGGTGCCAATAGTCCAAATTTACTTTCGGATAAAATACTTTCACATAGCCCTTTTCGGCTATAACGATTTATTTGCGCATAGTGAAATTCTCAGCTTCTTTACTAAAAATGAGCGGGTGCCATTTTTTTTGATACAAAGTCCGAAATCAAGAAAACGGCCCCAATCAGGCCGTTATTAATGTGTTTGTCGTTTAAATAATCAGCAAAGCGGTCCCAATTGTAATCAAAATGGCACCCGCTATGATATTCATTGTTGGCTTTTCTTTTAAAATAATGAAGCTTAAAATCATTGTCAGCACGATGCTGAACTTGTCAATGGGGTTCACGACACTAACCTTGCCGATGGCGAGGGCACCGAAATAGCACAGCCAGGATAGCCCCGTTGCGGCACCGGAAAGGATAAGAAATAGATAAGATTTCCTGGAGACTTTTTTTAGATCCTTGTAGGTCCCCTGAAAGAACACAATTCCCCAGGCGAAAAGAATGATGACCACCGTCCGGATAAATGTAGCGACATTAGAGTCCACATCTTCGATTCCGATTTTGGCTAAAATATTGGTCGCCGCAGCAAAAACAGCTGAAAGGACTGCCAGAAAAATATATGACTTTGTATTAAATACTTTCTTCTTACGGTTCTTTTTCCTGTCTCGGCCGATCAGCACAAAGGTCCCAATAGAAATAATGATTCCGCCTGAAACAACCCAAAGGGTGGCGGGTTCCCTGAGAATAATAAATGACAAGACGATGGTTAAGACGACGCTGGACTTATCAATGGGAACAACCTTTGATACATCTCCAATTTGAATGGCTTTAAAAAAACAGATCCATGACAGGCCGGTTGTCAGGCCTGATAGAATGAGAAATATGTACGATTTTACCGAAATGGTCAAGATGCTTTCCGTTTCGCCAGTAATGACGACCATCAGGAAGGCCATGATTACTACTACAACAGTCCGTACTGCGGTAGCCAGATTGGAATCAACTTTTTCAATGCCGATCTTTGCAAGGATGGCGGTGAAGGACGCAAATAATGCGGCCAGCAGGGCTAAAATTATGCTCATAAACATGATCTCCGCTTCTTCAATGGAATATATACATTATAGAATATTCCTTTTATTGAAAAATACTCTTGTTGAATATTCTAAATTATAGTTTGATTTAAGCAGGGGGGCGGAATTATGAATCAAATTGATAAAAGGAACCGCTTGGATGAAGAACCATTTAGTTATCGGGTAAATAAAAATAGTACAGTGTTTTTGGATTATCAAGGCAAGCAAGTGAAGATCCTTAAAGGAAAAGAGGCAGAGAAGTTTTTAAAAAGAATGAATGATGCTGAAGACGAGAAGAGCAGGCAATTAATAATGGCGAAGATAACAGGGAACTTTAAACGGGGCAATGAGCGGCTGAGTTAAAACAGCAGTGCCGGCTGCACTGCTGTCTTTTTTATGTATGCAGACCTTACCGGTGCTGGTCGATTAGAATGGCGTTGCCATCCGGATCCTCGAGGGTGAAACTAGCAGGGCCGGAGCCTGACTCATCTGCTTCCGTCATGAGTGGAATTCCTTGTTCCTTCAGATACTTTTGTATGTCCCGAATATCCGTGAAATCCTCTAAATTTTCTGCGTTCTGGTTCCAGCCAGGGTTAAATGTCAGGATGTTGTTCTCAAACATGCCTTGGAACAGACCGATGACACAGTTTTCATTCTTCAGGATCAGCCAATTTTGCTCAATATTTCCGCCAAGGGTCTGAAAACCAAGTGTCTCGTAAAATTCTTTTGATTTGTTAATGTCTTTTACGCTTAAACTTACTGAAAATGCTCCTAGTTTCATAGTTCCTCCTTTTAGTATTCGTATTATTCCAATAACATCTTGAGTTTAATCCAAGCAATTTTATAAAGCAATAGGGCTTGGAATAAAAAAAGCGACTAGCGCCGCTTTTTAATAGTGATTTCTCCTCCGAAACCGGCTGCAGGTAAAATCAGTTTGAATCTTCATGTAAATATAGATGATTGTTGCAATGGTGCCTTCTTCGCCATGCAGGTTTGTTTTTGGCTTCAGACATCTCAGAAATTCCCGGTCACAGCTGCATTTTGATCTGCCGCTTGCCCAGCAATGATCGTGTGCCCTGCAGCAGGAGTCCACACCATTAATAGGGGCATCCGGCCCGCTGCATCCGGGGCCGCACCATCTGTATCCGGGGAAAAGGCAAGGAATTTGTTTTCTTCTAGTCAATAGAATCCCTCTTTTTTAATATCAATTTAACTATAGATATGACAGAACGCTGATAGAGGTGTGGTTACTTATCTATTAATTGAAGATTGTTTTCGGTTTAAGGGCAGGGGCCCAAACCCTATAGGCAACTGCCGCATATCCTTTACTGTAGACAAATACAGAGGAGGAGTTCTGTTTGAATTACCAATATCCGTACCTGCCGGTGAATCAGGAGTATGTTCCGCACAATGGCATGTATGTTACTGACTATCGAGTGCGTCCCGGCTTTGGAATTGGAAGAAGGCCTGGATTTGGATTCGGCCGGCCAGGGTTTCCTGGTCTTGGACTCGGACTTGGATTTTTAGGTGGCCTTGCGACAGGAGCGTTGCTTACACCTGGACCAGGCTTTGGATACCCTTACTATTATCCATATCCTCCATATCCACCATATTCGCCTTATTACTATTATTAAGGGAAAAGAGCTTTGTCCTTGGGCAGGGCTCTTTTTTTGGTAAAGCGGGGTCACCTTTTGACATAAAAAGTGGAGGGTTGAGTCGGAGCTTGAGGAAACTTCTGACACAAAAAGCGGAAAAGCAAAGGAACCCGGGGCACCTTCTGACACAAAAAGCGAAAAAACAGAGGATAGAGTCAGAACCTGGTGCAACTTCGGACACAAAAAGGGAAAAAGGAGAGGTTGGAGTCAGAACCTGGTTCACCTTCTGACATAGAAAGCGAAAAGGCAGAGGTTAGAGTCAGAACCTGGTGCAACTTTGGACACAAAAAGGGAAAAAGGAGAGGTTAGAGTCAGAACCTGGTGCAACTTTGGACACAAAAAGGGAAAAAGGAGAGGTTAGAGTCAGAACCTGGTGCACCTTCTGACACAGAAAGCGAGGGAAGAGTCGGAACCCGGGGCACCTTCTGACACAAAAAAGCGAAAAAACAGAAGGAAGAGTCAGAACCTGGTGCACCTTCTGACATAAAAAGCGGAATAGCAGAGGTTAGAGTCAGAACCTGGTGCACCTTCTGACACAAAAAGGGAAAAAGGAGAGGTTGGAGTCAGAACCTGGTGCACCTTCTGACACAAAAAGCGAAAAGGTAGAGGTTAGAGTCAGAACCTGGTGCAACTTTGGACACAAAAAGGGAAAAAGGAGTGGATAGAGTCAGAACCTGGTGCACCTTCTGACATAAAAAGCGGAAAAGCAGAGGTTAGAGTCAGAACCTGGTGCAACTTCGGACACAAAAAGGGAAAAAGGAGAGGATAGAGTCAGAACCTGGTGCACCTTCTGACATAAAAAGCGAAAAGGCAGAGGTTAGAGTCAGAACCTGGTGCAACTTTGGACACAAAAAGGGAAAAAGGAGAGGATAGAGTCAGAACCTGGTGCACCTTCTGACATAGAAAGCGAAAAGGCAGAGGTTAGAGTCAGAACCTGGCACCTTCGGACACAGAAAGCGAAAAAGAAGAGGGGTGAGTCTAAATCTCTAAGATTACGGGAAAAGCGTACAAAACACAGTCAGGACCACTAACCTAAACAGTTTTTCAAGCATGCTCCCGCCCCCTTTCGCTAACTAAGCATATTTTCATTCTAAACCTTCTTTATTAAAGCAGGATAAAAGGTCTGTAAATTAATTGTTAAATGTTTAAGAGAGTGGTGCGGGTGCATCCCTTTTTTTGATATTCTTTAAGAAGGGGGGAAGGGAAATGAATAAAGTAGTATATCTCGATTACAACGCAAGTACACCTTTGGCACCAGAGGTTGCAGATAATATGAATCCTTTTCTGACAGACTTTTACGGAAATCCTTCTGCGATGCACTGGGCCGGGCAGCCGGTAAAAGATAAATTGAATGGTGCGAGAAAACAGGTATCTGACCTTCTGTCATGCTCACCTGAAGAGATTATTTTTACCAGTGGCGGAAGCGAAGCCAATAACTTGGCCTTAAAGGGCTATTTTTTCAAGCATCTGAATAGGGGCAAGCACATTATTACATCAAAAATAGAGCATCCTGCCGTTATCGAGCCTTTACGATTCCTGGAGCGTTTAGGTGCCGAGATTACGATGGTAGATGTGAATGAGTACGGAATGGTTTCTCCCGGTGATATCGAAAAGGCCATACGGGAAGACACCATCCTGATCACTGTTATGCATTCAAACAATGAAGTAGGGACGCTTCAGCCAATAGAAGAAATAGGGGAAATCGCTAGGGAACATAAGATCACATTCCATACCGATGCCTCCCAATCCCTAGGGAAGGTGCCTGTTGATGTCAATCGGCTGAAGGTGGATCTGCTCACCATTGCCGGCCATAAATTGTATGCGCCGAAAGGGATTGGGGCTTTATTTATCAGAAAAGGCACAGAGCTTGAACCGCTGATCCATGGGGCAGGACATGAGTTCGGAATGCGTGCAGGAACAGAGAACACATTGCTTGCAGCCGGGCTTGGCAAAGCATGTGAGTTAGCTGGTGAGCATGCTGCGGACGGCAGACTTGCAGACATAACGAAATATTTTTGGGGAGAATTGAAAGAGGCTTTTGGAGATCAAGTTGTTCTGAATGGACATGAAGAAAAACGGCTCCCTAATACCTTGAATGTCAGTTTTGTTAACCGAATTGGCCAGGACATTTTATCCGCCATACCTCAGCTTGCAGCCTCTACAGGGTCTGCGTGTCATGCAGGAAAAGTGGAATTATCTCCTGTTCTGAGGGAAATGGGGATTCCGGAGCACATAGGAATGGGTGCTGTTAGATTCAGTTTGGGGAGAAATACGACAAAAGAAGAGCTTGATCAAGTGATTTTCTGGCTGAAGAAAGTGATTTAGACTACTCAAATGAAAAGACATCAGCAATTTGCATTATATCACCTGATAAAATGCAATACATATCCTCCGGGCCGGTTTCAATAGCCATCTCCCGAATGAGGATGCCATCGAAGCCCTGCTTCATAAGACTTTTGCGGAAACCAGCATTAGCTTCATCTTTATTCAAAAGGATCGCCTTATCTTTCCAGCTGAGGGGTCTTTTTTTTGCGCTTGCGTAGTCACAATAAGGATCCCTTTCATTCATGAAAAGTTCATAGGAATCATACTCCTTTAAGCTTGGTTCATCCATATACACTTTATAAATGAAACCGCGGATGGCCTTATCGTATTGGACCACTTTCGGTGTTCCATCTTCCCAGAACTCCGTATCTGATTTTTCGCAGACTGATTCTGTCCCAGTGGCAAATGGCCGGGCAGACTCCAAATCCGATGTACACCAGATCCCAAGTGTATCAAACTCCTGTATTGATGTTTGACCTGCAGGCTCTATTTGAAAGCGATCCAATTTCTTGATGGAACCGTAATAAACGATCAAAACAAACACCTCCCTTTGTTAGGATGTGCAATATTTAATCATTTCATAAATCTGATTGTTTTTCTTTCTCCTTTTGGAAATGCTATAAGAAAAAGGAGGGACGTGTAGTGATGAATGCTAATCAGAACTCTGCATTATCTTCGGCTGAGATAGCGCAGTTATGGTCGGGATATTTGAACAGCAGCATGAGTAAATGTATTTTCTTATATTTTTCATATACAGTTGAAGACCAGAAACTACAGTCCATGCTTCAGGAAGGTATTCAAATATCAGATGCACATTTACAGAAGCTGACTGGATTTTTTGAAAATGAGGGAATTTCCGTTCCATATGGATTCAAGGCTGAAGAGGATGTGAATACTGCTGCCCCAAAACTGTTCTCAGAGAATTTCTCTCTGCATTTCCTTTATAATTATGTCATGTTTGCAGTGAGTTTTTATGCATTGGCCAAAACATTCGCGGTTCGGCCAGATGTCGTTGAATATTTCAACAATTGCTTAAGACAAGTGAATGAGTATGAAACTAAACTCAAGAATATGTTGTTAGACAAACACCTGTATATAAGATCCCCTCATATCATCCCGGTGAAAGGCCCTAGCTTTGTCGAAAGCAAAAAATTCATGGGTGGTATGTTCGGTGATAAAAGGCCGCTAAATGTCATTGAAATTACAAATATACATTCCAATCTGAAGAGAAATGCATTGGGAAATTCGATCATGATCGGGTTTAGCCAGGTTGCCCGATCCAAGGAAGTTGGCCAGTTCATGGTAAGGGGAAGGGATATAGCCGCAAAGCATACAAAGGTATTTTCTCAAATGCTCGAGGAAAGCTATTTGCCTGCCAGCATGTCCTGGGATATGGAAGTAACAGATTCCACAACCCCTCCCTTTTCAGATAAGTTGATGATGTTTATGACAACCTCGCTCATTGCCTTAAGTGCAGGGATATATGCAACAAGTGCTGCATCAAGTGCACGAAAAGATATATCGATTACCTTCATCCGCTTGTCAGCAGAAATCGCCAGCTATGCTGAGGACGGTGCAAAGATTCTGATTAAGAATGGCTGGTTCGAGGAGCCGCCGCATCCGGCAGACCATGATGAACTGGCGAATAAATGAGAGTCTTGCAGGAGAATGGCAGCCCGCCTGGCGTACAGATATATGAGAGGAATAGGGACCAAATGGTGTGGGCTCGCGAAATGGTAGTTAATTGAGCGGAATAACGCCCAAAACTACGGATAGCCATACGAAATGGTAGTTAATCGAGGGGAATAATGCCGAAAACGACGGGTCGCTAAGCGAAATGGTAGTTAATCGATGGGAATAACGCCGAAAACGTCGGGTAGACAAGTGAAATGGTAGTTAATTGAGTGGAATAATGCCCAAAACCACGGATCCCCGAGCGAAATGGGAATTAATCAATCGGAATAACGCCGAAAAGGGCAGCCACCCAAAAGAATCGTTCATTTTCCGCGCTCATACCTGCCATCAGCCCGCACGGGGAACGCCAAAATCCATAATCAGCAACCCCCTAACTCTGAGCTTTTTCCGTGTAAAAAAATATCCCCCCAACTATACTAAAGAAGAAATAACTATATGGGAGGAATCAGGTATGCATATTGAAATGTGGACTGACTTCGCTTGACCGTTTTGCTATATTGTCAAAAGGCATCTGGAGGATGCCATTAAACAGATTAACCATCCAATCGAAGTGACGTACAGGTGTTTTGAGCTGGATCCGACGGCAGAGCGGGATATTCAGGATAACATGTATGAAAAATTGGCGAAGAAATATGGGATGACGATTGAGCAGGCGAAAGCCAACACGAAAAACGTGGTGCAGATGGCGAGAAACGCAGGGCTCGTGTTCAACATGGATACGGTCATTCTCACTAACACGTTTGACGCGCATCGACTCACGATGTTTGCCAAAACAAAAGGAATAATGAAGGAAATGACTGAACGGCTGCTGCGTGCTTATTTTACTGATTCCAAACATATCGGGGATCCAGCGACATTAGCGCAGTTAGCAGAAGAAGCTGGTCTGGACCGGGAAGAAGCGGAACAGGTGCTTGCCGGCAGCGACTTTGCAGATGAAGTCCGCGCTGACGAGCAATTGGCTCAGCAGTACCGCATTACAGGGGTGCCGTTCTTTCTTATTAATAAGAAGTACGCACTGAGCGGAGCACAGCCACCTGATATGATCGTACAAGCGCTTCAGAAGATTATTGCTGAGGATGAGATAACGGTATTAAATGACAGCGGCGGGATGAGCTGTGATGATGACGGCTGTGAGATTCCGAAAAAATAATTGGATTATAGAGAACCAGTCTGGAATGAGGCTGGTTCTTTTGCGTACAGAAGCCCAACTTAATAAAACAACGTACCTTCTATTCTCATAGGCATATGATGTGGTGATAATTCTGTGAAGGGAATGACAAGTATTGTATCATCCTTATGCGTTTTCCTATCCTTATTACCCGCAGCCTCATTCACCTGTGTATACTGATGAAATGTTAAGAAGCAATCAGGATCATTTTCAGCAGCTTTGTGAAACGGTTCTAGAAGGAGTCAAAAGGGAAGCTTCTGCACTTGAGCTGTACACGCAGCTGGCAGAGCATGCCCCGAATGAAGAGCACAAACAGAATATTATTCAGGTTATAGAAGGAAAGAAAGTTCATCTGAACCATTTTTGCAATCTTTATTACAATTTAACAGGAAAAAAGCCCGAGTATCAGGTCGACTATGTAGCCATTGACCATTACCGCGACGGTTTGCAGAGAGCGTATCAAATCGAAATGAAAGGGTACGAGGAGAACCAGAGGGGTTCCGTGCTTACTCAGCTTCCCCAGGTTCAAAATGTATTCTTATGGGCTATGAGCGGAGAACAGGATAATGCCGCTCGATTGGTTTCACTGAATAATCGGGTGACAGATTTTGGTCCGCAGCCATTTGTTGTGGATATTGAGGAAGCAACCAAGAAAAATAACACCTTTCGGACAGCGCTTTGGACCGGGCAGCATTTGCAGCTGACCTTAATGAGCATCAATGTTGGCGAGGATATTGGCCTTGAAATCCACCCGGAGCTTGATCAGTTCCTTAGAGTAGAAGATGGGGAAGGAATGGTCCAGATGGGGGACAGTCCTGACCGATTGGATTTTCAGCGGAAAGTAGCGGATGATTTTGCCATTTTCGTTCCGGCAGGCAAATATCACAATGTCATCAATACAGGCAACAAGCCGCTCAAGTTATATTCCATCTATGCGCCTCCGCAGCATCCTTTTGGAACAGTGCATAAAACAAAGGCAGAGGCCATGGCTGCCGAAAAAGAGCATCATCAATAATAAAAAAAAGGAAAAGACGAGATTCGGCTTTTCCTTTTTTTTATGAAAAATAGAATAAATTGACCATGTTTTGGGCACTAATCGAGGTATGACGATTTTTTCAGGATGGTGCGTAAAGTGAAAAAAGAAAATAAAAACCTCTTTATAGCAGGCATAATACTCGGGCTGGGGTTTGTAGGGGCAATTGATGGCATCTTATTTCATCAGCTGCTGCAATGGCATCATATGATTCTCAGCCCGAATATCAAACTCGAAATTTTTACAGATGGCTTATTTACGGCTTTATTTTCGGCGAAGCTGATTTGGGGCGGGATGAAGATTTTTCAGGATGCCCGCAAAAATGAATTGGGTACCAGCTGGAAGATATTCGCTGGCGGTATATTCATAGGGGGAGGAGCCTTTAATCTTGTTGAAGGCATTGTGGATCATCATATCCTTCAGGTTCACCGTGTCAGGCCATTGGCGGAAAATCCTTTATTGTATGATATGGCCTTTTTAGCTATTGGATTATTGCTAGTTATAATCGGATTGATGATAAAGAGGATGGAGAAGGAAGCATGATGAAAAAGGCTGGAAGCTTGATCAGTTTTATCCTTCTATTCTTAGGCTTTTTCTATTTTTATACCAGTCAGAATCCTCATAATCAGACCGGTGCAGCAAATCACATGGCACATGGATTTGTGGAAATTCCAAAAGATATGGAGATTCCTGAGGTAAACTTAAGTGTAGCCCCGGATGGTCCTGATACATGGCTTTTAAAGCTGGATCTTCTTCATTTTGCCTTTGCTCCTGAAAAAGCGGGCGAGATAAAGCCAAGCTATAACGAGGGACATGCCCACTTATACATAAATGGCAAAAAAATAAGCCGCCTTTACGGAGAGTACTATCATTTAGGCAAACTGAAGGAAGGCAAAAATGAAATTACTGTAACTCTTAATTCTAATAATCACGGGGCCCTAATGGCCGGGGGACAACCGGTTGGGGCAACCTCGGTTATTGAAGTGAATAAGAAGGAAGATTAGGAGAAACCATAGTTTTGTCATGTGATGCGCGACAAAGTTGAGTTTCTCCTTTGTTGAGTTCGGCGGTTATGTACTTTACCATTAGTAATAAAGTACTTATTTGAAAGGATGAGTGTAAATGGCTCAATCTAATCTAAAAGTTGCTGTACAGAAGTTCGGTAATTTTCTGAGCTCGATGGTTATGCCGAATATCTCTGCTTTTATAGCATGGGGTCTGATTACAGCTTTATTTATACCTACTGGCTTCATTCCAAATGAAAGCCTTGCCAATATGGTAGGGCCAATGGTGACATACTTGCTTCCATTGTTAATCGGTTACACCGGAGGTAAGCTTGTTCATGATCAGCGGGGAGCCGTTGTTGGTGCCATCGCGACAATGGGGGTTATTGCCGGGGCGGAAATCCCGATGTTCCTGGGCGCCATGGTGATTGGTCCTCTGGGCGGCTATGTTATTAAGAAAATTGACCAAATGATTGAAGGCCGAGTGCGTGCAGGCTTTGAAATGCTCGTGAACAACTTCTCAGCAGGAATTCTTGGAGCCGTTCTGGCCATCCTTGCATTCCTCGGAATAGGGCCTGCAGTGGATGAATTCACAAGCTGGCTTGTAGCCGGTGTTGACTGGCTGATTGGCACAGGTCTTCTGCCACTGACAAGCATCTTGATTGAACCGGCAAAAGTGTTATTCCTGAACAATGCCATTAACCACGGTGTTCTGTCACCAATTGGTGTTGAACAGGTAAAATCAACAGGTCAATCCATCCTGTTCCTGCTTGAAGCAAACCCAGGACCTGGTCTTGGTGTGCTGCTTGCTTACATGTTCTTTGGAAAAGGCAATGCCAAGAAATCGGCTCCAGGTGCCGGAATTATTCACTTCTTCGGCGGGATTCATGAAATTTACTTCCCGTACATTTTAATGCGTCCGATGCTGATGATTGCTGTAATCCTTGGCGGAATGAGCGGTGTATTCACACTGGTTCTGTTAGGCGGCGGATTGTTCGCTCCTTCATCACCGGGAAGCATCATTGCCATTACCGCTGTAACACCTCATCATGCTAGTGCGTATATTGCGAACTTCGCAGCTGTGCTTGTGGCTGCTGCTGTATCATTCTTCGTTTCTGCCTTTATTATGAAAACAGGCAAGCAGGGTGAAGATGACATTGAAGAAGCAGCGAAAAAGATGCAGGAAATGAAAGGCAGGAAAAGCTCTGTTTCAAGCGTATTTGAAGGCGGAAACGCTGTAATGCCTGATAATGTTTCTAAAATCTATTTTGCCTGTGATGCGGGCATGGGCTCCAGTGCCATGGGTGCATCACTGCTGCGCAAAAAGGTGAAGGAAGCAGGCATGGACGTTGCCGTTACGAATACAGCAATCTCGAATCTTCCTGCAGATGCGCAAATCGTCATTACACAGGAAGAATTGACACCAAGGGCACGCCAGAAAGTGCCGAATGCATTCCATGTATCGGTTGATAACTTCCTATCAAGTCCGGAGTATGATAAGCTGATCGACGCACTGCAGTTCCCGGCTAATTCGGAGCTGCACGAAATCGTTGAAGAGGCAGAGGAAAATGTTCCTGATGCGACGGATGAGGAAATGGCGCATGAAGACGATTTATTGCGTCCGGAAAATATATTCCTGAACAAAGAGTTTGCAGATAAGGATGAAGCTATCCGATTTGCCGGAAGAGTGCTTGTGGATGCAGGATATGTGGAAGAAAGCTATATTGAAGCAATGATTGAACGCGATAACATCACATCTACGTATATGGGGAATGATGTAGCGATCCCTCATGGAACAGAAGAGGCCAAAAAGGCAGTCATTAAATCAGGCTTTACCGTTATCCAAGTTCCAAATGGCGTTGATTTTGACGGCCAAAAGGTTCGTCTGATCTTCGGAATTGCAGGAAAAGACGGCACACATCTTGAAATCTTATCAGGCATAGCGGTAACATGTTCTGACATGGATAATATCGAGAAGCTGGCTTCAGCTGAATCCGTTCAGACCATCATGGATATTATCGGCAAAAAATAAACTTTACGAATAGAAAAGCGTCCTTATGCGCTTTTCTATTCCTCGTTTATCGTCACTAATTTTAGAAATGAGCTGATCTCATGTATATTACATCGAGGGAAAAAGCCATTATTGAATTGATTATTAAAACATCGGGAAAACATACGGCATTGTCGATTGCTTCTTCCTTGAATGTCAGTGCAAGAACGATTCAGAGGGACTTAAAGGCAGTTGAGAAAATTGTCAATGAGTTCGGACTGACCTTAACCCGTAATGTGAATCAAGGACTTGTCATTGAAGGGAAAAACGAGCAGATTTTCAGGCTGATCCAGCATTTGACCAATAGTGAACCAATCGATGAGCCTCCACAGGAAAAAAAGCTGCGCCTTCTTTTGGCCATCCTTGAAGAGGACGTCTACAAAACTCAGGTACTTGCCGGCTATCTTGGCATTAGCACGGCAACGTTGACAGCATATCTGGACGAACTGGCTGATTGGCTGTCCCTTTTCCGGGTGGAACTGACGAGAAAGCGGGGAGTCGGCGTAGAACTTCATGGATCGGAAGCAGATAAGCGCCGTGCACTTGCGCAATTTCTCCTTCAATATTTTCATGAAGAATTAATCGAGAAATTATTTTTGCTGGAAAAAGGGAAGCTCGGGGAAGAAAGGATTCTGCACTACTTTGAAGCGAATGATATCCGTCATGTGAACAGCATCGTTCAATCTGTGTTTACTGGCGCACCTGCCCGGTTTGCGGATAGCGGCTACCTGGAGATTGTGCTGCATACGTGTATCACAGTAAAAAGGTCACTCAGCGGGTTTCCTGTTAAGCGGATGGAGCTTCCGGAGACGGAGGTTACGGCAGAATACGGATTGATTCAGGAAATCACAATCAGGCTCGGGCAGACATTTGACTGTGATTTTTCAGAGGGGGATATTCTTTACCTGGCGCGTATACTAAAGGGCACCAAATGGAGCGGGGCGGAGGCATTTCCGTATGACAGCATTGTACTCGCCCAAATGATCAGGAACGTGATTAAATCTGTGTCTGAGCAGCTGCATGTGGATTTGAACAACGATTTTTCCTTATTTCAGGGACTGCTCGCCCATATGGAGCCATCCCTATACCGGATTAAGCAGAATATGGAGTCCTACAACCCGCTTAAGGAGGAAATCAAGAGTAAATATCCGGTTCTGTTCATGGCTGTTAAAAACAGTCTTGAAGAGGTGTTCACCGATATTGATCAATTTTCCGATGACGAAATTGCATTTATCGTCCTTCATTTCGGTTCGGCACTTGTCATGCAGGAAGAGAATTTTTCCATAAAGGCGCTTCTGATCTGTCCGACAGGCATCGGCACATCCAAGATGCTGAAAAGCAGGCTGAAAAAAGAAGTGCCTGAAATCGATGTCATCGAAATTAAATCGATTAAGGAAATGTCAGAGGGTGCAAATCTGAAGGAATATGATCTGATCCTTTCTACTGTCAGGCTCCCTTTTATAAATGCAGAGTATATATTGGTGAACCCGCTATTAAGTGAAGAAAATATTGTTACGATTAAAAACTATTTGAAGAACAATATTGAAAGCCTAACAAAAGGAAAACATTATCTGGAACAGCCGGAGGGCGGTCACCAGAGCCAAGTCTCATTAGACTCCATGCTTGAGGAGATAAGAGATATGCAGGAGAGCATCCAGTCTCTTATTCATAACTTCCGGTTTTACCGGATGGATGGGAAAGCAAGCCAGGAGCAGATTCTCGCAAGTATGGTGAAGAATGCAGAAGGGGATCAGCTGCTGACAAATCCTGAAGAGGTTCTGCAATCCCTAAGGGAGCGGGAACAAAAAGGCGGTCTTGGCATCCCTGACACGAATATGGCTCTCTTTCATGCACGCAGCCCAAACGTCCGCACGCTTATTTTTCAAATCGCCCATCTCCCGAAGCCTTGCATGGTTAAGGGAATGCACGGAAAAGAAGTGGTCATGAAAAATCTTCTGCTTATGCTTGCGCCAGACGAGCTAAGCAGAAGAGAACAGGAAATCTTAAGCTTAATCAGCACGAATATCATTGAGACAGAGGAAGCGATATTACTATTTTCTTCCGCAAACGAAGATGTGATTTTCAAAAAGCTGGAAGCGATTTTCACAGAATACCTCCAGTCTCATTTTAAAATAAACCGGTAAAGGAATGATTCGATGAAACAGGCAGTACACTTTGGAGCAGGGAACATTGGAAGAGGATTTATTGGAGCGCTATTTTCACAGTCAGGCTACCATGTGACATTTGTGGATATTGCAGATGAGATTATCAATCAGCTAAACGAAGAAAAGCAATATAAAGTCATACTGGCTGCAGATGAACAGGAAAGCTTGACCATTAACAATGTGTCAGGATTGAACAATCTGAAGCAGGAGGCTGAAGTGATTGAAGCCATTAAACAGGCTGATTTCTTAACAACAGCTATCGGGCCAAATATCCTTCCCCGCATTGCGCCGTTAATGGCAAAAGGCTTGGCTGCCAGAGCAGAAGCTGGCATTACGGAAAAGCTTTATGTCATCGCATGTGAAAATCAGATCTCGGCAACTGACTTGTTAAAGGGCTATATTCTGGAGAATCTGGAGAGCGGCATTAATCTTGAGAATGTCTCTTTCTTAAACTCCGCAGTAGACCGGATTGTGCCTATTCAAAATAACCAGGGATCACTTGATGTCCTGGTTGAACCGTACCATGAATGGGTTGTCGAAACGACTGAAGACATTCCGCATATCGAAGGAATGAAGATAGTTCCAGAGCTTGCGCCGTTTATCGAAAGAAAGCTGTTCACGGTTAACACCGGACATGCGGTTATTGCGTATTTCGGCTACCTGGCAGGCAAAGAAACGATCGACCAGACACTTGCTGACGACGACATTTACCAGCAGGTAAAAGCAACACTTGGCGAAACAGGTGCCTATTTAATTCATCGCTATGATCTCAATCCGGACAAGCATCAGAAATATATCGAAAAAATTATTGGCCGTTTTGAAAATGCCCGCCTGAATGACGGTGTCACACGTGTCGGCCGTTCACCAATAAGGAAGCTGGGACCTGAAGACAGGCTCGTTCGCCCGGCACTGCAGGCCCAAAAGGCAGGCTTATCTTACACGAACCTCGCAAAAGCCATTGCTGCAGCCCTATTGTTTGATAACAGGGAAGATGAAGAAGCAGTTAAGCTGCAGGACATGATTCAGGAAAACGGAGTGGCCTATGTACTGAAAGAAGTATGCGGACTTGAAGAATCAGGTGAGCTCGCAGGAGAAATATTGAAGCAATATGATGCGCTGAAAAAATAAAGTGGAACGGGGTTTTACTGCCCGTTAGACTGCGATAAATGGAAGACTGCTGAGAATGATCGGCAGTCTTTTTTTTGGAGCTTTTTTGGGTGGAACGATGTACAATATTTTACAAGTGCTGAAGTGCGGGTTTTGCAGAGAGAGGTTGAACCAAAAACAAAACTGGTTCATAAAAAATGAGAATGAGGTGCTAGCCATGCTTGAAGTGTTAACTGTGTCCATTTTTAATGGGGAAAGAAAGGTTCGGATTTACCTGCCGGTGGGATATGGCACCAGCAATAAACATTATCCGGTCCTATACATGCACGATGGGCAAAATGTCTTTGGCGCAGAGGATGTAATTGGCGGAGTGTCCCTGGAGCTGCACAAATATCTGGATCAAACAAATTCAGATTTGATAGTCGCGGCAATCGACCAAAATACAGAAGGCGAAGAACGGCTGAATGAATATTGCCCTTGGAAAAATGGGGATTTCAGCAAGCATGTATTAGGGTACATAAGCAGCTCAGGCGGCAAGGGTAGAGAGTATGCTGACTTTATCGTCAATGAGCTAAAGCCGTTAATAGATGAAAAATACAGAACAATGACTGCCGAAAACTATATGGCAGGCATCTCTTTGGGAGGATTAATCTCAGTTTATGCCGGCTGCCAATATCCTGATATTTTTAAAAAAATCGCCGGGGTATCTTCTGCTTTTTACCGGAATCAGGAGGAAATAGAAAAACTGGCAGCTGCCACACCTCCATCAGGGAAAATATATCTGGATTGCGGTACGGCAGAGGCAGGTAAGAACAGGAGGATGAGTGAATTATTTCTGGCGTCTAACAAAGCGGTTTTTGAAAGGCTAAACAGCAGCGATTGTGAGGTTGAGCTTCGTATCATTGAGGGGGCGGGGCATAATTATTCGGCTTTTAGGGAACGGATTGGTGCTGTGATGGAGTTTTTCTTGGAAGATGGCGGTGGTATGAGGTGATAGTGACCATGAGGGGCGGAGCGTGAGAGAATTGGTAGTTAATCAGAATCAATAGTGCCCACATGGAGAGCAACAGTAGTGAAATGGTAGTTAATCACGAGGAATAATGCCCACATGGAGAGCAACAGTAGTGAAATGGTAGTTAATCACGAGGAATAGTACTCAAAAGGGGCGGAGCGAAAGGAAAATGGTAGTTAATCAGGAGGAAGAGTGCCCAAAACGAGCGGAGTAAGATGAAAATGGTAGTTAATCAGGAGGAATAGTGCCCAAAACGAGCGGAGCGAGAGGAAAAAGGTAGTTAATCAGAATGGATAGTTCCCATATGGAGAGCATCAGCAGTGAAATGGTAGTTAATCAGGAGGAATAGTGCCCAAAACGAGCGGAGCGAAAGGAAAACGGTAGTTAATCAGGAGGAATAACTCCCATATGGAGAGCAGCAGTAGTGAAATGGTAGTTAATCAGAAGGAATAAAAACCAAACCCCCGAGCCAGCCCTACTTAAAAGAGTTAATCAGCTCCCGCAGCACTGTAACCCAGAGACTAATAAACGAAGATCTCAATCGAACAGCTGTAAATATTTAATTTTCAAAAAATATTGACAACTATTCAAAAACCAGATAAATTAATAAATAATATAAAGTTATAACATTATATTCTTTCAAGGGAGATACATAAATGCAGATTGATAAGAGTTCACATATACCCCTATATAGACAAGTAGAGCAGATTCTCGAAGAAAAAATCATCTCCGGCCAATGGGAGGTAGGGAGTCAGCTGCCGACTGAGCAGGAGCTATCCGATCGATTCGATGTCAGCACCATAACGGTGAAAAGGGCTGTGATTGAGCTTGTAAATAAAGGTTATCTATTCAGGCAGCGGGGCAAAGGAACCTTTGTATCCGGAGCGGCCAAAGAGCAGGACCTTAATTCAATCATATCGCTTTCCACTGGTTCGGATCAGGAACACCCGCATGAGTTACTAAACTTTCAACATGAGAAAGCAGGTTCTGAAATTGCCCAGAAATTAAGGATTGATCCAGAGGATGGGGTGATCAGAATTGAGAGATTAAAAGTGGAAAACAATGACCCTCTCGCATTGGAATATACTTATCTTCCAGCGGAGAAATGTCGGGGGCTTACACCTGAAATGATCAATAACGACTTAATTTTTAACATTTTAAAAAGCAGATTTCATATAGCGCTAAGCAGAGCTAAGGTATTTATCCGGCCCTATATTCTTCCTGAACACCAGGCCAGGCTGCTTCAGGTGGAACCGGGAACTCCTGTATTTGAGTGGGAGCGTACTACATACACAAAGCAGGAGGATATTATAGAGTTTTCCAAGTTCTATATCCGCAGTGATAAAGAGGTTTACTATACAGAGGTTCAATTGTAAAAAAGCACGCTAAAATCACATATGGTCATTTCTGAATATAAAAGATATAAAGTTATAATATTATATCTTTATATTTTATATAAAAATTATAATCTCTTTAATTTAAAGCAAAAAGGAGGTATCGCTTTAACAAGTCTTCATCTTAGAACCGCTCCTTAAGTTCACAAAAGCAAAACAAAACGAGGGGGAAATGAGTTGAAAAAGAAAGCTTATTTAATGGTATTGCTTTGTTTATTGCTTGTCACGGCTGCGGGATGCAGCGGCAAAACAGGAAGTTCTGCAGATGAAGGGTCTGGAAAAAGTGATGGAAAGACTCTGGTTTTAGCCGCATATGGAGGAAGCTATGAGCAAAAGATGAAGGAGGATTTGATTCCTAAGTTCGAAAAAGAGCATGGCGTAAAGGTGAAATATATTACGGGAAGCTCTGTTGATACTTTATCCAAGCTTCAGGCTCAAAAGGATAACCCTCAAATTGATGTAGCTTTCCTTGATGATGGTCCTCAGGCTCAGGCAAAGGCATTTGGATTGCTGGCGCCATTGGATGAAAGCGTTGTTACAAACCTTGGGAATGTCTATGATATTGCAAAAGACAAGGATAATGTTGGCGTTGGATTCGGGATCATCTCAACGGGCTTGGCTTATAACAAGGATGTCTTCGAACAAAATGGCTGGGAACCGCCGGCATCCTGGAATGACTTGGCCGATCCAAAGTTTAAAGGCAAACTCGTACTGCCTTCCATTGCCAATACGTATGGAGTTCATTTTCTGCTCATGACTGCGATTGCCAATGGAGGAGATGAAGAAAACATTGAACCGGGTTTTGAAAAAATGAAGGAAATCGCCAAAAACGCGATCACTTTTGATAAAACAGCAGACGTATCCAACTACTTTCTTCAAGGGCAGACAGTGGCCAGTGCATGGGGAAGCAGCCGGGTATTTACACTGCAGGATAGCGGTTTCCCGATTGAGTATATCATCCCTGAAGAAGGGGCTCCAGCTCTAATGGCAACTGTCAGTGTGGTGAAGGATGCCCCAAATGAAGATCTTGCACAGAAATTTGTCAATTTTGTCCTGGATGAAGAAGCACAGCTTCTATTTGCCAACTCCTTATTTGATGGGCCGGTTAATAAGAATGTGAAGCTTGAAGGTGACATCGTCAATAAAGTGGCTTATGGGGAAGAAGAGATTGCCAAATTGATCAAAGTCGACTGGGAAACTGTCAATGCAAAACGGGCAGAGTGGACAGAACGGGCTAATAAAGAAATTGAAGTAGCCCATTAAAAGAGAGGGGAAGCGAATGAGTTACTTAAGCCTGGAAAACGTGGTCAAGACATTTAATAAAACAGAAGTGGTTAAAAAACTCAGCCTTGACATCCAAAAAGGGGAACTCGTCTCCTTTTTGGGGCCTTCGGGCTGCGGAAAAACGACGACACTTAATATGATTGCCGGATTTCTGGAAGTGGATGGCGGGAAGATTGAGGTGGATGGGAAGCCCGTTCACCTGCTTCCCCCCAACAAAAGAGAAATGGGCATGGTGTTCCAAAATTATGCTTTGTTTCCGCATATGACGGTTTTTGATAATGTCGCCTATGGACTTAAGCTTCGAAAGGTGCCAAAAAATGAAATCAGCAAAAGGGTGCTTGAAGCATTGGAAATGGTGCGTCTGGCTGGCTATGAAAAACGCTATCCAAAGGAACTTTCCGGAGGACAGCAGCAGCGTGTCTCCCTGGCGAGGGCCCTGGTTATTAAACCGAAGGTGCTTCTTCTTGATGAACCGCTGAGCAATCTTGACGCCAAGCTGCGCCAGGAAATGCGTGAAGAAATCGTTGATATACAAAAGCAGGTAGGGATTACCACCATATTTGTCACACATGACCAGGAAGAAGCATTGGCGATTTCGGACCGGATCGCCGTCATGTATGAGGGACGGATTGAACAGGTTGATGATCCGGCTTCCATATATAATCATCCAAAGACTGACTTCGTGTCCCAGTTTATAGGGGAAGTGAACCACATACAGGGAAAAGTCCTGGAAACCTATGAAAATAAGAAATGCAAAATGCACTTCTTTGGGAATGAACAGATCGTTTCAGTTCCATCTGTGAAGAATTCCGAGGTTCATTTTTTCATCCGGCCGGAAAAAGTCCAAATTGCCTTAGCCGGATCACCTGAAAGAAATGAGGCTTTTCAGACCAAGGTGGAAAGGAAAATGTTTCTTGGAGCAAAGACCAGATACATCCTGAAGGTGCATGATCGGCATCTGATTGCGGATATTTCCAATACTGTTCTGAATCCCACCGAAATTAAAGAAGGAAACAGTGTCTATACTTATTGGAACCCTGAAGACCTGCTCCCTTCGAGAATGGCGAGGTGACTCATATGCAAGCCGGAATCGGAACGGAACATGACATATTGCTTCAGCAAAAGAAAAAGAATTTGAATAAAAAACGGCTTGATACTTGGCTGCTTTTACTGCCGACGCTGGGTATCTTCCTTTTCTTCTTTTTGCTGCCATTGTTCTTCTTATTTATGACAAGCTTTAAAAATTTTGATGCAAGCACTGGAGTGGGAAATGAATGGACGCTCCAAAACTATATCAAGTTCATGTCAGATCCTTTTTATCTTGGAGTGGTCTGGCGCACAGTAAAAATCGCTCTATTAACCACTTTGATTACGATTCTTATATCTTACCCGGTAGCTTTTCAGATTTCCAGATCAAAAGGAAGAACCAGGAATTATTTAACCCTTCTGGTGCTTTCCCCGCTGCTGATCAGCATGGTTATCCGCTGCTATGGCTGGGTGATTCTTTTATCCAACAATGGTGTAGTTAACAATGCGCTCTTAAAAATGGGCTGGATAGATCAGCCTTTAACCCTCTTATACACTGAATTGAGTGTGGTCATCGGGATGGTGCATGTTCTTTTCCCTTACATGGTGCTGAGCATCATGGGCTCACTCGAAAAAATAGACCCTTCTGTCATCAGAGCCTCGCAGAATCTTGGGGCCAGCTCCTTCAGAACTTTTTTTTCCATTTTGCTTCCGTTAACCTTGCCAGGTATTTTCGCCGGATCGGTTATGGTGTTCAGCTTAAGCGTCAGCTCATTTGTTACCCCGGCCATTCTTGGCGGCCCGCAGGTGAAGGTTATGTCCTATCTGACGTATGAACAGGTAGCTGTCATGCTGAACTGGCCGTATGGAGGCGCAATAGGCTTCCTGTTAATCCTGATTGCCACCATAACCATCATCGCCTACAGCAAAATCCTTGCCAAGTCTGAGAAAGGAGTGGCCATACAATGAGCAGGAAGCTGCCCAAGTATTTCTTTAACTTTGTTTGTTTACTCGTTTATATTTTCCTGCTGGCGCCAATCGTCGTTGTATTGCTTTCTTCCTTAACAACTACCGAATACATTGTTTTTCCGCCAAAAGGCCTGACTCTCAGATGGTACACAGAGTTAATTGAGCATCCGGAATTTATGCAGTCCTTTACACTGAGCATTATTGTGGCGTTCGGAACCGCCATTATTGCTACTGCCATTGGCACATTGGCTTCGCTTGCAGTCGTGCGCCGTCAATTTAAGGGGAAGGGTGCAATTGTTCAATTAGTCGGTTCGCCTCTTTTGATTCCATCTGTTGTGTTTGGTGTAGCACTATTGCAGTTTTACTCATGGATTGGCTTAGCTGCGAGCCCGCTTGCGTTAATTTTAGGGCATATCATTTTAACGGTTCCATTTGTAATGCGCCTGGTGGTTGCAAGCCTTGTCGGGTTCGACCGTTCTATCGAACAAGCGGCCCTGAACCTTGGAGCATCACAGATGAAGGTTTTCTTTCAAATCACTCTGCCGATCATTAAATCAGGTGTGATAGCCGGCGCCATTTTTGCCTTTATTACTTCATTTGATGATTTAACTGTGGCCTTATTTATTGTCAGCACAGACGTTGTGACACTGCCTGTACGTATCTACACCTACATGCAATATCAATATGATCCAATTATTACATCCGTATCAAGCATCATGATTCTCTTCACAATTGTATTAATGCTCGTAATTGAAAGAGTGCTTGGTGTAGGGAAAGTGTTTTCCTCGAAAAATTAGATAGGAGAGGTATGTATGCATATTGAAAATCATCCCGTCCTTGGCAGGCAGCTTCATAAGCCTGTAACCATTTATTTCGATGATCAGCCCTATCAGGCTTACACGCAGCAATCAGTCGCTGCCGCCTTAATGGCAAATGGAATTAAGAAATTGGGTGTCAGCCGAAAATTGGTCCAATCAAGAGGATTATTCTGCTCGCGCGGGAGATGCTGCAGCTGCTATATGACAATTGACGGTGAGGATCATGTTCGGAGCTGCATGACAGAGGTTGTAGATGGAATGCGAATATACCCGAATATGGATGACCCCGAGGTAAGGAGGGAGATGGATGGAGACTGATGTACTGATTATTGGAGGCGGTCCTGCAGGTCTTTCAGCTGCCATTGAGACGGCATCAAGGGGACTGGATGTAACTATTGTTGACGAAGCTTCCAAGCTTGGGGGGCAGCTTAACCAGCAGACTCAAGTACTGCGTTCGCTGCCTTCAGTATATGAACCGATGCGTGGCTTTGAATTGGCAACTAAACTAATCGGGCAGACAAAGAATTTGAATGTAAGGCCGCTCCTGAATCACCGAGTGGTTGGATTTTACAAGGATGGAAGTGCCGGAATTACCGATGAAGAAAATGTTTTCCCTATAAAAGCAAAAAAGATAATTGTGGCTTCCGGAGCGGCTGAGAAGGCAGTAGCTTTTCCAAAATGGACATTGCCTGGAATTATGACAATCGGGGCTGCACAGACACTGATCAATCGTGATTTAGTGAAGCCTGGGAGAGAAGCTGTAATTGTGGGCTCCAGTGACTTTGCCATGGAAACAGCGTTGCAGCTGATGGATGTGGGCATTCAGGTGAAAGGAATTATAGAAAAACGATCCGCCGCTTTAGCCAAAGAGCAGGAAAAAGTGAGTGAACTGTCACGTAAGGGCGTTCCTTTCTTTTTTAATAGTTTTATAAGGGAAGCAAGAGGCAATGGACAGGTGGAACAGGTAGATATCGAGCTGGATGGTGAAGTTATCACCCAGGATGTGGACCTCGTTTGCCTGGATGGAGGCAGGGGACCCATATTGGATGTTTTTTACCAGCTGGGCTGCTCCTTTGGGTTTCAAGAGGTGCTTGGCGGCTGGGTTCCGCAATATAGTCATACATTTCA
This sequence comes from Bacillus sp. ZZV12-4809, assembly GCF_009849585.1. Lineage (GTDB taxonomy): Bacteria > Bacillota > Bacilli > Bacillales > Cytobacillaceae > Cytobacillus. The sequence continues at coordinate 137,273 of NZ_VCRN01000011.1, forward strand.
ATCTGACAGGAAAGATGTATTTATAGCAGGGAATGCGGCTGGCATAAGCAGGCAGGGTCCGATTCTCCTGACAGGGATGATTGCCGGCATAAGTGTATGTGAAGAACTCCAGGCAATCAGCGCTGCAGAGGCAAATGAGATAAGAGAGGCACTTTGGAAAGAACTCGAAATATTGGAGGACCAAGAAGTGTGCAGCGGAAGAATGCAACATATTGGGAGCTTTACAAGCCCAATACTGAAGGATCTATTTATCTCCTAGATAGGAAAAGAGAGAAGAAGGTGAAAAAGTTGGATAAAACGACAATCATCTGCAGATGTGAAGAAATCAGCTGTGAGGAAGTGGAAGAGGTTATCAGCAATGGGGGAAGGACATTTGATGATGTTAAGAGGATTACCCGCTGTGGAATGGGGCCATGCCAGGCAAAAATTTGCACCGGCATGGTGGCAGAAATTATACAACTGCAGACTGGGCTGTCACCTTTAGAGATTCCGCTGCCGAGAATGAGGATGCCGCTATCCCCTATTAAACTTGAAACACTGGCAACGAACAGTACATCCTTTAATGCGGTCAAGTCTGTTCTTGATGAGGTGGAATTGGAAGAAGGGAAGGTGAATTAATTGGAAACAAATTATGAAACAATTGTGATCGGCGGAGGAGTAGTGGGCAGCGGCATTGCTTACCATCTTTCTGAGCGATACAAAGAAGGCGTGCTTGTGCTGGATAAAAAATATCCCATGTCAGGCACCTCCGGATCCACCCAGGCATGGGTATGGGTACATAATAAAACGCCTTCCTGGTATGCGGAATTTAGTATGTACAGTGCCGAACTCTATCCATATCTGTCTAAAAAGATTGGGGACGTCGAATACAAACGGACAGGGGGCCTCTCACCTTTTTTCAATGAAAGCGACCGTGAAAAGGCACAAAAGCTCGCAGAATCTTACCGAAAAATCGGCATCAAAATCAAGGTGTTATCCAGAGAAGAAGTTCTCGAAAAAGAGCCCTATATGAATCCGGAAGTTGCGGGGGCTACCTTCAGCTCCATTGATGGCAATGTCAATCCATTCCGCCTGATTGATATGTATATGAGAGCTGCTAAAAGAAATGGCGTCCGCTATTCTGCTTACAATAAAGTAACGGAGATTAAAAAGCAGAATGGAAAATACTTAGTTGTGTCAGATAAGGGAGCTTTTGAATGCAAAAACCTTATTCTTGCTGGCGGAACCTGGTCGAGAGAAATCGGTGACATGCTAGGCATTAAGATTCCCGTTAATCAATTGAGAGGGCAGATCCTGGTGTCTGAACCATTAAAGCCTTTCTTGAATTTTACAATCAGCGGATTAAGACAGGCAAATAATGGTGAAGTACTGATGGGCTATTCAATGGAAGAAGCAGGCTTTAATCGGGCCACAACGCTTGATGTCATTCAGGAAACAGCCAATATGGCAGTCCATTATGTACCCGGCTTAAGAAAGGCTAAAATTGTCCGCGCCTTTTCGGGGATACGGGCCATGCCTGAGGATGGTTTTCCAATTCTTGGTGAGGTACCGGGATTTGAGAACCTTTATGTGGCAGCCACCCATAGCGGAGTGACACTTTCGCCCTTAATTGGCACCCTGATTACAGAGTTAATCATGGATGGGGAAACTTCGATCCCGATTGACAGGTATTCTTTAAGCAGGTTTGGCTAAAGTGAATCTTATTAAGTTATAATATTATAACTTTTACCGGGGTGTCAGGAAAAATATTATGTAAACAGTAATGGAGGAAATAGGATGCCGCATTTGTTTATTAGAGGAATTTCAGTCGATCAGACAAAGGAAATCAGCACGCAGCTGGTAAAGGACCTGGCTCTGCTATGTGACTGCGGTGAAGATAACTTTACATTGGAAGTTTTGAATTCAACTTTTGTGTTTGATCAAAAAGAAGTTCCAGCTTATCCATTTATAGAAGTAAAGTGGTTTGACAGGGGTAAAGGCGCTCAAAAACAATTTGCAGGGATTGTTTCAAATCATGTTCAGTCACTTGGAGTGCCGGAGGTTGAGGTGGCCTTTACTGCATATAATGAGGCTGATTATTATTTGAATGGGAAGAGTTTTGCGGAAGAGTAAGCAATGAAGCAAAAATTATAATGTTATATTTTCATACTTTTTTGATTCCTTAAGTGCGGAAGGGGAACTTGAGAATGAATAAAGTCTATCAATTTATTGAGGAAAACTCTGATATGTATATTGAATGGCTGATTGAAGCATGTAATCAGCCTAGTGTTTCAGCCCAAAGTCGAGGAATGCTTGAAATGAAAGAGCTTGTAAAAGCTTTTTTGCAAAGAGTGGATGCAAGTGCAGAAGAGATTGTAACTGATGGTTTTCCAATTATATATGCACATCTTGATAGTAAAAAAGAAAAGACACTAACCTTCTACAATCACTATGATGTGCAGCCTGAGGACCCTGTTGACCAATGGCATAGTGAACCCTTCAAGGCAGATATCAGAAATGACCAAATCTTTGCACGTGGTGTTGCGGATAACAAGGGTAATCTTATAGCCAGAATTTGTGCAGTACATGCATACCAGCAGGTGTATGGAAATCTGCCAATAAATATCAAGTTTATATTTGAGGGAGAGGAAGAAGTAGGAAGCCCTCATTTGGAATACTTTGCAAACCAATTTCCTGATAAGTTGGAAACTGATGGCATTATCTGGGAGGGTGGAACCCGAGGAGTAAAGGATCGCAGACCACACGTCGGTTTAGGAGTTAAGGGAATTTGCTATGTTGAGTTAATATGCAAAGGAGCCAAATATGATCTTCATTCCTCAGAGGCCGCAATAATAGAAAACCCTGCATGGAGATTAGTATGGGCACTGAACTCACTGAAAGATGAACAGGAAAACATTTTAATTGAGGGTTTTTATGACGATGTGATTTCACTTAGTGAAAAAGACAGGACCTTCATTCAATCGATGGATTTCAATGAGGAAGAAATAAAGGAACTATATGGCATTAAAAGCTTTCTAAAAAATGTAACTGGAGATGAATTAAAAGAAACTCTAACTGCAGAACCAACCTGCACTATTTGCGGTATAAATTCGGGATATACAGGTGAAGGCTCTAAAACAGTCCTGCCATCGACTGCAATGGTTAAACTTGATTTTCGCCTGGTACCAAATCAGACACCTGAAAAAATAGCAGATTTATTAAGGAAGCATTTAGATAAGAACGGGTTTCAAGATATAGAAATAAGGCAATCTCACGGGATTCATCCGTTTAACACCGATCCATCTAACCGTTTTGTTGAAGTTGTGCTTGAAAGTGTGGAGCAAGTTTATGCTGAGCCTCCAGTTATTCTGCGTAACTTAGCAGGTTCAAGCCCTATGTTTAAAATGCTGAGTAATACAGGCATTCCTGCGGTGCAAATTGGTGTAGCTAATTTGCAATCTAACTATCACGCGCCTAATGAAAATATTTTTATCGATGATTTCATTCAAGGTATAAAAGTAACTGCAGCAGTTATGAAGAATTTTAGCTAGTAGTCTGGAATTTTAAATAATATTCAATAGGGGGAAGTGTAAATGAAAAAAACATTTAATTATCTATTTGTTTTTGTGCTAATTACAGCAATATTTATTTCAGGCTGCAGCAGTAATACGACATCCACCGGTGATAATGCGAATGGGAAAGAAGGCAGTAAGAAAACAAGTCTGGTAATTGCGCAAAGTGCTGATATTACTACTTTAGATCCCCAGAATTCATTAAGCACTAATGGAGATCGTGTTTTCAGAAATATGTTCAGCAGATTGTTTAATCGCGATAGTAACATGGAAATTCAACCGGAACTTGTTGAAAAATATGAAAATATCGATGATGTTACTTGGCACTTTCAATTAAAAGAAGGTGTTACTTTCCATAATGGAGACCCACTAACAGCCGAAGATGTTAAGTTTAGCCTTGAAAGAGTCATGAATGATGAGTCTCTAAAGGAGTATCCTTATTTCACTCAAATTAAGGAAGTAAATGCCATTGAGGAATTAACTGTTGAAATTGTAACAGATGGACCTATGCCAACGTTATTAAGGCTATTGGCAAAAAGTGGTGCGGATGTAATTCCAAAAAAATACTTCGAGGAAGTGGGACTTGAGGAATTTCAAAAGAATCCAATTGGTTCAGGACCATACAAATATGTGGATTGGAAACGGGATGATAGAGTCGTCCTCAAACCGTATGATAATTACTTTGGTGAAAAACCGAAATGGAAAGAAGTGGTTGTCAGGGCAATACCAGAAAGCTCTACCCGTGTAGGAGAATTACTGACTGGAGGAGTAGATGTTGCAACCGACATTCCTCCTAATGAATGGGATCGGGTAAATGGAGAAAGTGGAATTTCTCTTGTAAATGGGGATACAACTCGTGTCATGCTTTTAATGCTTCGTCATACAGAGGGTACTGTAACCGCAGACCCAAAAGTTCGGGAAGCCATTGATCTTGCAATTAATGAGCAGGCTATTGTTGATTCTGTTTTAAAGGGAACTGCTGTACCAGTTCGATCACGTGTGCCGGAAGGCGTATTAGGATCAAATCCAGATTTGTATAATTCTTATGTATATGATTTGGAAAAAGCGAAGAGCCTTTTAGCAGAGGCAGGGTATAAAGATGGGCTGGAACTGACATTTACAGCTCCGAAGGGCAGATATCCGCTGGATGGTGAAGTAGCCCAATTGGTTGCGAGCATGCTTGAAGAAGCAGGGATTAAAGTGAATTTACAGCTTCTTGAGTCCAGCGCCTTCCTGGATATATATAACTCCAACTCTAATAAAGAATTAATCATGATAGGATTGGCGGATGGCCTCCTTGATGCATCCTACTCGTTAGTTCATTACACAAAAGAACGTGCTGCCGGGCAAACGGATTATACTAACGAAGAAGTTGAGAAGCTTTTCCATGATGCAGGCCGTAATCTTAATGAAGATGAAAGAGTAAAACAATATCAAAAAATACAAGAGATTGTTGCTGAAGAAAGACCTCATATCTTTCTTTTCCAGCAGGGAGCCAATTATGGTGTTAGTGATAATGTACAATTTGAACCGAGGCTGGATGAAGTCATAAACTTCTCAGATATTACTTTAAAATAATACAATTTGCGGGGCTGGAAGGTTGAAAGGTCCAGTCCTGTTTCACAATAAGGAGGTCTGGCCTTGAAAAAGTATCTTTTAAGAAGATTTCTGCAAATTATACCAGTCCTGTTCATCATCACTTTTGTTGTATTTGTATTGGTATATTTGGCAGGCGACCCAGTCTCATTAATGCTGCCGGAAGATGCGTCTGATGCAGATAGAGAGGCTTTAAGAGAAGCATTAGGTTTAAATGAGCCTTTTGTATATCAGTATTTTCATTTTATTGGAGATTTGATCACTGGAAATTTTGGGACATCTTTCAGATATAATCAGGAGGCATTGCCCTTGGTATTAGAGAGGCTTCCAGCAACATTTGAATTAGCTGCAGCTTCGATGCTGGTAGCTATTATTATCGCAATACCCTTAGGAATATATTCAGCGAAAAAGAGAAATAGCTTCATTGACTTGTTTATTACCGGTGGATCCGTGCTGGGAAAAGCCATGCCGAATTTCTGGCTTGGAATCATGCTGATATTATTATTGGCCGTAAATTATCAGCTATTCCCCGTATCCGGAAGAGGATCAATTATGCATATGGTGTTACCTGCTATAACATTGGGAACTGGTATCGCTGCAGAAATGACAAGGTTAATAAGGTCAAGTATGTTAGAAATTTTAAACCAAGATTATATTCGTACAGCTAAAAGTAAAGGTGCAAGTGAAATGAGCGTAGTCTTAAAGCATGCCTTCCGAAATTCATTAATCCCCGTAGTAACCATAATGGGCTTGCAAGTATCACACCTTGTCAGTGGAGCCCTAATAACTGAAACTGTCTTTTCGTGGCCAGGGTTGGGTCTGCTTTTGGTTCAAGCAGTTAACGGAAGAGATATGGCTGTCGTCCAAGCTGCCGTTTTTGTGATTGCCATATTAGTTATTGTTGTCAACCTGCTTACAGATATCGTATATCGAGTTTTGGATCCAAGAATTAATTATTCCTAGGAGGTGTATCTCATGGAATCAGAAATCAAAATGAGTTCCGAAACTGCCATAAGCACCGTCCAGAGAAGAAAGCCATGGGTGAGATGGATAAAGCTGCTGCTTCAAAGCAAAACAGGAACAGTGGGGTTTTTAATTGTCTCTTCAGTAATTTTTGTTGCTATATTCGCTGACATTTTGGCTCCGCATAATCCTGCATCGAATAATTTGAATGATATGCTAAAGCCTCCTATGTGGCTGGATGGAGGATCACAAAATTATATTCTGGGTACAGATAATTTAGGGAGAGATATATTGAGCCGTATTATTTATGGCTCGCGTGTTTCTTTGCTTGTTGGAGTTTTTTCGGTTATTTTAGCCGGTTTAATAGGGATAATAGCCGGATTAATAGCAGGCTATTATGGCGGAGTTATAGATAATGTATTAATGAGATTAGTAGATTCATTCTTGGCGATTCCGAGCATTCTATTCATCCTTGTCGTGCTTGCCGTCTTTGATCCCAGTATTTTGGTACTGATTGTTGTAATTGGATTAACTAATTGGGTTACATATGCCAGAGTTGTCAGGGGAGAGGTTTTAAGTATTAAAGAAAGGGAGTTTGTAAAGGCATCAAAGTCAATAGGTACAAATAGTCTAACCATTATGCTGCAGCATATCCTGCCTAACATCCTTTCCTCATTTATTGTGATATCAACATTAAGCGTTGCTACGACTATAGTTTTAGAAGCATCGCTAAGTTTTCTTGGGTTAGGGATACAGCCTCCAGATGTGTCCTGGGGAGGAATGTTAACAGATGGAAGAAACTATCTGGCAACTAATTGGTGGCTTGCTACGTTTCCTGGCATTGCCATTACAGTTACAGTACTCGGAATTATCTTTTTGGGGGACTGGCTGAGAGATGTACTTGATCCACGAACACAGGTAAAAAAATAGGAGGGAAGGTCTCTTGGGTGTAACTGATACGTTATTAGAAGTGAAAGATTTGAAAACGCACTTTTTTACAGAGGACGGTGTAATTCCCTCGGTAAATGGAGTATCTTTTTCTGTAGAGAAAGGGGAAACGATTGGCATAGTTGGTGAATCAGGGTGCGGAAAAAGCGTTACTTCACTTTCAATTCTTCAATTGGTAAGTCAGCCAGGGAGAATTGTAGAAGGACAAATTTTATTGAATGGGACTGACTTAACCAAAAATTCAAATAAACAAATGAGGAAAATCAGAGGAAATCAAATATCGATGATTTTTCAAGAACCACTGACATCCCTAAACCCTGTCTTTACGATTGGCAGTCAAATATCGGAATCAATTAGACTTCACCAAAAGATTGATAGAAGAAAAGCGAAAGAACTGGCAATTGATATGCTATCAAAGGTGGGTATATCTAATGGAGAGAATATATACAACTCATATCCCCATCAATTAAGCGGGGGAATGAGACAAAGGGTCATGATTGCAATGGCTTTATCGTGCAGACCTCAATTATTGATTGCCGATGAACCTACTACTGCTTTAGATGTTACCATTCAGGCACAAATACTTAAACTCATGAAAAGGCTAAAGGATGAATATAATACCTCCATAATAATGATCACTCATGACTTAGGAGTAGTGGCAGAAATGGCAGATCGTGTGATTGTTATGTATGCTGGTCAAATTGTAGAACAAAACAATGTCTTTGAACTTTTCAAAAACCCAAAACACCCATATACTCAGGGTCTTTTAAACAGTACCCCAAAAATTCATCAGTTAAGGGACCAATTAGAATCAATCGAGGGGAACGTTCCCACTCCATCCAACTTGCCAAAGGGATGTAAATTTCATCCAAGATGTCCGTTTGCAATGGAGAAGTGCAGTCAGCAAGATCCACCTTTACTTCAAGTGAATTCAGAATCTTCAGTTAGATGCTGGCTTCATGAAGGCAAGGAGGTGATAGGGCTATGAATAGCATGCTAGATGAAAATATTGATAATCAGGAGTGCATATTAAAAATTGAAGGACTGAAAAAGTATTATGAAACTTCTTCTGATTTTTTTGGAAGAAAAAAGAATTTCGTTAAAGCGGTTGATGGTATTAGCCTGTATGTCAATAAAGGCGAGACATTAGGCATAGTTGGGGAATCAGGCTGCGGTAAATCTACAACTGGCACTACTATTTTAAGAATGCAGGAGCCCACTGAAGGGAAGATTTATTTTGAAGGAACAGAGTTAACATCTCTGAATCACAATGAGATGCAAAAAATTAGAAAAGACATACAAATGGTTTTTCAAGATCCATTTTCATCATTAAATCCAAGAATGAGAGTCTTTGATATTATCGCAGAGCCCCTGAGAACCCATAAAGTTGCTAAAGGGAAAGAGCTTGAAAACATAATCTATGAGCTCATGGAAACTGTTGGCCTGGATCGTTCCTTCTCCAAACGGTATCCACATGAATTTAGTGGAGGACAGCGACAACGTATCGGTATTGCTAGAGCCCTAGCTCTAAAACCAAAATTAATTGTTTGTGATGAGCCTGTATCGGCACTTGATGTTTCAATTCAGGCGCAGATATTAAATTTGCTTATAGATTTACAGAGGAAATTCAATCTAACGTACGTATTTATTGCGCATGGAATACCTGCTGTTAAATATATTAGCGACCGAATTGCGGTCATGTATATGGGTGAAGTTGTCGAAATGGCTTTAAAAGAAGATTTATTTAATGAGACCATGCATCCATATACAAAAGGATTAATTTCAGCAGTTCCGGTACCTGATCCAACGTTAAGGGACAAAAAGGACAAAGTATATATTCACGGCGACGATCTTCCAAAACAGGTGGGGGATGCAACTGGATGCAAATTTTACTCCAGATGCCCATTCAGGCAGCAAGAATGTAAAGACGAAAGACCAAAACTGAAACAAGTAAGTCAGGATCATTTTGTTTCGTGTCATTATCCATTACAATAAAATTTTTTTGAAAGGGATGTTAAATTATATGAAAATAGCAGTTATAGGCTCCGGAATCGTCGGTGCAAGTGCAGCCTATCACCTCGCAAAGGAAGGGGCAGAGGTAGTCATTGTTGATAAGGAACATCAGGGACAGGCAACTGCAGCAGGCGCAGGAATCATTTGCCCGTGGATTTCCAGAGTAGATCATAAAGACTGGTACGCCATTGCAAAACGAGGAGCGCTTTACTATCCATCTTTAATAGAAAATCTTAAACAGGATGGTGAAGGGGATTTTGGATATAGAATGGTAGGAGCTCTGTCAGTCAGCAGCAATTCTGATGAGCTGAATGCGATCGAGGAAAGTGTCCGTCAAAAAAAAGCTGAAACCCCTGAGGTTGGGGAGATTACGAGATTAACAGCAGCGGAAGCCAGGGAACTTTATCCGCCGCTCCGTGAGGATCTGGAGGCTGTCCATGTTACGGGTGCAGCCAGATTGGATGGCAGGCTGTTAAGAGACGCTATGCTAAATGGCGCAAAAAGACATGGTGCTGTCATTCTTAATGGTGAAGGTGACCTTGTATCCCAAAATAATAAGGTTACAGGAGTAGAAGTGGACGGGAATGTCATTGCTGCCGATGCTGTTATCGTTACAGCAGGTGCTTGGGCTAAGGACCTGCTTGCACCGTTGGGCATTGATCTTAAAATCGAGCCCCAGCGCGGGCAAATTGCCCATTTGGAAGTGAATGGTGAGGACACTTCCAATTGGCCGGTTGTTCTTCCGGAGAGCACTCATTACTTAGTTGCTTTCGACCATTCTAAAGTGGTGGTTGGAGCTACCAGGGAAACGGGATCCGGGTTTGATTATAGACTAACGGCGGCAGGTGTGAAAGAAGTGCTGGATGAAGCATTATCGGTTGCACCAGGATTAGCTGAAGGCACGCTAAAAGAAGTAAGAATTGGCTTCCGTCCGGCTGGACCTGATATTTTGCCGCTGCTTGGTACGGTTCCTGCTGCAGAGGGACTGGTTATCGCAACCGGATTAGGGGCATCGGGGCTTACAATGGGCCCATACGTGGGCAACCTGGCTGCAGATCTTGCTTTGAAAAGGGAATTGGAACTGGATCTGTCACCTTATGATCCATTAAGAAAAGGCCTGGAAGCAGGCATAAAGTGATTTATTCAGATAAAGCTGCCATACTGTTTAATGGCAGCTTATTGGTTTTCTTATTCCTTAAGGCGATCCGGCAATCCTTGAATGGACGACACAACAACATCGAGTTTGGCTTCAATTCGGTTCAGCAGAAAAAGGGTGACGACAATTGGAAAGCCGAGCTCGCTGATCAAAGTGACCATCTGTTCCATGGCAGCTGCTCCTTTCTGGCGTGTATTGTAAAAATGACCGGGTTCCAAGGAATCCGGCCACTCATGATTATACTAATTCGTAATCAGTTACATTTCGCTCTACTAACCTGGCACTTTCCGCTAAAACCAAATCACCGCCGTTGCCATCAAAGGCATTGGCAGCAATGATTTGCTCCATGGCAGCTTTTACCGCAGCAGGATCAATTGGTTCAATCGGGTTATCAACGGATAGTTTTGTTGTCTTGCCCAGTTCAGTGACGAAAGTCATTTCTAATGATTTAGCCATTTACTATTCCCTCCTTATGTTTTCCGGTTTTTTTAATAGATTGTGATTAACCTAAGATATTGTAGCTGTCATTTCTATTAATCTCAGTCAATGGGTATTTGCTTAGGCCTGCGATCGCTTGTCCAACTGTAAAAAGCTGGTCTGCTGTGGCAGAATGCTTGATGTTGCTGTAGGTTTTTGACTTAAGAACCGGCTTGCCCTGCCCGTTAAGGCCTGTTTCATATACCATTCGAAGTTTGGAATCAGTCTTATTTGCTTGTGCCATGTTTATCACCTCCTTTCACCCTTTATATATAGCTTTGAGGGCGAAAAAGACAGGGTGAATTTTAATTATTTTTCAATATGTTTTTCAGCTTTTCACGGGCACCCTGCCGCCAGTTTTTGACTGCAGACAAGGAGACTCGTTCTTTTTCTGCAATTTCCCTGACAGACAGCTGATCACATAAAGTATATTGGAGCCATTTCAATTGATTTTCAGATAACATGCTGCATTTTTTATAAAGCTCTTGTGTTATCTCTAAGCTGGGGCTTGAAGAGGTGTCTTCGATGAATTCCCAGAAGGCTGCTTCCGGATAGACATATCGATCCATCTGCTTAGTTTGTTTGGTTAATTCAATCATCATATGTCCTTTTATCATACTGTAAGCATATGATAGGAAGTTCCCTTTTTCTTCGTTATGATTTTTCCACGCCTGCCATAGTGCAATTAAACCAAGCTGATGGAATTCCTCATAGTTTTTATAGATGTTCAGCCTATGGATGATGTCATAAATCATAGGTTCATATTTTGCTGCAAGCTGTTCAAAACTCTCCATGAAAGTTCCTTTCAGGAAAGCGCGCTCTCTGTGAATTCCCGGGTAGCTCAACAATAGCCTGACCGCAAATTTTTTGCGAATTGAGTAAATGCAGGAAAACAGCCAGTTAACCCCCTTAATTCCGGAGTTAAGGGGTCTAATTCAGAAGTTAGGGGGTGTAACTCCCAAATTAGGGGCATTTAGCATGTTTTTTTATTTTTTGTAAAAAAAGTTTAGCGAGACGTCCTTTTCCTCAGCCGAAAACCCCATTTCATGCAATTCCTGAAAGTATTTTTCTTCAAATTTCTTATTCAGGATTCCATAGAAATATGCGATGGGCTTAGCAATGACGCGGGTTTTCATTTTCCGGATCAGCTGCTTAAAGGAAAGGATGGCTGTTTCTAGAATAGTGTTCAAGTTTTGTTCACAATTGTTTTTATATGCTGCAAGTGATGCCATTCTCCAAAACTCCTCAATCTGATTGGCTTCTGAAAAAAAGTACTTTACAGTGCTGATAAATGATTGTGGCACACGGTCACTTGTAAAAGAGTAATCGAGGCCGTTTTCGCTACGTTTAGTAATCTTTTGATTTTTATTAGTTTTAGAAAGATTGATAGTTTTATTAGGGTGGTCCAATATTTCCTGCTTAGGTGGTTCACTCTTGGGAAAACGATTGAAAACATACAGGTTGCTGGATTGGGAACCGTTTTTTCTCTCTGTTTCATGAACCGTAAAAATACCGATTTTTGCTGCCTTGGCAATCATTCTTTTAAAAGTAGAGCGGGAAATGCCATTTCCGTTATATTCTTCGTGAATTGCTTTCAAAACAGTGCCAATCTTGGCGTTGGATACCCCCGGAATTTTTGCAGCAAAACGAACCAGCCTCTTTAATCCGGCAAGTTCGCCCTTAGAAAACGAGTCCTTATGAGCCGCTAGCCACATTTCTAAATGGGCATTAAACTCCTGTAGATTCTTAAACTGAGAAAACTGCTTGAACTGATCTAGATTGCCTGATTTCAAATTCATGAAAATGCACCACCCTTTCTCCTTCTATATATTGAGCAAGGGAGGAGTTAGATAGGGTGGTTTTTGAAGGGGTGTGACAGTTTTGTGAACGGGGTTAGTCTAGTGATTTTGGTGTAAGAGGTGGGGTTAGAGAGTGTATAGTTAACATAATATTATTATGTTAACTAAAATGCTTCTCCTCACTTGGTATGGTGTCTGAGAATTCCATTAATGACGAAAACGCAGTTGTGAAGCCGAAAAAGAGGAGCTACCAGAAAAACCGGTCGCCATAAAGGGTTCATGACGCCGAAAAAGAAGAAGCGTCAGAAAAACCGGTCGCCATAGAAGGGCTATGAAGCCGAAAAAGAGGAGCTACCAGAAAAACCGGTCGCCATAAAGGGTTCATGACGCCGAAAAAGAAGAAGTGTCAGAAAAACCGGTCGCCATAGAAGGGCTATGAAGCCGAAAAAGAGGAGTTACCAGAAAAACCGGTCGCCATAGAGGGTTCATGACGCCGAAAAAGAAGAAGCGACAGAAAAACCGGTCGCCATAGAAGGGCTATGAAGCCGAAAAAGAGGAGTCACCAGAAAAACCGGTCGCCATAAAGGATTCATGACGCCGAAAAAGAAGAAACGTCAGAAAAACCAGTCGCCATGGAAGGTCTATGAAGCCGAAAAAGAGGAGCTACCAGAAAAACCGGTCGCCATAAAGGGTTCATGACGCCGAAAAAAGAAGAAGCGTCAGAAAAACCGGTTGCCATAGAGGGTTCATGACGCTGAAAAAGAGAGGGTACTAGCAAAAACTGTCGCCATTTAAGATCTATGACGCAAAAAAGAGCTATAGGTGTGTACGTTTCTAGAACCTGTCGCAAATAACCACTCCACCACTTGACATTGATAATCATTTTCAACTAAAATAGTTTTTATAAATGATAATCATTATCAATCTTGTCCATCTTCATAATACATCCACTATAAAGGAGGGAGCTACGTCGATTGAACAATCTATTTGCGGCTGGTGTGGGTATTTAGCGGATATGGAAGGGGATGAATGTAATGAAGACAGCTGCCCTTGCTGTGGTTTGGATCTTATCGGAGCAGCTGAATTTGATGTATGGGAGAGTTGAATTATGAGTGAACTGTATATTGCAATCGAGCAATTTGAACATCAAGTAGATTGCTTTTGTCCCGATGCTGATCATGTGAATATACTCCATTTTAAAAAGGGAGATTTAATGGAGGTTACGCCTGACCGGAAATATACCTTTATGGGCTGGTATGCGCTTGTGGTAATCAATGGACAGCAGGCGTTTTACATGGCGCTGGAGGATATAGAGAGATATTTTTTGGAGGAACGGATATCATCACAGCTAGATATAGACCTGAAAATTAATTACCTGCATTATAAAATTGATCAGGATCTGGAAGCGGGGGACAAAGTCTCTTTTGCTGAGAATAGCCGAAAGCTTAGAGAAACCTGCAGCCTGAAAGAGGAATTAGACTATTACATAGCCAAGGCAATTTAAACTGAATAATCACGATAGGGCTAGCGTGAGCGCGTTAGCTTTATTTGGCTTGTTCACGGTTTATCCTTCAACTGGGAAAATTGTCTCAAAAGTAATTTAATAATTGACACTGATAATCATTTTCAATTATCATCAGTGTAACAATAATTGAAAATCGTTATCAATTAGGAGTCGATGATATGAAAGTGTTTATTGGGTATTTAAGTATGTCAGGAAATACCGAAGATATGGCTTCCATTCTGAAAAATGTTCTTGAATTTAAAGGGTGTGATATAGATATGGGATGCCTGGATGAGACAGAGGTAGACAATATCCTGGCTTATGACTGTATTTTCATTGGAGCTTATACATGGGGGGATGGTGATCTTCCTTATGAAGCTGAGGATTTTTTTGAGGACTTGGATGTTCATGATTTAAGTGGCATACAGGCTGCATGTTTTGGTTCTGGCGATCATGCTTATCCAAAATTTTGTGCAGCGGTGGATGAGCTTGCTGACAAATTGAGTGAAAGAGGAGCCAATGTATTTAAGCAGAGGTTAAAGATAGAACTTAACCCTGAAACAGAGGAGCAAATTCTGGAGTGTCAGCAATTTGCCGAATCAGCCTATGAATGGGCAGTCAGAAATAAGGAGATGGAACATGTTTGATAAGGGTTCTACGGCAGTGCTGTCAACTCCGGATCTGCCATTCATTGTTGCAGTTAAGCAGTCTGGCATTTATTCCTTTGAGGATGGAGACTGGTTCCTGGAGTACGGGCTGTCACAAAATATATATAAGCTTGTGAAGCTGGGCCATTTTATCTTCGGAATCGGAGACCATGGCACAATTATCCGATATGATCTGCATCTTAAAAAATGGAATCAAACCTCATTCCCGACTGCCCAGCGGCTGTGGGATATTACTGGAAACCGTCAGGGATTAATCGTGACACATGGCGGCAGCTGCCTATACATATCAACGAATTTCGGGTCAGATTGGTCTGTTATTAAACCGTTTCAAGATTTACAGCAAAGGCCCCTGATTCGGTCGCTGCTCTATCATCAGGGAAGCATCTATATTGGCACGCAAATCAATGAACAGTATGGAGGTTTATGGAGATATCATGTTGAAAGCGGGGAGTTAAAGCATATAAAAAAAGAAAAGCATTCGATGGTTTCCTCCATTTATCGGGACGAAAATGATCTTCTCTTCATTGCTAAAGGAAACGCCCGCTCTGGTGTGGGAACGATTGAAGTGCTGAATCCTTTTTCAAATTGCTGGGATATATGCCAGCAGCCTATTGCAGAGAGAGCATTCCTGGATATCTTTGAAGCAAATGAAAAGATCTATGCGACAACAAGCCAGGATGAAAATGGCTTTTCAAGAATCTACGAAATTGATAAAAACAGCTTGTCCCTGATTCCGATTGAAACCGTAACTGGCCATGGATTCAGAGGTGCAGGCTTTGAAGACCAGCTTTTTATTTGTTCACATAGAGAAAGTAAGTGGATCACTCACAGATTTAACACATCAGCATTCATTCATTGATAGGAGTGGAGAGGAATGAAAATAGGGGTATTTTATGCCAGTATGTCCGGTAACACGGAATCAATTGCAGATATTATCGCGGAGGAGCTGAAAGAACAGAATCATGAAGTGGTAGTGGAAGATTTCATGAGTGTTCAAACTGCTTCCGACCTGCTAAACTATGATCTTACTTTTATAGGCATGTATACATGGGGAGACGGCGATTATCCGGATGAATGCCTCGACATCATTGAAGAAATCGAACAGCTGGAACTCGACAGTCAGCCCTTTGCCATCTTTGGATCCGGGGATACGTCCTATCCTGAATTTTGCGGCGCACTGGATCAGCTTCAGAGGCTGATTGAAGAACAGGGAGGAACAATAATAGGGAATCCCTTAAGGATAGAGTTCAATCCGGAGCCGGAAGATGAAGAAGGGATCAAAAAGTTTGTTGCGGAAGCATTGTTGTTAAAGGCAACGTGCTGAGTGTACGATTAAGCTTAGAACGGAGGGCTATTTATGAAAAAGAAAACATTTCATAAACTCATAGAAAAAAACATGAAAAATATCCTAAAAGATAAAGAACAATTGGAAGAAATCTATCGGAGAATCGATGAAAATATTTTGCTGAAGACTAAAAAATCAAGAATAAATTAAAAGGAAAAGTTAATGCGTATCTGCAATTTGCAGGGACGCATTTTTTTGTGTGAGGCCCGGTTCTCAAAATACCAAAAAAAAATCCCCAATGGGGAGAGAAGAAATAACGCATTATTTTGTTTTTTTCTCATCCGGCTTTTCCTTTTGAAGCTTCTCTTGCTCCAGACGTTCCGCATCCCTCTTAAACGCCTCCATCGCTTTGTAAAAAATGATGGTCATCGCTAAATCTCACCTCCTTACTCTTCTATTTCGGTTATTTTTTACAGTTTCCTTTGAAATTTGAAAAATTGTTAACATTTGGCAGGTAATAACGTTTCTTAAGTGAATTCATTGTTAAGGTGATCAAAACAGAAGGTGATGAACTTGAGCCATCCAGTAAAATTCACGGAGAGAATGCTTTGAATAATGAAGTGTGCAGAAATATAAGCCAGCTTGTCAGATTGTAAAATAATCCATCCTCTCAACTGCTAATTGGCTGTCTGAAAGAAAGATCAGGGGGCATCGGGGGAGAATTGGAGGTGCAGGGCCCATCGAGTTTTATAAAAAAGCGTGTAGAGCACTTGTGATTCCATCAATATAGAGAGCTTTTCATAAAAAATTTAAAATAAATAAAGAATATTATTGCAATTTGCTTTCAACTATTGGTATGATAATTCTCCGCGCAAATGACATACATACGAAAAATGAACGTAAAGGGAGCTGATTGTGTGAAGCAGGAATTCATTGAAATTGTTAATGCGAGAGTAAACAACCTGAAGAATATCAATCTTCAAATTCCAAAGGGAAAGATCACAATATTCACAGGAGTGTCCGGTTCCGGCAAATCATCCATCGTGTTTGATACGATTGCCCAGGAGGCTGGCCGGCAGTTAAATGAGACGTACAGCAGTTTTCAGCGGCTGTTTCTTCCGAGATATAGCCGTCCGGAAGCAGATGAAATCAACAATCTTTCTACAGCTGTTGTCGTCGATCAGAAACGGCTCGGCGGAAATGCCCGGTCCACACTTGGAACTGCTACAGATATTAATCCTCTTCTTCGCCTGTTATTCTCCCGGTTTGCAGAGCCTCAAATAGGGTACAGCAATGCTTATTCCTTTAATGATCCGAGCGGCATGTGCCCGAAATGTGAAGGGATTGGGAGAATTATCACCCTCAACTTGGATGCTGCTCTTGATAAAGAAAAAAGCTTAAATGAAGGTGCTATTCTGCTTCCGGGCTTTGGACCTGGAACATGGCAATGGAAAGCGTATGCGGAATCCGGATTCTTCGATCGTGATAAGAAAATTAAGGATTATACAGATGAAGAGTTTAATAAGCTTGTCTTTGCTGAACCGGAAAAAGTGACTGTCAGTTATATGAATAATGATATGAATGCCACCTATGAGGGTCTGGCCGTCAAATTTATGCGCCAGCATGTGAAAAGGGACAAGGAGACGTCTAAAACGGGCGAGAAGCTCCTGAAGACCTTCAGCACTATGACTGTTTGCCCTTCCTGCGGAGGTAAGCGGTACAACGAAAAGGTGCTTTCATCTCAGATCAAAGGCTACTCCATTTATGATCTGACATCCATGCAATTGGATCAGCTTATTCATACTCTTCCAAAAATCATTTCACCGGAAGCAAAGCCAATTGCTGACGGGGTCATGGAACGTCTGCAAAATCTGTGTGATATTGGTCTGGGCTATATGGATCTGACAAGGGAAACGCCAACCTTATCGGGCGGTGAATCCCAAAGGGTGAAAATGGTTAAATATTTATCCAGTAACTTAACAGGCCTTATGTACATATTTGATGAACCCAGCACCGGACTGCATCCGCGGGATGTCCACCGGTTAAATGAATTGCTGGTGCGCTTAAGGGACAGAGGCAATACCGTTTTAGTTGTGGAGCATGATCCGGATGTCATCCATATTGCTGACCATATCGTTGATGTGGGGCCGCATGCGGGGACAAACGGGGGAGAGATCATGTATACAGGCAGTTACGGGGAATTCTTATTTTCTGATACATTGACTGCCAATTATTTAAACCGCAGTGCAGAGCTGAACACAAATCCGCGCCCGGTCTCTGATTTTATGGAAAGCAGGAAAAGCATGCTGCACAATTTAAAGGATGTGAGTCTTTCTGTTCCAAAAGGGGTATTTACGGTGATTACCGGGGTAGCAGGTTCCGGAAAAAGCACACTGGTGAATGAAGTGTTTGCAAAAGATTTTCCGGAGGCTATCAGAATCGACCAAAGTCCGGTTCATGCCAACATACGGTCCAATCCGGCCACTTTTACCGGCATTATGAACTCGATCCGTAAGTCATTCTCTGATGCAAATGGAGTGGAAAGCGGATTATTCAGCTATAATTCAACCGGCGGATGTCCGACATGCGGAGGCACCGGGACTGTTGAAATCAACTTATCCTTTATGGATACAATGGAAGTCGAATGCAGTGAATGTCATGGAAGCCGTTTTAGGCAGGACGTGCTCCAATATTTATATAAAGGCAAGAATATTGTTGAAATCATGGAGATGTCTATTGCGGACGCTGCGGAATTTTTTGATGCAAAAGACATCCAGAGAAAACTCAAAGCTCTTAACACAGTCGGTCTTGGCTATTTGTCACTGGGACAGCCGCTGACCACTTTGTCAGGAGGCGAATGTCAAAGGCTTAAGCTGGCAAAGGAACTGAATACAAAAGGCAATATTTATATACTGGATGAACCGACAACAGGACTGCATATGTCCGATGTCGCCAATATCCTGGAAATCATTAATAAATTGGTGGAAAAGGGCAATACCGTTATTGTCATTGAACATAATCTCGATGTCATCCGGAAAAGTGATTGGATTGTCGATTTAGGTCCGGATGGAGGCGCAGGAGGCGGAGAAATCCTGTACGAGGGACCGCCGGCAGGAATATTGGAGTGTGAGCGCTCGGTTACGGCACAGCATTTGTAAAGGAATCACTATACGAAAGAAAACGGCCATGGAATGTTTTTCGATGGCCATTTTCTTTATAGGTTATTTAGGGAGATTACTAGTTACTTGGCTTTATAAGTCGAATCATTCGATTACTTATGGCTACAGGCCATTAGTGGGTTTTAACTAGTAACATATAAAGAAAGAATGTCCTTGCATGCAGGGACATTCTTTTTTCTATTCATTCTAAAGTCTATTCTTTGTAAAAAACGTACGGAATCTATTGGAAAATAAGATGAATTTTTGTACAAAACAACCATAGTGATTTAGTATTCAATCATTTAAATTAATAGTATGAACGATTAATTTTCAGAATTTACGAAAATTTATTTGGTCAGGATGGTGAGCCTTTGAACTTTACATCAGACAGAGTGGGGCAAATACCTCCCTATTTATTTGCAGAAATCAATAAAAAGAAAGAAGCTATGAAAAAAGCGGGTATCGATGTCATTGATTTAGGGATTGGGGATCCGGATTTGCCTACTCCAAGCCACATTATTGAGAAATTTGTACAAGAGTCTCAGAATCCCGCCAATTTGAAGTATCCCAGTTTTACAGGATGTATGGAGTTCAAGCAAGCGGTGGCTGATTTCTATTGGAGGGAGTATCAAGTAAGGCTGGATCCTGAAACAGAAGTTCTTGCCTTAATCGGTTCCAAAGAAGGGATAGCTCATTTGGTTCCAACTCTAGTGGATCCCGGTGAATATGTGCTTATTCCGGATCCAAGTTATCCGGTTTATCGTATGGCAACGCTGCTGGCAAATGGAAGGTATCATAACATGCCGATGTCCAGGGAGAATGATTTCAAGCCAGATCTGACTGCTATCCCTGATGATATTCTGAAGCAGGCAAGGCTTATGTTTTTAAATTATCCCGGAAACCCGACATCCGCCACAGTGGATATTGAATTCTTTGAGGAAGCGGTTGAATTTGCGCATAATTGCCAAATTCCGATAGCGCATGATTCAGCCTATAACATGGTTACTTTTGATTCTTACAAAGCACCGAGCATTCTTCAAGCGGAAGGAGCCAAAGACATTGCTGTAGAGTTTGGCTCCTTATCGAAAACTTATAATATGACAGGCTTTAGAATAGGCTATGCGGTTGGAAACAAAAAGATAATTAAAGCGCTTTCTGTATATAAGAGCAATACAGATACGGGTCAGCTGACTTCCATCCAGAAGGCAGCAGCCTTTGCATTAAACAGTGATCAAATATGTATTGCAAAGCATAACGCTATCTACAAAGAGCGGATGAATGCGATGCTTGACGGTCTGAGCCGTATTGGGATTGAAGTTAATCCCCCAAAAGGAAGTTTCTTCATATGGGCTCCAGTGCCTAATGGCTACACTTCTGCCGAATTTGTTTCGAGCGTTATGGAGCAGACTGGTGTTATTCTAACTCCGGGCAATGCTTTTGGGCCTTCTGGAGAAGGGTATTTCCGAGTTTCCCTGTCTGTGCCGAATGAGCGATTGTATGAAGCAGTTAATCGAATAAAAGAGAAATTAAAAATTGTAATAGGATAATCACTAACTTAACTATTGGAGGTTTTTTTATGAAAAAAGTATTAAATTTTATTAATGGTGAATGGTGTAATTCGTCAGCCGGCAAAACTGCTTCTGTTTTAAATCCTGCAACAGGTGAGGTTCTTGCTGAAGTAACACAGTCAGCAAAAGAAGATGTTGATAGAGCTGTAGAAGCTGCAAAAACTGCTCAGAAATCCTGGCGATTAGTACCGGCCCCAGAGCGTGCTGAAATTCTTTATCAAGTTGCTTTTTTACTAAAAGAAAGAAAAGAAGACTTGGCTCAAATTCTTACAAGTGAAATGGGAAAAGTGATTGATGAAGGCCGAGGAGAAGTACAGGAAGCGATTGATATGGCGTACTACATGGCAGGCGAAGGACGCAGAATGTTTGGAGATACCGTTCCGTCTGAGCTTCGCAATAAATTTGCCATGAGTGTCAGGGTGCCTGTTGGCGTGGCAGGGTTGATCACTCCATGGAATTTCCCAATTGCGATTGCTTCATGGAAGTCACTGCCTGCTCTTGTTACCGGTAATGCAATTGTATGGAAGCCGGCAACTGAAACGCCAATCCTTGCAGCTGAATTTGTGAAAATTTATGAGGAGGCTGGTCTGCCAAAAGGGTTAATTAACCTTGTTCATGGGTCGGGAAGTGTGGTTGGAAATGCAATGGTTGAACATCCGGATATCGATTTAATTTCTTTTACAGGATCGAACGAAGTCGGCAGAGATATCAATGGCAAAGCAGGAGCTTTATTAAAGCGAACTTCTCTTGAAATGGGCGGCAAGAATGCCATTACTGTGCTGGAGGATGCAGATCTTGATCTTGCTGTAGAAGGAATCCTTTGGGGAGCTTTTGGAACAAGCGGTCAAAGATGCACCGCTACTAGCCGTGTTTTGGTGCACAAAAATGTAAAAGAAGAACTTGAAGGGAAGCTGCTGGATCGCATTGGAGAATTGAAGCTTGGCAATGGGCTGGACGAAACAGTTAAGGTTGGTCCAGTGATTAATCGCTCTTCCCTTGAAAGAATCGATGAGTATGTAAAACTAGGCCAGGAAGAAGGAGCAAAGCTGCTTGCAGGCGGTAGAATTGCCACTGGTGATGGTTTGGACAAAGGAAATTTCTACTTACCGACTATTTTCACAGATGTAAAACCAAATATGAGAATCGCAATGGAAGAAATCTTTGGGCCAGTCGTTTCAATAATACCAATTCAAAGTATGGAAGAAGCCATTGAAATTAATAATATGGTAGAATTCGGTCTTTCCAGCGCCATTTATACCCAGAATGTCAATCAGGCTTTCGAAGCTATGAGAGATTTGGATACTGGTATTGTTTATGTGAATGCAGGAACAACCGGAGCAGAAATTCACCTTCCATTCGGCGGAACGAAAGGAACTGGCAATGGCCATAGGGATTCCGGTGTAGCTTCACTGGATGTCTATACAGAATGGAAATCCATTTACGTGGATTACAGCGGGAAGCTGCAGAGAGCGCAGATTGATAACTATTAATTTTGTAATGAGATAGTGATGACACATGAGGAGTTTAAGAAGTTTTTAAACTCCTTTTTTTATATAAAACATAAAGATTAATGAGGGAAACCACCATCATTTCGCAAAAGGAGCAATTTAGTATGGAAACTTTAACAGTTGTCGGTTCTGGTGTGATGGGCAGAGGAATTGCTTATACAGCAGCACTCGGAGGCTTTCATGTTTTTTTACATGACGTGAACGAAGTGAATCTGGAAAAAGCAAAAAATTATATTGAAACAGAAATGAGAAAAAGTGCAGAAAAAGGCTACCTGAACCATGATCAAGTTACAGCTGCTCTCAGCAATTTAGAATATACAACAGATTTAAAATCGGCTGCTGAAAATGCAGATGCAGTTATAGAAGCTGTTTTCGAAATGATGGAGCTTAAAATTGATATTTTTAAACAGCTTGATCAATATTGTCCGGAACATACGATACTCGCAACCAACACTTCCACCATGAGCCCCACAGAAATTGCCGCACAAACATCCAGACCGGAAAAATGCATTGCCATGCACTTCTTTAATCCTGTTCACAAAATGAAGCTTATTGAAATTATTAGAGGTCTGCAGACATCAGATGAGACCGTTGAAAAAGCCAAAGAAATAGGCAGTTTGCTTAACAAGGAGACAGTCGAGGTAAACGAGTTCCCTGGATTTGTTACCAGCCGGATGAACTGTCTGATCGGCAATGAGGCGATGAATCTTCTTATGGAGGGTGTTGCCTCTGCAAAGGATATTGATAAAGCTATGAAGCTTGGCTTGAATCATCCAATGGGGCCATTGGCTCTCGCTGATTTGGTTGGGTTGGATACCAGACTGAGAAACATGGAGTATTTGCATAAGACCCTGGGTGAAAAATATCGTCCTTGTCCGCTCCTGATTAAATATGTTAAAGCCGGAAGACTCGGGCGCAAATCAGGACGCGGATTTTACGAATATGAAGTCTAGTATAGTCCATGATTGGAGGCCGGTAGTATGAACAACACTAACAACTGTGAAAAACTTGCCACAGCAGAAGAAGCCGTACAGTTTATTCAGCAGGGAGACAGTGTATTAGTAGGGGGGTTCGGTCTTTGCGGTACTCCGTTTACACTAATAAACACAATTACAGAAACAGATCATGCCCGCGAATTAACGATTATCAGCAATAATTTAGGGGAAGCAGGCAAAGGCTTAGGAAAACTACTAATCTCTAAACATGTAAGAAAAGCAGTTGGTTCGTATTTTACATCGAATCGTGATGCAGTAAAAGCATGGAAAAACGGCGAACTGGAGATTGAACTTATTCCTCAGGGTACTCTTGCAGAGGCGATTCGTGCAGGTGGTGCGGGGATAGCCGGATTTTATACAAAAACAGCTGTTGGAACTAAGCTGGCAGATGGAAAGGAAGAACGCACTTTTGATGGGGAAAGGTATATCTTCATAAGAGGCATAAAAGCAAACGTGGCTCTTATAAAAGCTGAAAAAGCGGATACACTTGGGAATCTTATCTATTCAAAAACTGCCCGGAATTTCAACCCGATGATGGCAACGGCTGCCAAACTGGTTATTGCCGAAGTGGATGAGATAGTTGAAGCAGGTACGCTTGATCCTGAAAAGATAGTTACACCCCATTCCTTTGTTGATATGGTCGTTATGAATGATCGCTATGAAAAAATAGGTGGTGAGTATGTTGAGCGTTGCCGGCAAGAAATTGGATACAGATAAAGTAAGGGTTGCAAAAAGAATTGCCATGGAGCTCCCGCAAGGCTCTGTTGTCAATCTTGGTGTAGGTATACCTACCTTAATTCAGAACTATTTAAGGCCTGAAAGCAAAGTTTACCTGCAATCAGAAAACGGTCTGCTGGGAATGGGGCCTACTCCTCCAGAGGAGGAGATAGATATGGATTTGATCAGTGCCAGCAAACACCCGATTTCATTGGGATTAGGCGCCAGCATTTTTTCAAGTTCTGACTCATTTGTCATGATTCGCGGCGGGCATATTGATGTGGCCGTTTTAGGTGCACTTCAAGTAAGCGGATCAGGAGAAATAGCGAACTGGGCAGTTCCCGGTCAGGATATTTTGGGAGTTGGCGGTGCCATGGATTTAGTAGCGAGTGCAAAAAAAATTATAATTGCAATTACCCATGTAACTAAAGACAATCTCCCGAAAATTGTGAGTACCCTAACTTATCCTTCAAGTGGAATTCGTAAGGCGGAAATGATTGTGACAGAAAAAGCTGTATTTAAAGTGTACAATGGAGAGCTGTTTCTTGAGGAAATATCTAATAACACCACTATTGAGGAAATAAGAAGTATGACAGATGCAGCTTTTATCATATCAGAAAAACTTAAAAAAATGCCTGTTTAATAGAAAGGTGCTAAAAATGGATCTAAATAATATTCTGGTTCGTGAAGAAGAAAGTATTGGTTTTATCATTATTAACCGTCCTGAATTAAGAAATGCCTTAAATCTTGATACCCTGCTGGAAGTAGAAAAAGCACTGGATGTATTGAGGGAAAATGAAAACATCCGTGTCATCATTTTTACGGGTGCTGGCGAAAAATCTTTTGCCGCTGGTGCAGACATAAACCAGCTAAGCAAAAGGACCATGATTGATGCCCTTAAGCCAAATATGACAGCAACCTACCGGAAAATAGAAGACTATGAGAAGCCGACCATAGCTGCAATTAATGGATATGCTTTAGGAGGGGGATTGGAGCTTGCACTTGCCTGTGATATCCGTATAGCTTCTTTAAATGCAAAGGTGGGGCTTCCAGAAGTAGGCTTAGGGATTATCCCTGGAGCCGGCGGTACACAGCGCCTTTCCAGAATTATAGGAAAGGGCAAAGCAATGGAACTCATTCTAACTGGTGATGTAATTACCTCAGCAGAAGCGGAAAGATTGAATATAATCAGTAAAGCCGTTCCGCAGGAAGAACTGATTGATACGGCAAAAGAATATGCAAGAAAATTAAGCTTAAAAGGGCCCCTTGCATTAAGAATGGCGAAGGCTGCTGTTAATCGCGGAGCAGACATGGAAATGGAAACAGCGCTTTATTTGGAAAAGCTTGCTCAGACTATATTAATTGGCTCGGAAGATAAATTGGAAGGAACAGAAGCCTTTTTAGAGAAAAGAACACCACAATTTAAAGGTAAGTAACCAATTTCAACAATTAGGGGGAAAAATGATGGATTTTACATTTTCAGAGGACATTCAGCTTCTAAAAAAAGCAGTTGGAGACTATGTGCAAGGCGAAGTAGAGCGGGTGGCGATGGATATTGAGGAGAATGATGAAATTCCAAGCCATATCGTTGAGAGCTCGAAGGAAATGGGATTATTCGGGTTAAGTATACCAGAGGAATATGGCGGGTTGGGCCTAAATTGGGTTGGGAAATGTGCTATTTATGAAGAATTGGGAAAAACCCATAATGGATACACAACGTTAATCGGCGCCCATACTGGCATCGGTACGGCGGGAATTGTGGAGCTTGGAACAAAGGAACAGAAGGAAAAATATCTTCCTAGGATGGCAAGCGGTGAATGGATTGGCGCATTTGCGCTAACGGAGCCGAGTGCAGGTTCTAATGCCTCGAATCTGAAAACAAAGGCAGAAAAAAAGGGAGATAAATATATATTAAATGGTTCTAAACATTATATTACGAATGCGGTCTGCGGAAACGTTTTTACGGTAATGGCTGTCACCGATCCGAGTAAAGGGGCAAAAGGAATCACTTCATTTATAGTGGAAAAAGACTTTCCTGGATTTATTGTTGGTGCAGTAGAGCGGAAAATGGGACTTCGAGGTTCCCATTCAGCTGAACTTTTCTTTGAAAATTGTGAGGTGCCTGCAGAAAATGTTCTTGGAGAAGAAGGCAGAGGGTATGTGAACGCACTGAAAATTCTCGCAAATGGCAGAGCTGGGCTTGCAGCCAGAAATCTGGGCTCATGTGAAAAGCTTCTTGAACTCAGCATGAGCTATGCTATGCAGCGGGAACAGTTTGGCAAACCGATTTTTGAACAGCAAGCTGTTCAGCATATGCTTTCAGACATGGCATTGGAGATTGAAGTGCTCCGTTCCATGACTTATCGTGTAGCCTGGATGGCTGATCAGGGTAAGAGGGTTGTCAAAGAAGCAGCCATGGCAAAATTATATGGATCTGAAGTATATAATCGCGTGGCGGATTTAGCTGTCCAAATACACGGTGGCATCGGGTATATGAAGGATTATCCAATTGAACGCTTTTACCGGGACGCGAGAATTACGAAAATTTATGAAGGCACAAGCCAAATTCAAAAAAACATTATTGCCGGCGAACTAAACAGGGAATTTCTTAAAAAAATGCCTGTAAACAGTCGCTAAGTAGCGAATACACCACATCTAACAAGGGGGAAATGATGAGAAACGCAGTTATAATTGAAGGTGTACGAACTGCCATTGGAAGGATGGGCGGTACACTTAAGGATATAGAGGTTGATTTTCTTTCAGAAAAAGTAATGAGGGGAGCACTTGAAAGAAGCCGGCTGGAAGGTTCAGAAGTTGGTGAAGTGGTTTGGGGTCATGCGAAACAAAGTTCAGATGTCCCCAATTTAGCCAGGCTGGCAGCGTTAAGAGCCGGACTTCCTGTCGAGGTGCCGGGATATACCGTTCACCGCCAGTGCGGATCAGGATTGCAGGCGATCAATAATGCAGCACAGCAAATTCAGTGCGGATTATCTGATATTGTGCTAGCCGGCGGCGGGGAAAGCATGAGTACGGCTCCCTATTATTTGAGGAAGGCTAGATATGGGTATGGTGCAGGAAATGCAGAAATTGTGGATCCTAATACAGAAAGCCAGCCAAGGGCACAGCCGATTGAAGTATATGGGAACCTGACAATGGGACTGACAGCTGAGAATCTCGCTGAAAGATATCTCATCAGCAGAGAAGAACAGGACGAATTTGCCCTTGAAAGTCAGCAAAAGGCAGCTGCCGCTATTCAGCAGGGGAAGTTTAAAGAGGAAATTATTCCATATGAAGTGAAAGTGAAAAAAGAAAAGATTGTTTTTGATACAGATGAGCATCCACGCTTAACGAGTTTAGATAAACTTGCTTCTTTAAAAGCCGTGTTCAAGCAAGGAGGCACTGTTACAGCTGGAAATGCGAGCGGACGCAATGATGGAGCTGCAGCATTGGTGATGATGGCCGAGGAAGCAGCCTTAAGCAGAGGGCTTAGCCCTCGCCTCAGGGTTATTTCACAAGCAGCTGCCGGGGTATCGCCGGAAATTATGGGTATTGGTCCAGTGCCAGCTGTCATGAAGGCACTTAAGCTGGCGGGGCTGACTCTTGATGAAATAGACCTGGTAGAGCTGAATGAAGCCTTTGCTGCTCAGGCACTGGCTGTTGTTAAAGAGTTGAATATCGACAGAAGTAAATTAAATGTTAATGGCGGTGCTATTGCGTTAGGCCATCCAATTGGGGGAACCGGAGCCATCTTGACTGTCAAAATCATGAATGAGCTTGAAAGAAGAGGCGGCCGCTATGGTTTAATCACGGCCTGTATTGGCGGCGGTCAGGGTATCGCAACGATCGTTGAAAATTTACGAGTATAAAGGGCTGGAGGGAATTTAACATGCGCCTACCCCGTGTTTTGCAAATACTTCCGATGTATCATCCAGAAGGAGAAAAGCTTCTTCGTGAAGGTGCAGAAGTAATTCAAACTGACAATTATAGCCCAGACCATTTATGTGAAATGGTGAAGGGTGCAGACGGAATTGTTTTGAGAGCACCTGCACGAATTACTAAGGAAGTGATTGATGCGAATCCTTACTTAAAAGTCATCTCCGGTGCCGGAGTAGGGCTTGATAATATTGAGGTGGAATATGCAACACAGAAGGGAATTCCCGTACTGCATGCACCTTCTGTCAATAAAGTATCAACAGCTGAGCATGCAGTCATGCTTCTGATGGCACTGGCTAAGTCGGTTATTCCGCTTCATGACAAGATGAGGAAGGGAGATTACAATTCGCGAAATTATCTTATTCCTCATGAGCTTAAGGGCAAAAAAGCTGGTTTGATTGGTTTTGGAAACATTGCACAAGAAGTGGCTAAACGTTTAAAGCTCGGTTTTGAAATGGATGTAACTGCATGGGTAAGGGAGTATCATCCAGAAAAGCACGGCTTATCTAAAGGACTCGGTATTAGAGTTAGTACAAACTTGGAAGAGGTATTCCGGAAATCGGATTTTATATCCCTGCATATTCCCTTAAATGATTCAACAAGATATTCTATTGATTATAAGCTGTTCTCCATCATGAAGCCAACCGCTTATGTAATCAATACTGCACGGGGAGCGGTTGTAAACCAAGAGGATTTATATGAGGCATTAAGAGATGGAAAAATTGCAGGAGCTGGATTGGATGTATTTAATCCGGAGCCGCCAGCCCGGGATCTTCCGCTGCTTTCTTTGCCTAATGTGGTTCTGACACCCCATGTAGGCGGTACAACGGCTGAATGCAATTTCATCACGTCTACTACCGTTGCTAAAAATGTAATTAATGTACTTAATGGAAAAAAGGCTGAATTTCTTGCAAATCCTGAAGTGCTAAATAAAAAAATATTAGAATAGGAGCTCAAGTATGGATCATTATTCAATCGCCTTGATTCCTGGTGATGGTATTGGAGTGGATGTTGTTCGGGAAGGGAAGAAAGTATTAGATACCATAAGTGATCTTCATGGCGGATTCTCCTTAACTTACAAAGAGTTTGATTGGAGCTGTGAATATTACGCTAAGTATGGCAAGATGATGCCGGAAGATGGTCTGGAACAATTGAAAGACTTCGATTCTATTTTTCTGGGAGCAGTTGGTTATCCGGGAGTGCCAGACCATGTTTCGCTTTGGGGCTTATTGCTGCCAATCAGGCGTCAATTTGAACAATATATCAACCTTCGTCCTGTTAAGCTTTTAAAGGGACTGGATTCTCCATTAGCGGGAAAAACATCTGATCAGCTCGATTTCATTGTCATTAGAGAAAATAATGAAGGAGAGTATTCCAGTATCGGAGGGAGAATGTACGAAGGAACAGATCTTGATATGGCAATGCAAACCAGTGTGTTTACGCGTAAGGGAGTAGAAAGGGTTCTGAGATACGCGTTTGATCTTGCCGAAAAGCAAGGGAAAAGGAAGCATGTAACTGCAGCTACAAAGTCGAACGGCATTATCCATACGATGCCTTTTTGGGACCAATATGTTGAACGGATTAATCAGGAGTATCCCCTAGTGACAAGCAATACAGTTCATATTGATGCCTTAGCAGCCTTTTTTATCAGCAAGCCGGAGACGATGGATGTTGTTGTAGCTTCCAATTTATTTGGTGATATTCTAACAGATTTGGGTGCAGCCATTGTGGGGGGCTTAGGCATTGCACCTTCTGCCAATATCAATCCCAAGAAGAAATTTCCATCCATGTTTGAACCCGTTCATGGCTCGGCACCGGACATAGCTGGTAAAGGTATTGCTAACCCCATTGCATCTATCTGGTGTACAAGTATGTTGCTTGATCACTTGGGGCAGGCAGAGTCAGCAAAAGCTATAATTGATGCCATGGAAGATGTATTACAGGAAAAGGAAGTGCTGACTCCTGACCTAGGGGGTAAATCGACGACAGAGCAAGTTGGTGACTACATCTGCAAGAAATTGAAAGAGCGTCTCAGATAGTCGTGTGCAAAGTGTCTAAAAGTTAAGTATAGGAAAGAAAAAGCAGCAAATTATCTTTGCTGCTCAGCTTGTGGAGAAAGGTATGATTTTTCCACAAGCTTTTTTTATTTTCTCAATTACTGACTTAAAAATAGGCTTTTTTTATGGAAAAACAATAGATCGC
>NZ_VCRN01000012.1 GCF_009849585.1 Bacillus sp. ZZV12-4809
TTTAAAGAATTAATACCCTGAAATAAGAGAAAGGTGAATTTGAGCGCACTCAAATTCACCTTTCTTACTATCTGAAGCTAGTTTTGTCCCAGCCTCTTTATTATTGGTGGAATTCCTTTTTTAGGTTAGTTCATAAAATACAGTGTTTGGCAGCTGTTTTTCCGATAATTCGTTGGCGTGGTCAATATATCGCAGCAGTGAGTATAAATGTTTCTCAATGACAGAATAATCTTTTTCGAAATTGTAGGCATGAAGAAAATGTTCAATTTTCTTGGAAAGAAACTGATCTTCTGTTCTGACCATCAGGATCAGCAGGTTATCCCATTCAGACCTGTGTGTATAATATAACGCACGGTCATAATCCACTTTATTCATTTGTCCTCTCCTCCTCTTCCAGGAGTTGATTATAGTTTATGATGAAGCGGCATTTTATTTCACAGTAAATCTTGGACTTGTTGATTTATAAGGGTTTTCATCATTTTCCTGTATATATTGGCAGCATTCATTTATAAGGCAATTCCATACATAAAATTCTGGCCTGGGTCAAAAATATAATTAACGACATATGTTTTGGAGGCAAAAATGAAAAAGTTTTTATCCATGTTAATGCTGACTTGCTTATTAGCTGGGGGAGGCTCATTGGCAGGAGCTGTCCAGCAGCCGGATTATGAAAAATATGGGAGAATCGCTATCGCAGTTGTAAAAGAAGACTATCCTGGGGAAGAAGTAGTGGATTATCAATTTGGAGGAAGAAAGAAAATTTCTGAAACAGATGTAACAGACACCTTCACTTTTACCGTAAAAGAGAATGGGAAGCCTGTGACCGTGCTAGTTAATGTCACACATAACCTTAAGGATAACAAAGCGGTTAGTCTTTCAGTAGAGAGAAAAGAACAGTAAGCTCCTTCGGGGGCTTTTTTCATTGTCTCCATCTTCAAAATAATGATTAAAACGTATCTTTCTGATAACCTTGAATTAAGAATCAAACTGACAATTATGGGGAGTGAGTTTTTTGAGGGAATCAATTCTTGTTGCAGAGGACGAAGCTAAAATCGCCAGGCTTCTGGAAATTGAACTTGAATTCGAAGGCTATCAAGTAACTAAGGCAATGGATGGTATTCAGGCAATGGAGTTATATCGGACTGGAAGCTGGGACTTGATTATTCTGGATATCATGCTTCCAGGATTTAGCGGAATTGAAATTCTGCGGAGAATTCGCTCCAAGGATAAACAGACTCCCATTTTGCTGCTGACGGCCAAAAGTTCAGTGGAAGATAAAGTATCAGGTTTGGATCTGGGAGCGAATGACTACATAACAAAACCTTTTCAGATTGAGGAACTGCTTGCAAGGATTCGGGCGGCCCTAAGGGTTAAATCAGCAGCTGCAGAAGAAACTCCTTCTATTGAATGCCTTGAAATGTCAGATTTAAAGCTCAATGAAAAAACAAGGGAAGTCAGCCGGGGAGATCAGTTCATTGAACTGACGCCCAGAGAATTTGATTTACTGGTGTATTTAATGACAAATAAAAAGCAGGTACTAACTAGGGAACAGATATTGGAGGCTGTCTGGGGATATGATTTTGTGGGAGACACAAATGTTGTTGATGTCTATATCAGGTATTTGCGCAGGAAAATAGACTTGCCTGAGATGCCCCCTCTTATTCACACCATCCGCGGAGTAGGATATGTTTTAAAGGAGACAAGATGAATCTTAGGAAGAAAATTTATTTATATACAACTGTTCTCTTTGCAGTAATGCTGCTTATTATGAACTTCACTGTGTATGCTGTTTTCAGCAAGTTAATATATGAAAATGAGCAGGCTTCCATTTCAAATGAAATGGCTAACATGACAAAGATTGCCCAAAGATCAATCGGAAAGGTTCCGGAAAGAGAACTGCTCAGGGCCTTTGTTCCTTCAAATGGAATGGTAAGACTTGTTCATCCGGATAAAAAGGCAGTAACTTCCACATCCCCGGATGAAAAGGAGCTCAGTAAAATCCCTGCAGAGTATTTCACCAAAGAAGTGATAAAAACAATGGAACTAGATAAGAGGGTCTATATGTTTGCATCTGCACCTGTAATATTGCCGGATGGTGAAATAGGAAGTTTTCAACTGACCAGAAGCATGGAAAGTGCGGAAGGAATATTAAAGACTCTCCGCTTCGTGCTTGGAATTGTAACGGTCGTGGCAATGATTCCGGTTTTAATTTCCAGTGCGTTCCTCAGCAAGTTTATTACAAAGCCTGTAGCGACAATGACAGCCACGATGAAAGAGATTAAAAACAGCGGTCAATTCAAGCGGATTGAAATGGAGGGGGAATCCCAGGATGAGCTTCATCAAATGGGAGAAACCTTCAACCATATGATAGATCTTCTTGAATCCAACTATGAAAAGCAAAAACTTTTTATATCAAATGCTTCCCATGAATTAAAAAATCCTTTAACAGTTATAGAAAGTTATTCAAGCCTGCTTAAGAGAAGAGGGCTGCAAGAACCTGATTTATTTAATGAATCCATTGAAGCCATTCACTCAGAGGCGTTAAGAATGAAGGAGATGACAGAACAGCTTCTTTTGCTTGCACAACACGATAACCACTGGATGATTGACTTGAAAATGATGGATATTAACAGGTTTTTATCCCAAGTAGTCAGGACATATGGAGATGCTTTTAAAAGGACTGTCCATTTGGAATCTGCTTTGCCTGAAAATACATCTATTCAATCTGATGAAAATAAATTGAAGCAGCTTCTGTTTATATTTCTGGATAATGCCAGGAAATACAGTGAAGAGGCCATAAAGGTTACAGCTGGAAAAGAGGAACATAATGTTTATATCCGGATTGAAGATCGAGGCATGGGTATACCTGTGAAAGATCTGCCAAGAGTATTTGACCGTTTTTACCGTGTTGATGAGGCCAGAAATAGAAAAACAGGGGGATCAGGGCTGGGACTGTCCCTTGCCAAAGAAATAGCAGATGCACTGGGAGTTGAAATCAGGCTAGAAAGTACTGAAGGAGCAGGAACTACAGCATCAATAAAAATCAAAGTGACATAACCATTCTCATCTTTTTCTCATTTTATTATTAGATAATGGGGAAATAAGAAAAATGGGAGGTGTAAAAATGAAGAAAAAACTTGTAATTGCAGGTTTTGTGCTTCTGCTGGCTGCGATCCTTGTATTTGCAGCAATACAATTTACAAATGTCTCTGCATCTGAATCAATTACTGAAGGGGAAGCCAGGGAACTAATAAAAGACCGATATCAGGGAGAAATACAGAATCTGAAAAAAGTGAACAGCAATTATATGATTGAAATGAAAAAAGGCGAAGCATTATATGAAATAATGCTGAGTGAAAACGGAGGAGATATTCTTTCGTTTGAAAAAAAGGAGCAGGATTCAATTGGCAAACAGAAGCAGCTTGATGAAGAAAAAATAAAGAAAATTATTCGGGCAGAAGAACCTGGTGAAGTACTATCTATGAAAAAAGTGACTCATAAAGAAAAGTCAGCATTTGAGGCAATAGTTCAGAAAGATGAAGACAAGATTAAGATTACGGTTGATGCTCAGACTGGAGAAGTTGTATCCCGTTATACCGAGGAAGTAAAGAGCCCTGTCAAAAATCTAACCGAGGAGGAAGCTATTCAAATTGCTTTGAAAAGTGAACCTGGGGAAGTGGATGATATCAGTTTTGAGGAATCAGAAAGAGGGTCTTACTATCTTGTAGAGATAGAAAAAGATGATGGCAGGGAGGCTGCTGTCGAAATTCATGCTATTACGGGAGAAGTGTTATCGGTTTCCTGGGATGATTAATCTTTTCTCATCAAATTTTAATTTTCTTATCCTTTTTCTCTCATTTTCACCGGTTATATTGAAAATGTAGAAAAGAAAAGGAGGAAAAATAACATGAACAAAAAATTTGCAGTTATTTCAATGGCAGGAGCTATATTACTGGGTGGAGCTGTTGCAGCAGGAGCTGCTGATACGAACGGAAAAGAAGCTGTACAGGATGTGATTTCTATTGAAGAGGCGAAGAAGATTGCTTTATCAGAAGCAGAGGGAAAAGTAGAGAGCATTGAGCTGGAAAGAGAAAAAGGCAAGCAGGTTTATGAAATTGATGTGGACAACGGAAAAGAAGATTTCGATATTAAAATTAACGCATTAGACGGTGAAGTCATTTCAGTTAAAAAAGAGCAAGATGATGATGATCAATCTGAAAAAGAGATAAATGCAGAAAATATAATCTCTGAACAAAAGGCTGTTGAAATAGCTGAACAAGAAGTTAATGGAACGATGAAGGAAATTGAATTAGATGAAGACGATGGACAAATCCTTTATGAAGTTGAACTGAAAACTAATAAAGGCGAAGCAGATGTTGATATAGATGCTGAATCCGGAAAAGTTTTAAAAGTCGAACTGGATGACTAATACCAAATAGAAAGCGGGGCGGATTGCTCCGCTTTTTGCTGTAATTTGTTACAAGCTTATGAAGAGACTACTCATCAATCCCCTTTTTGGTTCATAGATTATGGTAAGGACTAAAAGGGGGAGTGGCAATGCGGAAAGAAGAAAATAAATCATTGGAATATGCCATTCAGGAAATTACTGAAATTGCAAATGGATTTGGCTTGGATTATTACCCGATGAGGTATGAGATTTGCCCAGCCGAAATCATCTATACATTCGGCGCTTATGGCATGCCGACCCGGTTTTCGCATTGGAGCTTTGGAAAACAATTTCATAAAATGAAGCTGCACTATGATTTAGGATTATCAAAAATATATGAGCTTGTCATCAACTCAGATCCCTGCTACGCGTTTCTTCTGGATTCCAATTCACTCATCCAAAACAAATTAATCGTGGCGCATGTTTTAGCTCATTGTGATTTCTTCAAAAATAATGTCCGTTTTCAAAACACAAAAAGGGACATGGTAGAGAGCATGGCTGCCACTGCTGAAAGAATAAGGCGATATGAAATTGAGTTTGGGAAGAAGGAAGTGGAAACTTTCCTTGATGCAGTCCTGGCAATCGAGGAACATATTGATCCATCTCTTATGAGACCGAAGCTTGCGTGGAGTACGGAAGATGAGTATGAAAGCAGCGGGGATACAGTGGTTTCCAGTCCTTATGATGATTTATGGGATTTGGATGAAAGAAATAAGAAGCATGAACCAAAGAAGAAGAAAAAGAAATTCCCTCCTAAACCCGAAAAGGATTTACTGCTGTTTATTGAAAGCTACAGCAGGGAGCTAACCGACTGGCAGCGGGATATATTGACGATGATGCGGGAAGAAATGCTCTATTTTTGGCCGCAGCTGGAAACCAAAATTATGAACGAAGGCTGGGCATCGTATTGGCACCAGCGTATTTTGAGGGAAATGGATTTGACTTCAGCTGAAGCATTAGAATTTGCAAAATTGAATGCTGGTGTCGTGCAGCCATCCAGAACCGGAATTAATCCATATTATCTGGGTCTGAAAATTTTTGAAGATATTGAAGAAAGGTATAACAACCCTACAGAGGAAATGAAGAGGCGTGGTGTGGTACCAAATTCAGGCAGGGAGAAAATGTTCGAAGTTCGTGAAATTGAGTCAGATATATCCTTTTTAAGAAATTATTTAACAAAAGACCTTGTCATGAGAGAAGATATGTACCTGTTCCAGAAAAAGGGCAAGGATTATAAAATTGTGGATAAACAATGGGAGAATGTGCGCGATCAGCTTGTCAGCATGCGTGTAAATGGAGGATTCCCTTATTTAACGGTTAATGACGGCGATTATATGAAGAACGGAGAGCTTTACCTTAAGCACTGGTTTGAAGGAGTTGAGCTTGATCTTAAATATCTTGAAAAAGTACTCCCATACGTATACCAGCTGTGGGGAAGAGGAGTCCACATGGAAACCATTGTTGAAGGCAAAAATATGCTATTCACTTACGATGGAAAGAGCATCCACAGGAAGTATTTGTAAAAATAAAAGACGGACCACATATATTGTGGTTCGTCTTTTTGGTGTGGGGCTCCGAACAGGCTCTAAAATAATGGGCAGAATAAAACTAAATACTTTCCTTCCCAGGGAGTATTGCAGTACGATTAAGTGTACAGGCTGGGGTATATAGAAAAGTAAATGACCCATTTCTGATTTAACATATGAGAGGATGATGATCTTGAAAATTACAGATTCAGCTCGGGATCTATTGAAACAGGTTCTTCAAGAGAAGAATACTGGCGGAATTAGGGTTTATTTTGCAGGCTTTGGCTGAGGAGGCCCGCAAATTGGACTGGCTCTGGATGAGCCGGAATCAGACGATATAACCGAAACAATAAATGAAATCCAGGTGGCAATCGACCCTGAAATCAAGGAGCACACAGAAAGTATGGTCCTGGACTTTGATCAGGAAAATGAAAGAATAGTCTTGTTAGGCAATGAAAGTGACTGCTGCTAATGCCAATAAAAAACACCCTCTTGGGTGTTTTTTTATTTAATCCTAAAGTTGGAGTTCGAACATGGTGAAGGTTCAGACGCAGAAAGCGGAAAACCTGGAGTCAGAGTCCGAACTTGGATCAGGTTCAGACACAAAAAGGGGAAATGCTGGAGTCAGAGTCCGAACTTGGATCAGGTTCAGACACAAAAAGGGGAAATGCTGGAGTCAGAGTCCGAACTTGGATCAGGTCCAGACACAAAAAGGGGAAATGCTGGAGTCAGAGTCCGAACTTGGATCAGGTCCAGACACAAAAAGGGGAAATGCTGGAGTCAGAGCCCGAACTTGGATCAACTTCAGACAGAAAAAGCAGAAAACCCGGATTTAGAGTCTGAACTAGAGCAGGCTCAGATAAAATCGGAGTCAGGGTTCGAGCTCGCTGCAACATCGGATATAAAAGCTTAAGGTATTGACAATATACCTAATGGGGTATAATGTTTAAATTGTAAATCGAATAATTTACACAAAGGCTATATTTAAACCTTGCTCCTGCTTAGTTTCTCAGTATGTTAAGGCATTATCCTGGCAGTAGGATTATATCATTACATGCTGGGAGGTATGATGAACTGGGAAGAGCACTAGATTTTTGTTCTGCAACCGGCCAAGAAAATTAAGTTGACAGAAAGACAAATACACTCTAATATATACCCTAGTGGGTATAAGAGTCACCCGTAATTTTTTCACTATAAATATACCCAATAGGGTAAAAAGGAGGATGAAAAATTGGAAAAGAAAAAAACAACAATTGTTTTATTCAGCGCTGATTATGACAAAGTGATGGCAGCTTATATCATCGCTAACGGTGCAGCTGCTTACGATCATGAGGTAACCATCTTTCACACTTTCTGGGGATTAAACGCTCTTAGAAAAGATGAACCGATTCAAGTCAAAAAAACATTCATGGAAAAAATGTTTGGCAAAATGATGCCAAGAGGCCCGGAAAAAATGGGCTTATCGAAAATGAATATGGCTGGGATGGGTCCTATGATAATAAAAGATATTATGAAAAAGCACAATACAATGCCAGTAAGCGACCTTATTGCAATGGCAAAAGAACAGGAAGTTAAGCTTGTAGCCTGCCAAATGACTGTTGATCTGCTTGGATTTAAGCACGATGAAATAATAGATGGTGTGGAATATGCAGGAGTAGCGGCTTATCTTGCAGATGCAGAAGACGGAAATGTCAACTTATTTATCTAAAGTCGTAAGGAGGAATTTCAAATGGATACTTTAAAGACAAATTCTTCAGTAGATGCAAAGGGGCTTGCCTGCCCAATGCCGATTGTAAAAACAAAAAAAGCAATTAATCATCTGAATCCTGGGGAGGTACTTGAGGTACTTGCAACAGATAAAGGTTCAAAAGCAGATATTCAGGCATGGGCAAAAAGCTCGGGACACCAATATCTTGGCACAATGGAAGATGGCGAAGTGCTTAAACACTATATACGAAAAGCAGGTGAAAATGAAGAGTGCGAAGCTTCAGTTTTTGAGCCTGTTGCCTCTAACGATGATCTTTTAAAAGAGATGGATTCCAATAATGATATCGTTATTCTCGATGTCAGGGAATCTGCTGAATATGCATTCGGCCATATTCCCAATGCTATTTCGATACCCTTCGGAGAATTGGAGGAGAGAATTAGTGAGCTCGACCCAAATGCAAAAATTTTTGTTGTATGCCGGACAGGTAGCCGAAGTGAAATGGCATCCCAGGTATTAGCAGAAAAGGGCTTCTCAAACGTAATGAATGTTGTCCCGGGAATGTCTGAATGGAATGGTCCAAAAGAAACGAAGCTTAACTAAAAATTTTTATACGAAAATATACATTAGGGGGTATATAAACGATGAAAGCAATGACTGCTAAAGAAGTAACGAAAAAGGTTATTCATAATGAAGAACTATTTATACTTGATGTACGGAATGAAAACGACTTTAAGGATTGGAAGATGGAAGGCAAAAATTTCGAATACTTGAATGTTCCATACTTCGAACTTCTGGATGGAGTAGAACCTATTCTTGATAAAATTCCGGCTGATAAAGAGCTTTTAGTAGTGTGTGCAAAAGAAGGTTCTTCTGTAATGGTCGCAGAAATGCTTGAAGAAGCAGGACGCGATGCTTCATACCTTGCAGGCGGGATGAAATCATGGAGTGAATACCTCGAGCCGATTAAAGCTGGTGATCTGAAGGATGGCGGAGAAATATATCAATTCGTCCGCATCGGGAAAGGCTGCCTGTCCTACATGGTGATTTCAGATGGTGAAGCTGCAATTGTCGATGCAACAAGAATGACAGATGAATTTACTGAATTTGCTGCTGAAAAGAATGCAGTGATCAAGCATGTCTTTGATACTCATCTGCATGCAGATCATATTTCCGGCGGACGCAAAATAGCCGAAAAAACGGGTGCTTCCTACTGGCTTCCTCCTAAGGATGCAGAAGAAGTAACATTTGAATACAGCCGTCTTGAAGATGGAAACGAAGTCATGATCGGTTCTGTTAAAATCAGTATACGAGCTATTTACTCACCAGGCCATACGATTGGTTCGACATCATTTGTAGTGGACGATCGATACCTTCTTTCAGGTGATATTCTATTTATCGATTCAATCGGACGTCCGGACCTCGCCGGCAAGGCCAGTGATTGGGCTGGAGATTTAAGAGAAACACTTTATAAGCGCTATAAAGACCTATCGGACGAATTAGTTGTTTTGCCTGCACACTTCATGATTATTGAAGAATTAAATGAAGATGGCAGTGTATCCGAAAAACTTGGGACATTATTTGCAAGAAATCACGGGCTAAACATTGAAGACGAAGAGGAGTTCAGAAATTTAGTTTCTGAGAATCTTCCTCCTCAGCCAAATGCATATCAGGAAATCCGCGAAACAAATATGGGGAAAATCAGTCCGGATGAAGAAAAACAGCGTGAAATGGAAATCGGTCCAAATCGCTGTGCAGTAAGATAATCGGTTAGCAGAAATAATTAAAAATGGGAGGAATGGAACATGAACACAGCGAAAGTACTGGATGCGAAAGGGTTAGCTTGTCCGATGCCCATCGTCAAAACGAAGAAAGCAATAGGTGAAATCGAAACAGGGCAGGTGCTTGAGGTTCATACAACAGACAAAGGAGCAGTCAAAGATTTGGCTGCCTGGACAGAATCAACAGGACATGAGCTTTTAAAACATGAGGCTGATAATGAAGTGTTAAAGTTCTGGATAAAAAAAGGCTAATCCATTGAATAGATAAAAGGGGGTCTCCGCTCCCTTTTATTGCTTATAAGGAGGAGATAGCCACATGGATTTTACTTATTTGATTGTTATTTTTTTAATAGGTTTTATAGGGTCTTATATTTCCGGTATGGTAGGAATTGGCGGCTCAATCATAAAATACCCTATGCTTTTATACATTCCGCCATTATTTGGATTAGCAGCATTTTCTGCCCATGAAGTGTCCGGTATCAGTGCAATACAGGTGTTTTTTGCAACTATCGGAGGTGTATGGGCTTACAGGAAAGGCGGATATCTGAATAAAACACTTATTATTTATATGGGTTCAGCTGTACTGGCCGGAAGCCTAATCGGCAGCTACGGTTCGAGGTTTATGACTGAAGGCGGCATTAATTTTGTATATGGTGTTTTAGCTTTAATTGCTGCAATCATGATGTTTGTGCCTAAAAAGGGTTTGGATGACATACCTTTGGACAGGGTAAAGTTCAATAAATGGCTTGCAGCATTTTTTGCTATGATTGTCGGCATCGGGGCTGGTATCGTTGGTGCAGCAGGGGCGTTTTTACTGGTTCCCATTATGCTGGTTGTATTAAAGATTCCTACAAGGATGACGATTGCGACGTCACTTGCAATCACATTTATTTCATCGATTGGATCTGCAGCAGGTAAATTAGCAACCGGACAGGTAGACTATGTTCCGGCAGCCATTATGATTATTGCCAGCATAATTGCTTCTCCATTAGGAGCTGCTGCAGGAAAGAAAGTAAATACAAAAATTCTCCAAGTAATTCTGGCTGTACTAATCTTGGCCACATCCATTAAGATCTGGATAAATATAGTATAATTCTCGGGAGGGGACAGCGGGTGCTGTTCCCTTTAACGCTTAACCTTTGGTTAAGCGGCAGCAATAATCTTGTGGGTCACTTAAGAGAGCAGATCAGAGACGATCACTTATCATCACAATCTATAATATAATCAGTTATCTTTTGAATTTGATTTGACTGGCGCATTCATCTTTTTTATGAACTGACTTAATGAATGGCTTTCTTTTTAAATCTCCCGCCCCTAACTTCCGCAATATCAGAAACTGCTAAAAAAGCACTGGGATCTATTTCTTCAACGATGGCTTTTAACTTTGCCTCTTCCAGTCTGGTGATAACACAAAAGATTACTTTTTTATCGTCCCCTGTATATGCACCTTCCCCATTTAAGTAGGTAACTCCTCTGCCCAGCCGGGCCAGAATCGCTTCGCCGATTACCTTATGCTTGTCGCTGATGATCCAGGCCGATTTTGATTCATCCAGCCCGCTGATAACAACATCAATCGTTTTAAAAGCTATGAAATAAGCAAGGATTGAATACATTGCCCGGTTCCAGCCGAAAACAAAGCCTGCCGTAGCAAAAATAAAAATATTGAAAAACATAATAATTTCGCCGACAGAGAACGGAAGTTTTTTATTTACCAGAATGGCCAAGATTTCAGTTCCATCTAAGGATCCCCCATACCGGATTACCATGCCGACCCCAACACCAAGAACCATGCCGCCAAATACAGTTGCTAACAGCAAGTCCTCTGTAAAAACAGGGACATCGTGCAAAAGGAGGGTAGTTGCTGATAATACGGCAATTCCTAGCAGCGTAGACAAAGCAAAGGTTTTCCCTATCTGTTTGTACCCTATGTAAAAAAATGGAATATTAAGGATGAAAATAAACCAGCCAAGTTTCCAGCCGGACAGGTGAGAGAGGATAATGGAGATGCCTACTATTCCGCCATCCAGTATTTTATTGGGCACAAGGAATTCCTCGATTCCCACGCCCATAAGTATGGCTCCAACTATGATGAAGAAAATCCTTTTTGCAAGCTTTCCTTTAGTTAATCCTTTATGTACATTTGCTTCAACAGCAGTTTCGAGTGAAACGTTCATAAATGACCCCCATTTTTTATGATATCAGGCACCTTTATAAGCTATTAACATAATATGATAGCTTGTGCCTTTTTAGCTCAAAATAATATCGGCAGAATGATAAGTGCTATATCTTATTATACCATTTCTTAATCAGATAAGGGATTCCGAAGTTAAATAACAAGCTTAGTAGTGTACTTCTATGCTTTTTTATGAACCTGATTGAATATTTTATGAAAATACGATTAGTTCAAACCTCTACGGGGAAATAAACACATACAAGCAATTAGCTGAATAAGGGAGGGGTAATTAGATGCAGAAGGTTATTCAATTTGGCAAGAAGCTCGGAAAGGAATTTAAGAATGATCGGGCAACCGGGCTTGCAGCTGAACAAGCGTATTATTATATGCTCTCCATTTTTCCTTTATTGATCCTGCTTATCTCCATCGTTCCATATCTATCACTGGATCCTCAAAAAGCATTATCCTATCTGCAGAGTGTAATGCCGTCTGATTCGTTTAGTATAATTGAGGAAAATGTAATTGATATCATTACAAAGCCGAACGGCGGACTTCTTACTTTGGGTATTATAGGTACATTATGGTCCGCTTCTAATGGAATGCAGGCTTTCATAAGGGCCATGAATGATGCGTTTGATGTAGAAGAATCGAGATCATTTATAAAATCAAGACTGGTTTCCATAGGTTTAACACTTGGACTGCTGGCAGCATTCATAGTAGCCATGGTTCTTCCCGTTTTCGGAAAAGTAATCTTGAATTTTATTGGAAACTTTATAAATATATCTGATGGGATGCAAATTCTGATCAATGTATTGAGATGGGCAGTTGCTTTTGTGATCATGGTTACAGTTCTGGCGATTCTTTATAAGGTCGCACCGAATAAACATTTTCCGTTCAAACAGGTATTGCCGGGTGCAATAGCCGCCACGGTAATGTGGCAGCTCATATCCTTTGGCTTATCCTATTATGTAAGCAATTTTGGAAATTATTCGGCCACATATGGAAGTCTTGGCGGAGTTATTGTATTAATGCTTTGGTTCTTTTTAACCGGTCTTGCACTTGTTATTGGCGGAGAAATAAGTGCACTCTACCACAGAAATAATACATTCAAGCCGGGCAGCGGGAAGAAGGACAATAATAAAGAAAACTCCAAAGTACAATCTGATGGAGAAGCGTATCGTACACTTTCAATTAAATAGGACAAAATAAAACGAGGGCTCAGCCCTCGTTTTATTTGATTTGATGGATAAAAGGAATTTTAATGTTCCACCACTTTTTGATTTTCTTCGGTGTTTCTTTTACAGCAGACACTGTATTATTAAATGTTTGTTTCTTATAATTGATATCCCTTTGGATTTCTTTCTGGGTTGCTGTCAGTTCGTCAACCCCGGATTTCAATTGATCAGCTTTCAGCTGCATGACAGTGCTTATTGCTGTCAGTTTCTTAATTGCGGGTTTAGCATCTTTGTATGCTTTAAAAGCATAAATGCCCAGAAAAATCAGGGATGCTGCAATAAGAATCAAGCTTGCATATA
The DNA here is from genome assembly GCF_009849585.1 of Bacillus sp. ZZV12-4809. Classification (GTDB taxonomy): domain Bacteria; phylum Bacillota; class Bacilli; order Bacillales; family Cytobacillaceae; genus Cytobacillus. The sequence continues at coordinate 13,168 of NZ_VCRN01000012.1, forward strand.
CAATGAACATTACGACCTGCCTCCTCATGCCGGGTTTTCTTATTATTTACCCACTAAAGCAAAAAATTAACGTTAAATCTTTTTAATCAACTTCAAGATAAAAGGGAATTCTCAGAATAAATTAAAGAATTGACGGCCATAATTGAGTTTGCTAGAATTGGCTTCATTATATCAATATATAATTTTTGTTGGTGCAGGTCACTGCACTTTACATCTTACCTGTATATGTTCAGAGATAGGGTCTGAGCGTTTCTACCGGGCTGCCGTAAATAGCTTGACTACAGGGGATATAGCTTGTTTGGAATTAGCATGCTATTTTCTTCTGTTTTTCTATATGGCAGCTTCGCATATTGCGGAGCTTTTTTTATTTTCCACTAAAAAAGGAGGGAATGGCATGTCAGCTTTTTTCCGGTTTCATGAAAGAGAAACATCATATAAGCAGGAAACTATGGCAGGTTTCACAACGTTTTTATCAATGGCGTATATCTTAATTGTAAATCCAATTATCCTTAGTCAGGCCGGAATGGATAAAGGGGCTGTTTTTACTGCTACAGCGCTCTCGGCGATTATTGGCTCTTTATTAATCGGCCTGCTGTCCAATTATCCGATTGGAATTGCACCAAGTATGGGCCTCAACTCTTTCTTCACTTTTTCAGTATGCATCGGAATGGATATTCCATGGCAAACAGCATTAACCGGTGTATTTATTTCAGGGATCTTATTTGTGATATTAAGTTTATTAAAAATACGCGAAAAAATTATTAACATTATACCGAAGGATTTAAAGCATGCAATTGCAGGCGGCATCGGATTCTTTATTGCTTTCATCGGATTGAAAAATGCAGGCCTTGTTGTAGGAAATGAAGCGACATTTGTTGCGATTGGCAATATTAAATCCCCAGTTACACTGCTTGCTGTATTCTGTTTTATCTTAACAATCGTATTAATGGTAAGAGGTATTAAAGGGGCCATTTTTTATGGCATGGTCATTTCAGCTGCTGCCGGAATGTTAATTGGCCTAATTGATAAGCCGGAAAATATCGTGGGGGCCATTCCGAGCCTTGAGCCGACATTTGGGGAGGTTTTTCTGCATATTGATCAAGTTTTTACTCCTGAAATGCTGGCAGTAATATTTACTTTCTTATTTGTTGCCTTTTTTGATACAGCAGGAGCTTTAATTGCGATTGCGAGTCAAGCTGGCCTGATGAAAAATAATGAAATTCCTAATGCCGGCAAAGCGCTTCTGGCAGATTCCAGTGCTACTGTCGTAGGCTCTGTGCTTGGAACTTCTACAACTGCTTCCATGATTGAGTCCAGTTCAGGGATTGCGGCTGGAGGAAGAACAGGTTTTACTTCAGTGATTATCTCTGCATGCTTCGCGGTTGCACTATTCTTTTCTCCTTTGCTCAGTGTGATTACGGCTGAAGTAACATCGCCTGCACTGATTATTGTAGGAGCACTAATGGCCATGGAGGTAAAACATATTAATTGGAGTAAGTTGGAAATAGCTATCCCTGCTTTCGTGACCATTTTAATGATGCCTCTGACCTTCAGTGTAGCAACAGGGATTGCACTCGGTTTTATTTTATACCCAATTACTATGCTGGCACTTAAAAGGCCAAAAGAAATCCATCCGATCATGTATGGACTATGTATTGCATTTATGGGGTATTTTGTTTATCTTGCATAAAAGGAATAGGGCTGCCTGTATACTCAGGCAGCCCTTTTTTGACTTCACTTTGCTGTTGATTTATTTAATTTCTTCATATGTTTGATTCTATTCATTTGGTCTAAATTAAAAGGGAATACTAAAATAATTGAACAATAAGCCAAAGTCATACATAATATATATGAGCATATATTCATATAAAGAGGGGTGTATAAAATGGGACACAGTCATGGGCACGGACATTCACATGGTCACCATCACACTGGCGATAAAAAGGCTTTGATGTGGGCATTTATTTTAATTGCTGCATTTATGATTGTAGAGGTGATAGGAGGCATATGGACTAACAGCCTTGCGCTTCTGTCGGACGCCGGACATATGCTGAGTGATGCAGCTGCGCTTGGCTTAAGTTTTCTGGCTATCAAAATTGGCGAAAAAAAGGCGACGAACTCAAAAACATTTGGCTATAAACGATTTGAAATTATTGCTGCTTCAATCAATGGAATATCACTGCTCTTAATTTCTCTCTATATTTTCTATGAAGCCTATCACCGCATTCTTGAGCCTCCTGCGGTTCAAAGTATGGGGATGCTGGTAATTTCATCGATCGGGCTTCTCGTCAATATTGCAGCAGCATTCATATTAATGAGCGGGGATAAGGATCACAACTTAAATGTAAGGAGCGCTTTTCTGCATGTTCTTGGTGACCTGCTTGGTTCTGTTGGAGCTATTGCGGCAGCTCTTTTAATTTATTTTTTCGGATGGGGACTTGCTGATCCTATTGCAAGTGTAATCGTAGCAGTTCTTATCCTAATAAGCGGATGGAGAGTGGCAAAGGAGTCTTTCCACATATTAATGGAGGGAACACCTGCCCACCTGGATCCTGAGGAAATTAAAAGTGCGCTCCTCAGACTTACGCATGTCATAGATGTGCACGATCTTCATATTTGGACGATTACTTCCGGGTTTCCTTCTCTTAGCTGCCATCTTGTAATTGAATATGAAGGCGGCCACGATGCAGTCCTTCATGCTGCTCAATCGGTACTGCATGATGAATATGGGATTGAGCATAGCACGATACAAGTGGAAGGAGAAAGAAAGGGCTGTCCCGGCCATAATGAAAGCTGCAATTAATAAGGCCCAAAGGACAGCTTATTCATGAATGCTGGCTATGTTCAATTGCTTGGTTTAATAAACTTATGACATGTTCATCATCATGGCTGTAGAAGAGAGTAGTTCCTTCACGGCGGAATTTTACCAGACGCAGGTTTTTCAAAAAGCGGAGCTGGTGAGAAACTGTAGACTGGAGCAGGGATAAATTTTCGGCAATTTCATTAACAGAGTACTCTCCGTGAAATAATAAGTGAAGAATTCTAAGTCTGGTTGGATCGGATAGAGCTTTGAAGGTCTGTGAGACCATGAATAAAGTTTCTTCATCCAGGTCATCTGGATACGCCGATTTATTATCTGTCATTTTGTTCACCTCTCTCTTTCATTATAAGATTGTTTTATATAAAACGAAACCGCAGAGATCTCTCTGCGGTTTTAACTTATTATTTTGTCTTTCTGATTTCCTTGTGAATTTCATCAATCAGTTTTTTCATTTCAGCATGAATTTGTTCTTTATCAAGATTTAATTCTGTTTTTATATTTAGCAATGACTTTCCTTGTTCCCTCATCTGGATTATTTCATCCAGATCCTTGTTTGCCGCTTTTGCCACGGCTGCACCTGAAACAAGGAAACGAAGAGGGACTCCTTTGTCAAGATAAGTCTGCAGCACTTGAGGGGATTTTCCGGAATACTCGGAGACCTTTTGCAGAACAGCTTCCTTATGAGTTTCAAGGAACTTTTCCATGTGATGGTGATGATGCTTTTTTATTTTCTCTATATCCACTCCATACTGCTGTGCTGTTTTTTCCCAGGAGGAATTATTTTTTTTGTAAAAGCTTAAAACGTCTTCAACCTTTTTATTTGAAAACTTTGCAATGTGTGCAGCTATAAAGATTTCCTTTTTTGTGAATCCTTGTTCCTGAAGGGATTTCATTAGGGATTCATCAATAATTCTGTGATGGTGCTCATGTTTTTCCTCTTGTGAAGGTGATTTTTCCCTTGGCGCTGTTTCAGCATTAACCGATAAAGCGGCCCCAGCTAAAAAAAGGCAAAATGATATTAGCAGTAGAAATTTTTTATTCATTCTTTATTGCGCTCCTTTCAAAATGATAACTCGTATTTAGCATTTCCCAAGATATTGCTAAACAATAAAAAATTTGGCTGACTTTTTATAGAAAAACACTATGGTCAGAGATATTAATTGTAAAAAAACACTCACTTCGATTACATTAAGAATAAAAGACTGTTCAGGGGCGGTGAAGGCAAAATGAAAATACTTGTTGTGGAAGATAATGAAAGTGTCTGTTCCATGCTGGAAATGTTCTTTATGAAAGAAGGGTATCAGGGTGTATTTGTTCATGATGGCCAGCGGGGGTTTGAGCATTTTAATAAAGAAAAGTGGGATTTGATTATCGTTGATTGGATGCTTCCGGTTATGGATGGTGTGACGCTTTGCCGGAAAATAAGGGAGCTGAGCAAGGTTCCAATTATCATGCTGACGGCTAAAGACAGCGAATCCGATCAGGTTCTGGGCCTTGAAATGGGCGCTGATGATTATGTGACTAAGCCATTCAGCCCGCTGACGCTGATGGCCAGAATTAAAGCTGTCACACGCAGATTTCGGGCTGAATCAGGAACGGATGAACACCACTACGTTGCCAGTGATTATTTTAAAATCAGTAAAGAATCCAGAGAGGCATATTATAATGGGCAGCTTTTAAAAAACTTGACACCAAAGGAATTTGACTTGCTGTATTATCTTGTAAAACATCCGAAGCAGGTTTTTACAAGAGAGCAGCTGCTCGATAGTGTATGGGGTTATCAGTTTTATGGAGATGAAAGAACGGTAGATGTACATATAAAAAGACTCCGGAAAAAAATTGGCACGGACGAGCAGCCATTTATCCATACTGTATGGGGTGTGGGCTATAAATTCGATGAAACGGCAGCGGAAAATGAAGGTTAAGTATTTTTATCAGCTGCTGATTAGTCATGTCAGCATTCTAATATTGGCATTCCTGTTATTAAGCCTTCTCTTCTCCCAGTTTGTGGAGAATTATATTTTTGAAAATAAAGTGGAAGAGCTTGATTCATATGGAGAGCAGATCCTGACAGACATAACAGTCAGGATAGAGGGGGATGAACAATTTTTGACAGAATACAGCCAGCTGCTTGATGCCAGAAATATCAAATATATCCTCTTTGATCATAAAGGGAGGGTCTTATACCCCGAACTTAAATCCGATCCGATGATTCAGCTGACAAAATCTGAGTGGACTGAAATTTCGAAAGGAAATAAAGTAACTGTAAAGCATGATATAGAGCGCTTTGGCCAGGAGGTAACATTGGTTGCCCTTCCATATATGCAGGGGGGCAGCCTTGTTGGCGGAGTCTTGCTTCTGTCTCCTATAACAGGGGCTATGGAGGTTGTCAGCCAATTAAACCGATTTTTATTATATACCATTTTTATTTCACTCTCTGCGACCATTCTCTTAAGTCTTGTTCTCTCCAAAAATCTGATCAAGAGAATAACGGAGCTCAGGAATGCTGCCTCCATGATTTCATCCGGGAACTATGACATTAACATTCCCTACACCTATATGGATGAAATTGGTGAATTGGCTAAAGACTTTAATAATATGGCAGCAAGACTGAGGGAATCTAATGAAGAAATTAAAAGGCTGGAAAATAGAAGAAGGAAATTTATTGCAGATGTCTCGCACGAGCTTCGAACTCCTTTGACCACTATCAGCGGCTTGGCTGAGGGCATTAAGGGAGGTTTGATCCCGGAGGAGGATACAGAAAAAGGGATGATCCTGATAGACAGGGAAGCAAAAAGGCTTATTCGGCTGGTGAATGAAAACTTGGATTATGAAAAGATCCGTTCCAATCAGCTGCAGCTGAATAAAATGGAGATTGATCTCATGGAAGCCTTTGAAATTGTGAAGGAACAGCTGGAAATGCAGGCAGTGGAAAAGGGTAATAAAATTTATTTAGAGGCTGAAGAAGGGACTTCTGTGTATGCGGATTACGACCGGTTAATTCAGATCCTAGTTAATATTGTAAAAAACAGCATTCAATTTACCGAGCAGGGCTCCATATTTTTAAGGGGTAAAGTAGGTCCGGATCAAACATTGATCGTAATAGAAGATACAGGTATAGGCATCGATCCGCAGGAAATTGAGTCGATCTGGCTCCGTTTTTATAAAGCTGATCTATCCCGGACCAATCATTCATTTGGTGAATTTGGCATTGGTCTCTCTATTGTTAAACAGCTTGTTCAGCTGCACAGCGGAGAAATTAGTGTCAGCAGTGAAAAAGGGAAAGGGACCAAGTTTACGATTAGATTTCCACGGGAACAAATAGGCTAAAGAAAAGGAACAGCACTCCAGGAGGCTGTTCCTTTGGTTATTTATCGAAGTATAACAGGCAGATACGGTTTCACTTTAAGACAATACCTCTGTTTCAGTAAAAGGCACTTCTTTTGCAGGGGCAGGCTCTTCTGTTTCAGGTACTGCTGTTACTTCAATATACTTAATATGGTGATCCTCCATATCAAGAATTTTAAAACGATATTTTCCTTTTTCAATTATGTCGCCTTGTTTGGCTTCGTAATTTTCAGTCAATATCCATCCGCCAATGGTATCAATATCTTCATCATTTATATCGATACCCAGCAAGTCGTTAACTTCGCTGACAAGAACTTTTGAATCAATAATATATTGTCCCTCTTGCGTCTTTCTGACCATCGGCACTTCATCCATGTCGAACTCGTCACGGATCTCGCCTACAATCTCTTCGATGATATCCTCAACAGTCACTAGCCCTGAGGTACCGCCGTATTCATCCATTAAAATGGCCATGTGGATGCGGTCCTTTTGCATTTTAAGCAGCAGCTCATGGATAGGGATGCTGTCAATGACCCGGATTATGGGACGGATGTACGATTCAAGAGTGCTTGATGATAATTCCCGGTTCATTATGAAATCTGTCATGACTTCTTTAATATTGACCATGCCAATAATATGATCTTTATCTCCATCTATAATCGGATACCGAGTAAATTTCTCTTCTTGGACGATTTGAAGAAAATCCTCAAGTGTATCGTCTTTTGAAAGAGAAACTATTTCGGTACGCGGAACCATAATTTCTTTCGCGATACGATTATCAAATTCAAAGATTTTATTTACATACTTAAACTCAGATTGGTTAATTTCGCCGCTTTCATAGCTTTCTGATAAAATGATGCGAAGTTCTTCTTCAGAATGTGCTAAGTCGTGTTCAGAAGCAGGCTTTAATCCAAACATGCTGGTCAATAGGCGGGCAGAGCCATTCAGCGCCCAAATAATCGGATACATGACCCGGTAAAACCAGATTAAAGGACGTGTTGTTAAAAGTGTAACGGCTTCTGCTTTTTGTATTGCCAGAGTCTTTGGAGCCAATTCTCCCACCACTACATGCAGGAAGGTGATAAAAGCAAAAGCAATGCTGATTGAGATTACATGCGAAACGGATGATGGCAGGCCGAAACTGTAGATCACTGGCCGAAGCAGGTGTGCAATTGTCGGCTCACCCAGCCAGCCAAGACCAAGGGCTGTAATGGTAATTCCCAGCTGGCATGCTGATAGATATTCATCCAAATTCGATATTACTTTCTTAGCAGCTATTGCATTTTTATTGCCTTCTTCAATTAGCTGATCAATCCTGGAACTTCGTATTTTAACAATGGCAAATTCCGATGTTACGAAAAACGCCGTTAAAGCAATTAAAATGGCTATAAAAACCAAGTTTAATATGTCCAAATAAGTTCCCCTTCTCCCGCCTAAACGGGCAGGGTGTCACCTCCTGATTTTGTGAAAAATGGGACTAGCTGGTTAAGCCGGAAAGGGAACGGAGCAAAGCAGTACTTTCGGCAGTCAGCTTTCTGGAATAGCCATCTTTCTGCTCATCATCCATTGTATTAATAAGCGGCATGAGCACAGCTATTTCCTGCTGAAGCTGTTTCATCTGTAAAGTCACTGTGTTTATATGCTTTTCAACTTCCCCTGTCTGAATCTCCCTTTTCGTTTTCATTTCTAGTTTTCTTTTAATCTCTTCAAGCGGTAGATGCAGTTGTTTGCATTCTTCAATGAATCTTAAATCAGACAATACTTCTTCTGAATATATGCGATAATTTGATTTTGAGCGTTTCGCTTTTATTAGTCCAATGCTAGTGTAGTAGTCAATTGTTCTTTTAGAAACATTAGCAATATTGGCTAATTCGCCGATACGATAGTAAGCCCCATCATATCACCTCTGTTTTGAATACTTATATCTCCATAATAGTACTTTTCAACAAGAGATATAGTTAGAATTAATTATACGTTAGCGGAAACCATACAGTCAAACGTAGCAGTTTGGAAAAAAGGATTACACTTATTTTATGAAATTATTCATAAAATATGAAGTAAAAAGATTCGGAAAAAATAAAAAATTTCAGATGGGTTACATGAAGCAGCTTAAACTGTCTGCAGGCAAGAGAAACCAGAAGCTAAAGTATGCTTCTGGTCTTAAGTAATTCATTTTATTATTTTCACAACTTCAATATAAGAAATATGGTGTCCGTCCATTTCTTTGATCATAAATCTGTATCCATCTTCTTCTATAATGTCTCCCTGTGCAGCATCGTACTTTTGCGTCATGATCCAGCCGCCGATGGTGTCCACATCATCATCAGATAAAGCTGTGCCCAGGAGATCATTTGCTTCTGAAATCAGCAGTTTCGCATCAAGGATATAATGGTTTTCCCCTGACTTTTGAATAAGCGGAAGTTCATCGGCATCAAATTCGTCCCGGATTTCACCTACGATTTCTTCCAGGATATCTTCTGCAGTGACCAATCCGGCAGTTCCGCCATACTCATCAAGGAGAATAGCCATATGTGAACGCTCCTTTTGCATTCTAAGGAGCAAATCATGAATAGGGATGGTTTCAATAACTCTGATGACAGGTTTAATATATTGCAGTAATGGGCGTTCCTCTTCACATTTTTTTCTTACACAGTCAGTTAAGATTTCCTTAACATTCATGATCCCGAGAATATTATCCTTATCGCCAGCAGTGACCGGATAGCGTGTATATCGTTCATTTAATATGAGATCGAGGGTTTCTGCCAGTGATGAATCTTCCGGGATGGTAACAATCTCGGTCCGCGGAACCATAACTTCTTTAGCTATTCTATTGTCAAATTCAAATATTCGATCAACATACTGGTATTCGGATGGGTTAATTTCACCGCTCTTTAAGCTTTCAGATAGGATAATCCGAAGCTCTTCTTCTGAATGAGCCATCTCACTCTCTGAAACCGGCTTCAGTCCAAATAATCCTGTTACAACCCTGGCTGAACCATTTAAAATCCAAATGAACGGATACATTATCTTATAAAATATTATTAATGGCTTTGAAAAAGATAAAGTTATGGCCTCTGCCTTTTGAATGGCAAAGGTTTTTGGCGCAAGCTCCCCAATGACCACATGGAGAAAAGTCACCACAGCGAAAGCAATGACAAAGGAGAGGATATGAGTTAAGGAAGCCTGCAAGCTGAGACTTTCAAATATAGGCTGAAACAGTCTCTCGATAGTCGGTTCACCGAGCCAGCCAAGGCCCAGTGCGGTGATTGTAATTCCAAGCTGACAGGCAGATAAATATTCATCCAGGCTGCTTATCACTTGTTTCGCAGAATGGGCTTTAGGATTTCCTTCCAGGATAAGCTGGTCAATTCGTGAAGTTCGCACTTTAACAATGGCAAATTCAGATGCAACAAAGAAAGCAGTTAATGCAATTAATAAAAATAGCAAGAATAGGTTAAGGGTGATCATATAAAACCCTTCCTGTAAAGGTAAGGGACCGCCACCTCCTTTATAACTACTTTTCCCTTATTCATAAATTTTACAAATAAATCATGAATAAAGGATACATTTTATATGAATTACCCTGAATTAAGAGATGTAATCAGGAGTAATAAATATTGCCGATCCTAAATGCAGGGGAAAATAAAAAAAGCCTGTTCGCAGGCTTTCTGTTTGGCTCTTTTCTCAAAGATTGTTGTTTTTCTTTATGAATTCTGCCCGTTGATTGCAGCAACCGCGGGGAAGAATGCGAGCCTCCTCGGCTTCGCCTGCGGGGTCTCACACTGCCCTCTCCTCCCGCAGGACATTTGATAAGCTACCTCTATCAGGCACCGAACGAAGGAAATGCGTCAGCATTTTCGAGGATCAAGTGCCCACATCGAAGATCAACTCAGCAAATTAAATTAGGTTATGAAAAAGCAACAAACTCTTTCAAAACAGCTTTTAGTTTAAATTCTCCATTCTCTTGCCAGAAGTCCATATACGGCAAGATCGTGATATCGATTATAAAGATACTCGCCATCCCTTATAATACCTTCCTGGCGAAAGCCAAGACGTTCAGGTATCGCTCGGCTTTTTTCATTTCTGATCCCGCAGCGGATTTCGATGCGGTTCAGTTTTAAATCAAAAAAAGCATAATTGATCATGGCCTGCACGCTTCGAGTCATAATTCCGCTTCCCTCAAAATCCTTTGCAAGGTAGTAGCCAATGCTGGTTTGTCTGTTGTTCCAGTCGATTTGGTGAAAACCTATAGAGCCTGCAAGATTTCCCTGATAACGGATTCCGGCATTAAAGCCGTTATTATCGGCAAACTGTTTCAGCCATAAAGGAATAATCGAATGATACTGAACTGGTGAAGCCATATTATCTACCCATGGAAGCCACTCTCTTAAGTGGATGCGGTTTCTGTCAACCAGGTCGAAAAGCTCTTCTGAATGATGAAGCTGGAACAATTGTAATTCTATTTCTGCATCTACTTTTAATGAAAACAAGTGATAAACCTCCTTCACCCAAACTGCAAATAATATTAATAATAATCTGGAAAAAAATAAAAGTATATGATTTTTTTGTAAAAAGGCTACTTTGAATGAAAGATGAAAAAGCTGCTCCCGGTTCGGAGTCAGCTCTTGTCTTTAGTCAGCTTTTCAGTTGGAAGAGTTATGCTGAACACCGTCCAGTCTGATTCGGTGTCGCAGGTCAGAGTCCCTTGGTGCTTTTCAATTATTTCTCTGCAAACAAATAGACCAAGCCCCGTTCCGAGTGTTTTGGTTGTAACAAATGGCTCAAATATAGAATTAACAAGATGATCCGGAATTCTCGGCCCATTGTTGGAAATATCCAGCTTAATCTGACCATCCGGAACCCATTTGCTCTTAATATGGATGACAGGGTCGCTCCGGTACTGTGTAAGCACATCAATAGCATTGAAGATAATATTGATGAAAACTTGACGGATTTCATCCGCATAGCCAACCAAATAGATATCTTCTTTCATATCCTGAAGAATCGTAACCTTTCCATCCAAAATACTGGGATACAAAAATATAAGGACTTCATCTATTAATTCATTTAAAGAGAAAGTGATTTTTTCTTTTCCAATCAGTTCCTTTTTAGATAGGAGCAAGAATTGTGAAATTCTAAAATTCAGCTGCTCCAGTTCATTTGAAATGATATCTAAATATTTCATGGAGGGATTTTCGGATTTTAACAGCTGAATAAACCCTTGTACAGACGTAAGCGGATTTCTGAATTCATGAATAAAGCTTGAAGTCATTTGGCCCAGCAGCGTTAATCTATCTTTATGGGTGGAATCGATAAATTGTGTTTTTTCCTTTATTATCTGATCCTTGGCGTCCGTATATCTGGACACAGCGTGATACAAGAATTTATCGAAACAATAACCGATTTTTTCGTACTGTCTCTGGAGATCATTAAAATGTATTTCAGAACGATTCAATATATTGAGAATAATCGTTCTTCCCAGATTGACATTATAAACAAAATCTCCAATATTAATATCTGCTTTTACTCGCTGTTCAGCGACAGAGTACGCCAGTTTCTGAATATAGTCTTCGAGTTCTTTCCCATCTTTCAGCAATATTTGAATCACCAATTGGTACATGGCGTCGCCATTATCTTTAATTTTATCTTTAAAAGGATCATCCCTATTTATGAGGATTTTATCGTTCCATTCCCTTAAAAGGTTTTCTCTTTCCGTCAGAAGCAGCTCCAAAATGGCATTATTTGTTTCAATCGTCATTTTATCCTCCACTTTTTTTTCATAGTAACACTTAACCCATAAATTTCGATAGAATTTTTTAAAATCCTCTGTTAATTTTATGGAAAATTACAGTAATTTTTACCCTGTAGATTATAGCTAACTCGTGACTAAATGCACAGTTATTTTTTTGATATAATTGGTATAGTTAAAGGAAAAGCTAGTTTTTAATTTGTAATATTGTCATTATTTCTTTTATAATATATAAAACAGGTGTAAATTTACACCAACAACAAAAAAGGAATGAAGCTGCATTGACTAGAGATGAAATTATACTGAAAGTTTCAGATAAGATACGTCTTATTCGGACAGAGGCAGGATACACACAGGATAAAATGGCGGAAATTATTGGTGTTTCAAAAAAGACCCTGGTTCAAATAGAGAAAGGGCGAGCGGAGGCAGGCTGGTCCACAGTGGTAGCTGTTTGTGCATTATTCAGAGAAACGGAAACAGTCCGGTTTTTGTTTGGAAATGAACCGCTTGAAGTCCTTGAGACTATTGCCAGAGAAGGAATCGATTATAGGAAGGAAAAGACTCTTGGCGGAAAGCTATGGTGGCGGGAAATAAAGAGAAGCAACGGTTTGATCCTTCAGCAAAACATCATCAGCCAGCACTACAGGATTATTGACCAGGACCATTTTAGGATTTACAGCAGTTTCGATGAATTGTCTTCTAAAGAACGGTTTGAGGAGCTCGCAGCAGAGAATAAAGACCTTCAGCAACAATAAAAAAGCAGCCGCCGGGCTGCTTTTCTATTTTACGGGATATTCCTTATCTTTAGCTATAAGAACCGGACAAGTGGCACTTTTGGCAATTTTTGTACTGGTGCTCCCAAGGAACATTTCTTTAATTCCGCCTTTGCCTGAGTTTCCCACAATGATTAAATCAGCGTTTTCGGCCGCTGCATATTCACATATGCTTTCTGCCGGGCCCCCCTCAAGAACTTCGAACTTTGCATTAATGCCATAAGGCTCAAGGATTTCCTTTGCATTATAAAAAGTATTGTCAACACTATGCTTTACTCTTGCGTGTGTATTGGACGAGGATTCATCATGATATACAGGAAGAGGAGGAATCTGAATTCCTTCCAGCAGATAGCCGTTTGTTCTAACAGGCTCTACCGCTTTTTTATTATTTATGGGGATATTTTCCACTGTTTCTTCAAAGACCTGAGCAACCAGGAGCTGAGCTTCAGGATTTTGTTTAACTAATCCGATTGCCATATTCAATGCCTGCCTGCTGCCATCCGAATCATCATAGCCCAATACAATTCTATTAATATTCATCAATGTTCACTCCTTCTTAAAATAAGGAAACTTATTGTTTATATACCCTTAGCTGTAAAGAGTAAATCATAAGAATCATCAGGGCTGGAAAACTTAGGCTATATTCGTAAAGTTGTTGTTTTTCATAACTTTAATTAAATCAACGGGCAGTATTCATATACAAAGAATAACAATCTTTGAAATAGAGCCAAAACTTTTAATACCCCCATAAAAAATGACCGGATTCCGTAAGGTCTAATGCATATTTTCAGCTGTGAAGAGTGACCTTGAAAATTTCAGGGTATATTTTATATGTCCAAAAGAAATTACCATGGAAATAAAATACTATATAAAAACATATTTTTTGAAGTTATGCTGTTATCGGTGTAATCTGAAGACTTCCGAACAAGTGCAAACTATTTTCATCAAGACTAATGGAGGAAATATGAGAAAGAGAACTTCAGTTATTAAAAAGTTTCAGTTAACTTGGAATAAACTGCACCTGACACAGGTATCCATATTGTTTGCATCTACTTTGGTCCTGGCTTTCTTAAGCTTCGTCTATTTTTCATATAAGGATGCGGATATAAGTGCGCTTGAAGCAGGGCTTGCGCAATCAACAGTCATTTATGACGGAGATGGGGAAGTAGCCAGCAAGATCTCTGCAAATAAAAATGAAGGCATTTCCATTGATCAAATTCCAGATCATATGAAGAATGCTGTAATCGCGATTGAAGATCACCGTTTTTATGATCATGGCGGCATTGATTTAAAAGGAATTGGCAGGGCCTTTTTTACAAACGTGAAAGCAGGCGGAATAGTAGAGGGCGGGAGTACGCTTACCCAGCAGCTGACCAAAAATGCCTTATTATCTGCAGAAAAAACATATAAAAGAAAACTGGAAGAATTCTTCCTTGCGCTTGAAATCGAAAAGGAATACAGCAAAGACGAAATTCTTCAGATGTATCTAAACCAGGTTTATTTTGGGGAAGGCGCCTGGGGGATCAAACGGGCGGCGATGAAGTACTATGGAAAGGATGTTGAGGATCTGTCCATTAGCGAAGCCGCACTGCTGGCAGGGCTGGTTAAAGCCCCATCAGCCATCAATCCATACCAAGATGAAGAAAAGGCAATTGAAAGAAGGAATACCGTCCTTGATCGTATGAAGGAATATGGCTTTATTTCTGAAAAGGAATGGGAAAAAGCAAAAAATGAAAAGCTTGTCTTCGAAGACGGCGGCGGTGATCCCCTTAAAGGGAAATACCCTTATTATGTAGACGCTGTACTGGAAGAGGCGATGAAAAAATACAATATTTCGCTAGATGAGCTTTTAAGTGAAGGGTATCAAATATATACAGAGCTTGATCAGGATATGCAGAGCAGTGTAGAAGAAACCTATACAAATGATCAATTATTTCCTAAAGGTACTGGAGATCAGCCAGTACAAAGCGGAGCTGTACTTCTGGATCCGAAGAATGGCGGAATTCGCGCCCTTGCAGGCGGAAGAGGCGAACATACCCTTCTTGGACATAACCGTGCCGTTCATAAAGTGGGCCAGCCTGGATCGACAATGAAACCGATCGTGCCATATGCAGCCGCATTGGAATCGGGTTGGAAGATCACAGATGAACTTAAAGATGAAAAAATGACATTTGGCAAAGATTATGAGCCGAATAACTACAACGGACAGTTCCGGGGAAATGTGCCAATGTATGAAGCAGTCAAGGACTCATTGAATGTTCCTGCTGTATGGCTTTTGGATGAGGTTGGTGTGGAAAAAGGGGTAGATGCAGCATCAAGGTTTGGCATACCTGATGACGCCATCAATCGAAATCTTGCACTTGCTCTTGGGGGAACAAGTGAATGGGTGTCTCCATTGACCATGGCACAGGCATATGCTGTATTTGCAAATGGCGGCGAGAGGCCGGAAGCCCACTCCATTACAAAAATAGTCGATAAAGACGGAGTCACTGTAGCAGAGTGGAAAGGTGAGAATACAAAAGTCATTTCCAAGGATGTTGCAGACAATATAACAACCATGCTTCTTGGGGTGGTTCAGCATGGTACAGGGAAGGCTGCCCAAATACCAGGCAGAGAAGTTGCAGGGAAAACAGGAAGTACACAAATGACCATCGAAGGCATTGACGGAGTTAAAGACCAATGGTTTGTCGGCTACACACCACAGCTCGTAGGTGCTGTGTGGGTTGGCCATGATAATACAGATGCGAATAATTATCTTACAACTTCAAGCAGTGAAGGCACTGCTCCAATATTCCGGACAATCATGTCAGAAGCTTTGAAAAATCAGGAAGCTGAATCATTTAATGTCCCTCATATAGCCGGTCTGATGGAACAAAGACAAAAAGAGCTGCAAAGAAAAGCCTGGGAAGAAAAGATAAAGAAAGAAAAAGAAAAGATAAAAGATAAAATAGAAAAAGAAAAAGGAAAATGGAAAGAAAAATGGAATAAAGGGAAAGAAAAACGCAAAGAAAAAGAAAAAAAGAGAGATAAAAAGAAAGATAGAGAAAAGAAGCATGATTAATGAATTATATTTTACGAGTACAGTGAAAAACTGTACTCTTTTTTTAAAGGAGGCACCTAACATGGCAGAAAAATTCTATGATGCATTAGCGGAAGAGTATCACTTGATATTTGAGGATTGGGATCGATCCATTTCAAGGCAGGGTGATGTATTGGATAATCTTTTATCAGCAGAAGGCATAGAAAAAACATCATCCCTATTGGATTGTTCATGCGGAATAGGAACTCAGACATTAGCTCTGGCCAAAAAGGGATACAAAATAACCGCATCCGACATTAGCGGAAAATCTATAGGAAGAGCAAAAAGAGAAGCAGAACAGAGACAACTGGATATCCCATTTTTTCAGGCAGACATGAAGGAGTTATCATCTGTCCACAAGGAAACTTTCCGGGCCATCCTATCTATGGATAATGCCTTGCCCCATCTTATGGACGAAAAAGAATGTATCAAGGCACTTAAAGAGGTTTACAGTTTACTCAGCGGGAAAGGTATTTTTCTCTTTTCTATCAGGAATTATGATGAAATACTAAAAGAAAAGCCATCATCCACCTTGCCAGCAATAAGGGATCACACTATAACCTTTCAGCTTTGGGAGTGGAAGCAGCATTCCGATATATATAATTTGAGGCATTTTACAATGGTGGAAAAGGATGGGGATTGGTCTGTGTCTGAGAGAAATTCTCAGTATAGGGCCTATCGAAGGGAAGACTTAAACCAGCTTCTGCACAAAGCCGGTTTTCGAGAGGTGAAATGGCTCCTCCCTGAAGAGTCAGGTTTTTATCAGCCAATTGCGGTTGCATATAAATAAAAAAAGGCCATCCGGCCTTTTTTTTAATAGTTATATTTTAGAATAACCAGTTGATTAGCGCTCCAATTACCACAATCGCTCCAACTACCATAAAAATTGTACGTATCATCTATTTTTCACTCCATTCTCTCTGCATTAAAATAGTCATTTTACAGCTGAATTGTTTCAGCTGCATTAATGAAACGTTTTTCTGACAGGCGAACCTCAGAAACATGGTTGCTGCACATATCTTTAATGTGCTGCAGATGGTTCTGAACTTCTGTTCCTTCCACAATGATTTTCAGGCTTGTTTGCTGCTTCACTGTTAAAAGGAAGGAAACTAATTTAGAAAGGTTTGAGGCATCCACCGCTTTATGTTTGCTGTAGAGATAAGTGGTGCCATCAAATTGTTTTGACGCCTGGTAAATTTCAAGCATTTTCTTCATTGTGAACTTGTTTTGAACTAATACATTAGCAGAAATAATTTCTTTCATTTTAAAAATCTCCTTTTAATAAAGTATTTTATATTAATCGTTTAATGATGTGGTTGTATTATGGAATTACCCCGGTGATTACAACCGTAAACCACCTGGTTCAAAGTGTGAATAATTACCTTTTTACTTCATCCGATTTAGGGGTTTGAATCACTTTCAGTCTCAAGAAGGAGATTAAAACCATCATAAGCCGCTTTATCAAATGTTAGTCTCAATTTATATTTATGATATAAATCAGGGAAACTGAGGTAAAAGAGATGCAAAAATTCCGGGGTATTTTCCAAAATGCCAATTATGTAAAATTATTTTTCGCCAACTTCACTTCTCAGATGGGAAGTACGATTGGTTTAACTGCCTTTATGTTTTATTTGCTGGATCGTTTCTCAGAACAGCCTTTTTATGCCGCACTAACAGAATTGATGTTTTCTGTTCCAACTCTGGCGGTGTTTTTTTTAGTTGGAGTGTTTGCGGATAGGATGGATCGCCAAAAAATAGCTTATCATTGTGATTGGATTAGCGCGCTATTATCAATTGTGTTTTTGCTGACTGTTATTATTGGCTGGATGCCGCTGGTATTTGCAGTATTGTTCCTGAGGAGTGCTATTCAGAAATTCTTCTTTCCTGCTGAACATGGTATGATTCAAGGCATTTTGAAAAGTGAAGATTATACGACCGCTGCAGGCCTTAATCAGGTTGTGATGAGTCTTTTCATGCTGTTCGGAAACGGGCTTGGTATTCTTGCTTACTGGACAGTGGGAGTATACGGTGCAATTGCAGCTGATGCGCTTACCTTTATCATCAGTGCTTTATTAATAAAATCCTGCCGCATACCCGAAGAGGTCCGTCTGCCAAATGGCGCGCATGGGATTAGAGACTTGGATATACCGTTTGTCTTCAAGGACTTTATACAGGGGATCAAATATATTATCGAGCATAAATTATTATCTGCCTTGCTTGTTGGCTTTTTCGTTTTCGGTGTGGTAAATGGAGGTTTTTCAGTCATGCCTATTTTTATGCTGAAATATAAGCTCGAGCCGCAATCCTATGAGGAATATTCAGTCTTGCTCGGAATAACATTTGGGATTGGTGTTCTGATTGGAAGCTTTGTTGCTTCTTTGCTCACTCAAAAATTCAAGCTATATCAGCTCATCATTGCGGGACTGCTGTTAACCGGCAGCTTCATCATTGCTGCATCTTTTGCAGAGAACACGTTTATTTTCCTTTCTTTATTATTTGCTGCAGCGTTTGGCCTTCCTTTAGTGAACGTCGCAATTGGCGGCTGGATGCCAAGCATTGTGGATCCGAAGATGATGGGAAGAGTACAGGGATGGGTAAGTCCGCTGATGATGCTTTCACAATCTATAACACTCGGATTGATTGCTGTCAGCTTTCCAGGATTCCTAAGAGTGGAAATGCTATATTGGATGGTAGGCGGCTGTTTAGCACTTGTTGGTGTATTTTACAGCCTCGTTCTCCCAGGATTAACGAAAAAAAACGAAAAAAGCGGTAAAGCACATTCTTTAGAACAGACTGGTGCAGTATAATGTAATAAAAGTCCCTATAATAGGGGCTTTTTATGTATGAAAAAATAATTTTCAATAAATAATGAACCTTTTCATCTCTTAAACGTCTTATGAGTGAAACAAACAGCTGATATGAGATGATAGAGTAGAGAGGAAAGAAGCTGATGGAGGAGAAAGACCTGATAGCTAGTGCCAAACGAGGCGATCAGCTCGCATTTGCCATACTTTTTAGAAATAATTATCCCTTTTTGGTTAAATACTTAATCAAAATTACCATGAATCCTGATACATCTGAAGAGCTTGCTCAGGAAACTATGGCTAAATGTGTTGAAAAAATCAGCCTGTTTAATGGCAAATCGAAGTTTTCCTCCTGGCTGATAACCATTGCTACGAATTTGTATATTGATCAGAAGCGAAAGTCGATAAGAGAGAGGAACTGGAAAGCGCAGGAAGAAGCCCTCAGACGCATGAAGTGGCATCTTGAAAGCCGGAATGAAGAATGGAATGATACCTTGTCAGCTTTAGGAAAACTAAAAGACGAGATTAGGATACCTATCATACTTAAGCATTATTATGGCTATTCGTACGAGGAAATTGGAAACATGATGAACATATCTTCAGGCACTGTTAAATCAAGAGTGCACAATGGGATCATGTCTGTAAGAGAGGAGTTGAAGATTTATGGTGAACAGGAAAGTGCTGCAGCTGGAAAACGATCATAAAGATGAACATTTTTTGGCTGCAGTAAGGGAGATAGAAGACGGATTGAGGGGGCTGGACGAAAACGTTCCGGTATATACACCTGACCTGCAATACTTTGAAACCTTGGTTGCAGAGCAACAACATACAATGAAAAAGAAATTGATCAGGGAGTTAGCTATCTTCACTGTTGCAGCGCTCCTCATTGTAACTTCGATATTATTCATATTGTATCAGCTGCCAGCTGTATTCCTTTTGCTTCAAGGATTTGTCACTGTTTTTATTATGGTATACAGCACAGTCAGCTTTGTGAAACAGGTGAATGGCACATGAACAGCGAAGAAATTTCGCTTCCCTTATTGATTATAGTGGGAATCATCCTAATTGCACAGAGTACGTTCCTATTCCTGGATGCCAGAAAGCACGGTCATAATTATTGGCTTTGGGGAATAATTGGTTTAATACAGGCGCCAATGCCGACCTTGTTTTACTTGATTTTCATCAAAAAGACCTGGAAGAAAAAAGATTAATTGAGGGATGAAAGGATGAAAAGATTAAAACAGATTCTGCTTCTTGCAGCCACTGGCGGCCAGCTGCTCGGGATTGCCATGCTATTTATTAATATAAAGGCTGCAATTATGTTTTATATTTTATATGCATTATTGATCATTGCGTTATTCATTGTGCTAATAGCTGAGAGAAAAAAAGAAAAAGAGGAGGAAGAAAAAAATGATTATAGTGACTACTGATACCGTATACGGGAAAGAGATTAAAGAAATTAAAGGTTTTGTAAGGGGCAGTACAGTCCAGACAAAGCATATCGGTAAAGACATTCTGGCAGGATTGAAAACAATTGTAGGCGGAGAAATTGGAGAATATACTGAAATGATGGATGAAGCTAGACAGAAGGCAATTGGCAGAATGGTTGAAGATGCGAAAGCAAAAGGGGCTAACGCAATCATAGGAATGCGGCTTCAAACCTCAGCTGTTATGCAGAATGCCGCAGAAATTATAGCCTATGGGACTGCAGTCATAATTGAAGAATAAGAGGAGAAGAGCCAGCTGACGTAGATTAGCTGGTTTTTTTATGATCGGCGCTAACCTGGTGCCGCAGCATTTGACAGAAAGAGAAGGATCCGGAAGTGAGTCCCAACTTGGTGATATTTCGGACAGAAAAAGAAGAAATCCGGGAGTCAGAGTCCGAACACGGTACTCTCTAATTAAAAATGGAAAAAACCGGCCTATATCCGTTTCTTTAGGTTTCCCAATGCTCTATGTAGGGAAAGGAGTGTTGATGAATATTTGGCAGAAAATACTTAAAAAGAAACTGGAGGATTTTTTGGGATATTAAAAGCAATTTCCGCTGAAATCCTTTACAATAAAGTGAACCTTCTTAATTAACTATACTAAGAAAATGATACTAGAATGTGGATTGGAGTATATATGCTATATTACCGTACGTATGTGAAAGATGAATCCCTGCCATGGGTTACCTTTGTTCATGGTGCAGGGGGCAGCTCTGCAATTTGGTATAAACAAATGAGAGAATACAAAAAGCATTTCAATGTTCTGCTGGTAGATCTGCGGGGGCATGGTCAATCCGGAAGGGGCACCTGGGAAGAAGGTGATCATTTCTCTGAAGTATCTCAGGAAATAGTTGAGGTACTCGATCATCTAGATATCGCAGAATCTCACTTTGTCGGAATTTCGCTGGGGACTATCGTAATTCAGACGATCGCACAGGATCATCCCGATAGAGTAGCTTCGATGATATTGGGCGGAGCCATTACTGAGCTGAACCGGCGCACAAGGTTTTTGATAGCCATTGCGAACCTGACTAAGTATATGCTTCCATATATGCTGCTTTATAAGCTTTTTGCCTGGATTATCATGCCAAAAAGACACCATCTTGAATCAAGACATGCCTTTGTAAGACAGGCAGCAAAAATGTGCCAAAAAGAATTCATCAATTGGCTGAGATTAACAAAATCAGTTAACCCGTACCTCGGAAAAATACAATCAAGCATTTCTCACATTCCAACCCTTTTCATCATGGGGCAGGAAGACCACTTGTTTATTAAGTCTGTAAAGAGCATTGCCCAAAAAGCAAAAACAGCTACAGTTAAAGTCATTAAAGGGGCAGGCCATGTATGCAATATTGATAAGCCTGATACCTTTAACCGGATAACCATTGACTTTATTAACAGGCAAAAAAGAAGATTGGCATCATAGAGGATCCTGATGGATCCTTTTTTTGGAGATGACAGAAAATTTTTAAAAGTAGGCAAAAGACTGATTGACTTTTACTGTAAGCGGTGATAATCTTACCAATATGGAAAAAAATGAAAAGGAGGGCTACAAAATGATCTTAATTCATCATCATCAAACAACAGCACATAAATTAATAACTGTAACCTCTCCTTTAAAACATATTAAACTCTAAACAGGATTTGCCTGCACTTTAAAGGAGCACAGGTTACATTAGGTAACGTGGGCTCTTCTGTCTCTAAAGACATATCGCATGCCGCGGTATGTCTTTTTTTCGTCCAATAATACAATAACCAACAGGAAATACAGGCACTGCCTGTTTCCATAAATGTAAGTTTTAATAGAGGCTGTTTTCGCAGCCAAATAAACAAGGAGGAACTTTTATGAATGCTGTAAGAATGAAAAGAAAAACAATTTTGCCGGAGGATCTGGATGGAGGCTAGTTATGAATTTGCTGCTGGTTTATGTATGAAAGCTCTCTTTAAACTTGAGCTTCATACCGGAAAGGGGAGAGATCGTTGTTTTCGATTTTAGGTAAATTAAGCTGGTTTTTTAAAGAAAACTGGAAAAGGTATACAAGTGCCATTACACTGCTGATCCTTGTAGGAATTCTTGATGTCATGCCTCCAAGGCTTGTCGGAATGGCGATTGATGACATCCATTTGGGTCAAATGAGCAGTGCTAAAATAGTGGAATACCTTGGAGTATTGGCAAGCATTACAATTGTATCCTATGCAATAACCTATATCTGGATGTATCAGCTCTTCGGAGGGGCATTCCTAGTTGAAAGAAAGCTGCGTTCACAGTTTATGGGCCACCTATTAAAAATGACTCCAACATTTTTTGAGAAAAACCGGACCGGTGATTTAATGGCCAGGGCAACAAATGATTTAAAAGCGATTTCGGTAACAGCCGGTTTTGGAATATTAACCCTCGTGGATTCCAGCGTTTTTATGCTGACAATATTGTTTACCATGGGATTTCTGGTTAGCTGGAAACTAACCTTTGCAGCAATATTGCCGCTGCCTATCATGGCTTATCTGATAAAAGTTTACGGGAAAAAGATTCATACACGGTTTATGAGTGCCCAGGATGCTTTCGGAGAACTAAATGACCGGGTACTTGAATCCGTTTCGGGAGTTCGGGTGGTGCGCGCTTATGTTCAGGAAAGAGCTGATCAGCAGCGTTTCCATGAACTCACTGAAGATGTTTACAGCAAAAATATTGAAGTGGCGAAAATTGATTCTCTTTTTGAACCGACGATAAAGGTGATTGTGGGCTTAAGCTATCTGATAGGACTTGGATATGGCGCTTACCTTGTTTTCCACCAAACCATCACTCTGGGCCAGCTTGTGTCTTTTAATGTGTACTTGGGCATGCTGATTTGGCCAATGTTTGCTATAGGAGAATTAATTAATATTATGCAAAGGGGAAATGCATCCCTTGACCGGGTGCAGGAAACTTTGTCAGCTAAGCAGGATATTGAGAATCCTGAAACCCCTTCTATGGTTGAAGTCCCTGCCAATGTTACCTTCGAGGATGTACATTTCCAGTATCCATCCTCAAAAACGGCTAATCTCACAGGGATTAAGCTGCATATTGAACGCGGGGAAACACTCGGTATTGTAGGAAAAACAGGCAGCGGTAAGACCACTTTTATCAAGCAGCTATTAAGAGAATATCCGTCAGGGTCAGGGAAGCTTGCCATTGCAGGCGTTCCGATTGAAGAACAGGAGCTTGAAAGGACGAGGGGATGGATTGGTTATGTTCCTCAGGATCATGTTCTTTTCTCAAGGACTGTACGGGAAAACATCCTTTTTGGAAAAGAGGAATCAACTGAAGAGGAAATGCAAAAAGCGATTGATTTGGCAGCTTTTCGAAAAGATCTTGAACTTCTGCCGGAAGGGCTTGGAACAATGGTCGGTGAAAAAGGAGTGGCCTTATCAGGAGGTCAAAAACAGCGGATTTCGATTGCTCGTGCACTTGTGAAGGATCCGGAAATTCTGATTCTTGATGACTCTCTTTCAGCCGTTGATGCTAAAACAGAGAAGAAAATTATTGAAAATATCCGGACTGAACGCAAAGGAAAAACAACAATCATTACGACACACAGGATGTCCGCAGTCCAGCATGCCGATCATATTATTGTCCTTGATGAAGGCAGGATAGCAGAAGAAGGCACTCATGAGGACTTGATGGCTATGGATGGATGGTACAAGGAACAATTTTTGAGGCAGCAGACTCAAACAACTGCTGAAGAGGAGGTGCTTTCGTGACTACAGGAAAGCGGTTATTCCAGTATGCACTTCATTATAAGAAAATAATTATTGCTGCCCTGCTGATGCTAACAGTAGCAGTAGCAGCAGATCTGGCAGGGCCTTTTATCGCAAAGAAGATGATTGATGACCATATCCTTGGCATAGAATCTGTCTGGTATCAGACAGAAGACAGAGAAGATGCCGTGGAGTATGATGGCCAGTTTTACAAAAAGGAGCAAAACCTAGATCAGGATGAGCGGAAAATAGATCAGGCCCGCATCCTGCAGGCTGGAAGCCAATTCATCTTTATCAGCGGTGACATTGCTTTTGATGGAGAGCGAACGTTCAAAGAGGGTAAACTCTTTATTGAAAAAGGCGGCCAGACTGAAACATATGCAGGGAAGGCATTGTCTGTTGAAGAATTGATGCTATTTTATTCACCTGAGATTCCTAAAATTATTCAGCTTTTGGCTTTTTACTTTGGATTGCTGGTTGTCGCTGCATTTTTTCAGTACGGCCAGAGATTTTTTCTGCAAAAGTCAGCAAACAGGATTATCCAGCAAATGAGAAAGGATGTCTTCGGACAGATACAAAGGCTGCCAATTAGTTATTTTGATAATCTTCCGGCAGGCAAGGTGGTTGCCCGTATAACGAATGATACAGAAGCCATCCGTGAGCTTTATGTGACAGTATTGGCAACCTTTTTTACAAGTGCCATATATATTTCAGGTATTTATATCGCATTGTTTATTTTAAATGCCAAGCTTGCTGCGATATGTCTAATCCTGCTTCCGATTTTATATGTTTGGGCGATTGTGTATCGGAAGTATGCATCAAAATATAATCACGTGATCCGTTCAAGGGTGAGTGATATCAATGGAATAGTTAACGAATCGATACAGGGTATGAACATTATCCAGGCGTTTGGCCGCGAAAAAGATACACAGAAGGATTTTGAAAAGCTGAATACAGAGCATTTTACCTTCCAAAATAAACTCTTGAGCCTGAATTCACTTACATCGCATAATTTAGTGGGCGTGCTGAGGAATGTGGTTTTTGTAGCATTTATCTGGTACTTTGGAGGAGAATCGCTTAATGCTTCAGCTGTCATTTCACTTGGGATGTTATATGCGTTTGTAGACTATATTAACCGCCTGTTTCAGCCTGTGCAGGGCATTGTTAACCAATTGGCCAATCTTGAACAGGCATTGGTTGCCGGTGAACGAGTCTTCAAACTGCTTGATGAGGAAGGCATTGATATCAGTGATAATAAAATACCCCGCTATAAAGGGAATGTTACATTTGATCATGTGCACTTCGGCTACAAGGAGAAGGAATATGTGCTGAAGGATCTTAATTTTGAAGCAAAGCACGGTGAGACAGTTGCACTCGTAGGCCATACTGGCTCAGGGAAGAGTTCAATCATGAACCTGCTTTTCCGCTTTTATGATTGTCAGGAAGGCAAAATAATGATCGATGGAATGGATATTAAACAGATTCCAAGGCAGGAGCTTAGAAAGCATATGGGCATCGTCCTTCAGGATCCTTTTTTGTTCACAGGAACCATTGCTTCAAATGTCAGTCTTGATGACCCGGAAATATCAAGGGAGAAAGTGGAAAAGGCCCTGAAGGATGTCGGAGCAGATAAGATATTTCAGCATCTTGAAAAAGGCTTCGATGAGCCGGTTATCGAGAAGGGAAGTACGCTCTCCAGCGGGCAGAGACAGCTTATTTCATTTGCACGTGCCCTTGCTTTTGATCCTGCCATCCTTATACTGGATGAAGCAACATCAAGCATAGACACTGAGACAGAATTAATTATCCAGGAAGCGATGGACGTGCTCAAAAAAGGAAGAACCACCTTTATCATCGCCCATCGGCTTTCGACAATCCGCAATGCTGATCAAATCCTCGTTCTGGATAGAGGCAGAATCGTTGAAAAAGGAAACCATGAAGAGTTAATGGAGCGTAAGGGAAAATACTATCAGATGTATCAGCTCCAGCAGGGATCAACACTTGCAGGATAGGGGGAAGCGCCGGAGGGCGCTTTCTTTTATAATTAACACGCGGAAACACCGGTTATCGCGAATATCTTTTCCAAGCGACTTGTTCAAAAAGTATTCACATTCCCGACACAGAAAAGTGCCGAACAAGGAATTTCTGTTCAGTGAATTCATGATACTTTGATATTATCATGAATATCTGGAGGAGATTATATGGAGGAATTTTCTATTACATTGGTGATTGCAAGCATTATGGTCCTTGGCTATTTTATTGGGTACACAATAGTAAAAGCATAGCTGCCGGCTGACTACCCAGGCAGTTTTTTATACTGATTTTTATCATTAAATTTTGAAAATAAGGGAAAAGAATAAAAAGGAATCATAAAATTATATAAGGAGGTATGAAATTGGCTGATTTTAGGATTGAAAAAGATACACTCGGCGAAGTGAAGGTGCCTGCTGATAAATATTGGGGAGCCCAGACACAGCGGAGCAAGGACAATTTTAAAATTGGCATTGAAAAGATGCCGATGGAAGTAATTTATGCATTTGCCAAAGTAAAACGTTCTGCTGCAGTTGTCAACAACAGACTTGGGAAGCTTTCCCATGACAAACTGGAGGCTATCACAAGAGCCTGTGATGAAGTTCTTAACCATAAGTTTGACAGCCACTTTCCTCTGGCTGTATGGCAGACAGGAAGCGGCACACAATCAAATATGAATGTAAACGAGGTTGTCGCCAGAAGGGCGAATGAATGGCTGGAAGAGAAGGGGATTCGGGATACTAAAGTTCATCCCAATGATGATGTGAATATGTCTCAAAGCTCAAATGATACATTTCCGACTGCTATGCATATTGCGGCTTATACAGAGGCGGAGGAAAAACTGCTGCCATCATTAAAGGAAATGATAAAGACAGTTAAATCGAAAGAGGAAGCCTTTAAAACAATCGTTAAAATCGGCAGGACTCATCTGCAGGATGCAACCCCTCTTACATTGGGACAGGAAATCAGCGGCTGGCGTGCCATGCTTGAAAAAAATGAAAAAATGCTGATTGGCGCAAAGCAGTATCTGCTGGACTTAGCTATTGGCGGTACTGCAGTCGGAACGGGCATTAATGCAGATAAGTCATTTGGACCTGAAATGGCAAACGAAATATCCAGACTTACGGGCTATCCATTCCGTTCATCTGAAAATAAATTTCAGGCCCTGACCAGCCACAATGAAATTGTCCATTTTCATGGTACATTGAAGGGGCTTGCAGCGGATCTAATGAAGATAGCCAACGACATCCGCTGGCTTGCGAGCGGGCCGCGCAGCGGAATTGGAGAATTATCGATTCCTGCAAATGAACCAGGCAGCTCCATCATGCCAGGCAAAGTAAATCCGACACAAAGTGAAGCTCTTACGATGGTAGTTTGCCAGGTTTTTGGAAATGATGCCTCAATCGGATTCGCGGCAAGTCAGGGGAATTTTGAATTGAATGTGTTTAAGCCTGTTATTATTTATAATCTTCTTCAAAGCATCAGGATTCTTGCAGATGGAATGGCCTCTTTTAATGAGAAATGCATGATGGGACTGGAGGCTAACAAAGAAGTGATTAATGGCCATGTTGAGAGATCATTAATGCTTGTAACAGCGCTCAATCCGCATATTGGCTATGAAAAAGCGGCGGAAATTGCCAAACTCGCATTCAGAGAGAATTCGACCTTGAAAGAAGCAGCCTTAAAAACAGGCTATATTACAGAAGAACAATATGAGAAATGGGTTGTGCCTGAAAAGATGGTCTAAATAATAAGCAGTTTGAGGCAAAATAACAACTTATATAAAATGGCCCCCCTTTCAAGAAGGAGGGCCATAGCCATATTTATTCAATTGTTATCTTGCTATATTAGAAAGAACCGCCGCCAAGCTGTTGCTCAGCCATTTGTACAAGGCGTTTTGTAATTTCTCCCCCAACAGATCCATTAGCGCGGGAAGTTGTTTCTGCACCAAGGTTTACACCAAATTCAGTAGCGATTTCGTACTTCATTTGATCAAGTGCTTGAGCTACTCCTGGTACTAGTAATTGGTTTGAGGAATTGCTTCTGCTAGATGATTGGTTGTTCATGTGATTTCCTCCTCGAAATATAAGTGTATTGGTTTTTGGTTGGGTTAGCTGGAATTGCACCAGCGCAAGGATATGATCCTGCTCCACTGCCTGGCGTAACCCATCGTTTTTTAGTGCTGGTGCTTGATGACGCTGTGTTTACTCTCTATTATGTTTGATTTATAAAAGTTTATTCTTTCAGAAAATCGGGAATTTTTTCCTAAAAAAAACTTGTGATTAAGAGTTTTACATAACGAAGGTTAAACAGACAAATCATAATAAATATCAGTAAGGAAAACGAAAGTGAGAGGATTGGAATGGCTATTTGCTCAGTCTGCAACGGCTTTGAGAATATCGAAGCAGCCTGCAGCTCCTGCGGAAGCAAGATGGAGGACAGTGGAAGAGTAATGGACTTTTACGATGATTATAGTGCGTATATGCCAATTGACCAGATGAAAATGGAGGATGGCTATCCCCGGGATTACCAGCAGGAAGAGTGTCCGCATTTGCTGAAGTGTCCATCATGCGGCCATGATTCTGTAAAGTTTATCAAAGAGTAGAATGTACTCGTGGGGGCAGTAGAGCAGGACAGCATAAAATAACCCCGTCAGTTTTTGACGGGGCATTCAATGTTATTCTTTATCAGAACGAATTCTTCTTTCATGGTCTGCATCAAAGAAGTGCGCTTTGTTCATATCGAAAGCGAGTTCAAGGTTTTGGCCCGGCTGAATATCTGTGCGGGAATCGACGCGTGCAACGAAATCCTGGCCTTCGATGCTTGAGTAAATCATTGTTTCAGCACCAGTCAGTTCGGAAACGTCAATGCGGGTATTGATTTTTGAACCTGCAGATGCATCAATAAATACCGGTTCATCGTGAATATCTTCCGGTCGAATGCCGAGGATAATATTTTTTCCTGTATATCCCTGTTCACGAAGAACCTTCATTTTACCTTCCGGGACAGCTATCTGAGTTTTGCCAATGATAAATTTGCCCTCTTCAAGCTTTCCGTTAAAGAAGTTCATCGCGGGTGAACCGATAAATCCGCCTACAAATACGTTTTCAGGCTTTTCGTAAACCTCTTTTGGTGCACCAACCTGCTGAATTACTCCATCCTTCATAACAACCAGGCGGGTAGCCATTGTCATGGCCTCTGTCTGGTCATGTGTAACATAGATAGTTGTGGTCTGAAGACGCTGGTGCAGTTTGGCGATCTCTGCACGCATTTGAACACGAAGCTTTGCATCAAGGTTTGATAAAGGCTCATCCATCAGAAAGACCTTTGCATCTCGGACAATCGCACGGCCCAATGCTACACGCTGGCGCTGTCCGCCTGACAATGCTTTTGGCTTGCGGTCAAGATAAGGCTCAAGCCCAAGAATTTTTGCTGCCTCTTTTACACGGCGGTCGATTTCATCTTTTGGAAACTTACGAAGTTTAAGGCCGAAAGCCATATTATCATACACGGACATATGAGGATAAAGTGCATAGTTCTGGAAAACCATTGCAATATCACGATCTTTCGGAGGGACATCGTTGACACGCTTCTCGTCGATATAGAAGTCGCCTTTTGAAATTTCCTCAAGGCCTGCAATCATACGAAGGGTTGTGGATTTACCGCAGCCGGAAGGACCGACAAAAACAATAAATTCCTTATCTTTAATATGAAGGTTAAAATCTTCTACAGCTGTTACTTTATTATCATAAATTTTATAAATATTATCGAGTTTTAATTCTGCCATCAGGGTAACCTCCCAATAATCTTTTTCTTAATTATAGTTTAATGGATATGAGGGTTTTCCCATATGGCCAAACTGCACAAAAAAACTGAAAGCGTTTTTATGCAATGTGCTCAAATTATGTTTTCTCAATCAGCAGACAGGCTAAATAAACAGTCAGCGCGCTGTTAAAATCCTTCAATTGAATGCCGGTTTTCTCTGTGAACTTATCCAGCCTGTATTGCAGAGTATTACGGTGGATATACAATTTTTTCGCAGTTAATGAAACGTTGGAGCCGTTCTGTAAAAAGACTTTTATGGTGTGAAGGAGTTCAGCGTCATCTGCCAGTAAAGAAAGGCGGGAAAGCAGGCTCTTTTTTAAAGATGCATCCAGGTTCCCGGTGACAAGAGAGGGAAAAAGCTTCTCAAAATTCAGCACTCTTTCAGCCGGAAGCAAAGAGAGGGCTTGCTCGAATAGAAGCTGTTCATCCTTAAAAAGATTGTGCAAATGTGTTCCCGCCTTATTCTGAATGCCAATATAAAAGGCTGTTTTCACAAAAAAGTCACTTTCCAATGCATTGGAAACAGCAAGGAATTCTTCTTCAGATAGAGAGTCGTTACTTTCCTCAATGATGACCCCTGTGGCTTCCCCGTTCCATAAAATCGTTATGTCCTTTTCAAAAAAGCCTCTAAATGCAGCTTCCATATCTTCTCGTATCCATTCGCCCTCAGAGATTTTAAATTGAACCAGCCTGTACGGAACATCTTTCGCGAATGACGGCTGTTCTCCATTTGAAAATAAGTATTGAAACCAGGCTTGGGCAGCAGGGGCATGGTGAATGGAGCAGTCATGGAATTCAAACAAAGTTCTCAAGACCATCAGACTATCTTCAGTTACCTCTTGAGCTGAGATGCCAAGCCATTGGCCTGACTCTTCATGATGAAACCAATACTTATCAGATTTAAAGCTAAAATCAGGTTTTTCAAATCGAAGTTGAGATCCCGGATACCGGTCATGTAATTTGTTTAACATATCATTACCCTTAGTTTGATAAATTTTTGTGTTTCTTATATTATAGCAGTTATAATTTAATTGAAAAAATGAACTTAATCTGCTTCTATAAAGGGAAATGAGAGTGTGAGGGGTGAGACTCATGGAATATACACCTGAAATGAAAAACCGCTTAAAAAGGCTGGAAGGCCAGGTGCGGGGTGTAATCCGAATGATGGAAGAAGAGAAACACTGCAAGGATGTTGTTACACAATTATCTGCTGTCCGTTCTGCAGTTGACCGTGCAATGGGATATATTGTAGCTAAAAACCTGGAGGCATGCATTCGGGAAGCAGATAATGAAGGTAAAAATGCAGAGGATGCAATCCAGGAAGCGGTTAATATGATTGTGAAAAGCAGATGACCAGAAGCGGAGCTACAGCAGCTGGACAGATCTTTCCTATAAAAGATGATAAGAGGCACCTGAATTCAGGTGCCTCTTAATTTTACTCTGCCTCAGATGGAGGTTCTTCCTTTTGGAGTTCCCTTGATTGTTCGATATTAACATCATCTCCGCGGCCATGGACGGAGCCTCCAGAAAGACCCTCGTTAATGATTCTGTCTATATCCATATAAGCTTTGTCCCTGCCTTCGTAATGGACGTCGTCTGAAACTTTGCGTTCTTTATCCATGTGTTAATCGCTCCTTTAAAAGAAAATATCCCGGCGGGATTATTTTTCCAAAAAGGTATTATCGGCATGCATGGATCTTCTAACTTTTTTATTATTCATATACATGAAATAACATCAATTCATGAATCTGGGATTTCAGGTCCTCCTCCTGGCCAGCAGGTTCTCCGGATGTCCATTCAATTTTTCCGTCAGGATGATAGATGCCGGTAATCTTTTGCTTTTTGAAGTAAAAAGAAAATGTCCAACCAGGCAATTGTTTGTTTTCATATAAAGGTTTGAATTGGAAATGTGTCAGCATTAGGATTCCTCCAGATGTCGTAATATCCCGTTTAATGTTACTGAAAAGGGGAATGGAACAGATGTAGAAACATTTTAACATTAAAAGGAGGCAAAAGGATGAAAAGAAACAACAAATTTATGATGTCAGCCATGGCCCTTGGAGCAGCTTATTTAATGAGAAACCCGGAGACACGCCAAAAGCTTAAAGACCAGTTTAAATCTTTCGCCGGAAGTGCCTCAAAAAAAGATAGGGAAAAGACAGCGAAAAGCCCCGTAACGACATATTAGGACCACCCGTTAAGAATCGCATAAAAATAGCCGTGCACGCTGACGCTGTACGGCTATTTTTTATTAGTATGCTGGAACCCTGATAATGAGAAAAATAATCGGGTCAATTCTTCTATTCTTTTTTCTTCTATCCCCGCTTCATCAAAGCTCATCGGCTTTGAATTAATTTCATATATCACATAGGTGCCCTGGTCAGTTAATCCTGCATCAATTGAGTATTCCCCATAAAATCCCTTCGTCCTCTCCAGAAGTTTTCCTGCCTCCGCTGCTGCAGTATTTATAAAAGCATCATGCTCTTTTGTACGGATCCATTCATATGGAATCATTATCCCGCCATTCGGTATGTGCGTTGTAATGTCCTGTTCCTGAGATTGCCTAATGCCAATCCCTGTAACCGAATAGCTGCCTTCACTGAAATGGGCTAAGATTCTAAAATCATACCGCTTGCCGTCTAATTTGGCAGGGCTGATTGCTTTCTGTGCTAAATAGGGTTTGTTCGTCAGGTGAGAGTTCCGCAGGTTCCAGAATTGTTCAAAATCATCGTAACTGAATGAATCGCGCATACCGTTCAAGGAGATGCCCTTTTTCAGCTGGCTTAATTGGTATATCCCTTTCCCCTTGGACCCATTTGCAGGCTTTAAGTAGATATTATGATATCTGCCGATAAAATCCTTTAGTGTCTTTGGCCCAGTGACACGAATAGTTTCCGGAATATATTCCTTTAATGGCGGATGGTCTCTTAATAGCTGGTAAACCTCAAATTTATCCAGAAAGCCCGGGTTGAAAAATGGAATGTCATGCTCTTTAAAAAAACGGCATGCTTTTTGAAAGGCTTCTGCCTTTTCTATTTTTCGGAAGGGCACCCTGTTGTAGACAAGATGAGGAAGAGGACAACAGGCTTCAATCCACCTATCATTCAAAGGGTTATATATATATCCGTTCACTGAATTCTCCTTCAAACCCTCTGGTGTAAATACATAGGAAAGCCCGCATTTTTGCAGGATGCTTTTCTGAAGGGCCTTAAATAAAGGACCATTGCCGGCAATAGACTGTTCCTTTCCTTTTCCCGTCAGAATGCCTATCACAGGTCCTGCATTACCGTCTTGCAAGGATAAAGAAAAGGAAAGCGAATCCCGTTCCGCCTGCGGGCTAATAATGCTTAAAGGCTGGTGATTGCTTCCCAAAGTACAGCAGCTGCTGCAGAACCAGGTCCTGCTGGCCCAGTCATAATAAATTTTCATCTCACTATTTCCTGAGGCTTCATAATCGATGCTTCGGCAAGGAAAACGGCGAATGACAGTGAAAGTTTGCGGGTAAGAAAGTCGAACTCCCTGAGCTGAGGGTGTTTGAATATAGATCTGCCCGGCTTTGAGTTTGCTTCAAACAGCCAAACATGGCCATTTCGGTCCAGTCCAAAGTCAAAGCCGATTTCACCGATAATTCCTTCCATGTTCCGTTCCAGTGCCTTGCTGATCGTTAGTGCCGCCTCACTTAACTTAGCCACTGCCTCAGTTTTTTCTGCATCCGATTCAAATACTTCATCAAGGGTTTTGATCTCACCTCCGCTTTTTACATGTGTTGTAACACTGCCAGGGCCCGCTATTTTTGCAGCTGCAGCAGTTACTTTCCATTCCCCATTCTCATCTTTATTCGTATGAACCCTGAAATCAACCGCTCTCTGTTCTTGGCGGAGCAAATGAATTCCCTGCTGAACAAGCATACGGTTTAAATTTCGTCCTGCAAAAACATTGCGCATTAAATTTTCCAAAGTGTTAAATCTTCTTAGCCTATTTTCGTCCCGGACTCTATATCGGCAATAATAATACCCATCTTTTTTATCAAAAATAATTTGATGAATCCCAAGCCCCAGGCTTCCATTGATAGGTTTGAGGTAAACATGGCCATAATCAGCCAGCATCCTTTCAATTACAGAGAAAGAAGAAAAAGGGTGGGTTTCCGGCAAGTAATAACTGCTATCATCATCATTCTGCAGTCTTTCATAAACATCTAATTTATTAAAGAAACCAGGATTATACCAGGGAATTAAATAGTCTTTCTGCATACGGCCGCGTACTTCCTTAAGCTCATTCCTTCTTTCGCTTCTTCGGTTGGGAAGCCGGTCATAAACAACATTTGGAAAAGGGACTTCAAATGTTTCCCAGCCCTCCTCATGATAAAAGAGCCCGTTGATGGTTTCTTTTTCCCAGTTGATTTGCTGATCACCGAATAAAAACGGGATTGCACCAACCGTTTTTTTAACTGAAAGCAGTTTGGCAAAAAACAGGGTCCGATCCCCAACTGGCCTTAAAGGAAAGGAGGTGAATCCTGATGTGAAGATACCAACGAGCGGGCCGAGGTATAGAGTCCCCTTATTGGCAAACGCATGCAGAGGTATCTTGAGATCCGGGAAATGAAGTGCTTCTGCCACATCTTTACTTATTAAGATCGAGTTTTTCTTTGTTTTTTGAAGTATGAAAGAAGCATCTGCTGAATGAGTGCCAAATGCCAATCTCGTCAAATGAGTATGAAGGTTAAGCTCATTAGGTATATAAACTGTTTTGGAGGCGGAATCGGAAATTTCAATTTGATATTGTTTTCTCATGATTCGTTCTCCTTTCCATTTCGTTAGTGGCTGCCAGGAATTTGGCATAGAGAAGGGGAGCGGTATATAACTCTTCCTTCATTTCGGGCTGACTGTTCAGGATTGTTTTCCTGCCTGGTTTTGAGTTTATATCCAGTATCCAAATAGAGCCGTTAGTTTCTACTCCAATATCAATACCCATTTCAAATAGAGGGGGGAGCTTTCGTTCAAGGACAGCAGGAAGTGTATCGGTAATATCATTAAGTTCATCGGATAGAAAGCTCTTTAAAGAAGAAGGGTATTGAGCGATCCAATCTTCAAAAGAAATATTGCTGCCGCCGGCGCTTAAATTGGAGACGATGCCTCCTTCTCTGCCTGTGCGAATTCCCCGGCCCATCTCCTTCCATGCGCCAATTCTGTTTTTTTGAAGCAATATTCTTATGTCAAAGGGCTGACCGTCATTGTTTGATAGATTCACATATGGCTGGATGAGGTATTGCCGATCTGCGGTTAATTTATTTAGCCAGCCGGCTGCCTTTTTTTCAGTTTCAAAGCTTCGTGTTACCTGGCCATTCCTTTTATCTGTTTTAACAAGTATGATTTTGCCTGTTTTCTCAATATAATAGATTCCCTGGCCCTGAGAACCGCTTGCAGGTTTTAAAATACACGGCTGATCAGGTATGAGGCTGTTTAAGAAACTGTCAGCGCCTGTAAATCTGTCAGTTTTCAGCAAGTAGGGTGAGATGTTTGAGCGGGAGAGTATTTCATATAATTCAAGCTTATTAGGCAAGCCATAGCCAAGGAATTGGATATCATTTCTTGCCTTCAGCCAATTCACGATAGATATACATTGCTTTGAATGGGAGTCATTCCCGTAAAAACAGCGGTCATACAGGATCTCCGGGACTGTGAATTCTGCCGGCTCCCATTCTCTTGAAGAGGGGTTAAAGGTATCCCCCGCAATCCTTTCTGAAATAGGATTGATATCTGAAGGCACAAACCTGAAGCAATTAATGTTATATTCATTGGCTCTTTTGGCCAATTCCATAAAGTATGGCTGTTCACTCTGTTTGTTTAAAGTCATGATTCCGAATGAAAGCATGCTGTAATCCTCCTCTTTGCATAAATGATAAAGCCGTTGCATATTCGATAAGTGCTTTGGCAGAGGGTCTGACTCTTTTTTCTTTGTCTTCGAAGTTCTTGGAGGGTTTAGAATTCACTTCGATGATCCAAAGTTTTCCATTAGTGTCCAAACCAATATCAATCCCAAGCTCTCCGATTAGGCCTTCGCATTTTTGGCTTATGATTGTTGCTGTTTCAACTGCGAGCTCCTTCAGTAAAGCCAGCTGCTGAATCGCTGTTTTCTGATCAGAATGCATGGAGAAAATTCTGAGGGGCTTCATCATTTCCCCGCCTCTTGCTATATTGGAAACAAATTGCCGCTCTGCAGAAACCCTTGCCACTGCAGAAGTGGCCCTCCAGATATCCTGATGATTTTTATGGCAGAGCACCCGGAAGTCAAGCTGCCTGGCTTTATAGGTTTGCAGAGGTATGGCCTGCTGGGCCAAATAAATTGTTTTTTTTAGGTACTGTTTGAACCATAGTATAAAGCGGTCATAATTTTTGAATGTTAGCGTATTTTCCTTGCCGTTTCCGGTCGATTGTTCTGATATGATTTCTTCACCATTAATACTCAGCCTAATAATATTCCGTCCCTGGCTGCCGTGGATAGGCTTAAGGAATATCAGTCTGTGTCTGGCCAGCATTTCCTTGATGGTTTCTTCATCTGCAATGGCTGTATCAGGCAGATAGGGATGCATATGGTCTTCAGAAAAGAGGAGGGTATGAACTTCCTTTTTTGATAAAAAACGGTCATTAAACATTGGGATGTTATATTTTAGCATGCTATTTTTAAATGTTTGAAAAGCAGAACTTGCTTCAAGTATCCGGGAGTGAACCCGATTATAAATTACACTCGGCAAAGGAACGGGGCGTTTTATCCATTTTTCCTCACGCAGGCAGTATCCCTGCAGCTTTTCCTGAATGAAGTCCCGAAAATGAAAAACATAAAAATATCCATGCAGGCCGGAAACAGCCTCGTGCAATTCTTTGCAAAAAGAATGAATGGAGCGGAAGTCAGGATCTTCGTCACTTTCATTAAAATCTGTCATCAGGCCTATAACCGGTCCAGCAGTTATAGTAAAGTCCTTTCTTGAGTAACTGGCGACAAAATTAAGATCCTCCATTGGCAAGCAGCATTCCTGAAAAAGACGGTCACAGAAGAAAATTTCATCTTTCCTGATATTTGCTCCTTCAATGGTTATTTGAATGGTGTGCTTGCCGATCCGCAGCAAATGGGGCATTTGCAAATCAATATTCCAGTAATGTACGAGAGAATGGCTAATTTGAATGCGAAATTGATCTTCCTGAAACATTTTTACCGGAACAATCGTAATAGGCAATAAAGAAACTGACATGATCATTCCTCATTTGCTTATCTTTATTTGAGCCTATTTTGAACAACCTCAAGCAGCTTGCAAACTGAATGCAGATTTTTTACCTGCCGCAGAAAGTGCAAAACTCCCATTGATGAAGTTTTCACTGTATAATGAAAAAATAGGCAAAAGCTGATACCATATCGTATGTTCTGGGCAATTAAATGGTGCTTCTTAAGAGGAGCCTGTAACTTAAGGAAGGTAGAGATATCTATGGAAATAGCAATGACAATTATATTAATGATGATCATTGGGGCTCTTATTGGCGGGTTTACTAACTACCTGGCTATTAAAATGCTCTTTAAACCTTATAAGGCCGTGTACATAGGTAAATGGAAGGTTCCATTTACCCCTGGGCTGATTCCTAAACGAAGAGATGAAATGGCAGATCAGATGGGTAAGCTGGTTGTTAACCATCTTCTGACACCGGAAAGCATCAAGAAGAAGTTCATCAATGATCAATTTCAGCGTGATATGACCGGGCTTGTTCAGAAAGAGCTGGAAACTTTCCTGCAATCGGAAAAATCAGCAGAGAACATTCTGGCAGCGTTTGGAATCAAGGATGGCCAATCGAAAGCGGAGAAACATATAAACTTATTAATTGAACAGAAATATGAAAACATTATAAGCAAATATAGAGGACTGCCCCTTAAAGAAGTTATTCCTCAGGGTCTTTTGGATAAAGCGGATGAAAAAATTCCAGCTATCAGTTCAATGATCCTTAAAAAAGGGGTTGATTATTTCTCCAGTATTGAAGGCAAAATGCGGATACAAAGAATGGCTGATGATTTTGTTCGTGAGCGAAGCGGTGTGCTCAGCAATATGCTGCAGATGTTCATGGGGAATATCAATCTTGCGGATAAAATTCAGCCGGAAATCATCAGGTTTTTAAGCAATGAGGGTACAGCCGACCTGGTTACAACCCTTTTACAAAAAGAGTGGAGCAAAATTCTTGAGATGGAAGCTGCAGTTATTGAAGAGCAGATCGAAAAGGAACAGATTCTTACAGTATTAAAGAATATTGCACACAGAGTCATTAATCTGGAGAATGTATTTCGAAAGCCTATTTCATCCTTTGTGGCCCCATACAGGACAGTACTGACAGATGAGCTGGCTCCTAAAAGTGTTCAGATGCTTACTGATTGGCTCTCAGGCAAGACAGAAATGGTTATGGAACGGCTTCGTCTCGCAGAAGTTGTCCGGGAACAGGTCAGCAATTTTTCAGTCGAAAGATTAGAAGATATGGTCTTTTCTATAATCAAAAGCGAGTTAGCCATGATTACAAATTTAGGTTTCCTGCTTGGGGGTATTATTGGTCTCGTACAGGGAATCATTGCTATATTGATTAATTAAAGGGTATCGCCTCGCGTTTACTGTCATAGTTTGTTATAGTGTAGTGGATGTTCGAAACGGAGAATGTATTGTCCATTTTGAACAAGTATCGGGAGGAGTGTTATTAATGGCAGTAAATTTATTTGATTCAGCCTACGAGTTAGAAAAAGCAGTGCGGGAGAGCGATGAATATAAAGCTCTAAAGCAAGCATATGATGATGTGAATGCAGATCCGTCTGCGAAAGCAATGTTTGATAACTTCCGCAAAATCCAGATGGAACTTCAGCAAAAGCAAATGATGGGCCAGGATATTACGCAGGAAGAAGTAGAACAGGCTCAAAAGACAGTCGCACTTGTACAGCAGCATGCCCAGATCTCAAAGCTTATGGAAGCAGAACAGCGCATGAGCATGATGATTGCAGAAATGAACAAAATCATCATGAAGCCTCTTGAAGAGCTTTATGGAGCGGCTGAATAATTTCATCAGAAAACTCCCGGATATTGATCCGGGAGTTTTTTTATAAGAAAAGATCATTTTTTCATATTAAACTAAACCAGGTTTGGGTACCTTTATGATAGATATTGATTAAAGAAGGGGGCAGTACATTGAATAAAGCCATTTTTCTTGACCGGGACGGCGTTTTGAATGAGGTTTTATCTGAAAGGGTAAAATTCGTTAACAAGCCTGAGCAGTTATATTTATTGGAAGGGGCAGCAGAAGCTGTGTCAGAACTGACCAAAGCCGGATATGAAATTTTCGTCGTGACCAATCAGGGCGGTGTGGGACTCGGCTTTCTGAAAGAAAGAGAGCTAAAGAAAATTCATGAAAGGCTGCAGGAGCTTGTTGCAGCCAAAGGCGGACATATTGAAGAGGTTGCCTATTGCCCTCATAAGCCGAAAGCAGGCTGTGAATGCCGGAAACCAAATGCAGGCATGCTTTTGGAATTGGCTGAAAGGCACCATCTTGATTTGGCTAAAAGCATTATGGTAGGCGATCATGAGCGGGACATTGAGGCAGGGAAGAAAGCCGGCTGTAAAACTGTTTTTATCGGCTCAGAGCAAACAAGTGCAGATATCCAGGCTTCATCACTTCTAGAGGCAGTAGAGGACATTTTAGAAATGCTTAAATAAAAGAGTAAAAGCCGCTTCCGCGAAAGGTGGAAACGGCTCTTAATTTTATTATGATTGTTTAGAAGATTAGCGTGCTCCGCCAAGCTGCTGCTCAGCCATTTGCACAAGGCGCTTCGTAATTTCTCCGCCTACAGATCCATTTCCTCTTGAAGATGTTTCCGGGCCAAGGTTCACACCGAATTCTGTTGCAATTTCATACTTCATTTGATCAATTGCCTGACTGACTCCTGATACTAAAAGCTGATTAGAATTGCTGTTTCTTGCCATGTAAATCATCTCCTTGGTGTAGTTTTCTTGTTTGTTACAATTATAGCTTTAGGAGAGCAAATAAGATTTATTCATAGTTGTTTATGGTACTTTATGGTAATTTTTTGAATCTGCAAATGCGGGTATGG
The DNA here is from genome assembly GCF_009849585.1 of Bacillus sp. ZZV12-4809. GTDB lineage: Bacteria > Bacillota > Bacilli > Bacillales > Cytobacillaceae > Cytobacillus. The sequence goes on from NZ_VCRN01000012.1 coordinate 52,942, forward strand.
GACTGTGCGCATATAAATACGGGCTATTCGCACAAAAAAAATTTGTTGCGCACATAAAATGGCTTCTTCCGCACACAAAAAAGATTCTATCCGCACAGAAATCAAAATTGCCAGCTAAAGTTCGCCATTATAAAGCTGGAGAAACCCGAAAAGCCAAGAGATATAGGCACTGACCAATATTGCTCCTATAAAGAAGGCCAAACAAGCCCAATCTTTCCAGGAAACAGAGACTTTATGATAAAAATCCCGGTTTTTATCTCCGGTAAACCCTTTTGATTCCATTGCCATGGCTGTCCTCTCAGCTTTACGGATCGCTCCGGCAAGCAGGGGAACTGTATACCTCTTAAGCTCTGCCATTTTTTCCGGGAGTGTCCTGGCTTTGGGTACTCCCCTGATCCGGTGTGAACTTCTGATGATCTCGAATTCTTCTTTCATTAATGGCAGGAATCGATAGCCTGCCATGATTCCATATGCAAGCTTTGGAGAGAGCCGGCATTGCTGCATTAAACTGAGCAGAAATGCTGTCGGCTTTGTGGTTAAAATGAACAGAAGGGACAGAGAAGTAAAGCTTAACACCCTCATTCCAAGGGAAAGGGCACGCAGAAGGCCCTCCTCAGTCAATGTGAAGATCCCCCATGCCCATAATAGGGTTTCCCCTTCAATCGCTTTAGAAAAAATCAAAGCTGACCAAATATATATGACAGCCATGAAGATAAATGGCGAGAAAAGCAGAATCCATCTTTTGAATGAAACTCTTCCTAAAATAAAGGTGGCTGCTGCCGTTATCACTAAGGTCAGAAAAGGTGTAACCGGGTCAAAAAAAATCGATAGAAGTAATACACAGACTATCACAGTGAATGCTTTAATGCTTGGGTTTAATTCATGTAAGAACAAGTTTTTCCCTCCCTGCAATGGACCCGATATCATTCCTGAGTTTTTCAATGTATGGAACCTTTAAGGAAGCAGTCTTCAGAATGTCCTCTTTTTTCCATAATGCATCAGGCAAACCATCGTAAATCTTCTCTCCTTCTGAAAGAACAATCACTTTGTCCGCATATGAATGGATGATTTCCATGTCATGTGTGATCATCACCACGGATCCGCCGCTTTGGATCTTTGCTTCCATTAGCTTCATAAGCTCACCGCACGTCCTGGCATCCTGTCCAAAGGTCGGCTCATCGAGGAGGAGAAGATCCTGGTTATACACAAGCATCGATGCAACACTAAGCCGCCGTTTTTGCCCCTGGCTTAAGGAAAAGGGATGCATGTCAGCGCACCGCAGCAAGTCCACTTGAAGCAGTGCAGCCTGAACTGATTCTTTAATATCACCATCAGGAATCTGCTGTATTTTTAGACTGAATGCAATTTCATCATAGACAGAATCAGCAATAAATTGGTGTTCGGGGTTTTGAAAAACATAACCTAATTTCTGTCTTAGCTCCTGCTCCTTCCACTGGGAAAGGGGACTGTCATAAAAGAGAATATTGCCTTTGGAAGGAGTATAAAGTCCAGCCAAGAGTCTTGAAAGCGTTGTTTTTCCTGATCCATTTGAGCCGGCAATGGCCACAAATTCACCTTTTTTAACAGAAAAACTAATATCTTTTAGCAAATCTTTCCCAGCTTTATAAAAGGATAGATTCTCTGCGGATAGAATAATTTGTTCTTCAGGAGCTTGGTGATTTTTCTTCCTGTTATCTAAAACCTGAAGTGCACCAATGGGATTCTCAAATCCGGCGATTAATTTCTCATCAGTCAACGGAAGTTTTTCCCCTTTATAAATACCTGCTTTTTTCCCTGAAAGGCCTGCTTTTACCGAACTTGGCAGCCAGATGCCCTCAAGCAGAAATTCTTCTGCATATTGATTAAAGCATTCTTCAGTGCTTCCATTAAATAATAGTTCGCCTTCTCTGTTTAGGACTGCGCAGCGGTCGGTCAAATCAATCCAATCATCCAGCCTGTGTTCGATTATTAGAAGGGAGAATGATCTCTTCTCTTTAAGCTCTTTAATGATGCGGGTAAGTTCATAGCTTGAAGCCGGATCCAGGTTTGCTGTCGGTTCGTCTAAAATCAGGAGATCCGGTTTCAATGACAATACACATGCCAGTGCAAGCTTTTGCTTCTGGCCCCCGGAAAGGGTGTGAATTGGGGCATATTTATATGGCAAAAGATGAACAAGCTCCAATGCTTCATCAATCTTATTCCCGATTTCTTCATGCGGCGTTTTCAAATTCTCAAGTCCAAATGCCAGCTCATCCTCGACTGTGGTCATGCAAAATTGGCTTTCAGGGTCCTGAAACACAATTCCAATGTGCTGATTAATTTCACCAGGGCCGAATTCCTCCAGCCTCTTTCCTTTGAATGAAATGATCCCGTCCAATTCGCCATCTGCGGCCTCGGGATACAATTTATTTAAGCAGAAAGCAAGTGTGCTTTTTCCCGAGCCGCTGGGTCCCAATAATAGAACTGCTTCCCCTGCATTAAGGCTGAATTGCATATTTTTAAAAATGGGCTTTTTCACATCTTCATACCTGAATGTAAGCTGCTCTGTTTTTAATATGTTCTGTTTATGCTGTAATGCCATTTTCCGGTTTTCCCCTTTTCAGCTCTTTGCCAATAGGAAAGCTGTTTAATGCTCCGGTCTTTGCAAGGCTTTCGCTCAGCCATTTGCCCATCAAGCCTGCCAGTAAAGCACCGCTGACCATCCTTACACAAAACATCGCCATTACATAACCGGGTGAGAGGGCCGCATAGCCGGAAATGAAATAGCCCCAAATAAAGCTTGTAACAGAAGAGCCCATGCCGGCAGCAATTAAGACCCATGTCCGGTAATTATTCCATTTCGTGGCCGCAAAAACAGCTTCCGCTCCAATCCCCTGAATCATGCCCGACAGAATCAGGCGGGGACCGACAGCATTGCCGATCATGACTTCAATGGCTGCAGCGATGGTTTCCGATAAGAAAGCTGCCCCGGGTTTTCTGATTATGTACGCTGCGAGAATTGAAACAATAAACCAAATGCCAAAAATAAAATCATATCCAATTAAGCCGAACATTGCATATAGCACATTGCCAAATTGCATGAATATCAGGTATACAACTGCAAACACGACAGCGAGTACAGACAGGACAATGACTTCACGAAGCTTCCACTTTTCAAGCATATTATTCAGCCCCCTTTTTGGATGGGCTATTGGCAGACATATTCACCGTCATAACAATATGGGTGGAATTGCTTTTCTTACAGTTTTCAAAAGCGTCCTCCAGAGTTTTAAAAACAGAGTGTGCATCCCCGTCTAATCTTGAAGCATAATGCACCCCTTTTGTAAAAGTTCCCTGATTCATTGCAAGCTCGACCTGATCCATAATGACATTCATGTATTCAGGAATCCCCATCGGATAAAGGGCGAACTGGACCGCAACTTCCTGGCTGATACCTGCTGCTGATTCTTCATTTGCCAATTCCTCATTCTCAGCAAGATAAGCATCTCCTGCAGTATCACCAGGACATCCATTTGAAAAAGTTCCGTTAAATACTACATGGTCACCATGCTTAACAGCTTGAAGATAAATAGCTTTAACCACATCGAAAACATGAATGGACCTGCCTCGCACACAGGTGCTAACATCATCTGTTTCCATCCAAACCTTGCTCGTATCCACTTCTTTTAAAGCTGATAAAATAATATCCGCAAACCTGTCAGTCATGGGATAAATTGAAAATCTGCACCCTGTAATTTCACTGGTTCCACATAAAAAATTTTCCTGCATTTTGCCATCCTCCTAGTATTAATGAAAAGTTTTTTTCGTAAGGTTTGCTGCTGTTTTTTGAATTACTTACTGTGTTGATAGTATCGACAGGTGCAAGGCTCCTTCGGGAGCATATGTGCAAGCACACCGCCTGCCCGCGATTCGCTGGGAAATCAACGACAATATACATGAGCCAAAAACAACAAATTTTACAAAAACAGCCTGGTTAAAATAAAAAAACTGCATTCCCAATAGGAAATGCAGTTGAATGTTATCAATACACTAAAATGATAGCCGTTCACCTGCACTTCCCCACGCTGGTATTATCCAGATCGGGTAATAAGAGTCAGAACGGATTGTTCTTCTCAGCCAAAAAGCTCCCCTAGTGCAAAACTTGGATATGCAGTTTTTAATGACTCCATCTTAATACGGAGAATCCAAATTGTAAATGACTATTTATAATTCTTTTATTCAAATAATCTATGAAAACAGTTAAACACCTTCACTAACACAGGCAATCAACGAAAAAATTTCTGCATTGTCCATGTCATGTTCTAATCCAGTCCCTCCCTTCATAAAAGTGTAATAGGACAATTTTACACCGAGAATAGGGGGCAAATCGGATGATATACAGAATGCTTGCTTTAAACATAGACGGAACACTACTCCAATCAAATGGAAGACTTCATAAATCAACAAAAGAAGCAATTGAATATGTGCAGCAAAAGGGAATTTATGTAACACTTGTCACATCCAGAAGCTTTCCTTCCGCGAAGAAAGTGGCTAAAGCATTGAAATCCAATTCTTTGCTGGTTACACACAGGGGGGCATATATTGCAGCTTCCCAGGAAAAGCCTATATTTGTAAAAAGGATTCAGGAAGATGAAACGTTTGAAATCGTGCGCCTGCTTGAAGGCTTTACCTGTCAAATCAGGCTGGTGCACGAAAAATATTCCCTTGCAAACAAAACGAAGCTTAATACCAATATGCTTGCAAAAACAGTTTTTACAACGGGTGATCCCATTTTTTATTCCCAGCAATTTGTGGATTCTTTAAGTGAGACTATTTTAGATGAGCCGGTTACGCCGCCGAAAATCGAAGTGTACTTTGAAGATAAGGAAGACCTTGAGGATGCTAAGACAGCCATTTGGGGCATGTTTGAAAATGTAGAAGTCTTAAAACTGAACGATCTGAGGATGGACATTGTTCCTGCAGGGGTCTCAAAACTGAATGGGCTTCTCTATTTATGTGAGCATCTTGGGATTTCCAGAAATCAAATGGTCGTCATAGGAGACTCTGAAGATGATCTGGAAATGATTGAAGCAGCAGGATTGGGTGTGGCAATGGGCAATGCTCCGGCAGAAGTAAAAAAAGCAGCGGACTGGCTGACGCGATCAAATGATCAGAACGGCGTAAGCTACATGGTTAAAGAACATTTCCGTAAACAGCATCCAATCGATTTCCTGAAGAAAATGAATCTATTAAAATAAAATTCAATGAATGAGAGCCCGATTAGTAATTCGGCTCTTTTTTTAGTTAGCGATAGTATAGAAACCATATCAGTAACCTATAGGATTCACTTTCCTGATATTGACCTTGTTTCCCCATTTATGTACACTAGAAGGAGTTTGCCAACATGAATAAATAGACTATGCAGCTGCCGTCATTGAGATAAAACACCGGCAGATTTATTATATTTTTAAAAAAAGGTGATCGATTTGAACATTTCAATTTTAGGCATACAGGATGAACGATTCCATCGGCCGCTTCGGCTGATAGGGAACCTCTTTTTTGAAGAATGTGAAGTGGTGCTTGGTGAGAATGATGCAGCAGATCTGATCATTTCTTTTCAAATTGAGCATGGAGAACGCATTAAAGCCGCTGCAGAGATTACTGATAAAAATAGCAATAAACTTACAGCTGATTTTGAAAAAGAGTTCATTCCGGCTGAGTCAGAAAAAGAGAATTTCAAACAAATCAAGAATGCAGTATCTCATGTATACCTGACTGTTTTGCAGGACTGGACGGGCATTACGCAGAAGTGGGGAATTCTGACTGGGGTACGTCCCACAAAATTGCTTCACCGTGCCATGCAGAATCAGACACCTCTTAAGGAAGCACATCAGCAGCTGAAGGAAGAGTACCTGATTACAGATGAGAAAATCCAGCTTATGCAGAATATTGTAGACCGGCAGCTCGCTGTCGTGCCGGATCTTTATGACTTGAAAAATGAGGTAAGCATATATATCGGCATTCCGTTCTGTCCGACAAAGTGCGCGTACTGTACTTTTCCTGCATATGCGATTAATGGCAGACAGGGTTCTGTCAACTCATTTCTTGGCGGCCTTCATTTTGAAATGCGCAAAATGGGAGAGTGGCTGAAAGAATATAATGTAAAAATTACCACTGTCTATTATGGCGGAGGGACTCCAACAAGCATTACAGCTGAAGAGATGGATATGCTTTATGAGGAAATGTATGAATCTTTTCCAGATGTAGAAAACATTCGGGAGGTCACCGTGGAAGCAGGCCGTCCGGATACAATCACACCTGAAAAGCTTGAAGTGCTGAAAAAATGGAATATTGACAGAATCAGCATCAATCCCCAGTCCTATATTCAGGAGACACTGAAAGCTATTGGACGCCACCATACAGTGGAAGAAACCGTAGATAAGTTCCACCTTGCCCGCGATATGGGAATGAATAACATTAATATGGATCTGATTATCGGACTCCCTGGAGAAGGTGTACCGGAATTTGCACATACATTGGATGAAACAGAGAAATTAATGCCGGAATCCCTGACAGTTCATACTTTATCCTTTAAACGTGCTTCGGAAATGACGAGGAATAAGCAAAAATATAAAGTTGCTGAGCGGGAAGAAATTGAAAGAATGATGGACATGGCTGAGGATTGGACTAAAAAGCATAATTACCATCCCTATTACCTATACCGTCAGAAAAATATCCTTGGCAATCTTGAGAATGTCGGCTATGCTCTTCCGAATCAGGAAAGCATCTATAATATTATGATTATGGAAGAACAGCAGACAATCATCGGGCTTGGATGCGGGGCTTCCAGTAAGTTCATTGACCCAGAGACAGGAAAAATTACTCATTTTGCTAACCCGAAAGATCCAAAATCCTATAATGACAGTTTTAAGCATTATACAGATGAGAAATTGAAAATATTAAAAGAGTTATTTAATAAACACGAATCCCTTGCTGAATAGGCGGGGGTTTTTCTTATGGGAATATTTTAGAAAATTAAGAAAATATTAAAGGGATTTTGTGAAAATAAAGAGAATGAATTAGGTAAAAGATCATAGAACTCTATGATCTTAAATGTAAGCGTTTTCTAAAAGGGGGAATTGTAATGATGATGCAAACACCTTTGACTATGACGCAAATGATCAAGCGGGCAGAAAAGTATTTTCCAAAAAAAACGGTCGTTTCAAGAACAGCCGGCGGAATTCAGAGATTTACATATAAGGAGATTGCAGTACGAACCAGAAAGCTGGCAGAGAGTCTCCAAAAGCTGGGAGTGGAGAGAGGGGATAAGGTCGGGACACTGGCATGGAATCATCATCGCCACCTGGAAGCTTATTTTGCCATACCATGCAGCGGAGCCGTTCTGCACACAATTAATATTCGTCTGTCACCTCAGCATATTACATATATTATTAACCATGCCGAAGATAAAGTGCTGCTGATTGATCCTGATATTGTACCGCTAATTGAGAAGGTTAAGGATGAGTTAAAGACGGTCAAGGCATTCATTATTATGACAGATGAAGAAGAATTGCCTGAGACTTCTCTTTCGCCGGTATATCACTATGAAACGCTTATCAATGAAGCGGGCGGTAACTATGAATATCCTGATGATCTGGATGAAAATTCAGCAGCGGGAATGTGCTATACCTCAGCCACTACAGGCAACCCGAAAGGTGTCGTCTATTCCCATAGGGGCATTGTTCTTCACAGTATGGCACTGGGAATGGCAGATAGTGCTGCTGTAAGCGAGAGAGATATCGCCCTTCCAGTTGTGCCGATGTTCCATGTAAATGCATGGGGGCTGCCGTTTGCTGCTGTCTGGTTTGGAACTGCTCTTGTATTGCCGGGGCCATATTTTACACCGAAACTTCTGGCAGAGCTTATTCAATCCGAGAAGGTTACCATAACAGCCGGAGTACCGACAATCTGGCTCGGATTATTAAATGAACTGGATGAAAATAAATATGACATTAGTTCACTCCGATCGGTTCTGTGTGGAGGTTCGGCAGCGCCAAAAGGCATGATTAAAGCCTTCGAGCAAAAGCACAAAATACCATTCATGCATGCCTACGGAATGACTGAAACAAGTCCTCTTGTGGTTATTTCGACCTTAAAAAGCTACCAGGAGGAGCTATCAGCAGAAGAAAAGCTTGATATAAAAGCCAAGCAGGGCATTCTTGTTCCAGGGCTCGAAATGAAGATTGCCGGCAAGGATGGCGAAGCAGTATGGGATGGAAAGGAAATGGGGGAACTCGCCATAAGGGGGCCATGGATTGCTTCTGAATATTATAAAGATGAGCGGACCAATGAGGCATTTCGTGATGGCTGGCTCTACACGGGAGATGTCGTAACCATTGATGAAGAAGGATATATGAAAATCGTTGACCGGACAAAAGACTTAATCAAAAGCGGAGGGGAGTGGATTTCTTCCGTTGATATCGAAAATGCCATAATGGCACATGAGTCGGTATTTGAGGCAGCAGTCGTTGCTGTACCACATAAACAATGGCAGGAGAGGCCTGTGGCATGTGTTGTTCTGAAAGAGCCATTTAAAGGGAAGACCACAAAAGAAGAACTCTATGAATATCTGAAACCGCAATTTGCAAAATGGTGGCTTCCGGATGATATTCTATTCCTTGAGGAAATACCAAAAACGTCTGTAGGGAAATTCCTCAAAATGGCGTTGAGAGAACAGGTCCAAAAAGAATATACTGGTCAGGCAAAGTAAATAAGTTGAAAAAACAGCATCCTACTGAGGTTGCTGTTTTTTAATTTTTAAATTTAGTACCTTCCTTCCCCAGGATTTAGTGTCAAAGCAAGTGATAGATAGATACCGTTTTCTATTTAATTGTAATCGCAGGCATTATCGCAGACATAACAAAAAAGTGACAAAATTATAAATTTTTAGATAAAATGCTTTTTAAATATAATAATACTCTTTATAATAAAAGAAGCATATTAAGGAGGAGAAGGATTTTGACAACTGATTTTGTAACTGATACTGTCAGCGTGCAGTTTGATGGGCGGGTAGCCACAGTTGAGATGAACAGGCCGGACTCGTTGAATGCATTAAATGTGGAAATGCTGACAGGGCTCATGAGTGCCATGAAAGATATTGGCCAAATGGATGAAATCGATATTGTTGTATTGAAAGGAAGAGGCCGCGCATTTTCATCAGGCGGGGATATTAAAACAATGCTTTTGGAAACAAATGAAAGCGGTTTTCCGGAGGTAATGGATTGCATCAGTGAGCTGGCTGTAACTCTTTATAGCATGCCGAAGCTGACCATAAGTGCTGTAACAGGAGCAGCTGCCGGTTTGGGCTTAAGCCTGGCTCTTGCCACTGATTATATATTGGCAGACAAGAACAGCAAGCTTGCCATGAATTTTATTGGAATCGGATTAATTCCTGATGGTGGGTCTCACTTCTTCCTGCAGCAGCGCATTGGCGAAGATAAAGCTAAGCACTTAATCTGGGAAGGAAAAGTGCTGACTGCTGATGAAGCTCTGCAAATGGGGCTGATACACGAAATAGCAGAAGATGATTTAAGCTCAGCAGTTGAAGCAAAATTGAAAAGATGGCTGAACAGCCCGACGGAAGCAATGATTAAGACAAAGAAAATTCTTGCTGATAAAAATCGGCCGCTGCTGCTGAAGGTGCTTGAGCTTGAAAAGCTCGGCCAGCATAAAATGCGGCAAACGGAAGATCATAAAGAAGGAATCCAGGCCTTTATTGAGAAAAGAAAGCCTGTGTTTAAGGGAAAATAAGATGTGACAGAAGAAAAGCATAGAGCCGAGCCCTTTGCTTTTCTTTGACACCTCATATAATTGTCAGGCTCCAGCGCCGCCCTCCGAAGGTGTTGGGGATGGGCAATGCGCTTCCGCTTTTCTTCCTACCTATGAAACAGTATTAGTTTGCCCGCAGGAGAAGTGCAGCGGTGAGTGTTTTCATCCAGTCCTTTTTCCTTAAGGAGATTTTCTCCCACATTCTTAGCTTCGTCATCGGAAGCTGCCTGGAATGCTTCATCCAGTATCTTTTTCCCGTCCTGTTCAAAAGCAGTAAGCTTATAAGTCTTCATTATAGGACCCCCTCTTATTGAAAAATTCAGATAGTTACTATTATTCTTGCATAATTTCCTATAATGTGCAAAATATTTATTTATGAGAAATCCAGAAAATATTTACATAGAATAGGGAACTTTTTCCCTATTCTGTACGTATTGCATAATAAAAAGGGGGAAGTGGATATGGCTTTAGAGCTTAAACATGTAACAAAGCGCTTTGGTACGTTTACTGCAGTGGATGATTTGTCACTTTCAATTCCCGAAAGTGAGATGTTTGGATTTTTGGGGGCTAATGGCGCTGGTAAAACGACTACTTTTCGAATGATACTGGGGCTATTGGATCCCAGCGGAGGAAAGATTACCTGGAATGGAAATCCCATCGATTATTCAACCAGTCCGCTGATAGGCTATCTTCCTGAAGAAAGAGGCTTATATCCAAAGCTTAAGGTTAAGGATCAGGTTATCTATTTGGCTAAGCTGAGAGGAATGCAAAAGCAGGACTGTCTAAAGGAATTAACTTATTGGCTTGAGCGATTCAAAGTTCCTGAATATGCGAATAAAAAAATTGAAGAGCTTTCAAAGGGAAATCAGCAGAAAATCCAGTTTATTACTGCAGTTATACATAAGCCAAAGCTTTTAATTCTGGATGAGCCATTCAGCGGGCTGGATCCGGTTAATGTAGAGCTGTTGAAGGATGCTGTTATGGATCTAAAGGAAAACGGTACAACCATTGTCTTTTCCTCACATAGGATGGAGCATGTTGAAGAACTTTGTGAGCATTTATGCATCATGCAAAGAGGTCGGCCGGTAGTCCACGGGTCTTTAAAGGAAATTAAACGGTCCTTTGGAAGAAAGAATCTTATAATCCATGCAGATTATGATTTAAGCTTTTTGAAGGATGTCAGTGGAGTGGTGAAAGCCAGACAGACAGCAGAGGGGATTCAGCTGCAGATTTCCGGTGAAGATGCTGCTGAAGTAATTTTCAGGGAAGTTGCAGAGAAGGGGTTTGTCCGTAAATTTGTTTTGGAAGAGCCGTCTCTGAATGATATTTTTATTGAAAAGGCAGGTGCTTCCTATGAATAACTTTATGACAATCCTTTTTCATACTTATTTAAGCAAGCTGAAGACCAAGTCGTTTATTGTTACAACTCTTATTACGGTGGCGATAGTTGCAGGGCTTGCCAACTTATCCGGAATTATTGATTATTTTAATAAGGATGATCAAGAACGAATAGCAGTAATCGATGAGACTGGTGTGCTGTTGGCCCCACTGCAGGAACAAATGGATACTTTAAATAGCAAAATATCTTTAATTGCATACAAAGGGTCAGAGTCAGAAGGGGAAAATGATGTTAAGGATGAAAAGTATCAAGGACTTTTAGTTTTATCCTTTACTGAAGAAGAGCTGCCTGAAGCAGCTTATAAAGCAAGAAGCATAGCCGATTCAGCCATCCCATCCGAATTGCAGGGCGGACTGCAGCAGTTAAAAACACAGATGGCCGCCACTCAAATAAACCTTAGTCCGGAGCAATTAAGCAAACTATATGAGCCGGTGCCTTTTGATAAAACTGCTCTTGAAGAAAATGCTAAAACAGAAGAAGAACTTAATCAGGCAAGAGGACTTGTTTATGTTCTATTATTCATTATTTATTTTGCCGTCATCTTATACGCTAATATGATTGCCATGGAGGTAGCGACAGAAAAGTCTTCCCGTGTTATGGAAATTCTGATTTCCAGTGTCTCACCAATCAAGCAGATGTTCGCAAAAATATTGGGAATCGGGCTCCTAAGCATGACACAGATGCTACTAATTCTATTGGTTGGCTATTTTTCAGTCAAACCAAATCTTGATAAGATGGAAGGCGGCTTTTTTGAATTCTTTGGATTTGGAAACATTCCAGCTTCGACTATCACTTATGCACTCATCTTTTTCATACTTGGATATTTCCTATACGCCACCCTGGCAGCTTTTCTTGGCTCGCTGGTAAGCAGAATTGAAGATATCCAGCAGATGATTACACCGATGACCATGATGGTAGTTGCAGGCTTTATGATTGCTATGTTTGGCTTAGGCCAGCCGGAAGCTTCCTTTGTAACTATCACGTCATATATACCTTTCTTCACTCCGATGCTTATGTTCATGAGAGTAGGGATGCTGTCACTGCCGGTATGGGAGCCGGTTCTAGGGATCGCAATCCTTCTCATTACCATTATCGTGCTGGCTGTCTTTGGGGCGAGAGTCTACAGGGGCGGAGTATTAATGTATGGTAAATCCAATTCGTTTAAGGATATTAAAAAAGCATTACAGCTTACTAAAAATGAATAAACAGGATGTTTATCAAAATTTCATGGCTCTTAGACAGATAATCTGTTTAGCCAATGAGTGATTCAAAAGGAAGGTTCTTAATCCTCGAAAATGATACGCATACTCTTTGCGCACAGCTGTTTCAGGGAGTCAGGCAGGCCCACCGCACTCGCCGCGGAAAGAAAGTGCCAAAGTGGAATCCAACCTACAGATTCATTAGAACAATAATTGTCTTTAATAATGGGCCCTATTGAAAAAAGCTCCGTCTTTAAGAAACGGAGCTTTTTTCATGGAGTTTTTATGCAAACAATGCCTTCAATCCTTCAAATGCAAAATAAGCCCCAAATCCAATCAGCGATAATCCTGAAAGAATCGATATAATGATTATTCCTTTGCTGGTCAGGAATCGGCGAAACCCAGTGGTCAATCCTGCTACAAATATATCCCATAGCATGAGTCCCAGAAAAATCATGGTACTGTATAAAAAGAGCTCTGTTTTTCCATAGGATGCAGCTGTTTTTGCAAGGACAGATCCGTAAATGCCCAGCCAGAACAGAATAGAAAGAGGACTGGATATAGACATAATAAACCCGGAGAAAAAGCATTTAAACAATGAATCCTGGCTGCGCACATAGCTTATGGAAATTTTATTGGCATTTATAATACTCTCGATTCCCGTATATAAAAGAATAAATCCTCCAAAAAGCCACAGGAAAATCTGTATAAAAGGGGTATCCAAAAAATGGACGAGCCCAAGGTATACAACCAGCATATAAAATGCATCTGCAATCATTGAGCCCACTCCAACAATCCAAGCATGCCAAAATCCATTTTTTATCCCTTTTTCAAGCCTGACAGCATTTACAGGCCCAATTGGAGCTGCCAGAGACAGTCCGAGAAACACATAACTTAAATAAATTCCGATTCCCAATATACCACTCCGCCCTTAATAATTTCCTTGAGGTTATCTGCCAGTCCTCAAGGAAAGAGTCTTGTACATTTTTATGCACAAGCTTCCCGGTCTAAAACCGGAATAAGAAACCTGGGGGAATATTTCTTATTTAATTACGGATAGGAACGTGCATTCGATTTTTGGATAAGGTAAAATGAGAGAAAAGGAATGAAAGGAAGTTTACATGAAAAGGGTTACGTTTATTCATGCTGCAGATTTGCACCTGGATAGTCCAATGTCCGGTTTGAAGCATTTGCCTACGGCCATTTTTAAAAGGCTTCAGGAAAGCACTTTCGATGCATTTACCAAAATAATTGACTTAGCTATTTTCCATGCAGTGGACTTTGTCATTTTAGCCGGGGATTTATTTGACGGTGAAGACAGAAGCATAAAGGCCCAAACCCGTTTTCGGAAGGAGATGGAGCGGCTGGCCGAGAGCGGAATTGCGGTTTATGCAGTCCATGGGAATCATGATCATATGGATGGCCACTGGGCTCATTTGCCAATGCCGGAAAATGTCCATATTTTTTCCCCTGAGGTTGCAGTGATGCAGCATATTGCTGAAAATGGGACATCTGTTCATCTATACGGTTTCAGCTATCCTAAACGGCATGTGCTGGAAAGAATGATCGATCAATATCGCAGGGAAGATGGAGCAGATCTGCATATTGGTATACTTCATGGCACTTTTGAAGGCAGCAGTGATCATGATCCATATGCGCCGTTCCGAATGAATGATTTGTTGGAAAAGGGCTTTGATTATTGGGCTCTCGGACATATACATAAACGGGAAATCATCGTTTCCCAGCCACCGGTCATTTATCCCGGTAATATACAGGGAAGAAACCGCAAAGAAACTGGTCCGAAAGGATGCTATTTAGTTGAACTTGATAGTTCCGGTGCAAAGACAAAGTTTCTGGAGACTGCTGCTGTTATCTGGGAAAATGCAGAAATAGATGCTTCCGGATTGGAAAACTATCAGGATGTATATGAGACTTGCATAAATCTGATGGAAGAAAAGCGCAAAAACAGGCTGGGAACAGTCATAAACCTGACACTTACCGGCGTAGCCATGCCTGATCACGAAGTAAGAAGCCTAACCAATGGGGAGCTCCTCGAAACCCTGCAGGAGGACGAGGCAGATGAGGAATCATTTGTATGGATTTCCGGTATTTCAGTGAATGAAAAAAGAATGTGGAATAAAGAAAAGCTGGCACAAGATTCAGAGTTTTTCAGTGAGCTTTTTAAAACAGCGGATCAGTTTGCTGAGCGCGGTGAAAATGCTTTGCCCCTGTATTCACATCCCCTGGCAAGGAGATTTATAGGGGAACTCACTAAGGATGAAAAACAGAGTATCGCAGAGGAAGCCGAAGCACTTCTTGTAGGCCTTTTATACAAATCTTAAAGACAATGAATGGAGGTGGCCCCTTGATAATCACAGACATACATATCTACGGTTATGGAAAGCTTACTGACTTTATGCTATCCGATATTCAATCCTTGCAGGTTATTTACGGAGAAAATGAGGCAGGCAAATCTACCATTATGTCTTTTATCCATAGTGTTCTTTTTGGCTTTCCGGCCAAGACCCAATCGGAATTAAGGTATGAGCCTAAAGAAGGAGCCAAATATGGAGGCAGGCTTACCGCTGTTTTTCCTGATAGAGGGAAGGCTGTAATAGAGCGGGTTAAAGGCAAAGCATCGGGGAATGTGAATGTCCTGCTTGAAGATGGAACAAGGGGGGGAGAAGAACTTTTAAGTGAACTTCTTAACCATATAGACAAAAATCTGTATCAATCTATTTTCTCCTTTAATATTCATGGGCTGCAAAATGTGAATCAAATGAAGGGTGAAGATTTAGGAAGGTATTTGTTTTCGGCAGGCTCACTGGGTACGGATCATCTCGTTTCCGCTGAGAATATCCTTCAAAAGGAATTGGAAAGCCGCTTTAAGCCAAACGGAAAAAAGCCTACCATGAATATAAAGCTGAAAGAAATGAAGCAGCTGCATCGGGATTTGAAAAATGCTGAGAAGAATAACGAGCACTATTGGGTATTGCTGCAAGAAAAAGAGAGTATAGAGAATGATTTAAAGAGAATTCAGCATGAGCTGGAGGCGCAACGGCAGGAGTTATCCCGTCTGAGAGAATGGAAGGATTTCAATCCATTACTGGCAGAGGAGCAAGAGCTGATTAAAGAACGGGAAAAATTTACGGACATGACTTTTCCGGCAAATGGCCTTGCTCTTTTGGAGAAGCTGGAGAGCTTGATTAAGCCGCTGGAAGGGCGAAAAGCCAATCTGGAATCCAGAATAAGCATCCTGGAACAAGAGCTCGCAAAAAGTCAGCCTGATTATTTGCTTCTTAAGCATGAGCCGCAAATCAATTCAGCAGTTGAGGGGCTGCCGCTGCTGGATAAATTAATGCAAGAAGACAAAGAGTTATTAATAAAGCTGGATAATATTACAGAGGAAATTTTAAACCTTCAGGAAAGACTTCATCTTCATATTGACGAACAGCAGCTTGAACAAGCTGATACGAGTGTTTTTATGAAGGAAAAGATTAATACAGTAAATTTCCGGCGAAACCACCTTCAGGCAATGAAAATGGAGCTGGACGAAAGGTTTAACGATGAAAAGTCGGTGTTAGAGAAGACGGAACAGAAAATTGGCGAATTGAAGGAGCAGCTTCTTACAGAAGAAGAGCGGGCAGCAATTAAAGAAACACTAAGCGTTACCGCAAATAAAGATCATATCGAAAAAGAACTGCAGAATACACAGGAAAGGCTACAATTCCTTCTTAAAGCAGAAAAAAAGGAACAGGAAAAAAGCCAGCAAAAATCATATAGCGATAAAAGGCAGCTTCTGTTTTTGGGTATTCTTTTTGCAGCGTTTGCCGGCTGGGGAATCTTTAGTCAATTATGGGTTATTGCAGGCGCAGGAGTTATAGGCACAGCCTTTTGTTTTACTATGGCCAATAAAAAAGAGCCTAAGGGTCAGGACAGCTTTATTGAAGATGAAATAAAAGCCCTGAGGAAAAAAGAACAATCACTGCTGGACAAATTGAAGCATCCTGACATTCAGCATGCTGAGAGCCTCGAGGCACAGCTAAAGGAAGACAGCGAACGGCAAAATCAGCTTATCCAATTACAGATTCATCTTGAACAGGCGAATGAAAAATACGAAAAGGTCATTAACTCTTTTGAAAAATGGGAAAAGGACTCTGCCGATCTTGAAGCTGAGCTCCTGCAGCTGGGGAAGCAGCTGTTACTTCCTTCTGAAATCGCCAAAAACTATTTAGGCGATGCATTTAGTCTAATTGAAAAACTGAAAGTCCTTAACAGAGAAAAGAAATATATCCTTGAACGAAAGGAAGCAGCAGAAAAGGGAATTAAAGAAAAGCTGCAAACTTTTCGAGAGCTAAAAGCTTTATTGGTTGGCGAGCCGGGAAGTGTTCAGGAAATCGTCTATCAGCTGAAAAACAGGCTAAAGGAAGAAACGGAAAAACAGATTAAGCAGGGTGAAAGAGAAAACAAACTTCAGGAGTTAAAGCTTGAGCTCGGCACAGTGCTGGCTGAACTTAGCCACTATCAAAAAGAATGCAGCCGCCTGTTCTCAAGCGCCGGCACTGATGGAGCTGAGGAATACCGGGAAAAAGCAGTACAAGCACAGAAATTATCAGAACTTGAAGAACAGCTAAAACAAGTCCGCAGGCAAATAAATCTTTACTCTTTTTCTCAGGAGGAAATCGGAAAATATTCCAGTGTGGCAAAACCGGAAGCAGAGATCCAAGCCATTAGCGAAAATGCTGCTCAGCTGAAGGAAAGTATTCCTGTTCTGCAAAGCAAACTTGCAGAAGTAAATCATGAAATTGGAATTCTCGAAGAGGGAGGAACATATGCTGAACTCCTGCATAAGTTCGCATTGCTGAAATCCGAGTTTGAAGCAGAAGCAAAGGAATGGGCAAAATATGCGGCTGCCAAGGATATTTTGGATCGAACGATTAACAGTTTTAAAAATGAGCGTTTGCCCAAAATGCTGGAAAAGGCAGAGCAATATCTCTCATATTTAACCAATGGCCGTTATGTACGGATTTTTCCTAAAGAGGAAGGAAGCGGTTTTCTGATAGAAAGCAGGACAGGAGCAGTTTTTGAAGCAAAAGAGCTGAGCCAGGCGACAGCAGAGCAGATATATGTATCCTTCAGGATTGCACTCGCCATGACGATATATGGCAAATACCCATTCCCTATTATTATTGATGATAGCTTCGTGAATTTTGATCATGTCCGAACGGAAAGAATGATTAATCTGTTAAAGAGCCTGACAAATCGGCAAATTTTATTTTTCACCTGTCATAAGCATCTTCTTCCGTATTTTCCTGAAGAACAGATACAGTCTGTTAAAAAAGAAAAGCTATCAGTCTAATTAGTATTCTTAAAGACATAACAGAGGACTTGCGGTTTTTTCTGAATAGAACATTACCCATTCATTAACATGTGAATGGGTTTTTGCGGCTGGCAAGTGACATGATATATTTAGGAGAGAGTCGTATCTGTATGGTATACTAGGTTAATAGAATTGCATGTTTAAAGAGGCTGCAAAAGATTTTTTTATTTCTGTTGCCCTGTTTAAACAACCTCGTGAAGGGAGCGTCGGCGCGCGTATGTCAAAAGGAATTGTTTATTATGAAGTAGGAGAACAAATCGAACTTTTTCTGCTCATTAAAAGTGCAGCTAAAGGGATTGCAAGTAATGGAAAACCATTCTTAACCCTTATCTTCCAGGACCAAAGTGGTGAGATTGAAGCAAAGCTTTGGGATGTATCTGAAGAAGATGCCAAAAATTACAGTCCTGAAACCATTGTAAAAGTGGCAGGGGATATTTTAAATTATCGTGGACGCAATCAGTTAAGAATCCGCCAAATACGGCCGGCATCTCCAACTGATCCGGTGAAGCTCGCAGACTTTCTCGAAACAGCACCCTTAAGTACTGATGAAATGATGAGTAAAATCACTCAATATATATTTGAAATGAAAAATCCGAATATCCAAAGGATAACTCGGCACTTATTAAAGAAGCATCAAAAGGATTTTCTTGAATATCCGGCCGCTACCAAGAATCATCATGAGTTCGTGTCCGGCCTGGCTTATCATGTTGTATCCATGCTGGATTTGGCTAAAGTGATTTCCGGTTTGTATCCAAGCCTGGATAAGGACCTACTGTATGCTGGAGTCATCTTGCACGATTTAGGGAAAATAACTGAGCTGTCAGGACCGATATCAACATCCTACACAATAGAAGGAAACTTGCTTGGACATATAACCATTATGATCAATGAAATAGGAAAGGCAGCTGAGGAACTGGGAATCAGCGGTGAAGAAATTATGATTCTTCAGCATCTGGTCTTGTCCCATCACGGCAAAGCAGAATGGGGCAGTCCGAAGCCGCCGTTAATCAAGGAAGCAGAAATTCTACATTATATTGATAATATTGATGCAAAAATGAACATGCTTGATAGAGCGCTTGAAAGGGTAAAACCGGGAGAATTCTCAGAAAGGGTTTTTGCTCTGGAAAACCGTTCATTTTATAAGCCTAGTTTCCATAAATAACAAAAGCCATCCTTCCTTATTGGACAGGATGGCTTTTTTATTGCAGTATAACGGGCAGTTAAACCACCACTTCAAGACTCAGAGAAATTAGAGGAGGATCAGTGGGGGATAAAGAACCCCGTTGGTTGAAGTTTCATTTTATTGGCTGTCTATCATATTTTTCCTGGTCCAGCATACATTTTATAGTAATTGGACAACCATTATGAAAAGAAAGAGGGGAAATTGATGATTCCAATTTGGGTATATTTTGTGGCAGCCGGAATCGTTATAAGCGCATATATGGCGGTAAGGACAGGAAGAGAAGAGAAAAAAGTGGAGCATGACAGCATTGAACGCGAGGGTGAAATTTACATGAAGCGTCTTGAAAGGGAAAAAGAGGAGAGGAAATCTGCTCAGCAATCAGCAGGCTGATGATTTTATAGCACATTAAAATGGGGCTCCAGCATAGAGCCCCGTTTTATATTATTTTTCTTCAGTTCCAGCTTCACCTTCAGCTTCAGGCTTATCAAGAACTCCCTTAAGTTCCTTATCTTTAATATCTACATCGGCAGCCTCTAGTTCACGATCCATTGCCTGCTGTATTTTCTCGCCATCAAGCTTGGAGACTTTCACTTGATATTCCATTTCCTTTTTCATTTCATCAAATGACTTTTTCTCTTTTTTCTCAGTTACTTGAATGATATGGAAACCATGTTCTGATTTTACAGGAGCGCTGATTTCATTCACATCTAGAGCATAAGCTGCCTCTTCAAATTCAGGAACCATATTACCTGGTCCGAACCAGCCTAAATCTCCGCCATTTGCAGCAGACCCAGGGTCTTTAGAATATTCCTTGGCCAGATCTTCAAACTTTCCGCCTTCATCGAGCTTTTTCTTTACTTCTTTCGCCGTTTTTTCATCCTCTACCAGGATGTGGCGTGCTTTAATTTCCGGCTTGTAGTTATCGTAGTATTCTTTTACTTCTTTTTCCGTTACCTTAATATCTTTAATGGCTGCTTTTTCCTGAAGCAGGCCTGTTTTGAAGGTTTCCCTTAAATCTTCTTCATCCTTATAGCCATATTGCATAAGCGCCATCTCAAAGTTAGCGCCAAGCTGCTGTTTTAGTTCATCAATTTTTTCGTTAAGTTCCTTGTCTGTTACTTTGTATTTATCAGAAAGAACTTTTTCATAAATGAGCTCCTGTAGCGCCTGTTCGCCGTATTTTTCCTTCATTGCTTCATAAAGCTCGTCCTTCGTAATGTTTCCGCTCTTTGTTTCAACAACCACATCTCCTGATTCGCCGCCGGTGCTGCTGCATGCGCTTAATCCAATTACTCCGGCTGCAATGGAGAGCGATAGCATCCATTTCTTCATGTTGAACACTCCTAAATTAATTTTCAATTCTGCTCTGATGAGCTGGAATGCAGTCTTCTGCTGAATTTTTAAACTTTTAAAACCAGCATTTGCCTACACAGTACCTTTAATTATCACATTTTCTACTATACCATAAATGAAAAAAATAACAAAAGAAGAAAGTAATGCTTGGTCCATAAACCAGTGTTTTTTAAAAAATTTGGGTATCCGCCCATCCCATTCAGGACAATTGTACATATGATACATGGAACCCTCTGATGAGAGGTTTCAATCAGCCTAAAAAAAGTTTGGATAGCCGGGATACTAGCCTATCCGACGACAAAGGCAAATGAATAGGATATGGTAGCAGCCTGAAGGGGAGGTGTTATCCATGGGTGCAGGATACGGCGGAGGTTTCGCGTTAATCGTTGTATTGTTTATCTTGTTGATAATTGTAGGCGCAGCTTGGCTGTAAGCCTAGTTTGGGCATAGAGTCCGTCTGCTGGGCTCTGTGCCGCAAATCGAAAGGAGGATTCTAAATGTCCGGAGGAAGCGGATACGGCGGAGGTTTTGCGCTAATTGTCGTATTATTCATTTTGCTGATCATCATAGGAGCATCTTGGCTTTACTAAGATAAAAACCTTCACAATATATAAAAAGCGGCGGAAAATTTCCGCCGCTTTTGCTCATGGTAAGAGCGCTCAGGATAACCTAAGCATACAAGATTTCTACAAATGAAGAGATTAGCAATATGGTGATAAGAATGTTAATGGTTCTGAATACTTTGGGCTGCCGTTCCTCAGGAATCTCTTTTTGGAGACAAAGCGAATTTGTCATCTTGTTGATATAAAATAAAATAAAAACGGCAAAAATAATAAAGATGGAGATCATCCAAGATTCCCTCCTTGGGCAGTCATATGTTTACTCTAACTTGTTTTGTCTGTTATTTACAATAACAAAATTCACACAAAAAAGATAGTATTTAAGATTGCCTGTCCGGCAAGTAAAAGGTATCCTTTGCCAGGATACCCGGAATTTTTGCTAATGGTTTGAACGAAGTAAAATCTCAAATCCATCTTCATTTTCTTCCACATAAGAGTGATTTGGAGCATTAAGCACGTTTTTGGCGCAGATCATGTCAGAAAAAGACAGGCCTGCATGGAAAGCAAACAGGATGACAATATAATGTACATAATGAGGAAAAACAAAGCAAGCAGTCAGAAGCAGACTGTTTATTATGAACATAGGGGCCAGAGTGGCAGTAAGGAAAAGCCGTTTTGAAATTGGCTCCGTTATTCTAATATATATAATGGGCATAAAGCCATATTTAATGATCAGCTGTTTTTTAACGATAACACCTAGGTGTGCAATCGGGAGAAAGTGAAACAGCTTATGAACTGGATACATCAGCCATAATCCCGCTGCAAAGAAAATGAAATGATTATCGTAAAAGGAACCTGGCATAAACACATATGTTGCTGGAACATATGTAAATATGAAAGTAGCCAGCATAGTTAAGGAAGACAAAATAAAAAGTCTCTGTGATCCATATTGCTTGGTGAAGTTAATCGTCTTCCAGCAATTCATCATAAAAATACCTCCACAAGGAGTAAAATAGTATTCTTTCAAACTCACTTATGATACTTTACGATGAATATATAAAAAAATCAATAGGGAAAACAAGCAGATTTTGTCGGAAAAACCCTTTATTAAAATGAAACTTATGTGAAATGGTGAGCAACTATTTTTATAAATACAAAGCGAATGCATGCGATTCGCTTTGTAAGGGTTTACATTATATTGGGAGGAACTTTCTTTATTTATACAAGTTCCTTTTCAGCTGCTTGTTTTTTCTTTAATTTTCCCTCGTCTTCATCAAATTGGCTCTCAAGGTTTGCAAAGGACTTTTCAAAGATCTCCATGAAATCGTCACCATAGATATTGCGGACGATCGCCATAATTTCAATAATGTCAGGAAATTTCCCATAAAGCTCTCTTAGTGGCATTGCACCAGAGAACACAGCGTTTTTCTCCGGTGAATAGGTTTCCATTAGACTTAATAATACCTTTTCGCCATCCTCAGTCAATTTAATATAAGTATTTCTTTTATCGCTTTCTTTCTTAGAAAATTGGAGAAAACCCCGTTCTTCAAGCTTCTTGGAGAAATTGAATGCAGTAGAAACATGCATTACACCAAACTTGGCAACATCGGAAATCGATGCTCCGTTCAAATGGTAGGCAATCCATAAAATATGATGTTCATTAATATTTAAATCGTAGGGTTTTATCCATTGCTGCCAATCTTTTTCTATAGACTTCCACAGGGCTTTACTCAGCTGTGCCACTCTCTGGCTGAAAATCATTGCTTCCTTTATAGAAATTGCTTTATCCGACATTCAAAAGTTCACCTACTTTGTAAAATTAATTATTTCTGGCTATAAAGCCGGAAGTTCATTTTATGTTTATAGTATCATTATGCCAATAAAACAAAAATTAATAAAGATATAAATTTACAAAATTTTTAGAAATATAATTAAATATTCCTGTAAAAGGCTTAAGGTCAAGGCATAATAGCCAATATAAAGTTTTAAAAAAATTTGAAGCATTTTAATAATATATTAGTTTTCGTCCAAAAATAAAAAAATCCTCCTTTTTAACTAAAGAAAAAGAAGGAATGTTTATTTGCTATTTATTTATATTTGTTTCAAGTTCGTGCAGAGCTGCTTCAATTTCCTGCAATTCCCGCTGCAGTCTGTGCTGATGGGGAAGAATTTCGTTTTTCCAATTACTGATTGAATATTTAATGTCATTTGAGAATGCTTTAAAGGCTGTTTTGCCTTCCTTTGAAGCAAATGAAGCCGACTCCTTTATTGCCATCAATTCGGATTTTAATTCTAAAAGCTGCTCTTTCAGAAGGATTGTGTTTTCTTTTAACTGCTGTCTGGTATCCCTTCCTGAAGCAGGTGCAGTTAATAGGGTGGATATGCCGGCTGCAGCGCTTCCAGCTAATAGTCCAAGCAATAATGATTTGGCTTTCATTACCATCACCTCTAAGTCTTATTTATATGTCTATTTTACTACAATATTCGTTTTTCTAAAGCTGAAAATGAAAAGTGCTCTTCCCATATCTATATCACAAAACATGTAAGGGTAAACCATATCCTCATAGCTCCTGGCATACAGGCATACAATTCAGTAGAGGTATATGTTGCGAAAGGGGGAGGCAGGTTGTCCGGAGCGGCGGCTGGAATATTTGCATTAAGTGTGGTGCTGTTTTTAGGAGGTATTCATTTTTTCCTTTCTATAAAGAAACCCGGAGTCTATCCTCCGAAATATGTTCTGAAAAAAAGGGCAGCTGCTTTTGCAGCAGGAGGGGCGCTTTTGTTCCTGCTCGGTCTGATTGTCGGCAGTTTCTGAATAGTTTCCACATAAAAAGCCCGCTTATAAGCGGGCTTTTGTCTAATTTAATGGCTGATTGTCTGTTGAGTCAGCTTGGTTCTATTTGCAATTGATTGTGCTACAGGATACAGGATAACCATTGCTGCCGTGTTAACTGCAGCTGCAGGAAGTACAACTGCTGCAAATAAAGCTGTAAAAGGTCCTGGCAATCCGACAATTAAGTAAGCTGAAGTTAAGAATACAATTCCGGATACGATTGTTCCTGCGGCTGTTAAGACAGCTGCACTGACGATATTCTTCCTGAATTTCTTTAAGATCAGAAAAAAGGCGAAAAAGGTAAATGCAGTAACAGGCTTATCTATGATATTCGGGATTAATCCTCCGGGAAATGTGGTGGTTAATCCAGAAATCAGGCCAGTAACTAATCCTAAAAGCAAAACGCTCTTGGTATCTGGAAAAAGCATGATGCCTAAAAACATCATGGTAAGCATCATGTCGGGCTTCATTCCGAGAAAGAACCCCGGAACAACGGCATGAAGTACTGCGCCCATCCCAACCAATAGGGATAAGGCAACTAAATTTTTTGTATTCAATTCTCATCTCTCCTCTGCTATTCTCTGACTAAGCTCTGTCCGTCTCTCCTGCAGTGCACTCGTTGCCTGCAGCGAAAAACTTTAACCTATTATAACATATATTATTTGAATTCAAAGGTGTTAAATTTTTTTAATTTTTATCTTTAAAAGCTTTCATAAATGCAGCCAGCTTTTCAACATGATGCTCAGGTACAGCATTATAAATAGATGCCCGGCATCCTCCGATAGAACGGTGACCCCCAAGCCCTACAAATCCTGCTTCTTTTGCCTGTTTCAGGAATTCCCTTGAGAGTTCCTCGCTGTGAAGGTTAAAAGTGACATTCATATGGGACCTGCTGCTTTTATGGGCATGCCCTATGTAAAAACCTTCACTATCATCAATAATCTCATAAAGCATTCCAGACTTCTTCTCATTGGACATTTCAATCTGCTGAAGGCCACCGATCTGTTCTGCCCATTGGAGTACCAGCGACAGCAAATAGATTGAGAGAGTAGGAGGGGTATTATATAAAGAGTTATTATTGGAAAAAGTATTGTAATTCAGCATAACAGGGAGCGAGTCCGATGATCTTTTTAATAGTTCTTTTCTAATAATGACGACTGTTACACCGGAAGGGCCAAGGTTTTTCTGGGCTCCGGCATAAATTAGATCAAATTGCTCAATATTCAATGGACGGCTTAGAATATCGCTGGACATATCTGCTACTAGCGGTATTTTATTATTTGAAGGAAAGCTTTTCCATTGTGTGCCGTATATTGTATTGTTGCTGGTAATATGAAGATAGGCAGCATTGTCCGGAATATCTTCTTGACTGTATTCAGGGATAAAGCTGTATTTATGATCCTTGCTGGAGGCAGCAATGACGGTTTCGCCAATTTTATCTGCTTCTTTTAAAGCTTTCTCCGACCAGGAACCGCTAAGGACATAATGGGCAGCCTGGTCTTTTCCCAGCAGGTTCATAGGCACCATGGAAAACTGGAGACTTGCCCCGCCCTGGATAAAGAGCACCTCATAATCATCCGGAATGGCCAGTAATTTTCTTAAACTTGAAATTGCCTGATCATGTACTTCCTGATATTCCTTGCTTCTATGGCTCAGCTCCATTATGCCCATTCCAGTATTTGCGAAGTTCAGTAAACTCTTTTCCGCTTCTTTTAATACCTCTTCCGGCAGGGCAGCGGGACCTGCATTAAAATTTAGAGCACGGTACATTTTTCTCCCTCCAAATAAATAATCAATTTACTATAACGCTGTGAAGAAATAAAGATAGTTAATATGTTAACAAAATTTATTGATTTGTACAGAGAAAAAAATGAACATTTTGAAAAATTTGAGATGATGAGGCAAATAAAAATTCCCCCTGCAGAAACAGGAGGAACAATAGGTTAAAGGTGCTTTTTTATGGCATCAGAGATATCCTTTAGATCTGAAGCTGAATAATCAGATTGATGTGATTTCCACACAACCCCTAAGCCATCGCCTTCACCATAGCGGGGAATAAGGTGGGAGTGGAAATGGAAAACGGTCTGTCCGGCGTGTTCACCGTTATTATTAATTAAATTTAAGCCAATTGGATCGAATTCGGCCTTGATCGCCCTTGCAATCTCCGGAACGGCTTCGAAGTAGTTCCGTGCAGTTTCTGCATCCATTTCATATAAGTTTTCTTTATGTACTTTCGGAATGACAAGTGTATGACCTTTTGTGACCTGGCTGATATCCAGAAATGCCATCACATGTTCGCTTTCATAAACCTTGGCTGAAGGAATCTCGCCATTGATTATCTTACAGAAGATACAATCGTTCATTATGTCAGCTCCTAACCAAATATCTTTTTCACAATTCTACCATATCCCCCAAAAAACCAAAAAGCAAAAGGAGGATTTTGCATTGTCTTATTTATAAAATAAGGCTGTTTTCGCAGAGGTTGCTGCTATTTGTATTAATTTTACTGGGGGGATTGTAGCGGAATGTGCGAGATCCTTGAAAATGCATTCGCACTTTCTTGCGGTGTGTACTCGAGGAAGCTTATTCAACGTCCTGCGGGAATAGCGGGACAGATGTGGCTCCGAGCAGGCATCACTGCCCGCCCCGCGTTCCTTTGAGCATCCCATCGCTAAACGAAAACAACAATAAAAGGCAGGATCCGCTTGGAATCCTGCCTTGTGAAGGGGTCGCTTCTATTAAAACGTTTCTGATTCAGGTTAAATTCTCTTTAACAAACACCTCATTTATGAATGAATTGTGTTCATATCTAGAGAAAATCGATCTTTGTTCAATCGGACCATCCCCTTATTTTCTTTATATGCTTTTATAGGCGTATAAAGCATGGATGATAGTCTTTAACAAACACCTCATTTAAAAAATGACTTAGTGACCACTTTCGGGTAAAGCGATCAAGTGTTTAAGATCTTCAGGTTGTGCAATGCAACCATCCCCTTATTAGGAACGTTAGGAAGCTTATACTGAAAGGAAACTGTCTGCGACAGACACCTCATTTCAAGTTTTGATCATCTGAATGATGTTCAAATGATTTGTTTCCCCTTCATAGATTAGAATGTCCAGCATCGTGATTTATATACAGGAATTTTTCCCGTACTGGACAATTTACTTTGGCTTTTTTTACAATGGACTTATATAGAGTAGGAAGGACGTTGAGAATGGCGCTGCTTGAAATTAAAAATGTTACCGGCGGCTATACGAGGAACCCGGTCTTAAAGGATGTCTCCTTTGAGGTGGGAGAAAATGAAATCGTTGGTCTGATTGGCCTCAATGGTGCCGGAAAAAGTACGACCATCAAACATGTAATTGGTTTAATGGAACCGAAGGATGGCGAAATAACAATCAATGGTATGCAATTCCTTAAGGATAAGGAAGGGTATCGCAAGCAATTCACATTTGTTCCGGAAACCCCGATTTTGTATGATGAACTGACACTTGAAGAGCATCTGCGTATTACAGCCATGGCATACGGTATGTCTGAAACAGAGTATAAACCAAGAGTGGAAACACTCCTGAAGGAATTCAGAATGGAAAAAAGACTGAAATGGTTTCCGTCTCACTTTTCTAAAGGGATGAAGCAGAAAGTAATGATTATGTGCGCTTTTTTGGTGCAGCCGTCATTATACATAGTCGATGAACCATTTGTAGGTTTAGACCCGCTTGGCATTCAGTCACTTCTTGATTTGATGAAAAAAATGAAAGAAAGCGGAGCCGGCATTCTTATGTCCACTCATATTCTTGCAACAGCTGAAAGGTATTGTGATCGCTTTGTAATCTTACATGAGGGCAAAGTACGGGCGAAGGGGACCTTAGCGGAGCTTCAGCAGCAATTTGCAATGCCGGGAGCAACCCTAGATGATTTATATATCCAGCTGACAAAGGAAGAAGATTATGTTTAATGAAAAACAATTATGGAAGGAAAGATTCGGGAGAACCTTTAAAGAGCTTTCACGCTATCTCCGTTATATTTTTAATGGCCATATTGTCATTGTCATGTTGTTTCTTCTGGGAACGGCCGCTTTTTATTATCAGGAGTGGATAAAAACCCTGCCCAATGATTTCCCTGCTGCCGTGATTATGGCCGCTATCTTAGCTCTTATTGTTACATACAGCCCGATTTATACCTTCTTTTCTGAGGCAGACAAAATTTTTCTGCTGCCGCTTGAAGACAGGCTTTCCGGTTATTTTATACGGTCATTGCTAGTCAGCTTTTTTGTGCATGCATATCTTCTTGTTTTGGGTCTGGGAGTTTTTATTCCCTTAT
The DNA here is from genome assembly GCF_009849585.1 of Bacillus sp. ZZV12-4809. Lineage (GTDB taxonomy): Bacteria > Bacillota > Bacilli > Bacillales > Cytobacillaceae > Cytobacillus. The sequence continues at coordinate 80,977 of NZ_VCRN01000012.1, forward strand.
ATGCAGCGGTGAATGATGGCAATTTTAAATTATTTTTACCCTTTCTGATGATCCTTTTGACGTTAAAGATAATCAATTTGCTGATTCGCTGGAAGATACAATATTATATTGAAACAAGCGTGCACCTATTGGATGCATGCGTCCGTTATGCTGTAAATGCTGTGTTTTTATATTTCCTTTTCAGCGGCGCATCCACTATCTTTATATTGGCGCCTGGTGTGCTCTTAATCCTGCTGTATTTGTTCTTCAGCATGAAATCCAGGAATAAAGGATTAAAGTGGGAGTATTTGATTGAGCAGGAAGAGAGAAGAATGACGTCCTTCTACAGGCTGGCCAATATGTTTACAGATGTTCCAAAGCTGAAGGACCGCGTAAAAAGACGAAAGTGGCTTGATTGGCTGCTTTCAGGTATTCCTTTCAGGCAGGATGCAACTTTTAAAAACCTATATGTCCGTACATTTCTCCGTTCCGGTGATTATTTTGGTTTATTTATTCGTTTAACTCTAATTGGAGCTGGAGCCATTTATTTAATTTCATACGGAATGGGACAAATCGTGCTTGTTCCGCTGATCATGTATTTGACCGGCTTTCAGCTGGTGCCGTTATGGAATCACTATCAGGATAAGCTGTGGGTGAATTTATATCCAGTTAAAGCGGATATCAAGGAGAAGTCTTTTAAGCAGCTGCTGACAGGAATACTTTATGTGCAGGCACTCATATTATCGCTGGCTGTAATGGCAAAGGGCGGTTGGCTGGCTTCTCTGTTGGCTTTAGCCGCTGGAGTTTTATTTGCATACGTATATACTCATTTCTATATTCAGAAACGGCTGGCAGGCAGCTGAGAGTAAATTGAAACCATTACTGTCTTTCATGCGTATATAGAGTCATCCTGAAAAAAGGCAGGTTGTAAAAATGAGGGACTATGAATTAAAGGCATATTATGAGATTGAAGAATGGAAAAGACGGATTAACAAGCGATCCAGTCTGCTAAACCGCCTTTCAAAAAAAGCTCAAACAAAGGTGAATAGTATCATACCTGAAAAGGCTCATCAAATTATCACAGACAGCATAAAAAATATGGTAAAGGCAACATTGGTTGGATCAAATGCATTTACAAGAAAGAACCAATCTTCCGGCCGCAGCCTGGAAATGATGGATCACATGCTTGAAGAGAAGATTTCAGCCTACCGCAAAACAGCCGCTGTTGAAGGTGCCGGAACCGGGGCAGGGGGAATACTCCTAGGTCTTGCTGATTTTCCCTTGCTGCTGAGCATTAAGATGAAATTTCTTTTTGAATCTGCCTCCATATATGGATTTGATACTAATGATTATGAAGAGCGTCTGTTTCTCCTGCACGTCTTTCAGCTTGCATTTTCCAGTGATGAGAAAAGGAAAGAGACACTAAAGCTGATTGAAGAATGGGATGAGCGGAAAGAAGCACTGGCTGATATGGACTGGAAGGTATTTCAGCAGGAATACCGGGATTATATTGATTTTGTTAAAATGCTACAGCTAGTGCCGGGCATTGGTGCTGCTGTTGGGGCATATGCGAACTATAATTTGCTTGACCACTTAGGAGAAACCGCTAAAAATGCTTATCGTCTGCGGATATTAAAAACAGCCCCAAGGCCAGATTAGGCTTGGGGCTGTTTTTAATATTTTGCTTGAGATAAATGTGATTCATTACGCTAAACTTAAATCGGCTAATAAAGCAGGACCATAAAATGGGCCAGTCACCCGGCACACTCTCAAGCCTCTGGTTATTGTCCTATTTCAACAGAGTCCTTGCTTTCCTGATAGCTGTGATAATTTAAAGCTGCTGCTCCCAGTGTTTTGGCTGCGATTAACATGGCTTTTTCATCGATATCAAATTTTGGATGATGATGCGGGTAATTTTCTAATGTACCTTCAGGCCTTGCACCGGTAAAGAAAAAGGTGCCTTTCACATGCTGCAGATAGTATGCGAAATCTTCACCGCCCATTTCAGGGTCTGTCTCTTCTATCCATTTGACTTCACCAATTTCACCTGCCAGTTCAGCCAGGTATTCGGTTTCTCTTTTATGGTTCACAACAGCAGGGTAGCCTCTATGGAACTGATACTCATAATTACTGTCTGCTGTATAGCATGTACCTTTGACTATGCGCTCGATTTCCTCTTCAATATTATTGCGGACTTCTTCATTAAATGTGCGGACAGTACCAATCAATTTTGCTCTATCTGCAATGACATTAAATGCGTTATCAGCCACAAAGGATCCAACTGTTACAACTGCAGAGTCAATTGGGTTTACTTTTCTGCTGACGATTTGCTGAAGGTTGACTACCAGCTGGGAAGCCGTTACAATCGCATCTTTAGTTTTATGAGGCTGTGCACCATGCCCGCCTTTTCCTTGGATGGTTACTTCAAACCTGTCTGCCGCCGCCATAAATGGACCAACCCGATATTGAATTTTTCCTGTTGGTTCTGATGCCCATAGGTGAGTACCAAAAATGGCATCGACACCTTCGAGGCAGCCATCTTCAATCATCGATTTCGCTCCGCCTGGGGCATATTCCTCGGCGTGCTGATGAATCATGATATATGTACCTTCTAAATCTTCCCGAAGTTCATTGAGCGCCTTCGCCAGTACAAGTAATGTGGCCGTGTGACCATCATGTCCACAGGCATGCATAACACCGGGTACAAGTGATTTATATGGGACATCCTTTTCATCCTGGATAGGCAGTGCATCAAAATCGGCTCTCAAAGCGATGGTCTTTCCGGGTTTACTCCCATGAATCCTGGCAACCACTCCATTTCCCCCTACATGCCCTCGAACCTCTATTCCCAGATTTTCATAATAGGTTTTGATATAGTGAGCCGTCTTTTCTTCCTTAAAGGATAGTTCAGGGTTTTGGTGAAGATAGCGCCTAATGGAAACCATTTCATCGTAATAGCTTTCCAGTTTTTTAAATAATGTTTCAGTCATTTTACCCGCTCCTATCGACGTAATTTTTTCATTATTATAACATTCTTTAATTGAATAAAGGGGAAAATGTTTAATCTGCAAACAAAACCTAATAAAAGGGAAGAAGAGGTAATACTATAAGTTAAGAAAAAAGTGGGGAGGTATCAGTAAGGTTGAAAATACATAAATCTAAGTGGGCATACTTTTTTCTGGCTGTATCCGCAATTGTTTTTCTTTATTTTCTTGTAGCCGTTACGAACGGGCAACCACTAGGCTTTGACCGTTATTTTTCAAAATTCTTTCCAGGTTTGTTTGGTGAAAGCGCTCATCCTATTTTCGAAGTCCTGGACAAAATGGGGAGTAAAATCGGTGTGGGGATTATTACATTGGCATTCCTATTGCTGCTTTGGCTTAAGTATAGGAACTATGAAGGGATGACAGTTCTTGTTTTTGCTGTTGCAGCAGGTAATGAAGTAAATAAGTGGGTGAAAGAGGCTGTTGGAAGGCCGCGCCCTAAACAGGAGCATCTGGTTGATGTGGCGAGTTTCAGTTTTCCGAGCGGACACGCGATGATTGGGATGATTTTATATACGTTAATTGCCTTTTTTATTATTAATGAGCTGAAGTCTTCGTCAGCGAAATGGATCACGGCGATTATAGCCGGCATTTGGATTTTTCTGATGGGAATCAGCAGGATTGTGCTGGGTGTACATTATCCATCTGATGTTGCAGCCGGATTTGCAGGAGGTTATATTTTGGTTGTCATGTCAATTTTTCTATACGCGGCATTACAATCAATGTTCAGAAGGAATTCATATGAGCAGGAATCAGTATAACAACAAAAGAGACTATCGCCCGATAGTCTCTTTACTCATTTAAATGAGGAAAATGGCTGCAATAGTTGTAACAATTAAGCCGATTGTGACCGGAAGCAGGTTCCTGCGGGCCAATTCAAAAGCATCTACATTACAGATTGCCGCTGCAGGAATAAGCGCCCAGGGAACCAGTGTACCACCGCCAACCCAGATGGCGGCTACCTGCCCGAGAGCCGTTAAGGTTGCAGCACCTGTGCCGATAGCTGTTGCAAATAGATTCGCAATGGAGCCAGCGAGTGAGATGCCGGAAAAACCGGATCCGTCAAGCCCCGTAATAGCTCCAACGGCAGTCAGCGTTATGGCGCCTACCTCTTTGCTCAAAGGAACAACCGATGCCAGCCCCACACCAAGATCATTAACGATTCCATGAGAGTCCTTTGGCAGATAGTCTCCTATCATCTGAGAAAATCCGGCATCCCCGAGATAAAAGAAAGCTGCAATTGGAATGACAGGCCCAAATACTCTAAATCCAAACTGGAAGCCTTCAATCAGATATGCTGTTGTTTTTTCAAGGCCCTTATTACGATGGGCAGCGAGCGTAATCAGCAGAAGAATAAATATCGATGTCCCGCCGACCAAAGCAGTTGCGTCACCCCCCTGAAGATCCAATGCAAACATGGCTGCAACATCAGCAGCAAATAAGATTGGAATCAATAATGCAAAAAAGCGCTTTTGTTTAAGTGAAAGCAGATTTTTTTGACTGGCATCTTCCTGAAGTTCAGCTGGTGATTCCCCAGTTAGTCCCGTATCTGCAGTCAGCCTGCCGCTTTTCATATCTCTCTTGATAAGATAAAAAGCAGTAATAGTCGTGACTGCACCCATAATAATAACAAGCGGAACACTGGCTGATATGACTTCGCCTACAGGAAGACCAGCTGCGTCGGCTGTTAACTTCGGTGCAGCCTGGATTATATAATCTCCGGAAAGTGCGATTCCGTGACCGAACAGGTTCATGGCCATTGCTACACCCAAAGCAGGTAATCCTACCCGAATGGCTACGGGGAGCAGTACTGCCCCCATTAAGGCAACTGCAGGAGATGGCCAAAAAAACCAGGAGATAACCATCATCAATATCCCAATCGTCCAGTAGGCAAGTGCTGGTGTTCTGATTAATCTGGTAAAAGGAGAGATCATGACATCATTAATTCCGGTAGTAGTCAGTGTCCTGCTCATGGCGACTATAATTGAAATAACAAGTATAGTTGAAAGAAGTTCTGTTATCGCAAATATAAAACTGGTAAATATACTGCTTATCGAACCGCTTAAGGAGCCAGTAGCCGTAATGGCAATTAAAAAGATCCCCGCAATACAGACAAGCGTTGTATCTCTCTTCATAACCATAAAGCCGATGATGAAGAGAATAAAAAGAACATATATCCAATGGATGGCTGTCAATTCAACTCCCACTTGGTTTTCCCCCTTTCTAAATTCCATAAGAGAAGCGCCGATTTAGGCGAATCACCCGATTCGGAATGTAGTACAGAATATGACGGAAAGAAATAAATGGTGATATAAATTGAATCCGTCCTGAGGAGGAGGCTGAAACACACCGGGGAATGATTCCATATAATTGCTGACTGATAAAATGAATGTACAGGAGGAAAATGTTTCGGCATTAGCGAATAAAAGATGGGAGAAAAGAGGGAAGGGAAGCCTATGAGATACAGGTCAGTTAATCAAATAATCTTCGCGATCACTTTATCAGCTGTTGGAGTTTTGCTTCTTCTTATGAACATAGGTGTCATTTCCTTGGAAATAAAAGAGGTATTTGTCGTAATTTACCCCTTTATCCTACTGGCTGCAGGGTGTCATTACCTGCTGTCATACATACTGAATAAAAGCCGGAGCGGAATGTTTCCCGGGTTATTTCTAATCGTATTTTCATCTCTATTAATCCTTGATCGGTTCGGAGTAATTGAATTCAGGTTTTTGCAAATTTGGAAACTCTGGCCCCTGTTTCTTATTTTTATCGGGATTAATATTTTATTGAAAAAAGATCGTTTAAAAATACACTTTGAGCAGGATTTTCCGTCAGATATTTATGGGAAAGACAAGGTTTCAGAGGGGAAGAAAATTATTAATATCTCAAAATATGAAAGCCCTCAGCCACTTAAAAATATAAGAGGCTTTTCAATTGGAGATGTAGATTTTAAACAGCCGAATTGGTCTCTGGAGCCAATGGATTTATATACGATGATCGGTGATTATTTTATTGATTTCAGCAAAGCTTTTATCCCGGAGAAGGAGACTCCAGTCATTGTGAGAGGGTGGATTGGGGATGTGAAAATGATCATTCCCGAAAACATTCCGGTGATGATCCAGTCAAATATTAATATAGGAGACATCCGCATTTTTGATCAAAAGACAGGTGATATCCACCGCAGCCTTCGTTATAAGTCGCCTGGTTATGATGAAGCATCAAGAAAGCTGAAAATCGCTGTACAAGTAAAAATTGGATCCATTCGGATCGATAAGGTATAGGGGTAAAAGATGATGAAAACCGGAATTAGGTATTGGTTTGTCCAGAGCTTTATTATGATGGCCATTATAAGTTCATTAATCTTTTTTGTCGGATTGCAGGTGTATCTATTCTATAATTCTGAATCGCCAATGACAATTAAAAGCACCTTCTGGCTGTTTTTGTATGTCTTAACAGTATTACTGCTTACGGGTGCCTATTTTGGGCTCAAGGGCAGCTACTTAATAAAAGGGCGGCTTGGTGATATGTTATTATTTGTTTCGACACTAAGGAGCGGCAAGTATGTCGACCGGATGAGTTCTTATGAAAAAGATGAAATAGGATTAATATCAGATGAACTGAATCAGCTGGCCGAAAATATACAGGAGCAGGTTTTTTCCATGCAGCGGCTTGCTGATGAAAAGTCTGCACTGGCACAAACAGCCCATTCAGCAGCTGTAATGGAAGAAAGACAACGCCTGGCCAGGGATCTGCATGATGTGGTAAGCCAGCAGCTTTTCGCATTAAGCATGATGTCTTCAGCAGCCCTGAGGGTTTTTGATTTAGATAGTAATAAAGCAAGAGAGCAGTTAAATGAAATCTCTGAAATCGCTGCGAAAGCCCAGGGAGAAATGAGAGCGCTTCTCCTCCATCTCAGGCCTGTGCAGCTGAGTAATGACAGGCTATGTGATGGAATTATTAAGCTGATACAGGAGTTAAAAGCAAAAACAAACATTGAATTTCAGGCAAGCATTGATGAAATTGAGAACCTTTCAAAAGCTGCAGAAGAGCATTTGTTCCGGATTGTCCAGGAGGCTTTATCTAATGTGCTCCGTCATGCGGAAGCAGAAAAGATAACAGTAACCTTAACTGAAGAAGAAGACTACGTCTATCTATTTATTGCAGATAATGGAAAAGGGTTTAATCCTCATAAAGAGAGAATTACTTCTTATGGGCTTAAAACAATGAGGGAACGCTGCGAGGAAGTTGGCGGAATATTCAAAGTCCGATCCAAGGAAAACGAAGGTACTTATATAGATATAAAAATTCCGGCAAAAGGGGAGAAGCTGAAATGATCAGGGTAGCAGTTGTGGATGATCATGAAATGGTAAGAAGGGGAATTATTTCTTATTTGGCAACTGAATCTGGCATAGAGGTTATTGGGGAAGCAGGCAGTGGAAATGAAGCTGTAAAGCTTGTACTGAAAGAGCGGCCGGATATCGTATTAATGGATCTCCTGATGGAAAACGGGAATGGAATTGAAGCAACAAGGGAGATTTTGAAAAGCTTTCCCGAATGCAGGATTATTATCATAACCAGCTTTTACGACGATGAACAAGTTTTCCCGGCCATTGAAGCGGGTGCCTTCAGCTATATGCTGAAAACGGCCAATGCTGTTGAAGTTGTAAATGCCATTAAGAAAGCTGCATTGGGTGAACCTGTCATTGAATCAAAGGTTGCCGGAAAAATGGTAAGCCGTTTCAGGGAAAAAGAAAGGAAGCCTCATGACGATTTAACTGAAAGGGAGTTTGATGTCCTGCTCTGCATTGGGGAAGGGATGACAAACCAGGAAATCAGCGAAGAATTGTTCATTGGCATCAAAACAGTCAAAACCCACGTAAGCAATATCCTCAGCAAACTGGGTGTTACTGACCGTACACAGGCAGCCGTCTATGCCAACCGAAATGGAATCATAAAAAAGCAGGCGAAAAAAAGGTGAGCTATAAGGGCTCACCCTTTTTTACAAGGTAAGATGGAACTCCGGTAATTGCTATCTCCATCGCGTTTCTTATCATTCTTCTGCAGGGATATAATATTGGGTTACATACGAAGGACTGGAGAAGATATTCGGTGTCTTATCAATGCCGCTTTCTGTTCCGCGCTTTTCATGGGCTTTTTCATATGCATTGGAATTCTGCCAGTTTTTATAGGATTTTTCATCGCGCCATAATGTTAGAATGATGTAGGTGTTTGATTCAAGTGGCCGCAAAACCCGGATTGCTGCAAAACCGGGTTCCTTTTCGATCAGTCCGGCCCTGTTCTTAAACCGGTGCTCAAAAAGTGGTCTGCCTTCATCTGTAACAGGTATATTGTTCAGGACTGCAAATCCTGCATCAGTGAATGTTCCGGACGAATCAATGACGTCATAGGAACGGGGTTCTTTAAATACAGAGGATCCTGAAGTTTCATGAATTAATAAGGCACTATCAGTATTCTGCATTGTAACCATGATTTCTTCAGGGTGCTTTTCCTCAATACTCTTCAAGTAATCATAAGTTCCTCTGGCCATATATATCTTCATTTTTATCACTCCACTTAAATTAGTTTTATATTTTATCTTTGGGGCTAAATTTTAATAAACCTAAGTTATTAGCTCTGCTTTTTTAAATTATATTTAATTTGTGTTGACATTCTTAGGCAGTTTTCGAATGTTTTTCTGGTTTTTGCATCTTAATTTATAGAGTTGATTGAAGTGAGCATCACTTCGCTGCAATCAATGGGCAACATTAATAGGTGAAAAAATCGTTTTATACAAAAGGGCCTATCGCTACATCTCCAATTTCCCCTTATTTAGACAATTAAAAACGTCAATTTTTTGACATTTGGCATTCAAATCTATACAAAAACAGAGAAAAAAGGATATAGTCATAAAGGATAGAGATTCGAAATTTCTAATTTGGTTACATATATATTACAATAATACGCAGACAAGTCTTGAAAGGTGGATAATATTTAATGACTAACTCATTTAATGATACATTTCTGAAGGCAGCAAGGGGAGAACATACAGATTATGTTCCTGTATGGTATATGCGCCAGGCTGGACGCTCGCAGCCTGAGTATAGAGCAATTAAAGAAAAATACTCCCTATTTGAAATTACGCATCAGCCAGAACTTTGTGCTTATGTAACAAGGCTTCCGGTAGAGCAATATAACAATGATGCTGCCATTCTTTATAAGGACATTATGTCTCCGCTTCCTGCCATTGGGGTGGATGTGGAAATTAAATCTGGAATTGGCCCTGTTATATCAAATCCAATCCGTTCCAAAGCAGATGTTGAGAAACTCGGCGAAATCAATCCGGAAGAGGACGTTCCTTATGTCCTGGATACTATTAAGCTTCTTACTCAAGAGCAGCTGAATGTTCCTCTGATCGGTTTTGCAGGAGCTCCATTTACTCTTGCAAGTTACATGATTGAAGGCGGACCATCAAAGAATTACAACAAAACAAAAGCCTTCATGTATGCAGAACCTAAAGCCTGGTTTGCTTTAATGGATAAGCTTGGGGAAATGACTATTACATATGTGAAATCCCAGGTTAAAGCCGGTGCAAAAGCCATCCAAATTTTCGATTCATGGGTTGGAGCACTAAACGTAGAGGATTACCGCTATTTTATTAAGCCTGTAATGAATCGTATATTCTCTTCCTTAAAAGAAGAGAATGTTCCGCTGATTATGTTCGGTGTAGGCGCAAGCCATCTGGCTTTGGAGTGGCACGATCTGCCGCTGGATGTAGTGGGGCTTGATTGGAGACTTCCAATTCAGGAGGCAAGGGAAAATGGAATCACCAAAACTGTTCAGGGCAATCTTGACCCTGCAATTCTTCTTGCCCCTTGGGAGGTTATTGAGGAAAAAGCAAAAGCAATTCTTGATCAGGGCATGGCTCAGCCGGGTTATATATTTAACCTTGGGCATGGTGTTTTTCCGGAGGTCAACCCAGACACATTAAAGAAATTAACTGCTTTTATTCATGAATATTCCGCTTCTAAATTAAGCAGGTAGCTTCCCGCTTATTTTAAGCGAGAGCATGCTGCACTTGTATATTGCTCCTGAGCATTTAGTTTTGGTAAAAGATATGTTCTTTGGCACAATAAAAACTGGAGACAGTAAGAAATTGAGGTGGATGACATGAGTAAGAAGAGAATGGGTTTACTTGTAATGGCTTATGGAACTCCCTATAAGGAAGAAGACATTGAGCGTTACTATACACATATCCGCAGGGGAAGAAAGCCATCTGAGGAAATGCTTGAGGATTTAAGAAGCAGGTATGAAGCGATTGGCGGAATATCGCCGCTTGCGGAAATTACTAAAGATCAGGCTGAAAAACTTGAACAGCATTTAAATGAGATTCAGGATGTGTATGAATTCAAAATGTATATTGGATTAAAGCATATTGAACCTTTCATAGAAGATGCGGTTAAACAAATGCATGAGGATGGGATTGAGGAAGCTGTCAGCATTGTTCTTGCACCACATTTCTCAACTTTCAGCGTAAAATCATATAATGGCAGAGCTAAAGAAGAAGCCGAAAAGCTTGGCGGTCCTGAAATAAAATCTGTTGAAAGCTGGTACAAAGAGCCTAAGTTTATTAAATATTGGGCTGATCGGGTAAAGGAAACCTTTGCTAAAATGCCTGCTGACGAAAAACAATCAGCAGTGTTAATTGTTTCAGCACATAGTTTGCCCGAAAAGATTCTGCAGTCAGGAGATCCATATCCGCATCAGCTCCAGGAAACAGCTGACCTCATAGCAGAACAGGCAGGTGTCAAAAATTATGCTGTCGGCTGGCAAAGTGCAGGAAACACACCTGAGCCATGGCTTGGGCCTGATGTGCAGGATTTAACTAGAAATCTATATGAAAATAAAGGCTACAAGGCATTTGTTTACACACCAGTAGGCTTTGTGTCAGATCATCTTGAAGTGCTCTACGATAACGACTTTGAATGCAAAGTCGTCACTGATGAGCTGAAAGCAAGCTATTACCGCCCTGAAATGCCAAATTCTCAGCCTGAGTTCATTGATGCCATGGCAGATGCCATTTTTAAATTGCTTAATAGATAAAGTGAAGCATCACTCAGTGGTGGCTATCCCGCCACTGAGTGTTAGCTGAACCAATCGGGCAAAAAATTAGAAAAGAAGGCGATTTACCGTGCAGGGAGAGAAACAGAAAGTTATTGTAGCCGGAGGAGGAATTACGGGTCTTGCTGCAGCATACTATCTGCAGAAGGAAGCTAAAGTAAAAGGCCTGGCTTTGGATGTTAAGCTCATAGAGGCATCACATCGACTTGGCGGCAAGATTCAAACGATAATACGAGACGGTTTTGTGATTGAAAAAGGCCCGGATTCCTTTTTGGCCCGTAAGCAAAGTGCATCGCGTCTTGCCAGGGAAGCAGGCCTGGAAAAGGAACTTGTGAGAAATACATCCGGCAAGTCCTATGTGCTCGTCAGGCAGCGTTTATATCCAATGCCTGGCGGATCCATCATGGGCATCCCGACACAAATTGCTCCCTTTATTACAACGGGCTTATTCTCTCCCGCAGGAAAGGCAAGGGCTGCGGCGGATTTTGTGCTGCCGCGCTCTAATCCTTCCACTGATCAGTCTCTCGGTGCCTTTTTTAGAAGAAGGCTTGGTGACGAAGTTGTCGATAACTTGATTGAACCGCTTCTCTCTGGCATATATGCAGGCGATATTGATCAATTGAGCCTTATGGCCACTTTCCCGCAGTTTTATCAGGTTGAGCAGAAGTATAGAAGTTTAATTCTGGGAATGAAGAAGGCTGCAGGCCCTCGCCCGAAACCTGGAAACAGCAAGAGCAAAGAAGGAATGTTTCTTACTTTCAAATCCGGGCTTCAATCACTTGTCGATGCTCTTGAGAGCAAGCTTGAACCCGGGACTGTACTGAAGGGCCATCGCATAGAATCGGTTATTAAGAATGGCGAAAGCTATACCGTTGAAATGAATGGAGGAGAAAAGCTTAAGGCAGATTGCCTGGTTATGTCTGTTCCCCACCATTCTTTGTGCAGCATTTTCTCCGGCTGGGGACTTTTTGAGCAGTTTAAAGAAATGCCTTCCACTTCAGTAGCAACCGTAGCTCTTGCTTTTCCGGAGGAAGCGATTGAAAGGGATATAGACGGAACAGGATTTGTTGTCTCACGTCACAGTGATTACACCATTACTGCCTGTACCTGGACACATAAGAAATGGCCTCACTCTACCCCAAAAGGCAAAGTGCTTCTGCGCTGTTACGTTGGCAAAGATGGCGATGAAGCAGTTGTGGATCTGTCAGATGATCAAATTGTTAAAGTTGTGCTTGATGACTTAAATAAAACCATGAATATTACAATGAATCCTGATTTTAGTTATGTAACGAGATGGAAGGATTCAATGCCTCAGTATACTGTTGGACATAGAGAGCGCGTCCGATTAGCAAAGAAACAGGCGCAGGATAAGCTGCCGGGCATTTTTCTGGCAGGAAGTTCATTTGATGGTCTTGGTGTTCCTGACTGCATAGACCAGGCAGAAGAGGCAGCTACAAATATATTAGAATACTTGCAAAGCAACAAGCTAAAAGCTGTCCGTGTGTGACAGCTTTTTAAATTGGCCATTTAATTCAGGTTGCTTTTTAAAACAGAGTATGATAAATTACTTTTTGTACTAATGACCAAATTGTTCATTTAGTCATTATTAAGAGGTGAGTATATGTCAGCAGATCGGAAGCAGCAAATTCTTGAAGCAGCCACAAAATCATTTTCTCTTTTTGGATACAAAGCAACCACTATGGATCAGGTTGCAAAGCTTGCAAATGTTGGGAAAGGCACTATTTATAATTTCTTTAAAAATAAGGAAGAGCTGTTTGATGAAATTATCCAAACGCTCATTAAAGAAATGAAAAGTGCAGCAGATGAAGCGCTGGATCCTTCTTTGCCCTTTCATAAAAATGTTCATCGGGGATTGTATAAAATACTTGAATTTCGCATGAAGCATCAGCTGACAATTAAGCTTTTCCAGGAAGCGAAGGAAATGGGCACTCCTGCTGTTACAGATGTAATTGGGAAATTGGAGGATGCGATAATCAAGTATGTAAAAGACAAAGTTACGCTTGCCATTGAAAGAGGAGAAATCCGGGAATGCGACCCGGAATTGACTTCCTTTGTCATGCTTAAGCTGTATATTGCTCTTATTTTTGATTGGGAACAGCGTCATGAACCTTTGGAAAAAGAAAAAATAGCACTTCTGTTTGAGCAATACATTATGAAAGGATTATCGAACTAGATAGTCCTCTATTTTTTCAGAAAGATGACCAAATGAGAAAAATGGTCATATAGTAATTTGGAGGGATTTACAATGAAAAACAAACTTTTATTTAGGGAGTTATCAGCTATTATAAAAAACAAAAAGCTGCTGATTCCGATTATCGCAGTGATGTTTATTCCGGTTTTATACAGCGGAATGTTTCTGTGGGCATTCTGGGATCCATACGATCAATTAAATGACCTTCCGGTTGCCATTGTTAATGAAGATGCAGGTGCTGTACTGGAAGGAAATGAATTGCAGCTGGGCAATGACCTTGTTGATAAGTTAATGGAAAGCAAGGACTTTAATTTTCAATTTGTTGAAAAAGGAGAAGCATACAAGGATCTAAATGATCAGCAATACTATATGCTGGTTGAAATTCCTAAGAACTTTTCCAAGAATGCAACAACTCTGCTGGAAGACAACCCGCAAAAAATGAATTTGATCTATGTTCCCAATGAGAGCTACAATTTTCTATCAGCTCAAATTGGAGAAACAGCTATAGAAAGAATAAAAGCGTCTCTATCAGAAAAAGTAACGGAGACATATGCCGAAACAATGTTTGATAAAATAGGGGAATTGGCAGATGGCATTGGGCAGGCTAGTGATGGTGCCCTTCAAATCAGTGAAGGAGCAGCTGATCTTAAGGACGGTTCCAGAACCTTGCATGAGAAGCTTGAGCTTTTAGCCGATAAATCGATTGAGTTCAATAACGGTGTAAGCTCAGCAAGCAAAGGCTCTGAAGAAATGGCAAAAGGAGCTAAATCTCTTTCAGAAGGTTTAGGCAAGCTGGCTGCAGCCCAGTCGGAATTGAGTAATGCGTCTGATCAGCTTAAATCTGGAAGTGAAAACCTCTCTGCTGGTGTTACACAAACAAAAGAAGGAACTTTAATGGTAAAAGAAAAACTTCCAGGTATGATTGATGGAACCAAACAGCTAGAAAATGGAGCAAATACATTATCTTCATCACTTGAGCAATGGCAAGCGGAAGCACAAAAACTCAGCGGAGGCACTGCCCTTTTAGAACAAAAGCTGCAGGGCATTTTATCGCAGCTTCCAGAAGGTTCTCCTGAAAAGGCTGAACTTCAGACTGTTCTTGCACAGCTGAAGACTGGATCAGCCCAGCTTGCCGAATCAGCCGGTAAACTATCTGCTGGCGGAGCCGGACTGTCCCAAAAAATAGGTCAGCTAAATGCAGGACAAATGCAGCTCCAGCAAGGAATAAATCAGCTTGCCCAAGGAACATCCGAGCTCGAAAAAGGCTCTATTCAGCTGGTACAGGGCCATAAAGATTTCAGTTCCGGAATGGAAACATTTGCTCAGAAGTTTGGTGAAGCACAGGCAGGAGCTGACAGGCTTGCAGGAGGTGCATCAGATTTGTCAGGCGGTCTTGGCAAACTGACACAAGGTTCAGCAGCATTTGCAGATGGCACGAAACAGCTTGAAGATGGTGCAGGTAAGGTTGCTGAGGGTAATTCACAAATTTATGAAGGTTCGTCTGAATTAGCCAATAAATTAGCGGATGGCGCTGAAAATGCATCATCAGTAGATGCCAGCGATAAAACTTTTAATATGATGGCAAATCCGGTAGAAATAGATAATGAGAAGATTACAGAAGTTCCAAACTACGGTACGGGGTTTGCACCATATTTTCTGTCTCTTGGTCTATTTGTTGGAGCTCTGCTGCTTTCTATTGTTTTCCCGCTTAGAGAACCGGCTGGCGTTCCACGCTCAGGATTCAGCTGGTTTGCAAGCAAGTTTGGAGTTTTAGCAGGAATAGGCATTATTCAGGGGCTCATTGCAGCGATGATACTATTACTGGGACTAGGCCTGGAAGTGCAGAGTGTACCATTGTTTCTTCTGTTTACTATCCTAACCAGCCTGACTTTCATAGCGCTTATTCAATTTTTTGTCACTGCCATGGGTGATCCGGGCAGGTTTGCTGCGATTATTATATTAATACTCCAGCTGACAACAAGTGCCGGTACTTTTCCGCTTGAGCTGATTCCTAATGCACTGCAGCCAATCAGTTCATATTTGCCAATGACCTATTCTGTTTCCGGTTTTAAGGCAGTTATTTCAAGCGGCAATTTTGATTTTATGTGGGAAAATGCGGTGATTCTCCTGAGCTTCGGAGCCTTGTTTATTGCAGGATCCTTTATATACTTTATTGCCATGCACAAAAAGAGATTTGCAGCTGCTTTTGAGCAGCAAAATTGATTATAGGTAAAAGCAAAGCCAGCCCTGCAGGGCTGGCTTTAAATATATTATTCTATAAATCTGTCATTCCCATGCATTTTTCACACTTGTTTCCGTAGCATTCATGCTGCTCTTCGATTGACTTCCCGCATTCTGAACATTGTTTTGCCGGCAGGTTTCTGAAAAACTCCATAATGTTTTGAATCATGTTGAAGCCTCCTAATTTGTGTTTTTGTTCTAAATAGTTCGATTATTTAAATCTATTGTATTATAACAGCGTTTTTATGTCAACGTCTGTTTCAATACAATTTTAAAAAAGTGAAAAAATAGGCATAATCTAGTATATTGGACATAGGAAAGCCAGGTTATCCAGTTATAGCGAATCCGTTTATGCTTTCTTTTAGGCTCTTTTCGAATAAACTGCTGTTTTTTCGGCTATCGATGTTATCTATTGATTTCCGCTAGAAGCTGCTCCAACGGTGTTTCGCAACTTCCGCTGCAATCAACTCAGTAAATAAATTATAAAAGCAACAAACTTTGCAAAAACAGCATTCATTCTATATAGCCCATAAATTCTGATGTTATTTATCTGTAATAGCTTCAGACGGCATTCACTTTTCTAATTAGGAGGAATTTGTGATGAAGTTAACTGTAATTGGCAGCTGGGGAGGTTACCCTAAAGCTGATGGGGCAAGTTCCGGGTATTTGCTCGAGCATGAAGGCTTTCATTTGCTGGTCGACTGCGGAAGCGGAGTGCTTTCGAAAATGCAGAATTTTATTCAGCCAGAAGAGTTAGACGCGGTGGTTATATCGCATTACCATCCAGATCATATTGCAGATATAGGAGTACTGCAGCATGCCAGGCTCATTCAGGGGTTCTTGGGCAGAAAAACAGATACTCTGCCGATTTACGGACATTCTTTCGACCAGCCCGAATTTGCCAAGCTTACATACAAGGATATTACTAAAGGTGTCGCCTATGATCCTGAAGCAATTCTCACAGCAGGACCGTTTCAAATTCGCTTTTTGAAAACCAATCATCCTGTGCCATGCTATGCAATGAGAATTGAAGCAGACGGCAGTTCCGTTATTTACACGGCAGATACCTCTTATAAGAAAGAGCTGGAGGCATTTAGCGAAAATGCAGATCTATTAATATGCGAGTGTAATTTTTATGGTCATCAAAACGGGAAGAACGCAGGGCACATGACAAGCTTGGATGCTGGAACATTGGCAAGCATTGCAAAGGTGAAAAATTTGCTGCTGACTCATTTGCCTCATTATGGTGAAGTGCGAAAGCTGAAGGAAGAGGCATCTACTAAATATGCCGGTCCAATTTCTTTAGCGGATTATCAATGGTCCCATATTTTTTAAGGAGGAAAACATATGCTTTTTATCGACAACCAGGGAATCACAGATCCCAGAATTAACCTTGCAATTGAGGAAT
Source organism: Bacillus sp. ZZV12-4809 (assembly GCF_009849585.1). Classification (GTDB taxonomy): domain Bacteria; phylum Bacillota; class Bacilli; order Bacillales; family Cytobacillaceae; genus Cytobacillus. The sequence continues at coordinate 97,979 of NZ_VCRN01000012.1, forward strand.
ATGCATTAAAAAATCTTGATATAGAAGAAACCTATTTGCTATTTTATATTAATGAACCCTCCATTATTATCGGGAAAAACCAGAATACAGTGGAAGAGATAAATACGGAGTACGTTGAGAATAATGGCATCCATGTTGTCAGAAGGCTATCTGGTGGCGGGGCTGTTTATCATGATTTAGGCAATTTGAACTTCAGCTTTATTACAAAAGATGATGGTGATAGCTTTCATAACTTCCGAAAATTTACCGAGCCAGTTACAGAAGCTTTGCAGAAGCTTGGTGTGAATGCTGAATTAAGCGGCCGGAATGATTTGATGGCAGAAGGCAGAAAAATATCGGGGAATGCCCAGTTTTCCACTAAAGGGAGAATGTTTAGCCATGGTACCCTTTTGTTTGATTCCGAAATAGAAAGTGTAGTTTCAGCGTTAAAGGTAAAGAAGGATAAAATTGAATCAAAGGGCATTAAATCAATTCGAAGCCGGGTTGCTAATATTTCGGAGTTTCTGGATGAAAAAATCACTGTTGAAGAATTTCGCTCTTTACTGCTAAAGAATATTTTTGGGGATTTAGATGAAATTCCTGAGTACAAGCTTACGGATGAAGATTGGGAAAAGATTCATCAGCTGTCCAGGGAGCGCTATCAAAACTGGGATTGGAATTATGGAAGATCGCCTAAATTTGATCTTCAGCATTCTCATCGCTTCCCTGTAGGGCAAATTGATATCAGACTAAATGTCACCAAAGGAAAAATTGAGGGATGCAAAATATATGGAGACTTCTTTGGGGTTGGTGATGTTAGTGAAATTGAAAACAAGCTAACAGGAATCCGCTATGAAAAGTCAGAGATTGAAAAGGCTCTTGAAGGAGTGGAAGTTAAGCATTACTTCGGAAATGTGACTAAAGAAGAATTTATCAACCTGGTGTATTAACGATTGAGAGCTGGCATAATGCCGGCTTTTCTTATTCGTATAAGTTTTGTGGAGCAGTTTGCCTGTAAAAAGATTCGCTTTCCTACTTGAATACAAAAATTTCTTTCAATATAATATATTTAGAAAATTTATTAAATAAAAATGAATGATCATTCATTCATATTAGGGGGAGTGTAAATGAATTTAACACAGCAGCTGCATGAAACGGCGACTAAGATGGGCGATAAGACTGCCTATTATTTTATGGACCAGTCAAGCACGTATGCGGAGCTTGATAGCGCTGTATCCAAATTTGCGGATGGGCTTTCAAAACTGGGATTGGAAAAAGGGGATCATGTTGCTCTTTTACTGGGGAACTCACCGCATTTTGTCATCGGCCTTCATGGGGCTTTGCGGCTGGGAGCAACTGTTATACCGATCAACCCTATTTATACACCTGATGAAATTGCCTACATTGTAAATAATGGTGATGTAAAAGCGATTGTCACGCTTGATCAATTAGTGCCTTTAATTGAAAAAATTCATGATGTGCTTCCAAAGGTGGAACATTTTATTATTTGTGACACTCCTCAGGGACAAGCATCAGAAAAGGATTTGTCAGCTTTATCGGCTTTCCCGAAAATGAAATCGTTTACAAATTTGATTGCTTCAGGAGATCCTGGGTTTAAAGGCCCTGAACTTGAAGAAGATGAAACAGCCGTTATCCTCTATACATCGGGTACGACCGGCAAGCCAAAAGGTGCCATGCTGACACATAAAAATCTATACAGCAATGCAAAGGATGTCAGTGACTATTTACACATGAACGAGAATGACCGGGTTATTACTACTTTGCCAATGTTCCATGTTTTCTGTTTAACGGTTGCTCTCAATGCGCCTCTTATGAATGGGGCTACTATTTTAATAGACCCTAAATTTAGTCCGAAAGAGATCTTTAGGCTCTCCCAAAAATATAAACCTACTGTTTTTGCGGGAGTTCCGACCATGTACAATTTCCTTCTTCAGTATGAAGACGGCAGCCCGGAAGATCTGAAATCGTTAAGGTTGTGTATATCAGGCGGTGCTGCAATGCCGGTGGCACTTCTTCATGGCTTTGAGAAAAAATTCAATGTCATTGTTTCGGAAGGATACGGCCTTTCAGAAGCTTCGCCGGTTACTTGCTTCAATCCGCTGGATAAACCGCGTAAAGCAGGCTCAATCGGGCAATCCATTATGAATGTCGAGAATAAAGTGGTAAATGAACTGGGAGAGGAAGTCTCTGTTGGCGAAGTAGGTGAATTGATTGTCCGCGGGCCTAACGTGATGAAGGGATACTACAAGCTGCCTGAAGAAACCGCAGCAACCATCCGCGAAGGCTGGCTTTATACAGGAGACCTTGCAAAAAGGGATGAGGAAGGCTATTTTTATATCGTTGACCGTAAAAAGGATCTTATTTTAGTCGGCGGCTATAATGTATATCCCCGGGAAGTCGAAGAGGTGCTCTATAATCATGGGGAGATCGTAGAAGCTGCTGTATTAGGGGTGCCAGATCCGAATCTGGGTGAAGCGGTAAAGTGCTATGCAGTAACTAGTAATCCCCGGCTGACAGAAGAATTGCTGCTCGCATACTGTGCAGAGCATCTGGCTAAATATAAAGTGCCGTCATCGATTGAGTTTTTAGAGGAGCTTCCAAAGAACACAACTGGAAAAATCTTGCGGAGGGCATTGAAGAATCAGGTTCTTCAGACTAAATAGGCTTTGAAGGACAGGCATAACTTATGTCTGTCCTTTTTTAATCTTCATTGGAAGTTGCTGAATTTGAAAGGGTTTTCGCGGAATTTATCGAATTATTAGATAGCAAAGGGAAGAGGAGAGATACATATGAATTCTATTGTGGTCGAAAAAAAGGATCATATTGCGGTCGTTACAATTAACCGCCCTGATGCATTAAATGCTTTTAATTATGAAACTTTGTCGGAACTTCAGGAATCAGTTGAGAAACTGCGCACCAGCCCTGATGTTCGCGTTGTGATTTTTACAGGGGCAGGAGCAAAAGCCTTCAGTGTAGGAGCCGATTTAAAAGAACGCAGGACACTATCTGATGAGGAAGTACGCAGAAATGTATATAAAATAGGTGAGGTTTTTTCGCTGGTTGATCAGCTCCCGCAGCCTACTATTGCAGCAATAAATGGTTTTGCGTTCGGAGGCGGGATGGAATTGGCATTATCCTGCGACTTCCGAATTGCAGTTACCGGAACTTCCATGGGACTTACAGAAACAAGTTTAGCCATAATACCAGGTGCAGGCGGTACACAAAGGCTGCCAAGACTGGTTGGCCAGGCTAAAGCCCTTGAACTAATCCTTACAGCCAAGAGGCTTACTTCTGAAGAAGCGCTTGCATATGGCATTCTTACTAAAGTGACCGAAAAGGATAATCTCTTGCATGATTGTTTTGAATTTGCCGGACAAATGCTTAATAACGGTCCGCTTGCTCTTCAGCAGGCTAAATTTGCTGTAAAGCATGGTATGGGTGTTGATTTGCAGACTGGGCTGCAGATTGAAAGGAAGGCGTACGAAGTCATTATCCCAACGGAAGATAGAGTAGAAGCCCTTACAGCTTTTGCCGAAAAAAGAAAGCCTGTGTTTAAGGGGAAATAGAATGAATAAACAGTTAGGGACACCGCAGCATTTTTTGCGGTGTTTTTTATTAATATAATAAATTTTTAGAAAATTATTAAAAAACTTCTTGAATCGTGCAACTATTGACTATATAATTTAGTGAATAAAAGCATAAAAGCATAAAAGTGATAAAGCAGAGATAAAAGGGGGATCATCAAGTATGTTAGAGAAAGTAAAAACAATTAAAGCTATAGCTGCAGCAGGTCTTATAGGAACTCTACTGCTAAGCGGCTGCGGAAGTGAAAGTACAAATGGGGAAGCCGGCTCTTCGGATAAAGAAAAGAAAGAGTCAATTAATATAGGAGTTACGCAGATCGTCGAACATCCTTCGTTAGATGCGGCACTTGAGGGCTTTAAAAAGGCATTAGAGGATTCTGGCATTGAAGCAAGCTATGATGTCCAGATTGCACAGGGGGACCAGAACAATAATCAGTCCATTGCCAATAACTTTGCAGGAGATGGGGTAGACCTGATCTTTGCCAACTCTACTCCAAGTGCATTAAGTGCACTTAATGCAACTAAGGATATACCAATTGTATTTACTTCGGTAACTGACCCAGTTGGGGCGCAATTAGTAAAATCAATGGATTCTCCAGAAGGAAATATAACTGGAACAACAGATACTCATCCTGATGCGATACCTAACATGGTTAAGTTTATAGATGAACAGTTTGAGGCTGAAACAGTGGGTGTTATTTTCAATTCCGGAGAACAAAATTCAGAGGTGCAGATTGAAAAGGTGAAAGAAGCTCTTTCAGGCACAGATATGAAATTGGCCGAAGCTACAGTATCCAATTCCTCTGAAGTGAAACAGGCTGCAGAATCACTTGTCGGAAAAGCAGATGCCATTTATATTATTACGGATAATACTGTTGTTTCGGCTTTGGAATCAGTTATACAGGTTTCAAACGACAATGATATTCCGCTTTTCGTGGGAGAGCTGGACTCTGTTAAACGCGGAGGATTCGCTGCATACGGATTTGACTATGAAGATATCGGATATGAGGCCGGGGAAATGGCAGCAAAAGTTTTAAAAGAAGGCAAGAAGCCATCCGAACTTCCAGTCCAATATCCGCAGAATCTAAAGCTGGTAATCAATAAAGAGGCTGCAGAAGAAATGGGCATTGACTTAAAAGATGAATGGAACGAGCTTGCTGAATTTGTGGAGTAATGTCAGCAAGTAAATAACGCTTTTTACATGATAAACAGTCTAGTTTCTGCGCCACCCCGCTCAAGGCCACAAGTCAAGGCAAAGGAAGCCTTTCCATGAATCTAAGTCTTGTGCTTGGGGCCTCTAGAATGGGGGTCATGCAGACGTTGCCACAAGACGCAGCGTTCTTAAACTGCGTTACTTCGTGAGCATGGCGCTTGCGCTTTTCTAATAGAAAGGAAGATTACTATGCCAACTGCCATCTTTGGCTCCATTGAAGCAGGTGCGATTTATGCCTTAATGGCGCTGGGCGTTTACCTCTCATTCAGAATATTGGATTTCCCCGATTTGACGGTGGATGGAAGCTTTGTAACAGGTGCATCTGTTGCTGCTGTCATGATAACAGGAGGATATAATCCATTTTTGGCAACAATAACAGCACTACTTGCGGGTTTTGCAGCAGGCTGTATTACAGGCCTTCTTCATACCAAGGGAAAAATTAATGCCCTTTTGTCCGGAATATTAATGATGATAGCATTATACTCTATCAATCTCAGGATAATGGGTAAGTCAAATGTTCCTCTGCTTTCGGAGGAAACGGCTATCACAAAAATTACAGCATTCTGGCAGGGACTTGGATTTGACCAGGCGATTCAAAGCCTGCTGGGAGCACTAGGGATGAGTTTTGTTCCTAAAACCTGGGGGATTCTTTTGCTGATGCTGGTTTTGGCATTTGCTGTAAAGATATTGATTGATCTTTTTTTAAAGACAGACATTGGATTGGCAATACGGGCAACAGGGGACAATGAGACGATGATCCGCAGCTTTTCTGCTGATACTGACCTCCTGAAGATAGCCGGCTTGGGTATTTCAAACGCACTGGTTGCTTTTTCAGGAGCATTAGTAGCACAGTATAATGGATTCAGTGATGTTGGAATGGGAATCGGAATGATAATCATTGGACTTGCATCCGTAATTATTGGAGAAGCAATCTTTGGTGCAAAAACAATTGTCAGAGCTACACTGGCTGTCATTGGAGGAGCCATTTTATATCGGATTATCGTAACTCTTGCATTGAGAGTGGAATTTCTTGAAACAGGAGATATGAAGCTGATTACAGCCGTAATTGTGATTGGTGCGCTGATTCTGCCCAAGCTTATTCAGCAGCAAAAGGAGAAGCAGAGAAAGCGACGGAGATTGGCAGAGGCGAAAAATACGAATGCTTACGGGAAAAGTGGTGAACAGTATGCTGCAATTAAATCAGATTCATAAAGTGTTTAATGAGGGAACTCCAGATGAAAAAACAGCTCTGCACAAAATCAATCTTCACCTGAAACCAGGCGACTTCATGACAGTCATCGGCAGTAACGGAGCGGGAAAATCAACTCTTATGAATATGATTTCAGGCAAATTGATGCCGGATATGGGAGAAGTGCTTGTAGATGGCAATGATGTCACTCTCGTGAAGGAACATAAAAGATCCAGGCTAATTGGACGTGTTTTCCAGGATCCGATGGCCGGAACAGCCCCTTCCATGACGATAGAAGAAAATCTGGCCATTGCTTATGCGAGAACTGCAGCCCGCGGACTTCGCCAAGGGGTATCAAAGAAACGCCGCGAATTTTTCAGGGAGAAGCTGGAGATGCTGCATCTAGGATTGGAAGACAGGCTTTCAGCAAAAGTCGGACTGCTGTCAGGAGGAGAGCGGCAGGCGCTATCCCTGTTAATGGCAACTTTCACAGAGCCTAACATATTGCTACTGGACGAGCATACCGCTGCTTTAGACCCGTCTCGTGCAGAATTGATTACAAGCCTTACGAAAGAGATTGTGGAGAGTTATAATCTTACCACATTAATGGTGACCCACAATATGCAGCAGGCACTTGACCTGGGAAATAGGCTGATCATGATGGATAAGGGACAAATTATTTTTGAAACAAATGAAACTCAGAAGAAAGAACTGACAGTAGAAAAGCTTCTTGAAGAATTCCAGAAAATCCGCGGGGAGAAAATGAGCAGCGACAAGGCCATTCTTATTTAGACTTCCGGACCGGACAGGGTTTATGCCCTGTTCGTTTTTTTGTTAAATCACAATTTATTAGACTAAAGCTTGATGAACTAGTTATGGGGCGATAACATATTCTTCTAATATTAAGTCTATTATAGTATAATTTTTAGAACCTTTTATTATCTTTTAGGCGGTGAGTATAATGGCAGAACTAGCAGTCGGCAAGCCTTCCGGTGAAGTTAGAAAAGGGGTGCAGTCGGGAATCAGCATCGCGATTGGATATGCCCCCATTGCTTTAACATTTGGGCTGCTTGCCAAAACAACCGGTCTTACGATTGGTGAAACAGCTTTAATGAGTCTGCTCGTATTTGCCGGGGCAGCACAGTACATATCCCTGAGTCTTCTTACATTGGGAACAGGCATATTTGAAATTGTTTTGACAACTTTTATCGTGAATATCCGGCACTTTTTAATGTCTACCTCTCTTAATGAAAAGTGGGATGATGAACAGGCTGCCAACAAAGTAATGTTATCATTTGGGATTACGGATGAAACCTTTTCAGTTGCAGCAGTTCGTGAAGAAAAGGTAACAAGCGGCTATATGCTTGGGCTCATATCGGTTTCATATGCAAGCTGGGTCATTTGCTCGGGCCTTGGGCATCTTATTGGGGCGAGCCTTCCGCAAACCTTGCAGGAAAGCATGTCTGTTGCACTTTATGCCATGTTTGTCGGCCTCCTTGTTCCATCTATGAAAAAGAGTGCAAAAGTTGTTTTTCTTGCCGCACTTGCAGCCTCTTTTAACACGATTTTCACTTTGACCAATACGCTATCGACAGGCTGGGCAATTGTTTTGTCCACGCTCTTATCGGCTGTAATAGTAGAATGGACTGAAAGTGTAAAAAGCAGGAACAGGGGGCAGGAGCATGAGTAGCCATATTGTGTGGATGATTGTGGGGATGGCAGCAGTTACCTATATCCCAAGGCTGCTGCCTTTTGTGCTTTTTAAGGGGAAAGAACTTCCCGGCTTTGTTCAGGGGATATTAAAGAACGTACCTTATGCGACATTAGGGGCACTCATTTTTCCGGGTATTCTGTTTATAAATGAAGATATTTGGTTTGGGCTGCTTGGTGCAGCTGCAGCTTTTCTGGCAGCCTTTTTAGGCGCAAATGTGATTGTGGTCGTGCTTGGATCGATCGCTGTGTTATCTGTATATTCTTTTTTGTTTTAGAAAAGATAATGATGGATGTTCTTTAGCCGGTTCTTTCCTTGAACCGGCTTTTTCAATAGCACTGCTGGTGCAGAAAGAAATGATTGTCCCGTCAAAATAGTTCTATTTACAGATTTTTATACTAAACTAAATATAGAAAGGTTGTACCATAGGGGGGAAATTCGATGGCGCGGAAATTAGGTTTTTACGGGGCTCTGGCCTTTTTCGTATACGGCTTATTTTTTTATTGGTATTTATTCTATTTTGCTGACACTAATCTGCCTTTTGAATATGAAGGGTCACGGGCTGATCCGGCAACTTTCCTGAACGGCAGGGAGCTGATGCTCAGTGAGGAATATTCTAAAATTAGAAACCTGCTGTTTTTTATTTCTACACCTTTTGAGTGGATCTTTTATTTATTTATTCTTTTATTTGGTTTATCAAAGGCATTTAATAAATGGGCTGAACAGACAACGCCATATAAATTTCTGCAAACGGCAATTTATTTGATTTGGCTTTCTTTTTTCGCTTTTATTGCGACGATGCCATTAAGCTATATCAGTTTTTCGCTTTCTAAAACGTATAATATCTCAACTCAGAGCTTCAGCGGGTGGATGAAGGATGAACTCATTGATTTTTGGGTTAATTATGGGGGGATGCTTCTCATTGTGTGTGTTCTTTATTGGCTGATAAATAAGAGCAGGAAAAGATGGTGGCTTTATGCGTGGCTATTATCTGTTCCATTTACCTTATTTATGATGTTTCTGCAGCCGGTTGTCATTGACCCTCTGTATAATGACTTTTATCCTTTAAAAAATAAGGAACTTGAAACGAAAATTCTTGATTTGGCCGCTCAGGCTAAAATACCGGCTGAACATGTTTTTGAGGTCGATATGGCCGAGAAAACGAATGCGCTGAATGCCTATGTAACAGGGATCGGCTCGAATTCAAGAATTGTTCTTTGGGACACTACTTTGAATAAATTAACTGAAGATCAAATTCTGTTTATCATGGCACATGAAATGGCTCATTACGTTGAGAAGCATATTTACATTGGAATTGGAGGATACTTGCTGCTTTCATTGCTAGGACTTTATCTGACAGCCAAGTTAATGGAGAAGGCAGTTGATAAATGGGGAAGGGCCCTTAAAATTTCTGCTGTAAATGATATACGTTCCCTGCCGCTATTTCTGATGATCCTTTCAATGCTGCTCTTTATTTCAAGCCCTTTATCCAATCTTGTTTCGCGGTATCAGGAAACAAGGGCAGACCGGTATGCAATTGAAATGACAAAGGATTCAAAAGCCGCAATAGAAACATTTCAGGAGCTGACACGTGCCGGTTTAAGCCAGGTGAATCCGCCGCTTCTTGTGAAAATTTTCCGATATGGGCATCCAACGATGCTGGAGCGCATTTCTATGCTCGAAGAATTTGAAATCGAACAGAGGCAGAAGGAACGGGAGCAAACAGGGGACTGATTGCTAAACTAAAAAAGCAGGCCAAAAGGCTTGCTTTTTTAAGTTCTATTTTTATAAATATGTATGCTGCCCTCATTGTCAGCCCGAATTTCATTGTGAAAATAGATACCTGCATTATCGTCAATCCCATAACCAGTTGCGACATTGGTTTTTGATACAGCTGCCTTTAGATTTCCCCGTTCATTCCACTTTGTAAAATGGACACTTATGGCACAATCCCTGATTAACCCGAGTCCTTTCAAAAAGAGGTGCTGTCTTTTATATGTATCAATAGGAGGGATGATGCAATGCTCTGGGATAATGAGAGCGCCTGCCGAAAAGCCTGCTACAGGAATACCGTTCATATACATCCTTTTAATGCATTCTCCGGTTTCACTATCCACAATAAACCTTCTGTAACTTTCTGTATCACCGCCTCCAATTATGATGCCAGAACTGGATATCAATTCTTGAAGAAAGGATTCAGCCGGGTCAGCGGAAAGAGGCAAATAGCAGAAATTTTCGGCTCCATTCGGAATTAAGGCAGAAGTATACTTTTTCATATACACCTCCCAGCCTTCCCTTTCCAAAAAAAGTATAGCTATTTTGCCATCCGCACCACAGGCAAGCTTTGTAAACATCCTTCCAAACCTTTGACCGAATGGAGGACTTCCCCCCATTAAAAATAAATGCCTGCTGCTCATTTCCCGCCTTCCTCCCGAAAAAAATAAAATACCCCGCTGATTGGCGGGGGCAGACTGTCTTTTTAAGTGCCAAAACGCTTTGAAAGTTCTTTGTACTTCTTTGAATAATGCATAAATGCCGGTTTATTTCCTTCATCAATCGCCGCGTCTATCTTTTTCATCAGCTTTTCTTTTTCATTATTCAGCAGAACCTCCGAGATCAGCATATCAAGGTAAAGGTCTAATACAAAAGATTCCTTTTGGTTTTTCCTCTTAGATCCACTCATTTTCATTAATTCGGTGTATGATTTTTCCTTCATGGAAATCACCCCTGAGCTTTTTAATATTATATGGAATCACCTTTGAATATTCAACTAAATTTTTTTAAATTTTTAGAAATTATTTCTCAAGACGTCATAATTGTGAACAATTTGGAAACTATTTAATTAATTAGTAATTTTTAGATAAATTGGTGGTAATATGGGAAAGTGAGCGCGAAAGAATAAAGGAGATGAGGATATATGAGCCAAAATATTCAAATAATCGATGAATATGAAATCAATCCAAATACGATGATTATTAAACCCCTTTCTTATGGGATAAAAGTTTTTTCGCAAATCTGGGAGCTTGAAGATGAAATAACTTCCCCTTTCAAGCCTTTCGAAATAATTAAAAGCAGCTGCAGCTATTTTGGATCAAGCTATGAAGGAAGAAAAGAGGGTACACGCCAATTAACTGGCTTCACCCATAAAGCTCCGATAACGATTGACCCCACCAATTACATTTACTTTTTCCCGACGGCTTCTCCATACAATCCGGAATGCATCTGGATTGCATTGGATCACATTGAATATTTCAAGCGGGCGGAAAACGCTCAAACTCAAGTGGTTTTTAAAAATAAGCAAAGCTTTATTATTCCAGTATCTTATACGACTCTTAATAACCAGGTGCTCAGAACAGCATTGCTTAAAACGACATTAATAAAAAGGATAAAAGATTCGGAGAGAAAGGCATTGTACTATGTGAATGGTTCTAAATTAATGAATGCTTCGGAGAGAAGTGGAGCCTACCAATAGAGAAGGAATTAGAACTGCAGGATAACTAAGAAGCATGCGGAATTTCATGCTTCTGTTTTCCGTGTATGTTATCTTATTTAGCTGCAGGCTCTTCTTATTACAAAATTAATTGGCCTTTAGATTTTTCCCTGATCCCGGCAAAGATCTTTTAAGGAGATAATAGGTCATTAGCTCCTGAACTTTATTGCGGATGCGGGGATTAAAATAATTATGGTGTTCCTCATATCCTTTATACAGGAACATAAACATAGTAAACGCCTCATCCCTTTTTATTTCCTGTACCTTTAACTGGTTTTTATTCATATAGCGTTTTACCTCAGAGAGTTCACTTTGAATGACCTTCATTGTTTCTTCAACCAAATCAAGATATGGCTGTTTTAGTTTAAACGGGCTTTTATTAATGACAATAGAGTCGCGGTTTAAGACCGTCAGCACCATTGGCAGATAAATTGCCTGTTCCATGATATTACGGTCTTCCTCAGGAATTCTGGTCATATTGTTTTGCTCCCCTTAATTAATAATATCCTGTCAGTTGTAAGAACAAATGTTCTTGTTTAATTTTACAAAGGAATGTTTTATCTTGCAAGAGCCTATATTTGTCGAAATACTGTTATACTTCATCATTTCCAATAATTAAAAAAAATTTCAGCATGCAGCTTATTGGCAGGGATTTTATTTCTGATGTCGAAATAAGGAGAACAGCACAGTTAGGAGGATAAAATAAATGACGCAAAAAAGGACAATTAAACCAGAAGATCTTTATCAATTAAAATCTGTAGCTGATCCGCAGCTTTCCAGGAATGGAAATGATCTGGCTTTTGTAGAGACCAGAATGCTTGAAGAAGAAAATACATATAGTTCAAATATCTTTTATATTAATACCGCTGAAAGCAATAAGCCTGTTCAGTGGACTTACGGCAAACACCGAAATCATTCACCCCGCTGGTCTCCAGATGGGGAGTTAATTGCATTTGTTTCAGACAGGGGAGGCAAGCCGCAGATTTATGTGATGAGCAAAGCAGGAGGAGAAGCCAGACAGCTGACTCATTGTGCGAATGGTGCTTCAAATCCTGTTTGGTCCCCTGATGGAAAGAAGATTGCCTTCAATCTTTCAATAAAACCGGGTGAAGACGCGGAAACAATGGAAGAAAATCAAGAAAACAAGGAAGAAATGCCAACTCCGATTGAAATCGAAAAAATGAAACACAAATCCGATGCCCAGGGCTTTTGGAACGGAAGATACAGGCAGGTTGCATTCATCGATATAGCAACTGGCGAGGTGGAGCATGTAACAGCTGGTGAACATGATTTTCAGTTGCAGGACTGGTCACCAGATGGGAAATGGATTGCTGTTTCGGCAGATTTGAGTGAAGATAAGGATTTTTCTTTTTTAAGCGATGTGTATATCATCCATCTTGACACAAAAGACATAAAAAAAATTACAGATGGAAAAGGTTATTTTGGAAGCGCGTCATGGTCACCAGATGGAAAACAAATAGGATTGTTTGGACATGAAAGGGAATACGAAAACGCAACACATACCAAAGTATGGGTTTATAATCTCGAATTTGGAGAACTTCAGTGCCTGACGGCAGAATCTGACATATTGGCCGGTGATTATGCCATCGGAGATTTCCAGCAGGGTGCAGTAACACCGGGAATTCTTTGGGCGGAGGACAGCAGAAGCTTTTATTTCCTTGCAACTGATCATGGCAATACCGTTGTTTATTATGGATCTTTAGAAGGGGAATTATATCCAGCTCTGCTGGATCAGCAGCATGTATATGGGCTGACGACAGGCGGGACTATCAATAAAGCGGTTGTAGCTATCAGCAAGCCGTCATCTCCCGGAGAGCTATTTTTACTTGATGTTCCGACAGGGGAATTGAAACAGCTGACAAGTGTCAATGAAGAATTCCTGAGCGGAGTGGAGCTGGCAGATGCAGCGCCAATTCAATTTAAATCTTCGGATGAGTGGGACCTGCATGGCTGGATCATGAAGCCTGCCGATCTGAAAGAAGGCCAAAAAGCGCCGCTTGTGCTTGAGATCCATGGCGGGCCACATGCTATGTATGCCAATTCTTATTTCCATGAATTCCAATGCCTCGCTGCAAAAGGATATGCGATACTATATATCAACCCTCGGGGGAGCCATGGATATGGTCAGCATTTTGTAGATGCTGTCAGAGGAGATTACGGGGGCAAGGATTATGAGGATATTATGGATGCTGTCGATTATGCGCTCGAAAACTTCGATTTCATCGATAAAGAACGGCTTGGCGTAACGGGAGGAAGTTATGGAGGCTTTATGACCAACTGGATTATTGGACACACCAGCCGGTTCAAAGCAGCAGTCACTCAGCGCTCCATATCCAACTGGATCAGCTTTTATGGAGTAAGCGATATCGGTTACTATTTTACTGATTGGCAAATCAAAAGTGATATGAATGATATAGAGAAATTATGGAAACATTCTCCGCTTGCTTATGCGAATGAAATAAATACACCACTCCTGATTCTGCACAGCGAAAAAGACTATCGCTGTCCAATTGAACAGGCAGAGCAATTATTTATTGCCTTAAAGCATCGGAGGAAGACAGCAAAATTTGTCCGGTTCCCTGAAGCCAATCATGAGCTTTCAAGAAGCGGAAAACCGAATTTAAGAATCAGCCGTCTGAATTACATTGCCGGCTGGTTTGATGAATATCTCTAAATTGTAACCGCAGGCCTTAGGGTCTGCGTTTTTTTAATTAATGCTGTAAAGTAACATGAAAATCGCCGATATATCAATGAAGTCAGTTTTCATACAGAAGGCAGAAACTATTAAAAATAAATTGCAAAGAATTCAATTTATCTGCAGAATATAAGGGTATGCAGGATATACCAGCAATGATATCGAAACTTTTTTATAGAAACAGCAGTCGAATAAAGGTGAGGGTATTTCCCTGCCTGCGGCCGAATTTATAATTTTACTGCATAGAAAGGACTTATACTAATGAGATCAGATAGATATGAAAAGAAGAAAAAGAAAAGAAAATGGAAATCTGTCCTCCTGATTCTGTTTCTCTTGATTGCAGGAACCCTTGGCTATTCGTATTTTCAGTTCAAGCAAGGCGTCTCCCAGACAGAAGGAGAAGCAAATATACAGGCGGAAGAGTTTGAATTTAATGGCGAAAAAGATAAATATGGCGGGACGAATATCCTGATTCTTGGAAGTGACGCAAGGGGAAAAGAGAAATCACGGGCAGATACGATCATGGTTGCTCAATATCATCCTGATAAGGGAACATATAAGCTTATTTCCTTTATGAGAGATATGTATGTGGATATACCGGGCCATGGGCAAGACAGAATAAATGCAGCACTTGCTTATGGAGGACCTGAGTTATTGAGGCAGACACTAAAGGAGAACTTTGATATAGATATTAAATATTATTCCATTGTTGACTTTGAAGGCTTTGTCCATTTAATTGATGAAGCTTTTCCAAGAGGAGTGGAAATTGACGTGGAAAAGAGAATGTCAGCTAATATAGGTGTTACTCTGGAACCAGGCCTGCAGCGGCTTGATGGAGAGCATCTCCTAGGGTACGTCAGATTCAGGCAGGATGCAGTAGGGGATTTTGGAAGAGTGGAACGCCAGCAGAAAGTTATGAAAGAAGTAGCAAGCCAGTTTACAAGCCTACAGACCATTACGAAGCTTCCAAAATTAATCGGGGTGGTAACTCCTTTTGTTAATACCAATATGAACACAGGTGATATCCTGTATATGGGAAAAGATTTCTTATCGAAGGATAACAGGAATGTAGATACTCTTCGTGTTCCTGTTGATGGGACATTTGAAAACCAGAGAATAAATGGTGCTGCGGTATTGGGCATAGATAAGGAGGCGAATAAAGCGGCAATCCATGAATTTCTGTCTAAATAAAATAGGCAAAAACATTGTTTTTGGCGGATTAGGTGTACAATATAAGGGGAAATGGTAAAACTAGGGGAACCTTATTTTTTACCAAAACGATTTGACTAAGTTATTGCTGCATATTGGACAAGGAGATACTAATGGATTTTGAACTGCTCAAAGATTGGTTTACATTAGAGAATATAATGGATTTAATCCGGGAGTACCGTTCATTTGGGCCTCTTCCCGGTATTTTGCTTCCAATGCTAGAAGCATTTTTGCCCTTTCTGCCTCTGTTTTTGTTTGTAATGGCAAATGCGAGTGCATTTGGTCTCTGGCTGGGATTTTTATACTCCTGGGTCGGAGCTGTGGCAGGGGCCTTGTTTGTTTTCCTGCTGGTCAGAAAATATGGCCAGAAACGAATACTCCGTTTTTTGAAAAATCATAAGCAGGTACAGAAGCTTATGAAATGGGTTGAAAAGCATGGATTTGGGCCATTGTTCATCCTTCTTTGTTTTCCATTTACACCTTCAGCGGTTGTCAATATTGTAGCCGGGCTTTCAAATATCAGTATTGCTCAATATATGCTGGCAGTTCTGACTGGAAAAATAGTGATGATTTTTACAATAAGCTTTGTCGGATACGATATCAGATCCTTAATAACGCAGCCAATTCGGACTGCCATTGTTGCATTGGTCATTTTCATTCTTTGGTATGTCGGCAAAATTATTGAAATAAAGATGAATATGAGCGTAGAAAAAGGCCGCGGGAATAAAAAGCATTGAATGCGTAAGTACTAGGGGAGATGCATGGTGAAGGAAGGATTGAGAAAAGAAGGAGCGGAATGGCTGAAGGCTTTTGCAATTGGCATCATTATTTTTGCTTTTATACGGACTTTTTTCTTCTCCAATTACGTTGTAGAAGGTGAATCCATGATGCCTACTCTTCAGGATGGAAATAAGCTGATTGTCAATAAAATCGGCTATCAGGTCAGCGATTTAGAGCGCTTTGACGTAATAGTTTTCCATCATAATGATGAAGAGGATTTTGTAAAAAGAATAATAGGTATGCCAGGGGATGAAATTGCATACCGTAATGATGAATTATTTATTAATGGCAAGAAAGTGGATGAACCATACTTGGATAAATACCGGAAAGAAACCTCAGGAGGAAAACTTACAGGTGATTTTACACTGCTCGAGATGACGGGAACGGAAACAGTGCCGGAGGGCAAACTATTTGTTATGGGGGATAATCGCCTCGGAAGCTGGGACAGCCGGCATTTTGGATTTATATCAGTCAGCCAGGTTGTAGGAAAAGTAAACCTTCGCTATTGGCCGCTTGATGAAATGGATGCGTCATTCTAGCAGGTATTTCAGTAAAGGGACTCGATGATTAGTCGAGTCCTTTTTATTTTTGCAGGAATGACTAATTTTAGATAACATGCAAATTGGGGTTTTCTCTATATTCTGGTTCGCAGTTTACACAGACGTTCTCATCATAGTCAGTCATATTCACATCTTCACGATTGTATTCAATTCCGCAAAGGGAGCAGGCAGCCATTTTTTCTTCTTCCATTTCTTCCGGATGAATGGGTATAGCGTCATTAATATTAAAGGGTTCTACTGTAATTCCGCGTGATTTGGCCATTTCGGAATTTAAGTAATCCTTTGCTAATTCTTCACTTTCCCAAAATCCCAAGTCCCATAACAGCTCCTTTGCGTCTCCGTTTTGTGCCATCAATCCATAAACAACTTTCATTAAAATTGCCCCTTTCCAATTTGCTGTCTATTGTTTTTTATTTCTTAGCCTTTTTTGACTGCAGTTAAACCGATTCGAAAAATTCCCATCTTTTTTATTGAAAGGATCAGGATTTTTTACAAGGATGTTTTTGAATGGTTTGCTGCTTTTTTATAAATTATTTACTGAGCTGATTCTCCATTTTTCGTGCGGTGTTTATTCAAGGAAGCTTATTCAAAGCCCTGCGGGAGAAGACTCGACGCCGGCCTTGGGTTCGCTGAACAGCTTGAAAATAAAACGCGCACGGGATACAGGAGAATCTGCGGGCTTTGTCGAATAAAAGCTGATGTACATGTTTATTAATTTTGTTTTAGTCTTTAATATCCGAATAATCAAATATATAGAGGGGTGCATTTAATGAGGCTTAAGGGTAAAGTTGCCATTATTACAGGTGCTGCCAATGGGATTGGTCTCGCTGCAGCAGAAAGGTTTGCTGGTGAAGGAGCGACTGTAGCCATTGCAGATTATGATGAAGATATGGGAATCTCCAGGGCTCAAGAGCTTAAAGAAAAAGGCTTAAATGCAGAGTTTTTTCAGGTAAATGTAGCTGACAGGCATAGCATAGACAGTATGGCGGAAGCTGTAAAAGCCGCATTTGGAAAAATTGATATCCTTATCAATAATGCAGGAATAACAAGGGACGGTATGCTTGCAAAATTATCTAAGGACGATTTTCATGCGGTTATTGACGTGAATCTGGCAGGTGTCTTCCATTGTACACAAGCAGTGCTTCCTTTCATGCTGGAGCAGGGAAGCGGAAAAATTATCAATACATCTTCGGTTTCTGGGATCTATGGAAACATTGGACAGACAAACTACGCAGCAGCCAAAGCGGGTGTGGTGGGAATGACCAAAACATGGGCAAAAGAACTTGGCAGAAAAGGAATTAACGTAAATGCTGTTGCTCCGGGATTTATTTCTACAGGCATGACAGCAAAAGTGCCGGAAAAGGTCATTGGCCAAATGCAGGGCATGGTTCCACTGGGCAGGCTGGGAAAACCGGAGGATATTGCGAATGCATATCTTTTTCTTGCTTCAGATGAATCTGATTATGTGAATGGCACTGTCCTGCATGTAGATGGCGGTATTATGATGTAATAACCTGACTCTGAGCAGGTGCTCAGGTAATCAGATAATGAACGAGGTGGAAATAAGGATGAGAAATGTTGTAATTACATCAGCAGTCAGAACACCAGTAGGTACATTTGGAGGAGCTTTTAAAGATCTTCTGCCAACAGATTTAATTGTACCTGTATTAAAAGAGGCTTCGGAAAGAAGCGGTTTGCAAAGCAGTGAGGTGGATGAAGTCATTTTGGGACACTGCATCCAGCGTACAGATGAGCCGAATACGGCAAGAACAGCAGCATTGCTTGCGGGCTTTGACGATACGACAACAGGGTTTACAGTCCAGAGACAATGTGCATCCGGTATGCAGGCCATTATTTCTGCTGCGCTGCAAATACAATCAGGCATGTCAGACATCGTGATTGCAGGAGGAGTAGAAGCCATGAGCTCCAGTCCTTATGTATTAAAACAGCATCGCTGGGGCGCACGCATGCAGCATGGGCAGGTTACGGACACAGTATGGGAGATTCTTGAAGATCCAATCCATCATATTATGATGGGAGAAACGGCAGAAAACCTGGCAGAAATACATTCGATTACAAGGGAAGAGCAAGATGAAGTGGCATTGCTGAGCCATAAGAGAGCATTACACGCAATTGAAAACGGTTACTTTGATTCGCAAATCGTGCCAGTTACTATTAAAGGCAGGAAAGGGGAAGTAACCATTACAAAAGATGAAAACCCTCGTACAGATATAACATCGGAAAAGCTGAGCAGCTTGAAGCCGGTCTTTAGAAAAGGCGGATCGGTAACAGCGGGAAATTCATCAAGTCTGAATGACGGCGGAGCAGCACTTGTCCTAATGCCCGAAGACCTGGCTTTAGAAAAGGGACTGAAGCCGATGGCAAGGATTGCCGGCTTCTCTGTGGCGGGTGTAGATCCAAAGGTAATGGGAAGAGGGCCTGTTCCGGCAATTAAAAAGGGCCTGCCACATGTCAATTGGTCCCTTGAAGAAGCAGACTTGATTGAAGTGAATGAGGCTTTTGCAGCCCAATATTTGGCGGTTGAGAAAGAGCTTGGCTTAAATCGGGAAAAAGTAAATGTAAATGGAAGCGGTATCAGTCTTGGCCATCCCATTGGATGTACAGGTGCACGTCTTGTTGTGAGTCTAGTTCATGAGCTGAAGAGGAGAGGCGGCCATAAAGGAATAGCATCTCTATGTGTTGGAGGCGGAATGGGAGCCACAGTTTTTGTGGAAATGTACGAATAAAGAGTTCCTTCGGGGGCTCTTTCCTTTCCATATACTCCTTCTCCTAATAATTTTCCAGGGAGTGATACAAGTGTTAAGCAATACGATATTATCAGGGGACAATATTATTTTAGGGACATTTATTGACGAAGATATCCAAAAGATAATCGAGTGGCATTCGGACGAAAAAACCATGAGAAATCTGGATGCTCTTCCAGTCAAACCTAAACGGGAAACAGAAATTAAGAAGTGGCTTGATGAATGCCCCAAGGATACCTTCAGGTTTTCGCTCAGGTTAAAAGAGGCAAATGAATTGATCGGCTACGCAGAATTAAACGGTATTTTATGGCCGCACAGAACAGGCTGGCTTACCATAGCCATTCCAGATGGAACCAAATGGGGAAAAGGGTATGGAAAAGAAGCTATGCAATGCCTGATGCGCTATGCTTTCAGGGAACTGAATCTGCATAGACTGCAGCTGACAGTATTTTCGTATAATACTAGAGCCAGGACACTTTATGAAAGTCTTGGATTTCAGAGAGAAGGCTGTTACAGGGAATTTCTTGAAAGAGATGGAAAACGGCATGATATGTATCTATACGGTCTTCTCAGAAAGGAATGGAAAACGTGAAAAAGCGCGGATATGGGATATGGCTCCGCGCTCAGCCTATTATTATGATTGAAGATCAAAAGCTGTTTCTTTTGATAAAAAATAACAAAGAGCAAAATTTAGAAGGAAGAATGCAAGAAGCAAAAACAATATATGATGAAATTTAAGAAACATCGCCGCTGGAGGTGCAAGGCTTGCACCAGTCAATAGTATAAAAGAATAGAGAGATAGAGCTTTTGCACGGTACGCCCCTGCAAGCATGCCAATCAATGTGATAACTGTGGGAACAAGAAGGGATATGGATGCAACAAACAGGATGGAAATAGCCATCAGGGCATTTGTGCTGCTGAAGAAAAACATTTTAATAATGCTGACTGTCCCCAAAAATATACCAAGCTTCAATGTGGAGTAAGCCCCAATCCGTTCAATTAATTTTCCTGTAAAGAGTGACAAGAGTGCCCCAATCAAACCCACTGCCCTTATTGTGAATAAATCCTCCATCGTTCCCATGAAATTTCTGCCCATTGCATCATAGAAAGCTGCGAAGGAAAACAGAAGAGTAAAGGTAATAGCGTAGCATTTGAGCAGGCGTCCCTGTCTTATTAGTTTTTTCATAACAGCAAAAGTGGAAGTCTCCTTATTAAATGGACGGGAAGCAGGCGGAAGTATTTTATACGAGACAAGGAAAAGGATGAAATAGCAAACAGCAAAAAAATAAAAAGCATAGTTCCATTTATAATAAAAAGTAATTGCCGAACTGATCAGCTGCCCAAGTATGCCTGCAGCAAGAAACCCTGTGTTGATGAAAACCAGCAGAAGCGTACGGCTCCTTGGCTGAAAAAGGTCAAAAGAGTAAGCAAAGGCAACAGGGGCAAAACTGCCAAGGGTCACTCCCTGAATCGACCTGGTAATATAGAGCGCTTCTGGATTAGGAGAAAGCCCGACGGCATAGGTAGATATAGCAGAAGCAAGCAAACCTGCAATAATAACTCTGCGTCTGCCAAATGTATCGGAAGCAGGTCCGAAAAATAACAGGCCGGCAGCATAAAAAATGGCAAAAAGGCTTCCCCCTGCGACAATATGATTTTCATTTACTTTATATGAATCTGCAATTTCTCCGTAAATAGGAATCAGTGTATAAATATTACTGGCGACAAAAATACCTGTAACTGTCAAAATGACTGAAGTTGCAATCAAGACCGATTTTGAGTTCATCCATATCACCTGCCGCTATATTTTATGCACTGACCACAATAGCAGAAAGTTGTCACTTCCAGTATTTCGAAAAACTCCATTCAAAAAATTGAACAGCTTATATGATAAAATATGAAAGTAAGAGAGCTTTTTTAGGAGGAAAAATATGACCGTACGTTTATTGATAGGCCGTTCCGGAAGCGGGAAAACGGAATACTGCCTGAACGAAATCCGAGATGAACTGCGGTTTAATCCGGATGGAGATCCAATCATTTATTTAGTGCCGGAACAAATGACGTTCCTTTCAGAATATAAATTAATTACAACACCCGGCCTTGGCGGAATGATCCGCAGCCAGGTATACTCTTTCACGCGGCTCGCCTGGAGAATTCTTCAGGAAACAGGAGGCATGAGCAGATACCATCTTAATAGTGTAGGCATAAATATGCTAATCCGCAAAATCATTGAAGACAAAAAGGATGAGCTTAAACTTTTCCAAAGAGCTGCAGATAAAAATGGCTTTATTCAGCAAGTTGAACAAATAATGACTGAATTCAAACGTTATTGTGTAAATCCCGATGAACTGGCTGAAAGACAAAATCAGCTCTCGGAATACGGGAATGCAAATAAAGCACTCCAGGATAAACTGCATGATCTTGAGGTAATTTATAAAAAATTCGAAGAATCCCTTTCTGGCAAATATACAGATTCAGAGGATTATTTCCGATTGCTTGCAGAAAAAGCCTCTCATTCGGAGTACCTGAGAAATGCCGAGGTTTATATAGACGGTTTTTACAGCTTTACACCACAGGAATATGCAATTGTTGAACAGATGATGAAGCAATGCAGAAACGTCACAATCACTTTAACGCTTGACCAGCCGCATAGTGATGCTTCAGATGAGCTTCATTTGTTCAGAATGCCGGGAGAAAACTATCAGACAATCAAAGAAATGACTTCCCGCAACATGCTGGATGTGGAAGAAATACTCCTATCAGAACAAAAAAGATGGAGCATCCCTTCACTTAAACATCTTGAGGCACACTTTGACAGCAGACCTGCCGAGCCATTTTCAGGGGAAGCAGACATACACATTGGACAGGCTGTCAACAGGAGGGCCGAAATTGAAGGTCTAGCCAGAAAAATAAATAAGCTTGTTCGCACAGAGGGCTACCGCTATCGTGATATTGCCGTACTGGCAAGAAACGGGCATGAATATCATGACATAATTGAAACAGTGTTTCGGGACTATGATATCCCATTTTTTATTGACCAAAAAAGAACCATGATGAATCACCCCCTAGTTGAGTTAATTCGTTCAACACTAGAAATAATCAACGGGAATTGGCGCTATGAACCGATTTTCAGAGCTGTAAAAACGGAGCTGATATTTCCATCCCGGATAAGCCCGGGAAAACTTCGTGAGCAAATGGACAGACTTGAGAACTATGTTCTTGCATATGGAATTCAAGGCGATAAATGGACGAAAAAGAAAAGGTGGACTTATAGAAGAATCAGGGGGCTGGAGTTTGAAGCAGTTGCCCAGACTGATGCCGAGAAAAAAGTGGAAGATGAGTTAAATGATCTGCGCGAAATGATTACAGGCCCAATATTAAGGCTGCATAGGCGATTAAGAAAGGCTCTTGATGGCCGTGGCCTTTGTGAAGCATTATTTTTATACATGGAAGAATTGGATGTACCTGTGAAGATTGAAAAGTGGAAAACTGTCCAGGAGGAGAAAGGGAACCTTGTAAAGTCCAGGGAACATGGACAAGCGTGGAATTCCATTATGGAGCTATTGGATCAATATGTAGAAATGCTTGGTGACGAAGAAGTGACGCTTAAGCGATTTGCTTCCATACTCGATGCCGGACTGGAGTCGCTTCGCTTTACTCTTGTTCCGCCTGCAATCGACCAGGTTATGGCGGCGGATTTGGAAAGGTCAAGGCTAACCGATATTAAAGCTGCCTTTGTCATTGGACTGAATGAAGGGGTACTGCCTGGCAAATTCGCAGAGGACGGTGTGCTGGCGGATGACGACAGGGAGATACTTAACACGAGCGGTATGAAGCTGGCGCCAGGAAGCCGTACACGACTTCTTGATGAGGATTTTATAGCCTATAAAGCATTTGTTACTCCATCAGAAAAACTTTTTATCAGCTATCCACTGGCAAATGAAGAAGGGAAAGCACTTATGCCTTCACCTTATATTAAGAGATTGGGAGATTTATTTCCTGATTGCAGGCACCATTCCTTTATGACGGATCCGGCAGAGCTCCCGGAAACGGAGCAGCTGGAATATGCTGATAACCTTAATACAGCATTATCGTATTTGACTTCTCAGCTTCAGTTAAAAAAGCGCAGTTATCCAATTTATGACCTTTGGTGGGATGTTTATAACTTTTATCTAAAAAACGAGCAGTGGAGAAGGCCTGCATTAAAGGTGCTTTCCAGCCTGAATTATGAAAACAGGACACTTCAGCTAGGCGGAGAAGTCAGTAAAGAATTGTATGGCGATCATATTCAGGCGAGTGTTTCCAGAATGGAATTATTCCATAGCTGTCCATTCTCCCATTTTGCACAGCATGGACTAAGGCTGCGGGAAAGACAGGTATACCGGCTTGAAGCACCGGATATCGGGGATCTTTTCCATGCTGCTTTAAAATTTATTGCAGAAACAGTAATGACTCAGAAACTTTCATGGACAGATATGACAAGGGAGCAGTGTGAGATTCTTGCAAAAGAAGCAGTTGAAATGCTTGCACCTAAACTTCAAAATGAAATCCTCTTAAGCTCGAACAGGCATCATTATATTAAGAGAAAGCTTGAGCAAATTATCAGCCGGGCTTCCTATGTTATCAGCGAGCATGCAAAATCAAGCGGATTTTCGCCAGTAGGACTTGAATTGGGATTTGGTCCAAAAGGAGAGCTTCCTTCGCTTGCTTTTCCTCTTAAGAACGGGGCTAAAATGGAACTTGTCGGCAGAATTGACAGAGTAGACAAAGCCCAGGATGCGAACGGGACATTTTTACGGGTAATTGACTATAAATCCAGTTCTAAAGATCTGAATGTAAGTGAGGTTTACTATGGCATTGCCCTGCAGATGCTGACATATCTGGACATCATAATTGCTCATTCGAGCTCTTTAATCGGAACAAAAGCAGATCCGGCAGGAGTTCTTTACTTCCATGTCCATAATCCAATTGTAAGTACTTCAAAAATGCTGACACTGGAGGATATCGAGCAGGAACTTTATAAGAAATTCAAAATGAATGGCCTGCTTCTTGGAGATGAAAATGTTATCAGGTTAATGGATCAGACTCTTGAAACAGGCGACTCATCCATTATCTCAGCTGGCTTCAAAAAGGATGGCACCCTTTCAAAGCGCTCTAAAGTTGCAAGCAAGCAGGAGTTTGATTATTTGCGCAGCTATGTTAGAAAGATGTATAGAAATACAGGCAACAAGATTACAGAGGGCAATGTGGAGATTGCCCCATATAAAATGAAGGAAAAAACTCCTTGTACATTTTGTGCCTATAAATCTGTGTGCCAATTTGACGAATCTCTTGAAACCAATGATTACAGATTATTTACTCCTAAGCCAAAAGAAGACATGATAGAAATCATCAAGAAGGAGGTGGAGGGCGATGAGAATGGCGATACCGCCTAAGCCGGAAGATGCAACCTGGACTGATGACCAATGGAAAGCAATTATGGCCAAGGGCCAGGATATCCTGGTGGCTGCAGCGGCCGGATCAGGGAAAACGGCTGTTTTAGTTGAAAGGATTATCAATAAGATTATTGCAGATGAAGACCCTATTAATGTCGATGAACTGCTGGTTGTTACCTTCACAAACGCCTCGGCAGCAGAAATGAGGCACAGAATTGGTGAAGCTCTTGAAAAAGCTATTAATGTTAATCCGAGGTCTGCTCACCTCAGAAAACAGGTAAGCTTAATAAACAGAGCATCCATCTCGACTTTACACTCATTTTGTTTAGAAATGATCCGCAAATATTATTACATGACCGATATTGATCCGGGGTTTCGGATCGCCGATGAAACAGAAGCACAGCTATTGAGGGATGAAGTCCTCGAAGAGCTTTTTGAGGAGGAATACGGCAAAGAGGGAAATGAAGGATTCTTTGCGCTTGTCGACACTTTTACAAACGATAGAAGTGACACTGCCCTACAAGATATAATAAGGGACTTATACGATTTTGCCCGTTCCAACCCTTCACCAGACCAGTATCTTGATTCAATTGCAGAGATGTATAATGTGGACGGTGTCAGCAGCCTTGAGCAGCTGCCATTTGTCCGCTCGCTTTTGGAGGATATTGATCTTCAGCTGAAAGGAGCCAAACAGCTGCTTGAATATGGGCTAGAGCTGACAAAGCTTCCAGGGGGGCCGGCTCCGAGAGCTGAGAACTTTATCGCAGATCTGCACGTTGTAAATACACTTATTGAAGCGAAGAACAGTTCTTGGACGATGCTGTATGAGGCGATGCAATCATGGTCTTTTGGCAGAGCCAAAACGTGTAAGGGCGATGAATATGATGAAGGACTGGTCGAAAAGGCAAAAAAACTCAGGGATCAGGCCAAGAAAATCATAACCAGCCTGCAGGAAGAACTATTTTTCCGTAAACAGGAGAGCTTCATGCGTGATATGGCGGAAATGAAGCCGCATATCGATGAGCTTGTTTCGTTAGTTAGAGCATTTTCTCTTCGTTTTGAACAGGTTAAAACTGAAAAAGGGCTTGTTGACTTTGCTGATCTAGAACATTATTGCCTTGAAATCCTTTCTTCACAGGATGAGGAGGGAAGGCTTATGCCTTCAGAAGCTGCTCTTGTCTGCAGAAATCAGTTTAAGGAAGTTCTGGTTGATGAATATCAGGATACCAACATGGTTCAGGAAGCTATTTTGCAGCTGGTGACGGCAGACTCAGAAGAGAACGGGAATTTATTCATGGTAGGCGATGTTAAGCAGTCGATCTACCGTTTCCGTCTGGCAGAGCCTAATCTGTTTCTGGGCAAGTATACCAGGTTTGACAGGGACGGTGAAAAAGCAGGGCTTAGAATAGATCTGGCGAGGAATTTCAGAAGCCGAAAAGAAGTTCTGCATGGAACCAACTATATTTTTAAGCAGATTATGGGGACGGCTGTTGGTGAAATAGAATATGACCTGTCAGCTGAACTAGTTAAAGGAGCTCCCTATTCAGAGGATCAGGAGCAGCCTGTTGAGCTTGCTATTATTGACCTTGAAGGAAATGAGAAGAGTGAACCAGACTCTGAATCCATGGTTGAGGGTTTTGACAGTGAAGATTTAGCCCAGTCACAGCTAGAGGCCAGATATATGGCATCGAAAATAAAAGAAATCATTAAAAATCGAAAAGAAGTATTCAACACAAAGACCCAATCTGGACGTCCCGCCAGATACAGAGACATTGTTATACTGCTTCGGTCCATGACATGGGCTCCGCAGATTATGGAGGAATTCAAACAGCAGGGAATCCCGGTCTATGCCAATCTTTCCAGCGGTTATTTTGAAGCAACAGAAGTAGCGATTGTGATGTCACTTTTAAAAGTAATAGATAATCCGTATCAGGATATTCCGCTGGCATCGGTTCTTAGATCTCCTATTTTGGGGCTGACCGAAGAAGAGCTTGCACAAATCAGAATCCATAATAAAAGGGGTTCGTTTTATGAAGCATTAACTTCTTTTTGCCGGAATCACCCAACCCTTGAAATGGGAGAACTATATGAAAAAGTCCGGCCATTTTTTGATATTCTTGAAGAATGGCGAATAATGGCGCGTCAGGGTTCACTTTCCGAACTGATTTGGCATCTGTATAGAGAAACCCGATTTTATGATTTTGTCGGCGGCATGCCGGGCGGAAAACAGAGGCAGGCAAACCTTCGTGCATTGTATGACAGAGCCAGACAATATGAAGCAACATCATTCAGAGGATTATTCCGCTTCTTAAGATTTATTGAACGAATGCGTGACAGAGGCGATGATCTAGGTGCTGCCCGCGCTTTGGGTGAGCAGGAAGATGTGGTCCGCCTTATGACGATCCACAGCAGTAAAGGTTTGGAATTTCCTTTTGTTTTTATTGCAGGGCTTGCCCGCAGCTTTAATACAATGGATCTGAAAAAGCCATATATGCTTGATAAGGAATTCGGGTTCGCAGCAAAATATGTCAATGCCGAGAAACGAATTTCATATCCCTCTTTGCCGCAGATTGCATTTAAACGAAAAAAGAAAATGGAAATGCTGGCAGAGGAAATGCGGGTTCTATATGTTGCTTTAACGAGGGCGAAGGAAAAGCTATATCTGGTTTCGTCTGTTAAAAGTGCAGATAATAAATTGAATAAGTGGCTGCAGGCTTCAGAGCATAAAGACTGGCTCCTGAATGAGTATGACAGGGCTTCTGCAAACAGCTACCTGGACTGGATTGGCCCATCTCTTGTCCGGCATCGGGATTGTGAGGCATTAAGAGGGGAAATGCCGGTGCATCCTCTTGTTCCGGGTGACATACTTGAACACCCATCATGCTGGAATATATCCATAATAAAAAGTGAAGAAGCTGCTGTTCTCTCAGGAGAAGAGAAAGAGGGCGAAACAGATCTGCTGCAATTGGTTTATGAAGGAAAAGCTGTACCTGCTGAATCAGATTATAAAGATAAAGTTGAACAACAGCTTTCCTGGAAATATTCCTTTAAGCAGGCGGCTCACGCCCGATCTAAACAGTCTGTTTCGGAAGTGAAGCGGCAGCGGGAGATTTTTTCTGAAGAAGACAGCGGCACAGAGTTAATCCGTAAAATTAGTAAACCAATGCTCAGCAGGCCTCGATTTATGCAGGAAAAATCCCTTTCACCAGCTGAACGGGGTACTGCCATGCACGCTGTCATGCAGCATATTGATTTCAGCCGGCCAGCAACAGTGGAAGCTATATCCTCTAAAATGGATGAGATGGTTCACAGTGAATTGCTTACGGAAGAGCAGCGTGCCAGCATTGAGCCGGAGCTGATTACACAGTTTTTCGAGACCAAACTGGGACAGAGAATTGTTCAGGCGAAATTGGTTCGAAGAGAAATCCCATTCAGTTTATCTTTCCCGGCACGGGATATCTATTCTGATTGGGAAGGGGAAGATGAACCAGTTCTTATTCAGGGGATTGTGGACTGCGTATTTGAAGATGAGCAGGGTCTGGTGCTTCTGGATTATAAAACAGATGGAATTACAGGCCGCTTTAAGGGAGGTTTTGCTGAAGCCAAACCCGTTCTCGAAGGCAGGTACAAAATTCAGATTGACATGTACACCAGAGCATTGGAACAAATTTTAAAAAGGGAAGTTAATGAAAGATACCTGTTTTTCTTTGACGGAGCTCATACAATAAAGATATAGAAATAAGCCGGCAAGGGGACTTGCCGGCTTTTGTGTATTAGCAGGAGGGTTATTTATTGCGGATACCAGACGGAAAATGCGCGAAAAGGGTCCCGATGTAAACAAACACCCGAGGATTATGCCGCCTCAATGTAAAGGGTATTGTAATATAAAGGAGGCTAACAATGGGAAAAAAGCGCAAAGAAACCGGAACCTGTGAATTATGCTTGAGGAAGGAAACTGATGTAACAGTCCACCATTTAACTCCGAAAGAGTTGGGAGGGACCTTTCTGCCGACCGCTAAATTATGCATACCCTGTCATAAGCAGATTCATGCTTTATATACGAATGCCGAGCTGGCTGTTCGACTGCATTCAATCGAGTTATTGCAGCAGGATAATAAAATCCGTAAATATTTGAAATGGATCAGGAAGCAGCCTTCATCTAAGCTGACAAAAGCAAGAAAGTCGAATGAACGGAAATCAAAAGGACGATAACGGGGTGCTATCGTCCTGACTTACTGAAATTACATTAGTTATTGCCGACATTTGGCTGGTCAACCAGACTGGTATCCAGTACGTTACTGGCACTAAGTCCATTATTTGTGATGACAAAGCCGCCTGTGTTAGCGGCACCCTGTCCGGTTGTTGATTTGGAATTGTTTTTTGGAGAGATATAAAGGGAGTCTCCGAATTGAACAATCCCTCCGCTGACATTAATGATTTGTACCGGTCCGATTATAGCTGGCATGTAAAACATCCTTTATGAAAAATTTTCATCCTCAAGCTCTGATTGGGAAGTGCTGTTTTTGGAAGTAATCTGGCGGATATGCTTGACCCGGGCTTCCATTGATATATTTCCGCTGTTGCCGATATGAATGACAGATGAGGAGGAAACCCCGTTAATATTAATGTTTTGAACACGGATGATTGGATTGAGCTGTGTTGTCTGGATTGCTATGTCTTCATCAATTGGAATCAAATGAATGGGTTCCCTGAAAACAGGATAGACTGAAAAATTCCCTTCCTTAGCGTTAAAATACTCAACTTCACGCTGATCAGCAATAGCTCTGGAGTATCCTTTTATAAAGCATGAGTCCCCAATTTCAAATACAGAAGAAAAGGCGATAGTGTCAATATTAATTCTATCAACAGACGAAGTTCTTTGAAGCATAGGCTGCTTACTCCGGTGTAAGAGGCACAAATGGCCCTATCAGAAGTGATTCAGGCGGTGTATCGAAAGTGGATGCCAGCTGTATCGTTTGCGTATCTCCCACCATTAATACAGATGAACTGGATACACCCAGCACTCTTATGCTGCTAACACAAAGATCTCTGTTATATACCTGATAATTCATTCTTTATTCATTCCTTTCATATTCTCCGGCAAATGTGAGATAAAGGCATGGACCCCATTGTAAATTTCCTTTTTTATCATCTCTATTATCTCTTCGTTAGTAACATCCTTCTCTGAGCGATTAGAAGCCTGCTGCTGAAGATAGAAATCAATCCGGTTGGGCAGCTGCTTTTTAATATCTTCTTTTATAAATCCAATATATGAGTCATCCACATTTACATTTAATTCCTTCTGAACAGAAGCTGTAATTTCCGGAAGTTCCCGTTCTAGATATTGATTAATGGCATCTTCAACTTCCATCGATCTCTTCATCAGGGTTTTAGGAGAAACAGGTGCTTTAATGTTTTTGTTATCTACGGCAAAATCTTCAATGTTTTGCAGCTCAGAAGGATTTAAGCCAATATTTAGCGTGCCTTCAAGAGACTCTACTTTAAGCTGGTCGAATTTGTATTCAATCCGATCCACTTGCATCGGCGGGCGGCTTCTCAGAAATTCAGTCTCTTCCTGTAGTTTTTTGACAGTGGCTTCCAGGCTCCGTATACGTTTTTCCTGTGACTCCACAAAAGCATGCAATTGCTGAAGGTAGATATTTAATTGCTGGTTCAAGCGCACCACCTCGCTTTATTAATAGATTGCTTATCGTTTCTGCGCTCTTGTAAGGGGTACAGCAGGCGCCGGAAAAGCACTTGCCCCAGCTGGCCCCGCAGGCGCCGGACCTTCCGCTTCAGGTGCAGGCTCAGTAAAGTTGCCAGTGTTATACAAATAGGAGGCCGGCTTAATAATGCCTGCACTTCCAATCTGCATGACAGAAGAATTTGAAATCCCGCCAATCTTTATGAAATTAATATGAATGGATTGCTGTATATAAAAATTCATAGTATCACCCGTTTTTAAGCATTGAAATAATTGCCCTGATCTACACCATCACAATCATAAGTGTTTGTTGTGCTCCGGTGATTGTGAATATTCAGGCCATCCCCGGTGTTAAACGATCCGGCACCTGAAAAGGTCTTGGCATTAGAAACTGGCATGATTTTATAGACGTCCCCGATATTGAAGACAGAACTGCTCCCGATGGATATGACCTGTGCGACTCCCACAATAGCTGGCATACATAACACCCTTTAAAATAATTTCTTGTATATCGTATGTGCCTAATTGATGGATGTGATTAATCAGCCCAATATTATCTCAGTTGTTCGGTAATTTGGGGCCCGGTAAAATGTTATATAACAGATAAATTTGGAGTGAAACTGTTTTTATTTTTGTGATAATATAGAAAATATAAAATTAACAAAATTTTCAGTGAGGTGACAGTGAAATGAATGTTCCATTAATACTTTCGCAGTTTTTAGATCGTGCTGTGTCCCTTTACGGCAATAAAAAAGCAATCATTGCAGATGACCGCACTTTTACATACGATGAATTGAACACTAGAGTTAACCAGCTTTCTCATGGATTAAGAGCTTCAGGTATTCAAAAAGGGGACAGGGTTGCTTACCTTGCACCCAATTCAGTTGAGATGCTGGAGGGGTTTTATGGAGTTTTTCAGCTGGGCGGAATAATGGTCCCTCTTAATATCAGACTGAATCCGGAAGACTATCTCTTTATATTAAATCACAGCGAATCCAAAATCTTATTCGTAGATCAGGAACTTTACCACCTCATCCTTCCTGTTAAAGATCAGCTGAAAACAGTTGAAAAGATTTTCGTGCATTCTAAAGAGGAAGATCTGAAAGAAACCGATTATGATTCATGGCTCCAAAGCCAGGACAGCAGTCCATATCGAAGGGAAGCCCTCGACGAAAATGACGTATGCAGCCTTTTATATACAAGCGGAACAACTGGCAACCCTAAAGGTGTCATGCTGACCCACCGCAATAATTACCTGCATGCATTGTCAACAATGCATCATTTAAGAGTAAGCGATCAGGATGTATTGCTGCATGTCCTGCCCATGTTTCATGTGAATGGATGGGGTTCGCCTTTTTATTACACAGCAAATGGCGCTTCTCAGGTATGTTTAAGAAAAGCCACACCGGAAAAGATATTTGAGGCTCTTCAGGAGCATAAAGTATCAATCATGCATATGGCCCCTACTGTACTGAATTCGCTGATGCAGCATTATGAACAAATTGCTCCTTCAGTTGATCAGGATGTCAGGGTAGTAATTGCTGGTTCGGCGCCTCCGCCAGCCTTTGTAACAAGAGTGGAAAAGGAGCTTGGATGGGAGTTCATACAGGTATATGGCATGACCGAATCATCTCCATTAAGCACAGTATCGACGATTCGTTCCCATCTTCAGGAACTCCCGCTTAACCAGCAGTACCGGATGAAAGCGAAGGCTGGACATCAGATGATAGGATGTGAGGTCAAGGTAATCAATGAAAATGGCGAAGAAGTGGCTCATAATGGCAATGAAATCGGTGAGGTAGTTGTCCGAAGCAACGGAGTCATGAAGGGCTATTGGAAAAATGAAGAGGCAACGATGGAAGCTATCAGGGAAGGCTGGCTTCATACCGGTGATATGGCAAATGTCGATGAATATGGCAATATCGATATAGTTGACCGTAAAAAGGATATCATTATCAGTGGAGGAGAAAACATCTCATCCATAGAAATAGAAGGGGCTTTATATGAACATCCTTCCATACTGGAAGCCGCTGTTATAGCTGTGCCTCATGAAAAATGGGGGGAAACCCCCCATGCCTTTGTAGTTCTGCGAAATGGGAAAACACTGACAGAGCAGGAGATTATCAGTTTTACCAGGGAGAAGCTTGCCCATTTTAAAGCTGTAACGGGAGTGACTTTTGTCGAAGAGCTGCCGAAGACGGCTTCAGGGAAAATTCAAAAAATCCACCTTAGGAACAACTATTGGGAGTCCAAAGGGAAAACAGGCCGTTTTGTAAATTAAATTATAGACGTGACTTCAGAATCTTAACAAGGTTGATTACTGTCCAGCTCCAGCGCCTAGATATATGCGCTGGAGTATTTCTTTTCTGGACAAGAAGAACCTGGGAATCTATCATTAAGGTTAGACTTTTTTTACAAAGAAGGAGGCGCTTTATGAACAGGCAAGTCAGCCCGGTTCTGGAGAAGGATCGGATTATTTCACTGGATATTATGAGAGGATTTGCCATTCTAGGGATATTTTTGGTTAATATGCTTTCTTTCCATTCACCATATCTGTACATTAATCCTTATGAATGGTGGGATAGCCCGGCAGATAAAGGGACTTATGCGTTTATCGATATCTTTGTGCAGGCAAGCTTTTACCCGTTATTTTCAATGCTGTTCGGCTATGGGTTAGTCATTCTAAGGGAGAGGGTACTGGCCAAAGGTCTTGGTTTTGGAGGAATGGCTGCAAGGAGATTTTCCCTTTTGCTGGTTATAGGCATCATTCATGCTTCTCTTATATGGCATGGGGATATTTTAATAAACTATGCGATCTTTGGCTTCACATTTTTATTATTTATAAAAATGTCCGGAAAAAATATGC
The DNA here is from genome assembly GCF_009849585.1 of Bacillus sp. ZZV12-4809. Taxonomy (GTDB): domain Bacteria; phylum Bacillota; class Bacilli; order Bacillales; family Cytobacillaceae; genus Cytobacillus. The sequence continues at coordinate 131,201 of NZ_VCRN01000012.1, forward strand.
TTTTAACGGGAATATTGCTTTATATTATACCCAATCTGCTTTTTGTCCTATTGTTATTTGCAACAGTTTTGTTTGTTCCTCCTGAGGAGCTGTCAATCTATGACAAGGAAGCAGCGCTAGCTTCCTTACAGGCCTATCAAAATGGAAGCTTTTCCGAGATTACTGCACAGCGTATCCAGGATTGGTCAGGTGTTAATAATCTTGCTTCACTGCCTGTCATGCTGTCATCTATTCTTCCTTTATTCTTAATAGGAGGAGGAGCAGCCAAGCTGAAATGGCTTGAGGAGCCTGAAAAAAACCGGGCATTTCTCATAAAAATTATGCTGGTTTCGCTGGCGGCAGGTTTATTGTTCAAATTTCTGCCTTATATAACGGAAAGTAACCTGGGACTGGATTACATGCAGGATTTATTTGGAGGACCGCTGCTGGCAATTGCTTATGCTTTAGGGATAGCGGTGATCCTGAAAAATAGTCAAAGACCTGGATTCCTGCTGCCGCTCTCATATGTTGGGAAACTGTCGCTCTCGAATTATCTTTTTCAGTCCATTATTTCAACTTATATTTTTTACAGCTATGGATTAGGTTTTTATGGGAAGGTCTCTGCATTTTGGGGAACACTGTTAGTTATGTTCATCTTCGTTTTTCAGGTCATCATCAGCCGCTTCTGGCTCACCCGCTATTATTATGGACCAGTCGAATGGCTCTGGAGGAGCTTTACATATTTGAATATCCCTAATTGGAAGAGAAAGGGTTAAAATAGTCCAAAAATCTGAAAATTTATATTATACTAAAAAAGTGAATAATAGAATGAGGTGATTAGTTTGAAATTTGTTACTTTTAAGGATAGCAAAGGGTGTAAAGCTGGTTTGCTGGACAAGACTGGGACAAAGGTGGTTCCGCTAAAAGAAGCATTAGAAAAAATGGAGGGCAAAAGTGACTTGCCTGGGAGTCTGAAGGAATGTATTGCTTTAGGAGATAAATTTATTTCTAAAGTACATAGTTTAACAGATTGGCTAAGCAGCAATCCTGAAAGGCAAGATCTCTTTTACCCGCTTGCTTCCGTTACACTGGCAGCACCCATTCCGCGTCCGGATAAGAATATCTTTTGTGTAGGCAAGAATTATGCAGAGCACGCAATTGAGATGGGGAGTAAAGAAGATATTCCCGAGCACATAATGGTTTTCACGAAATCGCCAACAACAGTAATAGGGCCTGATGCAACTGTTTTAAATCACAAGAATGTCACTGCCGAGCTTGATTACGAGGGGGAGCTGGCAGTTGTAATCGGAAAAAAGGGACGGGCGATTCCAAAAGAAAAAGCTTTGGAACACATCTTTGGCTATACGATTATTAATGATGTGACAGCAAGGAATCTCCAGTCCCGCCATAAGCAATTTTTTATCGGCAAAAGCCTGGATGCAACGTGCCCGATGGGTCCATGGATTGTCCATGCCTCTGCTGTTGAAAACCCGAATAAGCTAGACATTCAAACAAGGGTAAACGGAGAGCTGAGACAAAGCTCAAATACTGAAAACTTTATCTTTCCAATAGATGAAATCATTTCGGTCCTCTCAAAGGGCATGACACTTGAGCCCGGTGACATTATCGCTACTGGAACTCCAGCCGGGGTAGGCAAGGGCTTTAAACCTCCGCGCTTTCTTAAGCCGGGAGATAAAGTGGAAATTACAGTAGAAAAAATAGGAACTCTGAAAAATTATATTGAGGAATAAGAAGGTAGCCTGTGTACAAATACACAGGCTTTTTAGTATGAATTTGTCAATGAGATATATCACATCTTGCCATAAATAGTTCATAAAGTTGCCTTTGTATAATCTTTTTTCGCATCATAACTTTAGGAATTTCAAAGCCAATATGGTATGATGATATCGAATTTTACATTAGGAGGCACTGGAATGATACATGCCCATATTACAACATGGTTTTTGGCACTAGTTTTATTTATTATTGCCCTTATTTTGCATAAAAGCGGCAAACAAAAAGGTTTAAAAGTAGTACAAATGATTTTGAGATTATTTTATCTGCTAATCATTGGAACAGGGGTATGGATTTTAAGCAGCCTAAACAGCATCGATCTTCTCTATGTTCTGAAGTCATTAGTAGGCATTTGGGTAATTGCTATGTTTGAAATGATTATCATCCGCACTGTCAAAGGGAAAAAGACTTCTATACTGTGGGGACAGTTTATTGTTGCATTAATCCTGGTATTATATTTAGGCTTTGTTAAATTGCCATTAACATTTATGACGTAAATATGGATTTATAGAAAAGGCTGCCGAAAAGGCAGCTTTTTCTAATTTATCAAGTTATGACGTAACAATCTAAGGTGATTTAAAACTATAACCAGCTATGGCCAGAGATTTTGAGGTAGGCCCTTATTACCTTCAAACGCAAAGTCAGCTCAAAAAAAACAGCAGCACTGCCCTTATTGGGAGGCTGCTGTTTCTTCATGAGCTAAGATTCTGAAGTTTACGTTTTCTATGAAGAAATTTTTTCAATTACCATTCTTTTTCCGCTGTTTAAGGTGAATTCAAACCGGTCACTCATTTTTTCATAATAGCAGAAATGATGCTGTACATTGCATATATGATCCTGGTTATCAAATACGATGAAGTTAACACCGCTTTTCCTGTCTTTATCATTAAAAAATGCGAGCTGGTTGTAGCAATAAATGCAGTCATAGACCGAAAATTGCATGGAATTTAAAGTGGTTACAAATTGGTAAAAGGCATCATCATTCATTTCTTCCAATAATCTTTCGAGAGAAAAAACCAGATGCTTTCTAATGCGAATTGAATCCTGGTTCTTCAAGTGGAATATTTCATCATCAAAGACCACCTTGCCCTCCTCGAATAAAATGCCCTTTTTCCAGCGTTTAAAGCGGAACACTTCAATTTCCTGATGGAGGAATTCGTCCATTATGGATGCTTCATCTGTCTCATGGTCAAAAAATACCCATTGATCATTGATATACTCTACAGTGCCTTCTGTAAAAGCACGGGATTGATATTCGATAAGCTTTGTTCGCTGCTGTCTATTCATATAAAACCTCCATTAACTTCCTCAACTTCTTTTTAGACAGTTTTGGCGATTTTTATAACCGCATGAATGTGGACAATTAACTTTTTTCTAGGCCCAGCATACAATAGCATCATGAAAAATGCGCCCATGCGAATCCGCTTTGAAAGGATGATGTAAAATGTGTGGAATTACAGGCTGGATTGATTTCCAAAAGGATTTGAGAAAAGAATCCGCTGCAATTGGCAAAATGGCGGATACGCTGTCAAAGCGGGGACCCGATGAAACAAATATATGGACTGATGTGCATGCTGGTTTTGGCCATAAAAGGTTAATCGTTGTAGACCCGGCAGGCGGAAAACAGCCAATGACTAGGGAAAAACATCAAAACCGCTATACGATTTGCTATAATGGAGAGCTTTATAATACGGAAGATCTCCGTAAAGAACTCCTTATAAAAGGATATTCGTTTGAGGGGCATTCTGACACTGAGGTTTTGCTTACTTCTTATATAGAATGGGGGGAAAATTGCCTGCAATTTCTGAATGGCATCTATGCCTTCGCTGTTTGGGATAAAAAGAAAGAGCAGGTATTCATTGGAAGGGATCGTTTAGGGGTAAAGCCTTTATTTTATAAAGAAACGAAACAGGGTATTTTATTTGGTTCTGAATTGAAGGCTATCTTGTCCCATCCGGATGTTAAGGCAGAAGTGGACAGGGAAGGATTGGCTGAAGTCTTTGGGCTCGGGCCATCACGATCTCCTGGCTCAGGGGTTTTCAGAGGCATTGATGAATTAAGACCTGCTCATGCGCTGACCTTTTCGAGAAATGGTCTTAAGGTATGGCGTTATTGGAATGTGAAAAGCGATCATCATAAGGAAAATGTTGAAGAGACTGCTGAGCGGGTCAGAGAACTATTTACGGATGCTGTGACAAGGCAGCTGGTTTCGGATGTCCCGTTATGTACTTTCCTTTCCGGCGGCGTGGATTCAAGTGCGATTACAGCAATTGCTGCCAAAGCGTACGAAAAAGAAGGTAAGGGCCAACTGACCACATATTCGATAGATTACGAAGGAAATGATGAATTTTTCAAGGCGAATGAGTTTCAGCCTAACTCAGATGGCATATTTATCAAGAAAATGTCCCAGACCTTTAATACAAAACATAATAGCTGTATCATCACCCAAAAGCAGCTGGCAGAGGATTTAATCGAATCAGTGCATGTTAGAGATCTTCCGGGCATGGCTGATGTCGATTCTTCCCTGTTATGGTTTTGCCGGGAAATCAAAAAGGATTTTGTTGTAAGTCTATCAGGAGAATGTGCGGATGAAATATTTGGCGGCTATCCATGGTTTCATAGAGAGGATGACTTAAAGAGGAAGGGATTCCCTTGGATGAGGTCAATCCAAGCCAGGCAGGACCTTTTGAAAGAAAAGTGGAGGAAGAAACTGAAGCTTCAGGAGTATGCAATGGAAAAATATCATCAGGCAATCTCCGAAACTCCTGCATTAGACGGGGAGAGCAGGGAGGACGCAAGCAGGAGAGAGCTTTTCTATATCAATATGATTTACTTTATGACGACCTTATTGGATCGTAAAGACAGAATGAGTATGGGGGCCAGCCTTGAAGTACGGGTGCCTTTTGCTGACCATCGGCTTGTTGAGTATGTGTGGAATATTCCGTGGGAGATCAAGATGCATGGAAACCGTGAAAAAGGAATCCTTCGAAAAGCACTTGAAGGCATACTTCCGAATGAAGTGTTATACAGAAAGAAAAGCCCTTATCCCAAAACGCATAATCCAGAATATACAGCTGCAGTCCAGAAGATGCTAACCGGATACCTGGAGGACCGGTCATCCGTACTGTATGAATTTTTTGACAGCGGCCAGCTGAGGGATATTATAGAGTCGGGAGGTGACTCATTCCGGGAACCATGGTTTGGGCAGCTCATGACTGGTCCTCAGCTGTTAGCACATCTTGCACAGATTCATGTGTGGTTTAAGGATTATAATATAAATATAGCAGAGTAAAAAAGAAGCGGCAGCTGTAACTGCCGCTTTTCAGATTTTAAACTGCTTTTGAAGACACGAACGACTTACTTACCCAGACTCTGGATCTCCATCGCCATAACATGAGCAATCCTCTAAGCCATTCATCGGCAATAAAAGCGATCCAAATGCCGGCAAGGCCAAGACCAAAATAAATTCCCAGAACATAGGATAGGGTAACACTTACGCCCCACATGGACAGGATGCCCATATAAACTGGAAATTTTACATCGCCGGCTGCACGCAGGGAGTTAATGACGACTAAATTGAAAGATCTGCCCGGCTCCAGGAGAATGGTCAGGAGAATTAGAACACTGCCAACCTTTATGATATCTGGATTAGAAGTGAATATGCCCATTAATTTTTCTGAGAACAGGGAGAAAAGAACCGCAGTCCCGAATGAAATCAAGATGGCAAGGCGCAGGCTTTTCATACATCTTTTATAAGCTGCCTCGTAATCTTTTCCGCCTACCATATGTCCTATCAGGATTTGTGTGCCCTGGCTGATGGCGACACTGAAAAGGAATATGAACATCATGATATTCTGGGTATACACTTTTGCAGTTAAAGCCTCTGTTCCCAGAGCAGCGATAAATATAGTAATCACCATTTGCGATCCATTATAGGATAAATGTTCTCCTGCTGATGGAATCCCGATTTTAAGGAGATTTTTAATATGTTCCTTTGGAAAGCGGAAAAGTAATCGGAACGGAAGTGCTTTTTCCGTTCTTTTAAGCAGGACGGCGACAGTAGCAGCCAATCCTATTAATCTGCTTACGGCAGTAGAGATGGCCACTCCTTCTACGCCCAAAACCGGAAAGCCGAATGGGCCAAAAATAAATAAGTAATTTCCAATAACATTTAAAATGTTCATGCCGATCGTAATGTACATAACATCTCTTGTAAATCCGTAACTTCTGATGATGGCTCCTATTGTCATAATTAATGCCTGGACAAAGGAAAAGCCGCCAACAATGACTAAGTAAGAGTTTGCCTGGCTTAATAGCTCCTCAGGCAAATCCATCATGAGGAGCAGCGGTTTGCCTGTTGCGAATAGCAGGATACTGAGTAACACCCCAAATACAAGGTTTGCTCCCAGGGAGACAATCGAAATTTCAGCAGCCGTTTTATTTTTTTTTGCGCCAAGATTCTGGGCAATAAGAATAGCCGTACCAGTTGCAACAAATCCAAACATGACGATTACGAGAGAAAGGATCTGATTGGACACACCGACAGCAGCCACGGATTCATCCGAATATTGAGAGAGCATAAGGGTGTCAGCATTCCCCATAAGCATGTGGAGCAGTATTTCAATAAAAATCGGCCAGGTTAGTGCAAATAATGTCATTTTTTTCTGGTTCTTAGTCATGGTTATCCTCCCTGTTTGTAAAAGATTTTTATATAAATAGGAGGCGTCCCAAGACAATGTAAAAAACGAAAAAAGAAAAGCCTTAAGGTCTTGCACTTAAGAACTTTTCCTTATTTCAATCAGGGTTCCTATCTATTGAAGCCGGCTGGGAAGGAAAGAATAGCAAATCCCCAGCCATCAAGCTGAACTTTAAGGTTTTCTGCTTCTGCTGCAAACTCTTCTTTTGTAAGTATATTGGTTACCTTTATACCCTTGAGTGAATAAGGCAAAGCAAATTCAGCACTTTCATCCGCAGGGTTGGCGATAACAATGATTGTTTTTTTATCATCGTATTTTCGGTAGGCAACAATATTGGAATCAGTTTGAATAAATTCAAACTGGCCTTCATTTGCCAGCAGATTTTCTTCTTTTCGCAGCTTAATAAGCTTTTGAATATGAGAAAACAATTCAAGGTCCTGTTTCTCCTCATCCCACTCCATGCATTTTCTGCAGCCGGGATCCATAGCACCATTTAGTCCAATTTCATCCCCATAATATAGGCATGGTGAACCCATAAAGGTGAATAAAAGTGTGTATATTAGTTTAACTCTGTCTTTATTCTCTTCACATTCCGTTAAGATTCTCGGTGTATCATGGCTGCCGACCAGATTGAAAGCAGCTTCATAGACATTAGCCGGATAGCTGTGGATTTCAGCGGTCATATTATTGGAAAAATCAGCAGCGGTAATGGATTTCTTTGCAATTAAATTCAGCAGGTTAGTTGTAAAAGGATAATTCATGACAGCATCAAATTGGTCTCCGCGAAGCCATGGCATCGAATTGTGCCAGATTTCGCCGAGTATATAGAGATCTGGTTTAATGTCTTTTACAGTCTGCCTGAACTCACGCCAGAAATGATGATCAACTTCATTGGCCACATCCAGCCGCCATCCGTCGATATCAAACTCTTCAATCCAGTATTTGGCCACATTAAGCAAATACTTTTTTACCTCTGGATTTTTTGTATTCAGTTTTGGCATCTGCTCTACAAAAGCGAAGGTTTCATAATTAGGATAATCCCCGCCTTTTAGAGGGAAACTATGAGGATGAAACCAATCCTTGTATAGTGAATCTTCTCCCTTTTCAAGCACATCCTGAAATGGTGGGAAATAGTATCCGCTATGGTTGAAAACGGCATCGAGCATGACTTTAATGTCCCGGTTATGGCATTCCTTAACCAGTCTTTTTAAGGTTTCCTTTGAACCAAATTGGGGATCAATTTCCAGATAGTCTATTGTATCATATTTATGGTTGGAAAAGGCCTTAAAAACTGGTGTGAAATAGATTCCGGTAATGCCGAGGTTCTGCAGATAATCCAGATGCTCAATAACACCCTCAAAATCTCCGCCAAAAAAATTATCCTGAGAAGGCTCTTCACTGCCCCAGGGAAGCACACCCTTAGGATCGTTATCGGGATTTCCGTTAGCAAATCTTTCCGGGAATATCTGATACCAGACCGTTTCCTTCACCCAAGAGGGGGCTTGAAATACTTCTTCAGGATGCAGGTATGGAAAGTTGAAATAATAACCTGAATCAGCTGGAGCCTCCTCGTAAAAACCTTTTTCAGTCAAAAATAATTCATCTTCACCGGATTTTAAGTGAAAACCGTATCTGGATCTTCGAAATGCAGGGTTAATATAGGCATGCCAATAATCATGAATGCCATCTGAACCAGATTTCTTCATATTTGTTTTTTCATACTGCCATTTACCATCCGACCATAAATACTGATCACCGTGCAGTAATGTGACTTCGGAAATATCATCCTTCTTTGTTTGCAGTCTAATATGTAAGGTTTCCCTGCTGATAGGATAAACAAAATGATCAGCAGGATAGTGTATGATGGCTGCCTTTTCCATTAAAAATCCCCTTTCAAAGTGCAATCGCTTGCATTATACCATAGGAATGGAGAATAAATGTATAGTTTAAATGCCGGGGTTTTGTTTTTAAGTTTTTTCAAACAAAAATAATTTAGAAAAAGTAGTTGTAAAAGCCCAAAAAAATTGTATAATAAAAATTAGAAATTGTGCAATCGTTTTCATTAAGAGGTTCCATTGATTGATAGTTTTAGTGAACGCTGATTTTTTTAGAAATAGATTAAAGCGTTTACAATTTTGTGCAAACGGTTGTACTATTTATATTAAGCAGCAGATCTATTTAAAGGGGGCAATACCATGAAAAAGTCACTATCTTTCTTAATGATGCTGGTATTAGTAATCGGAATGCTGGCAGCTTGCGGTCCTCAGCGTGAGGCACAGCCGGAAAATACAGATAAAGATAACGGCACAGGTGACAACCAGGCTGAAGAACCGAAACCTGAAAAATTAGTAGTTTGGGAAGACACTGATAAAGGCATAGCATTAAAGCCTGCTATTGAGTCTTTTGAAAAAGAATATGGAATTAAAGTTGAATTTAAAGAATTGGGCATGGCTGATAAAATCCGTGACCAATTAAGACTGGATGGACCTGCAGGAAATGCACCTGACGTTGTGACACTGCCTCATGACCAAATAGGACAGGTTGTAACTGAAGGTCTCCTTCAGGAAATTAAAGTTGATGACAGCGTTCTTGATACTTTCACAGAATCGTCCATCAGTGCTCAAATGTATGACGGAAAGCTTTATGGTCTTCCAAAAGCTACTGAAACACCAGTTTTCATCTATAATAAAGCATTAATGGAAAAAGCTCCTGAAACAATGGATGAGCTTTATACTCAGGCTAAAGAATTAACGACTGGCGGACAGTATGGGTTCCTTGCATTATTCGATAACTTCTATTTCGCACACGGACCTATCGCTGGCATGGGCGGATATGTTTTCAATGAAAAGGATGGGGCATTAGACCGTGAAGATGTAGGTTTAAATAACGAAGGCGCTGTTGAAGGTGCTGAGTTCATTAAAAAATGGTACAGCGAAGGCTTATTCCCTAAAGGAATCATCGGGGAAAGCGGAGGAGCTGCAATGGATGGCCTATTCAATGAAGGCAAAGCTGCTTCTGTAATGAATGGCCCATGGGCACTTCAAGGCATGAAGGATGCAGGAATCGATGTTGGTGTTTCTGTTATGCCTAAGCTTTCAAACGGAGAGCCTGTTAAGACATTCATGGGTGTTAAGGGATGGAATGTAACTGCATTCACTAAAAATCCTTACTGGGCAACAAAGTTAGTTGAACATATTACAAACGAAGAGAATGCAAAAATCCGTTTCGAGAAAACTCAGGAAATCCCTCCTGTAAAATCTCTTATTGAAGATCCTGTAATCGCAGACAATGAAGCTGCAAAAGCTGTTGCTGAGCAATCCCAATATGCTGTTCCAATGCCAAACATTCCTGAAATGGCAGAAGTATGGGGGCCAATGGCTTCTGCACTTCAAACTATTGCTACAGGTAAAGCTGAGCCAAAAGCAGCGCTTGATGATGCAGTTAAAACGATCAAGACAAATATTGAAACAAATCACCCTGCCAAGTAAAGCTTGACAGACAAAAGGGCGGTACCTCCCCGGGGGTATTGCCCATACTTTTATGTAAAGGTAACAAAAAGAAGGTGAGTGAATGAGATAGTTCTCAGCTTATTCGCGTATCTTCAGTCAGAAGCGGCAGAAAGCCGCTTTCATGTTCCGTTTAAGAGCAACCGTTTGCACAAAAACAATCGCTAATATATTTATAAATGATTTATAATAATAGAAAATAATTTCTCCTATAAGAAAGGGGAGGCAACAGCCGTATGGACACAAAAAAAACGTCATCCAATCATGGAAGAAATGCTGCTCTATTATCCATTCTGCCTGGATTTGGACAGTTTTATAATAAACAGTTCTTAAAAGGTGCCATCTTTTTAATTCTTACCGTTGCATTTTTTGCATCATTCTTTGACACACTGAATTGGGGATTCTGGGGACTTTTTACGCTAGGTGAAATTCCAGTACTTGACCATTCGATTTTTCTTTTGATCGACGGAATTATTGCATTGATTATAACCGCATTGGGGCTTATTATTTATGTCTTCAATATATATGATGCTTATAATAACGGGAAAAAACGTGATTTGGGAATGGAATTAAACAGTGTCAGAGAGCAGTATCACAATCTCCTTGATAATGGTTTTCCATACTTAATGATATCGCCGGGATTTTTTCTTTTGGTTTTCGTTGTAATTTTTCCGATCTTATTCGTAGTCCTTCTTGCATTTACTAACTATGATTTATATCATTCTCCGCCAGCAAAACTGGTAGATTGGGTTGGCATTCAGAACTTTATCGATATCTTCAAACTTGATTTGTGGAGAAAAACATTCTTTGGAGTACTGGGCTGGACAATTGTCTGGACTTTCGTTGCTACCACTTTGCAGGTAGCCCTTGGTATCTTCCTGGCAATTCTCGTAAACCAAAAGGATCTTAAAGGGAAAGCCATTATCCGGACAATCTTCATTCTTCCGTGGGCGGTGCCTGCATTTATATCAATCCTGATTTTCTCCGGCATGTTCAATGAAACTTTCGGTGTAATTAATAAAACGATCCTGGATGCATTTGGAATCGGTGCTATTCCATGGATGACTGAGGAAAATTGGACACGTTTAGCGTTAATTTTCATCCAGTCCTGGCTTGGATTCCCCTTCATTTTTGCTATGACAACAGGTGTGCTGCAGTCTATTCCGGATGAGCTTTATGAAGCTGCAACAGTTGATGGTGCAACAATTTTGCAGAAATTTACAAAGATTACGCTTCCTTTGGTTTTATTTGCAACGGCACCAATTATCATTACTCAGTATACGTTCAACTTTAATAACTTTAATGTTATCTTCTTGTTCAATGGCGGCGGACCGGCTATTCCGGGCCAAAATGCCGGGGGTTCGGATATTCTAATATCCTGGATTTATAAACTGACTATGACTTCTGCCCAATATGGCAAAGCAGCTGCAGTTACCATGATTCTGTCACTTATTGTCATCACTGTAGCACTATGGCAGTTTAGAAGAACAAAATCATTCCAAGAAGAGGATTTGATGTAGATATGAGCATGAAGAAAAATAAAACGATCCGGCTGACTCTTTCATATTTAATCATTGCCTTAATGAGCTTTATTGTTATTTATCCGCTTTTGTGGGTAGTAGGATCTTCATTAAATCCGGGCCAGAGCTTGTCGGGATCTTCAATGTTTCCCGAAAATCCGACATTGGCTCATTACAAATACCTATTTGATTTGGAGAAGTCCAATTATGTTAAATGGTACTGGAATTCATTGAAAATCAGCACGCTGACAATGATTCTTACGGTTATTACAGTATCATTGACTGCCTATTCGTTTTCAAGGTACCGATTTATCGGAAGGAAAAATGGACTGTTAACGTTCCTGATACTGCAGATGATACCTAACTTTGCAGCACTGATCGCCATTTTTGTATTAGCGACGAGAACTGGCCTAATTGATACACATCTAGGGTTGATTCTTGTGTATGTAGGCGGTCAGATTCCCATGAATACATGGCTGATGAAAGGCTATCTCGATACGATTCCGAAAGAACTTGATGAATCTGCGAAAATGGATGGTGCAAGCCATCTGCGTGTTTTCTGGCAAATTGTTATGCCGCTTGCCAAACCAATTGTTGCAGTTGTTGCGCTATTTTCATTCATTGCTCCTTTTGGAGACTTCATTCTTGCCAGAATTTTATTAAGAACAGATGAAAAGTTCACAATGGCAGTAGGACTGTATGAAATGGTTGCCAAGCAATTTGGAAATGAATTTACAAAGTTTGCAGCTGGCTCGGTTTTAATAGCGATACCGATTGCTGCACTTTTCCTTATGTTCCAAAAATACTTTGTATCAGGTTTGACGGCAGGGGGAACAAAAGGCTAATCTTAAAGGGCTGAAACTTTACTGGCCGCTTGTGGCTCTGAGCTGATTGGAGCCTCGGAGCGGCTTGAAAAATGAAGGAGGAGCGGCGATGAAAAAAGGAATCATAACCTTCATCTTAATCCCGTTTCTTCTTTTTTATGCCCTGCCGGCAGGAGCAGCTGAAAAAGAAGAGCGTAAATGGCAAGATGAATCAATTTATTTTTTAATGGTTGACCGATTTAGCAATGGAGATCCAAACAATGACTTTAAAGTTGATGTTAAGGACCCAAAGGCTTATCATGGCGGAGATTTCAAGGGCATTACAGAACGCCTTGATTATATTAAGGAAATGGGGTTTACGGCTATTTGGCTGACTCCGGTTTTCGATAATGAAGAGAAGGGCTATCACGGTTACTGGATCAAAGATTTTTACAATACTGAAGAACATTTTGGCACAATGGATGAGTTCAAGCAGTTAGTCAGGGAAGCCCACAAAAGAGATATGAAAGTGATATTGGACTTCGTTGTTAATCATGTAGGCTACAATCACGATTGGATCAATGATTCTGAAAAAAAAGAGTGGTTCCATGAAAAAAAGGATAATGTAAACTGGTCGAATCAGGCTGAAATTGAAAATGGCTGGATCTATGGGCTTCCTGATTTAAATCAGGAAAATCCTGATGTGGAAAAATATTTAATTGATGCAGCTAAGTGGTGGATCGAAGAAACAGATATCGACGGATATCGCCTTGATACTGTTAAACATGTACCAAAGTCTTTCTGGAGCGAATTCGCCCAAAGTGTAAAGTCAGTCAAAGAAGACTTTTATTTGCTTGGGGAAGTATGGTCGGAAGATCCCAATTATATCGCCCAATACGAAAAAACAGGGATAGACGGCTTTGTTGATTATCCTTTAAATGATCATCTAAGAACAGCTTTTGCAGAACCTGACAAACCGTTAAGCTGGCTTTTTACAAACTGGGACCGAAATAAAGCAATTTATGAAAATCCTTATCTGATGGGAAGTTTCATGGATAATCACGATACTGTCAGATTCACCCGTGATGCTATCTCAAAAAATCATCATCCGGGTCCAAGATGGAAGCTTGCATTAACATACATGTATACCTCACCTGGAATTCCAATTGTCTATTATGGAAGTGAAATAGCAATGGATGGCGGAGAGGATCCTGACAATCGCAGGCAAATGGATTTCCGTACAGACAAAGAATTAATAGACTATATCGCAAAACTTGGGGAAGTTAGGCAATTGCTGCCATCTTTAACTAGAGGCGACATGGAACTGCTGGAGGAAAAAGACGGTTTTGCTGTTTATAAACGGACATTCAAAGATGAAACAACAGTGATTGCCATTAATAATTCAACAAAGTCACAGAAAGCGGTACTTGACTCCAATCAATTGGAAGCCGGAGGAGAACTTCGCGGCATGATTTCTGATGATCTTATCCGCAGCAAAGACGATAAATATGAGTTAATCATTGATCGGGAAGAAGCTGAGGTATATGTTCTGGAAGAAAAATCAGGTTTGAACATTCCGCTGATTGGAGCTCTTGCAGCAGTTTATACAGCTTTTATGATTTTTATCTATCTTTTATGGAAGCGGTCAAAAAAGAAGAAATCCGAGTAACTTATTCTTAGTAAACCTCCCCTTCTTCCTAATTCTGGTGACTGTTTAAAATTGGAAAGAAAATCAAACCTGTATGGATTATAATATAAATAACAGAGACCTCAAGGAGAGGGTGATTTTATTGGCAGTCACAATTAAAGATGTTGCAAAGATGGCAAAAGTTGCACCTTCTACTGTTTCAAGGGTTATTGCCAACAATCCTCGCATCAGCGAGAAAACCAAGCAAAAAGTCAGAGAGGCAATGGAACAATTAGGATACCATCCGAATTTTATTGCCCGCAGTCTTGCAAGCCAGTCAACTCGCGCAATTGGACTGATAATGCCCAGCTCCACGGATGTTGTATTTCAAAACCCATTTTTTCCAACTGTCCTTAGAGGTCTGAGCGAGGGAGCACATGAAAGGCATTATGCCCTTCATATGACAACCGGAAAAACGGATGATGAAATCTATGAAGGTGTGATCCAGATGGTACAGGGCGGACGGGTGGATGGAGTTATTTTGCTTTATTCAAAAGTGGAGGACAAAGTGCTTGCCTTTTTAAAGGAAAGAGATTTCCCGTTTGTGGTTATAGGCAAGCCTTTTTCAGATGAAGAGGAAATTACTTACGTAGATAATAATAATTTCCGTGCAGCCAAAGAAGTAACGGAATATTTGATTAAGCTTGGGCATAAGCAAATTGCATTTGTCGGAGGAAATTTAAATTTAACCGTTACAGTAGAACGGCTTCTTGGCTATGAAAAGGCATTAAGGGATGCTTCAATTGAACTGGTCAATGAATATATTGTTCATGAGGAATTTCTTAAAGAAGGGGGACAGGAGGCTGTCAGGGGCCTCATATCCCTTGAAAAACCTCCAACTGCACTTGTAGTTGCGGATGACTTGATGGCATTGGGTGTCCTGAATACATTGGATGAATTGGGAATCAGAGTTCCTGAAGATATGTCTATCATCAGCTTTAATAATGTGCTGTTAGCTGAAATGTCCAGGCCGCCGCTGACTTCTGTCGATATCAATATATTCGATCTGGGATTTGAATCTGCCAGAAGCCTAATTTACAGAATTGAAAACCCGCGTGAGCCTGTAAAGCGGATTATTATTCCACACAAACTTGTAAAACGTTCTTCATGCAGCAGTCCTTTGCCTGAAGAGCCGGAGATTGTATCATAAAAAAGGGAAGCCTGCAGCAGGCTTCCCTTTCAATTTGTTTATCCATTTACAATTGTTCCGCCATTGATATGGATCATCTGGCCGCTAACATAAGATGAATCATCACTGGCAAGATATACATAGGCAGGAGCCAGTTCATAAGGCTGTCCTGCTCTGCCAATTGGAGTATTGGATCCAAATTTTGATACCTTATCTGCAGTGAATGTGGATGGAATAAGCGGTGTCCAGATAGGACCGGGAGCCACTCCATTTACGCGAATTCCCTGTGGAGCAAGAGATTTGGCTAATGAACGAGTAAACGACACAATTGCACCTTTGGTTGAAGAGTAGTCGATAAGCTGTTCGTTTCCTTCATAAGCGGTTATGGATGCTGTGTTGATAATAGAGCTTCCTCTTTTTAGATGAGGCAGTACTGCCTTAGTTAGATGAAAGAAGGAGAAAATGTTTGTCCTGAATGTTTTTTCAAGCTGTTCAGCAGTGATATCAAGCAGGCTTTTTTGCGGATGCTGCTCCGCTGCATTATTTACCAGTACATCGATTTGACCGAACTTATCAAGGGTTTTCCTGACAATATCCTTACAGAATGTTTCGCTGCCGATATCTCCTGAAATCAGCAAGCATTCCTGTCCTTCAGCCTGGATGGCCTCTTTTGTTTTTTCCGCATCTTCATGTTCATCTAAATAAACATTTACTACGCTGGCTCCTTCTTTGGCAAAATAAATGGCGGCTGATTTCCCAATGCCGCTGTCTCCGCCTGTGATTAAAACAACTTTTCCTTTTAATTTATCAGACCCCTTATAATTTGGATCGACTGATTGCGGCTCAGGCTGCATTGGTGCCTCTGTGCCGGGCTGATGATCCTGATGCTGGGGCGGAAATTCTGTTGGATTGTTATGAGAATCTGACATTAAAAAAATCCCTCCAAATCATTAATACTCTTTTCATTCCCATTTTATTATGGTGAAAAAACATGGAAATTATTTGAATTTATTTTTATAATGGATATAAAAAGAGCGGGGGAAGAAAATTGCAAATTCGCTTTGCTGAGAAAAAGGACGCCGCGGCAATTTTAAAGCATTGCAGGCAAGCTTTTGGCGAAAGTGATTTTTTATTGACCGAGCCGGAAGAATTTACGATGACTATACAAGAAGAGGAAATATGGATTGAAAAGAGTCTTCAATCGGGTGATCTGATCTTAATAGCGGAAATTGATCAGGAAGTGGTTGGGATGCTGAACTTTAGACGCTCAAAAAGCAAAAAGGTTAACCATTTGGGGTATTTCGGAATTTCAATACAGAAAAGGCATTGCAATCAGGGACTGGGGAGCAAAATGATGAAACTATTCCTGCAATGGGCTGAAGGAGAACCCGGCCTGGAAAAAATATGTCTTGAGGTGTTTGCGTTTAATGAGAGGGCCATCCGCCTTTACAAGCGATTTGGATTTGAGGAGGAAGGCCGTAAAATTAAGCATATAAAAAGAAAAGATGGGACCTACGCAGATGAATTACTGATGTATAGATTTGTTAAATAGCAGCAGCACAAACAAAAAAGCAAACGGAGTTTTCCGTTTGCTTTTTTAGCGATAGTTAACGAATTGAACATCAACAGTTAAATCTGCCTCTTTAACAGCAGCAATAATTTTCTGCAAGTCATCGCGGTTTTTGCCGGTTACCCGGACCTGATCATCCTGAACCTGGCTCTTCACCTTTAATCCGCTGTTTTTAATCAAAGTATTAATCTTCTTGGCATTTTCTTTATCGATACCCTGGACAAGCTTTGCTCTTTGACGGACAGTTCCACCTGATGCTCCCTCAATCTTGCTGTAATCAAGATTTTTTACAGGAATGCCCCGTTTGATTAATTTGCCCAATAAAACATCCTTAAGCTGCTCCAGCTTAAATTCATCATCAGAAAGAAGCACAAGCTCCTCTTTATCCAGCTTAATATCACTTTTGCTCCCTTTAAAGTCATAGCGGGTGGAAATTTCCTTCATAGCAATATTAATGGCATTCGTTACTTCAGAAAAGTCTACTTTGGATACAATATCAAATGAGCTTTCTTTAGACATGACAGCCTCCTTGGCGGTTACTATTTAAGTTTCACTTCTCGTCCTTATTATAGTAAAATATAGCAGTTCAAACAACTTTAGGAGTTATGTGATCTTTTTTGGGAAGGATTTAATATAATGAATATTTGCTGTTTAATGCTTAGAAGGAGGAAAATAGATGGCTATTGAAGAGTATTTGGGACGTGCTGTTAATCTGGTCGTTTCAAGGGAAGCGGCTTTTGGCTATTTTTTGACTGATGGAGAGGAGGATGTTCTTCTTCATCAGAACGAGACGGAAGAAAAGCTGGAGGAAGGGCAGGAGGTTGAAGCTTTCCTTTATATGGACTCACAGGGGAGAATTGCAGCAACAACTGTAATTCCTGAGGTCCAGGCCGGTACATATGGATGGGCCGAGGTAAGTGACGTAAAGCCCGGCATCGGTGTATTTATCAATATTGGCATTCAGAAGGACATGCTTCTCGGTGAGGAGGATCTTCCTGTACACGAAAATGTGTGGCCGATTGAGGGAGATAGATTATACATTACACTCCGGGTAAATAAGAATAACCGAATTTATGTGAAATTGGCTACTGATCCTGTCATTAGTGATATTTCAATTAAAGCAGCCAAAAGTGACTTTAATAAAAATATTCATGGACATATTTATAGAACCGCAAAAGTTGGAAGCTGGATTTATACAGCTGAGGGATTTAAAGGCTTTATCCATGAGTCCCAGCGAAAAAGAGAGCCCCGTCTTGGAGAAAAGGTGGAAGGCCGCATAGTTGATGTGAAGGAAGATGGGACAGTAAATGTTTCTCTAATTCCAAGAAAGCATGAAGCACTTGATGAAGATTCCGAAAAAATCATTTCTTATCTTGAAAGCCGAAGCGGTGCGATGCCATATGGCGATAAAAGTGCCCCGGAAGATATCCAGGAGCGTTTTCAGTTAAGCAAAGCTTCTTTTAAAAGGGCGTTGGGCCGGCTTATGAAGGAAGGAAGGGTTTATCAGGAAGAGGGCTGGACATATCTTAAGAAAGATTAAATGCAATAAAAATTATAGGGTGTTTTAGTGAAAAAAACGGACAAGCCTAATGCTTGTCCGTTTTATTATTAAAGATGATCTGTCTTTTTAGAATATTGGTTTTTCCCGGCTTTGCGGTTTTTCTCGCGCATCATATTTTTTTCGTGGAGAAGCGCATTATTGTCCTTCGCTTTCTTATCATTATCGGAAGTATGCGGCATAATAAAAATACTCCTTTCATACTGATAGGTTTAGCCTTCAGGAATATAACTGAAGTACAGTCATATTGTCTGTCAGAATGAAATGGAGTATGTATCCTGCCGTTATGGTTTAAATTTGTTTATGATAGAAAATCGCAATTGATCCCGGGCCTGTATGTGCCCCGATTGCAGCGCCGATGGAGGTAATATAGACTTCTTTGGCATTAAGCTCGTCCAGTATCAGCTTTTGCACTTCAAGAGCAGTCTCTTCATCATCGGCATGGCTGATGCCGACAGTCTGCTTCTCAAAGGAGGACCCGTTTTCTTTCATCAGTTCAATAATGCGGCGGAGCAGCTTTTTCTTGCCGCGCAGTTTCTCAATTGGAACAAGTTTGCCATCTTCTACTGTTAAGAGAGGCTTAATATTCAAAAGTCCGCCAAGAAATGCCGAGGCTTTTGAAACGCGCCCGCCTTTAGCGAGGTATTCAAGATCATTTACAGTAAATAAGCTCTCGAGGTTCCGGCAGTGAAATTCGATTATTTTCTGGATGTCTTCCTTGGATGAGCCCGATTGCGAGGCAGCTGCAGCTGCCTTCACAATTAATCCATAACCTAAGGAAGCAGCCTTGGAATCGATAATGGTTAATTGGAAATCGGGGTGTTTCTCTTTTACTTGCTCAAGGATCATGATAGCTGTCTGGTATGTACCCGAAAGTTCGGAGGAAAAAGCAATATAAATGCCGTCCTCATTGTTTGCTGCCATTTTATTGAACGTTTCCTCAAAAAGAAGAGGCGATACCTGAGATGTTTTAGGCATCTGGCCTTCACGTATAGCTCTATAAACATCTTTAGGTTCTATGGTGATTAAATCTTCATATTCTCCATCATTCAGTTGAACCTGTAACGGAAAAAGTGTGACGCCATGTTCTTTATAAAAGCTAAGCGGCAAGTCACACGCACTGTCAGCTAGAATTTTTACTGACATTATCTTTCACCTGCTTTCAAACTATATGAATTAAGTTTATAGAAATCAAGGAGAAAAAACAATGAATTGTGTTGAAAATGCACCTTATTGGGGTAAAGAAATGATAAAAGATCAGGGGGTAAAAAATGGTTTGGCTAGAGACTAAGAAGGTATTTATTGTGTTGATTGGCGCGTTATTGAATGCAATCGCGATGAATTTTTTTCTCATACCGGCTAATGTATATGCAAGCGGTTTTACAGGAGTGGCACAGCTTCTTTCAAGCATTCTGGGTAATTTCGGATCAACAGGGATATTGCTGTTCATTCTAAATATTCCAGTAACCATATTGGCCTGGAAAAAGGTTGGCCGTTCGTTTACGATTTACAGTTTCCTAAGCGTATTCCTGATGTCTTTTTTTCTCGAAGTAATACCTGTCATTCACGTATCGAAGGATATTTTGCTTAATGCTGTTTTTGGGGGTGTTATAGCAGCTGTAGGTGTAGGGATTACACTTAAATGGGGGGCTTCTACAGGAGGAATGGATATTATCGCGATGGTCCTGTCCCGAATGAAAGACAAACCTGTCGGTACATATTTCTTCACTCTTAACGCCATTATTATTATAACTGCTGGTTTTTTATATGGCTGGGAAAAAGCACTATATACCCTTGTAACCCTTTATGCTTCTACAAGGGTTATTGATGCCATTCACACCAGACATGAAAAGCTCACAGCTCTGATAATTACGAAAAAATCAGAGGAAATGAAAAAAGCGATCCATGACAAACTTGTCAGAGGAATAACAACTTTCCCTGCAAAGGGCGCTTTTACTAATGAAAATAAGGAAATGATGATGATTGTCATCACACGATACGAGTTATTTGACCTTGAAAGGATCATAAAAGAAGTGGATCCGAATGCTTTTACAAATATTGTTCAAACAGCCGGTGTATATGGTTTCTTCCGGAGGGATTAAAAAATTGGAGGGATGAAGGATGCTTCAGCTTTTGGCTGCTGCTATGATTTTCTTTACTATACCTTTGCAAAATTTTGAAGCTTCTATAAACGAAATGCCATTTGATTTCAAAGTAATGCCTCAAGCAGGAACGGAAAAAATGGAGATGGAATTAGTTCTGAAGAATACAGCCAATTATCCGCTGAGCTTTGAATTCATGAGTTCCCAATTTTACGAAGTAGAAATATTCAATCAAAAAGGCGAAAAGGTATATTCCTCCTCAGAAGGTAAAGCCTTTTTACAAGCTATTCAGACCATTGATGTCAAACCGGATGAAAGCAGGGTTTGGAAAGAGCATTGGGATTATCGGCAGAATGGCGAAAGAGTGGATGAGGGGGAATACACCGTAAAAGCCAGGCTTTTGGCATCAAACTTAAATGGAAAGAAACTGGTGAAAAAAGCAGAATCAAAAGATGCTGTCCATATCCCAGGAGAAAATCCAGTCTTTCGACAGGTTAAGGCTAATGGAGAGAATGGCTTATATTCGGTGGAAATTGAAGGACGTCCAAAAGGCGGAAAGGTATGGTATTCTGTTGAGGATGGCCATAATGAACTTCTGCCTGAAAAGGGAGTATCAGCCCAGTCAAATAACTGGGAGAATTTTTATATAGAAGTAAACATTTCTCCTGATAAACTGCCTGAAAGTGGTACAGTGCTTTTGCATTTATATGAAAAAGATAAGGCCGGAAATATCATGAATTCGTTTCCTGTTATTCTGGAAATAAGGTAAAAAAGAAGCCGGCAGCCTCAATGGCTGCCGGCTTCTTTTATCAATTCTGCGAATATTGTTCAAGCTCCTGCTGCATCTCACTCAGCTGTGCCTGTTCAGCCGCTGTGGAGTTGGCAAACGCGGAACTTAAAGCATTTTTCGCGCGGGAAACAGTTTCTTCGTCTGAAGAATTTTTAGCTATTTCCACATACTTTCTGGCTTCCTGAAATAATCTGTTACCCATCGCTATATTCCTCCGAGGGATGATTCTTTCACATTAGCTAATTTTTGGGCTTCCGCCTCAGCATAGGTCATGTGGTACGGGATACGCTCATCATGCTTACTAACAGTATCTTTACCCTGTTGAACGAAGCGTTTTGATTTATTACGTTTACCCATTCGAATCCCCTCCATGAAAAGAGTTTGAAGCTGCAATTGGGCTGCTTCATCTTTAGTATGCTCTAGAGGAAGGATTTAAAAAGGGGATTTTCCTGTTTCTATTTAATTCCTATTAATTGAACTGTTTATAGAGCTTTTAGGTTTAATAATTCATTTAGATAAATGCCAATGCCATCTTCCTCATTGGTTAAGGTGACTTCTCTGGCAATATTCTTCACCTGGTCAATAGCATTGCCCATGGCAATACCGTACCCAGCAAATTCAAGCATTTCAAGGTCATTGTCTTCATCGCCAAAAGCAATGATGCGCTCTGGCGGAATTTGAAAGTAATCAGCTGCTTTTTTTAGGCCGACAGCTTTATTCAGCCCCGTTTTCACTATTTCAATGACGTGCCAGGGAGCCGCCCATCTGCGGTGGTCAATTACTTCTGCATGAACCTCGGAAAGATGATCTCTGATTGACTTTACATGCTCTTCATCAGTATGTATCAGCATGCTTGTCGGATTATCTTTTAAGTAATTGCGCAAATCACCAGTTGTAATATTCGGATTGCCAAAACCAAAGATGTCGAGTAGTTTTTCATCATGATAGTGCAAATAAACATCATCAATAACTTCTGCCACGATATTATGAATCGTATAGCTATTAACTGCCTCGACAATCTCTTTAGCTACGTTCATTTGCAGGGGTGTATGGTACACACCCCAATTATGGTCTTTAGGATGATGTATGTAAGCACCATTGAAATTGACAATCGGCGTAGTCAATTCCATTTCGCGATAATAAATTTCACTGGATCGAAATGGCCTTCCAGTGGCAATCATCACTTCATGTCCTTGTTCACGTGCCTTTTGAATAATCATTTTAGTTTTAGCCGAGATGGTTTTGTCATCTTTTAATAATGTGCCGTCCAAGTCCAATGCAATTAAATGTTTTTCTGCCATAATATCTCCTTCTAAGCGCGCAGCAATTTTTAATAAAAATGCAGCTGCAGTCACCGGACTCCAGCCCATTGTTTATAATGAAGTATGCCCCGCTTTTCTTTTAAGTGTAAAGGTTTTGGAAAAGAAAAGTCCACATGTTAAACTGAAAATATAGAAAGAATTTACATCAAGACAGGAGCTTAAGCTTTTACAAAATCATTTTATACATATATGTTATCAATATTATTATAATTTTGTAAAAAAATTCACTTTGGTACAAAAGGTTTAGGAGGAAAAATTGTGGTTGTTATTGAACATAAGGTTATCAGAGAAATTCCTGTTCTTGAACTCGCCAGACAGGAAATAAAAGGGGAACTGCTGCCTTTTATCATTTTTGTTCATGGTTTTACGAGTGCCAAGGAACATAATCTGCATTATGCCTATCTGCTTGCAGAAAAGGGGTTTAGGGTAGTGCTTCCGGACACGTTATTTCATGGGGAAAGATCTCAGGGGTTATCTGGCAGCGATTTAAATTTCAAGCTATGGGATATTGTTCTGAATACAATTGCTGAATTGAATATAATCAAAAATGTTTATAAGGATTGGGACCTGATTGATCAGGAAAGAATAGGGCTTGTGGGTACCTCCATGGGTGGAATAGTCACTTTGGGCGCCTTGACCCAGTATGAATGGGTTAAAACTGCAGTTAGCCTGATGGGGATGCCGTATTATGAAAAGTTTGCTCAGCTTCAGCTCGACGAACTGAAGAAAAATAATATTAGGGTTCCTCTCACAAATGAAGAACTTGCAGATCTTCTGAGCAGTCTCAGGGAGCGTGATCTTAGCCTTCAGCCTGAAAAGCTTGGAGGAAGGCCGATTATGTTCTGGCATGGCAAAAAGGACCCGGTAGTGCCGTATTCCTATACATACCAATTTTATGAGACCATCCAGCCCATGTATAATGATTCACCTGAAAACCTCCTCTTTATAACAGATGAACAGGCAGGGCATAAAGTTAGCAGAGAAGGACTGCTCGAAACAGTTAGGTGGTTTGAGGAACATCTATAAACTGCGTTTTTTCATTTCAGTTAATTTTTTGTTAAGATAAAGATAGTAAATAATGAAGGAGTGCTGCAGATATGGATCAGGATTTAAAAGACAGCATTATGGGTGCACTTGAGCTTGTAGTAGACCCTGAGCTGGGGATAGACATTGTAAACCTAGGCCTGGTATATGATGTGAAAATGGAAGAGGAAGGAAAAGCCATAATTGATATGACACTTACTTCCATGGGCTGCCCATTGGCAGGCACAATCGTTGAACAGGTTAAGTCAGCACTGGCAGATATCCCTGAAGTAAAAGACACTGAAGTCAACATTGTCTGGAACCCGCCTTGGTCCAAGGATAAAATGTCCCGCTATGCAAAAATTGCGCTTGGTGTTCGATAAGAGATTGAAGCATAAAACAGCAGGAGTATTTCCTGCTCAGGCTGTCGAGAAACTCTCGACAGCTTTTATTTTTATCATTAACTTTATTAATTCACCGCGTTAATTTGATATAATATAATTAATTTTACTTAGGATGGTGGATGGCATGTTCAAACCGAAAAGAGAATC
>NZ_VCRN01000013.1 GCF_009849585.1 Bacillus sp. ZZV12-4809
GAGAAAACGGTCACCATAGAAGAGTGATGATGCCCAAAATAGAAGAGGCGATGAGAAAACGGTCACTATAGAGGAATGATGGTGCCCAAAACAGAAGAGGCCTAGAGAAATCGGTCACCATAGAAGAGTGATGATGCCCAAAATAGAAGAGGCGCCGAGAAAACGGTCACTTTAGAGGAGTGATAGCGCCCAAAACAGCAGTGGCGATGAGAAAACGGTCACTATAGAGGAGTGATGATGCCCAAAACAAGAGAGGCGCCGAGAAAACGGTCACTTTAGAGGAGTGATAACGCCCAAAATAGGAGAGGCGTTGAGAAAACGGTCATTATAGAGGGGTGATACCGCCCAAAACAGAAGAGGCGCCGAGAAAATGGTCACTATAGAGGAGTGATGATGCCCAAAACAGAAGAGGCGTTGAGAAAACGGTCACTATAGAGGAATGATGGTGCCCAAAACAGAAGAGGCCTAGAGAAAACGGTCACTATAGAGGAGTGATAACGCCCAAAACAGAAGAGGCGTCGAGAAAACGGTCACTATAGAGGAGTGATGATGCCCAAAACAGAAGAGGCGTCGAGAAAACGGTCAGTATAGAGGAGTGATAGTGCCCAAAACAGAAGAGGCGTAGAGAAAACGGTCACTATAGAGGAATGATGGTGCCCAAAACAGGAGTGGCCTAGAGAAAACGGTCACTATAGAGGAGTGATGATGCCCAAAACAGAAGAGGCGTTGAGAAAACGGTCATTATAGAGGAGTGATGATGCCCAAAATAGAAGAGGCGTAGAGAAAACGGTCACGATAGAAGAGTGATGATGCCCAAAATAGAAGAGGCGATGAGAAAACGGTCACTATAGAGGACTGATGGTGCCCAAAACAGAAGAGGCCTAGAGAAAACGGTCACGATAGAGGAGTGATGATGCCCAAAAGAGAAGAGGCGCCGAGAAAACGGTCACTTTAGAGGAGTGATAACGCCCAAAACAGGAGAGGCGATGAGAAAACGGTCACTATAGAGGAGTGATGATGCCCAAAACAGGAGAGGCGTCGAGAAAACGGTCACTATAGAGGAGTGATAACGCCCAAAACAGGAGAGGCGTTGAGAAAACGGTCATTATAGAGGAGTGATAAAGCCCAAAACAGAAGAGGCGCAGAGAAAACGGTCACTATAGAGGAGTGATGATGCCCAAAACAGAAGAGGCGTTGAGAAAACGGTCACTATAGAGGAGTGATGGTGCCCAAAACAGAAGAGGCCTAGAGAAAACGGTCACTTTAGAGGAGTGATAACGCCCAAAACAGAAGAGGCGTTGAGAAAACGGTCACTATAGAGGAGTGATGACGCCCAAAACAGAAGAGGCGCCGAGAAAACGGTCATTATAGAGGAGTGATACCGCCCAAAACAGAAGAGGCGTTGAGAAAACGGTCACTATAGAGGAATGATGGTGCCCAAAACAGGAGTGGCCTAGAGAAAACGGTCACTATAGAGGAGTGATGATGCCCAAAATAGGAGAGGCGTTGAGAAAACGGTCATTATAGAGGAGTGATAACGCCCAAAACAGAAGAGGCCAAGAGAAAACGGTCACTTTAGTGGAGTGATAACGCCCAAAACAGAAGAGGCCAAGAGAAAACGGTCACTATAGAGGAGTGATGATGCCCAAAAGAGAAGAGGCGATGAGAAAACGGTCATTATAGAGGAGTGATAGCGCCCAAAACAGAAGAGGCCTAGAGAAAACGGTCATTATAGAGGAGTGATGATGCCCAAAATAGAAGAGGCGCCGAGAAAACGGTCACTATAGAGGAGTGATGATGCCCAAAAGAGAAGAGGCGATGAGAAAACGGTCACTATAGAGGAGTGATAGCGCCCAAAACAGAAGAGGCGACGAGAAAAGGGTCACTATAGAGGAGTGATGATGCCCAAAACAGAAGAGGCCTAGAGAAAACGGTCACTTTAGTGGAGTGATAACGCCCAAAACAGAAAGGCGTTGAGAAAACGGTCACTATAGAGGAGTGATGATGCCCAAAACAGAAGAGGCGTTGAGAAAACGGTCATTATAGAGGGTGATAACGCCCAAAACAGAAGAGGCCAAGAGAAAACGGTCACTTTAGTGGAGTGATACCGCCCAAAATAGTAAGCCCCAAGAAAATGGTCTCTAAAGAAAACATTAAAAATTGCAAATCTGCCTTTCAGCTATTGTCTAGAAGTTTTCGAAGAGCTCGGGTATTTTCTTCATCCAACGTTCCCAATGCATTTTTTTCTTTGTGATAAATCACAACAGTCCCATCTTTCTTGCCGAACCAGAGGGAATACTCAGTCAATCTCTCCGGCATATTTTTATCATGAGTAAAGAATAAAGTAGCTGTCATATCTTCTTTTTCAGCCATCTGAGGCTTTATGTCTAACTCCCATTCAACTTTTGAGATTAGGTTTCTGAATGATTTAATCTTTTCTTCTTCAGTTATGATGAACTCTTGCTCACATTTTTCTTCTATGATGTCAACTCTGGTCAGCTGATCAAGGTCAAATTCATTTGAGGCATCTTTAGAACATGCGCATAAAAGTAAGATAATTATAATGGACTTTTTTTCATTTAACATCCTCCGATTGATTCTGCCGTGTAAAATATATTCAACAATAATTCTTTAACTCCTTTTTAATACAAAAAAAGGCTGAGCATGCCCATTGAAAAATCCGCAGACATCCGTTAATATATAAATACAAGCTGCATTGTTCGTAATCATAATAAAGTTTTAACCTTTAAGCTGTAATAGGGAGTTTTACATTGAAACGGGAATGACAGGCCTCCGTCTATATGACAAGGAGGACAGGCAGGAAGGTTTCTGCGAACACCCACTTTGAGGAGTGGTGGTTTAAAACTTTCTTATCATTATTTACGGCAATGGCGGCTGTACATACTGTAATTAAACCAGTTCCCAATGGGAGCTGGTTTTTTTGCGTTTAGAAATTCGAATTCTGGTTAAACCAAGATAAACGACACATAAACAGGAGATGTAAAAATGAAGGAAATTACAGTACAGAGATATTGCGAAGTCTGCGGTAAAGAGACTGCCCATATCGCAAGGGAAGATGCATTGGAAATTGAATACATCTGCAAGGAATGCAATCATGAGGAAGACGTAATTAAATCGTTTTTCTAAGGCCCCGGGATTTATTGACATCAGCCAAAAGCCGTGATAAAGTAAAAATATCTCGAATTAAAGATATTTTATTTTAAGATAGATCACAAAGGGGAGGAAGTCCACTTGAATTCATTAAAAGGCATACATCATGTAACTGCCATCACAAGCAGTGCGGAAAAAAATTATGAGTTTTTCACATATACATTAGGAATGCGTTTAGTAAAGAAGACCGTCAATCAGGATGATATTCAAACATATCACTTATTTTTTGCTGATGATACAGGAAGTCCGGGAACGGATATGACATTTTTTGATTTTCCTGGAATTCCAAAGGGCTCTCACGGAACAGATGAAATCTCGAAAACATCATTCCGGGTTCCGACAGATGAAGCACTTGAATATTGGGTAAAGAGATTTGACCGCTTAGAGGTCCCTCATTCCGGCATTCAGGAGCAGTTCGGCAAGAAAACTCTTTCATTCACTGATTTCGATGATCAAAAATACCAATTGATCTCGGATGAAGGCAATAAAGGAGTCCCATCAGGAACACCATGGCAGAAGGGGCCTATCCCGCTTGAATATGCGATCACCGGCCTGGGGCCGCTTTTTGTAAGGGTGGCTCAATTTGATTACTTTAAGGAAATGATGGAGAAAGTGCTGCACTTTAAGGAAATAGCCCAAGAAGGAGATTTCCATTTATTCGAAGTAGGTGAAGGCGGAAACGGGGCACAGGTGATTGTGGAACATAATTCATCTCTTCCCCAGGCGCGCCAGGGCTACGGAACCGTTCATCATGCCGCTTTCCGCGTCGAAGATAAAACTGTTCTCGAGAAATGGGATCAGCATTTGAGAGGCTTTGGTTTCCAGACTTCCGGGTTTGTCGACCGCTTCTTCTTCGGTTCCTTATATTCCCGGGTTGCTCCGCAGATTTTATTTGAATTTGCAACAGATGGACCTGGCTTCATGGGTGACGAGCCTTATGAAACACTTGGAGAAAAGCTGTCATTGCCGCCTTTCCTTGAACCGAAAAGAGACAAGATTGAAAGCTATGTCCGCCCGATCGATACAGTAAGAAGCACGGAGGATTTTGTAAAAGAATAACCTGGCCAAAGGCAACTGTCATTCCACTGCTTGAACGCATTGGAGGACAGCGGCCTTTTTTTGCGTTATAATGGAGGGTATTATTTTTAGAAATAGGAGCAGAGAGCAGTGGAGAAACATAAAAGCAAATACAGGTGGCTCGTCTTTGGCGCGGTTTTATTTGCCTATTTTTTGATCGTGAGCCAAAGGACAGCTCCTGGTTTAATTACAGATCAATTAATGAAGGAATTCGGAGTGACAGCTGCGGCGATTGGGCTTCTGACAAGCATCCAATTTTTTGCCTATGCCAGCCTTCAGGTGCCGATTGGAATATTATCCGACCGTTTTGGCCCTAATGTATTCTTAATCGCCGGAACTCTTCTGAACGGAATAGGGACGTTATTATTCAGCTTTGCAGCGAATGAATACATACTTTTCGCGGCAAGGATGCTGGTTGGAATAGGAGATGCGACGATTTGGATAAATGTTGTCATCATTTTGGGCACATGGTTTAAGGTAAATGAATTTGTAAAGCTGCTTGGCTTTGCGGGCATGTCTGGAAGCTTTGGATTTTTGCTCGCGACTGTACCATTCTCCATTTGGATTTCCATATGGGGCTGGCGCATTCCATTTTTGGCAGTCGGCATTATTTTGACCATCCTTTCCGGATTGCTGTATATCATCTTAATCTGGCAGCCAGCGCGTATGGGCATAGAGCCTAAAAAAAAGAAAGATAGGAAAGAGATAAAAGAAAAAACAGCAAGCATATTAAAGAGAATATTTACTGACCGGCAGGCTTGGGCCACATTCTTCTGTCATTTTGGCCTGGTGGGCACATATGTTGGGTTCATCGGTTCATGGGCTGTACCGTATGGCATGGACATGTACGGCCTGAGCCGTTCCGATTCCAGCCAGCTTGTTATGTTCGGATTGTTTGGTGCCATCATTGGTGCTCCATTAATGAGCTTTATATCTGGCCGTATGGGCAGCATCAAACGCCCATATCTCTTTGCCCACACAATCGCCGTACTTGGATGGGCAGCTTTTCTTGTATTTCAGGGCAAACCGCCATATCCGCTCCTGATTGTGCTTTTCCTGATCATGGGGTATGGAAATGGGGCAAGTACGCTGACATTTGCGATGGTCAGAAAATCCTTTGACATTCGGGATGTAGGTGTCGTTTCAGGTTTTGCCAATACGGGCGGTTTTCTGAGCGCCGTACTGCTGCCATTTATTTTCGGAAAAGTATTGGATACCTTTGAAGCAGGCTACCAATATGGATTTTTTATCCCGGTTATCTTCTCACTGATGGGCCTGATGGGTGCAGGGTTAATTAAAGAAAAAGACCGACGAATGGCTAAAGGGTAATACTGAGTCCAAGGATGGCATGTATGTCTTAATGTGATTGGACGACTGCTTGATGGAGAAGGAGAAGGCAGCAAGTAGAATGGAAAAAGTAGTATGAAGAATATAAAGCCGCAATTTAAAACATATAGCACTGATAAATTATCTCATGGATCTTACGAAACCAATGGATAAATAACATTCTAAAAAAGGCCGGGGTCAAAAACCTCAGCCTTTTTTTACGTGTGTAATACGGAATTATTTAACCCTGTTTTTCGTTATCTTTCTTCTTTACTGCCATCCATATCTCACTATATACATTCTCCGATGTACCGTTGTACTTTGTAAAAGATATTCCAGGCAGATCGGCTGGTTCATACTCTGATGAAGGCAGCCATTCAGAATAAATTTTTGCGGTAGTTTCTTGAAGGGTAGAAGGAAATGGTCCCTTGTTTGGGAAAATGGCCCATACACTTTCTTCTATTGTAATTTGTTCCAGATCATCGAATGGATTTTCCTGTGTAGTCGCAAAGCCGATCATATGTGTTAAATGCCCTTTTTCTTCCAAGAAGCCATCATCAAAATCATACGATACATTCAGCACTTGATGGGGGTATAAATCGGCTAATTGATGCATTTCTTTTCTTTGCTGTTCCGAAATCGTTTTGGCCAGTTCGACGATAGCATTATTTTCACCTTCGAATTGAATTGGGACCCTTTTTGATACTCCAACGATATTAAATTTCTCCTTCTTTTCAATCTTAAATTCCATCGATATTCCTCCTTTAATATCCATAAAGAATGTGAATTTGGGAAATGACTTTTGAATTTTATTTTTAATAACCTCTGAAGGCAAAAAACCATTCCATTCCCGAAAGGCTCTTGAAAATCCTTCAATGGATTGATAGCCATATTTGTAGGCAATATCGGTCACTTTTGCTCCGTTTATCAGTTCAGCATTCGCAGCCGATAATCTCCTATTTTTGATGTATTCATTCAAAGACATTCCGGCCATATATGAAAACATTCTTTTGAAATGATAGTCGGATAGCCCGACAATTTTTGATATTTGCTTCCCGGAGATTTCTTCGGTCAAATGCGCTTCAATATAATCCATTAACTGATTGAATTGGTGTAACATTCATTTCCCTCCTTACAAATACATCATATCGATAATATTCATCATTCACTCGATATTTTATATACGGATTGTATCGGACCCAAATCTATTATACAATTCAGCTTTGTTAGTATAAGGGAGCTTTCAGCTTACTATGCTATTTTGACAAGAAAAAAAGCACACCTATTAATATGTTAAAGGGTGTGCTCAGTCATATGCTATTTAGATCGTTTTATTTTAAGAAAGGTTTCATGTTAGATTTCTTTGGATCAATTGTAAATCGGTAAACCGGCAATTCCTGCCCGACTTCAGAAGGGATGTAGCCGAATGTCGTGTAACTGTCTACGGATTCAGGCTCGAGCGAGAGGGAAAGCAGGTTGGTTTGAGGCTGCGCTGTTAAAAATACATAGCTGCCTTTTGGGAACGTAATGTCCTTCTTCGTCAGCTCGGTTTCAACTTCTACAAGCTCTCTGCCTTCATATTTCCCTGCACCTTCCTTAGAAGTTACTGTAAAGCCTTCAGCAGGAAGCTTGACATTTTTCGGAAGCTTAAAGCCCTGTATTCCTTGTGCCTTTAATTTTTCCGCGATGTCCTCATGACCCGGCTTTATTAAATAAGCAGTAGGTCTATCCCTTACCAAAGTAGGCTCTGCATCGGTAGCACTTAAGTAGTTAACAGGGATATCCTGAACCGTGCCGGTTGCGATGTCTACCATTTCCAGTGTTTCATTCTCTAATTCTTTGTTTTCACTATCAATGATGATCGGATCATTGTCATTTGGCAGCAAGCCCTTTTTGATCAGATTCAATCTTTCAAATGCAACCAGATTTTTGATTTGTCTTGCATGGCTGGCTGTCTGCTTCAAAATGCTCTCATGAGTAGCAATTTGGGCGTTCACTCTGCGCTCGAAATCTTCACGGCCGATGCCAATGCCTCTGCTTTCTACGAGGAAGGAGAATGCAGGCTGAAGCCCGAATGAATTGCGGCCAATCCTTGGTTCGGTGGAGCCTTCAATAATCTCAATTTCACCCTGGTCATCCAGGCCGGCTGTATAGTAGATTTTTGCGGAGATGCCTTTACTTTCAAGCTCTTCCATGGCAGGTTCGACGAATAAACTATCAGATGTTTGTCGGATTTTTTCAGGGATATTGAGGTTTCGGCCAGACTGGATCAAAATATCGTGATACTTCAATGCACCCTGTTCGCCTACCTGGTCGAAAGCGCTGCTGTACACAGAATATTCATGAGCATCAATAACGACTTCAGGTGAATATTTATTGAATTCATCATGTATGGCCTGAACCTCAGGTGATTCAAGCTTGATATGATCACGGTTACCGTCAAGTCCGTTGGCAAGCTGTCTTTTAAAATCAAAAGAACCATCAGGATTCACCCTTGGAATGACGATCACATTGATATCATCCAGAATCTCTTTGCCTAAATCCCCTGTAAGTCTATTTGCCAAAGCAAGGATGGATTCACCGCTGGCTGGCTCGTTGCCATGGATCTGGCTCTGAACCCATACAATCGGCTTTTTGGATAAATAGCCCGGTTTGATCTTCTTGTCCTTTGTGAAATAAAGGGCTGGTATGTCACGGCCTTCCTGAGATGTTCCGATCGTTTTCACAGTGAGGAATGGGCTTTTCGCTTCAAGCTGTTTTATGTATGACATCATTTCTTCCTGAGAAGTGAATGCTTCGCCCTCTCTGGCAAAAGCAGGAGTATTATCCTTTACTTCAATGGCAGGGAATAGGTGTCTGACCTGTTCAGGCTGGCTGTATGTTTTCCCGTAGTAGGGAGTTTCAGCCTGGACGGCAGGTGCAGCCAGTAAGGCAGCTGACAGAATGACCGGGATCGTGCGTTTTTTTACTAGTTTTTTCATTGGTTAACTTTCCTCCTCTTCTCATTTAAAACCTATAATAGATTAATAGAGTTTTTAGTGTCAAAAGATTTAGAATAGTATAAAATGAGGAGTTTAAAATTAAATTTCTATTAATAAAAGTTAGTGTAGGTGATTAGTTCTAAAATATTTCGAAGAACGAAATAGAAGAACGTGTAACTAGCAAATATTCCCTACCTTCTTTCTCCCTAAAAACAGTGCTTTCGGTGGGGGAGTAAAAGAAGAAATTTATAAATTTTCTGAAAATAAGTTGATTAATTTTCGAGATTGTTTATACTAAACTTGTAACATACCGACCGGTCAGTTAGTGAAGGAGGACAGGTAGTTGGATTTCTCATACTCACCAAAGGTACAGGAGCTCATCGAAAAATTAAATGTATTTATGGAAGAAAACGTTTATCCAAATGAAGCATTTTATGAACAGCAATTGAATGCCCAGGAATCCCGCTGGAGTGCCATTCCGCCGATTATGGAAAGCTTGAAAAACAAAGCGAAGGAAGCTGGATTGTGGAATCTTTTTTTACCGGAAAGCGACTATGGCGCAGGCCTCACTAATGTGGAGTATGCGCCGCTTTGCGAGATTATGGGGCGTTCCATGATCGCACCGGAAATCTTCAATTGCAATGCACCTGATACCGGCAACATGGAAGTGCTTGCAAGATACGGCACCGAACAGCAGAAAAATGCGTGGTTAAAGCCGCTTCTAGAAGGAGAAATCCGATCCTGCTTTTCGATGACAGAGCCGGATGCAGCCTCTTCTGATGCCACAAATATCGAAGCGCGGATTGAAAGGCAGGGTGCTGAGTATGTCATTAATGGACGGAAATGGTGGTCATCCGGCGCAGGCGATCCTCGATGCCGAATTGCGATTGTTATGGGAAAAACCGATCCAGCCGCCAGCCGCCATGAGCAGCAATCGATGATCCTCGTTCCGCTGGATACTCCGGGAGTGAAAATAGAGAGGATGCTTCCGGTGTTCGGCTATGATCACGCTCCCCATGGCCATGCGGAAATTACATACGATAATGTCAGAGTTCCCGCTGATAACATCATTTGGGGTGAAGGAAAAGGGTTTGCCATTGCACAGGGGAGGCTCGGGCCGGGACGGATCCATCATTGCATGAGGCTGATCGGGGCAGCAGAGCGTGCGCTTGAAGAATTATGTAAGCGTGTTCAAAATCGGGTTGCCTTTGGAAAACCGCTTTCCGCTCAGGGAGTCATACAGGAATGGATTGCAGATTCGCGAATTGAGATTGAGCAGGCCAGGCTTTTAACGCTTAAAGCGGCCCATATGATGGATACAGCCGGAAATAAAGCGGCGAAAACCGAGATTGCTATGATCAAAGTTGTAGCCCCATCCATGGCACTTAAGGTGATTGACCGGGCAATCCAGGCTTTTGGAGCAGCAGGAGTCTCGGAGGATGTACCGCTTGCGGCATTGTGGGCAAATGCCAGAACGCTGAGATTGGCAGACGGGCCAGATGAAGTCCACCGGGCACAGATTGCAAAGCTGGAATTGAAAAAATACCAATAGGAGCTGAAAAATCATGAAGGTGTTGGAACTCTTTGACCTTACCGGAAAAACGGCACTGATTACTGGAGGAGGGCGGGGGCTGGGTGCCCAGATTGCCGAAGGCTTTGCAGAAGCAGGGGCAAATATTGTGCTCTGTTCCAGAAAAGTGGAGGCCTGCCAGGAAACGGCTGACCGCCTTGCAGCCCTTGGTGTGAAAACATTAGCTCTTCCTTGTGATATCAGCAAACAGGAAGATGTCCTGAAAGCGGTCGAAGTAACAGTTAGGGAATTCGGAAGTATTGATATTTTGGTTAACAACAGCGGGGCCACATGGGGAGCTCCCGCCGAGGAGATGCCGCTTGAAGCCTGGCAAAAGGTCGTCAATGTAAACGTGACAGGAACATTTCTAATGAGCCAGGCTGCCGGCAAAGTCATGATCGGGCAAGGCTCAGGAAAAATCATCAATATTGCTTCTGTTGCCGGACTTGGAGGCACTGACCCCCGTGTGATGGATACAATCGGCTATAACACCAGCAAAGGGGCTGTCATCACGATGACAAAGGACCTGGCTGTCAAATGGGGGAGATATGGCATCAATGTGAACGCCATTGCGCCTGGCTTTTTTCCTACTAAAATGTCATCGGCGATTATGGAGCAGGGTAGGGACCCGATCCTTGCGTCAACACCGCTCAGACGCTTCGGTTCTGAGGATGATCTGAAAGGGGCTGCATTGTTCCTGGCTTCCAATGCTTCCAACTATGTAACGGGAGATGTATTAATTGTGGATGGCGGAACACATGCCATGTAAAATGAGCAAATTTTGGAGGGGATTATGATGAGCGAGAAGAAAACCCGGCATTCCCGATATCCTGATTTAATTGCAGCCGAAGTAACCATTCCGGTTAAATCGATGCCTGAAATGCTTCAGGAAGTGACAGCGATGTATCCGCAAAATAATGCTCTATCTTTTTATGGCCAAAAGATGAATTACGCAGAACTGCATAAAGCCGTATATGGATTTGCTGCATCCCTGCAGAAAAATGGTGTTCAAAAAGGCGACCGTGTGGCCATTATGCTGCCCAATTGTCCTCAATATGTGATTGCATATTATGGAATCCTTGCGGCAGGGGCGATTGTTACTCAAGTGAACCCGATGCTCGTTGAACGGGAGCTTGAGCATATTATGAATGACTCAGGTGCCGAAACCCTTGTCGTGTTTGATGCCCTATATCCGCGAGTTAAGACGGTTCAAGGCAGAACAACGATCAGAAAAATCGTTGTAGTCAGTCTGCAGCCGACAGAAGCCGATTTTTCACAGGACAAATCATTCGAAGACTTCTTACAGGAAGGCAATGGACAATTCACTCCAGTCAGCATTGAGCCCCAGCAGGATATTGCAGTCCTTCAATACACCGGCGGCACAACCGGCCGATCGAAAGGAGCCATGCTGACACATTTCAATATTCTTGCTAATGTAATCCAATCTTATGAATTTTTTAAAGAAAGGACGGAAATAGGCGGTGAGAAGTTTTTAACCGTCATTCCGCTGTTCCACGTATTCGGCATGACAGCCTGCATGAACTTTGCGATATATACAGCGAATGAATCGATACTTTTGCCCCGCTTTGATTTGGAGGAAGTGCTGGATACCATCAAAAATGAGCAGCCTTCTGTCTTTCCGGGTGTCCCGACCATGTATGTGGCCATAACGAATCATCCCCGTGCAGAGGAATTTGGCATTGACAGCATTGAAACCTGCAATAGCGGCAGCGCGCCCATGCCTGTTGAACTTCTGCGCGATTTTGAAAAAAAGACGGGTGCCAAAATTCTCGAAGGCTATGGTTTATCGGAGGCTTCACCAGTTACACACTGCAATCCGCCTTTTTCAGAAAGAAAGCCTGGGAGCGTCGGAATCGGCTTTCCTTCAACCGATTATAAAGTAGTCGATCTGGCCACAGGAACTGAAGAGGTTCCGAATGGAGAACTGGGTGAGGTTATCATCAAGGGTCCGCAAATTATGAAAGGGTATTGGAATATGCCTGAAGAGACAGCCGTCACCTTACGGGAAGGATGGCTCTACACCGGTGATATTGCCAAAATGGATGAAGACGGTTTTTTATATATCGTCGACCGCAAAAAGGATCTGATCATTGCAGGAGGCTATAATATTTATCCGCGTGATATTGAGGAAGTGCTCTATGAGCATTCGGCTGTCCAGGAGGCTATAGTTATTGGCGTCCCGGATGCCTACCGGGGTGAAACGGTAAAAGCTTTTGTCGTGCTGAAAGCCGGCCAAACAGCTTCGGCAGATGAAATCATTTCCTACTGCAGTCAGAACCTGGCAGCCTATAAAATCCCGTCAGCAGTGGAATTCCGTTCTGAGCTTCCAAAGACCAATGTAGGAAAAATCCTGCGGAGAGCATTGCGGGATGAAGTCCTGAATCAATAGTTATATGGTATAATGCTGTCGATATTTTCTAACAGAGAAGCGGGGACTGACATTGAAAGAAAAAATTACAGAAAAAAGCATCCAGCTATTTGATCAGAAGGGATTCAGCGAGACATCGATTCAGGATATTGTCGACAGCCTCGGTGTGACGAAAGGAACCTTTTATTACTATTTTTCCAGTAAAGAAGAACTTCTCATGGACATCCATATTCGCTATATAGATGACATGCTCGCCAATCAGCACAAAATCCTCAGTGATGAGTCAAAATCCAGCAAAGACAAACTCCTGGCGATTGTTCAAATGCTGCTGGGCAATATTAAAACCCAGGGCGCCAGCGCAAAAGTCTTCTTTCGGGAGATGCGCAACCTTAGTCAAGAAAGCCTATCGGAAATCATCCCAAAAAGAGACCAATTCAGACTGAACATTGAAAAATTAATAGAAGAAGGCAAGCAAAACGGAGAGTTTCGTGCAAACCTCAACTCTCCGATTATCGCCTTTGGGATCTTAGGCATCACCAATTGGAGCTACCAATGGTTCAATCCGGAGGGTAGCATATCTGATAAGGAAGTGGCCGAGATCTTTACGGAAATGATTTTAAAGGGGATAGAAATTTAGATATCCAGAGAGAAGGTCAAGAGGCCTCTTCTTACCTTTATCATACCAACTGGTCAGTATAAGGAGGAGATAACATGAATGCAAATGATATTAAGCAAATTACCGTTATCGGTGCAGGGCAGATGGGCCACCAGATCGGGATGCTCTGTGCACTGGGAGGCTATGAAACTATTATTCAGGATTTAAGCGAAGGCGCATTGCACGATGCAGAAGCAAAGCTCCAGACGATTATGTCTAAATGGGTTATAAAGGGAAAACTTGCGGAAGATGCGAAAGCCGCTGCTTTTAATAGGCTGCGCTTTTCCAGGAGCCTTAAGGAAAGTGCAGCCAAAGCCGATTTGATCATTGAAGCCGTAACGGAAAAGCTTGATATAAAGAAAGAGGTTTTCAGGAAATTAGAGCAGCATGCTCCTCCACATGCCATTTTTGCAACCAATAGTTCAACCATCGTCAATAGTTTAATAGCTGGTGAGACGGAGCGGCCTGATAAGGTCGTGAATATGCATTTCTTCTTCCCGCCTCTGGTGATGGATTGTGTGGAAGTCGTGATGAGTGAACAGACGTCAGAGGAAACGGCACAAATGGCGATGGAAGTCTGTGAAAAGATTAATAGAACTGCCGTCCTGCTCAAAAAAGAAATTTCCGGCTTTGTCGCAAACCGCATACTTGGTGCGCTACAAAAAGAGGCAGTGGCTCTGTATGAACAGGGCATCGCAGACTATAAAGATATCGATATCATTTGCCGGAAAGCCTTGAACCACCCGATCGGCCCATTTGAGCTCATGGATTTATCCGGACTGGATGTAGCCTATTATGTAATGGATCAGCGCTATCGCGAGACAGGAGATCCTGGTGATAAGCCATTCGACTGTGTGGCCGAAAAAGTAAAAAAGGGAGAATTAGGAAGAAAAACAGGCAAGGGATGGTACGAATATCCTTCCAATAAGGTGAGGAGATAAGGGGTGACATCATGCATGAAATGCAGGTAACAGTCAGGTTTTGCGAGACGGATGCACTTGGCCATATCAATAATACCAGTTATTTTATCTATCTCGAAGAAGCAAGGGTGAAATATTTCAACACACTCGGCTACAGCATGGATGTGAAAAACTGGAGCTTTATCCTGGCCTCCACAAAGTGCGACTTTTTAAGCCAGGGATATTTTAACCAAATCCTTACGGTGAAAACCTGGGTATCAAGGATTGGCAGCAAAAGCTTTCAGCTCGATCATGAAATTGTCTGCACCCAGACGGGAAATCTCCTTGCCAAAGGGAACGCCATTATTGTCTATTTTGATTTCGTGGAACAGGAAAGTGCTGTAATACCTGATCTTCTTCGTGAAAGTCTAAAGCAAAACCTAATAGAAACATAAAAAATCGGAATTTTCCCATAAAAAAGGAGGGCCACATGCCGAAGCAAATGTTCAAGGATACCATTCCCGTCAGAAAAGGAGAACAATTGAACACAGCAGAATTGGATAAATTCCTGCGGAGCGAAATCGGGAATCTTCCAGATGAGCCGCTCGAGATCCTGCAGTTCCATGCCGGTCACTCCAATTTGACGTATCAGTTGAGAATAGGAGATTGGGAGGCTGTGCTCCGCAGGCCGCCGCTTGGTCCGGTCGCACCGAAAGCTCATGACATGGAGAGGGAGTTCAAAGTGATTTCAGAGATTCATCCCTTTTTCAGGGAAGCTCCAAAGCCTCTACTATTCACAAATAGAAGAGAAATCATCGGGGCGCCATTTTTCATAATGGAAAAGCGGCATGGGGTTGTTATTGATACCTCCTTCCCTGAAGATATGGAACCTGATGAGGATGTTTGCAGGAGACTCTCTCAGCTTATGACAGATAAGCTGGCTGAACTTCATTCTATTGACTATAAAAAGACCGGTTTAGCAGCTATCAGCAATCCCAATGGATTTATGGAAAGACAGGTGAACGGCTGGATTGACCGTTTCGAGCGTGCAAGGACGGATCTTATTAATGATGCGGATCAGCTGAAAAACTGGCTGATTCGCTATATCCCGGTAAGCCCTGAGCCAGCCGTCATCCATTATGATTACAAATTGAACAATGCGATGTTTAATAAGGATTTAACAGAAATGACGGGCCTGTTCGATTGGGAGATGGCTACAGTGGGCGATCCGCTGGCTGACCTTGGCGCTGCGATGAGCTATTGGATTCAGGAAGACGATCCCGAAATGCTCAAGTTTGGTTTAGGAAAACCGCCGGTAACTATTTTAAAGGGATTTTACTCCCGCAGAGAATTTATGGAGGCCTATGCTAATAAGACCGGACGTGATCTTTGCAGCATGAATTTTTATTTAACATTTGCTTACTTCAAGCTTGCTGTCATTTGCCAGCAAATTTATTACCGCTTTCGAAAAGGACAGACATCTGATCCGCGCTTTTCACAGTTCAATCAATTTGTGAATGTCCTCCTGCAGCATGCTGTCCAGGCTGCAGATGAGAAAATTTAAGAAAGAGAGTGAATCCGAAAATGGAAAAAGTAAATACAGCCAATACTGGTGCAGGCTTTTTGTTCACAAAGCTGAATCCTGACAGACTTTTCACCCCGGAGGACTTCACAGACGAGCATATCTTAATCGGAAGAACGGCTAAACAATTTACGGAAAAAATGGTTCACCCTGTAAAGGACGAGATTGAAAGCCAGAATTTTGAACTGGTTACAGATTTACTGAAGAAAGCAGGCAATCTTGGCCTGCTTGCTCATAGCATTCCCGAGAAATATGGCGGTCTGGGCCTCGATAAAATCAGCAAGGGAATTGTTGGTGAAAATATTGTCTCATCAGGAGGATATGGAGTAGCCCATTCGAACCATACCTGCATAGCAACCCTGCCGGTCACTTACTTTGGAACGCCTGAGCAAAAAGATAAATATTTGCCAAAACTTGCAGCAGGGGAATACATTGGCGCATACTGCCTGACAGAACCGAACGCAGGATCTGATGCCCTATCCTCTCAGACTGCGGCTGTTTTAAATGAAGAAGGAACCCATTATATTTTGAATGGCACCAAAGTTTATATTACGAACGCGGTATTTTCTGATACATTCATTGTTTATGCGAAGGTGGACGGCCAGCATTTTACAGCCTTTATCGTCGAACGGGACACACCAGGTCTATCCCTTGGCCCGGAAGAAAATAAGATGGGAATCAAAGGGTCTTCAACGCGATCGGTCATTTTTGAAGATTGTCCTGTACCTGCGGAGAATTTGCTTGGGGAAGTGGGTAAAGGCCATATCATTGCATTGAATGTCTTAAATTTGGGCCGCTTCAATTTAGGGTCAGCGTGCATGGGTGCAGCAAAATCCGGATTGAAGAAAGCCGTCCAGTTTACAGGGGAAAGAAAGCAATTTGGAAAATCAATCGCAGATTTCCCTGCAACAAAGGAAAAAACAGCGAAGATGGCAGCCAGAATTTATGCGGCTGAATCCTTGCAGTACCGGACTGCCAGCCTGCTGGAAGAATCACTGGGAGACTTATACGACTCATCTGATTTAAAGCTTATTGGAAAAAGAATGAGTGAATATGCCACTGAATGTGCGATTTGTAAGGTGTTTGGCTCTGAGACGCTGGATTATACGGCAGATGAAGCCTTGCAGCTTCATGGCGGAGCGGGATATATCAAGGAATACGGTGTGGAACAAATGTATCGCGATTCCCGCATTAACCGTATTTTTGAGGGAACCAATGAGATTAATAGACTGCTCATTCCTACACATCTTTTCCGAAAAGCGCTGAAGGGTGAACTCAATTTAGCCGCGCGAGTGGAGGAAGCGATTGTTCAGCTCAGCAATCAGGAACCAATCGGCCCGGCGATTTTCGAGAAAGAGAGAGCAGCGGTTGATACAATCAGAAACCTATTCCTTCTGAATGCCGGACTTGCTTATGAAGAATTTGGCAGCACCCTTGTTCATGAACAGGAAGCCTTAATGAAGCTTGCTGATCTCGCCATTAGCCTGTATGCAGCTGAATCTGCTGTATATCGGACATACAAAGGCATTCTGAAAAATGGAGAAGAAAAGGAAGAATTGAAAATTGGGCTGACAAGGACTTTTCTCGAAGGAGCCATTTGGGAAGCTGAAAGGCTATCCCGAAAGCTGGTGACAGAATTGGCTGCAGATGAGAAGAGGGAAGTGCTGACCGAATTAGTGATCCGGGAATGCAGCAGGTTCAGCAGCTTTGGGAAAGAAAGTGCGAGGAACCGGAGAATCGCAGATCTCATTAATAAAAAAGGCGAATATTGCTGCTAGAAAAAGGAGTGTTTGAAAATGAAAGCCATTCAATTCAAAGAATATGGGGGACCTGAAGTCCTTGACTTGATCGAACTGGATCGTCCGCAGCCGACTGGGCGGGAAGTATTAATCGAGGTGCATGCCATCGGTGTGAACTATGCCGATACCGCAAGAAGAGAAGGGCAATATGTGGTGCCGACACCCCTGCCGTTCATTCCTGGTGCAGAGGTGGCGGGTGTTGTTGCGGCAGCAGGGGAAGAAGCGAGTATCCCGGTTGGCACCAGAGTGGTGACCTTAATAGAATCAGGCGGCTATTCGGAGTATGTTACGGCTGATGAAAGAGGTCTGATTCCCCTGCCGGAAGGACTTGATTTCCAGCTTGCTGCGGCACTCCCCCTTCAAGGACTGAGCGCCTATCATATTTTAAAAACGATGGGCCGGATTGAAGCAGGAGAAAGCGTTCTTGTCCATGCAGCCGCAGGAGGAGTAGGAACACTTGCCGTTCAGCTCGCCAAATTATTCGGCTCCGGAACAGTTATTGCTACAGCGAGCACAGATGAAAAACTCCAGCTTGCAAAAGAAATGGGGGCAGATGTCCTTGTCAACTACACAAATGAAGGCTGGGAAAAGGAAGTGCTAGATGCTACAGGCGGAAAAGGAGTAAATGTGGCGCTCGAAATGGCAGGCGGTGAAATTTTTAATAAAACCCTGAAATGCCTTGCCACCTTTGGCCGCCTAGTTATCTATGGGGTTGCAAGCGGAGAGCAGAGCCGATTTTACCCTTCTTCCTTAATGGGGCGGAACCAATCAGTCATCGGATTCTTCCTGCCTCAAATTATGAGAAAGCCTGAGCTGCTGCAGCCGAGCTTGAAGGAATTATTATCTTACACAGCCCAAGGGAAGCTGAAGCTGACCATTGGTGAGGTTCATCCTCTTGAGGACGCTGCCAAGGTTCATGAACGAATGCAGTCGAGGCAAACAATAGGAAAGTTGATTCTTGTGCCTTCAAGATAATAGGGAAGCCTGCCATCATCAAGTGGCAGGCTTTTTTTCTATTAAACTGACAGGATTAAAGGGATATGTATCGAACATTAATAATATTGGTGGTGATTTCAATTGGAAAAAGAAGAGATAAAGAAAAAGGTGCAAAATACATTCGGCAAAAATGCAGAAAAATATGTAACAAGCAAAATTCATGGAGATACCACTGAATTAGACCAGCTTGTGCAAACCCTGAATCCGCAAAAGGACTGGGTGGTACTGGATATTGCCACCGGCGGCGGACATGTCGCTAAAAGTCTGACACCCTATGTTTCCCAGGTCTTCGCAGCGGATTTGACAAAAGAAATGCTTGAGAATACTGCTCGCCATCTGAAAAACTATAAAAATATTACGTTTATCGTTGCCGATGCGGAAGACCTGCCCTTTCTGGATGAATCCTTTGATGCTGTCACCTGCCGGATTGCGCCCCATCATTTTCCCCATCCGCAAAAATTCATTGCCGAAGCAGGCAGAGTTTTAAAACCGGGAGGACGCTTTCTGTTAGTTGACAATGTATCACCCGAAGAAAAAGAGCTGGCAGATTATATGAACACAGTAGAGAAACTGCGGGACGATAGTCATTGCCGGTGCCTGTCTGTGTCAGAGTGGAGAAGGCTGTTTACGGAATCCGGAATGAATGAAGCCGTAACAAAGAACAGGAAGAAAACCTTCGAGTTTCCCTCCTGGGTGAGACGGACAGCTGAAAGTGATAAACAGATCAGGGCAGTTGAAGAATTTATTCTGAAGGCTGATCAGGCTGCTGCGGAATATTTTCAAATTGAACTACAAGAAGGCAAGGTCCAATCCTTTAGAGTGGATGAATGGATGGCCCTTTGCGTAAAACAATAGGAGGAATTGTTAATGGATTTAAACCTGAAAAATAAAAAAGCGCTTGTCGTGGCTTCAAGCCAGGGCCTAGGAAAAGCAGTAGCTGCACAGCTGGCAAAAGAAGGCGCCAAGGTCATGATTACAAGCAGGGACGAAGCAAAACTGAAGAGCGTTCAACAGGAATTCCGAGAACAATTTAATGCTGATGTTGAGTATTGCCGTGCAGATGTTACGGATTCTGAGGATATAAAAAAACTGATACAGCACACGGCCGAAACTCTGGGAGGAATTGATATATTAATCAATAATGCCGGAGGGCCTCCAGGGGGTACATTTGAAACGTTAACAGATGTAGATTGGGAAAAAGCGTTTCAGCTGAATCTATTAAGCCATGTCAGGCTGATCCGTGAAGCCCTTCCCGAATTAAAGAAAAACGGCGGCAGGATCATCAATATAGCATCTTCAAGCATAAAACAGCCGATCCCGGGACTGCTCCTGTCCAATACCTTCCGGCTGGGAATTGTCGGGATGACCAAAACACTATCAGCGGAATTGGCAGATTACAATATTTTAATCAACACGGTCGCACCGGGAAGAATCGCGACTGACCGGGTTGATTACCTGGATCAGCATACGGCAGACAGGGAAAAAATCTCGAAGGAGGAAGTGTCAGAAAGAGCCAAAAGCAAAATTCCGCTTCGCCGATACGGTACTCCGGAAGAATTTGCGAATGTTGTCACCTTCCTTGCTTCCGATGCCAGCAGCTACGTGACTGGCAGCTCGATTTTAGTGGATGGAGGGATGGTGCAAGCTTTATAGGACGGGGAGTTGGGATAGGGCCATATGGATTAACTTCGGACATAGAAAGCAGGAAACTGCGGTTTAGAGTCGGAACTCGGATCCACTTCGGACACAAAGAGCAGGAAACCGCGGTTTAGAGTCGGAACTTAGGTCAACTTCGGACACAAAGAGCAGGAAACCGCGGTTTAGAGTCGGAACTTGGATCCACTTCGGACACAAAAAGCAGGAAACTGCGGTTTTGTGTCGGAACTTGGATCCACTTCGGACACAAAAAGCAGGAAACTGCGGTTTAGAGTCGGAACTTAGGTCAACTTCGGACACAAAGAGCAGGAAACCGCGGTTTAGAGTCGGAACTTGGATCCACTTCGGACACAAAAAGCAGGAAACTGCGGTTTAGAGTCGGAACTTAGGTCCACTTCGGACACAAAGAGCAGGAAACTGCGGTTTAGAGTCGGAACTTAGGTCAACTTCGGACACAAAGAGCAGGAAACCGCGGTTTAGAGTCGGAACTTGGATCCACTTCGGACACAAAGAGCAGGAAACCGCGGTTTAGAGTCGGAACTTGGATCCACTTCAGACACAAAGAGCAGGAAACCGCAGATCAGAGTCAGAACCCGGGCCAACTTCAGA
The DNA here is from genome assembly GCF_009849585.1 of Bacillus sp. ZZV12-4809. Lineage (GTDB taxonomy): Bacteria > Bacillota > Bacilli > Bacillales > Cytobacillaceae > Cytobacillus. The sequence goes on from NZ_VCRN01000013.1 coordinate 20,711, forward strand.
CACAAAAAGCAGGAAACCGCAGATCAGAGTCAGAACCCGGGCCAACTTCAGACACAAAGTGCAAGAAACCGCAGAACAGAGTCAGAACCCTGACTAACTTCGGGCATATACCGAAAAAATCCCGGAAACAAAGTCAAACCAATTGCACCTGCTGAAAAACTCAATTCAAAAAAGACGATTTTCCACATCTCCCTGGAAAATCGTCTTTCTGATTAACCGCGTTTTGTCATCACAATCCAGATATACAGAAGAATGGAAATCACAACGGATCCGGCCGCAGTCAAATAAATCGTGCTATACCCAAATAAATGAGCGATTTGCCCGAACACGATGGCCCCAATTCCAACCCCCAGGTCAAAGAAGGAGAAGAACGTGGCGTTGGCCATCCCGCGACGATTGACAGGCGCTTCTCTTACAGACCAGGCCTGAAGGGCGGGCTGAACGGATCCGAATCCGAGTCCATAGAATATGGCAGCTATGTACATAATCATGCTGCTTGGAAGCCACGCCAGCAGGAACATCGCAGCCAAAATCAGCACTGCTCCTGGTAAAAAGACAGCCTGATGGCCTCTTTGATCATATAACCTGCCTGCAAAAGTCCGGGAAATCATTAGAGCTATGGCAAACAGCAGGAAGTACCAGTGGATGCCGCCTATCCCTTTTTGGGCAGAATATATAGGTAGAAATGATGCGATGCCACCGAAGGTTACGGTGATGAAAAACAAAAGAAAAGAAGGTCTTAAAGCACTTTTTTCATAGATATCCCACCGCTTTAAGGGAACCGCTTGTTTTTCAGCCTGCTTGTAGTTGATCCTCGAAGAAAGTACCAGTGCGGCTAAACCCAGCAGGGCACAAATTAAAAATAAAAGTTTGAACGAGATAACTCCGGCGAGCGCAAGTCCGAGGGTAGGGCCGAATGCCAGGGCAATGTTCCCGGAAAGCCCAAAGTATCCCATTCCTTCACCGCGACGCTTAGCAGGGATTAAATCAGTGGCAATGGTTCCCGAGGCTGTAGTTGAGAAGCCCCAGCCAAAACCCTGGATAATCCTTAACACAAATAAAAAGATTAAACTATTAATAAAACCGAATGAACCAACTGAGAGCACGAAAATAGCAAGGCCTGTTAAATAGACAAACCGCCTGCCCCTCGTCTCCAGTGTATGACCTGCATAGGGGCGCAATAACAGAGCAGAAAATGTAAAGATCCCAACTACTATCCCGATCAGCTGGTCATTTCCGCCCAACTCTTCCACAAAAAGAGGAATCGTGGGCAAGGTCATTTGAAATCCGAGAAAAATAAAAAAGTTGGACATCAAGATCAGGACAAAATCCCTGGACCAAATCTTTTCAGAAACTGCAGTCTGTGTTTTTGCTTTTCCTGTTAAAGCATCAGCCATAATATACCTCCCAACAGTGCTGTAAAATGATTAGGCAATCTAAATATTTTATTATTATAAAGGATAACAAATGGAAATTCTATTTTAAAGGAGCAGCCACATGAAGATTAGAGAAAGAGGAATCACAATTGGAACACTGAGACCTGGAAAAAAGAATTGTATTACAGATATTGATGGAGTTATGGTCGGGCAAGTCACGTTGGACTATCCGCTGGATGACCAATATGTCTGTACTGGCGTAACCGCTGTTTTGCCGCATGGAGGTAATCTATTTCGTGAAAAGGTCCCGGCAGCCTGCTATGTCATAAATGGCTTTGGAAAAACGACAGGTCTGGTGCAGATGGAAGAACTGGGTGTGATTGAATCGCCGATTATGCTGACTAATACATTTGGAGTGCCGGCAGTTACACAGGGGACTCTGGAATACTTGCTCAATATCACTCCTGAAATTGGCGACACAACTGGAACCGTAAATATCGTGACAGGAGAATGCAATGACGGGTATTTGAATTCCATTCGCACACTCCCTGTAAAACCGGAACATGCCATAGCAGCCATCCAAAATGCTAAGCCGGATATAGTGGAAGAAGGTGCAGTTGGAGCTGGCAGAGGCATGGTGTGTTTTGGTTATAAAGGCGGTGTTGGTGCTTCTTCACGGGTAATCACGGAGGACCAAAGCACAACCGAATATCATATCGGATGTTTAGTTGTCTCTAATTTTGGCAATCAAGACGAATTTCCTTTCAATAAATATGGACTGTCAGATATTCCTTCGGACACAAAGGACACACCTGATGGTTCGATCATGATCATCCTCGCTACAAATGCGCCAGTAAGTGACAGGCAGCTGAAAAGGCTCGCGAAGAGATGCGGCATAGGCCTCGGAAGGACAGGGAGCCATTTCAGCAACGGCAGCGGTGACATTGTAATAGCATTCTCCACCGCTAACAAAATCCTTCATGAAAGCAGCAAAATCGTGGAAACTGCCCATTTTATCAGAGATGATCATCCAATTATGAATCAGCTTTTTCAAGGTGCAGCCGAGGCGGCAGAGGAAGCGATCCTGAATTCACTTTCACAGGCAAAGACCACAAAAGGGCGGAAGGGGCGTGTGGTAGAGGGGCTGTTTTCATAAGACATTTATTTTCAGTTTGAAAAGTCTATCTTTTCAGTCAATTTATTGATATAATTATGGACAAGTGAAAATAATAGGTGAAGGCGCCTTAATGGATAAGCTGGTTTATGGCTTATACTGTTAAGGCGCCATTTTGCATGGAGCGGGATGTAATCGCTTACCAGGAACGAAATTTGCTGCTGGCCGGCTCCATAGACTTAAAAGGGAGGCTATTTATGTATACGATCACTATTAAAAATGGAACCTATCAATTCCGTTCTATTGCGGATGTTTTAGCAAAAGCCAGTGAGGAAAAATCAGGGGATAAAATGGCGGGTATTGCTGCAGAATCTTCACTTGAACGAATGGCTGCTAAAGTGGTGTTGAGTGAACTGTCGCTAAAGGAAATTTATGAGAATCCGGTTATTGCATATGATACGGATGAAGTTACCCGCGTAATCTATGACGATCTCAATCTATTTATTTACAAAGAAATATCAAACTGGTCTGTTGGTGAATTAAGGGAATATATTTTGTCCCAGCAAACAAGCACCTCGAATTTGTTCAGAATCAGCAAAGGGCTGACGAGCGAAATGATTTCAGCTGCAGCAAAGCTGATGTCGAGCATGGATTTGGTGATGGCTTCACAGAAAATCCGGCCGACAGCTCATTGCAATACAACGATAGGCGAGGCTGGACGCCTTGCATTCAGGTGCCAGCCCAATCATCCCATTGACAATCCCGATGGAATACTTGCATCAATGAAAGAGGGCCTTTCCTATGGATCTGGTGATGCTGTTATTGGGGTGAACCCTAACAACGATTCTGTTGAATCTGTCTCGAGAATTCTTCACATGACTCATGATTTTATACAAAAATGGGAAATACCAACACAAAACTGCGTGCTTGCCCACATTACAACACAGATGCAAGCTCTCAAAAAAGGCGCTCCTATTGCACTAATGTTTCAAAGCCTGGCAGGTACACAGACAGCAAATGATGATTTTGGGGTATCAAAAGAAATCCTGGATGAAGCCTTTTACCTGATGGCTAAGCGAGGGACATCCACTGGGCCTAATCAGCTTTATTTCGAAACTGGGCAGGGATCTGAAGTCTCACTGGATGCCCATCTTGGCATTGATATGCAGACACTCGAAGCACGTACATATGGATATGCACGTCATTGGAAGCCGTTTATGGTTAATAATGTTTCCGGCTTCATCGGGCCTGAGACGATCTACGACGGGAAACAAGTGATCCGCGCAGATTTAGAAGACCTTTTTATGGGGAAAATGCATGGACTCCCAATGGGGATTGCACCTACTTATACCAATCATATGCAAGCAGATCAAAATGACCAGGAAATCGCCGGGATGTTAACTGCGTTAGCCGGAGCAAACTTTTATATGGGCGTCCCTGGAGGCGATGATGTCATGTTAAGTTATCAAGATACCAGCTATCATGATGATGCAAGTTTAAGAGAGATGCTTGGGCTCCGCCCGCTGCGTGAATTTGAGATTTGGCTGGAAAAGATGGGCATCATGGAAAATGGAAAATTGACCGAACGAGCGGGAGATCTATCCATTTTTGAATAAAGAAGGGGGGCTATATTATGGATATTCAAGCAATAGTCAAACAGGTAATAGAGGAGCTGAAGACAGAAGGACAATTAAAAATTGGAACTAGTCCAGAAAATCTTGAAATAAAAACGGAGAATGCAAAAGGACGACATATTGTTTATGAAATGGTCAAACAAATAGGTGTAGATCAGCCTGTCAGTCGAGAAGAGATCGAGAAGGTTCAATCCATCACTCCAGCAAGAATTGGGATTGGAAGGACAGGAACCCGAATGAAAACAAGGAATTACCTTGATTTCAGAATAGATCATGCGGCAGCGCAGGATGCTGTTTTCAAAGACGTTCCCGAGGATTTGCTGAAGGAATTAAAGCTGCCAGTGCTTCAATCAAAAGCTGAAACGATGGATCAATACTTAATGGATTTGGACAGCGGAAGGCGACTGAATGAAACCTCCAGAAAATGGGCTGACGAAAATCTTCCGAAGAATAGACAGGTACAAATCATTGTATCGGATGGCCTGAGTTCAACCGGCATTGAGGCAAATATAGGAGATCTGCTGCCTGCGCTTGTACAGGGCTTACAATCGAAGAATATTACCATTGGTGATCCTGTTTTTATAAAGCGGAGCAGAGTTTGGATTCAGGACGATGTAGCTTCCATTGTCAATTGTGATTGTGTTATTTCACTAATTGGTGAAAGGCCAGGATTGGCAACCGCAAAAAGCATTAGTGCCTACCTGATATACAAGCCCGGTGAAAATACTGTCGAAGCAGATCGCACGGTTATCAGCAATATTCATGAGGGAGGGGTCCCTCCTGTGGAGGCGGGTGCGCATCTGGCTGATTTAATAGAGACCATATTAAAACAAAAGGCAAGCGGCGTAAAATTAGCAAAGCTTCATTAATTCAGGAAGGCAGCAGGATATCCATTTTTTCCAGCTGCCTTTTCCATTATCCAGTTGAATTCCATATATGTGCCAAACTTCCTATTGAACTATTGAAAACAATATTGACATTCTTCTGCATTCCCTTTAATATTTTTATATATTCTGACACTTTTAATAAATGATTGGGAGATCTCAGCACATGCCAAACTTCTCAGTAGAAGAGTTATGCACTCTCCATACCAGTCTTTCAAAAATGGATGTTGAAAGGATTAAAGAGGTCTCTGCCAATCTTTCATTGATCGCGGACCTGAACCAGGCAAATGTTTTTGTAGACTGCCTTACGAAAGAAGGAAAACATGCGATTGTGCTGGCTGAAGCTGCACCAAGCACAGCTAAATCTGTTTATCAGAAGCCAGTTGCAGGCAAGTTCGCATACGAAGCGTTTGAACCCGCCGTTATGTATACCCTGAGGACCGGGAAAAATATGTTTCTCAACCGTGCACTGACACAGGAAGGCAAGACCGTTGAACAAAGTGTTGTGCCGATTATGGGATCACAGGACCGGGTCATAGGAGCACTGATTATGGAAAAGGACATCAGTGAGAAGCTCCAGCGTCAGCGGGAATTGGAAGCGTTATCAGAAGCGACAAAAACGTTAAGCGGGATACTCATTGGGATGGCAGAGGATCGGCCGATTATTCCAGAGGTGATTGAGGAAGCATTGTTCTTTATTGATCATGAAAATAAGGTAGTTTATAACAATCCATCGGCTACGAATCTCATTCACGAAATTGGGAAGGCAGGCATCAGGCCCGGTACTCCTCTTATTGATTGCTTACCATGTATACAACAGATACTAAACGATCCGGAAGAGCTTCTTGTTAAAGAATTGAAAATGATGAAGAAGGTTTTCCGTGTGAAAAAAATTAGTCTCCAGGTAGAAGGAAAGTCGAATGGAACCTTCATCATCCTTAAAGATCTGACAGAGCTCAGGGAAAAGGAAAGAGAGATTGCTGTTAAATCCGTGGCCATAAGGGAAATCCATCACCGTGTTAAAAATAACCTGCAGACTGTTGCCAGCCTTTTAAGGCTTCAGATGAGAAGGGGTGTTCCGGAAGAGAGCAAGGTGCATTTCGTGGAAAGTCTGAACCGCATCTCAAGCATTGCTTCAGTATATGAGATCATTCTCTCAAGCTCTGGTGTGGATGAAGTGGATATTTACAGTTTAATAGAGAAAATTGGAAATATGCTGGTGTATGAAGCAAAGCATGAGCAGAAAAAAATACATATACAGTACAGGGGCCCAAGGCTTTTAATCGACTCGGAAAAAGCTGTCTCCCTGTCTCTGGTCATCAATGAGCTTATCCAAAATTGTGTAAAGCACGCATTTAAACAAATGCATGAAGGGAAAATCGAGGTTTGTTTCGATTATTCCAATGATGAAGTTAAGGTTGAGGTCATTGATAATGGTGAAGGGTATTCCCCGGAGGCAAAACCTTCTCTAGGCTTAGATATTGTGAAAATGATGATCGAGCATGATCTATCCGGTCATTTTTTTATCGAACGGGCTGAAACAGGGACCATTGCTGCTGTGCAATTTCCCTTTGAAAGGAAGGTGGAATAGCTGTGAAAAAAAGAATTATGGTTGTGGAGGATGAATCCATTGTCCGCATGGACTTAAGCCTGATGCTAAAGGATGCTGGCTATGAAGTGGTTGCTGAGGCTGGTGATGGTGAAAGAGCGGTCGAGCTTGCCTTTAAATTAAAGCCTGATTTAATCCTTATGGATATTAAGATGCCAAATTTGAATGGGTTAAAAGCAAGTGAAATCATATCCAATAAAATCAATACACCAATCCTGATCCTTACAGCATACAGCCAGCGGGAATATATTGATAAAGCCAAACAGGCTAATATACTCGGCTATCTTGTTAAGCCTGTTAATGAAGCCAGTCTGATTCCTGCGGTAGAGATTGCGCTCAGGCAGGCAGAGAACGCAAATGCCATTCGGGAACAAGTGGAAACCATGAACCAGAAATTAAATGAAAGAAAGATAGTTGAAAAAGCAAAAGGCATTTTAATGCAAAAGTTTAACTTGCCTGAAGAAGATGCTTTTCGAAGAATGCGAAAGATCAGCATGAATAAACAGGTTACACTGGAAAATGTGGCAAAGCGTATCATTGTAAAATATAACGCATAACATCTTTAACAAGTGGATAGGACAGGCAAGGGTGCCATGCGTCAGACAAAAGCTGACGTACGGCACCTTTTTGTCTTTTTACTTAATCTTTTACTATCAAGCTGCTATCTTATCCTATTTTTCTTGTAAAGAGGCTGCATGATTCCGTTAACATATAAAACTTTTTAGGGAGGGATTTATGATGGAAATGGTGGGTAAGATTGTGATTTACATTATCATGGCTTGTGCGGTAGCAGGTGCCTTTGCTGCCATCCGCAACAGTGATGAGGGATTAGGAAAGCAATTTATGGAGGGGCTTCATGCTGTTGGCCATATTTTTGTTCCGGCTGCCGGCATAATGGCTTCCATTCCGTTTTTATCATGGTTTATCGATAGGGTCTGCGGTCCTTTTTTTGCTGCCATCGGGGCAGATCCAGCCATAGCTGCCACTGCCATATTGGCAACCGATATGGGTGGCTACCAGTTAGCTGAAGTGTTAAAGCAGACACAGGAAGGCTGGATAATGGCGATGATAGTCGGTTTTATGGCGGGAGCAACGATTGTTTTCTCCATCCCGATGGGCCTGGCTATGCTTGATAAGAGAGACCATAAATATATGGCTCTTGGTGTAATGTCAGGCGTTCTGACGATTCCAATTGGCGCTTTCATTTCAAGTGTGATTATTGCGGTTTCAAGCTCAAGTTTCAGGGATTTCATTTCCACATCCGGAGAGGCTAAATATCAGTTCGCACTCGGTTTGGGACAAATATTGCTGAATTTAAGTCCGCTCTTAATCTTTGTTGTACTGATTGCACTGGGGTTATATTTCCTTCCGGATTTAATGATCAACGGGTTCATGTGGTTTGGACGCATTTTGGATGCGGGCATTAAGCTGGTTTTAGTCTTTTCAATCGTGGAAATTTTCACCGGATTATTCACAACTGTCTTTGGAAGCTGGGGCTTCCATCCAATCATGGCAGATGCAGAAGATCAGTTCCGGGCACTTGAGACTGCAGGATATATTGGCATTATGCTGGCAGGGGCATTTCCAATGGTTTATCTTCTTCAAAAGTATGCCGGAGGCCCGCTCGAGTCTCTTGGCCGAAAAGTGGGATTAAGCAAGGAAGGCAGCGCGGGAATAGTTGCCACGATCGCCAACATCCTGGCCATGTTTAAATTGGTCAGAACCATGCCGCCTAAAGATAAAGTCATTAATATTTCTTTTGCTGTCTGTGCGGCCTTCCTGCTTGGTGACCATTTATCGTTTACAGCAAATTTTCAGCCAACACTCATCCTTCCAATTATAGCCGGTAAAATTTCTGCAGGGATCATTGGAATTGGTTTAGCATACTGGCTTTCAGTGCCTAAGGCTCTGGAATTGGAGAAAAAGGACCGTGAAGCCGGCATTATCGGAAAAGATGAATATTTACCGAAAGAAGATAAAGTAAAAAAAGCAATATAAGCAGCAGTCACCTGGGGAGGCCAAAGCAATGAATGAAGAAAAACAACGATTTATTCAAGAATTTGTACCGGGAAAACAAGTAACACTCAGCCATTTAATCGCAAATCCTGATCCCGATATGTTTGAAAAACTGGGAATCCAGCAGGCAGGAGCGTTAGGGATCTTAACACTGACACCAAGTGAAACGGTTATCATTGCAGGAGACCTCGCAACAAAAGCTGCAGACGTGCAGATCGGTTTCCTGGACCGGTTCACAGGCAGCCTTGTCATTGTAGGTACCGTTTCAGCTGTGCAAATGGCCATGGAGGAAATCAACCGTTTTCTATCTGAAACACTGAGGTACACTCCTTCGGAAATAACTAAATCATAAGGAGCTGTATTTAATGTCCAATATGAACAGAGCGATGCTGATCGGTTCCATCGGGGCTGGAAAGTCGACTTTAACAAATGCTCTTCTGGGCCGCAAAGCGGAGGCGGTTAAAACTCAGGCACTGAACTATTATGATTGGATTGTGGATACGCCGGGGGAATACACGGAAAATCCATTTTTCTATAAAAATATCATGGCTACGGCACTGGAAGTGACACATGTCTTATATGTGCAGGATTGTACAAAACGGAAAACCACTTTTCCGCCGGGTTTCAGCACCGGGTTTAATAAGCTCCCAATAGGGGTCGTGACAAAAAGCGATTCTGCCCAGGCGGATGTAAATACGGCAATCAGGCAGCTTAGAAATGCTGTTCCAAAAGGACCCATTGTCATTTCCTCTTCTATTTCCGGAAAAGGAATAGAAGAAATACGCGGCCTGGTAAAATGCCATTCTTTTCAGGAAATGAAGGATTATGCAGATTCTTTGCCGGATGATGTCGTAATTTTCAAATGAAACCCTTTACAAAATGAAGAAAATAGAATATATTCTAATTATACAAAATAATAGATCAGGCAAAGGCGCCTCATGTGAACAATCAATTATTGGTTGCTCATATGGGGTGCCTTTTTTATTTTCCTTAATTCATGCAGTAAGGCGGGGATCATGTTGAAGCGTTACGATGCACAAAAAGAATATATAATCAGCGCTGGAATCGACATCGGAACGAGCACGACCAAACTCGTCATCAGCAGATTTTCACTTATGAATATGGCTGGCGGAACCCACATGCCGAGAATTGAAATTATAGAAAAAGAAGTGCTCTACCGAAGCCCGATTTACCGCACTCCTCTCTTGTCAGCATCAGCAATAGATATTGAAGGTGTTGAGAGACTTGTCAGTGAGGAATATATCTCTGCGGGAATCGAGCCTGGTGATATCAAAACAGGTGCTGTCATTATAACAGGAGAAACGGCAACTAAACAAAATGCCGAAGAAATGGTCCATTATTTATCTGATCATGCAGGTGATTTTCTCGTCGCAACTGCCGGTCCTGATTTAGAAGGAATCATTGCGGCAAAAGGTTCAGGTGCTTATGAATTATCCAGGAGGACTGGCAAAACTGTCGCTAATATCGACATTGGCGGAGGCACTGCCAATACTGCAGTTTATCGTTCAGGAAGGCTCTGCGGAACATGCACGCTCCACATCGGCGGAAGACTGATTGAATTTACAGATGGCAAAATAAAAAGCATTTCACCTCCTGTCCAGGAAATCCTTCGGCAATGGGGGGCTGATTTAAAAATAGGGGACAGCAGAAATCATCCCATCATCGGAAAGCTGACAGACCACATGGCAGAAGTAATTGGCCGAATGCTTAGGAAGGATCTTCTTAAGGAAGATTCCCCTCTTCTTTTGGGACATGACCCCAATTGGATAGAGGAGATAGATTACATCATGTTTTCAGGCGGAATCAGTGAATGTTTGTACCGCTTTGAGAGTGCTGAATCCTCGCCTGCTCAGTATGACGATATTGGAAAAATGCTGGCACAGTCCTTAAGAAATTGCCGTGAACTGGCCGCCTTTAAATGGGTGGAACCGGATGAAACGGTCAGGGCAACCGTTCTTGGAGCAGGAACTCAAACCACCGAAATCAGCGGGGCAACCATCCATGCGGAAGCACATGAATTGCCAATTCGAAATTTGCCAGTCTATCAGATCGGGTTTGATGACAATCTGGAAAAAGGACTAAGCCGTATTCAAGAGGCAGTAAAGAAATCAGTGGAAATTTATGATCCACAGCAGGAGGGTCAAAATTTTGCACTGTATTTAACGGATATGCCTTATTTAGGCTTTCGGGATATCCAGCAGTTATCTGCAGTCCTGTTAAAATCTCTGCAGGCAAAGCCGAAACCGGAACAGCCGCTTGTTGTTGTTTTAGAAAGCGACCACGCCAAAGTTCTGGGACAGACACTAAAAACTCAGCAAGAAAAGCAAAGTATCATATGCATCGATCAGATTAAGGCAGAGCACGGCGATTACATAGATATTGGCCATCTGCTGCAAAGCAATGTAGTCCCAGTTGTCATTAAAACTTTGACCTTCCATCAGTAAGAAAGGAGGAATCTTTTATGAAGCTGAAAACCAATCATTTGGGAAATGTATATCAGTTTACTAATCTGAAAGATTTATTCGCTAAAGCAAATGAAGAAAAGTCAGGGGACCGCCTCGCGGGCATTGCAGCAGAAACCGTCCAGGAAAGAATCGCAGCCAAATTGGTTCTAAGTCATTTAACACTGTCTGATATCCGTGAAAACCCTATGCTTTCACCTGAAGAGGATGAGGTTTCGAAAATTATAGAAAGCGGAATAAATGAACCTGTCTATCAAAGCATAAAAAATTGGTCAGTTGCTGAACTCCGTGAGTATATCCTGGACGATGACACGACAGGAGAAGATCTAAAAAGAATCAGCAGGGGATTAAACAGCGAGATGATCGCCGCCGCCGCTAAAATTATGTCAAATTTAGATTTGGTTCACGCGGCAAACAAAATCGAAATACTGACCAAATGCAATATTACGATTGGATATAAAGGGACCCTGGCTTCGCGGCTGCAGCCGAACCATCCAACTGATAATGTGGATGGGATGATCGCATCCCTGAAAGAAGGATTATCCTACGGCATAGGGGATGCAGTAGTTGGCATTAATCCTGTGGATGATTCGGTTGAGAGTGTAAAGAGATTGCTCCATGCCACACATTCTTTTATAAAGGACTGGGAAATCCCGGCACAAAACTGTGTTCTTGCGCACGTGACAGCTCAAATGAAGGCAATCGAACAGGGAGCACCTGCCGATATGATCTTCCAGAGCATAGCAGGAACAGAGGCTGCCAACAGGTCATTTGGAATTACAGCGTCACTTCTTGAGGAAGCAAATGACATGGCAAAAACTCTTGGCACTGGCACCGGGCCACAGCGTTTATATTTTGAAACGGGCCAGGGTTCAGAGCTTTCGGCAGAAGCACATTTTGGAATAGATCAGATGACACTGGAATCAAGAAATTATGGATTTGCCCGGCATTATGATCCTTTTATCGTAAATACAGTGGTTGGTTTCATCGGACCAGAATACTTGTACAACAATAAACAGGTCATCAGAGCCGGGCTTGAAGACCATTTCATGGGAAAAATGCATGGCATTCCAATGGGTGTTGATATTTGCTACACGAACCATATCAAGGCTGATCAAAATGATATCGAGGACCTTGGTGTGCTGCTGACAGCAGCTGGAGTGAATTTTATTATCGCTGCCCCAATGGGGGATGATTGCATGCTCAATTACCAATCCATGAGTTATCACGACGTTGCCACTCTTAGGCAGACAATGAATAAGCAGCCATCTCCCATATTCAGAGATTGGCTTGAGAAAATGGGGATATTCGAAAATGGAAAGCTAAGCAAAATCGCAGGCGACCCTACCATTTTTTCACGATAGGAGTTGAAATGAATGAATCCTGAATTGATTGAAAAAGTAACACGCCTTGTAGTGGAAAAACTTCAATCGCAGCAAACCTCTGATGTCAAAGGTCGGGAAGATAGTGTTGGAGTAAAATTTTGGAACCATACATCAAGTCCCGTCAAGAAAACAGCCAAGGTGGCAGTTGAGGTTATAGAGACAGGAAAACAGGATAAAAACGAGTTAATTAAAATAAATAGCTATCAACATGCAAACAATCAATCAGATAAAACCAATCATGAAGAGGCCAAAAGCTATTCAGAAATGACAGGTATTGATCATCCGGCAGATCCGGTTGAGCTCGAGGCGCTTAAGAGCAAAACACCTGCAAGAATCGGGGTGGGAAGAGCAGGTACGAGACCAAAGACAGACACATGGCTGAAATTCCGTTTTGACCATGCAGCTGCAGTTGATGCCGTCTATGGAGATGTAAATGACGACCTGATAAACCGTCTTGGGCTTTTCAAAGTCACAACGATGGTGAATGAAAAAGAAGTGTACATCCGCAGGCCCGATTATGGCAGGAAGCTTTCAGAAGAAGCCAAAAATACCATTCTTGCTAAATGCCAAAAGGAACCTGTTGTTCAAATCATTCTGTCTGACGGGCTGAGCTCAAGTGCCATTGAAGAAAATGCTGAGGATGTATACCTATCCCTTCAGCAATCCTTGAAAAGTTTAGGACTCGAAATGGGGACCCCTTTTTATATCGAAAAAGGCAGGGTGGCTGTAATGGATGAAGTGGGAGAACTGCTGAAGCCTAAAGTAGTTGTGTTATTGATTGGCGAACGTCCTGGTCTGGTCAGTGCTGAATCACTAAGTGCCTACCTTTGCTATGAACCCCGTAAAGGAACGATCGAAGCTGATCGGATGGTTATTTCCAATATACATAAAGGCGGTATTCCTCCTGCAGAGGCCGGAGCTTATCTCGGGACCGTCATCCAAAAGGTTATAAAGTATGAAGCAAGTGGAGTATCGCTCGTGAAAAAGGAAGGGTAGGTGGCAGAATCAATGGGATTAGAACGCATTCACGCCGATATACTGGCTGTTCGGGTGATACCTAATGTGGACCAGGAGCTTGCAAAGCAGTTTCAGCTTAAGCCTTATCACCGAAGCCTGGCCATTTTCACCTCTACAGTCGATGACGTAGGCTATACTGCACTCGATGAAGCCACAAAAAGAGCAGATGTCGAAGTGGTTTACGCCAGGTCCTTTTATGCGGGCGCTGCTCATGCTTCCGGGCCATTATCAGGTGAAATGATTGGAATTATCGCAGGGCCATCCCCCGATGAAGTTAAAAGCGGTATGGAGGCTGTCCTTCAGACAGCCGAATCTGATGCCTATTTTGAAGCGCTTGATCAGGAAACAACACATGCCATTTATGCACATGTTGTTTCCAGAACAGGGTCCTATCTGTCAAAAGAAGCAGGCATCAATATCGGAGAGCCCCTTGCATATCTGATTGCTCCGCCATTGGAAGCCGTTTATGGGCTCGATGCTGCTTTAAAGGCAGCAGATGTAGAAATGGTGAAATTTTTCGGGCCGCCTTCTGAAACGAATTTTGGCGGCGGGCTTTTGACTGGCTCCCAATCAGCCTGCCAGGCTGCAGCTGATGCATTCCGGGATGCTATTATCGAAATTTCTCAGAATCCTATTAAGTACTAAACCTTTAAAAATCCTGAAAGGAGTGTGAAAAGCTTGCATTTCGATCATGATCTTCAATCCATGCAGGAAATGCGGAATGCTGTAAAGCGTGCAAAGGAAGCGCAGCTGCAATATATGTCCTTTACGCAGGATCAGGTTGACGCGATCGTCAAACAAGCCGCAGATGCTGCCTATGCCAAGTCACTTTCCCTTGCCCGTATGGCTGTAGAGGAAACCGGAATGGGCATAGTCGAGCATAAAAAAATAAAAAATGAAGTTGGCTCAAAGGCAGTCTATGAGTCTATCAAAGATGAAAAGACAGTAGGCATCATTCGTGTAGACCAGGTAAATAAAGTAACGGAAATTGCTTATCCTTACGGTGTTATTGCAGGCATCATTCCAACAACTAACCCTACTTCTACAGCCATATTTAAAGCGCTTATTGCGCTGAAAACAAGAAATGCAATAGTCGTAAGCCCTCATCCAAGGGCAGTGAAATGTACTATTGAAGCATTAAAAATTGTGAATGAAGCAGCTGTACAGGCAGGTGCACCTGAAGGATTGATTGGCTGGATCTCTAAGCCTTCCATGAGTGCAACAAACGAATTAATGAAGCATCGCGACATCAATCTTATTTTGGCAACAGGAGGCGGGGGATTGGTCAGGGCGGCGTACAGCTCAGGCAAACCTGCCTATGGAGTAGGGCCCGGTAATGTGCCATGCTATATTGAAAAAACCGCCAAGGTCGCCCAGTCCGTTAGGATGATTATTGACAGTAAATCATTTGATAATGGAACCATATGCGCTACTGAACAATCAATTGTAGTCGATCGCAACATAAAAGAGATGACCATGAGAGAACTCAAAAACAATGGAGCTTATCTCTTAAACAACCGGGAAAAGGCGGCACTGGAAAAAGTTATTTCACCTTCGCCGGGAAAGCTGAATCCGGATATCGTCGGCCAGAGTGCTGTTAAAATCGCAAGCATGGCTGGAATTCAAGTCCCTGATGACACAAGAGTTTTAATTGCTGAAGAAACTGGAATAGGCAAAGACATCCCATTTTCAATTGAAAAATTATCTCCGGTTTTTGCTCTTTATACAGCTGAAAGCTTCCAGGAGGCAAAAGAAATGTGCCTGCAGCTCCTCAACTTAGGAGGCAGGGGACACAGTCTTTCTCTTCATACAAATAATCATGAAGTGGCAAAGGAATTTGCCCTGGAAATGCCTGTTTCAAGAATGATGGTCAATACGCTCTCTTCGATTGGGGCTGTTGGAGCAACTACAGGATTGATGCCATCCCTGACTTTGGGATGCGGTTCATTCGGCGGCAACATTACTTCTGATAATGTGACTGCACGCCACCTGATCAACATTAAAAGAATGGCTTACGGAACGAAAGAAGTCACCATCCCAAAACCGGCATCAACTTCTTCGATAGCTGAAAAAGAACAAGCCGGCAGCCGGGATGTTGATCATATTGTCAGTCAAGTGCTGCAGCAAGTATCGCCGGATGGCGAAGTAGATGCAAAGATGATTGTCGACATGGTTAATCAAGTAATGAAAAAATATCAAACTATCTAATTAGGAGGAAATAAAAATGGCTAGAGAATTAACTGCATTAGGAATGATTGAAACAAAAGGGCTGGTTGCTTCAGTGGAAGCTGCTGACGCGATGGTTAAGGCAGCGAACGTTCATTTGGTTGGAAAGGTGCATGTTGGGGGCGGAATTGTAACGGTCCTTGTGCGCGGTGATGTAGGTGCTGTTAAAGCGGCAACAGATGCGGGTGCTGCAGCAGCACAGCGTGTTGGGGAATTGAAATCTGTTCATGTTATTCCTCGTCCTCATAACGAATTGGAGAGCATTCTTCCAAAAATCGATATT
The DNA here is from genome assembly GCF_009849585.1 of Bacillus sp. ZZV12-4809. Taxonomy (GTDB): domain Bacteria; phylum Bacillota; class Bacilli; order Bacillales; family Cytobacillaceae; genus Cytobacillus. Next base: position 36,738 of record NZ_VCRN01000013.1, read on the forward strand.
GAGCTTTAATACAGTATTACTAGGTTAGGAGTTTAAACCATGAACGAGCAAGCCCTTCAATCGATTGTAGAGGAAATCGTTTCAAAGCTAAAAGATTCCTCAATCCAAGACCATTCCATTCCAATGGCTGTCTCAGCCCGGCACTGTCATATAAGTCAAAAAGATTTGGAGATTCTATTTGGTACAGGCTATCAGCTTACAAAAAAAGCGGATTTATCTCAGCCCGGCCAATTCGCTGCTAATGAAACCATAACCATTGCAGGACCAAGAGGAAGCCTTGAAAAAGTGCGCATTCTCGGACCTGCCCGTAATATGACTCAGGTAGAAGTCAGCCGTACAGATTCGTTCAAGCTGGGGTTGAAGCCCCCGCTTCGCGAATCCGGGAATATTGAAGGTTCTTCTCCAGTAACTTTGATTGGACCTAAAGGCAGTCTATACAAAAAAGAGGGTCTGATTATAGCGCAGGCACACATTCATATGAATCCGGAAGATGCTGAAGTTTTCGGAGTAAAAAATGGGGAATACGTCAAAGTTGAGATTGAGGGAGAACGTCCCATTTCCTTTGAAAAGGTGTTAATCAGGATTTCACCACGGTATAGACTTGAAATGCATATTGATACGGATGAAGCCAATGCAGGACTGATAGCCGGAAAAACAGCCGGCAGGTTAGTCAGGCAAGAGGAAAGCTTATGATAGACCGGCAACTAATAGAACAAATAGTTGAAGAAGTAGTAAAAAGTTTAGCAGGTGCCAAATCTGCCCCAAATACAGCAATGAAACATAATATTCTTGCAGTCGGGGATCTGGATAGAATCGATCCTGCTATATTACAAGCTTTAGAGAAAGACTGGAATGTACTTCCTTATGACTTTACTGAAGAAGCACAGCTTCATACCGTTATGAAGGCCGTATTTCTTGATGCTTCACAGGATCTGTTGGTCAAAGGGGCACTGGGCATTTGCGACACACCGGAAACCGAGCTTCTCTCAGCCTGTATTATTGATTATGTTCCAGTAACCTTAATTCCCAAACCAAATCTTTATAAAATCCTCAGTGGAGAGAAGAAAACCAATGGGGAGTATTTTTCAAGTTTAATGGAATATAAGGAAAAGCTCCTAAAGTTCGGGGTGGAAATCAGCAGTCTGGAGGATCTTGCATCGCCTAAGCCAATTAATACAGCACAGCCAGAAATAAAGAAGCTGATTACACAAAGAGATGTCCAAGAATGCAAGAAGAATGAAATTTTCGCAGATAAACAGACCATCATTACTCCTTTAGCACGTGATACAGCACGGGAATTAGGAAAAAGCATCATTGTAATGGATACAAAAGGGGCTGAAAGCGCATGGAAATGGGAATGGTAGTCGGCAATGTATGGGCCACAAGAAAAGAGGATGATTTAACAGGTCTGAAATTTTTGGTTGTTGAGCCTCATGGACCTGCAGCAGAAAAATCATTCGTTGCGGTTGACCGCATTGGAGCAGGTGTCGGTGATCAAGTTCTCGTTACGCGTGGAAGCTCGGCATCAAATATGTCCGGGGATATAAGACTGCCCATTGATGCATTGATAATTGGCATTATCGATTCTGTTGATGTTGAAAAGAAAGAGGTGAAATAGTATGGCGAGAGCACTTGGCATGATTGAAACAAGAGGGCTGATTGGGTCCATTGAAGCAGCAGATGCCATGCTGAAAGCAGCCGATGTTACTTTGGTGAAGCAGGAAAAAGTGGACGCCGCCTTAGTAACGGTTTTGGTTCAGGGGGATGTCAGCGCTGTTCAGGCTGCAGTAGATGCAGGAAAGGAAGCAGCAGCCAGAGTGGGTGAACTCGTGTCAGCGCATGTTATTCCTCATCCGGATGAAGATATCAAGAAAGCTTTATTGGATGACAGAAAACCTAAGGAACTGAAACAAGAACCTCCTCCTGTAAAAAAGGGAGGAAGCAAAAATAAACAGATGCCTGCTGAGGAACAAGGCAGTGCTGAAGATAAATAGAGTACTCCACTGGCAGGATGAAATGGAGGTACAGCCATGACTTTTAAAAGAAGAAAGCTTGCCGTTATCGGGTCAGGCTTTACGGGTGCGACAGCGGCATTGATGCTCGCCCAAAAGGAATTGGGAGACATCATCTTAGTAGACGTCCCTTCACAGGCAAACCCGACAAAAGGGAAGGCTCTTGATATGCTTGAAGCTGGACCGGTCCAGCGCTTTAATAGCAATATAACCGGCACTTCAAGCTATGAAGACATTCAAGATGCAGATTTAGTATTGATTACGGCCGGAATGCCAAGAAAACCGGGGATGAGCCGGGACGATCTTGTCGCTGTAAATGAGAAGATTATGATCGAAGTATCTCAAAATATAAAAACATACGCACCGGATAGCTATATCATTGTATTAAGCAATCCTGTCGATGCTATGACCTATGTTTGCTATAATACCACTGGTTTCCCGAAGAATCGGGTAATCGGCCAATCGGGAGTATTGGACACAGCCCGATTTAATACATTTGTGGCGCAAGAGCTGGGTGTTTCCATAGAAGATATTTCAGGTTTTGTCCTGGGCGGTCATGGAGATGATATGGTTCCGCTCGTCAGGTATTCGTATGCTGGCGGCATTCCGCTGGAGAAAATTCTGCCTGCCGACCGAATCGAAGCGATTGTGGAAAGAACCAGAAAAGGCGGAGGAGAAATAGTCAATCTGCTTGGCCAGGGAAGCGCCTATTATGCTCCTGCAGCTTCAATGGTTGAAATGGCAGAAGCGATACTGAAAGATAAAAAAAGAATACTGCCTTCAATCGCCTATTTGGAAGGTGAGTATGGATACAGTAACATCTATTTGGGAGTACCTGCAATTCTCGGTGGAAATGGGATAGAAAGTGTCATTGAAATTCCACTGACTGCCGAAGAGAAAAATGGACTGGATCAATCTGTTAAATCTGTACAAAATGTTATGAGCATACTTGAAACTGCAAAAAAGTAAGAGGGCTGGCTTATGAGGACTGATCTCCTCATTGGTCAGCTTTTTTGCATGTTGTTTAAATTGTACAAATCCCGGGTACATTATAATTAACAAGCTTAGCAGCTGCTAACAAAATTTCCAGTAAATAATGATTTGAATAATCTGAAAACTTCTGTTACAATAGAAAAAAGGTCAAGGGGTTGATTACAAATGGAAAAACGTCTACTTAACTCGCCGCAACAGTCTGAGGAAAACGTGTCATTGTTAGCAGAACAAGTCCTGAATCAAGCTCTTAAGGAATACCGAATAGAAAAACTGCGCAAAAAAATTGATGATTCTCTCACTAGCCGAAACAAAAAAGAATTCATGCGCCTTACTGAAGAATTAAAGCAAATTTCGTAGCAATCTCATAATTAAATGTAAAAAAGGCAGCCTGTTCGAAAGAATGGGGCTGTCTTTTGTTGTTTATTGGTCTTTATCAGTCGGATTAGTGCCTAAAACCAGGTGAGAGCAGGGGAGAAAGGTACTTAAGCGGGTAGTTTCACTACGGAAATCTGGGTAGATCAGATTTTTAATTAGAAGGATTAGTGACCAAAATCGGAAGAGTGCAGAGGAAATGGTAGTTAATAAGAAGGATTGCTTACCAGAATCAGAGCAAGTAGCAAAAAATGGTCGCCATAAACGCTTCATGAAGACCAAAATACAAAGCAACCGTAGAAAATGGTCATCATAACAGCGCCATGAAGACAAAAACCCAGAGCAGCCACAGAAAAAGGTCGCCATAAACGTTTCATGAAGACCAAAATCCAAAGCAGCCGCAGAAAAAGGTCGCCATAAACGCTTCATGAAGACCAAAATCCAAAACAGCCGCAGAAAAAGGTCGCCATTACAGCTCCATGAAGCCCAAAATCCAAAGCAACAGCAGAAGAAAGTCGCCATAAACGCTTCATGAAGCCCAAAATCCAAAACAGCCCCAGAAAAAGGTCGCCATAAACGCTACATGAAGACCAAAATCCAAAGCAGCCGCAGAAAACGGTCGCCATAAAGGCTCCATGAAGCCCAAAATCCATAGCAACAACAGAAAAAGGTCGCCATAAACGCTTCATGAAGCCCAAAATCCAGAGCAACCGCAGAAAAAGGTCGCCATAAACGCTCCATGAAGCCCAAAATCCAAAGCAGCCACAGAAAAAGGTCGCCATAACAGCTCCTTGAAGCCCAAAATCCATAGCAGCCACAGAAAAAGGTCGCCATAAAAGCTCCATGAAGCCCAAAATCCAGAGCAACCACAGAAAAAGGTCGCCATAAACGCTTCATTAAGACCAAAATACAGAGCAGCCCCAGAAAAAGGTCGCCATAACAGCTCCTTGAAGCCCAAAATCCAAAGCATCCCCAGAAAAAGGTCGCCATAAACGCTTCATGAAGACCAAAATCCAAAGCAGCCACAGAAAAAGGTCGCCATAAAAGCTCCTTGAAGCCCAAAATCCAAAGCAACCACAGAAAATGGTCGCCATAAACGCTTCATGAAGCACAAAATCCAGAGCAACCCCAGAAAAAGGTCGCCATAAACGCTTCATGAAGCCCAAAATCCAGAGCAACCCCAGAAAAAGGTCGTCATAAACGCTTCATGAAGCCCAAAATCCAGAGCAACCCCAGAAAAAGGTCATCATAACAGCTCCCCAAAATCCAAGAAACCAAAAATACCCCTCTCTTAACTCAACCACCCCCCGCACAAAATCTTACAAACATAAACATCTCACATCCCCAACCGTTTCACTAAACCGTTCCACATCGTTTCAAAACGAAACACTGAAACAATCCCCAAATACTTCAAGCCTTAGTACAAAGGGTAATCTCAAATTGGCACAATATTTGCATCTAAGATTTATAAGCAAAAATGAAATAAGAAGCGCAAAGGGGAGAAAGCGATGTTTGAAGAAAAATTGGATTTAAGATTGCCTGGTCCTGTGCAGGTACCAAAAGAAATACAGCGTGCTATGCTGAGGAGTTTCGATCATCCCATGATGGATTACCGGAATCCAGCCTTCCAGGATATACTTCAGGAAACGACTGAAAAAGCCAAAATGATCTTCCAGACTGAAAACCTGGTCATCCCGCTTACCTCAAGCGGAGCGTCTGCTCTTGAAACAGCCATTATTAATACCGTTGGCCCTAATGATACGATCATCCTTTGCGTAGTCGGTTATTTTGGGGAGTACTTGCAGGGGATTACGAATCATATCGGCTGCAAAACCGTCAGGGTAGATGCGGAATGGGGAAATATTATCGATCCTGAAGATGTAAGAAAAGCATTGAAGGAAAATCCGGAGGCAAAAGCGGTTTTTGCAACACATTGTGAAACATCCACTTCTGCAATCAACAATATTAAAGACATTGCGGCCGTTGTAAAAGAAACAGACGCCCTATTTCTTGTTGATGCGGTGAGCTCGATAGTCGGGACTCCTCTTTATATGGACGAATGGGGCATTGATATAGTGGCAACAGGAGGGCAGAAAGCGTTAATGCTGCCTCCGGGACTTGCATTGATTACGTTGAGTGAAAAAGCCTGGAATACAGTGAATCATCATCAGTGCCCTTCCTTTTATTTTGACCTTAAACTGTACAAAAAAGGCCTTGAATCCGGTGCGGGAACCCCTTATACGCCGAATATATCACTTGTGTGCGGACTGCTTGAGGCATGTAATATGATAGAAAAAAGCGGCGGGATTGAATCGGAATATAGAAGGCATGCGGCACTTCGCGATATGACCAGAGCGGGAGTCCGGGCATTGGGGCTTGAATTGCTGGTGGATGATTCAGCTGCCAGTCCTACGCTTACCGCAGTAAAATTGAAAAATGCTGATGACTTCAGAAAGATGATGCGGGATGAATTCCATATCGCTTTAGGAGGCGGACTTGGGAAGGTGAAAAATCAGATCTTGCGTCTCGGCCATATGGGGTATACAGATGCGGCAGATATGCTGAAGATGTTCGCAGCAATGGAGCTTGCTTTAAAGAAAAGCGGATATGAAGTGGAATTAGGGGCGGGAGTTTCCGCGGCACAGCGGCATTGGCTTGAACACCCCGACTGTTGACTAACTTGTTCCAAGGAGACGTGAGCCAGAGTGAATCTTATCGAAAAACGACTCGCAGAACTGGCAAGCCTGCCTGCAGTTACCCCTGGAGATCGGATTGAATTAACTCCAGATTGGAAACTTATCAGCGGCAAGAATTCACATTCTGTCTTTAAAGCGTTTTGGGAGCAAGGCTATAAAAAAGTGACCAATCCAGAGACAGTCTTGTTTTCGGCTGCAGGAGAAAAAGAGGATTACCTCCTTACATTCTGTAAAGACAGCGGGATTAGTTTAATAGATTGTGAGCCTGAAGATTATTTTTGTAAAGCAGGTATTAAGCAGGATAGTGCCGTCCTTGCCGGGATTAACCAGCAGATTAAGCAAATGGGTGGCAGCGGATCTATTCCCATTGTAATTTCTCCAGCTGCAATGGCAGATTGCCTGGCAACTTCGTCCTTCAGCATGGTTATACCCGACACCATTTATATCGAATTAATCGGAGCAGCAAATCAGCAATATAGCGGAGAAGCACTCTGCAGGTATTTGCTCGAAACATTTCATGACAGCTTAATAGGCAATGCCGTCATTTTAGGAGGAGCGCTCCTGGAGCAGTTAACCAAACAGGAACGAAGAAATTTGTCACACTTTATTCCTCTTTCCGGCGCTGCGGTTGGGGTATTATCTGCTGATGGACCATTAGGGCAGGTTGAGAGCGTCATTAAAATAAAATTATAACTCTATGAAGACTGATTATTTAGAAAATTCACCGACATTTCTCTTGGCATTTGGTAAGATTAATTTAAAATCATCTTAAAGTTGACAAGAGAAGGAAAAATGAGGTGAAGTGATGTCTGAAATGGCCATTCTGACTCCTATTGACGGACTGATACAGGTTTCAAGGGAAGCCGCAAAGAAAGCGGGAGAAGAAGTTGCAATTAAGAAAGTCAGTTTTAAGAATGCAGTAGAATCCGCAAAGGAATTTGAGAAAAATGGGACTGAAGTAATCATTAGCAGAGGGACTTTGGCATTAAAGCTGTTAGAATCTGACATCAATTTGCCGGTTGTCCAGATCCCGATAACTGGCTATGATTTGCTTCGAACCATTAAGGAAGCACAAAAGCTGGGAGAAAAAATTGGGATCGCAGACACAGAGGAAGTTTTGCAGGGAATCGAAACAATTGAATCTGTGCTGGGCTTATCGATTGAAAAGCACTGTGTATCACTCCCTGAGGAAGCTGAAGCAGCAGTTGAGTCACTCTGCCAAAAACAGATTGATGTTCTAATAGGCAAAAGCATTTTTACTAACAAAGTAAAGGAAGAAACGATAAAAACAGTCATATTAACGTCCGGTGTGGAATCGGTTATTCAGGCAATAAACGAGGCAAGGAGCCTAATCAATGTCAGACGTTCAGAAATAAAAAGGACCAAAGAACTTCAGGCCATTCTTGATTTTATTGCAGATGGTGTTATAGCAGTGGATGAAAAAGGGGTAATTACCGTTTGCAACCCTTCCGTCTACAGCATACTAAATCTGCCTTATGATTCAGTAATCGGCAAGTCCATAGATGATATTCTCGTTCATTCGCGCATGAGCAAAGTTCTGTCGACTGGAAAAGAGGAGCTCAACCGAATACAGGATGAAAACGGAGTGAAAGTAGTTGCAAACCGAATACCCATTCGGCACGAGAACAAAGTGCTTGGAGCCGTCTGTACCTTCCAGGAGATTAATAGAATTCAGCAGCAGGAACAGGAGATCCGCAAAAAACTGCTTCACAGGGGGCACGTAACGAAATACGGTTTACACAATATTGTCGGTGAAAGCGAAATGTATCAAAAAGCGATTCAAAAGGTGAAGAAGTACTCACAAGTGGATTCCACCATTCTTCTAACAGGGGAAACAGGTGTGGGGAAAGAGGTCTTTGCCCATTTGATCCATAGCTTCAGCAAGCGGTCGGAAGGACCATTTGTTGCAGTGAATTGCGCAGCTATTCCTGAAAACTTATTGGAGAGCGAATTATTTGGGTATGTTGAAGGAGCTTTCACCGGTGCGAAAAAGGGTGGTAAAACCGGTTTGTTCGAATTAGCGCACCAGGGAACAATTTTTCTGGATGAGATTGGTGAATTGGCTGAATCACTGCAGGCACAGCTTCTGAGGGTCCTTCAGGAGGGAGAGGTGATGCGGCTTGGAGATGAAAGGGTCATCCCTATCAATATCCGGGTAATTGCTGCCTCAAACCGTGAACTCGAAGAGATGGTAGAAGAAGGTAAATTCCGGGCCGACCTGTATTATCGCCTTAATATCCTTGATATACCAATCCCGTCATTGCGTGAACGAATTGCGGATATACCGCTGTTATGCGATTTTTTTATAAAAGAACTGAAACCTGGAATCCGAAGAAATATTAAAGGATTTACTGCTGAAGCGACAAAAGTCCTGCAAAGCTATCATTGGCCAGGAAATATACGCCAGCTTAGAAACATTGTCGAAAGAGCTATGATTCTTTCTCCCGAAGAAGCGATTGATTCTGAAACGGTGCTGGCAGCTGGGGGAAAAGACTTTTTAGAACTGAGGGAACTAAAGCCGCCTCAGGATAGCGCAGAGGAAGAGGATGAAACGAAGCTTCAGCACCTTGAGAAAGAATATATCCTTGATGTCCTCAGACAGGTTAACGGCAATAAAACAAAAGCTGCCAAGATCCTCGGGATTGGCAGGACGACTCTGTGGAGAAAAATGAACAGTTAGTCAGGAGGAGATTGAATGAATGAAACAAAAACGCCGCCTCCGTTGAATGAAAACATTCTATCTCAATTAAGAGATATCTTCGGAGAAGACAGGATTTTAACCAATTACACTGATATGATGACATACTCTTATGATGCTTCCTTTGAAACGCAGCTTAACCCGAAACAGCCTCAAGTCGCAGTCATTGCCTTAACGACGGAAGAGGTAAGTTCTTGTGTTAAGCTTGCCAATAAATACAGCATTCCTTTATATCCAAGAGGGGCTGCAACTGGCCAGACAGGGGGCGCTGTTCCGGTAAAAGGCGGCATCATGCTGGATTTATCAAAAATGAACCGGATCCTCGAAATAGATCATCGGAATATGCAGGCTATTATTGAGCCAGGAGTAATCCAAAATGATTTAAATGAGGCTTTAAAGCCTTATGGACTGAGGTTTCCTCCAGATCCAGGCAGCGCCAATATGTGTACCATCGGCGGGATGGTATCCAACAATTCAAGCGGTCTGAGAGCAGTCAAATATGGAGTCACCCGCCATTACGTACTCGGAATGGAAGTTGTGCTTCCAACAGGTGATGTGATTGTTACAGGCGGAGCTAATTCGAAAGCGCTGAAGTCGGTTTCAGGCTATGACCTTGCTCACTTAATGATTGGTTCTGAGGGGACCCTTGGAATTATCACCCGTCTTCGCCTGAAATTATTGCCTCTGCCAGTCACCAGAGGAATCGTCCTATGTTCATTTGCACGGCTTGAAGAAGCAGGGGAGGCTGTTAATGCGGTTTTTTCTTCCGGGCTGCAGCCATCTGCGATCGAAATTATGGACTATAATTGTACAAAAGCAGTCAATATGATGAAGCCGGAGCTTAATCTTCCGCTTGAAAATGAAGCCATTCTCGTATTTGAAGTGGATGGAGCCAAGGAAGAGGTTACTTCACAAGTTAACCGCTTAAAAGCTGTAGTTGAGAAGTATACAGATTATATAAAGTTTAGTGATGAACCGGAGGAATGTGAAAAGCTTTGGCAGGCAAGAAAGCTTGTTGGCGCTGCTGTTGGCCTATTGAAACCAGGCGGGTTCAGGGTATATGGCGGAGAAGATATATGCGTGCCAATTTCAAGACTTCCTGAAACGCTGCGGGAAATTCACAATATTGCTGACCGGTATAACATCATCTGCGGCATTTATGGCCATGTTGGCGATGGGAATATGCATACAGGGCCTGTCGTTAACATGAATAATCAGCTGGAAATGGAAAATGTGCAAAAAATGATTGACGATATCCATGAACTGGCAATCAAAATGGAAGGAACCACCACAGCAGAGCACGGAGTAGGCATCGTCAGGGCCAAGTATATGGATGTTGAACATGGACCTGCTATGGAAGTAATGAGGGCGATTAAACGGACTCTGGATCCTAACAATATTTTGAACCCGGGGAAAATGGCACTGCCTAACTAGGATGGAGGTGATGAGAAGGTGAAGCTTCTTACCGCGGAAGAATCTATGCGTACGTGCGTGCGCTGCGGGGCCTGCCGCAATGTATGTCCCACATTAAATATCACAGGAAGAGAAGCGGACGGGCCAAGAGGAAGAGTATTAATGGCAAGGAGTCTGCTTGAAGGAGATATCCCTGTAAACCAGGAGATAAAAGATCAGCTGGATCGGTGCCTGCTTTGTTCGGCATGTGTGGATGCATGCCCTATTGATGTCCAGGTGCCTGATATTGTCATGCTCGCCAAAGAGAGAATAGCAGCAGCTGTTGAAGAAGCACCCGTGCAGAATTCCTTGCCTGTTCAAACGGATATTAAAAAACCGGCCAAAACTGCGCGCACTTTCAAAGACTTCTTTTTTGACCATATTCTTGCTGATCAGAATAGGCTTAATACGGTTGGAAACTTGCTGTGGTTTTATCAAAAAAGCGGCATGCAGTCTCTAACAAGAAAACTGGGTTTATTGAAATTATTCCCGGATCAGATGAGGCAGATGGAACGAATAACACCAGAAATTCTCCCGCCTTCAAAGAGAAAAGAGCACCAGGAGTTTACATCCAGGGCACAGGAAGAAAAGAATGGAAATGGCCGGGTGGCATTTTTCCATGGATGCATTATGGATGTTATGTTCAGAGAAACCAATGATAATTCAATTAATCTGCTGTCAAAGGCAGGGTTTGATGTGGTCACTCCGAGGTCTCAGGTTTGCTGTGGAGCTCTGCACCACCATAGCGGGAGAAAAGATAAAACAATTGAATTGGCAAAAGCGAACATACAGGCTTTTGAAGAAGCAGATGTTGACTATATCATCACAAATGCGGGAGGATGCGGAGCTGCACTTGCTGAATATGCCGATTTCTTTCGTGATGATCCAGTATGGCTGGAACGGGCAAAAGCCTTCTCCGCTAAGATAAAAGATATTAGTGAAATTATTTATGAAAAAGGCGGGCTGCCTGCCGCATCAGGAAGTGGAGAAAGAGTCACATATCAGCCTTCCTGTCACCTTCAGTACGTGATGAAAGTAAAGGATGCTCCTGCAAAATTGGTAAAACAGATTTCGAACGCTGAGTATGTAGAGCTCCCTGAGAAAAAGTACTGCTGCGGCTCTGCCGGTATTTATAATTTACTGCAGCCAAAACTTGCTAATGATATATTGGACAAAAAAATGACGAATGTGAAAAAAACGAAACCGGCTGTATTAATTACTGCCAATCCAGGATGCTATCTTCAAATGAAGCTTGGTGTTTACCGGGAAGGCATGGAAGGCGTAATTGAATCGAAACATGTGGTTGATTATCTGATGGAATCAATTGAAAGGGCAGAAGCTGAAGAGGCCAAAAAATAGTTTCATAATGATACGGATTAGAAAGACAGATTGTTTCAAAAGAGAACGATAACCAGGCAATTGTCCAATAAAAAGGAATGAGTGCTGCAGACAAACTAAAACAGAGAATGTCCGAATTTTATTGAAAAGGCTTACATTTAATTATCCTAATCTGAAAATTTAGCATTTTTTAATCCCCCCTTTTGGCAACTCGGCACGAAAATTGCATCTTGCTATATGAGTAATGACACATATTGGGGAGGTGACATGACGGCTGCGGCAAGGTAAGAGAATGGAAATGGTTCTGCATCCTATTTGATAAGTGAATACTTACAAGCAAGAAAAATTTCAGAAATTTAAAAATTTTTCTTAATACGGGGGAATGTGTATGAAATTAAAGAAGTTTTCGTTTTTGTCTCTTGTCATTGCATTACTATTCATGTTGCAGGCATGCAGTTCGTCACCTAAAGAAGCAAGTTCGGAAGAAAAGGGAAGCAGCAATTATCCTGAAAGGCAAATTGAAATTGTGGTTGGCTTTGGTGCAGGCGGCGGCAGCGATAATTTTGCAAGGGCTATAGCCAAAGAGCTTAAAGACATACTAGGTGTCAATATCAATGTTGTGAACATGCCTGGAGCATCTGGAATCAACTCTGCTGACCATGTGGCAAGGCAGCCGGCTGATGGTTATACAATCTGGTCTGCTACATCCAATCACCCGGTGAATATTGCGGCAGGTGCAGAAAAAAATGACTTAAGCAAATTAACAGCTGTTGGCAGGGTTCAAAATGACACGATGACGCTTCAAGTAAAGAACGGCGGGAAGTTTAAAGACATCGATGACTTAATTGCACAGGCGAAAGAAAAGCCAGGAGAAATCACGATTGGCGGCACAGGTTCCGCAGGGTTTGACGAACTGGTGGTTAAGCAATTTGAAAAAGCCACTGGGACCAAATTTAACTATATCTCTTTTGAAGGTTCAGGCGAAATGACAGCGGCCCTTCTTGGAGGACATATTGATGTCATTGCAGAGGAGCCCGGACCTTCCATCGCACAGCTGGAAAGCGGTGATATCAAGATGCTAATTGCCTTTACCGAAGAAAAGATGGAAGGATTTGAAGATGTGCCAACCTCTACTGAGATGGGCATCGATGTAACAGATGGACAGGGCAGAGGATTTATGGTTCATGCGGATACACCTCCTGAAATAATAGAGGTGCTGGAAAATGCACTTAAAGAAGCAAAAGACCGGGCAGGATACAAAGAATATGAAAAAGCAAGTTACTTGCATTTGCGTTATGGCTGGTTAGGTGCGGATGATTACAATGCTGAACTGGAGAACTTAATTGATACTTACGGCAGCCTTCTAAATGATATGAACTAACCAAACACAGCAGAAAGGCAGAAACTCAGCCTTTCTGCTGTTTCATGAGAAAAATCGGCTGCAGAGGGTGACAGGCCCAAAGGCAGTGTCGAAATTTGACTAGTTTTACATAACTGTGAAAAATTTATTTATAATATTGACACTTTTCAGAATATTAATTATCATCAACATAGACACTGTATCCTGGATACAGCATTCAGCAATAAAACCCGTTCTGAATTTAGGGGAACTGGAAAGGAGGAGAATATTTAAGTGGTGCAAAGCCTGCAATTTTCACAGCCGCTTTATCAGCAAATCTATGACATTATTAAAAGATCGATCCTGGCAGGTGAATTGAAACCAGGTGAGAAAGTCAATGTTTCACAGTTAGCAGAGAAATATAACATTAGCCGAACCCCGTTAAGAGAAGCTCTGCGCCAGCTGCAAATTGAGGGGTTATTGGTCCAGGACCATCTGGGGCTTAGTGTCGTCAAGCTGGAAGAAAGTGATTTTAATGATTTATATGAATGCCGGCTGATGCTCGAGCCCACCATCACGGGCTTAATTTTGAAAACGATTACAGACAAGGAACTGGAAGAGATTAAGATTATTCTTGTGGATGCAGAAAGGGCATTTGAAGAGGGGAATCACCTTCAATTATTAGAGCTAAATGCACAATTCCATGATCGTCTTTTAGAAGCCAGTCCGAATAAACGGGCATTACACCTGCTTCAGCAGGTTCGTTCATTTCTATTGCTCTACCGTGCCAATATCCTCAAAAATAATGAGCACAACAGAGAAATACTTAAGGAACATCGCCAAATCCTTAATGCTCTAATAGCTCGTGATGAGGAATCGGTTATACGAAACGTAAAAATTCATCTTCGGAATGATTTAGAACGCGGAACCAATATGATCCGCGAGTAATAAAAAAGGGGAACATCTCCACTCGCCAAAATAGAAATGTTCCACCCATAATAAATAAATCGACCTTAATTATACCATACAAAGATAAAAATTGTATAGAAATGAACAACTGCCGGTTCAATCGGGCTCGCTTCAGACACACAAATTATAGATGGGGTGTTTGAAATGGGACCTTTACAAGGAATGAAAGTCCTTGATGCTTCTCAAATAATGGCTGGGCCATACTGTACGATGGTTTTAGCTGATTTAGGAGCAGATGTCATGAAAGTAGAAAAAGTCAACGGCGGTGATGATTCCCGGCAAATGGGGCCATATGTGAATGGGGAATCCACTTGTTTTTTTCAGATCAACCGCAACAAACAAAGCATTGCACTTAATCTTAAAAGTGAAGAAGGCAAGGAGATTTTCTATAAGCTCGCAAAAGAAGCGGACGTTGTTGTAGAAAATTACCGTCCCGGCGTTACGAAGTCGCTCGGCATTGATTATGAAAGCTTGAAGAAAATTAACCCAGCTCTTGTCTATTGTTCCATTTCAGGTTATGGACAGACTGGTCCCTATTCCCATAAAGGCGGATTCGATCTTGTTGCCCAAGGGATGACAGGTTTAATGAGCATGACAGGGGAAAAAGGGATGAGGCCCATGAAGTCTGGAATAGCTGTTTATGATATAGGCGCAGGGATTACAGCTGCCTACTCCATTCTTGCAGCCTATATTCATAAAATGAAAACAGGCAAAGGGCAGCATCTGGATATAGCTCTTGCCGAAATAGGACTGCCTTGGTTTACATGGGAAGCAGGTGCTTATTTTGCTGAAGGCACGATTCCGCAAGCGACTGGGTGGCGGCACAGAGTCTCAGCTCCATATCAGGCTGTTAAAACAAAATCAGGCTATATGATGCTTGGATGTGCAAATCAAAGAACATGGGAAAGGTTTTGCATAGAGGTTGCTGAAAAGCCCGAATGGATTACCGACCCGCGATATAAAACGAATTTATTAAGAAATAAGCATGTCTTAGAACTTGAAGAAGATATTGAAGAAGTATTAATGCGTCACGAAACGAAGTATTGGATTGATCGCTGTGAAAAAGCAGGAGTTCCAGCAGGGCCAATCAATAATTTTGCAGAAGCTGTGCAGGATCCCCACTACGATGCAAGAGGGATGATTGAAGAAGTTGAGCATCCGGTTATCGGAAAAATGAAGATGATCGGCATTCCAACGAAATTCTCAGAAACACCGGGCAAAGTACGAACGGCGTCCCCTCTTTTCGGACAGGATACCGTGGCCGTGCTGGAAAAACTGGGCTACGACCAAGATGATATTACAAAGCTTACAGAGTCAGGTGCGGTGAAAACTATGGAAGATACGAATTTAATGAAAAAAAATGAAGAGAAAGGTTGTAGAAACCATGTCTAAAAACCTTGAAGCCATAAATGAAGAAAAAACATGCCGCGACCCTGTTTTTTTGGAAAAAGAAGGTGGAATCGCATACATTTGTTTCAACCGTCCGGAAAAACGGAATGCGTTAAGCTTTGATATATGGACAAAAATTCCTGAGCTCATGGAAGAATGTGAACAGGATTCCAACATAAAAGTGATTATCTTTAAAGGAAAAGGATCAGTCGCCTTTTCTGCAGGGGCAGATATCAATGAATTTAAAACGCTGAGATATACGGCTGAGGGAGCAGAAAAATATAACGAAG
The DNA here is from genome assembly GCF_009849585.1 of Bacillus sp. ZZV12-4809. GTDB lineage: Bacteria > Bacillota > Bacilli > Bacillales > Cytobacillaceae > Cytobacillus. The sequence goes on from NZ_VCRN01000013.1 coordinate 52,307, forward strand.
CTACCATGATAGCTGAAAAAGCTATTATGAATGCCTCTAAGCCAACGATTGCCATGATTCGGGGTTTTTGTGTAGGGGGAGGCTGTGAAATTGCGGTGGCCTGTGATTTCAGGTTTTCAGATGAAAACGGGAAGTTTGGCATAACCCCTGCAAAGCTTGGATTGGTATACAATACGCCGGGAACCAAAAACGTTGTAGACTTAGTTGGCCCATCCAAAGCGAAAGATATTCTCTACACCGGACGATTACTGGATGCTGAAGAAGCTTTACAGATTGGCCTGATTGACCGGATCATCCCTTCAGTATCCATTAAGGAGGAAACTCTCTCTTATGCGGAGTTAATTTGCAGAAATGCTCAAGCCTCCGTCAGAGGGTCGAAGAAAATAATCAATGAAGTACTGTCTGGTGCCCAGGAGGATTCACATGAAGCATCAAAGCTGATCATTGAATCCTTTCTCTCTGAGGATTATAAAGAAGGAGTCCGATCTTTCCTGGAAAAACGGAAACCAAATTTCAAATATTCATAGAAATCAACCGGTTAACCTTCAGTCAGCAGAGGTAAGTCTTAAGGGCAGAGCAGGAAATTTATGGAGGAACTGCAATGGTTCCAACTAATAAAAAAGGATGGAGAATACATGAAAATGAGCAAGTTCTCACTATTATCGCTGCTTACCATACTGCTTTTGGTCCTGCAAGGCTGCAGTTCAGGGACAAGTGCCAATTCAGATGGAAAAAACAGTACAGGCAAGTATCCTGAAAGAGATATCGAAATTGTTGTCGGATGGGGTGCCGGCGGAGGAACCGATACCTTTGCGCGCTCAATCGCCAAAGAAATGAGCGATACACTTGATGTTAATATAAATGTGGTCAATTTACCTGGTGCCTCAGGTGCTAACGCCGGCGACCATACAGCGAGACAGCCTGCGGATGGCTATACTATCTGGGCGATTTCTTCCAACTATCCGATCAATGTTGCCCGAAAAACCACTCCGCATGATTTGAGCCAATATAAAGCGATAGGACGTGTTCAGCAGGATACCATGTCCCTCCAGGTACTTAAAGGAAAAAAGTTCACTGACTATGAAGATTTTATTAAACAGGCTAAGGGGAGCCCAGGCAAAATTTCTGTAGGAGGAACAGGAGCTGTAGGGTTTGATGAATTGGTTCTGCGGCAGTTTGAAGAAAAGGCCGGGATCAAACTTAATTATATTTCCTATGAAGATGCAGGGGAGATGCATGCAGCCTTGTTAGGCGGACATATTGATGGGATGCTTGAAGAAATCGGTCCCAGCATTGCCCAAATTGAAGATAGGTCTGTTGAAATGCTGCTGGCATTTACAGACAAGAAATTAGAAGGCTTTGAAGAGACACCTATTTCTACGGAAAAAGGAATTGACCTGACAGAAGGACAAGAACGCGGATTGCTGGTGCACGCCGATACGCCAGATGAGATTGTTGACGCACTTCAGCAGGCATTAGAGAAAGCAAAAGACAGTGAAGAATATATGAAGTATGAGAAAGACAGTTATCTGCATTTACGTGACGGCTGGCTGAATGGGGAGGACTTTAAAAAGAATCTTGAGAACAAAATAAAAACATACGAATCGATTGTAGAGGGCCTTTAAGCAGAAACAAGTCATCGGGAGAACGCATTTTCCCGATGACTTTTAAAAAGTCAGGGGGGTAAAATATGACTTTAGAACGCAACCTTTCAATAATAATGATCGTTTTTTCATCTTTTTTTCTGGTGATGTCCTTACAAATTGAAAATAGGACAGGAAATTTTATAGCACCTGGAGCCTGGCCTGCAGCCCTAATGCTTTTAATGCTCATCTTGTCTGTTTTCTTATTGATTAGGACGTTTAAGGCTAAAAAAAATCAGAATATACAGAAAAGTGATTCGGAAAATGAAGCTGATGATGAAAAACTTGTTTATCCAAAAAGGTTCTTCCTTATGCTGGTGATTCTTGCCGTCTATACATTCGTTTTGGGTTATGTTGGTTTTATTGTCTCCACTATCTTTGGGGTTTTTGCTTTAGCTATTCTCTTCGGCATGAAAGGCAGGGTGCGTCCGTTTTTAACCGGTGTCCTTTCAACCGCAGGGTCCATTGTACTGTTTCCAATTCTGCTGAACTTGCCTTTCCCAAGGGGAATAGGGATTTTCCAGGTGTTCAGTTTGATGTTTTATTAACGGCCATTCTAATAAAAGAGGTGATTCACATTGGTTGAAGGACTTTTAGGCGGTTTTGGGAATCTTTTCGAACCATTCAATCTGTTCATACTATTGATCGGTGTCCTGCTTGGATTTATAGGAGGCGGCATACCTGGAATCAGCGGAACCATGCTCGTTATTATCCTCCTGCCGGTCAGCTATGCAATGGACCCGACTGCGGCCTTTTTGCTGCTGACTTCCATCTATGCTACTTCGGTATTTTCCGGTTCTATCAGCGCTATTTTATTCCGGACTCCCGGGACACCCGAAGCTGTGGCTACCATATTTGACGGATACCCTATGGCTAAAAAAGGCGAAGGGGGGAAAGCACTCGGCATCTCCATATTCAGCTCTGCCACTGGAGGTGTATTTGGTACGATTGTCTTGATTTTTCTAACACCTCTTCTTGCATCATTTGCTCTTAAGTTTTCTTCTCCTGAATACTTTGCTCTGGCACTGATGGGGCTTACCGTAGTAGCTTCCCTAAGTGCCGGAAATCTTGTGAAAGGATTCATTGGCGTTTCATTTGGTTTGTTCATTGCAACGATTGGAATCGATACGATGACTGGGGTCCCCCGATTTACTTTCGGTTCTGGCCAATTAATGTCAGGAATTGATTTCATTCCTGTCCTGATTGGATTATTCGCCATTTCTGAAGTGCTGCGGCGAGTGCAGCAGGTCCATAAAGTCAATTCAAAGCAAAAGGTCAGATCTGAACTCCCTAACTGGAATATTATGAAACGGATATCCGGTGTCATTGGGCGTTCATCAATATTAGGTGTTTTTATCGGCATTTTGCCGGGAATTGGGGCAACGACTGCTGCCATGCTGAGCTATAGTGAAGCAGCCCGCTGGTCTAAAAATTCCAAAGATTTCGGAACTGGCATACCAGAGGGGATTGCTGCCCCTGAATCAGCCAATAATGCAGCAGCTATGGGAGCTATGGTTCCATTGCTGTCTCTTGGAATTCCCGGGAGTGCTACAACCGCCATCTTACTGGGGGCCTTTATTCTTCACGGAATACAGCCAGGTCCACTAATGTTTTCAACACAGGGATCTTTGATTTATACCATTTTAATGGGTCTTCTTGTTGCTAATCTATTAATCATTGTCATTGCAAAACCGTTTATTTCTGTGTTCTCCAAGATTCTTCAGGTTCCGTATACAGTGATAGGGCCATTAATCGTGCTGTTTTGTATAGTGGGAACCTTTGCTGTTCGAAACTCCATCTTTGATGTTGGCATGATGCTTCTGTTCGGCATTATTGGCTACTACCTGGAAAATGCTAAATTCCCTTTGGCTCCGATTGTTTTAGGAGTGGTACTTGGCCCAATTGCCGAAGATCAATTTAGAAGAGCGATGCAAATGTCCAATAATGATATATCCATCTTCTTTACCAGGCCTATCGCGTTAACATTTATCATCCTATCAATCATCAGTATATTGTATCCGCTTCTAAATAAATGGGTTAAGAACAGGAAAAACCGTTTAAATGATTCAGGCAATACAATCGCCTCATAAAAAAGAATAGGAGCTGTTTTGAATGATCTATGAATTTGAAGGCATGAAACCTGCTGTCCATGAATCTGTATACTTGGCCCCAAATACGTATGTGATCGGGAATGTTAAGCTGGAAGCTGATGTATCCATATGGTTTAATACTGTGCTAAGAGGGGACAATGACTCTATTAAAATCGGAAGGGGTACAAATGTTCAGGAAGGAACCATGATTCATGTGGATGAAGGGTATCCCGTCAGCATAGGAAAAAACGTAACCATTGGACATAACTGTGTTATTCATGGCTGCACAATCGAAGATGGAGCTCTTATAGGCATGGGAGCGATTGTCTTAAACGGAGCACATATCAAAGAAGGGGCCGTTGTCGCCGCTGGGGCCGTTGTAGGAGAACATAAAGTAATCGAAAAACATACCCTTGCTGCAGGTGTTCCTGCAAAGCCTCTAAAACCAGTGAATGAGGAATTAAAAGGACGTATCCTGGAAGGGGCAAAATTCTATCAGAAAAACGGGGTAAAATTTCGCCGCAATGGAATCGTTTCCGAGCTAACCAGTTCCTTTTAGACGGAAGATTAGCCTAAATCTGAAAATGATGAGCTGAGACACAGGATTTCCTGTATCCTTTATGGAAATCAATTTATAGTGTCTTTCAGCTCTCTTTTTATTTTATTCTATAAAGTTCGCATTATTTTTAAGATAGGAGGATCATGATGAGCCATACACAATGCAGCAGTGTCATTTCTCTCGAGCAAATCAGCTGGAAAAGAAACGGAAAAAACATTCTTGATCATGTATCCTGGGAGGTGCAGAAAGGAGAGCATTGGGCACTCCTTGGATTAAACGGATCTGGAAAAACCACCATCCTGAATATGATTACCGGCTATAAATGGCCTAACGGCGGAAGTGTTTCAGTACTGGGCAATGTTTTCGGAAAAACCAATATCCCGGAACTAAGAAGATCCATTGGTTGGGTCAGCACATCGCTGGATGACAAATTTCAGTTCCGTCCGGCTGATACGGCACTTGAGATTGTATTAAGCGGTAAATTTGCGTCCATTGGGCTGTATGAGGAGATTACGCAGCAAGATTTAGAACAGGCAAAAGAATTAATGAAGCAATTTGGCATCAGCCATGTTGAAAACCAGACGCTTACCTCACTTTCTCAAGGAGAGAAACGAAAGGCAATGATTGCGAGAGCGATGATGTCTTCCCCCCGTTTATTGATATTGGATGAACCATGTAATGGCCTTGACATCTATTCCAAAGAAGAATTGCTGTCCTCTATAGAGAAGATGATGTCCATTCCAGATGGTCCCACCGTCATTTATGTGACTCATCATATTGAAGAAATCGTTCCATCCATTTCCCATGTAATGCTCCTGAAATCAGGCAAAGTTGTGGCGCAGGGTGAGAAACATACTGTCGTGACAGAGCGGAAACTGGAGGAAACATTCCGTGTTCCTTTATCAGTAGAGTGGGAAAACGACCGTGCCTGGATTCGTGTTAAATCTTCACAGCCCGTTATAAGCGGAGGCAAGCAGCTAATGTAAGGAGGAATGGTACCTTGGAAATTAAATTGGCATATGGGAAAGAAGGACTTCTGGTCAATCTTCCCGATCATACAGAAGTAATTGAACCTGTCCATATTCCCGGCTTGGATGACGAAAAACAAAAAGCAGTTGAAGCCATGAGAAATCCCATTGGGACAAAGCCATTAAAAGAAATGGTAAAAAGCACGGATACGGTTTCAATTGTCATTAGCGATATGACAAGACCCACACCAAATTATAAGCTGGTTCCGTGGATAATGGAAGAATTAAGCCATGTCCCGGCTGACCAATTTATCATCATTAATGGCACAGGCAGTCACCGTGACAATACAAGAGAAGAGCTTATTCAAATGCTTGGGGAGGACATTGTGAAACGTGTGCGGGTCATTAATAATAATGCATTCGATCGGACCACACAGACCTACCTGGGCACAACCTCATACGGGGGTGAGGTTTACTTTAATAGTGAATATTGCCAAAGTGATTTTAAAATTGTTACAGGCTTTATTGAACCGCACTTTTTTGCTGGGTTCAGCGGGGGGCCAAAGGGTATAATGCCTGGCATTGCCGGGATTGATACCATTATGCATTTTCATAATGCCAGAATGATCGGAGATAAAGACAGTACCTGGGGTAAAATTGAAGGCAACCCGGTTCAAGGGGAAGCAACAGAAGCAGCCCTTATGGCCAAACCGGATTTTATGCTGAATGTAACGCTGAACGGAGATAAAGAGATTACCAACTTTTTTGCAGGCGATGTTATTTTGGCTCATAGAACGGGATGTGAATATGTCAAAGAACATTCAATGGTGGCATGCGAAGAGCCATTCGATATTGTGATTACAAGCAATAGCGGGTATCCTTTGGACCAGAATTTATATCAGGCTGTTAAAGGGATGAGCGCTGCACAAAAAATTGTAAAAAAGGGCGGCGCCATTATCTGCGCTTCCGAATGCAGCGACGGCCTGCCAAACCACGGAAATTACGCGGAAATTCTAAAAATGAAAGCAACTCCGCAAGAAATATTAGACATGATCGAGGATCCGGCCTTTTCAATTTTTGACCAATGGCAAGTTCAAAAACAGGCCATTATTCAAGTGTGGGCTGATGTGTATGTATATTCAAGCCTATCAAATGAAGATATTAAGAATGCTATGTTCCTCCCGTCTTCCTCTATTGAAAAAACAGTGGAAGAACTGCAGCAAAAGCATGGAAAAGATTTAAGGATTGCGGTTATGCCGCTTGGGCCCTTAACCATTCCATACATTAAGGAATCTGTTAAAAGCTGAATATGAGAAACCAATCACAAAAAATTTTGGATTCGTTCAATTTATCCTATGATGAAAAGGAATGATAGTTAAGGCTGGGAAAATCCTTGCAATTTCTTTCATTTTCATTAAGAATGAGAGAATAATGATCCCATAGGAGATATTGGAGGAATAGAATTGGTTCGTTTCGGTATAGTAGGCACAAATTGGATTACAGAAAGATTTTTAAAAGCGGCATTGCAGGCTGAAGATTTCCAACTCTCAGCTGTATATTCCCGCACGGATGAAAAAGCAAAAGAATTTGCAGGCAAATATGGAGTAGAGAAGACTTTTACTGATCTGCAGACTATGGCTGCAAGCGGAGAAATTGATGCTGTTTATATTGCAAGTCCGAATTCCCTGCATGCAGAGCAGGCAACTATTTTTATGAATAACCATGTTCATGTTCTATGCGAAAAGCCAATCGCTTCAAATGCAAAGGAACTGCAGAAGATGATCAACGCTGCAAAAGAAAATAATGTTCTGCTCATGGAAGCACTTAAATCTACCTTAATGCCTAATTTCTTGGCGGTAAAAGAAAACCTATCTAAAATCGGACAGGTTCGCAGGTATTTTGCAAACTATTGCCAGTACTCTTCCAGGTATGATGCCTACAGGGAGGGAACAGTGCTGAATGCATTCAAACCCGAATTTTCGAATGGTTCATTAATGGACATCGGTATTTACTGCATTTATCCCCTTGTGGCTTTATTCGGTAAACCGGAGGAAATTAAAGCTGCCGGCTTTAAATTGGAGTCCGGGGTCGATGGGGAAGGAAGCATGGTTCTTAAATACCCTGATATGGATGCAGTGATCATGTTCAGTAAAATAACCGACTCAAGTCTCCCTTCCGAAATACAAGGAGAAGACGGAAATCTCGTTATAGACAGAATAAGCAATCCTGAAAAAGTGGAACTGCATTATCGGAACGGAGAGAGGGAGGACCTCACCCGGGATCAATTAAGCGATACCATGTATTACGAAGCAGTAGAATTCATAAATCTGATTCAGTCCGGCAAAACCGAATCAGAAGTGAACTCGTTTGCAAACTCCATAGCAACGATGGAAATTCTGGATGAAGCACGCAGGCAAATCGGTGTGATTTATCCAGCAGACCAGAAATAATCGAAAGGACCGAACAATTGCTGTTCGGTCCTTTTTAGTTCTATTGACACTTTATAGTATAGATATTTTTTGTAATTATCACTCAATTGGTAAAATTGGAGTAATTTTACAAGAGTTAAAGCTTTTAAACTACTCTATTAGTACTTATTTCGCTACACGAAATTTGTCTAAAGAATAGGTAGCATACTCTATTAACTCACTATAGATTCTCTACTAGAATTAATAGTGTAAGTTAATCTATCAATTCTGGGGGAATGAATTTCATGACATTAAAGAAAAAAGTTCTATCAGTATCACTGACAGGTTTAATGGCGCTGGGTGCTGTTACAGCAGTGGGCATGCCTGCAGGTGCAGTAGGAAATGGGCCGGGCACAGGAAACGGGTCCATCCAGACTTCTATACTGCATACATATGCCAGTTTAACAGATTATTTGAAAACACAGGATGCCAAGCAGGAAGCCATGCAGCTTGAAGTTATCGGCCAGACGGTTAAAGGCCGTGATATTCATATGGCAAAATACATATCCAACCCTGAAAATCCAACTATTCTCTTTCTGACTCAGCAGCACGGAAATGAGCAGCTGACAACGGAAGGAGCCTTGGAGTTTATCAAACACCTTGGCACCGGGAAATCAAGCGGAGTCCTAAAAGATGTCAATATTCTCGTTATCCCAATGCTTAACGCAGATGGAGCCATGGGGGATGTGGACTTCTCACTTGACGATTACCTTGCCGACGGCGACCGCCATTTAACCCGCTATAATGCCAATCGTGTGGATTTGAATCGGGAACATGATAAAGAACCAAGCGAAATGGAGCCTGAAGCGCGTGCTCTACATGAAAATGTGTTCCAGAAATATAATATCGATTACATGATCGATCTTCACCATCAGGGCACTTTAAGTGAAACGGAAGGAAAGCTTGTATCCGGAAGCATTCTTTATCCGACCAACAGCAATGTAAAGCCGGAGGTTCTTGAAAAATCTAAAAAGCTTGGATCTGTTGTGTTTAACACGCTTCACAATACAGGCTGGGGCCACATTGGTAAATATGTCGGCGGCACAGGTGAAAACATTGGCCGAAACGGCGCTGCAGTCCGCTACGACATTTCCACCCTTCTTTTTGAAATGCGCGGAATGTCCGACCACAACTACGAGCCATACGCCCTTGGACAAAAGAGCAACGGTTACCTCATCAAGCAGACAATTAACACACTGGATGCGACAGTAAGAGCAATTGCAGACGGATCAATCAATTCTGCTGACATCAGCTTCTGGGATACCCTGCCTGAGCAGACAACAAGGCAAAACGGAGAAAGTGACGAATAGAATTTCTGCATCCCCGGTTATCATGCCGGGGGTGTTTTTTGTTGGGAAAACAGCTATGTGTTGAAGAACCTGGTTGTCCTCTTCTGGGCAAGGTAATGGCAACCAGTGATGACCTTAAGCATTTTACACCATATATTTTGAAAAAGAGAAATAAGATGCCTCAAAGAGCAGGATAGATGTCTCTATTTCAGCAAAAGGGAATATAAGCAGCTTCCACCCGTCAGATTAACTTGACGTTACCGCCAAAAATCAAAACAAGCTGCACCACTCCCAACCAAACCTCACATTAAAAGCAAAAACCTTGGATCCAGCATAATCTTCAATAACAAAACCCAATATCCTCAAAGACCCATAGACTAATTTTACGTAAATTAAGACAAACAAGATCTGGTACTTTACTAACGGTTTTCCGTGAAGAAAAGCCCATTTATAAGATTTTTATAATTTTCTTTTAATAAGTTGTTGACAATTCCTATGGGTATGGTAGGATTAATCTCAACATCACAAAAAAAACCAAAAAACGTATCCTTTCCTTAACAAAAAAAAGGAGGCGAGCCTCACTGAAACAGGCTGACTGGGAAGAGTTATCTGCTCATTTAAAGCAGATGCTTCAGAACATTAAATTCGGATCGATTACGCTGGTCGTCCAGGATGGCAAGGTTATACAACTTGAGAAGAACGAAAAGGTTCGTCTTCAATCAAATAAGCGCGCTGACTAGAAAAACTAGAGGCGGTCTTTTCAACTGAAGGATTTTCTTCAGTCGGGAAGACGGCCTTTTTTGATTGAATAAGAACACACAGGAACATGAAAGGAGTACTGCAAGATGAGCACTGCAGTAACATATGAAAATTGGAATCAATTATCTGATGCATTCCCAATTGACAATAAATTAAAAGGCGCATCCACTGTATTGAAATGGGCTTATGAACATTATCCTGAAGATAAAATTGTTTATGCGTCGAGCTTTGGGGCAGAAGCCATTGTCTTAATTGACCTTATTCAGCAAATTAAGCCTGATGCCCATATTGTCTTTTTAGACACAGGGCTTCATTTTCCGGAAACCTATGAAGTGATTGATAAAATAGAAGCCCGTTTTCCGACTCTAAGGATTGAACGGAAGGAACCGAAGCTGACACTCGATCAGCAGGCTGCAGAGTTCGGTACTGCCCTTTGGAAAAGGGAGCCGAATTCATGCTGCCAGATCCGCAAAGTGATTCCTTTAAGAGAAGCGCTGACACCAAAGCAGGCTTGGATTTCCGGCCTTCGCCGCGAGCAGTCACCGACAAGAGCGAACACGCAGTTCCTGAACAGGGATGAAAAATTCAAAAATATTAAAATCTGCCCGCTGATTCACTGGACATGGGATGAAGTTTGGGCCTATATCAAGGAAAAAGACCTGCCGTACAACTCTTTGCATGACCATGGCTATCCAAGCATCGGCTGCTTTCCTTGTACACAGGCAGTCGGTGAAAATGGCGATTCCCGTGCGGGCCGGTGGTCAGGCACAGGCAAAACTGAATGCGGCCTCCATACGAGCTAAAAGGGGGATGATACCATGCTTACGATTATAGCGGTCACAGTCGGTTTATTTTTCGCCATGAATATCGGGGCAAGCGGAGCAGCAGCATCCATGGGAATTGCGTATGGCTCAGGTGTCCTGAAAAACCGCATGATAGCTCTCATGCTTTGCGGGATGGCCGTTTTCTTCGGGGCATGGCTTGGCGGAGGAGAAGTGGTAAAAACAATGGGCAGCGGTATTGTCCCTAAAGAGACTTTCACAGTTGCCATCGCGCTGATTGTGATTGCATCTGCGGCCCTTTCACTGTTTCTGGCAAATGTATTCGGCATCCCGCTGTCCACCAGTGAGGTGACGGTCGGCTCTGTTGTTGGTGCCGGCATCGTCTACCAATCCGTATTTGCCGGAAAGCTTGTCTGGATCGTCATGTTCTGGCTGATAACACCGTTTGCCGCTTTTTTAATTGCCATAGCGGCGGCCGCATTATTAAAGAGAAATTTTGTACAGAAACTGATTAAAAAGCCCAAGGCTGCTCCAATTTTAGCCTTACTAGTCGTTTTTATGGGCGTGTTTGAAGCTTTCTCTGCGGGCATGAACAATGTCGCAAATGCAGTTGGGCCACTTGTTGGTGCCGGCATTATGAGCACAGGCAGCGGGATTTTCTGGGGCGGCTTGTTTGTCGCTTTAGGAGCAGTTCTCTTGGGAAAAAAAGTCCTCGAGACAAATGGCAAAAAGATTACCAAAATCCGTCTTGAAGAAGGCTGCGTCATCTCAGGGACTGGAGCAGGTATTGTTACAATCGCTTCCGTCTTTGGAATCCCTGTCCCTTTAACGCAAATTACCACATCGTCCATTATCGGCATCGGATTTGTAAAGCAGGGACGTTCAGTCTTCAAGAAGGATATTGTCGTACAGCTATTGGTCGTATGGGTAGTTTCACCAGTTTTATCGATGGTCCTATCCTATACGCTCATCCAGCTGCTCATTGAACATAATGTATATCCGGTGATTGCAATGGCCGGTGTCCTTATCTCCGTTTTTGGAGTGAAATTCTTAATGAATCAGGCACCAGCCAATGTGAGCCCAATAACTGAAAAAAAGTAAAAATGAAAAAGAAAGGTTGATGTAAAATGGCTCTGCCGAAACCTCATGGAGGAAAATTAATTCAAAACTATAATCCCAATTATGACCTGACAGGAATTGAAAAAGAAATTTTAATAGACGCCATCGCATTGAGTGATCTGGAACTTATCGGTGTTGGCTTATTCAGCCCTCTTACAGGTTTCATCGGAAAAGCAGACTATGAATCTGTTGTTGAAAAAATGAGACTCGCAGACGGAACGGTTTGGTCCATTCCGGTTACACTTCCGGTATCAGCGGAAAAAGCAAAAGAGCTTGCAGCCGGTGAAAAATTTAAGCTGGTTCACGAAGGCGAAGTATATGGAGTCATCGCTGTATCAGAATGGTATGAGCCGGACCTTAGCAAAGAAGCGCGTGAAGTTTATAAAACGGAGGAGCTGGCGCACCCAGGCGTAAAAAGACTTTTTGAACGCGGTCCGGTTTATGTTGCCGGCGAGGTTACACTGATTAAAAAACCTGGTAAAGGTGTTGCAGAAGATGTTTGGTTTGAGCCAAAAGATACACGGGCACTGTTTGAAGAAAAAGGCTGGAAAACAGTTGTTGGCTTCCAGACAAGGAATCCTGTGCACCGGGCACACGAGTACATCCAGAAAGCAGCTTTGGAAACGGTGGATGGATTGTTCTTGAACCCGCTTGTGGGTGAAACAAAGTCAGATGATATCCCTGCAGACGTCCGACTTAGAAGCTACCGGGTTCTGCTTGAAAATTACTACCCAAAAGAGCGCACACAGCTTGCTGTTTATCCAGCAGCCATGAGATATGCGGGACCGCGTGAGGCGATCTTCCATGCCATAGCAAGGAAAAACTTCGGCTGCACACACTTCATCGTTGGAAGAGATCATGCCGGTGTCGGCAATTATTATGGCACATACGATGCACAGCATATTTTCAGCAACTTTACAGAAGAAGAGCTTGGCATCAAGCCGCTGTTCTTTGAGCACAGCTTTTACTGCAATAAGTGCGAAGGCATGGCATCTGATAAAACCTGCCCGCACAGCAAGGAAGACCGCGTCATTCTATCCGGCACCAAAGTAAGAGAAATGCTCCGCAACGGGGAGCTGCCGCCTTCCACCTTCAGCCGCAAAGAGGTAGTCGAAGTGTTAATTGAAGGCATGAGAGAAAAAGAAACGGTATAAGGGGCGGTTAAAATGACTAAAGCGACAAACATCACCTGGCATGAAGCTGCAATTACAAAAGAAGACAGACGGGCACAGAACGGCCATGGAAGTGTGGTCCTCTGGTTTACCGGGCTTTCAGGCTCAGGTAAATCAACGATTGCGAATGCTGTATCCCACGAACTGTTTCGCCAGGGCATCAATGAATATGTTCTGGATGGGGACAATGTCAGACACGACTTAAATAAAGATCTAGGTTTTTCAGAAGCCGACAGAAATGAAAATATCAGACGCATTGGGGAAGTGGCAAAGCTGTTTGTGGACAGCGGCAAGATTGTTACAACTGCTTTTATCTCTCCATTCCGGTCAGACAGGGAAACAGTCAGGGCGCTGTTTGAAGAGGGAGAATTTATTGAAGTTTTCATCGACTGTCCGCTCGAAGAATGCGAACGGCGGGATCCAAAGCAGTTATATGCCAAGGCCAGGCGCGGAGAAATTAAGGACTTTACAGGAATTGATTCCCCATATGAAGCACCGGAACAGCCTGAAATTACGGTACGATCTGATCAGTACACAGTAGAAGAAGCAGTCGGGCAAATATTAACACATTTGCGTGAAAAGAATATCTTATAAAGTGAAACTTCAATCAGTGGGTGTTTTTCCCGCTGATTGGTAGATGAACCAATCTGGCCTTTACGGGCAGTTAGACCCCACTTATTCTTAATTGATTCCTCTGAGTCTTGAAGTGGGGATCTTACTGCCCGTTAAACTGCGATAAAAACGGGAGTCTCTTTCTATAGGAGACTCCTTTTCTGAAAAAAATAATTCCTACTATTTCACCCCGAAAAATGGTATTATAGAAAACAATTAGATTATTTGCTTAGGAAAAGCATTAATGTGCATATATTATAAGACATTACAGAAAGGGCGGGCATGAGAATGACGGGAAAAGTTTATTTGGTAGGTGCCGGACCGGGAGACCCGGACCTGATGACTGTTAAGGGAATGCGATGCCTGCAGGAGGCGGATGTTGTTCTGTATGATCGCCTTGTAAACCGTGAACTATTAAACTATGCGAAAAAAGAAGCCCAGCTTGTGTATTGCGGCAAGCTCCCCAATCACCACGTTATGAAGCAGGAAACGATTAATCATCTTCTTGTAAAATATGCAAAAAAAGGGCTGCTGGTTTGCCGGCTAAAAGGCGGAGATCCGTTTGTCTTCGGCAGGGGCGGGGAAGAGGCAGAAGAATGTGCCAATCATGATGTGCCATTTGAAATTGTGCCTGGAGTCACTGCAGGAATTGCGGCTTCTGCGTACGCGGGAATACCGGTCACACACCGAACATTGAGTAAAAGTTTCGCCTTTGTCACAGGTCATCAGGCCGGAAACGAAGAGGCCGAGCACCAGTGGGCGCATTTGGCTCATGCTGTAGATACGATTTGCGTATATATGGGTGTATCTCATTTGCCTAATATTATAAATAACCTCATTCAAAACGGGAAATCACCTCAAACACCGATTGCCCTCGTGCACTGGGGAACACTTTCAGATCAGCGGACCGTTACAGGCACGCTTGCTACGATTGAAAACAAAGTGAAAGAATCAAACATCACGAATCCAAGCATGATCGTTATTGGAGATGTTGTCGCCATGCACCATAAGATTAATTGGTTCGAAGAGGAAATTGTCCCGCATCTGCCTGCTGTCCAAGGGTAGGCTTCGGTTTGATAGAAAAGGAGGGGGCCATATGAAAGCGGTCCTATACATCGGTCATGGCACACGCTCAAAAAAAGGGGCTGCTGAAGCAAACCTTTTTATCGAGATTGTCATGAAAAAAGTCAACTCACCTATACAAAAGCTCTGCTTCCTTGAATTAACAGAACCGGACATAAAGGCAGGCTTTGAATATTGTGTCCGGGAAGGAGCCTCTGAAATTACCGTTGTGCCATTATTTTTACTTGCCGCCGGGCATATCAAGGAGGATATTCCTGAAGCACTTGGCCCGTTAATAAAAAACAATCCTGGCATCACTGTAAAAATGGCAGATCCGTTTGGAGTACAGGAAAGTATTCTTGATGCCATTTCAGAGCTGGTTACAGCAGAAGCGCAGCCAATCAGCGTGGATGATTCTATTTTAATCGTGGGAAGAGGCAGCAGCGACTCTTCCATCCTCCAAGCCTTTAAATCTATTAAAAACGGAATCAGCCAGCGCCTTGGCGTGAAAAATGTGCAGGTCTGCTATTTGGCTGCAGCTGCTCCGTCCTTTCAGAATGGTCTTGATTCCATATGCCAGCAGGCAAGCGGCAAAGTCATTGTTATTCCTTATTTATTATTCTCAGGGCTTCTGCTAAGTGAGGTAATTAGAGAGGTAAATAAGAAAGGTAAGGCCGGCTGCTCCATGATTCTGACTGATACACTGGGAAAACATGAGGTGATCCATAATCTGGTCGCTGAAAAAGCAAATGGAGAGGTGAATGTAAATGCAGCCGTTATTCATTGATTTAACAGGCAAAAAAGTCGTCATTGCCGGCGGCGGCAGAATTGCGTTTCGAAAAGCGAGAACACTTGAAGGTGAACGAGCCCATATCACATTTGTTTCTCTTGATTTTTCAGATGACCTCATTCATTTCGCTCAAGAAAAAGGATATGACCTCATTCAGCGAGAAGCGCAGCCTGCTGATTTTAAGGATGCTTTTTTATCCATACTGGCCACCAATGACCGTGAAGCAAACCATGCATTGGCTCAATCGCTGGATTCAGGGCAGCTTGTCTGTGTTGTCGATGAAGCTGATGAAGGAAATGTGGTTTTTCCGGCAGCTGTAAGGCGCGGTCCGCTGCAGATTGCCATCACCTCCAATGGCGCGAGCCCGAAGCTGACCCGGATGCTAAAAAAACAGCTTGACGAACAATTTGATGAAAGCTGGACCGCATATTCAGAATTTCTGGGAAAATGCCGCGATCAAATAAAAAAGCTTTCTATCCCTCCTTCAGAAAAAAACGGGCTGCTTGCAGAACTTCTGGATGACCGCTTCCGCCTTTCAAAGGATGAGAGAGCGCGCAAATGGTCATATCTGCAATCCTTATCATAAACAACCGTGTAATTCACACACGGTTGTTTTATTTAGTTTATTGTGCAAATTCACTATGGTACATTGTAAGTAATGAATCAGGAAGGCGGCGTGAATGGTGCATTTTTTATCCTATGAACTCGCTCAGGAAATAGTGGAGCGCACGATGAAAATTCTTAATAAAAACATTAATGTTATGAATGAAGAAGGCATTATTATCGGATCTGGTGAAAAGGAAAGGATCAATCAGGTTCATGACGGCGCTCTGCTGGTCCTGAAGAAAGGCGAAAGCGTGGAAATTGATGAAAAAAATGCTTCCGGACTAAAAGGAGCTAAACCCGGGATCAATCTGCCCATCCAGTTTAACAATCAAATTATCGGTGTAGTCGGCATCACGGGGGAACCGGAGCAAATCCGGAATTATGCGGAACTGGTTAAAATGGCAGCTGAACTCGTTTTGGAACAGTCCTTTTTAATGGAAAGAGTACAGTGGAAGCAGCGTCTTCAGGGCGAAATTGTAAACCTGCTTATTTCTGAAGAGTCCATAAATGAATCCTGGTTAGAGGAAAGGGCCGGATTTTTGGGATATGAACTTAAAATCCCGCGTACAGCCATTGTGCTGAAGCTGCCGGAAGAACTGGGGAACGACTATCAAAAGCTAATCAATACGATCCATTTTGAGTTGGGAAACCAGGATTTAACAGGGGTAACGTTCAACAATGAAATCGTAATTTTAAAAGCAGGGGGGCGCTCTGAACTGATCTCCTCTATAAAGAGGATTGTCAGCCTATCAAAAAGGAAAGCGGTTATTGGAATTGGGAGCACTTCTGAAAAATCAAACGGATTGAAAACATCTTTTCGGCACGCACGGCAGCTTACCCTAATTGGACCGGATATTCAGCCTGGCGCAGACTATTACAGTTATGATCAGTACTGGCTCGAAGCTGAAATATCCATGCTATCTTTAAAGGAAACGGACACCCTGTCCTTCTATGACCGGCTCAGGAAACAGGACAAAAAGGGTGAAATGGCTCAAACACTGGATGTCTTCATGAAAGAAGGCGGGGATCTTGGCAAAACCGCAGACCGATTATACATCCACCGCAACACCTTAAGATACCGCCTGGATAAGATAACTGAATTAACTGGAAAGGATCCGCGGAATGTAAAGATGATGTTTGAATTATATGTTGCCAAAATAATTAAAAGACATTAATGATTGTGCAGTTGCACAATCATTATAATATTTTAACCGTTTATTTTCATCAACTTTCCCAATGATTCAGACCGCGCAAACGCTTACAATAGATACATAAGCAAACATCACGGGAGGACTCATAATGGATGTAACTGTAAGCGCTTTAGGAGCTGTAACAGCCTTAGTCATTGCCATACTATTAATCTTGAAAAAAGTTCCGCCCGCGTACGGAATGGTCGCAGGTGCTTTAATAGGCGGCTTAGTCGGCGGAGCAGATATCACGAACACGGTGAATTTAATGATGGAAGGAGCCAAGGATATCATACCGGCGGTGCTCAGAATCCTTGCTGCCGGCATATTAGCCGGTGTCCTGATTGAATCTGGCGCCGCTTCCTCCATTGCCGAAACCATTGTAAAAAAATTCGGAGAGACCCGGGCGCTTCTAGCCTTAGCGGTGGCAACAATGATCCTGACAACTGTCGGTGTATTTGTTGATGTAGCCGTCATCACTGTATCACCGATTGCCCTGGCGATTGCCAAAAGAGCGAAACTGTCCAAAACAGCCATTTTGCTGGCGATGATTGGCGGAGGGAAAGCAGGAAACATCATGTCCCCTAATCCAAATGCCATTGCTGCTTCAGATGCTTTTGGTGTTCCCCTTACATCGGTCATGGCCGCTGGAATCATCCCGGCTATCTTTGGACTGGCAGTCACCTATATCATTGCTAAAAAATTGGTCAATAAAGGTTCTGCAATTTCTGATGGGGAAGTAGAAGTGGACAGCCAGACAAAGCTGCCATTATTTATCACTTCCATGGTCGCGCCACTTGTAACAATCATTTTATTGGCCCTGCGTCCTTTATTGGATATCAGCATTGATCCGATGATCGCACTGCCGGCCGGAGGAATCATCGGGGCTATTGCGATGAAAAAGACGAGGAAAATCAATGAATATGCTATTTCCGGCTTAAATAAAATGTCAGGCGTCGCCATTATGCTTCTTGGGACAGGGACATTGGCTGGAATCATCGCAAACTCAAGCTTAAAAGATGTAATCATTAATGCGTTAACATCTTCAGGTCTGCCAGCATATCTGCTGGCGCCGGTTTCAGGTATTTTCATGTCTGCTGCAACAGCATCCACAACAGCCGGGACCGCCGTCGCAAGCGGTGTCTTCGGCAGCACGATCTTAGGATTGGGCATTTCAGCATTGGCAGGTGCCGCCATGATTCACGCAGGGGCAACCGTACTCGACCATCTGCCGCACGGAAGCTTTTTCCATGCGACCGCAGGAAGTGTGAATATGGACATGAAAGAACGCTTAAAGCTAATGCCATATGAGTCGCTAATTGGTCTCATACTTGCCGTCATTTCAACTTTGATATTTGGGGTTTTTCAGATCTTTGGGTAATGCACGAGTGATGTCCGGTAAATGTGGATTTACTGGACATCGCCCGAATACACCTAATCAGGCTAATTGTAATTAAGCTGCGGAACTAAAAGATAGACACCTACCATTAATTGGGCGAAAGAAAACAACCTCCGTCTAAATACAAGATAGATACCTTTTATTCGAAAAAAACCAAAACAAGCGGCGTCAAAACTAAAAAAAAAAATACCACTCATCAAAAAAAAAGCAAATCAAAATACCGAAATAACAAAAAGGGGAGAGGTCAAGCATGAAAATCGTCATCGCACCAGATTCATTTAAGGAAAGTTTGTCTGCACTTGAGGCAGCGAATGCCATTGAGCGAGGATTTAAAGCGATTTTTCCAGATGCGCAATACAAAAAACTGCCCATGGCGGATGGCGGAGAGGGAACGGTTCAATCGCTGGCAGATGCAACTGGAGGAAAAATTATAGAGTGTACGGTCACTGGTCCGCTTGGAGAGCCGGCAAAAGCTTTCTTCGGCCTGATGGGGGATGGAAAGACAGCTGTCATTGAGATGGCTGCTGCTTCTGGCTTGCATTTAGTTCCCACAGAAAAACGGAACCCCTTGCTGACTTCAACGAGGGGAACAGGTGAATTAATCGCTGCAGCAATAGATACAGGAGTTCAGCACATCATTATTGGAATTGGGGGCAGTGCAACAAATGATGCTGGAGCTGGGATGATTCAGGCATTAGGGGGAAAGCTTCTTGACAAAACTGGCACCGAAATCGGCCCGGGCGGAGGGTCGCTTGCTGAGCTGTCATCCATTGACATGTCAAACCTCGACTCAAGGCTTCAGGATGTCCATATTGAAGTGGCCTGTGACGTTGATAACCCATTAACTGGTCCAAGAGGTGCTTCCGCTATCTTTGGTCCGCAAAAAGGGGCCACTCCTGAAATGGTTGGGCTGCTGGATCAGAATCTGGGCCACTTTGCAGATGTGGTTGAACACGAACTTGGCAAACCGTTCCGGGATATTGAGGGGGCAGGCGCTGCTGGAGGGGTTGGCGGAACTTTGCTAGCATTCTTGAATGCTGATTTAAAAAGAGGAATTGATATCGTCCTTGAAGCGGTTAACTTTGAGGAAGAAGTAAAAGATGCCGACCTTGTCATCACTGGCGAAGGAAGAATTGACAGCCAGACGATTTTTGGGAAAACGCCGATTGGGGTGGCGAAAGCAGCCAAGAAACATGGAATACCTGTCATTGGTCTTGCAGGTTCATTAACTGACGACAGTCATATCGTCCATGAGCATGGAATCGAAGCACTATTCAGTATTGTTCCAGGAGTTATTTCGCTGCCGGATGCCTTTAAGGATGCAGGGGTATATATGGAAAGATCAGCGAGGAACATAGCTGCCATTATAAAAATGAATAGGAGTATTAAATGAGAAGCTGGAAAATGCAGCTTCTTTTTAAGTGAATTATAATAATGTTATGTAAACTAAGTAACCAAAACAAAAAAGGACTGCAAGCAGCCCTTATCCAATCCCAGAAAATAAAATAAACACAAAATAACCAATCATAGTGACCAGCCCAAAAGGAACTCCGAATACGGCCCATTCTTTACTCGTAATCTGCAATTTTCCCGCAGCAATGATATTGGGAATATTCCCTGGGATCAGCATTCCGCCGCTGATTAGGAGTCCAAGCAGAATTGATTCCACTGTAAAATGATCCATCGATGGACTGATTTCAGCAGCGGCAAGCGTTGCGTTGTCCAGTACAGCTGAAATCATATTGATCCAATAGAGCAGAAGCGGATTCATACCGATTAAAAAGTGGTTGATCAGCGGTTCGAAACCGGCACCAAGCATTGTAAGGCCCATGACAAAGAAATAAATCTTCAAAGCTCTGACAAAAATTTCTTCAAAGCTTTCACTGGCAGGCTTCTTGCTAAACGATGCTCTTCCCGAAACAGGCGGCTTAACAGCGATTGCTGCCATTACTCCAAAAAATACGAGGGCAATCAGGATTTGCGGTCCAACTAGTTCAATTAGAAAGAAAAAGTTTTCTTTCATTTTACTGATTGCAATGGTGGAAAGTGGTTCGCCAATAGGCGTCAATGCAGCGCCAAGGCCAATCGAAAAGCAGGCGAGTATCGTCAATCTGACTTCAGAAGCCCTGTCCAGCCTTAGGGCACTGATAATTAGCACAAGTACCAGCGCAGCGATTATCGCGGTAATGACACTTGAAACTAATCCAAGGAAAATGACAATCAAAGCTGCAAACATTCGAAACGGCATGCGCCTGCTTACTGAAAGGATGCTTTTTTCCAGATTTGTCTGAAACCATTTAAACAAGAGGCCCGCAATAAACACCGCAAGCGTAATTTTAACTGGCTCCTGTGCCGCTTGTACAAAAAGACCGGCATTCAGGACTCCGCTTGCCAGAGCTGCTGAAAGTCCCATTACAAATAAGAACATCTCCAGGTTTTTTTCCACAAACTCAGAAAGAAAAGGCATGACAAGTACAATAATGAAAATAACCATTAATAAATAAATCATGAATCCTTCTCCATTAGGTTATTTTCCAAGCTGATAAACAAGGAATATTACATGCATATGCGTCCCCTAGGACAAACTTGCCATAAAAAATCCCTGCTAAGAGACCCGCAGGGATTATCTATTAATTATAGTCGTTTAATACAGTTCCAGTCAGATCAAATTCAGGTTCCATATTTTTGATGGCATTTGTGTCATTAGGAGTTGTACCGGCAGTCTGTATTTCTTCAATTACAGGCGGATTAAGCGGGGATAAATTATGCCCTTTTTTTGCTTGATTGTCCAACAAATGAATCAACTCCTTTACAGTATTTGTTATTTACATTCCTATTTTACTGTTATATTCAAACATGTAATTTCTGGAAGTTGTCTTAGGGAGGTATTCTTATTTTTCCCCAAAAAATAAATATTATTTACAAAATAACATTTATTGTTTTTAGACTATTCAATCCTTTGAGCGTACACGGTCAGGTATGTTAAGATGTTATTTTATTGAAATTAACATATTCGCTAGGTTACTGGAGAGGAAGTTCAGCTTGGATAAACGCATCTATTTATTGGCAATCATCTCATTTGTTGTTGGAATGGTGGAATTGATTATAGGCGGGCTGCTTGATCTTGTTGCTTTAGATCTTGATGTCGGTCTGGGGCAGGCAGGGCTATTAATTACCGTATTCTCGCTCGCTTTTGCTATCGCGGCACCTGTTTTGCTTACACTCACAGTGAAAATGGAACGCAGCCGTTTAATGATGATTTCATTAGCTGTATTTTTGGCAGGTAATATTGTGGCTGTATTCAGCCCGTTTTATGGTGTTTTATTAGTCGGCCGGATTTTGTCGGCAGCAAGCGGCTCATTGCTCATTGCGTTATGCATGACAATGGCTTCTTACATCGTTTCAGAAGAATATCGTGCACGTGCGATCGGTATCGTTTTTATGGGAATCAGTGCATCACTTGTACTTGGAGTTCCCATTGGATTAATGCTTGGAAATGCTTTTGGCTGGCGAGCCCCATTCGTGCTGATTTCAGCACTGACACTCTTGTCAATGGCCGGGGTTTACTTCTTTCTGGGAAAGGTTGCTCCAAAGCCAGCTGTGCCGGTTGGCGTTCAGCTTAAAACGCTGAAAAGCAGGAAAATAGCGCTGATACAGATAACATCCTTTTTATTAATGACCGGCCACTTGGCTTTTTACGGATACCTGACACCTTTCTTGAAGATGAAGATGGATCTTGATGGTAACTGGGTCAGTATCGTGTACCTGATTTTCGGGATCGCAGCGGTGATCGGAGGGGGCCTGGGTGGTCACCTGGCAGATCGATTTGGTGCAAAATCAGTCATTCTAACGCTGGTTGCCATGTTTGGAATAACTCTTTTCGCATTGCCTTTTGCCGCTTTTTCCCTTCCGGTTTTCCTTGTCACAGTAGTTATTTGGAGCATGCTCAGCTGGGCGGTCACACCCGCTATACACAGCTACTTAATTGAAGTAACACCTGAAACGTCTGATATTCAGCAGACATTGAACAACTCAGCAGTTCACATGGGAATGGCATTTGGCAGCATGATCGGTGGAATCATGATTGAGACAACCTCCGTTGAATACAATGCAGCTGCAGGAAGTATTTTTATTATCTTGGCTCTTGGTACAGCAGCCCTTTCCATGGCAAAAAAAGTCACAAGGACTGCTGCAGCAGAATAAATTTTGTATATGCCGGCTTCTATGGAGGCGGGCATTTTTTTAGTATTAAATGCCTGACTATTTAAATTATTTTAAAAATAAATCCTCAAAATATATTGATATATCTTCCATTTTTCTACTATAATCAATTTGTCTCTTGATATTACATGATTATAGAGGGGGAAAAAGGAATTAATTATTATGAAATAATAATAAAGGAGTCTATTTCATGAGTCAGCTTAGCTATATTCTTCGTACTTTAATCGTTATTATTCCTGCCGTATTGGTCATCAGCATTGCCGTATGTGTTGGCAATGGGCTTGATGGCCGAGCTTTTTGGACCACCTCTGGATTTATTTTCATTCTTGGTTCGCTGGCGGGAATATTATCCGCATTCATGAATTACCGTAAATTTATAGCACCCATCAGCAAAATTAATAGGTTTATCGAAGAACTTGCAGATGGAAATATGTCTGCGAGACTGGATGAAAAATCAGTGGGGCAGCTTGGCTCTATAGCTTCAGCACTGAATCATACCGCCTCTGCTTGGCAGGAGGTGCTGAATAAAGTGGTTCTGGCTTCAGACGAAGTCACACAATACGCACAGCAGCTTTCATCAGGCGCCCAGCAGACAAATATGGCCACAAACCATATTGCTGAAGTGATTGAGGAGGTTGCAGCTGGTGCCGACAATCAGGTCAAAGGAGTCGGAACAGCTTCCAATGTCATTATGCAGATGTCTGAAACCCTGACACAGGTGGCGGCAAACTCAGAACATGTGACAGACCAAATCAATGATTCTTTGGAAAAAGCCATTCATGGCGATGCATCCATTTCAACAGCAGGCTGCCAAATGAATTCGATTCATGTAAATGTACAGGATTTATCAAGGGTGGTAAAAGGACTTGGCCAGCGTTCACAAGAGATTGGGAAGATTATCGAAGTGATCTCAGGAATTGCCGCTCAAACCAACCTGCTTGCATTAAATGCTGCCATTGAAGCTGCCCGTGCAGGGGAACAGGGCAAAGGCTTTGCTGTGGTAGCGAACGAGGTTAGAAATCTCGCCGAAAAATCGGCGGAATCCACCCTTCAGATCAGCCAGCTGATCTCCAAAATTCAGGAAGAAACCCATCAGGTTGTCCAAACCATGGATACGGTAAACCATGAAGTAACAGAAGGCATGGAAGTCATGAAGGGGGCAGGGGATTCTTTCAAGCAAATCCGTCAGTCTGTCAGCATGGTGACCAATCAAATGCACGAAGTCGCTTCAGCCATTCAGCAAATGTCTGCCGGTTCCCAGCAAATGGTCCAGTCCATGGATGAGATAACCCATGTGGCTAATGAATCTGCCATGGCCACACAAAGTGTACTGGCATCGACTGAAGAACAGGCTGCATCAATGGAGGAAATATCACTATCTGCTGACCGCCTTACGGGCATGGCCGAGGATTTAAAAGGGCTGATCAGCAGGTTTAAAGTATAGAGCTTAGGTTTTAAAAACCTAAACTTTTATTCATCAAACAAAAAAGCCATCCCACAGATGGCTTTCCCCGTAATTAAGCTATTCCCGCTTTCATTAACATCCCATCGAGCGGCCGTTCCATCACTGTTTCCATCCACCTGGCTGTTTCGAGGACGGAAGGAAGATCAGTCCCAGTTTTCACACCCATTTCATGGAACATATTGATCATATCTTCTGTACAAACATTTCCGACTGCTTTAGGTGCGAATGGACATCCGCCAAGTCCGGCAATGGAGGAATCAAAGCGGCGTACACCTGCCTGATATCCAGCCAATACATTTGCCAATCCCAATCCCCGGGTATTATGGAAGTGAAGACCAAGTGAAAGATCTCCTCCAAACGCAGAAAAAAATGAATCTGCAAGCTTCTTAACCTGTATAGGATTCGCCATGCCCGTAGTATCTGCCAGGGTGATCTCTGTACAGCCGGCTTCCATAAATCTCTCTGCTGTTTTCAATACGTTTTCTAATGGAACTTCTCCTTCAAACGGACATCCAAATGAGGTCCCTAATACTCCCGCCACACCTTTGCCGGCAGCGGCGCCTTCTTGTATGACCACACAAAGCTCTTCTACAGCCTGCTCGACAGTCCTTTTTGCATTTCGTAAATTGAATGAATCACTTGTAGTGGTTACAACATGAAGAAAATTCACATCTGTCTTTAGGGCACGTTCCAGCCCGGATCGGCTTAAAACGAGGCCCCCATATCTGACCCCACTTCTTTTAGGCAGTGAGTGCAGGACTTCTTCTGCATCTGCCATCTGGGGAACAACCTTCGGATTGACAAAAGAAACAGCTTCAATATTGCGAATGCCGGAATCAAGTAACTTTGTAATCAATTCAACTTTTGAACTGGTTGAGACCCTTTTGCATTCATTCTGCAACCCATCCCGGGGGCCGACTTCACAAATTTCAATCATTTTCCTTCCTCCTTCAGCAGATGAATA
The DNA here is from genome assembly GCF_009849585.1 of Bacillus sp. ZZV12-4809. GTDB lineage: Bacteria > Bacillota > Bacilli > Bacillales > Cytobacillaceae > Cytobacillus. Next base: position 77,462 of record NZ_VCRN01000013.1, read on the forward strand.
TTTTTGATTTGCTCCAAATGCTTTAATACATGATCACGACCCTGGTAGATATGTTCGTGCATTCCAATTCGGGCACGTTCAGGTTCCCGATTTTTAATCGCTTCCAGGATGGTTTTATGTACCTCAAGAGATTGTTTAAGCTGAAAGCTGTTATACCAATAGAAGGACCGGAACACGATCGGAACAACCACAACCTTGGAAATATGGAAATGAATATGCTCATTTTTGGAAGCCGTAACTATGGCTTCATGAAATTTCTGGTTTACTCTAACAATATCTTTCAGACTATCCATATCGGATTCCACATGCTGGCTAATAGCTTCTTCATATAAAATATTGGCTTTTTCCATTTCCACTAGATCACTATCTGTCCGGTGTATGGCAGCCTGACTGGCAGCGTACCCTTCAAGCAGAGTGCGCAGGTCATAGATTTGCCTTATATCATCTTTCGTAAAATGTCTTACGCTGACCCCGCGTTTAAGAGGAATGACCAGACCTTCCGCTTCAAGCTGTCTTATGGCCTCTCTAATGGGAGTGCGGCTAAGTTTCATTTCCTTGGCCAATGACTCTTCAGCAAGACGCATGCCTGGGACAAATTTACCTTCGATAATGGCATCCTTAATAAATTCGTATGCATCCATATCAACACCTCGGCTTTATTGTATACAAACGGGTAAAATATTACAACAAATATTCTGAAAACTTTTGGCTTAATGTATTAAATAAAGGCTTTTCTACTAAATTCAGAAAAATTTTAAAATTCTCATTGACTTATTGTATACAAACGATTAGATTTGTATACAAGATTACGAAAATTCAAGTATTAAAGTGCATTCAAGAAATAACAGGAGGGAATCACATGTCAGAAAAACAGCTTCCATTGGAGGATATTAGAGTTATTGAGCTTGGTACACTATTAGCCGGACCATTTTCTGGACGTCTCCTTGGTGATTTTGGTGCTGAAATCATCAAGGTCGAGCCTCCAGGAAAATCAGATCCCATGAGAAACTGGGGGAAGTCAAAGGATGGCGTTGGGCTTTGGTGGCCTATTCAATCACGAAATAAAAAATCTATCACATTAAACCTGCGGGAAGAAGAAGGACAGCAGGTTTTAAGAGAACTTGTAAAAGAAGCTGATGTAATCATTGAGAATTTCCGCCCGGGCACAATGGAAAAATGGAATCTTTCCTATGCAACATTGTCGGAAATAAACCCCAAATTGATTATGGTCCGTACTTCGGGTTATGGACAGACAGGGCCTTATAAGCATCGTGCCGGCTTTGGCAGTGTGGGCGAAGCAATGGGCGGGCTAAGAAATGTAACCGGTTTCCCAGACAGGCCGCCATCACGAATTGGTGTATCAATTGGTGATACATTGGCAGCACTCTTTGCTACAATTGGGTGCCTGGTTGCTTTACATGAGAGGGAGCGTTCAGGAAAGGGACAGGTAGTCGATACAGCCCTCTATGAATCTGTATTCTCCGTGATGGAAAGCATAATTCCGGATTATCTCTTAGCAGGATACATAAGGGAAAGGATGGGCAACATCCTTCCAGGTGTGGCTCCATCCAATATTTATTTTACACAGGATAAAACCTATATTGTGATCGGCGCCAATGCGGATGGAGTTTTTAGAAGATTATGCGAGGCAATGGAGCAGCCGGAATTGGCGGATGACCCGAGATTTTCAACACACCATGCCAGAGGGGAGAATATGAAGCTTCTGGACTCGATGATTGAAGAATGGACAAAGACTCTACCTGCTAAAGAAGCTCTTAAAATCCTTGAAGATAAAGGAGTGCCATCTGGCCTGATCTATTCAGCCAAAGACATCCTGGAAGATCCGCATTATAAAGAACGCGACATGATCATTAATGTTGATCATCCTCAGCTGGGGGAATTTCCGATGCCCGGAATTGTTCCAAAATTAAGCAGAACACCAGGAGAAGTGAAGCATGCCGGTCCTGAAGTAATGGGTAAGCATAATGATGATATATACGCAGGCCTTCTTGGTTTCGATGAAGATAGATTAGAAGAATTGAAGAAAAAAAATATCATTTAGGAGGGCTTCATTATGGGGCGGACTCTTTATGAAAAAATATGGGATAAGCACACAGTCGTAGAGGAACAGAATAAGCCTTCTATTTTATACATTGATCTGCATTTAGTACATGAAGTCACATCACCTCAGGCATTTGAAGGCTTAAGAATTAAGAATCGTAAGGTGAGAAGGCCGGATTTGACGGTAGCTACTATGGATCACAGCATTCCAACAACCGTTCGATCTCTTCCTTTTAATGACCCAATCGCCAAAAAACAAGTCGACGCTCTCGCAAAAAACTGCAGCGAGTTCGGCATACAGCTTTTTGACCTGGAAAGCCGCTATCAGGGAATTGTACATGTTATTGCACCGGAGCTTGGCTTAACTCAGCCCGGGATGACCATTGTTTGCGGAGACAGCCATACATCTACACATGGAGCTTTTGGCGCACTGGCCTTTGGCATTGGCACAAGTGAAGTAGAACATGTTCTGGCTACCCAGACATTAAAGCAATTTAAATCCAAAACATTAGCCATAAATATACAGGGCAATTTGCCGCAAGGATCGACAGCTAAAGATTTGATCCTATCAATCATTGGCAAATATGGCCATGATTTTGCAACAGGCTATGTTGTGGAGTACCGCGGTGAAGCGATTCGAAATTTAACAATGGAAGAGCGAATGACCATATGCAATATGAGCATTGAAATGGGAGCAAGAGCGGGATTGATTCAGCCTGACGAAAAAACCTTCCATTATTTGAAAGGGAAACAAGCTGTACCTGATGGAGTGGAGTGGGAAGAGGCACTCGCAGAATGGAAACAATATTTTTCAGATGAAGATGCCGAGTTTGATCTGACTGCTGACTTTAATGCAGCTGAAGTAATCCCGCAGGTTACCTGGGGTACAAATCCAGGCCAGTCAGCAGGGATTACAGAAGATATTCCGCTGTTGGAAGATTTGCCGGCAGATCAAATAGGACCAGCTAAAAAAGCATTGAAGTACATGGACCTTCAGCCAGGAACACCCATCACAGAAATAAAAATCAATAAAGTGTTCATCGGCTCCTGCACGAACAGCCGAATAGAAGATCTCCGAAAAGCGGCCAAAATCGTAAACGGTTACAAAGTTGCTGAAAAGGTAGAAGCACTAGTTGTTCCTGGTTCACAGCTTGTAAAAATGCAGGCAGAAGCTGAGGGACTCAACCAGATTTTTATCAATGCCGGTTTTCAATGGAGAGAAGCGGGCTGCAGCATGTGCCTCGGTATGAATGAGGACTTGGTTCTTCCGGAAGAACGCTGTGCATCGACCTCTAACCGAAACTTTGAAGGCAGGCAGGGAAGAAATGCGAGGACCCATTTGGTCAGTCCTGAAATGGCTGCTGCTGCAGCGATTGCCGGCCGGTTCATAGATGTAAGGGAGTGGCCTGTTAAGAATAGCAAGGAGGTCAGTGTACAATGAAGTCTTTTAACAGATTTACTGGCATAGTTGCTCCGCTTGATGCTGCAAATGTTGACACAGATGCTATTATTCCAAAACAGTTTTTAAAAAGAATTGAAAGGACTGGGTTTGGAGAATTCCTCTTCTACGAATGGCGATACGAAAATGGCAGGGAAAGACAGGATTTCATTCTAAATCAGGAACCTTACAGTAAAGCGCCCATTCTGCTGGCCAGGAAAAACTTTGGCTGTGGTTCATCCAGAGAGCATGCACCATGGGCCATTGCAGAATATGGGATTAGAGTGATCCTCGCACCATCATTCGCCGATATTTTTTATAATAATTGCTTTAAAAATGTCATCCTGCCAATAGTTCTGCCTGAAAGGGATATTGAAATTCTGTTTCAAAAAAGCAGGGAATCACCTGGTTATCAGCTGAGGGTGGATTTAGAGAATCAAAGAATCGAAGACTCTTTCGGCTATATGGTCGAATTTGAAATCGTTTCTTATCGGAAAGATCAGCTGCTGAAAGGGCTGGATGAAATCGGAGCAACTCTGGAATCAGCTGAATTAATAGACTCCTTTGAATCGGCACATAAGATTTTCTATAAGCTGGAAGTTTAAATTCCAATAAAAGGGAGGAAGCCATATGGAAAACAGATCGATAAAAGAACCTATTCGAAAAAAATGGATTTGGATAGTCCTCGTCATCATAACACTTGGCGTAGTACCCTGGTATTTTCCTGATGCGGCAGCAGAACCCTATATTCTCGGGTTTCCGTTATGGGCATTTATCTCGACAGCTTTTTCAATCATCATGTGCGGTTATTTAAGCTGGCTTTGTGTAAATGAATGGAATATCGTAGAGGACCAGGAAGAAGCCGAAAAAGCAAGGGGGGATAAAGCATGAATGATTTAGCATTTGCAGGCACAGATGGAATCATTATATTATCAGCCTTTGCCATAATCATGCTTCTAATTGGTTACCTTTCCGGTAGAGGCGAGAAAAACCTTCATCACAGTCTTTCAGGGTACTACCTTGCCGGAAGGAACCTCGGTTTCATTGCACTCTTTTTCACCCTGTATGCGACGCAATATAGCGGAAATACCATTGTCGGCTATGCACCGACAGCTTATCGGACAGGTTTTTCATGGATTCAGTCCATTTCGTTTATGACAATTATTATAGGAATCTACTTACTGTTTGCTCCAAGATTATATGTGATTGCAAAAAAAAGAAACTTTGTTACACCTACTGACTGGATAGATCACCGCTTTAAATCTAAGGCAGTCACACTGCTTAGTATTTTTCTCATGCTTTGGGGGCTTGGAAACTATCTTTTAGAACAGCTTGTTGCAATTGGCCAGGCTGTGTCAGGAATGACAGGCGGCACGATCCCTTACCAAATCGCTGTTATCGTTTTTGTAGCTGTTATGCTTGCCTATGAGTGGATGGGCGGAATGAAGGCAGTTGCTTTTACAGACGTTATGCAAGGCATTGTTCTTATGATAGGAATCATTGTCTTCCTTATCGGTGGATTATACCTGGTAGGCGGAAGTTTCTCAGAGGTTACCAGCTATGTTGCGCAAATGGAGCCTGCAAAAACGGCGGTTCCTCCAATGGAAGTGAATATCAACTGGCTGAGTATGCTCCTGCTTGTTGGACTTGGTGCAAGTATTTATCCGCATGCTGTTCAAAGAATATATTCAGCACAAAGCGAGAAAACACTGAAAAAATCCTTTGCCCGCATGGCATGGATGCCGCCCATTACAACGGGTCTTGTATTTATGGTAGGGATTATTGGAATCATGCTTTTTCCGGGGCTGGATAAGACAGGATCTGAACAGCTAGTAGGTCTGATGGCCAATGAGATTGCCGCCATTAATCCATTTTACTATTGGGTTATGATCATCTTCTTTGGAGGAATTGTTGCTGCTATTATTTCTACAGCCGACTCTGTTCTGCTCAGCTTTTCATCCATGCTTTCTAATGACGTATACGGGAAATTTATCAATCCAAAGGCATCTGAACATAAGAAGGTTATGGTCGGGAAAGTATGCGGAATCATTGCCATCATCTTTCTTCTGTGGATTGCCTGGAATCCTCCGGGAACACTTTATGAAATTTTCGTCTTAAAATTCGAATTGCTTGTTCAGGTATTCCCGGCTTTTGTACTGGGTTTATATTGGAAGCGCTTATCTGGAAAAGCTGTCTTCTGGGGAATGCTTGCAGGAGCCATATTAGCAGGATTGCTTACTCTTACAGGCTATAAAACCATCTATGGAATTCACGGCGGAGTTATTGGGTTAGGACTGAACTTCTTTATCTGTATTGCAGGTTCTCTATTAGCTCCAGCTGTTTCAAAGAGCACAGTTCTGGAGGAAGATATGACAGCAATCAATTTAAAGGCTTAATAGCCAAAAAAGAGATGATTAATTATGAGTAATTCACTGGCAGAAAAGCAATTTGCCATAAAAGAAAATCCATGGAAAATGCTATTATTTCTTCTGCTCGCACAGCTGATGGTAGCCTTTGTCGGCAGAAGCATTGGACCGCTGGGTGTTTTAATCGGGGAGGACCTTTCCTTGACCAAATCGCAAATCGGTATGCTCCCCGCGGCACTCTTTTTGGGCCAGGCCATTATCTCTGTGCCTGCAGGCTTTCTGACTGACGTGGCAGGATCCCGAAGATTGCTGGTTCTGGCATCAGCTTTAATGGGGCTAGGTTATCTTTTCATGAGTATGCTCCATGAATTTTGGCTTGTCCTGTTACTGATTGTTATCGGAGGTATAGGATATGGATCCATGCATCCGGTAACAAACAGGGGCATTATTTATTGGTTTCCGCTTAAACAGCGGGGGACCGCAATGGGAATTAAGCAAACTGGCATCACGGCAGGTTCGGCTCTGGCAAGCTTGATCCTGCTTCCCCTTAGTGTCTCTTTCGGATGGAGATTTGTCTTGCTGATTGCTTGCCTTCTTTTATTGGCAGGAGGGTTTGTCTCCTATCACTTTTACCGTGATCCGCCAGAACTGGAACAGGCAAAAACCAGGGACACGAATTTACTTCAATTTTACAAATCAATGTTCAAGATGGTACAAAATAAAGCATTAATGCTTATCAGCTTCAGTGCTATGGGCTTGAATGGTACACAAATGTGCTTAAATACGTATATCGTCTTATTTGCGTATGAACAGCTGAAGATTCCAATCATTTTATCCGGATTGCTTTTAGTTATATCAGAAGTATTCGGAACGATCGGAAGGCTTGCATGGGGTATAATCAGTGACCGGCTGTTTGATGGCAGGCGCGTTATCATTCTAATGATCATCACTATTATTACAGCATTTGCCAGCGCGTCAGCGGCTATCATCAGCTCAGCCCCATTTTGGGTAATCGCGCCTATTACGGCTCTGTTTGGATTTGCTGCTTCGGGCTTCAATGGCATCTGGATGAACCTTGCAAGTGAATTGGTGCCAAAAGAACAAGCAGGCATCTCAAGCGGAATTAGTATAACACTGGGGTCGGCCGGGGCCATAATCATACCCCCGCTATTTGGTTTTATAGTGGATCAGACCGGTCAATTCTCGTCAGGCTGGCTGCTAATTACGGGCATGATGGCTATTGTGTTTACCCTGCTGACCACTTTAACTATTATGAATAAAAAGAATAACATTATCATTTAACGGAAGAAAGGAGTGATTCCAAGTGGAATTTACACCGTCAGAACTTGGAGAAAAAGATGTCTATAAATTATTAACCGGATCGGTTGTGCCGAGACCAATTGCCTGGGTATCCACTGTGTCGGAGGAAGGAGACCTGAATCTCGCGCCTTTTAGTTTCTTTACAGTAGCCTCCAGGAATCCTCCCATGCTCTGTATTTCAATTGGTCCTGGTGTCGGTGACCGCGAAGGTACAGAAAAAGATACACTGGTCAACATCCGGAAGACAAAAGAGTTTGTCATCAATGTGGTTCCTGCCCCATTGGGCAACCAAATGCATAAAAGTGCAGAGAACCTCCCAAGTGATGCAAATGAGTTTACTTTAGCAGAACTTACGCCTGCAGAAAGCCATTCAGTGGTGCCTAAAAGAGTCAAGCAAGCACCGATTCATATGGAGTGTAAACTTGAACAAATTATACAGCTTGGAAGTGATCACCTGGTTATAGGCCGAATGGTTCATTATCACATAGAAGACGATTACTACCTTGGGAATTATAAGGTGGATCTGGAAAAGCTGCAGCCGCTTGGCAGATTGGCAGGCAACTATACTGAAAGCAGGGAATTTTTTAAATTGCCCAGATAATCATCCAGTGCCGGACCCAGCGTTCGGCACTCTTTTTATTGATCAGCTTCATTTAAATGCTATTCCACCATCATAGAAAGGTTTAAGAAATGAAAAGACGAATCAAACCGATAGCAGGCAGTAGAAAGAAAACTGGATGTGGTCCGTGAGATTGAAAAGGAATTAATCTTTGGCACCCTCATCGCATCTTCCGGATTCTGCTGAGCATCTCGGAGGGAACAGCGGGACCAATCTATTTGTAAAGCTTGCACCCTAATGTTTTTATAATCAATACATACCTATTAATGTATTTACCTCCGCCAAAATGATAATATATCCATAAATAACCCCATTTGGAGGTATCCATGGAAAATTACGGCGATCTCATACAGAAACAAAGAAGATTTTTCACCGAAGGTAAAACAAAGGATGTCTCATTCAGAATGGAAGCACTCAGCAAGCTGCGCTCAGTCATAAAGCAGCATGAACAGGAATTAATGGATGCTTTAAAGGCGGATCTTAATAAAAGTGAGTTTGACGCATACCTGACAGAGATTGGAATCCTGCTAGAGGAAATCCGCTTTACAATGAAACACTTAAAAAAGTGGGCAAAGCCTAGGAAAGTAAAATCCACCATTGCACAGATCGGTTCCAAAAGCTATATCTACCCCGAGCCTTATGGAGTTTCACTAATAATAGCGCCATGGAATTATCCTTTCCAGCTCGCCATTGCACCGCTGATTGGAGCGATAGCCGCAGGAAATTGCGCCATTTTGAAGCCTTCAGAATTAACGCCGCAAACATCAGCATTGCTGTCAAAATTAATCAGCAATCATTTTCCAGAAGAGTATATTGCAGCAGTTGAAGGTGATGCAGAAACAAGTACGGCGCTTTTAAATGAAAAGCTTGACTATATTTTCTTCACAGGCAGTGTCCCTGTTGGAAAGATCATTATGGAAGCCGCAGCGAAAAACCTTACACCTGTAACCCTTGAACTGGGCGGGAAGAGTCCGTGCATCATCCATGAAGATGCCAATCTGAAGCTTGCTGCCAAAAGAATTGCCTGGGGAAAATACATTAACGCCGGCCAAACATGTGTGGCTCCCGATTATCTTTATGTCCACAGCAGAGTAAAAGAAGAATTCCTCAAAGAATTAAAACAGGCCATACTTGAGCTTTATGGAGAAGATCCGATTGCATCCGGCAGCTTTACGCGAATCGTCAGTGAAAAACACTTCAGCCGCCTAAGCAAGTTTTTGGCCGATGGAACGGTTATTCACGGGGGAAGGTATGATTCAACCGCACTAAGCATCGAACCGACTGTTCTAAGTGATATTACCTGGAATGATAAGGTCATGGAGGATGAAATATTCGGACCGATTCTGCCGGTGCTTGAATACGAGGACTTGTCCATGATGATCGGTGAGGTGACCGCACGTCCGAAGCCTTTGGCGCTTTATATTTTCACAGAAAGCGAAGGAGTACAAAAACAGATTCTATCCAGCATATCCTTTGGTGGGGGATGTATTAACGATACCGTTTATCATTTGAGTTCACCGTATCTGCCTTTCGGCGGAGTAGGGGAGAGCGGAATTGGCGCTTATCACGGAAAGGGAAGCTTTGATGTGTTTTCACATGAAAAAAGCATACTGAAACAAACCACCAGATTTGATCTGCCTTTCCGTTATCCGACGACAAAGAATGCATTAAAAAAGGTGAAGTTTTTTATAAAATAACCGTCTTCCTGCAAGGCGGTTTTTTCAAGCATTATTTTTTGGAGGTTTGAACTCTTTATTTGAATCCTGTATAGCGGCCTCTGTTTTTTTGGACAGGTTTTTGGTGTAGGGTGAAACAGAGAAGGAGGGGAAGTTAATATTTTTCACTTTCTTGGTCATTTTTTTCATTGGAATCAGCCCTTTTTATCTTTATTATATGTCCCCATCATTTGAACATGAATAGGGCGCGGAAGAAATTTCCTCCCACGCCACATAATATGCTTAAGCCTTCGTTTTGGTATAAACGCTTATCAGCCTTTTGTTCTTATTTAATATCCTTTCAGTGTGGGGACTTACCTCAAAACCGGGCAGGCTGACCCGTGATTTCTTTTTGAGCGTTTTCATCGTGTTTTTAGCATGTATTTCCTGTTTCTCTGTTTTTTTATCCGCTGGTTCCTTCATGGTCTTCGTCCTCCTGTTCGGCAGGGAGCATTAGATCGTATATTGATATGAGTGAAGTGAATAGCAAATAGTCGAATTCGGTTACGAATTGGTCGGAGGTAAGTTTAATAACATAGTCATCTTCCAATATGGAAAACGGGATCAGCGCCAGCTTTTCTTCCGCGTCATAATATACTTCCCGGCGGTCCAGGCGGCTATAAATCAGCGCTTTATCGGTGTAGTGCTCAAGAAGATATTCCTTTTCCTCTTCGGTAGAGTATTTGCATAAGGATATCTTCATATCCACTTTCTCAGCAAAGTCTGCCAGCAGCTTTTCGATGCCGGCAAGATACGCTTCCTTGTTTCCATAATAAATGTCTATGGGATCATTTTTCAATAAATATTGAAATGATTTAAGCTTGTTCATGTGCGAGTTCAGCAAATCACTATTTTCTTCAAGCAGCTCCCTTGTATCTGTTTCCAGTTCATTATTTCCAACTCTCTTCAGATAGGATCCAAGGAAAATAAAGGCATCAACAAGGGCAAATATAACCCCGACAATCAGATAGTTCTGCCAGTCAGTAAAAATGGACTCCGGTTTGCCGGTCCAATAAATAACGGCACCAAGCACATAAAGAATATACCAGGTTTTCCTTATGACAGACATTCTTTCTTTTACTTTCTTTTCCCATAACCAGACTGAAAAAACATAAAAACCGAGACAAGCAACAATAATCCAAACTGCAACCTTGAAGAATATCAGCAATAATATCGCCTCGTCCATCCATGGAATTAAATTCAGAAAATTTGTTGAATTTATTTGTAATTTCATTATAACAGAGATTATGTCAGAAATTTGAAAATAAATGAAGCTCGGGGAAAAATATGAGTAAATACCTATATTATTGCTGGATCATATTTTCATTTGTAAGCTGCTATAGTAACAGCAAAGTCAGGAGCTCATTTGGACAAATGATCACTGGCGACTGAGTATCATCTACGGCAATGAATATAGAAGCTTTCGAGAAGATACTCTTTTGATAATACATTAGGAAGCCCGATAATCATTGACAGTTTAATAAACATTAAAAAACAGCGAAAACTCTTATAGGCCATGGGACAGCCATTCCACGATCTCCTGCATATAATAAATGGAATATTTTGAAGAAGGGAGAATACCAAACCGTGACTTGGAATTCAAAGGCTGAAAAATGGCTTTCCCAAAAAAATTTAGATCCGGAATTAAAGAACTTACTGTTGAATATGGACCAGCATAAATTAGAGGATTGCTTCTATAAGGATTTAGAATTTGGTACCGGAGGCATCAGGGGAGAATTGGGACCGGGTACAAACAGAATGAATATATACACTGTCCGTAAGGCAGCAAAAGGCCTTGCCGATTATATTGAGAAAAAAGGAGAAACTGCCAAAAAACGCGGCATTGTGATCGCATATGATTGCCGCCGCCAATCAGCAGAGTTTGCAATGGAAGCTGCAAAGACAGCAGGCATGCAGGGGATAAAGGTATATCTTTTCCAGGAGCTGAGACCCACACCTGAATTATCGTTTGCCGTCCGTCACTTAAATGCATCCGCAGGCATCATGATTACTGCGAGCCATAATCCGCCTGAATATAACGGCTTTAAAGTATACGGGGAGGATGGGGGACAGATCATTCCTTCTGATGCTGAAAAGATTACGAGTTACATCAACAGGGTGGAAGATGAATTAACTGTTCAGGTGATGAATGAAGAAGACCTGATTAGGAAGGGGCTTCTAACATTCATAGGGGAAGAAATCGATCATGCATACCTGGAAAGATTAAAAACGATACAAGTAGATCAAAACATTGCCAGAAAAGAAGGCACGAACTTAAAAATCGTCTTTTCACCTCTTCATGGAACAGCTGAAAAACTTGTTTGTGAAGGATTGAAAGCCTTTGGCTTTCTTAACATCACACTCGTAACAGAGCAGGCTGAACCTGATCCTGATTTCAGTACAGTAGAATCGCCAAATCCTGAAGAGCATGCAGCCTTTAAAATGGCCATTCAATACGGAAAGAGAATGGATGCAGATATCTTAATGGCCACAGACCCGGATGCAGACAGATTGGGAGTGGCTGCAAAAAATGAAAACGGAGATTACGAGATATTATCAGGGAATCAGCTCGGGGCTATAATGCTTCATTACTTATTATCCCAAAAGGAGAAGCAGGGGAAACTTCCTAAAAATGGTGCGGTTATCAAAACAATCGTAACGTCAGATATTGGGAGAGCCATTGCAGAGGATTTTGGCCTAACAGTAATCGACACACTGACGGGGTTTAAATATATTGGCGAAAAAATCAAAGAGTTTGAAGGAAATAGAGAGTATCTATTTCAATTCGGGTACGAAGAAAGCTACGGGTATTTAATTGGCGATTTTGTGAGGGATAAAGATGCTGTACAAGCTGCGGTGTTTGCTGCAGAAGTGGCGGCTTATTATAAATCAAAAGGCAAGACATTGTTTGATGCTTTGTATGACCTATATGCTCGTTACGGGTATTACCAGGAGTCCCTTAAATCTCTAACTTTAAAAGGAAAAGAGGGCACAGAAAAAATCGCGCGCATTCTTAATGAGTTCAGAAAAAACCCGCCTGAAGAAATAGCTGGTGTTAAGGTTGCCACATTTGACGATTTTCAAATAAGTAAGAGACTTCAATTCCTGACAGGGCATGAAGAGTATATTAATCTGCCAAAATCCAATGTCATTAAATTTAGTCTGAAGGATAATTCCTGGATCTCCATTCGGCCTTCTGGCACTGAACCTAAAGTAAAATTTTACTTCTCTGCAAACAGTTATACTAAAGATATGAGTGAAAGAATATTAAAACAACTCGAATATAGTTTAATGCAAAAAGTAGAGGAGCTGTTAATCAATTGAATTTAAGAGAAATAATTAAGAGAGGGAATTTTGATCTTCACATGCATACTACTGCATCAGATGGAGTACTTTCACCAGCTGAAATTGTGAAAATGGCGGTTTCCAAAGGGATCGAATCAATTGCTATCACTGATCATGATACGCTGCAGGGCATTAACGAGGCAGTAGAAACAGGAAAAAAATATGGATTGAATGTTATTTCTGGAATAGAATTAAGCACGAAATACAAAGGGAAAAATATAGATATTCTTGGATATGGAATAGAGGAATCCAACCAATTGCAGGAAACGCTGCAGGAAATACGTGATCATCGTGAAAACCGGGCCCATCTAATCCTGAAGAAATTTGCTGAATTAGGAATAAATATCTCTGAAAAAGATATTAAACAGCATAGCGACGGTGACGTAATTGCACGGCCTCATATAGCTAAAGCTGTTGTAGATAGAGGATATGCACAAAATGTCCAGGAGGTATTTGATCTTTATTTGGCTGATGGAAAACCATGTGCTGTGGACAAAATGGTATTATCACCAGAGGAGGGAATTTCGTTAATTCACGAATCAGGTGGTTTGGCAGTCCTTGCACATCCGCTCCTAATTAGAGACGATACAATTGTTGAAGAACTATTAAATCTTTCGCTGGATGGAATTGAAGTGTGGCACCGGAAGCATTCATTAGAAGATTCTAACCGTTATAAAACATTGGCCGAAAAATATAATAAAATAATGACCGGCGGTTCTGACTATCACTTTGAAGAGCATGCTTTAGGAGAGTTTGGATATAAACCATAAAAGGAGCTGTTCAGATTTTGAACAGCTCCTTTTATGATTGTTTTAAACCCTTAATTAATATATCAGCTACTTCAGGTCGAGTAAAATGCGGAGGAGGGGTGACCCCATTTCTCAACATTTCCCTTACCTTTGTACCCGAGAGATGCAGATGGTCTTCCTTGCCATGCGGACAAGTTTTACATGAAGCCATATTCTCGCATTTTCTGCAAAAAAAGCTGTGTTCAAATGGCAGGATAGTAATGCCCAGTTCATCTGCTTTGAATTGCGTAAAGATTCTTTGTGCGTCATATGTGCCATAATAATCTCCAACACCTGCATGGTCCCGGCCAACAATAAAATGGGTACAGCCATAGTTTTTTCGGACGAGCGCATGGAAGATCGCTTCCTTTGGTCCTGCATATCTCATAGCAGCGGGAAAAACGGCTAAATACACTCTATCACTTGGGTAATAACTCTTTAATAATGCTTCATAGCTTTGCATCCGAATATCGGCAGGTATATCATCTGATTTTGTTTCGCCTACTAAGGGGTTTAGGAACAATCCGTCCACGGTTTCAAGTGCTGTTTTTTGTATATACTCATGTGCGCGGTGAACAGGATTTCTTGTTTGGAACCCTACAACCGTTTCCCAGTTATTTTCATTAAATTGCTTTCGGGTTTCAAGTGGTGTTTTATGATATTGGGCAAAATGCGGGCTTTTTGGTGGTATCTTCGTTAATAAAATCGGTCCTGCCAAATATACTTTTGGACGTTCTAATAGTTTTTTTACTCCAGGATGGGCTGTTTCAAAGGTTTGGTAAACCAGGTGAGATTCAAGCATTTTATCTGGAATATACTTCTGTTTAAGCTCCAATATTCCATAACATACGCCATTATAGTTCAGTTTTATTTTTTCCCCAATTATGAGACGGTCCGCTGACTCTTCAGTGACAGGAAGAGTAATAGGAATACTCCAAACGATACCATTTGATAACCTCATATGATGGAGCACAGACTCATAATCTTTTTGCTCAAGAAATCCAGTTAGAGGACTATAAGCTCCATTCGCAATCAATTCAAGATCAGAGAGGGCTGTTGCATCTATATCCATTTCAGACTTAATACATGTAATATCATAATTTAAATCTATCCGGTTAACTAATTTTCCGCCATGGGGAATACTTAATGTCATTTTTCTTCACTCCTTTTTAAAGGAAGTTTTTTATCAAGATATTTAAGAAGAGCAGTCACCGCTTCATCCACAGAAAGCTCGCTTGTATCAATCGTGATTTCCGGATTGATTGGCTCTTCATAGGGCTGATCGATCCCAGTAAATTGCTTAATCTCCCCCTTCCTTGCCTTTTTATAAAGGCCTTTTGGATCACGGTATTCACACTCTTGTATTGGACATTTTACATAAACTTCAATAAATTCATCAGCCCCAACTATATTTCTTGCGCTCTGTCGATCTTGTTCAAAAGGAGAAATTAGAGCAGCAAACACAACAATGCCTGCATCGACAAAAAGCTTTCCTACTTCGGCAGTTCTTCTGATATTTTCCTTTCGGTCATTTTCAGTAAAAGACAGGTTTTTATTAATGCCATGGCGAAGATTGTCTCCATCTAACAAATAAACGCTTATTCCTCTTTTAAATAATTCATACTGGAGAGCATTGGCAATAGTTGATTTCCCAGATCCTGAAAGCCCAGTAAACCAAACCATGAAGCTTCTATGTCCTTGAAGCTTTTGTCTATCTTCTTTTGTAATAACAGAATCATGCCAGACAATGTTTTTGTTTTCCTGGTTATCCAATTTGTGATTCTCCTTTCCAATTTAAAGCCATTTAAGAATTATTAAAGAAATGGTGATGATCATGCAAATTAAGCTTAAAGGCAGCCCAACTTTTAAATAATCGGTAAACTTGTAGCCTCCTGGTCCATACACCAATAAGTTTGTTTGGTAGCCGATAGGTGTCAAAAAACTGCAGGATGCAGCAATAGCTGTAACCATAGCGAACATCATTGGATCTAAATCAAGCTGAGTGGAAATAGAGTAGCCAATAGGAAACATAAAGGCTGCAGTTGCGAGGTTATTTAAGATTTCTGTTAATACTAAAGTAATGATGTAAAATAGAATCAAAATTCCAATGACACCCAAACTGGACTGGAATAGGGTTAATAACTGAGCTGCTATTTTTGCCAGTCCAGTTGATTCAATTGCATTCCCAATCCCAATCGAGCTTCCCATTAGTATGAGCACATTCCAATTAATTGACTTAATAGCAGCAGATGCCGTTATAGTTTTAGAGATTATTAAAAATACAGATGCAATTAATGTTAGTTTATAGATTGACAGTAATTGCAGTGATGAACATATTAGAATGCCTGTAATGATGAACATCATGATGAATTTGTCTAGTGTTGATGGCTTCTTTTTATGAATGGAATTAGTAAGAAAATAAAAATCTTCGGAATCTGACCAGGACTCTGAAAAGTCATTCTTAGCAAGCAGCAATAAAGTGTCCCCAGGTTTAACTACTAAGTTGCCTATTCCTGTTGTAATCTTCGTTCCTCTTCTTTTTACCGCAACTATTACGGCATTATATTTGGATCGGAAGTAACTTTCCTTAATTTTTTTATTTATGAGAGGAGAATTTCCCAATATTCCAACCTCGAACAGAGTTGTATTTTTACTATTTTCTGATGATGTATCTATAGGTGTATACCTGTCTAACCCAAGAAGATCATTGATTTTCATAAATTCACTTGGATTTCCTGAGAAAACTAGAATGTCACAGGCTTGAATGACATCCTCATTTGGATCGGGGATGATGGTTTTTCCTTTCCTGATAATCTCTATCAGAAACAAATTATTTAAGTTCCTGAGCATGGCTTCCTTAATAGTTTTTCCCACCAAGGAAGAATCGTCCCTCACTTTAAATTTAAATATAAACTCCTTCTTCCCATCTTCAAACATTTTTATGGAGTGGGCCCTCTCAGGCAATAGTCTGTGTCCTGCCAGAACAAAATAAAGGATGCCTGCCAGAACTAAGGGGATTCCAATAAAGGAAAAATCGAATAAATGAAAACCCTCGAGCCCTTTGTCCAATAAAAGACCCTGTACGACAAGGTTTGTTGATGTTCCTATTAATGTAATTGTTCCTCCCAAAATGGCTGCATATGAGAGAGGGATGAGTAGTTTTGAAGGTTTTATATTGTGAGTAATCGCCCAATTCTGCACGGTTGGAATAAGCATTGTAACAATTGGTGTGTTGTTCATAAATGCAGAAAGGGATGATACCGGTAACATCAATCGGATAATATTCTGAGGGATATTTTTATTTATTGTTAAAATCCTTTTTATAAAATCATCGAGTATTCCGGTATTTGACACAGCGGCCCCTAAAATAAACAAAAAAGCTACGGTGTGTACTCCAGGGTTTGAGAATCCGGCTAAAGCTTCATTTGGTGTCAAAATCTCTGCTAAAATAAGAGATCCCAAAGCGAAAAACACTGTAAGCTCAGGCAATAGCCATTCCTTTATTAAAACAATAAACATGCATGTTAAGATGAAGCAAAGAAAAATTGCCTCATGGTTCATAGGTGATCTCTCCAGACTGTTAGTAACTTTTTGTCTTTATCATGTTTATGTTCATTTCGATGACTTGTACATAATATTTGCCTGTTTTTTATTATTTTGCATTATTAAAAAAATTCTTATCCAAGACTTGCATGGTGTTCGTATTGTAGAGCATCGGATAAAATAGTCCTGCAGTAATTTAATGTTTAACATTCTCTTGATGTTCTAAGGCTTGGTCAAATTAATCATCTTTTAGGTTCATTATGAATTTTTGTTTCATTAAGATTGTATGAACATATAGTATAAAGAGTTTTAAATCAAAATAAAGCCGGTATTTTGTTACTTCAAATTGTAAAATTGAAAGGAGTTCTTGCATGAAAGGAGTTATTCTTGCTGGCGGTTCAGGTACCCGGCTGAAGCCGTTAACTCAAATAATGAATAAACACCTATTGCCTGTAGGTCGTTCTCCAATGATTTTTTGGCCAATACTAAAATTAAAGGAGGCTGGAATTAAAGAAATACTAATAGTTACAAATGACGAGCATCTTCATTCGTTCAAAAAAGTCTTGGGGAATGGGGAGGAGTTCAATGTAAATCTAAAATTCCAAACACAGGTAAATGAGGGAGGCGGAATTGCTGATGCCCTTATGTGTGCTCAAAATTTTATAAACGAGGAAAAGTTTGTTGTTATACTTGGTGATAATGTCTTTGAAGATTCATTAAGTCCCTACGTAACAGCATTTATTGCTCAGGACTCAGGTGCAAGGGTTCTTCTGAAAGAAGTAAAAGATCCGACTAGATATGGTGTTCCTCAAATTGATAGAGAAGGCCAAAGGATTTTGTCTATTATAGAAAAACCTAGTAATCCTCCTTCATCCTATTGTGTTACAGGGATATACATGTATGACAAAAGTGTATTTAATTATATAAATTCTATTAAACCATCAAATCGAAATGAGCTTGAAATCACTGATGTAAACAATTTATATATACAAAATGACCTGCTGCAATTTGATATTTTAAAAGGATGGTGGATTGATGCAGGTACACATGAATCTCTGTATCAAGCCAATCAATATTCATTTCAAAGTTTTAAAAAGGGTGGGGACCAATGAGCAAACACCTATTAATTACAGGCGGTGCAGGGTTTATCGGTTCTAATTTTATATCCCATATGCTTAATAACTCTAGCTATCACATTACAAACATCGATGCACTTACCTATGCTGGAAATTATGAAAATATAAAGCACTTGGAAAATTCAAATCGATACCGTTTTATTAAATGTGATATTAACAATGAAGCTGATCTCAAAGCAGTTTTTGATCAAAAATATGAGGCAATTATCAATTTTGCTGCTGAATCACATGTGGACCGCAGTATTCAGGACGCAACTCCATTTATCCAAACAAACATCAAGGGAACATTCAACTTACTCCAATCTGTATTATCAGGAAAAGCAAATAAAATGATTCAAATTTCCACAGACGAAGTATATGGGTCCCTTAAGCCATCAGATTCACCATTTACTGAAGAAAATCCCCTAGTGCCCAATAATCCTTATTCAGCAAGCAAAGCTTCTGCAGATCTGCTCGTCAGATCTTATTTCAAAACACATCAGCTTCCACTCATCATAACACGTTGCAGCAATAACTTCGGACCAATGCAGCATACCGAAAAATTTATTCCAAAAACGATCTTTAATGCAATTCAAAATAAATCAATTCCTTTATATGGAGATGGCATGAATATTCGTGACTGGATTTATGTAACCGATCATTGCCGTGCCGTTCAAATGGTTTTAGAAAAAGGTGTTCCAGGTCAAGTTTATAATATTGGCGGATCCGAGGAAAAAACCAATCGCGAAGTAATTGAAATTATTTTGAATTGTCTTGGTAAAAGTACAGATTTAATAGAAATGGTGGAAGATCGGCCAGGGCATGATAGAAGGTATGCAATGGATTCTTCTAAAATAACAAGAGAATTGGGATGGATTCCTCTCTTCACTTTTACTGAAGGGATTCAAAAAACAATAGATTGGTATAAGCGCCAAAATTAAAAAGGCTGGTGGTGGTATGAAGATTCTAATTACCGGAGCAGAAGGCCAATTGGGAAAACAACTGGTAAGGAAGTTATCGGAAACCCATTCAGTGATTCCTTATGGAAAAAAAGAATTAGACATTACCAATAAAAAAGAAGCTGAAACAAAAATTAATCAAACAAAGCCAGAGATTATCATCCACGCTGCTGCTTATACAGCAGTGGATCATTGTGAAAAAAATCAAAAGAAGGCTTTTGAAGTGAATGGAATAGGTGCTGGCAATATTGCACAGGCAGCCAGTCGAGTTGGTGCCCGTATGTTCTATATTAGTTCAGATTATGTTTTTGATGGTAATAAGCAATTGCCTTATACGGAAGAAGAGGAAACAAATCCACAATCCATTTATGGCTTAAGCAAGTGGCTGGGAGAAAAGATGGTACAGGATTATCATAATGGCACAATTATACGTACTTCTTGGCTTTACGGACATGACGGAAAGAATTTTGTAAAAACAATGATAGAGCTCGGTAAAAAAGGAAAGGAAATAAAGGTAGTTAATGATCAAATAGGATCTCCGACGTATGTAAATGACCTTGTTGAGACAATAGTACAGCTATTTGATAAAAAAAGTGGTACGTATCATATTAGTAACTCAGGATCTTGCAGCTGGTTTGAGTTTGCAAGGGCCATATTTATGGAGGCTGGATTTAACCCTGAAACAATTCAGCCAATCACTACAAAAGAATATGGTGCATTAGCACCTAGACCCTGCAGCTCCATTCTAGGACACACTGCATTATTAAAAGAGAATATACCTTCCCCTAGAAAGTGGGAGGATGCGTTAAAAGAATTTATACGGAAGGAGATTATTTTGTGATAGAAGGAGTAAAGGTAAAAAAGCTGGTAAAGTATTGTGATGACCGGGGCTTCTTTTCAGAACTCGTACGGGATGATGAGCCTCATCTTTTATCCAAATTTGGCCAAGCATCATGGTCAATGAGTTATCCTGGTGTAATTAAAGCATTCCATTATCACGAAAAGCAGGATGATTTGTGGTTTTTTCCTTCTGGGAATGCTCAAGTAGTGCTGTATGATCTTCGTAAGGACTCCAGTACTCATGGGAAAACGGATGTTTATTATATGGGTGAGGAAAATCCAATAATGCTGCTTATACCAAAAGGAGTTGCACATGGATATAGGGTTCTGGGTCAAAAACCTGCTACCATCATATATTTTACCACTGAATCCTACAATCCAAATGCACCAGACGAAAAACGATTAGCGTGGGATGACGCAGGCATTAATTTTAATTGGGAAACTAGTTTTAGATAGTTCAAAATAAAAATTAAAATCGCCATTCAAAGAGCATTTGATGGATAGACGTCAAATGCTTTTTGAACACTCATAAGATACTAACAAACAAATTTGACTAAATATAGGAATTAAATTGCTTTCCTAATTGGTTAATAATAATTGTTATTACTTTTATACTAAGAAGATTATATTTTAAATCTAATCTATATTAATTATTAATAATTAAAATTTTTAAGGTTCGTCCAATCACTATAAATCCTTTTGAATAGTCTGTATTAACGAAATAAGGAGGTTAATAAGGTGGTTTAAAGGAGGAGTGATTATGAATAACCTAACTGAAGAAGATAAATTAAAAACCCTTTCGATTATATTTGTAAAATCGGGATTAAAAGTAGGGACTTATTGGCCATTAGAAAATGGAATCTTGGAAAGTCTGAAAAAGACGGCGCAAAAAGTATATATAGCATTACCAAATCAAGATTTATCAAACCTCGTCAGAAAAGTGAAGCCAGACCTTGTTCTTGTTTTTAATGGATTTAAATTACCTATAATTGAAATAAAGGAATTAACAAAGAGTGGGGTAAAGACAGCAATTTGGATGACAGATGATCCTTACTACTCTAATATTACGAAAAGAATTGCCCCCTATTTTGATTTTGTTTTTACACAAGAAATTAATTGCCTTTCCTTTTATAAATCATTAGGTTGCAGGAACGTCCACTTTCTACCGCTTGCTGTGAATCCCAAAATATACCGCCCTAAAATTGTAGACTCTAAGTATCAAAAGGATATTCTATTTGTAGGTAATGCATTTGGGAATCGCATCGAATTTTTCGATAAGTTGTCACATTATTTGTCTAGTAAAAATGTTCTAATTTCTGGTCTGGGTTGGGACCGCCTTTCAAACTATCAACTGTTAAAGGACAAGATTAAAACAACTTGGCTGCATCCAAAAGAGGTTGTTAATTACTACAACGGATCAAAAATAATCATTAATATGCATCGTTCACATAACGATCAAAGCTTTAAAGCCAATAACAGCATGAATATACAGGCATTTTCTCCTAATCCGAGAACATTTGAGATATCTGCATGTAGAGCCTTTCAATTGACTGATATTCGGAAGGATTTAAGCAGCTTTTATACACCTGGATATGATATTGCCGTATACGAATCCCCTTCAGAACTTATTAAGAAAATAGAATATTATCTCACTCATGAAAAGGAAAGAATGAAGGTGGCGTCGCGAGCGTTTAAAAAAATTAGGAATGAACATACTTTTACACACAGAATCTCAAAATTATTTGATATAGTTTTTGCTTAAACAGTATTTTACCATAGTCGCGTGTTTAATAATTGGGCGTTTTCCGTATAAACTGCAACTTATGAGAGGAAAATATAATTGAGTAAAGTACTCTAGGTATACTGTCCAGTCATTTTTGTTTCAATTGAATTATATATCAGTAGAGTAATCATCCGAAAGGAGAGGACGTGAACGAAGTGGTGGTATCGATTAACTTCCTATTCGCTCATGCTAGGAAGTCAATGGATAAGGGAGGGATTTTGTTTGAACAAAAGCAAATTGTTTCTTGTGCTTTGCCTACATCGTTCTGGATCAAGCGCCACAGCCGGCGTGATGCATCATATGGGAATTCATATGGGCGACCATCTATTTGAACCTGATCAAGCTAACCCCAAGGGCTATTTTGAAAATAGTAAATTCGTTAATTTAAATAATTCTATCATGAAAGAGTGTGGTGGTGATGTTTTCAACCCGCCAGCTAGAGCAAGAATTTTGAGATACGTTTTTCCTGAAAAGGATGTTCAAAATTTTTTAAGTGCCCATGTTAAACCCATATGGGGATTAAAAGATCCCAGAACGGTCATTACCTTCGAAGTCTGGAATCCTATTTTTCTAAATATATCTGACATTACGTATATATTTGTGCATCGTGATTTAAATTCTTCCATTCGCTCTATGGCTAATCGGGACGGGATAAGTCTGGAAAAAGCAGAAAAAGTATTGAAACCTTACCTTATAAATTTTATTTTCTACCGTCATATGTTAGCTAAAAGAAAGTCTGATATCATTGATGTCCATTATGAACAACTATTAAAAAAACCGGATTTGTTTGTTAAGAACATCAATCAGAGAATAGGAAGAAAGCCGAATGAAAATTTAGAAAAAGTAAAATCCTTTTTGGATATCCACTTGAAGCATTTTTAATTAAAGTAGAAAAACATGTTCTTTTAGAAAACATTATCAAAGGACAATCCCTGAATTTGAAAAATGAGATAAATGATAGAGGAGTGAAAGAATGAAGATTATTGCTTTCTACTTGCCTCAATTCCATTGCATACCTGAAAACGATCGATGGTGGGGGAAAGGATTTACAGAATGGACTAATACACGAAAGGCTAAACCACTATTTTCTGGACATAATCAGCCAAGGGAGCCATATTTGAATAATTATTATGATTTAACTGATTCATCAGCTAGAAAATGGCAAGCGGAAATAGCAAGAAAATACGGGATATACGGTTTCTGTTATTATCATTACTGGTTTAAGGGAAAAAGGCTTTTGGAGAAACCTTTTAATGAAGTTCTTCAAACAGGCGAACCGGACTTTCCGTTTTGTCTTTCATGGGCAAATGAGGCTTGGACTCGCATTTGGGATGGTGGAAAAAACCATGTATTAATGCCTCAAACATACGGAAATAAAAAAGATTGGAAAGAACACTTCGATTATTTGTTAAAAGCTTTTTTGGATAAAAGGTACATTAGGATTAACAATAAGCCAATTTTTCTAATTTACCGACCGGAAAGTATCGATTGTTGTGAAGAGATGCTTTCGTTTTGGGACCAATTGGCAATTGAAGCAGGTTTAGACGGAATTTATTTTATAAAGACATTAAATGGTTTTTGGAATAAAGAACAAAAGGGTTTTCATGCATGTGTGGAATTTGAACCCATGTATACCTTACGCCATGATTATCCGAAAAACCCATCACTATTGGATCGTAGACCTTACCCCTTGGTAGATTATGATTATGTATGGCGTCGAATTATAAATAGAAAGCAATCTACGAAATATAATATACCAGTTATACCAGGATCATTTGTAGATTGGGATAATTCACCTAGATTAGGGAAAAAAGGACTAATATTTAAGGGTGTATCTCCGGAAAAATTCGGAAAATATCTACATTTGCAAATTCAAAGGACGAAATCCGTAAACAATAGTGATTTTTTGTTTATAAACGCCTGGAATGAGTGGGCGGAAGGTACTTATTTAGAACCCGATAAACGTAATAAATTTCGGTATTTGGAGGAAGTAAAGAAAGCACTGGATGATAGTTAGTGCTTAATAGATTAAATTGAATGTAAAAGCGTACTATTAGATGAATAGTATTAGCCCGAATACCATTTACAAGCGTAAGATAAAAGCATTGAGGGATGTGATTATATGAATAAAAACAAGAATAATTTGTTAATCTTTCTCCATATTCCTAAAACCGCAGGAACCTCTCTGCGTAAAATAGTAGAACGTCAGTATAGTCCAAATGAAATAGTGTCATTATACGGTTTTGATTCTTTGGAAAAACAGATAGGTAAATATACCAGTAATGATTTGCGAAGAAAAAAATGCGTTTTAGGACATTTTCAGTATGGTGTTCACTCTCATTTTTCTAGACCATGTAACTATGTTACTATGTTACGGGACCCGATCGATTCATTAATATCTCTATATTATTTTGTTCTTCAAAATCCTAACTTGCCGATGTATGAACAAGTTAAAAATAAGACATTTGAAGAGTTTATTAGTAATGAAAATGTTCATAATCGATTAACATGGTATTTAGCAGGTGAAGATTTACCTAATTTACAAAAGGCAAAAGAAAATCTAAAGGATTTTCAATTTGTAGGAGTTACTGAAATGTTTGATGAATCAGTTTTCTTAATGAAGGAAAAGTTAGGGTGGGGAAATGTTAACTATAAAAAGCTTAATGTCACTAAAAATCGTCCAAAAATTAAGGAAATTCCTAATGATGTAATAGAAAAAGTAATGGAAAAAAATCAAATGGATTTAGAACTATATCAATACGTTAAGAATTCATTAAAGAATGAGATTAACGCCTTAGGGCATGAATCAACTAAGGCTTTAAAAGCTTTTAAAACTTCAATGCAAAAGCGTTGATATAGGGAGATTACAATATTCGTCCGTAAACTAATAGTAAAGTTACAATAAGGATTAAAGTTTTTGATATTTTTAAAAAATACAAAAAATGAATAAATACACAAAGAGATAGTGGAGGGATTGAGATTGAAAATAATAGCCTTCTACCTACCCCAATTTCATCAAATTCCAGAAAATGATAAGTGGTGGGGAAAAGGATTTACAGAATGGACAAATACACGGAAAGCTAAACCGTTATTCCCAGGTCATTACCAACCAAGAGAACCATTTCAGAATAATTATTATAATTTAACAGATCCAAAAGCGAGAAAATGGCAGGCGGAAATTGCAAAAAAATACGGCATATATGGATTTTGCTACTATCATTATTGGTTTAAAGGAAAAATGCTGCTAGAGAGGCCTTTTAAAGAGGTTCTCAAGACCGGAGAACCGGATTTTCCATTCTGTCTCTCATGGGCTAATGAACCATGGACTAGGAGATGGGATGGATTGGATCATCACGTATTGATGCCTCAAGACTATGGTAGTAAAGAAGATTGGAAACAGCATTTTGATTATTTATTACCGGCTTTTCTGGACCGCAGATATATACGTGTCAATGGTAAACCTTTATTTATTATTTATCGACCAGGTCACATTCCTTTTTGCGAGGAAATGCTAAAATACTGGGATAACTTAGCCAAGCAAAATGGTTTAAAAGGGATTTTTTTTGTCGAGACATTAAATAGTTTTCCTAATTCCAATGTAAAAGGATTTCATGCAAGGGTTGAGTTTGAACCTCTTTACACAACCTATCACGGAGAATGTCAAAATTTATCGAAAACAGTTGGTGGGTTTCAGGGAGATCGTCATGTAAAGGATTATGATCGAGTCTGGTCATGTATCCTGAGAAGAAAACCTGATAAAAACAAAAAAACATTTCCAGGTGCTTTTGTTGACTGGGACAATACAGCCCGAAAAGGGGATGAGGCTGGAATTTTTGCCGGTGCTAGTCCAGAAAAATTTTCGAAATATTTAACCCGGCAAATTCATAGAGCTGTATCCCTTTATAAAAGTGACTTTCTTTTTATTAATGCATGGAATGAGTGGGCAGAAGGTGCATACTTGGAACCGGATAAGAAGTACGGATTTCAATATTTGAAAGCCTTAAAAAAAGCGCTGAGGAATAATGGTTTTAAATAATGCATTATATGATGACTTATGAAGTTTTTTATGGAGGGAATATTAGTGGATAACCATGAGAATCGGTTATTAATTTTTGTCCATATCCTCAAAACAGGGGGAACCACTCTTGAGAAGATACTCCAAGGACAATATAATAATATCTTTTTAACAAACAGAACGGGTAAAATGTACACACAAGAATCTATAAAGCAATTATTTTCAGAAAATATGAAAAAAAATCTAAATTGTGTATCTGGTCACTTTCCTTTTGGGATCCATCAACTTTTTCCACGGCCATTTACTTACATGACTATATTGCGAGAGCCAATTGATAGGGTAATATCTCTTTATTTTTTTATTCTTAACAATCCTAGGCATTCTATGCACCGAATTATAAAAAATATGAGTTTTAAGGATTTCATATTTAATAATAGATATAAACACCTATATGTTAATCATCAAACTTTTTGGGTTTCTGGTGGAAAAGAGCCTGACTTAAGCAAAGCAAAAGAGAATCTGGAACAGTACTTTTCAATAGTTGGAATAACAGAGTTATTTAATGAATCTATTTTTATAATGAAGGAAACCCTAGGATGGTCAAACCTTGTTGTTGATTATAAGAGGTATAATGTTAATAATAATCGACCTTCTAAGAAACAAATACCAAAAGAATTAATAGAAAAGCTCGTATCGGATAACCGATTAGATTTGGAATTGTACGATTATGCTAAAAAATTGCTGCAAAAAAAAATTGAAAATTTGGAACCGCATCAAAAAAAGGAACTCCAGGTCTTTAAGACAAAAAATGGCAATGTATAACTGGCTCGAATCTAAGCTCTTGGATTATCAAATGATGTATTAAGTTTTTTCAAATATAAAAAGCCCCGATTGGTTCAATGTTTATAAAAATGTTTTATCGTTCTCAATGTCCTCAAATTATCAATTAAGTTTAAATTTTATCCTCAACTTTTTCGATCTATAGATTTTTTTCTCCTTCACAACATAATTTTAATATTTTTATCTGTGAATTTAAATTTTTGTTGGTAACAAAGTTAAGCAGGTAAAATTATTAATTAAAACAATCTTTAAAATAAATCCTGTGGTCCTTAGGCAAGACAGAGGAACAAAGTAGTTGTGAATTGACTATGGTATTTACTCGTAAGTTGTTTTTGGCAAGTAAGGACTGTATGATATTGATTTAAAAACCTAAGCCGGAGGGATCATTGAGTTGTGGAATAAATATTACCGTTTATACCTTACAGATTAGAATGTCCTGAGGGAGAGCCATCAAAATCAATTGGCGGCATGTGGAAAGAAATTGGTGAATTGCAGTTGAAGTTTATGAAAGAGCAGGGATTGCAGCCTAACGAGATGCTAAAAATTGGGTGCGGCAGTTTACGTGGAGGAATTTTCTTTATCAAGTATTTAAATAAAGGAAAGTACACTGGACTCGATCTTAATTCTTCTTTATAGAAGCCGGAAAAAAATTGAAATTAAAAAGGCTGGGTTAATGTCAAAGAAACCAACGTTATTAGTAAACGACAGCATTCAATTTAATTTGTTAACAAGAAATTCGACTACGCAATTGCCCAGTCGGTGTTTGCACATCTTCCAGCAGTGTGAATGAAAGGTGCTTGATTAACATTGGACATGTCCTTAAACCTGGAGGGAAGTTTTATGCAATCTTTTTCGAGACGGAAAGCAAGTTTCAAGTTGACCGGTGAACCAGGTGAATTCAGGTGGTATTGTCACAAATATTGACAGTAACCCGTACCATTACCATATTTCCTTGTTTAAATATTTAATTGAAGGCAGTTCATTGCAGATGGACTATATCGGAGATTGGGGGCATCCTCGAAATCAAAAAATGATGAGGTTTAGCAATTTATGAATTCTAAATTTTTTTAAGAAAAGACATGAATATGTGAATTAGAATTTAAGGAAACAAAATTCCTTGGATTTCCTTTTAATCTAGGTACTTATCAATGATGTTATTGGTGACTGATCTGTGCTAAAGATTTGTAAAAATCTATCAAAAAAAATAATAAACAGGAAAAGCATGTACAAAAGCACAAACTATATACAAGCTTATTCATAAAATATTAATAGAAAGTGAGGTGTTCCTATGTGTCTTTGTAAAAAAGTAAATAAATATTATTTAGGAAGTGATCCGAATTACGGAAAAGCGGTTAAACTCACAGCAAACAATTATAAAATGCCTGTGGTGAAGGGGACAAAAGCTGGTTACTCTACAAAAAAATATGTTAACGGAAAGCTTCAGACTTATTAAGTGACCTATGAAGAGTCCAGCGAGAATCAGTGCGAATAAAAGGCGGTGAGACTATGTGCTTTTGCCATGAAGTTAATAAAAAGATTTCCTCCAATGCATCGTATCAAGGCAGAAAAATGCCATCTGCCAAAAGAATCATTAATGTAAAGTCTTCAAATGGCATCCTGAAACCATTACAGCCTAACTACAAAATTAAAAAATAATGAAACACCGAACCTCTTAAAAGAGAGCTAAGTCCATCAATTAGTGAATAAATTAATTGTATCGGCAATTTATTTAGCTATTCAGCAGTAAGGGAGGTGTATTGTTTGTTGGTCGTAGATCAAATCTTTGCAGAAGTCATAAAGGGAAAATTCCCCAGAAGAAAAAACAGAGGAATAACTCCTCAACCATCTTTAAGGCAAACCAAAGCCCTATTGAAGAAAAACCGCTCAAAAAATGAAATAAGCAAGGTGAATAAAATGTCTACAGCCACCAAAAATAAACCTAACCTTAAAATAAGCTGCATTTTAACAAGTTATAATCGTCCTCAAAGAGTCCGTGAGGCTATTGCAAGTGTTCAGCAGCAAACTTATCCTAATTGGGAGCTCATTGTTGTAGATGACAATTCAAATGCAAAGACTAAAAATGTACTAAAGGAAATTGCCGATGAAGATTCCCGAATCACATTAATCCAGACAGGAGTAAGACCCGAGGATCGACCCAAAACAACCAGATATGCAACTTGCATTAATTTGGCACTCGAAAGGATCACGGGAGATTTAGTAACCTATTTAACGGATGATGATATATACTATCCAACCCGATTCGAGAGAATGGCAATGGCGTTTCATATGAATCCCAAAATTCATGTCTTATATGGCAGACAAAAAGTCATTGTGTATACGGGGAATAGGATTACAAGGACTTTTATACGCCCCTTGGTTGGAGTTACACGGTATCCAATGGGAAGGGTTGACCACAATTCTTTTATGCACAGGAGAGCTTGTTTAGAGGTAGTGAAAGGGTGGGATGACCACCCTGACAATTGGAAGGCCGGTGACGCTGCTTTTTTTAGAAAGCTTGTAAGGCATTGGGATTTTTATCCAATAAATGTATTAACTGATGAACATCGGGTACATGACAAAGGGGTTCAGAGAAAACTGCATCGCGGAACAAAACCATGGAATAGTGAAGATGCGGAGTAGGTTAATTGCCAATGATAAATTGATGGTTTAGTACTGAAAGTAATTCTATCTATTATCATTGGAACTTACTCAGCATGTCTTCCATCCTTTTTTCAAATGTGTGCTCTTTTAGGACACGCTTAGAGGCGAGTTCCGAAATTTCCTGGCGCTTTTCTTCAAGTTTAATATAATAATTAATTTTTTGAAGCAGTTCTTCTTCCTTTTTAAATGATACGATTTCCTTGTCTTCGATAAAGTGGATTGGCAAATCTTCTTTGTACTCTATTAACTGAAAAGCCCCGCAAGCAGCTACATCAAAGGTTCTATTATTTATGCTATTGCCTTTAATGCCAATCCGATTTTTGTTTTGATGTAAGTTGTAAGGCCTGTGCGTATTTAATACAATTTTTGCTCCGTTATAATACTGAGCCGCAATCGATGGTTCCACCCAAATATCATGAATTCTCAATCTGGGATGATTTTGCAGCCGGATTAATTTATTTCTCCATTTGCCAATTACCTTAATTTTATAAGGTGTTTTTTGGAGAAGATCCTGAACCAGCTTTACCCTATCGGGATATGGATAACCCAGGAGACATATATCGCTTATAAAAGCTGGTCCCGCGTGAATAGGCTTGAATATCTCTGTAGAAGTACCTAATGGCAGGTGGAAGGTTTGCTGGTGACCTTTTTGAATATAGTATTCTTTGGCTGCCGTATCGATCGTAAATATATAATCATAATGAGGTATTAGCACTTCCGTTTTGTCCATGTAATAAGGGTCTTCCGTAAGCCAGACTGCCGTCTTAATCTTTTGAACCTTTAGCCATTGGATTAATTTTAAAGGGACCTTAAAGCCAAGAAGGACAATGACAATGTCTGGTTTAAACTGATTTACCGTGGTTTTTAGCTTTCCAATGCCAGTTAGGGGATCAAATTGTTTAACAGTGGTCACCTTTTGAAGCTCTCTCATAATCCATTGTTCGAAAAATTTATATATCCCTGTATAACCTGATGAAATAAATAATATTCTCATAGCATTCACCTAAAAATTAATCGAGATGCTGTTTAAGGCACTGATTCCATCTTTTTGTTCATCACAATAAAAAAAACCTTCCACAAGAATGAATCTATCTTTTTTCTTAGAAGAAACCTGCAGCTCATAACCAAAATTTAAATTTGTTCCTTGCTCAAGCGCCTTGGATTTACTTGGCTTTAACCAATGTTCACCGCTCGATAATGCTTTTTCCTTCCAGTCATCATCTATATATACCCAGGCTTCTGTATTTGAACCATCAATCATGAGAGCGGTATGATTTACTGAACCGATTTTTCCGCCAAGCCGCACATTTTCAGAAGGCTTCGTCCTCAGGCAAATAAGGGGATTATTTAATGCAGCTGTACCGATATTGCTTATATTCAGGTTTCCAACTACCATAATATCCTCTTCATCCTCCTCCTTTTCAGGAAGCATAATGGAATAACTGAACCAGGCGATACTTTTAACAATTTCAGGTTCCTTCTTTTTCCAAAACAAGGTATCACTCCTATTCCATTACAAAATGTTTTCTTTATACTTTATGACTTAAAGCAAGGGTAAATGTTAGTGTTTCTGAAGGTAAGAGCTAAGTAAAAAATATAAAATTTTATCAAACAGCGCCTTTAAATGTAAAAAAAGAGGAGCGGGCACTCCTCTTAGATCTAATTTTAATGAACTATTAAGCTGGTGATGGTCCAGGACCAGGGAAAACAGTCGGGCACTGAGGCGGGAATGCAAGCGGCGGACAAACGAATGGCATGTCAGGACGCGGCTGGCAGAACTCAGCAGTAATTTCAAGTTTTACCAATGCTTCCATCTGTACGTTTTGGCATAGGTTAATGGAAACATCAAGCTGCTGGAACTCGAATTCACCAGGTGTTGCTGTAGCGCGGCAGATCAAGTTAGCATCGCACTCAAAGTCTGTGATTTCACATTGCAGGAAGGTTCCTGGAGGTGCACATAAGAAGAATTTCTCAGATACAGCCCAAGGAATAGGTCCAGTTGTACAAGACAAACCATTTGGATTCGTTACACGTACAACGACAAAACCTTTCTTCAGAACTTTTACCTTTTGCAAAGTAACTGTTGATCCATCAGGCAACTGGAACTGTCCGCTCGCACGGCCATCTGGCTGAGGAATTTCCTGGCATAGAATGGATCCAGGTGCTAAGGGATCAACAGGTGTACCGTTTTCATCTGTTGCAAAGC
The DNA here is from genome assembly GCF_009849585.1 of Bacillus sp. ZZV12-4809. Lineage (GTDB taxonomy): Bacteria > Bacillota > Bacilli > Bacillales > Cytobacillaceae > Cytobacillus. The sequence continues at coordinate 109,076 of NZ_VCRN01000013.1, forward strand.
ACTCTACTGTGTAGTTCCCCCCTAGAACTGCACATGGATCAGTATCTGGCGTAACACCGCCATTTTCACAGTCAAACTCAATTGTGCCAGCTGCTAAATCACTAGCATTAAAGGCAAGTAGTGGAACATCTACTTGGCGGGTTACCCAGTCATATACTTTATTTACTTTTATACATAAGGTCTCCTGTCCGCCGTTAATTGACTTAAAATCCATTAACTGATCATCCTCTCACTTTATTGTATTAGGGTTAAACCTACTTGTATGTTATGCTGCTTCTCCTGCTATGTGTATGGGCTTTTGCGTAAATTTAGCCATCATTTCTGATTGCCCAAACCAGAAAGTATAAGTCCAATAAACCTTTAACCCACTTTTAATATATTCCGATTGCGAAGCAGTGTGCTCACAATAGTTAACCGGGTCAAGCCTAAAATAATTGAACCGTTATTTCCTATGGTTTGGACGATAATCCAAGCCATCAATAATAAGATGAATACTATATTTTGTACTGGAATTTTTGGAGGGCAAAGATGTGAGCAGACATTACATGAAGGTAATTCCGTATCGGAATATATGTGCGGCTAAAGACTTTAAGGATTTTAAACTAGGAATATTACCGGAGAATACTCTATATCATTTAAGTGATTCAGAAAGGACTCGAATCGTTCCACCCGTGCGGCCTTTTCCAGGTATAAGCTTGCCGGATGAATGTGTCACACAAGAATTTTATGTTGCAAGTCTTAGAAATACTTTATGCATAAGAAACCAAACTATTATCCACAACAGAAGATTCATCCTTCCTGATAGCTTCAGACATTACGATTTTAATGCCTCAACTAACCATCTAACCTATAATCAGAGATTAAATCGATTTTCACTGAAGATAAATATCGGAAGTGTTAAGCACCAGAAAGGTGATTGTATTTTTTTAAGCGGAGAAAAAAGCGGCTTCGGACATTTTTTATTAGAGGTTATCTCCCGATTATGGATTACTCAGTATATTGATGTTAAAAAGGTAAAATTCATTATGAATCCAGAAGATCGAACGGGCTGGAAGCTTGATCTTCTTAAACCATTCGGAATTAGCACGAATCAAATTGTATATCTGGATAATCCAATCGTATGTGAAAGACTTCATATACCAGTTCAGTCCTTTTGTTTGAGAAAATACACCTCATCTTTTGCCTATAAAACCTGGAAAACAATCGGTGACTACTATGATAGGGGGACAGGGCCTGAAAAGATTTATGTCTCCAGATTAAAGTTGAAAAATCAGAGGAGAGTCTTGCTGAATGAGAAAGCGGTTGAAAGGATTTTTTCTTTAAACGGCTACAAAATTATACATCCTCAGGAACTAAAAATTTCAGAGCAAATCAATTTATTCCGCAATGCAAAAGTCATAGCAGGCACTTCAGGGTCAGGAATGTATAACAGTGTCTTTCAGCAAAATCATCCCAAAGTTCTAATCCTTGCTTCTAATTCATTTTTTAAAATGAGTGATATATTGGTGAATACATCAACTGGCGGCAAGCTGCATTATTTTGTCGGTCAAACAGCAGAGGTAAATTCTCCTGGCAATAAAGCAAACTGGATACTGAACACAGAGCATTTGCACCATTTTATAAAAACATTTTGATCAAATGCTGTAATGAATAATAATGAATTACGGGGGATGAAAAGGTGATAATATTTATCCACATACCAAAAACAGCTGGTACCTCCATGAGGAAAATAATAGAAAAGCAGTATACTATTCGTCAAATCCGTTCATTTTATGCTGGATATGAGGACGCTTATAACAAGCTAAAGGGAACACCTAACTCGAGACTCTCTTCAGTTAAGTGGGTACAGGGCCATTTTCAATTTGGCCTTCATGAAGTTTTACCGCAGCCTGCTCAGTATATCGCAATGCTCCGTCATCCTGTAGACCGTGTCATTTCCTTTTATTACTTTCTAAGGGAAAGCCCTCGGCACCCTTTAAATAAAAAAGCTATGTCGTTAACTTTAAAGGAGTTTATTATGTGTGAGGATAGCGATATTCAAAGTCAAATATATAATTTACAAACGAAAATGATTTCCGGTGATGGTACTCCATCATTAGAAAAAGCTAAAAAAAATATAGAACAACACTTTTTGATGGTTGGAATAACGGAACGTTTCAATGAGTCCATGGCTGTTATGAGAAAGAAACTTGGATGGAATGTCCCTTATAATTATAAGCACAATGTAACTAGAAGACGCCCGAAAATGGAGCAGGTTCCAGCAGAAATCAGAAAACTGATCGAACAGAAAAATGAAATTGACTTTCAGTTGTATGAGTACGGAAAAGCGTTATTACAGAAAGAAATAAATTCTTTGAAATGATTGGGCGAAAATGGGGCCCAAAGCGAAAAATAATGAAAAGGCTAACTCGAATGATCGATGTAATCGAAACTTTGAGTTAGCTTTTTTTATGCCTGCAAATGCGAATAAATTTATTCCGTACTGAAGAGGCTTGTTTGAATTGGCATTAATTGATTCTTGGATAATTTACCTATTCTTCTTGAATACATATATGTTAGAAACAAGTTTTTTATTTGTATAGCCATCCAGCCAAAGTTTGTCTTAGATAAATTTATTGGTTCTGCATTATTACACGTTTTTAGCTGAAAGGCATAAACTAGTAGATAAAGGAATGGGTATCTGCCTAAAGGAGAGGAAAAAGATGCTAAGAAGGAGCAGAGTTGAAAGACTGACTTATGTTCAGCTGCAGCAGAAAGTAATACATCTTGAATCGGAGCTTTCATACTTCCGGGCTAATCATGATGGAGCTGTCCAAAATTATATTGAGCAATTAAACCAAGTGAAATATGAAAATGATGTTCTGAAGAGGGATATGCAGAGACTTATTAAAGAAAATGAGCGGCTCATGCAAAGTGAACTCAATCCAAAATTGATTTCCAAACAGGAAAGGGAGAGAACGGCAAAACACTTAGAAGAGAAAAAACAGCTGGAAAAAGAAATCAGCAGCCTGAAAGAAAAGATATCGTACCTTAATGAAGACATAAAGGATCAGGATCAGCAATTTGAGGAACTCCAAGCATTTCTCGAAGCTAAAACGGCAGCTCTGGAGGAAGCGGAAGCAGAAAAGAAACATAATTATCAGGAGCTCATAACCATGAGAGAAAATGTTAATGAGCTGAAATTGCTGTTAAGCGAGCATGAGAAAAACAAAGACGAATCAAAAACGAGAGAAAATCAATTAGCATCGCAGCTAAAGAAGGCTACTGAAGAGAAAAAGCAATTATTACAAAACATCCAGTCAGCTGAAAAAGATTACGAATCCATCAAAGCGGCTCTGGCAAAAAAGACGACTGAACTGGAACAGCTGGAGAACAAACATAAACAAATACAGCAGCGAAATCAAACTGCCGAACTAACGCATCAGCAATTGGAGAAGGAACTCGCTGATAAAACAGAACAGCTGGAGCTCTTGGTGAAGGAACATAAACACTTAAAACAGCAGACCCAAACTGCTGAACAAAATCAGCAGGACCTGGAGAAGGAACTTGCTGATAAAACGGCACAGCTCCAACTCTTGGAGAAAGAACATAAACACTTAAAGCAGCATATCAAAACTGATGAACAGAACAATCAGGAACTAGAGAAGGAACTCGCTGATAAAACGGCACAGCTCCAACTCTTGGAGGAGGAGCATGAACAATTAAAGCAGCAGATCCAGACTTCAGAACTGGCCCAACAGAACCTGGAGAAGGAACTTGCTGATAAAACAGCACAGCTCCAACTCTTGGAGAAAGAACTTCAACATTTACAGCAGCACATCCAGACTGCTGAACAGTCCCAGCAGGAGCTGAAGCAGGAACTTGCTGATAAAACTTCACAGCTGCAACTCTTGGAAGAAGAACATAAACACCTAAAGCAGCAGATCCAAACCGCTGAACATACCCATCAGGAACTTCAGAAGGACCTCGCTGATAAAACGTCACAGCTGAAGCAACTGGAGGAGAACCAAAAAGACTTACTCCAGCAAAACCGAAAATTAGAGAAGGAATTTGCTAATAAAGCATTAGAATTGGAAAAATTACGCGAGGAAAAAATTGAAGATAAGGCAATAATTGAATCTCTACAAAATGAATTGCAGCCAATTGGCCAGAAGCTGAAAGAGGCTGAACAGAAAATCAGCATTCTTAAAGCAAAAGCAAGTGAAATGGAAACAGAGAATCAGCATTATCACAGTGAATTGTCAGAGGCAACTCAAAAAAGGCTCCAGGCTGAGGAAAATGCCAAAGATTTGGAGGAGCAAATTAAGAAATTATCAGATGAAGCAGCAGCAAAAATCAAAGAAAACGAAAAAATGGGCCAAGAATTACGGGATTTACTCCAAAATCAGGAACAATTAAAACAAACAAACGTATCTTATCTACAAAAGATAACCCAATTGGAGTCTGAAAAAAATAATTCAGTAGAGTCAGTCAGTCATCTTAAGTCAGAAGTAGAAGCTTTTAAGGCAGAATTAAAACAAAAAGAGAAAGAAAAGCTGGAAGTGCTTAACCGTCTGGAAGACCGCGAGAGTGAATTGGGCAAGTTAAAAGAAGAGACCAGCAGTTTTGAAAAAGAAAAAATCGATCTTCTAGAAAAGCTTGCTAAACTGGAAAAGGAAAATGCTGAATTTAATGAGAATTTCTCAGTCCTTTCTTCTCATCGCAAGTCAGACGAAAAACGCATGGATTTAATTACATCAAATTTAAACCAGGTATTTACAGAAATGAAACAATTAGTACGGATGACTTCCTCATTAAAACACCAATTGGAATCAAAGAATATAGAGCTTAATCAAATTAAAAAGGAGAAGGGTGTGCTTATGGAGGAGCTAGTAAAGATTAAGGAAGACTATGAGAAGTCAGAAGCAAGAAAGGATGAGTTGGAGAATCAGATTGAGATAATGAGAACCGAGCTGCAAAAGGCTCAAACTTCACTCACACGTCTGGAACAATTTGAATCTGAAAAACTCAGACTTAAAGAAGATCTTGAGACAAAAATAGAGGAGTTTAATTCATTAACGGATCACTATAAACGTGAAAAAGATTCTTATCTTCAGGTCCTCGAGCATGTTCAGGATCAGGTAAATGTATATAAAGAAAAATCTGACCAGTTTGATGCAGAAAAAGGTTCCTGGTCCAAACAAATTGACGAGTTAAAAAGTGAGCTTAAGAGAACAAAAGCAACTGTTGAAAAAATGGAAGAGCTTGAAAAGATGAATGCCCAGCTGGCTTCAGAATTACAGGCGAAGGACATTGAAATCTATAAGGTTAAAAAAGATAGCGAACGTGCCCTGCACCAGCAATTAGAACAGTTCAAAGCAGATATGAAGCAGTATCAGGATAAAATCTCACAATATGAAAAGGACAGGGAAATCTGGGAAAAACAAATGAAGCAAATGAAGGCTCAATTTACTGCATTGGAATCAAGCCTTGAGGAAAAGGAGAACTTTATTAAACAGTATATCAAGCAGCCGCTATCACCATATAACACTTCATTACTTCAAAATACTTCCGATCAAAGTTCACCCCAAGAGGAACAGCAGGTACAAAACCAGCCGCAGGAAAACCAATACCAGGCTGGACAGCAGCAAAGCCAGCAACCCTCCGGATTTTTCCAAAGAATGCTGTCTCAGCAGCAAGGAGGCAGCGCACGTCCCCAAAGCTTTCAGGGGCAATACCATCCCAGTCAAGGGCAATTTCAGCAGGTCCCAAAACAAACTGCCGCACCAGCAATGGACTTTTTCACATTGCGGAACAAAACGACACAGCAAGCCCATCCAGGGAACGGGAACCAATGGAAAGAGGATTAGCGAAAAGTACATGAAAAATGAAGATATTTTGATTAAGAAAAAGATTTATGAAGATATGATAAGCTATTGCAGCAGCAAATTACCGTATGAAGCCTGCGGCCTGCTCTCAGGGGCACATGGCGGATGTACAGCTATGTGGAAAATAAAGAATGAATCTCAAAAATTGAACCGGTTTATGATGTCCTCTGAATCCATCAAAGATGCCGTTCAGGAAATGGAACAATTGAGTGAAGATCTAACTGGAATTTTCCACTCACATCCTAATTCACCAGCCGTTCCATCAACACACGATATTAATAATAATTCCTACCCTGAAATACCTTATTTTATTGTTTCCTTTTATAGAGGAAAAACAGAAGTTAAAGTCTATAAAATAGAAGGAAAGAAGTACTATCCGCTAAATCTAAAAATTATTGATTCGTCCACTTAACCCGGTACCGATTAGGCGCCGGTTATTCTTTTTAGCTATTTAGCCATTGAGGCAGGAAATTACCATTTTTCGGACTGTATATATTTTTTAAGCTGCTGAAAAACTGATATGGTCTTTTCTGCTGAAAATACCAACTTAATATCTATGTTTATCAGCATCATTTACTGCAAGCAGACTTACCGGGCATCCGCCTGGCCTGGTCCAGTTAAATTGGGTATTCGCCTGAACACGTTGCAGCTAAATGTCTCATAGGATATATTGTGGTGGATTTATTTGTTAGGAGGAATTCATTTGTATAAAAAACGGGAGATGCCAAAGAGTTATCAAACAGGTAATCCACAGATAAAAGAAGATAAAATTTACATGGGTAATTCAATAAAGGGAGCGGGCTATAAGAAAAAAAGATCTGGAAATGGAGACTGCGGCTGCGGATCGAATGTAAAGAAATTACGCGCTAAGAAGGCATAAGAATTTTGCTATCTATTAGTATCCCGTGTTCTTTAAGCCGCAATTTAAACAAGGGGGGCAAATAGAATGCTCCCCTTAAAAATCTTAATCTATTAATATGTTATTTTACAAAATACGCGATATATATATCAAGATTATAAGAGTTTTATCTCCAATTCGTCCTTATAGCAGCAAAACTTAAACTTCTTGCCTTTGCCACAGGGACAGGGATCATATAATTTATCCTTCATTTTTGTTTTTAATGCTTTTTTCAGCTGAGATATATCCACATATGGCTTCAGCTTGATAACCGATTGAATACCATAATCCTGGCAAATTTTCGTCACCTGTGCTGCCTGGAGTTCAGTTACGACAGAACAATAAATCAGGTTTTCTTTTCGAAGGTTTGTATTTGACAAAATCAATTCTCCCTCCAATTTTTAAAAGTTAGTTTATCATACGCATTTAAGCTGATTTCGGAACGTTAATTAATTCAAAAAATGGGGGAACTGTCATTTCAAAAAACTCAGATTGATTTGATCTTAAAAATTGGATGTCCAAAAATTGTTCCACCATATTATAAATGTCCATGCCATCCTTGTCTTCTATACATATATAAATAGTAAGTCAAAAGAAAGAGATTCCCTCATCATGTTCTTATGTACTCTTTCTGTTTTGATTAATATCTATAAGGAGTGAAATTGTATGAAGAAAAATACGGGGTGCGGCAACAATGGGCATAGCGGATCCTGCGACGTCTCGAGAACTAAGACAGTTGACTGTTTTACCAGATCTTTTGCCCCTATTGCAGACATTCAAAATGTTCCTGTCTATGACATTCCTGTCGTATTGGCAGAGGTAGAGCTCCAGGCGGATGTTGAAGCCGATATTAAGCTTCCTACACCTGCAAGAGAGATTAAATGGATTCGCAAGAATGTCTCCCTCAAGCAGTGTAAAGCAATTCCGTCCATTCAAAACCCTGGGTATGTTAAGTTATTCGTTACCGGTGTCGTGCACAAGAATATTCAATATGTTGAAGAATGCAGCGGGTATATTACGGACTTTAGCACTGACATTGATTTCAGCTGTAATCAGCAAGTTAAGGTTTTTAATACACCATTAGAATTTCCAAGCAGAAAATCATCTGTGGATGAGAGAAGATTTCTCGATAAAACGGGACATGGTGCTGACCACACAACTGGAGGTTCAAGAACCTTCGAATTTTATAATGATCCGATTGACTGCAAATTAATTTTCTCAGAAGTTAATGACCTTGACCTTTTTAAGGAATTCAACCGGTTTGGGCAGTTCGAAAAGATTACAGAAAAAATGGAAATAACTCTATTCTTTAAATTATTGCAAAACCAGCAATTTAATCCTAAGTTCGTCCAGCCCCCGAAAAAGGGAGCCTGCAATCTTCCATGGCCTGCTCAAAAGGTACAGCCTCAAGCAACGGCTCGTGAGAAATTTGTTGAGAAAATTCAAGGTATGTATCGCATCAGATAAGTCTGTAATAAAAGAGTTTAACTCTTTTTAAGTTAATCACCCTGTATTTGCTGATTGCTCATTCTGAGTCTGTTACAGACTCAGAATGGTTTTTGAATAGTTTATTAATAAAATAAGTACATAAAAAACTTGAATTTAATTAAGGTCATTAATATTAGTAATATTAATGTTGATCTAAGGAATTATACTTTGTCTGGATTTTCACCGATATGCTGGACCCGCGGACTGGTATTTTGAAGGTTTAATAACTTGTGGAAAATAATAAAGCATTACCTTGGGGCATTTTGTCCTAAAATGGCCCCAAGATAATGCAATAATTTAACCGTTTTAATTTTTAGAGGAAGGAAGATTATAAAACATTCACACGAACCTGCTGATTTTGCAGGACTTTAATTGTGAATTCCAGGAACATTTTTTCAACGATTGTTTGGAAAGTTCCCTCACCAAAAGCATTGTGGTTCGGCAGCGGGTGACGATCTATGGCTTCATCATATTCAACAATTCTGCTTGCGAGCAATTCACAGAAAGGAAATTGGTTATAGAATTGTCGGCTTTCCTGATGAAACTGGGAAAGATCGCTTGAAAGGAGATGGTCCTTTTCAGGAAACCCTTTTCCTAACTCTTGGGATCTAAAGAAATCAAATTCTCCTTCAGAATTAAACATCGGGCGCTGTGGCGGGTTCAAAAAGTCTTCTGGAGCGATCGTAGTAGAACATTCAAATGGTGTATCTACAGTTAATGACTTTATTTCTGATGAAACACATGAACTGCCATAGGAATATGCGCATGGAGTAGCGTACTGGATGTTTTTGCGGACAAAACCTCTTATAAATAAAGGAATTGGCGTTGATGAAGGTGCAAAAGGATCAAAACCCGAAGCTCCTGGTAGAAGCAGTGTACATTGGACAATTTTAACCCTCTTTTTAATAGCCTTGATTTCCAGCACTGGTTCAGGGAAATGAATATTTGCGGATATGTTTGTCCTAACATTCAGCTCGGCAAGAGTTACAGGAACTTTTAGAATCGCTTCTCCTCCAGGAGTTGCTCCTCCAGGTGTTGTAATCGGAGTTGACGGCAAACTCTCGCACTGCTCTACAGATGCGGATTGGTTAGTACTGATACAGTTGTTATCTTTTTTCAAAATTATTCCTCCTTTGTTAAATATGCTCAAATTATCATATGCAAAAAGTAAGACAAACTATAGATGAATGAAGTAGTACATTAGTGGATTTTTGAAGGGGGACTTATCTTTAGGATTTGCATAGTTAACAGGAGAGGAGCTAATCCAAACTATCGTTTAATTAGGCAGTACCTTGTTTGGATGAGTGAGGTTAAATTGCTGAACGCAAATCCAAAATAAGTGGAAGTATTATGGGTTTTTGACAGGTTCGAAATGATTGACTCAGTATGTATAGCACTTGCCTTCTAAGTTAATACAAAAAGAGGATACCCTTTAAAAGATACCCTCACGTTATAGTTTTACATATTGCTCTTGGAAAAAGTCCAAACTTAATATAGCATTCCCTTGGATTTCCAGAATAGGCCCGGATCCGAGAGTATCATGCCAGACAACATGGATTTTTTTAAGCTCGCAGCAGATTTCTTCTGAAAATTGCTGAAAGAATTCACGATGAGCATTACTTCCACTTTCAGCTTGAAACATGTATTCATTTTGGCTGACAGCCTCTGGAAGCACCGGAGGGGATAGCCAGCATAATTCCAGCGTATGTTCAATAGGAATTGCTATCTTCGCCAATTGCAGGGTATCATTATTTTCATAAATTATTTCTGCAAAAATCATCGCTCTTATAAATGCAATGTTTGATGGCAGCATAACCCGGCAGCGCAGTGAATCAACTGACCATTCGATTTTTTTTATTTCTTTGACCATAAATTCAACAGGGAGGCATTCAAATAGATTCATTTCTAATTCTGACTTTGCAACTATTACAGGTACTTTAATGATTGGTCCTGTCCGGCAGGGAGGGGCGACTTGCTGCTCGAAAACGCAATATTCACTTTTCTCATTCATTTCCTCTTCAGTGTTATCACACATACTGGATGACTCGCTATTAGAAAGGGGCATTTCTTCCACAGTATCTGATGAATCAAGCTCTGACTTGAACTTTTCAATAAGATTGCGGCTTTTATCGTCATTAATGTCATCATTCGCTTCACCTGGCGCAGCATCCCCATCTTCAACAATAGAAGGAGCCATTTCATCCTCAGTATCAGATGATTCAAGCTCTGACGTGAACTTATCGATTAGATTGCTGCTTCTATCGTTACTAATATCATCATCCACTTCACCCATATCAGCGTCTCCATCTTGAAAAATAGAAGGCTCCATTTCATCCTCAGTATCAGGTGAATCAAGCTCTGACGTGAACTTTTCAATAAGATTGCGGCTTTCATCGTTATTACCTTCATCATCCGCTTCACCTGAAGCAGTGTCTCCATCTTCAACAATAGAAGGGGGCATTTCATCTACACTATCAGGTGAATCAAGCTCTGACTTGAACTTTTCAATAAGATTGCTTCCTTTGTCATTTAGTAGTTCAACATCCATTTCACTTTGAGCAGCATCTCCATCTTCACTGTCAGTAAGGGCCATTTTATCCACGGTTTCAGGAGAATCACCCTCTGACGTGAACTTATCCATAAGATTTTTTTCATTTAAAACATTATCTTTTTCTACACCTTGAGCTTCTCCGTCATTAATGTAGTCATTTTCCTCCATCATGGAAGAAAAATCATTTAACAAGACCGATATCTTATGATACTTTTCATTTTCAGCATCTGCTCTATACTTTCGATATGAAATACCTTCCTCACTTATAATGGATGAAACCTGGTCACTTATATAAGATAATTCCTCCATTAACGAGAATAATTTTTCCTGAAGTGGAAGGAAAGAAGTATTTTTCGTTTCAGCTGGTAAATCACATTTTCGGGAGGAGCATTCTTGAGAGCCGTCCTGATCAAAATCATTAAGAATTTCTTTTTTTTCATCGGAGGATTCATGAACTCCAAAACAATAATCCATTTCCTGCACCGAAGAGGATGATTCTTCAAATTCAGCATATTTATCATAGTATTTTTCCATCATAAAGGAACTGGACTCACTACGGCCAAATGAATTATCAGCTTCGACTGAAAATAATTGATCCGGTTTAGATGGATCAATGTCCGATTCTGAAGAAGACGATTCCTCCAGCATTGAAACAAATTCACTCTCCAGTGAACGATCGTTATTTACTTTGGGATCATTATTAGAGTCTAGGGATTCATCAAACTGAACATTTTTATCCTGACTTTCTTCATTAAGTAATAAGCCTTTTTCCAAAGATAATTGAAATTCATTTATAGGTTCTTGCGGGTCCATTTTCCTTGAATTTGGATCATCTATATTAGTTAATGTTATTTCTTTATTAGGAACGTCAATGTTTGTTTGGTTAGAAGTTTCAAGGATTGCTGTAAACTCTTCTACCAAATCCACTACTTCATACTGGCTTGAACTGGTCTTTAAATCCAGCTGCTTTTCATGCTGAAGGAAAGAGGTATCCCTTTTGTCTTCATCGAAAGCACTTGTTCTTTTTTCAAATAGGGATATTTCTGCCTTATCTAATGCATTAATGCTGTTCTGGATTGGCAGAGTATTTTCTTTAGAGTAATGATCATAGCCAGGTTGGCCATTTTTTTCGATATCCTTATACCCAGTTTTATTTGTAAATTTACTTGGTAAGGAGGGAGACCAGCTGAGCATTGGAGAAAAAGGAGTCAGCATAGTCATTAAGCTTTTTGGAATACTTACACTTTTTTTATCGAGTATCTGACCATTTTCTTTTTTAGGTTTCGGCTGTGCAATCAATCCATCATCTAAAATTGAGTCTAAGGGATTTCTTTTATTACGGCTGACTTGCCTGTCTTCTAATTTTGGAGGTGTAAAAATAAATGGTGCTGAATCTCCTTTTGGCGAAAACAAAGGCTTTAGCTTCTTTACCTGTTTCCCTTCAGGCTTAGACTTCTTAGACTCACTTTCAATCATTTTGCTGTCCGGTTTCCCTTGCCCAGAATAATAATACATTTGCTGGGCAGTCTGCTTATTCATTCCTCTTTTAATATTATTAATTGGAGTATTGTCATTTCTCATGGTTCCAGGAAGGGGTGCTGTCTATAAAAGCAACCTCTCCAATCCCCTCCTTACCTTCAAGATTAATCATCTTCAAAGCGTTAATCGCAATGATCAAAACAATCATCATCATTAGTTGTGGAAGATACGCGGATCTGCTGTTTTTGCAGTACTTTTAAGGTTAAATCCAAAACCATTTTCTCCTCAACCTTTGTAAAAACACCTTCTCCTAATGGTGAGCAGTTGGGAAGTGGAGACCGGTCGATGGCTTCATCCCATTCTATTATTCTGCTTGAAATTAGTTCACAGAATGGAAGCTCGTTATAATGCTGGATACTTTCCTGGTGGAACTGGGAAAGGTCCTTTGTCTGCAGCTTATCTTTCTCGGGATGGCCTGTTGGCAAAGGTTTAGAAATAAGGAAGTCAAATTCCAATCTATTATTCATTTCCGGCATTTGAGGCTTTGTTAAGAATTTTTTAATCTCACTCACACAATGAAAGGGGATATCCACAGTGTATGAATGTATATCAGAAGCAATGCTTTTCCCCGTGTGCATTTCAATATCAGGGGATGGACTGGCATATTGAATGTTTTTCCGCACAAATCCTTTAATAAATAATTTATTTGTAGGCAGTAATAGTCTGCATTGTGTTAATTTAACTGTTTTCTTAATGTCCTTTATTTCCAGAACCGGCTCTGGAAACGTCAGTAAGGCATCTATATTTATTTGTAAGGTTAGCTCAGCCAGCACCACGGGTACCTTTGTAACAATTTTGCCAATGTTTACATGGGGATGATGTTCGATGCAGCTTTCACATTCACAATTATGAGTAATTGCCCAGCATGCATTCTCATGTTTATCTTTATGCGGTTCAGACATATTGGGGCCTCCTGAAGTCAAGATATAGCATAGTATGCGTGATAAATGACTATGTATGGGCACCTGCCCTATAGAAAAAAAGAGCCTTTAAAACTGAAGGAGAAAATTTTATAAAAAAAAGACGGGCACAACTGGACTCCTAACCCGCATAAGATTCAAGGAGGAGTGAGGGAAAATGGATAGAAGAAATTTTCTTGCGGTTGATATAGGGAACAGCTGGTATAAAGCAATGGCATCAGATAGCGGACAAATATCCGAGTACCAGCTTCCAAATGCAATTGCGCTTTTTGACAGCGAATTTTATGAAAAACCATATGATGATGAGGATACTATCCTTGAAGAGAATTTGATCGTTGAAGTAAAAAGCAGGGCCGTTAAGGAAAAAAGAGAAATATATTATATTGGATTGGGAGCTGCCAGACAAAAGGATGTTAGCTTAACTTCCTTCAATAATCAAAAAGTTGATGAGGATCGAACGTATGTTTTACTTTTCGGATTAGCAGCATATCATGCAGCCATTCAAACTCCTGATGAGCTGGAAATAAGCTATTCTGTCGATCAATTAGCTGTATCTCTGCCGACAACGCAATACAAAGAGCGTAAATCAGTATTTAAAGAGAAATTAGTCGGTTCACATACAATTATTTTACACAAAGTGCCTGGATTGGCTGATCCAAAAGAGCTGGAAGTTAAACTTAATATCAGAGATGTAATTATAGGGGCAGAAGGAGCCTGTGCCTACCTGGGTTTAACCAGGGATCAGGACACTCTGGGAATTAAAAACCATGAACTGGTTAAAGAATCCGAAAAAGGAATCATCATTGGAGATTTGGGCGGAGATTCTGTTGATTTTGTAGGAATAAAGCATAATAAACCGGTTGCTTCCATAGAAGGGGAACCTTTTGGAATAAATCAGTTTCTTGACCATATTATCCAGAAGGTTAGCAAAAATGAGCTATATCGTTTCGATTCACGGGCAGAGCTTGAAGAAAAATTGGCAGCGGGGATCTCAGAATGGTATGTGGAGCCCTTTGCAGGAGTAAAAAAGGACATCAGCAAATATATTATACCGCAGCTAAAATCTATGGCTGCAAAATACTTGGAGCATTTTGACAGGGTGCGGAGCAGTTCGAGGGAGATTAAAGGGGCAGTCAAGTATATTGCAGTGGGTGGTGCAGCCAAGCTGGCCCAAAAGCAGATACTCGAAGCTGCAGTGAAATGGTCTGATAGAGGCCGGCCAATTGTGCTAATGTTTCCTGAAGAAATGGAAAAGCTTAATGTTCAGGGTTTGATGATTCTGGCGAAAATGAATCAAATAAAAAAAGAAAAAGGAAATAGCACTGCCATTTCCGTAAATAGTTAGGGATGAAGCTAATGTCCAAAACATATACGGATTCTCTTAATAAAACTGCTATAACGATTTCCGAATCCTTCATAGATGTAAAAACGGGAAATACTATTACTGTATCCCCAAAAGTGGTGGAACAAATTAAATACCATTCAGCAAATCAGACTTTAATGCATCTGCTTTTATCAGCACTTCATAACTATCTGCATCCTAAATCAGCAGGCAGCAGCAGTGAAGTGATTTTAGCTGAAATAGCAGAATTAAAAAGGCTTATAGAGGGCGGGTCCATCACTTTGAATAGGAAAGAAAATCAGGAATATACAGTTAAGAATCAGACAGATGATGCAGATTTAGATTTAAAAGAAGTAGTCAACGTTCTGGAGGCTTTCGGGGGATAAAAGTAAAAAGGTGCACCTAATGAGGTACACCTTTTTTGTTTCAGTTTTTACTCTAGTTCCATCACAAGAAAAATACCTACAAGTCACTAAATGCGGACAGCAGGCAAGCAGGTTACGGCACAGAAGCATGAGAGATCCACGTTGATACAAATACCTGTACCAGCCAGGTCTTCAATATTTTCATGATCAATTTGGCTGCATGGAGAGCAAAAATCCTTTGAAGCGTGTTTGAAGGGATCTCTTGATGATTTGCAGTGCTTGAACGTTAATAATTCAAGAACTGCGCATTGACCATCAAATTCTTTTATTTTAAAAATAAAAGACGTAATACATGCAAACTTTTTCTCTTTTGAATGATGAGTAAATGCAGTCACTCCTGTGGCCTTAAATGGTTCACAGTCCCCACAATAGAGGATAAATGGGATCGTATTTTTCTTCGGCTTTTTGGATCCTGCCATGAGCCGATCAATGGAATCCTTACAGGATGTCTTGCAATCGTCCTCATCTCTTACCTTTCTCTGAGCTTTATCAATGGCTTCCAACACCTCTTCTACACAGTTTCTATGAAAATGGTGATGGAATTTATGATTATCACTATTTTTCTCCGGTTTCCAATGGCAATCGCAGTCGTATTCATGTTCATCGCAAAAATCATCGTGCTTTTCATGACCCTTATGATATTTCTTGCCGCACAAACCCATGAATTTTTCACTCCCCTAAAAATTATCTTCATCATTAGCATACGGCTGGAATGAATATATCGAGTGAGAATCTAGCCTATATAGCGGGAAAAAAATTTGATAAACAACTAATATTATAGAAATTTTAATAAAAACAATTGAACTAAAACTGAATAACAGGTCCAATCCCTTTTATTTCTAACAAACATATATTTATCGTAAATAAAACTAATTTAGAGGGGACTTGTAGATAAGCAAATATGATAAGCAATTACCTATGACTCTGCAATTACGAAAGAATAGACGAAAATGGCAAGAACTGCGAACTTCATTTGAGACAGGGTATTGAAGTAACTACTGTTCCTCACCATTTGTCCGAACTTCAGCCGAAGTATGTACAAAAGGCAGGGATTATTTTATAAAATACTTGGAAACTGAAAACTACACTGTATTCAAATGGGAAATCCAAGACAGTGCCGAGATGAAAAAAGAAGTACCTTTTATACAATCTGAAAAAAGGGGACCACCACCTTATCCTGCTGGCCACGATGTCGATTTATTAACTTAAAGATGAGAATTTTAGGCTATTGTTTTACACGCTTAATATTAGTCCTGTTTTAACCGGTAAGAAAGCCCAAACCAGGCTTGCTGTTATGTACATAAAAACATGGTCTATCATCTTAAAAATTTGCTGGGCCTGACTAATGATAGAAATAGGTCATGTGTACAAGCCATATATGCTGTCTAACATATACTATTATTAGCAAGTATACTTGCTATGTTAGATTCATAAATTGGGATGCTCCAAAATTTTTAGCTATTGCACATAACTAATAAAAGGAGTGGAGACCATGAAGCTATATTTAGACCCTGGACACGGAGGTACAGACCCAGGCGCACAGGGGTACGGCATAAAAGAAAAGGATATTACACTTGATATCGCAAAAAATATAAAAAACATCTTACTTACTGTTTATCAGAATGTAGAAGTAAAGATGAGCCGTGAAAATGATGCGACTAAAAGTCTGAACCAAAGGACAACTGAAGCCAATAGCTGGGGGGCTGATTTTTACCTTTCTATTCACTGTAACGCTGCAAATGGAGCAGCGAGGGGGTATGAAGATTATATTCATAGCAGCTTAAGCAGCTCCTCGCAGACTGCCATTTACCAGAATATCATCCATGCGGAAGTCACCAAATTGAATAACCTCACTGATAGAGGTAAAAAGAAGGCAGATTTTCATGTGCTGCGTGAGTCGGCCATGCCTGCCCTATTATCTGAAAATGGTTTTATTGATAATCCGGCAGATGCCGCTCTAATGAAGGACCCGCTGTGGAGACAAAAAGTGGCGCAGGGCCATGTGAATGGAATCGTGAAAGCCTTCAACCTTAAAGCGAAAACAGCCGTTCCTCCAAATCCCCCAAAGCCAGCTGACCCAAGTAATCTGTACAGAGTTATAGCCGGTTCTTTTACTGATAGAAAAAATGCTGAGGAAAGGGCAGCCGCCCTCAAAAGCAAAGGCATTGAATCTGTTATAGCGGCTGCACAAATATCAGGAAAGGTCTGGTATCGGGTACAGGCAGGGGCTTTCAGTTCAAGGGAAAATGCAGAAAAACAGCTGGCAGCAGTGAAGAAGGCAGGAATATCAGATGCCTATATACAGTCTGACGCTCCACCGGCAGTCCCTTCTGAACCGGCAGGCTATTCCATTCTGGGAGTAACTCATTTATCACCAGAACATATGAACCAATATGCAAAACAGATAAATCCGAATGCCCCCAATTTAGGTTCATTCTATTCATCTCTCGGTGAGTATTATGGAATCAGAGGGGACGTGGCATTTGCACAGGCGATGCACGAAACCAACTTTCTCCGATTTACCGGTGATGTTAAACCCGGCCAGAATAATTTCGCCGGAATTGGTGCAACAGGGAATGGTGCGGCAGGAGCAAGCTTCTCCACACAAGAAGAAGGCGTTTTGGCACATTTACAGCATTTATATGCTTACGCAAGCACACAGCCTCTGCCAACGAAATACCCTCTGGTGGATCCGCGTTTCAGCTTAGTAAAAAGAGGTTCGGCAAAGATGTGGAGGGAACTGAATGGCAAATGGGCCGTACCTGGAACAAATTATGCTGAATCTATTATGAACATTTACAAAAATATGGTCCGATTTTCGGATCAAAAATTAGAAGCTGTTTTGAAGGAAATAGAAGGAATCTAATTAAAAAAGCGGACTGTACAGTGTCCGCTTTTTTTCTATTGATTAAATTACATACATGAACACACAAAGAAAATGAGCCATGCTTCCCATCAGGATGAAGATATGAAAGATCTCATGAAATCCCATATGATGGAATTCAAGAAATTTTGGCTTAATAGCATAAATTACTCCGCCGATCGTGTAAAGGATGCCTCCCAGCAAAAGAAGCAGAACACCCGACAAGCGTAATGACTCAGAAAGAGGAGAAAAGGCGAACACGATAATCCATCCCATGGCAATGTATAATGCTGTTGAAAGCCAGCGCGGGCAGTTAAACCAGATCATTTTAAACAAAATGCCCGATAATGCAATAGCTGTAACAATTCCAAAAAGAACCCAGCCCGTTACACCATTTAAGGTGATCAGGCAAAATGGTGTATACGAACCTGCAATTAATACATAAATCATGGAATGATCAAGCTTTCGTAAAAATGCTATGACTTTATCTTTAGCGATGACCATATGATAGGCAGCTGATGCTGAATAAAGAAGCATCAAACTAATTCCAAAAATAACAACAGAGGCAATGGCAATCGGTGAAGAACTTGTTAATGAGGCTTTGATTACCATGGCAAGCAATCCGGCAAAGGATAAAATGGCTCCTGCTAAATGGGTTAGTCCGTTTATGGGCTCCCGGATGTATGAATTCATAAAATCTCCTCCTAATGTATCTTCATGTAGTTTTTATAACTACTTAATATAATATATACAAAACATCATCTGGTCAACATTTACATTCTGCGTTCATTTAAGTAAAATTTACATAACGATAAATGAAAGGTTTGAGGGATACCTATGGAATTGGAAAAACTTATTGCGGATAACCAAATTGAATTGGAAGATATCCCGCAGATAGATTTATACATGGACCAGGTAATTCAGCTGTTTGAAAACACCTTTGGCAGCACGAAGAGAAATGATGAGGAAAAAGTGCTTACTAAGACAATGATAAATAACTATGCAAAAGGGAAATTGTTTTTTCCTGTTAAAAACAAAAAATATTCCAAGGAGCACCTTATCTTAATTGCTTTTATCTATCAGCTAAAAGGGGCATTATCCATAAGCGACATTAAAAGCCTGCTAAATGACGTCAGCAGCAGGACTGCAAATGGAGAGATGAATCTGGACCATTTTTATCAGCTTTACCTGGATTTGGCGAAACTTAATGCCAATACCTTTGCGAAGGATTTGGAAAACCAGGCGAGCAGGGCGGCAGATCTAAATGAAGGGCAGCCAGCCAAGCTCGAAAAAGTTCTGCTGGCAGCTTCCATGGTGCACATGAGCAACTTATACCGAAAAGCAGCCGAACGCATTGTTGATGAGGTAAAGGATGAAGCGGATGATAAATAAGAAGTTGTGAAAACGAGGGCGGCTGGGAGATATTCTGGAAAAAATCCTCGGTTTTAGAAATTTCTCATTCGGGTTGTATTGAGGAGCCCTAGGTTAATGATTAGCTTTATTAAAAAACTATTTTAATCTTGAAATTGATAGGGGGACCAGTCCACGGTGTTTGAAGGTGATGCAGTTGGTTTGGACAAAGAGAGCTTGAAAAGGGGGATTTGAGTTGGAACTTGGGGTAACTTCGGACACCATAAGAGAGAATCCAGGGTTTTGTGTCAGAACCTGGGGGCATTTAGGACACAAAAAGGGAGATTTCTCGGTTTGTGTCCGAACCTTGAGCCACTTCTGACAATAAAAGGGCGAATCCTGGGCCTTTGTCAGAACCCGTGGTCACTTCCGACACAAAAAGGGCGATTCCTTGGTTCTCTGTCAGAACCTTGAGCTACTTCGGACACAAAAAGGGATAATCCTCGGTTTTGCGTCAGAACCTTGAGCCACTTTGGACACAAAAAGGGCGATTCCTCGGTTTAGAGTCAGAACCTAGGCCCACTTAGGACACAATAAGGGAGATTCCTCGGTTTTGTGTCAGAACCTTGAGCTACTTCGGACACAAAAAGGGAAAATCCTCGGTTTTGTGTCAGAACCTTGAGCCACTTTGGACACAAAAAGGGCGATTCCTCGGTTTAGAGTCAGAACCTTGGCCTACTTCGGACACAATAAGGGAGATTCCTCGGTTTTGTGTCAGAACCTTGAGCCACTTCTGACACAATAAGGGCGATTCCTCGGTTTTGTGTCAGAACCTAGGCCCACTTCGGACACAATAAGGGCGATTCCTCGGTTTTGTGTCAGAACCTAGGCCCACTTTGGACACAATAAGGGCGATTCCTCGGTTTTGTGTCAGAACCCAGGCCCACTTTGGACATAATAAGGGCGATTCCTCGGTTTTGTGTCAGAACCTTGAGCTACTTCGGACACTATCAGGGAGATTCCTCGGTTTTGTGTCAGAACCTTGACCTACTTCGGACACAATAAGGGCGATTCCTCGGTTTTGTGTCAGAACCTAGGCCCACTTTGGACATAATAAGGGAGATTCCTCGGTTTTGTGTCAGAACCTTGAGCTACTTCGGACACAAAAAGGGAAAATCCTCGGTTTTGCGTCAGAACCTTGAGCCACTTCTGACACAAAAAGGGCGATTCCTCGGTTTTGAGTCAGAACCTAGGCCCACTTTGGACACAATAAGGGCGATTCCTCGGTTTTGTGTCCGATTTATTGAGCAACTTCACACACAAAAAGAATTGTATCTTACCCCAGACCAACTTCTGACACAAAAACCTGAAAACTTCATGTTCGGGTCAGAATTTAGAGCCGCCTCTAACAAAAAATAAAGGATCGAAAATCCAAAACCTCTGTTTTCAAATCCAAATCATCCTCTCACCTAAATAAACCAATAAAAACCCCATAAGCAATTAACCGCTCCATATGACCAAACAAACAAAAAACCCGGACCACCAAAGTCCGGGTTCATTTTTATAAAAATACGAAATAGATAACCCCAGCCAATACAATCCTGTAAATAGCAAAAGGAACTAGTTTAATCTTGCCGATAATTTTCAAGAAGAATCGGATTGAAATTAAGGCAAAAACAAAGGCACTGATGAAGCCTGCAATAAAGAACGGAAGCGCCTCAACTGAAAAGTATTCGAGATTCTTTATTAATGAAAGGAAACTTGCACCGGCCATGATCGGCACAGCCATAATAAAAGTAAAATCAGCTGCAGCCCGGTGTGAAAGGCCTAGCAGCACGCCACCGGAAATGGTGGAACCTGAACGGGAGAATCCTGGCCAAAGGGAGAAACACTGAATCAGCCCAATGGATAAGGCCTGTTTATAGGTGATTTGGTCAACCGATGTTGTTTTCGGGTCCTTGCTTCCAAAAATATCTGCAAAAATCATCAAAAATGCGCCAATAACCAAACCAATCAGTACAGTCTCTGTTGAAAACAGGTGTTCATCAATATAATCCTCAAACAAAACGCCAAGAATCCCTGCTGGAATTAACCCGACAATTACTTGAGACAGTTTCAGGCGATTTTGTTTTTCTGCAGAGCTTTTAGCCCGTTTTCCAAGACCGAGCATTTCAATGAAGCGGTCTCTAAAAATGATCACAACCGCTAAAATAGAACCGAGCTGAATAACTACTTTAAAGGTATTGGCTTCATATTTTGATAAAAACTCCTTTGTATTCAGCCACATATCATCCACAATAATCATATGTCCTGTCGATGACACTGGGGCAAACTCTGTCATACCTTCAACAAACCCCAATATAATTGCTTTCAAAATCATAATAAATTCCATAACTATTAAATTCTCCTTTTAATCTGATGCAATAAACTACATTTAATGATTATAAACCATTTGAGGCAGATAGGAACACTATTTTACAATGTAATATAAATGTAAGTCTCTATTAAAATGACGCAGAATTGGTTGCAGACCGAAGAATGACAGAGAGGAAGCGCCATTCAAGGGCTTCGATCACTTATTCACAAACTCTTCACAGAATTCCAAAGTCTTGTGAGAAAAATCACCAATTTTAGACCAAGTTTACCATATGATTAAAGCAGATAAACCAATCATAGTTAAGGAGGAAAACAAGATGAAAAAAGGGGTAAAATATCTGCTAACTTCAGCTATAGGCATAGGTTTACTAACCGGCTGCAGCCAGGGGGGAACACCGCAAAATTCCCTTCAGCCCGAGGAAAAAGTTCTGGCAGCAGAAACAGCTCAGCCTGAGGCAATTGCTCCGCACAAAAATTTAAATCAGGAACCTGTTCCCTTGAAGATTGAAAGAGTCGGGGCGAAAGAAGTGAATGTCGAAATGACTTCCCAAATCACAGATGTAGAAATCGACAAAGGGAAATTCTATAAAGCATGGACATTTAACGGGGAAGCACCTGGGCCGGTAGTTGTTGTCAAAGAAGGGGATATAATCAATTTCACTTTAAAAAACATGGATCCGGCAATACCGCATAGTATGGATTTTCACGCTGTACATGCAGCACCTTCAGAGGACTTTTCGAACGTCAAACCTGATGAAACGGGCACATTCAGGTACCCTGCAAATAAGCCTGGTGTGTTTATGTATCACTGTGGTACTTCACCGGTTTTATCACATATCGCAAATGGAATGCACGGAACGATCATTGTAAAACCCAAAGACGGCTATCCGACAGATAAAGAGGTTGATAGAGAATATACTCTTATTCAAAACGAATGGTATAAATACAACGATCTTGATGATTTTACAAATGGTGTTCCAACTCATGTAGTTTTTTCTGCAAAGGCATTAAAAGCGGGAGACCCTAATACAAATGGGGATACGTTCACACTTAAGGACAATCCGCTTCTCGCTAAAGTAGGGGACAAAGTGAGGATCTATGTAAATAATGTGGGGCCAAATGAAGTGAGCTCTTTCCATGTGGTTGGCACGGTGTTTGACGACGTATACATTGACGGCAATCCTTATAACCATTACAAAGGTCTCCAAACGGTTTTGCTCCCGGCGAGCGGCGGAGCTATTGTGGAATTTACCGTTACGAAGGAAGGCAGCTACCCAATAGTGACGCATCAATTTAACCACGCACAAAAAGGAGCCGTCGCCATTCTAAAGGTAACTGAGACCGGTGAAGACGACGGCGAGGCTACAATGAGCCATTAAATATAAATAAAAAACTCAACTTAATCTAAATTATACAAGAGAAAAATCAAAAATGGAAGGAGGTCTTCTGAGAAGATACCAGAACGGATAAATCCTGCTGGGTATTCAGCAGCAATAAATAGATGAATGAGACCATGCCAACCTGATCTGGTTTTCAAACAGTAAAAATATACCTTTTTGGCTAACAATAAAATGATTTGAACTGAATGGAACACCATCCGGACAGAAAAACGATTCCATTTAGGAACCGCTTTTCTGTCCATTGTTTTCATAAAATGAATATTGTTCTACATCCTTTGCCCATAGCTTCGGTTTTTCCCCACTAAGCTCAGCAAGCCATATATCGCCTTTTTGCTCTGCCAGTTTTTTTCTGATCCATGTCAGCTTGCCAGCGGTCTTTAAATAAAAAGGGTTATAATCTCCATTTGAATTTTTAGGATTAGTGATTCTCGTCTGCTGGGTATCGCCGAGGTGGATTAGAAAGAGTGATGGTTCGGGGCGTTTTTGAGGATCATTTGACCATTCACTTTCTTCCACACGTGAGGCAACCAGCCTTTCATTATCCACCCAGGTAAAGCCCATTTCTGCAAATTTAGCAGGGGTAAGATTTAGGGTCTTGAATGCAGGCAATTCAGCCACCTTCAATTTTTTATTTTTGAATCCCATGACAATTCTGCCCCCGCCTGCAATGTAGCCCAATAGATTCCTGCCGGGCGCCCATTTAGGGACGTCCAAATGAAGGATCATCTCATCAAGAACTTCGAAATTCTTCCCATCACTTGAAATGACGCAGACCATATTACTATCCATGGCCAGCGAAGCAGTTGGACTCACAATAAAAGAGATCCATCTGCCATCTGGAGAGAACTTAAATGACATTGCATTGATGGACATAATGGAAGCTTTGCCATAGCCTATTTCCTTAGGGATTGGGAAAAGGGGTTTCACATGCTGGGTTAAATTCATATTTTCAAGTTTTTCCGGCAGCTGAACCTTATATAGAATGGGACTGGTCCAGCCATCCGGCCTTAAGACGGCGCTGGAAGACACAATGAACCCTTTTCCGTCAGGATCCCAATTATAATCACTTACTCCTAAAGCAATATTATAGAACCGATCTAGGTCAGATATGTTTAGGACACCACCATTGCTCGTAAAAGCAATTCTATAATCGGAAGGTGCCCATTTGGCATTCCCGCCACCTTTAAAAATCCTCTTATGTGTCTGTGACTTTACATGATATACCCATATCTCAGTTTCAGCCGAATCGGATTCCTTCACTTCTTTTTCATAGAGAAGCCATTGGCCATCATAGGACCATTTTGGCGGACTTGTGAACGTGCCAGGTTCTGCCGTAATTCGTTCTTCCAGTTTTCCTGTCTTAATCCATACATACTTATTTCGTATAAAAGCTGCCTGTACCTGATTATCCGCCGTATCTCCCCATACTGCTGATGGGCTAATAAGCAGGAAACAGCACAGCAGCATAATCATCCTGTTCATAACTATTTCATCTTCTTTCAATTTTTATCATGATTATTATGAGCAAAGAGTGATTTTTTATTGAAAGTATAAAAAAGAGAACAGTGAAGGAAGCCTTATATTTTCGATAAAATTGCTTTTACTTTATAATAATGGTTTAACAGACAAAATTGCCCAGCACTGTTTTTTTGGGTGCTGATTGGGTAAAAACAAATACAAATGATTAACATTGGAGGAAATCAACCTTGTTTATTGCTATTTTGTTCTTTATGTTCATGTCCTTTTTCCTGTCGGGAAGTGAGACGGCATTAACTGCAGTTAACAAAATGAAATTAAAATCCAGAGCAGACAATAATGATAAGAAATCACAACGAATTTTAGATATGGTTTCAAAGCCTGATGAGATGATTACTTCCATATTGATTGGCAACAATATTGCTAATATCATGCTGCCTACATTGGTAACCATTATTGCCCTTGATTATAATTTCAGTGTAGGGCTGGCAACAGGTTTTCTGACGGTTGCGCTAATCTTATTTGCTGAAGTTCTGCCAAAATCCATAGCAGCAACCTTTGCAGATAAAATTGCTTATATTGTTTTTCCAGTCATTCGATTTCTTATGCTGGTTCTGAAGCCTGTGACCTTTCTAATATCGAAATTTACGAGGGGAATAATTAAATTTCTTTCCAAAAATGATGGGGATTCTGTTTCAGTATCCAAAGAAGAGCTCATTACCATGGTCGATATAGCCACAAGTGAAGGAACGTTCCATGAAGAAGAAACTCAGCGGATTAAAGGAATCATTGATTTTTATAATTTAGATGTCAGTGACGCACTTAAAACGCCGCGAATGGACATTGAAGGTATTCCCTATGAAGCCACAATGGAAGAAGCAAAGAAGATCGTGCTGGAAAATCATTTTACAAGGTATCCGGTGTATAAAGATAATATGGATAATATTGTGGGCGTATTCCATGCTAAAGGTCTGCTCTTCTGGTCTAATCAGCCTGAGAAAGCCTTGCATGATTTTACTGACTTAGAGCCTTTATTTGTATACGAATTTCATAGCATTGACAAGGTATTCAAAATGATGATGAAAGAAAGGAAGCACCTTGCCATTGTTTTGGATGAATATGGCGGGACTAAAGGAATCATCACTCATGAGGATATTCTTGAAGCAATGCTTGGCCAGGAAATCGAAGATGAATTAGATGACAACACTGAGGTGCTGATTGATGAATTAACGGAGAATCATATTATTGTTCATGGCAAACTGGCCATCCGCAGGATCAATGAAGTCTTTAAAACAAAAATTCCCGAGGATGAGGATATCCTTGCAGGATTCCTGCTAAAAGAACTGGGCCATTTTCCAGCTGAAGGGGAAACATTTGAATACCATCATCTGCACTTTGAAATAAAATCGATTGAAGACAACCGGATAAAACTGGTTGAAATCAAGAAAAAAACACCTTGAAGCTGAAGAGCATTCATTCCCAATACGGAATAATGCTCTTTTTTTGATCTAAAAAATCCGGATATAGTCGCCATTAAAACGGAACAATAGTTACAGGAAGATAAATAAATATTTTTTAATTTTTCTGAAAAAATAGGTCTTTTTTAGTGTATAATTAGGTAACAAAAATAAAAATGAGGTGAATTTTTCATGGAAAATAAACCATTCCACTATGATGGAAGCATACAAATGAACTATGAAAAGGACGGAGAAGCAAGCTCGAGCATTCCTTTTGAACTAACAGATGAAATGAGAAAAAATATTGGAACTAATCCATATTCACCTAAAGAAAAGGAATAATAAGACCCGATCCTGGGTCTTTTTTTTGCCCATTTCCGTCAAGGGTTGGAATGATCTCCGCATGGATGGAGGGGGGGCAGTTCAAGAAATCCCGTTAAATAAGGGGAGATAACCATTCTTTTGAGGATTATCCATCAGATCTTTTTGATAAAAAAATATCCTGAGCAAATCATTTGTAATTCTCTTTTATTTTGAATATGATTATCTCGGATTAAGAATAAAAATGATCATACTGCAGGATGAATACATATTTTACTTCTGATTCAAACTAAATTGACTCAATTCAAAATAGAAAGGTGATAAGATTATGGCTCAAGTTTTATACATTACTGCACACCCTCATGATGACAAGGTTTCATACAGTATGGCAGCAGGGAAGGCATTTATTGATTCCTACAAAGAAGCTAATCCAAATGACGAAATCGTTCATATTGACCTATATAAGGAAAATATTCCGGCAATTGATGTGGATGTTTTCAGCGGATGGGGCAAGCTTCAGTCAGGCAAAGGTTTTGAAGAACTGACAGAAGAAGAAAAATCAAAAGTAGGCCGTTTATCCGAGCTAAGCGAGCAGTTTATTGCAGCTGATAAATATGTGTTTGTTACACCGCTTTGGAACTTCTCGTTCCCACCAGTAATGAAAGCGTATCTTGACTCAGTGGCTGTAGCCGGCAAGACATTTAAGTATACGGCAGAAGGCCCAATCGGGTTATTGACAGATAAAAAAGCGATTCACATCCAGGCTCGCGGAGGCATCTATTCGGAAGGTCCAGCAGCAGAGATGGAAATGGGTCACCGCTATTTAACAGTATTAATGCAATTCTTCGGAGTCCCTTCATTCGAAGGTCTGTTTGTGGAAGGGCACAATGCTATGCCGGATAAAGCAGAAGAAATTAAAGCAGATGCCATTGCCCGGGCAAAAGACAAAGCAAAAACATTCTAAACGAAAGCAGCGGATTTCCGCTGCTTTTTCTTTGAATTAGGCAAATATACGTTGAACTCATGTCCTGGAGGAATAGTATAATACAAGAAGGGAATAAGCTGGGAACGAAAGGGGGAAGTTTTGTGAAAATCTCGGAATTCAGCCCCAGCCAGTTAAATGAAGATGACGTCACGAAGCTGCTTTATGAAGGGATTGAAGATAATCTGCAAAAGGGGGATTTTATTTTTGTGCCTGGCAGCAGTAAAGCAGCAGAATATCGATTGCCTGAAGCTATAAGACTTTATAAGGAGGGAAGGGCAAAAAAGCTGCTTTTCTCCGGTGGTGTAAAATGGCCGGGCAATGAATTAACTGAAGCAGAAAAATTAATGAAAAAAGCAATCTTGTACGGAATCCCTTCGTCTGATCTTTTTATTGAGAATACATCTCTTCATACAAAAGAAAATGTGCTTGCCTCTATGCTGGTTATGGATAGGATGTGCGGTATGGAGAATATTTCAAATATCATTCTCGTGACTGCTCCATTCCACATGAGAAGGCTTCACTTGACTTTTAAGACCTATATGCCTGGCTGGATAAACTATTCTCTTGTATCTTCCAATGATGGTGCAACAGGGAAAAGCCATTGGAAGCAGCATCCAAGCGGGAGAAAAAGAGCGTTCGATGAAGCAAAGAAAATAATAATTTACGTAAAAAAGGGAATTCTGATGGACATGGAAATTTAGTGATTAAGAAAATCCCCGCCAGTATCCAATTGGCAGGGATTCTTTTAAAATGTATTATAAACATTCTCGCATTCTTCCGCTGTAGGCTCGTAAAAGCAATGCAGTTTAAATCTTCCTGCCAAGGGCTGATCGTACCAGGTGGGCGGACATTCGCCAGGCGGCCGGAAATACCATAAAGCAAATTTGGATGGCCAGATCCGTTCACCTCTTACGGCCCTCCGTGCAAGCCGTCTCTCCACTTCTCTTGGACGCTGATAAAAATAGCTTTTCTGTACTGCTTCAAAAGCATGTGGCTGGTAAATCATTTGCGGTATCGTGCGAATGCCTTTGAAATCAGAACAATTTCCTCTGATCCGGTTAATCCCCACATTCCCTACCATTAGCATGCCCTGCTGGCCTTCGCCTTCGGCCTCTGCCCGAAGAAGACGGGCAAGCAAATCTATATCCTGATCTCGTGCCTTTACTACTGCCATTCTGCTCACCCCAATTGCTCAAATATTAAATAGGCTGATATAGGGTATGCATAAAAAAAGAGAATGTGATTTTTACCATCACAAAAAAAGCTCCGGCAGAAGCAGGAGCTTTTAGTTGGCATAAAAATTTTCCGTATAATAAGGCTGTGATTTCGAATTAAAAGCGACACCCACACCCATAAATTCATAATCCGCACGCAGAATATTTTTTCGGTGGCCAAGTGAATTCATTAACCCTTCGTGGGCAAAGATACTGCTGAATTGACCGGAAGCAAGGTTTTCCCCGGCTAATGTGAAGGAAACCTCATCTGCCTGCATTCTGTCAAAAGGGGAAAGGCCCTGCAGATTGGTATGGTCAAAATAGTTGTTTTCCGCCATATCGCTGCTGTGCTTTCTTGCCGTTTCCTTAACAGCATCATCCCATTTTAGTACAGACACACCGTGAGCCACTCTTTCAGCGTTTGTAATATCAAAAAGCTGTAATTCAAATCCTTCTTTTAAAGCAGTGCTGGCATTTGCATAAAACGCATCTTTTTGTTCTTCAAGTGCTTTACTTACTATCTGGATGGATGTTACCGTATTGTCACGATGCTTATCATAAAAAATGGTTACATAATTCCCATCAAGTTCGTATAAATCGTAATCTCTATCCTTTTCTAGCTGGAAAATGACAAAGCCCTTCCTCATTTGGTCAAGCGGTTCTCCAAGCTGATGCGCAACGGAAGACTTTGGCGTTCCATAGGAAATCTCTTTTGCAGAAGAAATCAAATCCTGATTTGTATAGATGCCGGCAGCTTTATCCTGCTTGTCATATGCCACCATTACGAAATTTTGATATTGATCATGATATGCATGCCAGTCTGATCCATATTCATTTGCGGAGATGCGGTCTGCGGAACCGAGATTCTTTTCAATTTCCGCCTTATCATCGCCGATTTCTATGTTATGAATAGAAAAGATTTGTTCCTCAGGGGCTTCCAGAACAGGTTTTTCCGCTTTTTCCTTAGGAGAAGGATTTTTTTCCCCGGTGAATTCCCCGATAGTCAGAAGAAATTTATCTGCCCAGTTTTGCGCTTCCTCCATCACACCGGTAATTATATTCTGCAGGTCCTTATTATCTTTAAAAAGCTGAATATCTGTTTTTATATTATCCATTACAGTTCCTGATTTAGGATCATCGGCTGATTTCTCATCCGGCTGTGAAAAGGCAAAACCGAGAAACAGCAGGACAAATATAAATAAAAACTTCCTCAAATAATCTCCTCCCATGCACCTTTCAACCCATTATCAAAGGTATGCCCATTCATTATAAGATTTAAAAATCCGGAAATGCAAAACATTGCTGTCTTCCTTTTTTTTCTACCCTTTTTGGCAGTCTCTTTAACCGTGATTCGATATTTTACCGTTTTTAAAAGAAAAGTTTGGGTAACATAAATATAAAAATGAACAGATAGTGCAAAGGGGGAAGCATGTTGAAACTTACTCCGGAACAACGAATAGAGCTGCATGGGTTTAATAATTTGACTAAATCACTCAGCTTTAATATGTACGATGTTTGCTACACAAAGACCCGGGAAGAGCGTGAAGCATATATAGATTATATTGACGAGGAATATAGTGCGGAGCGCCTGACAAAAATTTTAACGAATGTTTCCGAAATTATTGGCGCCCATGTCCTGAATGTGGCACAGCAGGATTATGTGCCGCAGGGTGCAAGTGTAACGGTTCTTGTATCCGAAGGGCCAGTGGTAGAGGTGCCGGCAGAATCGTATGATGAATCTCCCGGTCCGCTGCCTGATAATGTAGTCATGCAGCTGGATAAAAGCCATATTACCGTGCATACCTATCCTGAATATCATCCGGACGAAGGAATCAGCACATTCAGGGCAGATATTGATGTATCCACCTGCGGAGAAATTTCCCCGCTGAAAGCCCTAAATTACCTTATTCATTCCTTTGATACGGACATCATGACCATCGATTACAGAGTCAGGGGTTTTACACGGGACAAGGACGGAAAAAAATTATATATTGATCATGATATCAGTTCGATCCAAAACTATATACCGGATGAAGTAAAAGAAGATTTTGATATGATCGACGTAAATATTTATCAAGCACACACCTTTCATACCAAATGTAAAATCAGGGATTTTGATTTGGATAATTATTTATTTGGATATACTAAGGACAAGCTTGATCTAAAGGAAGCTGAAGAGATTACTGAGCGGCTTACTACAGAGATGGACGAGATCTTTTACGGCAAAAATATTAAACCCGGTTCTTTATCAGAGTAAACTTGAGGCTCCCATACAGGGAGTCTTTTTTCATAATCCCTTAAAAACAGGAAATAATAAAGATAACGATAACTAGGGGGATTTTGGAATGGAAGAAAAGAAGGTACATTTGACATCAGGTGAAATGGCCGTTTTATGGACGGGATACCAGAATGATAGCATGTCACTGCCTCTTCTGGAGTATTTTGTTAAGACCGTAGAGGACGATGAAATTAAACCTGTAATCGAATTCGCCCGTCAATTATCAGAAGGGCACATCAAGTTCTTGACTGCATTTTTCCAGAATGAAAAGTTTCCGATCCCTGCAGGCTTTTCATCTAAGGATGTTAACCTCAATGCCCAAAAATTATACACGGATCCATTTATGCTGGAATTTATTATACTGATGGCCAAATCCGGTCTGGTTGCGTATGGCAGCTCCTTGGGCATGTGTACCAGGAAAGATATACGAGCCTTCTTTATTAATTGCATCGATCAAACTATGGAATTATATGAAAAAGTAACGGATATCGCCTTAGAGAAGGGAATTTATCTCAGAAGGCCGTTCATAGATCTTCCGCCGGAACCGGACATGATTGATGATAAAAGTTATTTAAGCGGATTAAATCCATTAAAGAAGCCGAGGCCATTAAATGCCATTGAGATTGCACATTTATCCTTTAATCTTGAAACCAACATGGTTGGTACTATGCTTGCTCTCAGCTTTTCACAGGCTGCCAAATCAAAAGAGATTATCAGGTACATGGAACGGGGGAAGGACATTTCCAAAAAACATGTGAAGATTCTTAGTGCGACATTACTTGACAATGATATACAAGCCCCTAATTCCGCTGATTATGCTGTTAAGGGCAGCGGCGAAGCACCATTCACCGAACGGCTGATGATGCAGCTAATGGCTTTTCTGACTACATTGGGATTAGGGAACTATGCAGCAGCAGCTTCCGCAAGCCAAAGGAGTGATTTAATTCTGAATTATGAACGTCTTTCCCTTGAGATTGCCCAGTTTGCCAAGGACGGAGCAGACCTTATGATCAAGCACAAATGGCTGGAACAGCCGCCAGGATCACCGAACCGGAAGGTCTTAGCCAAAAAGCAAAGTTAGAACCAGGGGAATAAGAGTCTCCTGGTTCTTTTCATACGCCAATCCTATTTCCAGAATTTCCACCATTTTTTTTCAGGTTCCTGTGCAGCGGCTGCGTTTCGGAAGGAAACAATCATGTCCTGAAAAACGTCTTCCCGCTGCTTTACCTCATGCCAATATTGCTCCCGCTCTTTATTAATGGTTTCGATATAAATTTCCCTGTCTGTATTTAACGTTTCGATCAGTGAGCTGATTTCGGTGCTGGTCACCTCGGCAGAAGAGGAGATGTAATGGATCATGGTTTTGAATTCTTCAGAAGATGCTTCCGAGGATTCGGTCAGTTTATTTGTCAGTTGATGAATTTGATCGGAAGTGCGTTTCGAACTCTTCGCAACCCTCTTAGAAAGAGTTCCGACCGCTTCGGAAGTTTCTTCCGAAGTCAGCTCAATCTTCGCTGTCAGTGACTCGATTTCCGCTTTTGTTTTTTCGCCGGATTTATAAATTGAATCCGACAGGCTTTTAACAGTATGCAAAGACCCTTTGCTAATCTCTTTTTTCACTTCATCCAAAACCTCCTTTCGAACGCCGCTGCGAATTTCATTTCTGATATCTGTAAGTAAACTGTCCTTGAAGTTTTCCATCAAAGCCATGAACTGTTCTGCATCCATAACTGAATCAGGCTCTTTATGTATGGCTGTTTCCTGTTCTACTGCCGCCAAAGCGTTTTCATTTGACGATGAATCCGTTTCAGGAGCATATTCCATATGTTTTTGCATTAATTCCCGGATCATTTCCTTGCTCAGATTTTTATCGCGCATTTGCTTCACTTTATCTAGCAAGGCAATTTCATGGTCTGTATAAAAACGGGCTCCTTGTTTGGAACGGGGAATCAGCAAAAGTCCATTTAAATCCTTTTCCCATTGCCTTAAGGTCCCGGGTGGCACATTCAGCATTTTTGAAACCTCTTTTATTGTATAAGCTTTCATATATTGCGTATCCATTTAACTCAGCCCTTTCCAAAATAGATTCTGAATCATTCGGAATCGGGTTCCGAATCAATTTCCACTTAACCTATTCAGCATGATATCCCTCTTTTTCCTGCCGCATGACAAAAGCTATCAAAACAAGACGATATTCATCAGAAAAAAGCAAAAAACAGCGATTTTGACAAATATTCTAAAAAAAATTGCCAATCATCAGCGTATTTGTAATATCCGGGCGTGTATGGCACAATGGTACCGGAGTTAGCAAACTAGAATATTATATAACAGCGAAATGATGAGGGAGCATGATCAATTGGGTAATAGAATTCTCGCCATGTCTTTAGCAGCCGGGGTTGGATTATCTCTGACTGTGGGAAGCATAAAGATAGGGAGCCATGAACATTCAAAACACAAAGAAATTTACTATGCAGCTGTTCCGCATGGGGAGGCAAAGCATGAACCGCCTGTTAAGCAGGAGGTCCAGAAGAAATCGGTGCTTCTGGATGTGCCATTGTATAACCAAATGGATCATCCGCGATTATATAATGGTTGTGAGATTACCAGTTTAGCAATGATATTAAGCTATGAAGGCATGAAAGTATCAAAGAATGATTTGGCACAGGAAATTAACCGTGTGCCTCTGAGGTATAGCGGAGGGGAATACGGAAACCCCAATGCCGGATTTGTCGGCAATATGGAGGATGGTCCGGGACTGGGCGTTTATGAGGGGCCGATTTTCGAACTCGCCAAAAAGTATTTCCCTGATCGTACTGAGAATCTGACTGGCAAGCCGTTTGATGTGCTGCTTGATAAAATTGCAGAAGGTTCGCCGGTCTGGATTATTACGACGGCAAGCCTTTCTCCCGCAGCATCCTTTGAAACCTGGAATACACCAGGCGGACCTGTAGAAGTATCGTTCCAGATGCATAGTGTGGCGATAACCGGATATGATGAGGAAAATATCTATGTTAACGATCCATATGGCACAAAAAATAAAAAGGTGCCAAAACAGCAGTTTATAGAAGCCTGGGAGCTAATGGGGTCACAGGCTATAGTAATTAACTAACATAATAGCAAAAGAAGGGGCTGCAGCTGCAGTCCCTTCTTTATTCGCTTGAGGTTCCCAATCTCTTAAACTTCAAAAACAGCCATTTTAAAAACGGCGGCACCACAAAAAAGATAAAGAATAAGCGAAAAAGCTGATATCCTGTTACGATGGCCAGGTCTGCACCGGTTTCATGGGCCATGATAGCCATTTGGTCCATCCCTCCCGGCGCAAGGCTCAGTAATCCGGTAGCAGGGGAAATGTGAAAAGCGTGCATAACCCAAAAACTAAGCAGAACCGAACACACCATTAGAATCAGACCACTTAAGGCAGCAAGTGAAATCGTTTTAACCTTATGATCCAGTTTTTCAGGCCTCATCATCATGCCGATATGTGCTCCAATTAATAGCTGTGATAGGTCCAGAACAGAGGAAGGAAGCTCGGGCCCATTAATGCCGGAAATAACAAGGGCAGCTGTTCCCATAATCGGACCGAGAAGGGGTGCGGTAGGGAGCTTTAGTCGTTTGCTAAGGATAATGCCGGCAAAGGAAGCCAGTGCGAAGAGAAAAATATCAGGGAATAAATCTCCCCATAATGGTTCTGCAGCTATATAACCAGATCCTCCTGTAATGTTCATCCAAGGTCCGAAAACCAAAGCAGGGACAGTGAAAATAATTATGAACAGCCTTGCAACCTGCATAAAGGTAACCACAGTGATATCGATTCCTTTGACTTCCTCTGCCAGAAGGATCATTTGTGAAAGACCTCCGGGAATACTGCCAATCAGAACTGTTGGATAATCGATGCCCATTAATCTGGAAATGAGAAGTGCAGAGAGGGCACAGAAGAGAATAAGGCAAATCGTTATTAGCATAATATAAGGCAGCTTCTTAAGAATTAACAGGACCGCATCCTGTGTAAAGGAAAGGCCAATGCTGTAGCCGACAATGATGATTCCGGCATCGCGAAATGCGGCTGGCCAGTAAAAGGGAATTCTGCTAAGCCGGCTTCCAATCATTACAGCAGTCAAGGCACCAAGTAAAAAGGCGACCGGAACATTCAATAAAGAAAATAAGCCTGCACCTGCAGCGGCAGCACAAAAGGTGATAAAAATATTTTTTTTCACGCAAAAACCTTCTTTTCTTTTGATTACCTAAAGATATTTATACCATATGTTAACAATGAATGAATTACAAGTTTTATGTAATGATATATTTTCATACATTTATAAAAAAGGCGGGCTTTCTAAAAGGGGGACTAACCATGCCGGAAAAATTAAGCCATCTGGTTTTCATTTTATCTTTTGTATGCCTCGGTTTATTTTTGCTGCTGGGTTTTTCGCCTCTGTATGATCTTTATCTGAACAAAATCGGCCATCGGCCATTTTCTGTCCTTCTACTGCTGACAGTTCTTGTCTTCGTCGTAAGCATCAATGTCTTAAAGAAAGTCCAAAATTGGCAGGCGGGCTTTCATGTCCTATTTTCCATTATCCTCACGCTTTTTCTTTCATCGGTCCTCGCGATCATTGTTTTCTTTGGAGGCC
Source organism: Bacillus sp. ZZV12-4809 (assembly GCF_009849585.1). Taxonomy (GTDB): domain Bacteria; phylum Bacillota; class Bacilli; order Bacillales; family Cytobacillaceae; genus Cytobacillus. The sequence continues at coordinate 144,457 of NZ_VCRN01000013.1, forward strand.
AATTCAGATAAAAGGAAAGAGCCTGCACCATAATTGGTACAAGCTGGATCATTTACTGGATTGGCATCCAGTTTACTTTCCATATTCCATCGCTGTTCCTGCTTAGTCCGAATCCAAAGATAAAGTCTGTTCTTCTGGTATAGAAGCTGACTGGTTGATCCCATTGGGATAAGCATTTAGATCAGGAAATGGCTTTTCGACATGCGGGTCATGGTTAAACAGGACATATTGAGTATAAAAGTCCTTAACTTCCTCCGCAAACAGATATAGCTGGAATACTTCTGCCGGCCTTAAACCCTTTAGGATCTCATCTGTTCGTTTTAAAGATAATTCTTTATATACATGATTTAATGGCTCTGGAAGGATGATTTTCATTGCTTAGGGACAGCTTGAATGGACGAGCCTCATTATGCAGTTCTTCATGCATAACCACCTCAACATCTTCTGCCTGATGGACAGTACCTTCTGCAGCACGATATTTGTTAATAATTAACGAAACCTTTTCATCTTCAATCGGCATATTTACGCTATTTTCCAGCTTTTCAAACACACAGTAATATAAGTATCCTGTGTCAGATCGCTTGCAGTATTCCAGTCTTTCACATAGCTGTATATTAATCGTTTCAGAACGGTGCCATACTCATCCATAAACATCTCAAGAACGAGAGCACGGTCCGCTTGATCCGTTATTGACCGTTATATATACTCTTCAATGCTCACATGTTTACCTCCCAGCTTAAATGCCAGCCTGCCGATACCGGCTGACTTTTATTTGACTGACAGTTAGACGACAGATAGAAGCAAATCGCTTCATTTTTTTGGCATGTATTAAGAGTATACACAAAAAGCGCAAACCATTTGGTCTGCGCTAAATTATTTATTTGTTTTTTTCCTAATTAAATAAAACCACATCGATGCATAGGTTGCGAACAGAAGGAGCAAAAATAAGAAAACAGACAAATCGTTCTGAATAATCATTCCAGTACACCTCGCTTTATGTATGCATTTATTTTAGGCTGTCCAATGGAACAGGGAATAATAAATAGAATACCACCGCAGCAGGCAGGGAAATCAGCATGGCAACCGCCGGTCTTCGATAGTGGATTCGCAATACAGCAAATAAAGCGATATTCAGACAAATATTATGCCAGCTGTTCCAGCCGTTATCGTACACATACATTCCTTTGTGGGCAAACAGTGATTGAATAATCGTAAAAAAGCCAATCCATACAGCAGAGTATATGTATCCCTGTTTTTTATATTCAGGGTAGCGCTGCAGATAAATGATCAGAGCCATAGGTGTAATAAAAAAAGTGAAGGCTAAGTTAATAATTGAATGATTCAGCCATTCCGCCGTAATGCCTCTAAAAGCCCATAGTGTATGATTAAAATAGAGCATATTGTAGGTCAGGTTGATTGCAATAAAAAATAAAACAGTCGGATATTGCTTTCTCCACTGCGACCAGTCAATAAAGCGGTAAGCGAACAAAATCCATACGATCATCACAAGTGCGAGATACATAGTAACATCACCTTTAATATTTAATACATACAGGTATTTCCATTTTCCTTAAAAGTATTCATCTGGAATGCGCCTTCTTTGAAGGAAAGCCGGCTTACCTATATAATGGCTTTATTGTGTTAATAGAAGAAAGGAAGAGGATTATGAAAGATTCTAAAATTCCACCGCAAATTAAATTAATCGCCCTTGATATGGATGGAACATTACTGAATTCCAAAGGAGAAATTCCTGAAGAGAACCGTGCAGCTATAAAAGAGGCAAAGGAGAAAGGCATCGAAGTTATTTTGAGCACTGGCAGATCCAGATTAACGGCAGGCGATCATGCTGATTCTCTTGAATTAAATTCTTATTTGATCACGGTAAATGGCAGCGAAATATTTGGACCTGATGGTGAATCCATTTTAAGAGCTCCAGTGGATTCTAAAGTAATGGAATGGATGTGGAATCTGTCTCAGACACACAAGACCAATTTCTGGGCAACTAGCTGTGAACGGGTGTGGATGAACGAAATGCCGGAAAATATCCATGACCATGAATGGCTTAAATTTGGGTTTGATATTTCAGATGATGCGATCAGGGAACTGATCCATAAGGAACTTCGATCAAAGGGCGATCTCGAAATTACCAACTCAAGCTTAACCAATATTGAAGTCAATGCTTTAGGCATCAACAAAGCCATAGGAATCCTCAAAGTAACCGAACTCCTTGGTATTTCAATGGAAAATGTAATGGCCATGGGAGACAGCTTGAACGATATTGCCATGATTGAGGAATCAGGCTGGGGAGTAGCGATGGGAAATGCACAGGACATTGTTAAAGAAACAGCCGATGCTGTAACAGGAACGAATGATGAAGCCGGCGTTGCACTGGCCATCCGTAAATGGGCTCTTTAATCTGAACGAAACACCGGCTATCCTGCCGGTGTTTCGTTTGTTTTTTTATTGCGGATGGTTTCCTGTACTTCGACTTCCACATTTCCTTTAATGGCCCTTGAGATCATACAGGATGCTTCCGCTTTTTGCGCCAGCTTCTTGGCAAGTGTATAGTCCTTTCCATCGGCGTCTGCCTTCAGCACGATAACTGGACGATGAATAATCTTTTTGTACGTAATCACACCTTTTGTGACATCCACAATTCCGACTGACTCCATCGTGAGGTCCTCTTTATCGAGCCGGCTGCGTTCCATCATGGCTGCAAGGGTAATAATATAACAAGCAGCCGCCGCCCCAAGCAGCATTTCATCCGGATTCGTTCCGATTCCGGGACCGTCCATTTCCGGTGGAATGGATACCTTTGTTCTCAGGCCGCCTGTTTCTATTTCCCCCACATCATTGCGAAGACCAGGCCAATGTGCTTTCAAGTGAAAATGGTGTTCAGCCATATCTGAATCCTCCAAGCTATGTATTCTTACTTACACCTTAAAGAGGAAGCGGCAGAATTGCAAGCTTTACAGATTTCACGATTCAGGCTAAGATAAAAACAGCCAACTTAATAGTTTTACTGCTAGGGGTGCCCGATGCTCGCGGGCTGAGAAAGAAACCGGACTGTTTTTTACCCTTCGGACCTGATCTGGATTATACCAGCGTAGGAAAGTAGTAATTGCGGAGAACCAAATGACTCTCTACAGATTATTCAGCCAGGTCCATATATGGGATCTGGCTTTTTGTGTTCCCTTAAGAAACTATTAAGCAGCATTTGCAGAGGAGGAATAGATGTGAACATTCAAGAAATTACCAGCCTATTGGAGAAAGTAAGAGAGATAAATCCATTAGTACATAATATCACCAATGTAGTAGTAACCAATTTCACTGCCAATGGCCTGCTGGCTATTGGAGCATCACCTGTCATGGCCTATGCGCATGAAGAGGCGGGTGATATGGCTAAAATCGCCGGGGCACTGGTTCTGAATATGGGAACACTGTCTGAAAAAGAAGTGAAAAGTATGCTTATCGCAGGAAAATCAGCCAATCAGCATGGGGTGCCGGTTATTTTTGATCCTGTTGGCGCCGGCGCCACTGCCTACCGCACAGAAACTGCCAATCGAATAATGAAAGAATTAGATATTAGCATCATAAGAGGCAATGCGGCAGAAATCGCCAATGCCGCAGGACAGCAATGGAATATTAAGGGCGTCGATGCAGGAGAAGCAGAAGGAAACACATTAGAGCTTGCCAAATCTGCAGCAAATAAACCTGGTTCAGTCACCGTCATAACAGGCAAACAGGACATTGTTACAGATGGACATACTACATTTACCATCCGCAATGGACATTCCCTATTAACGAAGGTAACGGGTGCCGGATGTCTTTTGACTTCTGTCGTAGGAGCTTTCGCAGCAGTTGAAAAAGATCCTGTAAAAGCGGCAGCTGCTGCTCTGGTCGTATATGGCTCTGCCGCCGAAATCGCAGCAGAAAATACAGATGGCAGGGGCCCGGGCACTTTCCAGATAGAGTTTTTGAACAGCTTATATAATATTTCAGCTGAAGATGTTGAAATGCGCGGTTCAATTGAAAAAACGGAAGGATAGGAGGCAATACATATGAAAGTGAACAAAGCATTAACTATAGCGGGATCAGACAGCGGAGGAGGTGCAGGTATTCAGGCAGACTTAAAAACCTTTCAGGAACTGGGTGTATTCGGCATGTCAGCTTTAACTGCCGTAACCGCCCAAAACACCAGAGGAGTACAGGGAGTTTTTCCAATGACCGCAGATGCGGTTGCATCCCAAATACAATCCATAGGAGAAGATTTAAGTCCGGATGCAGTCAAAACTGGAATGCTGTTCAGTGCTGAGATCATTGAAACTGTTTCAAAGGAGATGGCAAATTACGGCTGGAAAAATATCGTCATTGATCCTGTGATGATTGCTAAGGGCGGAGCAAGCCTTCTTCAGACTGAAGCTATTTTAGCAATGAAAAAGCATTTGATTCCGCTTTCCATGGTGATTACACCCAATATTCCAGAAGCAGAGGTATTAACGGATACTATCATTCGGTCTATGGATGATAAAAAGAAGGCTGCTTATGAATTGCACAGGCTTGGAGCAAGACATGTCATCATAAAGGGCGGCCATGAGGAGGGAAAAATGGCTGCGGATCTATTATTTGATGGAGAATGTTTTACCGAATTCAAGAGTAATAGAATCGAAACAGTGAACACGCACGGCACAGGCTGCACTTTTTCGGCTGCCATCACAGCTGGCCTCGCTGACGGCCTATCTGTACCCCTGGCTGCAGATCGCGCTAAGCAATTTATCCAGGCAGCAATTGAAAATGACTTAAAAATTGGCAGCGGCCATGGGCCAACCAATCATTGGGCCTTTAATGCCAAGAAAAAGGAGAGCCTCATACATGGAAGTCAATACTAAACAAATGAGAGACTGGCTAAAGGTATATTTCATCATGGGAAGCGTTAATTGCCATCAAGATCCTGAAGAAATTCTCCGATCAGCGATTCAAGGGGGCATCACCCTGTTTCAATTCCGTGAAAAAGGAGCAGGATGCCTGCATGGCAATGAGAAGGAACGCCTTGCAAAAAAGCTTCAGGCAATCTGCAGAGAGAGCAGTATTCCTTTTATTGTTAATGACGATATCGAATTGGCTATTCGCCTAAATGCAGATGGTGTCCATATTGGCCAGGAGGATGAACCGGCAGATGTGGTCCGCAGGAAAATTGGCAGCAAAATTCTTGGTGTCTCCGTTCATAATATGATGGAAGCAGAAGCAGCAATCAGGCAGGGGGCCGACTACCTAGGCATTGGCCCTATTTATCCGACAAGCACAAAGAAGGATGCCAAAGCTGTGCAGGGGCTTACGTTTTTAAGTGAATTGAGATCTGCTTCCATCGAGATTCCTGTGGTGGGAATCGGGGGAATAAATGCTAAAAATACACCTCCGATAATGGCTGCAGGCGCAGACGGCGTTTCAGTCATTACGGCAATCAGCCTAGCGGAAACCCCGGAAAAATCAGCAGGAGAGCTCAAAGAAGCCGTACAGAAAAGTGTTCAATAATATTTGTAAGCCGCCCTGCTCATCAAGCACCGGAGTCTTCTAGTTAGAAAATTTTTATTGTCTTATTGGCCAAAAGGCATAGAGGCAAAGATGTGCAAATTCAGAATTAATGGCAGTAAGTTTGTTATATTTTTTACACCGCTTTCTTTAGACTATTTTAGCTGGCTTTAGCAAGATTAATGAAGCAGGGAATTGCGTTGATTTCATGCAAACAAGATCAGCCAATATCCAGGAACTATTAGTATTGCCGGCTGCCCTTCAAACATCAGTGCTTTAACAGTGCAGAACATGACGGTCCATGGTAATGTTGTACTCAGGTATATTTTTTACATAAGGAGATTTATAAGCAATGAAACTTGTATCATGGAATGTGAATGGCATTAGAGCCTGTGTGAAAAAGGGCTTCATCGATTACTTTAAAGAGGTGGATGCAGACATCTTTTGCATCCAGGAGTCCAAATTACAGGAAGGACAGATTGAGCTCATCTTGGAAGGCTATCATCAATATTGGAATTATGCACTGAAAAAAGGGTATTCCGGGACAGCCGTATTTACGAAAAAAGAACCGATATCAGTCCGATATGGATTGGGCAATGACGATACAGAACCAGAAGGCAGAATTCTCACACTGGAGTATGAAGAGTTTTACCTCGTGAATGTGTATACGCCGAATTCTCAGCGGGACCTGGCCCGTCTGCCATACCGGCTTAACTGGGAAGAGCGGATTCTGGAGCATTTACTGGAGCTGGATGCGATGAAACCCGTGATCATGACCGGCGACCTAAACGTGGCACATTCTGAACGGGATCTAAAGAATGCAAAATCAAATCGCGGGAATTCCGGGTTTACCGATGAAGAACGTGATAGAATGTCCAGATTGCTTGGTTCTGGGTTTGTGGATGCCTTCCGCTATAAATACCCGGAAGCCGAGGGAGCCTATACATGGTGGTCGTATATGGCAAAAGTAAGAGAGCGGAATATCGGCTGGCGCATTGATTATTTTATTGTGTCGGAAAAGCTTCAGGAAAAAATAATAGATTCACAAATTCATTGTGACATTATGGGCAGCGACCATTGTCCGATCGCACTTGAACTTAATATATAGAATGGAACCTCTGCTGTTGTGCAGGGGTTTTGTTTTTGAAAAACGGGCAATAATTGAATTAAGATTATCTAAAGGAATGGTTATATGAACAAAACAGAAATGCTGAAGCTTTTTGTTCTTATTGAAAGAGTGTATCCGCCTTTCCGGATCAAAAATGAAATTGTTCATCGTTATTTTGATCACTGTCTGGAATTCGATTATGACACAGCCTTCAACAGCATAAAAGAGCATATCAGGAGTAGCCCTTATCCTCCGCCAATCAGTCAAATCAGCGGCTTAGCTGATCTGGCAGACTGCCGGCATTGGGAAAAAGAATATGTCCTTGCAGATCATTTGAACTGATTTGGATGGAAAATGATCATATAATCTGTTATAATGCCTGTAAATCTAATATAAAAGGTTTTCTAGGGTTCCGCAGCAGAAGCTGGGCTGGTCCGAGAGAAAACTCATAGCTATTATTGCTATGCCACGGAGGGATAAAAGCCTGGGAGATACTGATTATCAGATATCTTCCGGGTTTTTTCTTTTTCCAGGAGAGATTATTTGTTGAAGGGGCTGATTTCATGCAGTGGCTGAAGGTTTTTATTGCTGCATTTTTTGAAGTTTTCTGGGTCATTGGCTTAAAACATGCAGATGATCCATTAACATGGGCAGGGACCATCATCAGCATAACCGTCAGTTTTTATCTGATGATCATGGCGGGAAGGGTGCTGCCAGTGGGAACTGTTTATGCCGTCTTTGTTGGCATGGGCACCGCCGGGACAGTTCTATCTGAAATTATATTCTTCGGCGAACCGCTGAAATTTTCTAAGATCATTCTAGTTCTTGTTTTACTAATAGGAGTCCTCGGTTTAAAGCTGGTGACAAACGAGGACGAATCAAAAGGAGCTGAAAGTTCATGAGCTGGGTGTATCTGATACTTGCCGGGGTTTTTGAAATGACCGGTGTCACGATGATAAACAGCTGGCACCAGAAACGCAACTGGCAATCATTTCTCCTACTGGCTGGCGGGTTTGGCGCAAGCTTTCTGTTCCTGTCTCTGGCTATGAAAGAGCTTCCGATGGGCACAGCGTATGCGGTTTGGACCGGAATCGGCGCCGCAGGTGGAGCGATTCTTGGCATGATCCTGTACGGAGAACCGAAGGATGCCAAACGGATATTTTTTATTGCGATGGTATTAAGTGCAGCCATTGGGCTTAAACTTGTTTCTTAGAAGATTATTGGTGAAATGGTGCCATGCGGCTTTCATGACTACGAAAAGGCAGGGGCATATTCAAAAACGGGCGCCATGGAGGCTTTATGACGACGAAAAGGCTGTGACACATGCAAAAACGGGCGCCATGGGGCTTTCCTGACGACCAAAAAGCTGCGACACATGCTAAAACAGGCTCCATAGAGCCTTTATGGCTACCATAAGGCTGTGACACATGCAAAA
>NZ_VCRN01000014.1 GCF_009849585.1 Bacillus sp. ZZV12-4809
TTGGACGAAGGAATTTGAGAGCGAAGACTCTGTGAGGCATGGGAGGGTTGACCTCCATGAGATATGTGGACATCTACCAGTGCGGTCATATTCTTACTAATCCACCAATTTCTGTAATAGATTGGTTAGTGGGTTGTAGCTCATTTTTCTCTGTATGTCCAAATATATCCTTTTCAGTGACTATCATCCAATTGAAACCCATTTACCGGCAGGTAAATAGCTATGAAAATCTAAGAAATCAGGAGTAATCGGGTGTGTATGCTTCTTTTATTGAGGGAGTTTAGTTGAATAATCCTCATTAGTTTTTTTCAACAATTGGCCAGATTACTTAATAACTACTTTACAAATATTTGGTTAAGTAAATTCAATAATTTTAGAATATTACTTTCTAAAATTATTGAATTTTTTATTCCTAAAATATAGAATGGATTTAAATGGAATAATGATGGAGGTTACCCATGCACGTACTAAATATTGCAGGAAGACAAAGAGAGTATTACCAAATTCTTCTAGACTATTCTTTACTATGGGAAAGTGCTTTAGGAATAGCAGCAATTACTAACTCTCGACTTTTTGATACGTTAGAGAAGAAAAGTGAATTTGAACGCCAGCTGGAAACGATGCCAAGGGAATTATCATTGGAACTGAAATATGTAGAGAAAAACAATACATGGAAGTGTTTGCTTCAACTATTACACAGTTACCAAATCACTTCACCAGAGGTAAATAAATTTGTTGCATATATTAATGACCTACCTGAGGAAGAACTTAAGTTTATTTGCTTGCCATACATTGGGGATAATGCTCAAGAAATTAGAAAACGTGCTGCTCAAGGAAGCAAAGAATCTTTACATGCATTAAAAGATTTGACAAGTGAAATCAGCTTTTTTCCAACCTACATTGAATTCATTAATCAGGTGAATGTTGCGGAACTCAAAAATCATCTAATAAGCGTTTTTTCAAAATGGTATGAATCGTTTATCCATCCCATTTCAGAAGAATTAAATGCAATCTTAAAAAATGATTTTGAAAATAAGGCTGTTATGCAGAAAAAGATGAATGCTGAAGAATTTGTCGGCTGGGCGACCGGAGGAATTAGTTACGTTCCTGAACCTAGTATTCAGAATGTATTACTTATACCACACCTTACCTATAGACCATGGAATATTGAGTCATATATAGAAGGAACCAAGGTATTTTATTATCCTGTGTCAAATGAGAGCATTAGTCCTGGTGATAGATATCTGCCAAATTATTTTTTAATCCAAAAACATAAAGCACTTGGTGATGAGGTTAGATTAAGAATGATTAAGCTTTTATTTGAGCGAGACTATACGTTACAAGATATCACCGAAAAACTTGAACTAGGAAAATCAACGGCACATCATCATCTAAAGATTCTAAGAGCTGCGACGTTAGTTGAAGTTAAATCTTCTAAATATAGATTAAGAGACGCATCACTAAATTCAATATATAAAGAATTAGAATTATATTTGAACCAATAGGGGTGGGGCTATGAAGAATGTATTAAAAAGCCGTGGGTTTGTAGCATTATGGTTAGGAACAGCTATATCTGAACTAGCAGGAGCCTTTGGAACATTTTGTAATTCAATCTTAATATATGATATGACCGGCTCAAAACTAGCATTGGGAAGTATGTGGCTGCTTTACTTTATTCCTTCAATCATTCTTCAGCTTGTAAGCGGCCCTTTTATCGATAAATGGAGCAGGAAACGAATCATGATATTTTCTCAGTGGACAAGATCAGTGATTTTTTTATTTCTGCTTCTTATATTAGTAAGTGGAAACATTGAGTCCTGGCATATCTATGCAGTACAGATCGTCATTGGATTACTGGCTCCTTTTTATGTACCAGCGAGTCAAGCCATCACCCCCACCATTGTTTTAAAGGAGCAATTAAGCACTGCAAATGCATATATAGACGGCACTTCACGGCTCATGATGTTTTTAGCTCCTGTTTCAGGCGGAATTGTTATTGAATACATCGGAATAAAGCTAACCTTGTTAATTGTTGCCGTTCTGTTAACATTAAGTGGATTTTTTCTATTATGGGTGAAAGAACATCGAACTACAAAAGAAATTCGTTCTACATGGTTAGAGCAATTTAAGGAGGGGATCAGTTATTTCTTTAAAGAACGCAGAATCGTATGGCTGGGTGTTTTTTTAGGTTTTGTTCAATTTGGTGTTGGTGTAACAATGGTTATTAACTTACCTTATATTATAGATATCTTAGATGGCAGCTATAATGACTATGGATTATTTATGGCTGGGTTTCCTTTCGGTTATGTTTTGGGATCATTGTTTGTAGGGAAGGTAAAATACAAGAGCAGAAGAATGATCATGCTAGGAGCTCTAGTTATTGGCGGCTTAACCTATGTCTCCCTAGGAGTAATTATTAACTTATATTTTGCAATACTTGTCGAGGTTATTGCAGGTATTGCCATGGCTTTCTTTAATGTACATAACACGACCATAAACCAGCAAACCGTTCCTAATCATCTGATGGGAAAAGTCTTTTCGGTTCGATTAGTGATTATAAGAGGGGTGATGCCTCTTGGCGTACTTGTTGGGGGAGTGGTTAGTGAACTGTGGGGAATAAGACCATTATTCATACTAATAGGTACTTTAATATCTTCTGCAGCTATCATTGGAATTGTCTTTCCGTATTTTAAATTTATTGATGTTACGGTATCCTCTAGTGAAAAAGTTATGTCCTAAGCTTTTTTAAATTAGGCTTTGCAACGATTTTCAACAAAATGGCGCTTTTCTTTGGTAAGAATCGCGTCATTTTGTTAACGTAAGTTGTGAAGATTTTCACTTAAACTAAACCAGCTAATAGTTTGTCAACATTTTTCAATGAAATAGAATTTTATATTATGGTATGCTAAAAATAAGCATGCCAAATAACCTTCCTAACCTGGATGTTTGGAAGGTTTTGCTTTTATTAGTCCATTTGGGTAGCTAAGCTAGATCTTGGAAAGTCGTTCTGCTTTTCAAAAGGGCATAAATCCATTGTAAAAGCTTATTGGCACAGGCTATTATTGCTACTTTAAAGGGTTTTCCTTCTTCCCGTTTTTTATCATAGAATTCTCTCAACCTTTTATTGCGAGGGATTAGTTCCTCCGTCGTTTTGCTTTTCCTGGAATCCCGAATAGCACACCTAACGGCCATATACAGTGTATGCCTAAGTCGGCTTGAACCTCTTTTGGTAATCCTGTTTACGGTTCCTCTGAATTTACCTGATTCAAAGATACTCGGGTCAATACCAGCGAATGCGACAAGCTTTTTAGGGTGATCAAACCGTTCAATCTCGCCAATTTCGGAAATGATCGTTGCAGCGATCTTTTCTCCGATCCCAGGGATTGATTGGATGATTTTATATTCTTCAATATCTTTTGCCAAGGCATCTATCTCTTCTTCAAATTTGGATAGATGCTTTTGATATTCCAGAAGCATTTTTATATACATTTCCACGCTTAAAATGTGGCTTTGGTAGAGATTTTCCCTAAAGGGATTTTGGCTTGCGGCAGCTAAAAGGGCTATTGCTTTTGTCTTAGCCCACTTGATGGAGCGCCTTGGACATAACTTTTTTATTGTGTTAGTAACTGTCTCTTCGCCTGCTTCTAAGATACTTTGAGATGTTGGAAATTCAAGTAAGGTGAGTAGAGAGACAACAGAATATAAGTCCCCAAACACTCCTCTATATACTGGAAACACCTGATCCAAGACGGCTTGGAATTGCAGTTTTGTTTGCACATAAATCCCCGTAATATTTTCGTGCTGTCTAGTCAGGTTTCGAAGGTTCAAGAGCTGGATACCGCGTTTTTTATAAGGTTCCAAATCCTCTTTGTAATACATCTCGCAGAGATGATTGGCATCAATTATATCTGTCTTTACCTTTCTTAAACTTTGCCCGATATGAGACTAAAGGGTTAACAATAATGATCAAGTATCCTCTTTCTTCAAAATAATGGACTACCGGAGTATGATAGTGACCGGTTGACTCCATGACTAATGGAGGTTTTACCCCAGTTATTCTCTCTACATCTGAGAGAAAGGAATGCAGTTTTTCCAGACCTTCAAGAGTGTGTTTAACTTTAAAGCTTTTTTGATAAGGTTTTTTCTTATCCAGGAAAGCTTGTATCTGGCTTTCACCTTTGGCTACATCCAGTCCAACCACTGGATTCATTGGCTTCTCCTCCTAAATCATATTTGCCGGCACCCCTAATCCCTTCTTGCAGTATCATAGCATCGCTTGTTATACGAGATCAACGTCCCAACCAGCCTCAATCATGTTTCTACAAGTAGGGGGCGAACGGTTTAGTTGACGGGATCAAGTCCCACGGGTGCTTACGTTCTACCCCGGCTACGGTTATCATATATCGATATAAAAAATGATCAACCAGAAATATTTTCATTTCTAGTTGATCTTATAATACGAAAGGGTGCTTTAGTTTAATTAGAACGTATATCAATAACAAACTCGCCAATTTAGAGGCGAGTTTTGCTTGCAAGACAATACCATGTCAAATAAATTAAAGTGTAGTCTTACTTTAACAGCCTTAATTCGTATGCTTTATCAATGAAAGGAATTATTTCCTCCAAATTATCAACCCATTCTAATCGTATATAAGCCTCCCCAGGAGTAAGCTTTGTACCATCTGTATCTTTGTAGTTCCTCTTCAATAATTCATCAATTTCGTGCTGCATAGAGATTGCAGCCTGGGTATGAAGCTTTTTTCCCAGATGTAAAACCAGACATACATGTCTTGCAGCGGTTAAAGACAAAAATTTAAAGGAGCCTTTTTTACTAATATAACCTATACAATCCGTTCGTTCGCCTTGCTTATAGCGATCGTGATAATCCTCAACTTCCTCCCTATATGCACTTTTATTATATAGATATTCATCAACTTCTCTCGCTAACTCTCTTGCTTTAGTAGTCTTAAAGAGATCGAAAAAATAATCTTTTGTTTTCAAAACATCATCCCCCAAAACCTATTACGTATATTCTTAATTATACATATGGAACCAGCCTATCGTTTGAATTTTTAACCTAATGATGTTTTTAGTTTTAAATCATGCTATATCGCCTTCTACATTTGTAAATCCATTCATATTTATATTTATATAAAAATTTTGGGAGGGAAGGGCCGTGACTAAAACCAGACAAGATGCTTGGACAGGGGAAGAGGATGAGCTACTAGCAAATGTAGTACTTTCTAATATTCGAACCGGGGGAACACAATTAAAGGCATTTGAAGAAGTAGGTAAACAACTATCAAGAACCGCTTCTGCCTGTGGCTTTAGGTGGAATGCTTGTGTTAGAAGGCAATATAAAGAGGAGATTTTACAAGCGAAAACCCAAAGGAAAGAGCTAGCTCCAACCCAGGCAGAAAATAATACAAAGACAATAGGACAGATTGTTAGTAAGGAGCAATCACCATCTGGAGATATTATAGAGCTTCAAATACTTATCAATAATATTGAACTATTGTATAAAAAAGCTTTTGAAGAAGTGGAACCACATAACCAAGTTGATAATCTAAAAAAACAAGTTTTATTTTTGAAAGAGGAAAACCAAAAACTATCAGCAGAGAAAGACAAAATCGAAAAAGAATATAACAAGCTAAAAGAAATAATAGAATCTTCTACTAGGTTACTTACCTCGGGAGTCCGCCTTAAATAGAAACTTAACAATATCTTCCCCAGGTGTTGAATATTTCCACTAGGCATGTTTTAATTTAGGTACAACAACTGGATAACCAAAAGGGAAGCCCCCTATCAAACAAGCCGAAATACCTTCGGTTTCTTTGTAGGGGGCTTTTTGTCGTCTATTCGACATTTATCTGGTTAAAAGGCCAAAGTATATTAGAATTACCTGTCTAGTTTTGTTATGATAGAAAATATAGCATCTATAGACATAATAGTGTTAATTCACTATAAAATGGCAAAAAAAAAACCCACCAGAGGCTTTCATTTAATCTCTTCCAGTTTGGCCGCTGAAAGATTAAATGAAATTCAAAAGGCGGGATTTCTCATACTTGATAATTTAATTCATATTTTAACAGTTTGAATTACTTATTTCAAGAAGGAATCTCCGTTCAGAGCCTTACGGGTAAAATGATTTGGAGGTTTTAATTTTGAAAGATGCTCGTCCTAATCTAAAGGGGGAAAATTATCCCCTTATCTATTACCGTCCTGTCAAAGAAGATCTAAAAATTGAAAAATCTAGGTGGTTAATAGACAAAACAGGTCAATTTAAAGAATTTTTTTATCATGACCCTGTAGTTAATAAAATCCTTTTTAATGAAGAGAAGGTTAAAGAATTTAGCTTAGATGGTTATGGTCAAAACATTGAATTCGAAGATCGGAATTTTACAATCATACATAACTACCTTATTCATTTTTGGCAGCACTTTCTTAAAGCAGATGGTTTGGCACTGTTTATCACACTTAAAAGCTATTGTATTGAGAAAGACTATTGCTGGCCAGCATTAAAGACTCTGCAGCTTCAGTGTTCTTTTGGTTCTGTGAATACTGTTAAAAGTAGGTTAAGTCTCTTAGAAAAATACGGATTTGTATTCAGATTTAACTGCATGTCTGCAGATGAGAAGAAAAAAAATATGGATGAAACACCAATTTATAAAGTGAGAAGACGGGTGCCATTTCTTCCGAAGGAATTGTATGAAGAGCTTCCGGAGGAACTAAAGAGAAGGCATGATGACTTTATGGAAAAATATATGTCTGTTTATAGCCCAGACAACCTTGGAAATGTCGTTAATTATGAAGGGATTTATGAGGACTTTATTGAACAGGGTGAAACGTTCCATAAGCCGGTAAAAAAGAGAAATGCTGCGGCACAAAAACATAAACTAGATATCAAAGAATCAATGACAACTGATGACTTGAATCTTACAAAGCAGGTATTGGAATACATACAAGCTAAAATTTCGAAACCATCTTTCGATACCTGGTTTAAAGATTCTTTATTTAAAAACCGTGATTCCGTGATTACACTCTATGCACAAAATAAATTTTCGGCTAGCTGGATTAATGATAGACATATAGATTTAATTACACAGGCGTTGAATGATTTAAATATTAATTTCTTAGATATCAAAATTATTTCTATTGAAGAGTAGAGGGATCATTTCCTCTACTCTTTTTCTATATAAATATATATATTAAAGTCTTTTTAAAGATTTATATTATTCGGCATCATCTTATGATGGGGGGGTGGGTCAGGAAATGACGCCCGGAAAATCCGCCTATCATTTCCTGACGGGCTAGGGTGTCATCTCCTGACAGGCGGTTTTATTAACAAAATAAAGATTTCTTGTGGATAAGTCCGCCCGTCATTTCCTGATAGGCGTAACCCGTCATTTCCTGACGGGTGGGGGTCATTTCGTGATGGGTCCGCCTGTCATCTTATGATGGGTAGGTGTCATTCCTTGATGGGTAGTATTGTGGAATAATTTGAGAATTAGTCACTTATCATTCTTGTCTAAATAGAAAACAAAGGATATAATACCAATATATTCATTTCATTTTTTCATTTTATGGCAATCCTATGAGGATTAGCGGGTATTTTTAATCATTAGCAGCCTTTGCGGTTGATGGATAAATAGCTTTTTTATTGCTATTTTTTCAGAAACTTCAAGGGCTTTTTTGTGTTTTCAAAGCAATTGAAGATGGTCGTATTCAAAGAGAATGGGTTTCCTATTCTCTTTTTTATATATACACACTAAAAGATAGGGGCTGTTGTACATGGCAAATCGTCAAGGTAAGAGCAAGAGATGGAGCAAAGGAGGTCCAAGCGTTGAAGAAAGAGTAAAAGAACTTGTTTCTGTCCTGGATGAAGGTGTAAGAAACTTTGAATATTCTCCAGAAGAATTCAAAGCTCTTTTAGAAATGAAAGCACTGATGCCGAATTACTCTTTTAAAAACATTATGGTTGCTAAAACTCAATTTCCAAATGCCAGCTATATAGCGAGCTTCAAACGTTGGAATGAGTTAGGCCGCAATATCAAACTAGGTTCTAAAGCCATTAGAATCTTCAAGCCGAAATTCATAAAGGTGAAAGATGAACATGGCAATGAAACCGGTGAAACACAGCTAGGTGGTTTCATAACTGTTCCAGTTTTCGCGCTTGAACAGACGGAAGGCGATCCGCTTCCTATTGATAAGGTGATTATAAAGCTTGAAGGCGATTCTGAGGCAGCTAGAGAGATTATTGAATATGCTGAACAGATTGCTGAAGAAGATAATTGTCCAATCACATATGGAGATGCGCAAGGAGCCAATGGTTACTATAGCCGAGCAAACCATGAAATCGTCGTTAGTGACACTTTAAGTGTTAATCATAAATGCAAGACATTAGTACATGAATTGGTGCATTCAAAGGTGCATCGATATGATACTAAGTCTTCTACATCGGAGAAGGAAGTTGTTGCAGAAGGAACAGCCTTTATTGTTTGTTCGTTCTTCGGCTTAGACACATCAGATTATTCCTTCCGATATGTTAACTCATGGAGCAAACATGACCCCGATTCTCTTTTAAATTACGGATCTATGATTTGTGATATTTCAGGACGAATCATAAATGAGTTTAGAACTTTAATGGAAGCGAATAAAGAGGAAAAAAATCTTCAAACAGCTTAGTTTTTTCTGAGAAAGGAAGTGCAGCACCAATGCACCAGGTTTCTTCTTTTCAATTAGAGGAGTACGCCGGCCAGAAGTTTTTCGTGGAGTATGTTGATTCCCTGCCTCTCGGAAGCTTGTTCAGAATCCATATGAGTAATGGTGTAATTCATAATCTGACTACCGGCTGTTATGACTCAATTGAAAAGGCAAGGCAAGAAGTTATTACGGCATTTAAAGAATTTTTAGATGGGAGCATTAATACGGATGATATTCATATTGGAGACTGAGTATGAAGATTTTTCGATAAAAGTCTACTATATCAACGAAGGTGACCACAATGGAAAGTTTAAAGCTCTTGTGAGCCCTCTATCTATCCAAACGACTTTTCAGGATACAGTAGGAGGAGCTATTGATCGTGCACTCTTAAAGATCCACAAACAGCTTAAAGAGTATGTTCATTAAAACTATATAGGGAGGTGTATCCCTGCCTCATTTGAGATAGGGATCGCCAGCTGGCATACCTTATTCAATTTGATGCAGGGAGTCAGCAGCATGGAATTAAATAAAGTGATTGAGACAGATGAAAACCCAAAGATGATTGAAATTTACCTGGAGCAGGCATGGCAAAGTGCTTTTTGTTACGCATTAGCGGTAGAGGAACCAAAGCATGAATGGCAAGGAGCTAAATTACTCATGACCATTATTGCTGGTAATGATTCTACTTTACAGGCTATGAAAGCTGCAGTTGATACCGGGAGTGGTGGTTTGTCCTTTGGGCAAGGGAAGAAAGATTTAACTGACTATAAATTTTCCCAAGAATTCCGTATGTACTCTGATAAAGGGAAGTACTCAAAGTTCCCAATCACCATTAATCAAAACCGAAAAGCGGTCGCAATTGTTCATGATGACCTGCTTGGAAACGGGGATTATATTCTTTCGTTCGATGCAGATCCTGGAGAAGGGCTACGACAAATTTTAGGTGGCGGAAAGTATGGGCTTAACATTCTACCTGAATGGAAAGATATTATTCTAAATGAGTTCTTAAGAAGAGGTTGTATTGAGGAATTCAAATTTTATTATGATTCCGCCCTTTTTCCTGACGGATTTTCCATCTATAAACTGAATTTTAGTGAGGAAACTGGAGAGCAGGAAGCGGATGATATTATTTCTGGAATGATTTCAAGTGGGATGCTGAAGTTTCCTAAGACAGGAACTGGTCAGGCAGTGGAATCCATAGAAGATTTGACACAGTATATGACAACCTTCATGGATGATATGGTCACAAAGGTAAGCAATAAAGTTACTCCGGGCCATGACCCAATGACAGACTCTATACACCCGCAAATCTCAACTTATAAGCGGGAACTTTTTCCTGTCCAGTCTCATGTTACTACCGCGATCGCTAAAGTTTTGAAAAAGCAGAAGGTAGCTTTAATACAAGGTGAAATGAGCACGGGTAAATCAACCATGATGACAGCAATTCCTGATGTAGTTGCTGCTATGTCAAATAAAAAAGGGTATTTTGCTTGTCTAATGTGTCCCCCAAGCCTAACAAAAAAATGGCCGGAGGAAATAAAAGAAATTTTACCTCATGCTGATGTAAGAGTTATTGAACGGACAGAGCAACTCATTGAGTTTCATCGTAAATGGACCAGTCAAGGAAGGCCTAAGCCATTGAAACCAACATTCTTTGTCATTTCCTTTACAACAATGAGGGGCGATTGTGCGATGGTTCCTGCAGTTCGTTTTGATTATAAGAAAACGGTACTTCAAAGTGAGTCAAACTCCTTACCATATCGTTTTGGATACTATTGTCCAAGCTGCGGTAATGCACACCAGGTTATTGAATCTACTGCAGTGGAAACCAATGAGGATGGAGAGGAAGAAGAGGTTCAGAATAAACGGAGGATGGATGAAGATGAATTTGGAACAAGCAGGCGACTTCATAATTCAAAAAATCCAGCCAATGCTTTTTGTTCTGAATGCGGTGAAAGTTTATGGACCAAGAAGGTACCTACTAGATACCAATCAATAAAAGACTGGTTTAAGTACGAAAGGCAGATTGAACATGCTTTAAAGCAGAATCAGCCTTTGGTCCAACAAATTCAGCTCTCTCAACCTGAGATTCCTAAGAAAGTCGGGAATCCAAGGAGAATCGCTTCTATTGAATACATCCGAAGGAAAATGAGATGGTTTTTTGATATTACTATCTGTGATGAAATCCATATGCTGAAATCTGGCATGTCAGCCCAGGGAAATTCACTAGGGAGCCTTGCAGCTGCTTCAAAGAAGCTTATAGGTGGTACAGGAACCCTTTTTGGAGGCAAGGCCGAGGATATCTACTATACACTTTGGCGCTTATTCCCACACCTTATGGTTGAGAACGGATACGCTTTCAATGAAGTTCGGAAGTGGAATGAAGAGTATGGAAACATTGAAACGACTATTTACAATCAGGACGATAAAGGCGAGTACAGCAACAAGCAATCGCGAGGAGGCACCAGGAGAACAGAAAAGGTTCTTCCCGGTATATCACCATTTGTGTTCTCAAAGTTTCTTGTCCAAAACAGTGTGCTTGTCCGCTTAACAGATGTATGGCCAGACCCTGTGGAGTTGATCAATGTTCCTACAATTCTTGTAGATTTAGACGAGGATTTAAAGAAGCATTATAACAACATGGTATCTACATTTGAATCAGCTATCGATGGACGAGATGACGGGCATAAGCTTTATCTTCCATTGACTCAAACAGGCATCGCATATCCAGATAACCCTTTCACCTATCCCCCATTCTCTATCAAAACAGAAGATGGGGACCGAGATTTAATTTGGAGCCCAGATGAATTTCCTAAAGAGCGAATACTTAACAAGGAAAAGAAGCTCCAGGAAATCATTAAGGGTGAGATAGAGGAAGGCAGGAAAAGTATTGTCTATGTTCGAGATACAGGTTCCAGTGTAGAAGGCAGAGATGTAAGGCCGCGTTTACAACACATTCTTGAGCAGGTTGGAGCAAAGGTTTGTATCTTAGACACTTCTACCACGGCCACAAATAAGCGTAGTGAATGGCTAAAAAAGAAGATAGAAAAAGAGGGATACGATGTTTGTATTGTGTCACAGGAGCTTGTACAGGTAGGTCTTGACCTATTATGTACACCTACCCTCATTTTTTACCAATTTAGTTGGAGCTTATTCACGATTAATCAAGCTGCTAGAAGAGCATGGCGGATCGGACAAACGGAAGAGTGTCGTCTTTATTACTTAGCCGTGCGCCCATAAGGTGCATTAATGAATCGGGAATGACACCCCGTAGGAATGAATCCAATTTTCCTATCACCGGTCACTTACTTTTATTGGGAAACTAATAAGGGGACTGTAGCATGTGATTAAAGAGCAAGTCATCTAGTTGTCAAGATGCGACTGAGCTTTGGTGAAATGTTGTAAATGAGGATGAAAGCTAGACTGCTTGAAGAATAGCCTGAGCAGCCCTTATAGAAGGCATAGGCGCAAGACAATTACAAGGAGCGTCTATGGAATGTGACACATGAGGTTAGGCTAGACTCATGCGATGTAGGATTCCACATTCCGGCAAACTCAATCAGAGAGTAAAAGGCGAAAGTTCCATCCGACATTACAACATGTCATGTCATTAATGTAACTAAATGGGGATTACCTAAACGGGAATGCCTTTAGAACGGCTATTGGTTATAGACCTGAATATCCCGCATGGTAACGGAGCCTTCGTAGTAGTCCGAAATAGGGAAAGCCTATTACATGGCGAAGGAAGGCAGTTTACCAGTCCAATAAGAATATGGGGAGGTTCGAGAGGAACCATGAGAAATCCAGAAGTACTATTGGGTAACCTGAAAAAGCATTCGAGTGATGAGAATTATAAGTATCAGCAGTTATACAGGAACCTTTACAATAGGGAACTTTTGCTCTTGGCTTATCAGAATATAAGTGGAAATGCAGGAGCTATGACTCCAGGTATTGACTGTAAGACTGTCAGTGAAATGAGCCTGGAGAGATTAGAACAGCTAATAGCTAGACTTAAAAACTCTTCCTATCAGCCTAATCCTGTCAGACGTACACATATTCCGAAGAAAAATGGTGGAAAAAGACCATTAGGATTGCCGTCAGCAGATGACAAGGTAGTTCAAGAAGCAGTCAGAATGATGCTTGAAGCAATCTATGAAGGAAGCTTTACTGATACATCACATGGATTTAGGCCTAACCTTAGTTGCCACACCGCACTATCTCATCTAAAAGCAAACTTCACTGGTACAAAGTGGTTTGTTGAAGGAGATATAAAGGGGTTCTTTGATAATATTGATCATCACATCTTAGTTAATCTTTTGAGAAAAAGAGTTAGGGACGAGCGTTTCATCGACCTAATCTGGAAGTTCCTTAGAGCAGGGTATGTGGAGGATTGGAAATGGAATAAGACATATAGTGGTGCACCTCAAGGGGGTATCATTAGTCCGATTCTTTCTAACGTCTACCTCAATGAATTAGACAAATTTATGATTAGATTTGCTAACTCATTCAACACAGGTATCGAGAGGAAAAAGTTTCGTCCTTACTTGAATGCTCAGCAGAATGTCCTTAGAAATAAAAAGAAGTTAAGAGAGAAAGCTCACTTGATGAATGATGATGAAAAGATACAAATCAAGGAGAAAATCAGACACTACGAAAATGAATGGCGATCCATGCCTGCTATGGATCCTATGGATTCTAACTACAGAAGAATTCAGTATGTTCGATATGCTGATGATTTTATAGTCGGAGTTATTGGTAGTAAATCGGATGCGGAATCGGTAAAGCAGGAAATAACAAACTTCCTTTATAGCGAGCTAAAACTTGAACTTTCACAAGATAAGACACTTATCACACATAACACCAAAGAAGCAACATTCTTAGGATATGAGATAACCGTCTATCAACCATCAGCTGATAGTAAGAAATACAGCGGACTTATAAAACTAGAAATGCCTAGAGAAAGCTGGGTTAAAAAACTTCAACAATATCAGGCTATCGAAATGACACAAAAAAGATGGAAGTCAACTCACAGGGCATATCTTGTACCCCTTGAAGACATCGAAATAGTAAGCACGTATAATGCTGAAATTCGCGGTCTCTACAATTACTACAAACTTGCAGTAAATGTCGGGTACGAAATGCACAAATTCTACTTCTTCATGAAGTGGAGCTTTCTGAAAACTATGGCTAATAAATATCGTTCAAAGGTCTCTGAGCAACATAGAAAATATCACTGCAATGGTAGACTTATCATTCGCTATGAAACTAAAAAGGGACTAAAAGAGCGAGCATTCTATGATGAAGGGTTCAAACGGAACAAGTCTCTTGTATCCGCTGGAAACTCGAACATCGATAGATTAGCCGATACGTTTAACTTTAATAGTATAAATAGCTTTGGTAGCAGGCTTAAAGCGAAGGTTTGTGAAGCATGTGGGGCGACTAATAAGTCTCTACAAATGCATCACACTAAGCGCCTTAAGGATTTGAAGGGGAAAAATCTCACTCGAATTGAATTTCTGATGATTGCGAGAAACAGAAAAACAGTTGCAGTTTGTGAAGATTGCCATCTTAAATATCATCACGGCAACCACAAACACTAACAAATTCAGGGGTAAATGGAGAGCCGTATACATTGAGAAGTGTACGTACGGTTCGGAGGGGAGTACGGAGAAACCTACTTGCGTAAGCAAATAAGGCGCTCCGTGCTTACCCTACTATAAAGAAACTTTCCAAGAACAAATGGCTACCTTGATAGCTCAGAAGAATAAAGCTGCCGGTGCCATAAATGGAGAAGTAAGTTCAGATGGGCTTAATGCAATGTTGGGAGATGAAGGAGACCTGCAGTCCATGCTGATTGAGTCCATTAAAAAAGGAAAAGTGCTTAAGGGCTCTACCGAGGAATGGACGGCAGAAGCTTCTGATCGTGCAAGAGAAATCTTAGCAAGTATCGGAAAGAAAAAGAAAATGGGCAAATCACCAAAAGAACAATTTATTGCCTGGGTTAATCAGCAAGTTTCCGCGGATTCCTCTAAAAACGTCCTTATCCGGAAAGCGGCAACGATTACACGCCATATTGCAGATGGCAAGGTCAATGGGTTTATGTTTACCAATCAAATCCTGGAAGTAGATTTAGTAGAAGCTTTTGGATTCGATTGTATTCAAGATGGGGAAATCGTGGCTTACTTAACGGAATATGAAAGAGCAAAATTTGCAGAAACAGCTGAGCAAATATCAATATTCGAAGTTAATGTTGAAAAAAATACAAAAACAAAGAAGAAGCGAACAGCCGCGGTAAGTGGGCAGCTGGCGTTTGATCTTTTTTAGGAGGAGGCACTTATGTCAATTTTAATAACTTGGGATTGGGCTGTTTATTTTTATTGGTTTCTTGAAAGTTATTTTTATGTACGGGTAGAGGAAATAAAGGTTTTACATTACACCGTGGATGATGACTATTCATTTTCTAGCGAGGATTGTACAAACTTGGCAGAAATTATTCCTATAACAACTGCGAAGTCTACAGCGAATGCGGTAGAGGAACCATTAATTCTAAAACCAGCATTAAATGAGGAATCAGAAGAATTATTTATACAGATTGAAAAAGAGATAACAGCTGTTGATGAAGGTGATATTTGTCACCTCCAATATGAATCTGGTGAATTACTATTAGGTGGTGTCAGCCAAGAAGCAGAACAAGAAGAAATTTTCGTTTCTGAATGGATAGAGGACGACGACCTGGATGAAGATTGTATTCATATGAATGACTTAATGATTGAACAGGCAACACCCTCACAAAATGGTTTTGAATCATTTGCCTCTGCAAAAATTATGGATTGCCTAGAAGGTGCACAACAATGGGTAGTTTCTGTAGTTGGTATTGAAGAAAACTATATCCATATTTCAGACGGAAAAAGGCTTTGGGTAAATGTGGGGGAAAAAGCAAAAAAAATAGGCAATGGGGATATTCTCATTCTAGATGTAGTAAGGACTGGTAAGGAAATCAGTGTACAAAACCTAGTAAGAGTTGAAGCATCTGTGTCAGAGGAGTACATGATTCCAGATGAAGAGCATCTTATTCAAGACGATAGAGTACTAGCAATATAAGAACTCCAAAAGAGCGACTTTTGTCGCCTTTTGGTCCAAGCCTGGGTGCAAAACCTTGGTTTGGACCAAAAGAATAATTCTTTTGGTAATAAAGACCCTCATATTTTACATTTTTAGATAAGATAATCAGATTTTCGACACTTTTCGACAGAGAGGATGAGTCTATTGTAATATAATAATGGCAGTTTTAGTTTTACTTGGAAATGTTTTCATTAATAGCTTTTTTTATCCAAAATATAGAGATTGAGAATATATGGAGATTTATAAAGGATTTTAAATTAAGGCTTAGCTACAATAAATGAGAGGAGATTTATCCAATGATAATTCAACGGTTAGGCGAAAAGCAAATTATAGAAATAAAGCAAGAAATTAAGAAAAAACAAATTGGACTAAATAAACTGCATATCAATTTCAGGTTTGTCAAAGGGGAGTTATACATCAATGCGATGGGGGTAGAAGGAATACCTCAAACAGAAGAATATTATGAATCAATTGAAGATAACCTAACCTATGTAGATTTAGCCTGGTTGACCCCACTAAGTAACCATTTAAATGTAAACCTGGATGCTTCTATAGCAGTTAACCCGGATGGATCCTTTGAACATAATAGTATTGATTTAGAATTACATACAGCTCTTCCAAGTGAAGTTCAAGATAATCATAGAATACTAAGTTATATTACGCCACTGTTTAAGAAACTAATTCCATTTAGAGCGTTTCTTACCCAGATTGAATTTGGATGGCATAATTACCGATTAAGCAATATTCGATTTAAGTTGAACTTGGATGGTAAAAAGGTTAATACCATTTTAAGCAATGAGCAAACTGTTAACACACAGGTTCTTGGTCAATGGCTATCTTCTCTTTCTCAAGTGCTGGATTACAATCAAGGAAGGTACAAGCACTTAGTGGACCTTCCAATCATTAATGGCCGAATTAGTACAGCAACTTTTGAAACGGGCCTTTGCTTCCGCTTTGATGGAAAAGGGAAAAGAAGATGGTCTTAAAATTTCGTTTCCTATTACTACTCTTTGCTTTAGTGATTTTGATACCCTCTGCTGCAAGCGCAAGTCCGTTGCAGCAGGGTAACGGTATCACATTAAATGAACAGCTCAATGTTTGGTCTACAAATCTAAATAATACTGCACCAAAAATATCCTTTTTGTTCTCTGCCATATTTACAATAATGTTTCTATTTGGAGTGGTTAGGCTAGGTTACTCAATTGTTACTAAGACTGGCCAGGTGATGAAAGGATCCACCGGGCTTTTAATCTGGGTTCCAATCACTTTCTTTTTCATCAGAATTTTAATACTATTATTATTTACAACAAATAGTGAAAATGTTACACTACTCGCAAGTGATTTTATTCAGTTAATCTCTGCTGCCAGTCACTCTACTGTTGATTGGATGATATCAATTGGATTAGTATTTTATCTACTTTATCGCTTGATAAAACATCCTGAATTCGGCAGGTGGAGCAAAAGAATGTGGGTCTTTGCTGGCGGATTAACCTTATTGACGTTTATTTCTCCAATTGTATTAGGTGCTGTATAACAAGCTATTAGGAAAAGGGTGAATGCCATGTTAAAACTTGTAATAGATAATAGTAAAAAGCAAGTAAATCCTGCAGCGGTATCATGCCGGACATCGTGTGACCTATTTGATGAACTTACAGAAACTTGTTCGATCAGTCAAAACGTAAATGTCGATAGTTCTTACGAGGCAGCAAGGTGCGGCTTTTTCTTATCTAGAGATATAATGGCCTCTCCCCCGCTAAACAATAATCATATTGGCTTTAAATTCTCACTAATAGAAGAAGAAGCTGATTATTTATTGGACGATCCGAATGTGTTTCATGAATTAATCGGAAAGCCGGTACAAAAGGAAAAGTATACATATCCAAATGAGCCTGACTTTCCAGCTCAAAGAGAAGACGCCAGATGGTATGTATCTTCTTGTGGTACTTACGGTTGCTGGATAGTCAATTTGTGCAAAAAACCATTGCTACATCCAAAAAGCCTTGAAAATGCAGTAAAAGGCTGGACTTCAAAAGTATATAAGTCCCCAATTCCACTGCACGATCACAAATCTTCTCTCACATTGGCCTCCAAAGTCGCGTGGATAATAGACGCAGAAGGATACGGGCAGTATGGATTACTAATTAATGGCCAAATTTCTTCAATTTCCTCTCCTAAACCGGTAAATTGGACGAAGTGATATTGATAATTATGCAAAAGTATTGATATAATTAAATCAAACAAAATATATAAAGGGACCACCCTGTTGTAAATGCATACTTCTACTTGTATGCACTTTTACAGCAGGGTTTTTTTATGTAGGAGGGGAGATAGTGAACAGAGATACCATTATGGTGATACATGAAAAGTCACCGTTTCAGGATGGGTTGGTTAAGCTAATTGATCTGAAGTTTGGACATTTGTTCAAAGTTATTAAAACGGAGACTAGTAAATTACAACTTTATGAAAATGGTTGTGTTCCCAAACTAATTATTCTCGAGAAAGTAATTAATCCAAAGACAGTTGAGTTTCTTATCAAAATGAGGAATATGGGTTCCAAATTAATTTTAGTTACCTTAGATGCTTCAGAAATAACTGAATTAGAGTTAAACCTTTTTAACGCGTTTCTTGTTAAGAATATGCGTACTTTAGAAATGCTGAAAGTCATGGAAGATTTACTGGATTATAAAGAAAGCTATGTGCACCCAGACTTTGGTGATATATTTTTGAAGAAGTTAATAAACGCCTAATTAAATTGGAAAAATATATAAGAAAATACTTGTTTTTAGTGTAATATATGTTATATTTATTTGTAATTCAAACACTAGATATGAGGGATTTTTAATGAGAAAAACTGTCGCAATTTTCGGAGGATCTCAAGAGGCTACGTACAAGCGAATAGGACAAAAAAATAACGTAAATATTATCTTCCATAGTGGTAAAACAAGAAACGGAGGTAACAAAAAGGAGTTCAAAACGCTAGTAAAGAAGGCAGATTGTGTAGTCGTATTACTAGGGGCAGTTGGACACGTAAGTATGGATATTATAAAAGAAGTTTGTAAAGATCTTGGTAAAGATGTGCTTTATCATAATGGGTTTGGTGCTTCTGGCGCTATTCAAAGGTGTGTAGAACACTTAAACACCGCAGCTTAAGAGGAGACATGACTAGTATGATTTCAGTAAATGTTAAAGAGCTAACTCAAGGAGAATTATTGTTGATTGAAACTTTGCGGAATCTTGAAGATCCTGATGAGTTGGTTCGCGCCTGTTGTGATGTTCAATCAATCAATATCAAGAATTGCTTGTTAAATATAGCTGCAGAAAAACTTAAAGGCATTTGTTGAATAAATGATTAACCGGAGGATTTGCTAATGTCTGATAAAAGTGGGAAAAAGGCTTACATAGTTTTAGGGGTTTTATTAGGAGCCTTAATCATTACCGGATGTGGTAGTCAAGAAATTATGCCTGGAACAGAATTTAATGATAACCATAAAGCATTTTCAAATACGGCTTAACTTAATAAAAATATAGCTTATTCTTCGTATATTAGGGGGGAGAGAAAATTGGATCAGCTTCAGTATCAAAAGAAAATTATAAGAGAGGAATATGGAGACCTAAAAAAGCCGACTGAAGAAGAAACAGTTAAAAAAGAATCCCTTATTTCCAGGCCAAAAAGGAGTAATAATCAATTTCTTTTTAGGAAGGGAGGAAGGGTCTGATGGGGAAAGCACTCATTTGCGCTGAAAAGCCCAGTCAAGCAAAAGCGCTTGCTGCTCCATTTCCTAATAAGAATATGAAAACACATATAGCCATTGCACCTTGTGTCATGTTCCCCGAAGGTGCAGTGGTTATTTGGGCTGTGGGACATATTCTAGAACTTTATCGTCCTGAAGACTACTCAAAAGCGTACCAGGAATGGAGTTTAGATAACTTGCCTATTATTCCAAAAGAGTACAAGTTAAAGGTTATTGAAAGTAAAAGAAGCATTTTCAATAATTTTAAGAAGTTCTTAAAGGACCCCGACATTTCAGTTATCATACATGCTGCTGATCCTGGAATTGAGGGATGTTTATTATTAGATGAGATTTTCTACTATTTGAATAATAGAAAGCCAGTAAAAAGATTGTGGACTAGTAGCCTGACCAAAGATAGTGTGGTTGAAGCATTTCGTAGCATGAAGGACAATAGGCATTATCAGCATTATTATTATGCGGGATTAGCCCGACAAAGAGCCGATTGGTTAGTGGGCATGTCTGCTAGCCGAGCCTTAACTTGTCTGCTTAATCAAAAAGGAATTGAAAAAACATTTAGTGCGGGACGAGTACAGACCGCCTTAATGAGTATTATTTATCAGCGTGAAAAGGAAATTGAGAACTTTATTAGTAAACCATATTTCGACCTAATCGGTGAATTTCAATTTGGAGAGGCCAAATTAAATGCCAAATGGTTTAGTAATGAATCAGAGCACATCTTTGACATGGATGAAGATATGCTTGAAGCCTTTTC
Source organism: Bacillus sp. ZZV12-4809 (assembly GCF_009849585.1). Lineage (GTDB taxonomy): Bacteria > Bacillota > Bacilli > Bacillales > Cytobacillaceae > Cytobacillus. The sequence continues at coordinate 20,329 of NZ_VCRN01000014.1, forward strand.
TAAGTATTGTCAAAGTCAACCAGCTATTGTTAATACCATTAAAAAAGAAGAAAAAAAGAAACGACCTCCTATGTTCTACAACTTATCTTCCCTTCAAATGCATGCTAATCGTTTATATGGAATGACTCCCGCTAATGTTTTAGGTTTTGCTCAAGCATTATATGATAAATCCCTGATTACATATCCACGTTCCGACAGTCAGCACTTAACTCCTGGGGAAGCAGCTTGGATGCCAGTCATAATAAAAAATTTGGGAGAGCTGGAGAGCTATCAAGATTTAATAAAGGGAGCAACTCGAGATATTTCTCAAGATAAAAGATATGTGGATTCTGAAAAAGTAAGTGATCATTATGCAATCATATTGACGGAAGAAAAGGTAAACCCGCTTACTTTGCCAAAAGGGGAACAACAAATATATGACCTAATTGCTAAATCCATTATTGCCGCACACTATCAAGACTACATATACGATACTACTGGAATCATTATTACGGTTGCAGATAAATTTGGTTTTAGAAGCAGCGGGACCCTTGTTAAAGAAGAAGGGTGGAAAAAGATATATATGGGCCTTTCGACAAATTCGGGGGAGGAAGAGAACCAGTTACCAGATATAAAAGAAGGGGAAGTCGGAACAATGCTTTCAGGCCAAATTAAAGCTGGATCAACAAATCCCCCTTCTCGTTTTTCACTAGGAGACTTGATCAAAATTATGTGTAATCCCGCCCCATATTGCGCTGATAAAGAAGATTTTAAGAACTCTGAGTTGCAGCTGGGAACGGAAGCAACCAGGAGCGGCATCGTATCTATTATCACCAAGCGGTATGTAAATGTAAGCAAAAACCTAGTTTATATGCTGCCCGAGGGCCGTGTCTTAATTGAAGCATTAGGGGAAAACAACTATCTAACTTCTGTATTAACCAGCGGTAGGATGGAACGTTATCTAAAACAAATCCAAAAAGGAGAAGGTTCTGTTTCCTCCTTCGTTAAGAGAACGGAAGACATAACGAAAGAAATAGTTGAAAAACTTATTAAGGATGCCGCTTCTTGGAATTTTGTTGAATATGCCAAAGATATTCAAAAAGCTGAAGAAGTAGGTCTATGTAAAAAGTGCGGTGCACCAGTTTTAGAGCGTGAAACGTTTTACAGTTGTAGCAACTTTAAAAAGACAAACTGTGATTTCAGAATAAGCAAGGTTGTCGCGGGAAAACCGATCAGTAAGGAGAACATAAAGAAATTGTTTACTACTGGTCAAACCTCTTTAATAAAGGGATTTAAAAGTCAGAAGAAACCAGATAAAATGTTCGAAGCCTTTTTAGGTTGGGATGAGGATAAAAACAAACTTATATTTAAATTTCCGCAATAAAGAGAATAGGAGGAATAAAAATGAATTCAGCCCTGCTTCACAATGGCCAAATTATTACCGCAGCTGAGTACAATCCAGATAAGAATGGCCAACGAATTAGATGCATTGATAAAAGTTGTCATACCGACCTAATTTTTGTTCCTGGAACAGATTCATCTGTGCCTTACTTTAAAACAACCGGCAAGAACGATCATTCAAAACACAATGAAAAATGCGGATTTTATAGAATATTAACTTTTGAGGAAAGTATAAAAAAGGTAGAAGAATATCAATCTGACTTAATGGAGAAAGGCATAAAAGAAACCCTAATTCGGCTAAATTTAAAAAAATTAGATCCTGATTATGTTGCAAGAACAGTTGAAAAAGAGGAGAGTATAAAAAAGGCGAAAGATCCAAATGAGGTAAAAGTGAAGCAGGAAAGCAAGACGCCTAACAGTATTGGTACTTTAAAGGCTATAGTTAAACTCCTTACTTCATATGAACCAGATACTTTGGCAACAATATTGGTTAGCATTAATGGGCGAAAAATTCCTCTTTCCCAGATTGTCATTAGCCATGATAAAGCACATGAATTAGCATGGTACGACCGAGCAGACCCTAACCTTAGTTATTTTGTATACGGGGTTATCCAGAATGTTGTAAGAAGAGAGTCAGTGTATTATATTAACTTCGAGCCAATTAATGGGGTGGTTTTTAGTTTGGTTATATTCTCAAAATACTTTAAACACTTCACTTATAAAGATGAACAACTTATAGGAAGAAAAGTTTTAGCTTACGGTTCCCGATTAAAAAAGAATGAGTATAAGGGAAAAAATACGTCAGAACTTGTAATAAAATCAAATCAATACATAGAATTCTTAGGAAAGAACTAAATAGCTTATAGAGGTAGATGAAATTATGAATTATCCAATGGTAATAAGAAGAGAGCCTTTGTTTACAGGCTGGTTAATCGTTGTTTTCGCATTATTATTTTATAAATTACTTACACTACACCTTATTATAGGGCTGGCTATGGGAGCAATTTTTGCTGGTATATTATACTTAATGCTACAACACAAAATCATTGTTAAAGATGATCATTTTATTTACAAAGATTTTTCGCGAAACCGTGTTCAGTACCAGGAAATAAATAAAATATTTTTAAGGGTAGACAAGCACTATGGTAACAATAATTTAAGAAAATTTTGGATTGATGTAATCTTGACTGATGGTAATCAATTCTGTATTCCTTCCTACCTATTTACAAACGAAGAAATCTAAAGATTTTTTCAATGTGGCTCTAAGTAAAAACACTGATATTATAATCAATTCGAGTTTAATCGACTATATTTCCTCTAAGCAAACAAGTATAAAAAAGATAGGAAGCATACTTATAATGACCTTGTTTACATTAATGGTGATATTTTATTTGGTTAATGCTAATTAGTGTTCTAACAATCACATTTGGTTCAAGACATCTAGTGTTTCCCCAATAATAAAAGTGAAGAAATTCTTCACATTTTTAAGTATAATTGGAGTTATTGTCTTAGGGCATTAATTCTAGAGGCATATATACAGGGGGCAACCATGGAAAAAACAACTGAAGTTTTTATAGACTTTGATTTCGACAAAATTTATGACTATAAAGAAATGCCAGATAAGAATAGCGGTCGATGTGATAACTGCAATAGTGCTCACTTCAAGAGTTCAGTGGGTGAAGGTAAATTTATTAGAGAATGCTCAAGTTGTGGATTAAAGAAGTCAATTTAATTTATTAAACGTATACTTATTAATTTTAGTCCATATGAACCCTTGGCACTTTAGCCAGGGGTTCAATTTTTATCCCCAAAACGGCTCCCTATTCATATTATTGAACTACTAAATGATATTTGTGGCTGTCATAATGAATATATCAATAAAACAGTGCTATTATTTGAATATTTCAATAAAATGCCAGTTTAGCATGACAATTCTACTATAATGATAGATGTATCTATAGATAAACAAGGAGGGTTAGAAAGGAAATATTTTAAATTTATGATTAAGGATGTGTTTGCAGAATGAAAAAGTGGTTAAAGCCTGGTTTTTCAATTTTTCTAGCAAGTTTATTAGTTTTGAGTTTGGCTCTTCCTGGATATGCTGCAGGGAAAGATGGTAAAAGTAAAACTAGCAATTTAGCTTTAGAAAAAATAAGTGAAATGCCTAAAGAAAAAAAACAAAGGGTTGAAGCAGCTCTTGATAATCCTAGCTTCAAAAACCGATCTGAACTATCAAAATCAGAAGCTGGTTTAGTAAATAAGGTTACTAAGTCACCTTCTACTTACCTAAAAGATGCAGATATTGTTAAGGATGAATCTGTTTTAATTTACGGAACAGAAAATCCAAATGTTGTAGTTTCGAATACAGATGGTTATGTTGAAGTGATTGAAAAAGTAGACGAAAACTCCTTTACTATAAATGGAGAGGTACATAAAATACAAGTCACTTCAGAAGAAGATCAAGTGAAGAATAAAGAAGAAGAACAAAATGCTATCGAAGCATATAGCAGTAGCAGTTGGGTTTCAGGTGGTAATCCAGGAGGTAATTGGTCTGTTATATGGTCAGGGTGGCGAAATCTTCATTTTGAGAACACTATAGGGACTTACACAGTAGGTGCCCTTGCAACAATTATTGGTCTGTTTACTTTACCAGTATTAACCTCTGCAATGATAGGCATTGCTTCAATCTTGTTAGGTTCTATATATACAAACTCGAGCGCAGCGCGACTTTACCAAATCAACTACAAACATCAATATCCGATTTACAAAAGAGAATATTATCAAGCTTATGCAGTTTGGGAAGGTAAGCAAATATATTTGGGTTACAAAAATATTTATTATCATAGAACTCCAGGTGTTTAAAAACCTAAGCTGATAAAATATGGGAGAGGAAACCCTTTCCCATATTTTTAATAATTTGAATATTAATACCAATAGAATCCACTTTTTATGCTACAATTTAGAAATACAACTGGGGAGGAGATTTTAACATGTATGTTTACGCAGTGTTAGTATTTCTAGCCTATTTAATTACGTACTTTATTTTAAAAAATAAGCTTGATATTAAAAGTAACGAAGGAAAATTACACCTTAATAAAACACATAAAATTACTGAAATAATAGTTGCTGCAATTGCATTAATAATTTTATTTTTAATTGGCTTTGTATTTGAATATGGTTTAAAACCACATTATCCTGTTGTTATCCTTTCAGCTATTTTGCTTGTTCGTGCATTGTTTGAAAGAAAGTATTTGAAGGAATCTAAACGGCATATCTTAAGCATTTTAACTAGTTCAGCGTTATTTATTATGTTTATAGGGATTGAATTATTTTTTATATAAAACTGCTTTTGATAAACACTAATTATAAAGAGGCTGGGACAGAACTAAATTGTCCGTTGTTAAAGCCGAATGATTTCTATTTTAAAAAGTAATAAAAATAAAAAAAACGAACTATTACGAAACTCTAAATCAGAATTTCGAATAATAGTTCGTTTTTTTCTTTGGTCGAAATGCTTTTGTCCCAGCCCCTTAATCTTTATCTTTTTCCACCGGTCTATACTTACCCTCTGAAAGTTTCTCAACTAAATTAAACTCGATCAACTTCTTCAAGGATAAATTACAGTAAGCAGCTGCATCGTATTTATCTCTTCCTACTTTAAGTCCTATCTCAGATGGTCCTACACCTGACTGCTTTTCTTTGTATAACTCACATAACGCTTTAAGGATATTCTTATCTTTTTCAGTAATTTGTTTTTTGGACTGTTGTGACAAAATATACCTCCCTAGATATGGTTATAAAGGAAAAGTAAAACAATAAGGGCTTATAAATCAAGTCATTTAGCAGATCTACATCAAATTGGGGAGGTTCGACTTACAACCTTTCCAATATATTCAAAAGGAAATATAATGATATCTAGTTAAAAATTATAAATCTTTCCAAAGGAGTGTTAAGAATGAGTAACAGAAATAGCAAATACGAACCGCTACAAAATTTTTTAAAGTCCCAAAAGACCAAGAGTACTAAAATGACCTTTTAGAGGTGGAAGACATTCTTGGATTCACACTCCCAAAATCAGCCTATGAACGTGAAGCATGGTGGGATAGATCTGACACACACTCAGTCCTTCGCTTGGAAAAATGCTGATTTTATTGCAAAACCAAACTTGAAAGAAAAAAAGGTAGAGTTTATTAAGCACATAGAAGATTAGTTTTATAAAATAAGCTTCGTTAATTAGGCTACAATCACAAATAACAGTAGGGGCGAACAATGATTAGAATAAAAAGTATAAATGAATTTAATGAATATAGAAAAAATAAAATTGGTTATTTCCTTATAGAGGATAAACCAACGAAAATTAAAACATTACATAATGTAAGTTGTCCTCATATTAACATTAGATTTTTTGAACAAAAGGTCATCAATAATCAAGAAAAGAATGGAAGTTACTACTGGTGCGGAGGTTTTAAGGGAATCATAAGTGAAGAGGGCATACGTGAGTGCCTAGTTTGTAAGAAGTAATTATGCGACTACATACATCTTCAACGAAATGATCCCCTTAAATGGTATAAAAGTAGAAGACACAAAAATCATCCAGAAGAAACTGCGCAATTTAAAGAATTTTTTTAAATACGCGAATCCGATAAGAGGCAAATTTTAAGAACAGCTACCAAACAAGGTAGCTTCTTTTTTTGAGCAAGGGTATGTCTGGAATACGTATACCAGTAGCAATTGTATATTTAGATCTATATTATCATAATAATTTAGACTAAAAGATGGTGGTGATTATTAGTTTCTCTGTAGTTCGAACTAGATACATTGGTACTATTAGTACTATATCAATAAAGGTTTATGTTAAAATTAAATTATAATGGTAAATATTAGGTATTTCATTTTCGTAAATACACGAATTGCTTGTTCTAATTAGTCAAAAAAAACTATGCCATATTCAATGTAAAATGTGAAATCCTGGAACTCAAATATAAAATTATTAGTAGGTGATTTAATTGAATTTTGGTCAAGTATTAAAACTACATAGGATCAAGCTCAAAATGACTCAGGCAGAAGTAGCTTCAGATATATGCTCAATTCCTCATTTAAGTAAAATAGAGAATGGTTCTAAGGAAGTAAATAAAGAAACACTTTTTCTTTTGCTGAAAAAGGTTGGTCTTAAATATGAGGATATAATAATAGACCAAAAGTTAGCTGTGGAAAAAATTAAACATTTGTCAAAAGAAATTTATTTCTGCAATTATAATGAGGCAAAAACTATATTAGATAATATTCGTCTTAAAGAAGAGCAGTACGTTAGTTATGGTCTTGGACCAAAAATATATTTGGAAATGTGTAGATACTTTATTCATGAAAATAATATCGAGTCGGCAAATAAATATTATAAATTATTAACAAAAATGAAAAAATCCCTATTACCAGAAGAATTAGAATCCTTAACATTTATACAAGGGCTTTTAGCTTTAAAACAAGGTAACTTGATAGAATCCTTAAGGTATTTCAATAAATGCTTGGATTATAACTCCTTAGACCAGGGTGATGTACAATATTATTTTGGGCTTGTAAGTGGTAGGACCGGAAACTTTGGTGAAGCTATAGAGGCAGCGATTAAAGCAAAGGGATTATTCATGCAGACTTACAACTATAAGCGAATTAACCACGTAAAGTTACTACTTGGAATAACATTAGCGGAATTAGGGACTTACAATAAAGCAGAGTTATATTTTAAAGAAGTAATTTATAACTCGAAGATATTAAAAGATAAAGAAATAGAGTCTATAGCTAGTCATAATTATGGACTTATTTTGAAAAAAAAGGGCGACTATAAGCTAGCTAAAGAAATATTAAATGAAAGTTTAAATTTTCATAAAGATAATAACAAACAAGAGAGATACCTGGATAACCTAACCGAACTGGCTGAAATATATATTATAGAAAAAGAAGATATTAGCAATTCTTTAATTGAAGAAATACTTTTATTATCTGATCTTCACAAGAAAGATGAGTATTTTCATATTTTTTATATCTACAAACTTTTATTAAAAAAAGAATATGAGAAGATGGAGGAATATATCCTCAAAGAAGCGATTCCCTACTTTGAACTACACAATCAAAAAAAACACTTAATATTTTGCTATAGAAAACTAGAAAAATATTGTATAGATAGTTTTACACTCAGTGAAATTAAGAGCTTATTTAAAAATTCAATTTCTTTATTCGAATGAAGACAAATATATCTCTGCCCTAATTAAAATTTTCCCAATATGAAAATTCATAATTTTCTATTATTCTCAAGTTATTAATAGTATTAATATTAAGGAGGGAAAAATTTGCAATTTGAGTTAGAGAATGATGAACACGACCTTTTTAAACATTATGTGACGGTATTACCATTTAATAAAGAATTTGAATTATGTCTTGCTGGACCAGCCAAATTACCGGTTGAAATAGAAGGAGATGTATATGTATTTAACTGGTACACATGGTTCAAACAGCCGCAAGAGAATAATAAATCCTATAAAAAAGTATCTGATCAATACCCTTTTAATAGAATATGTTCTTCTATACTAACCTATGGAGATTTTAAAGATTCAAATGAAGCTTTTGTGAGACTTCATAGTGTCTGCCAAACTGGAGATATATTTCATAGTCAAAAGTGCGATTGTGGGTATCAGTTGAATGCTTCTTTAAAAGAAATAGTAAAAACAGGAACAGGAGCTCTATTTTATATTGGTTATCAAGAGGGTAGGGGTATTGGATTATTCAACAAAAACTTAGCTTATATTTTACAAGAAAGAGGTTTTGATACTGTAGAAGCTAACAATACCTTAGGTTTAGAAGATGATTACAGAGACTACAATGAACCGATAATAATCTTAAAACACCTAAGGACCAAACCAATTTCTCTTCTTACCAATAACCCACTAAAGGTTGAAGCCTTAAAAAAATATGGGGTTACTATTAGCCAAAGAATTCCTCTGTGGGGTGGAGAAAATTCTTTTAATAGTAAATATCTTACTACCAAAAGGGTTAAGAATAATCATTATAAACAGGAGCTGATAGTAAAATGACACTTCTTATTAAAGAAAATGAAACAATCCTTAGACATCGTGGTCCGGTAACAAGTGTGGTTATTAATGAGGAAATTTCTCGCGTTTTTACTGCTGGTTATGATGGAGCAGTTGGAGAATTTAATTTTACGACAGGCGAATTCAAACTATTAGGAGTACATAACCATCTAGTAAATAAAGTGGTTTCAAATGGGAAAACTCTATTAGCAACTTGTTCTTCCGATTACTCAATTATAATTTGGGACGTTGAAAAACAACAAAAGAAGAGTACCTTACTGGGACATAATGATGATGTGGAAGATTTTGTTTTTATTAACCATAACAAAGGTATAAGCACATCCCGCGATAAGAGAATTATAATTTGGAATTTAAACAATGGTTCGATCGAAAGAATTATCTATGGTCATGATAAAGATATTTTATCTATTGCAGCCTTTGAAGACAAATTTGTTACTACAGGAGATGATAAGACCCTTAAACTATGGAGTGTAAAAACTGGGGACTTACTAAAATCTTGGGGCCCTTTTGACGTTGAAACAGATACTTGTGCAATAGATATAAAGAATAAAAGAGCAGTTTTAGGGTGTGATGACGGGGTTATAAGGATTTTTTGCTTAAATTCAGGAGAACTATTAAAAGAGATACATGCACATAAATCGGCAATAAAGAAAGTAGCAGTGTCGCCTGTTAATGGTAATATTTTATCAGCAGCATATGATCAAAAAATATATTTATGGAATTCTAAATCATTTGATATGGAAGTGAGCTTTGAAAATATTAATACTAAATGGGAAAGATCCTTGACTTTCTCTCCTTCCGGTAAATATGTTTTAGCGGGTTCTTTTGATGGTACAGTCATTCTTTGGGATTCGCTAACAGGAAGAAAATTAAAGGAATTTGGAGATATCGACAACTCAGGAAACCCCTGTTTTAACCAGGTTTCTGTGAATGATAACCTACTTGCTACTGTCAGTGATGATGGGTATGTAAGGCTAGGAGACATAAGTTCAAATGATTTTGCAAACAAGTTTGAACCCCAAAGTGGTAGATATCTAATGAATGCTGTCCATTTTACCCAAAATAAAATCTTTACGGGTTCGCATAACCAAAAACTTCATATATTCAACTTAAATCAAAACTGTAACAAAAATTGTACAAAGACATCTCATTCTTGTATTAACCACCATGAAGTCCTTATAAACGAAGGCCCCATTAATATAATTAAGTCTATTGGGTCAGGAGAAGATGAATTAATTTTTATAGGTTGCTATAGCGGCAAAATTATTATTACAGATTCAAACGGAACAAAACGTAATGCTATAAAAATTCATGACGGAGCTGTTAAATCACTAGTGTTGCATCCAAATGAGCAATTTGGTATAAGCTGCTCAGCCGGAGGAGAATTAATCTCATGGGATTTCAATGGAAAGATACTAGATAATTTTATAGGTCATTCAGCCATTATCAATGATATTGATATCGATCCAACCGGAAATTATTTAGCGAGTGTATCACGGGATTTCACCCTTAAAATTTTTGAAATTAATACAGGGAGAATATCTGCGATCTTTGATTTAGGTAATAAATCATTAAAATCTGTGAAGTTTATAGATGAGAAAAATCTAGTTGTGGGAGATTATTGGGGCAACCTTGTAAAAGTTGATCATATTTCAGGATTATCTAAAAAGAAAAGTATTGCTCAAAACGGTATAAGTAGTATAGATGTTTCTAATGGTCATATTGCAGCTAGTTCTTATGATGGCAGTATTTATATCTTGGATACAGAGCTTAATTTAACAAACAGAATTAAGGCTATGGAACAGAAATTTACTAATGATTCTACATGGGAGAGATAGTGATGAAGAAAGTACAAAGAATTGTGGTCTTAATAGTTTTTGTAACATTTCTAAGTGGTGGAGTAAACACGCATAATATAGTTCAGGCGGAGAGTATAAATAGTGATCCTAATGGTCCTATTTGGCCACCTGCACCTGAAGAAATAAGATAGATAATGATTATATATTTTTGAACCCTCCAACTTGTAGACAAAGCCTAGTTACTAGGTCGGTCTACAAGTTTTTTTATTATTACTTGGCAGTTTAATTCACTCTATTTCATAAATTTAAAAATTTTCCCAATTGTTAAAAGTATAAATCTAAATCACAATAAAGTTGTGCTAGCATACAAATTTTTTACAGGGGGTGAAATCATGAAGAGAAAGCCTTTCAAAAAACCAAGTCGTTCAATCGCAGTTGCTGAGAAATAAGAAATGATTCTTTTAACATCTTAAGATTAAAAAACTCGGATGAGATAGGGTTATTACTCTATCTCATTTGATAATTGAGGAGGAGAATTGTGAATATATCTGATAGACTTACTAAATTACTTTATGTTAAAGAACTTGATTTAATCTTATGTGCAGATATTAAAGGGAGACTTCACTATCTTAATAAGGATTTATCCGTAGTAAAGTCATCACCTTCTACTCATTACAATAACATGATTAATGCTATAACTTTTGATAATGGATATGTATTCACCAAAGATATTAGAGGGGTAATAGGAAAGTGGGACTTAGCAACGTTAAAACCACTTGATTTCCATGATGACTATTCTTTGAGAAGTGAGGAATACCTTTTGACACTTGATGAGGAACCATCGCCAAGTCTTTCTAGAGGAATTGGTACTTTTAATGGAAAGTTATACACAAATAATGGGTACTCACAATTTGTCGTCTTAGATCAAGAAACTTTTGAGCCTTTAGATATACTTCCTCCATTCAATGAAAAATCATTTATTGATTGCATATGCACTGAAAACGAAAGTATTCAAGCCATTTCGGAAACTTGTGGAATACTTCATTTAGGTACTATCGATAATCTTAATTTTGATAAAAAAGTTCCTATCGATAGTGGAAATGTTCACATCATAAAATACGACCAGCTGCACAATCGTTTTGTTGCTACTCAGGATTATGGGCTGGACGCTGATAGAAATGTAAGAAATGGAATAGTGACCATAAATCCAGATAACTTAGAGAAAAAGGAATATCATTTCACAACAGACGATGTGGAGTTCCTTTTGTTTTCTGAAGACTACAAAAAGATAATAACTGGTGGTTTTGATGGAAGATTATATATTTATGATAATACAAATGAGGAAATAAAGTTAGTTGATGTTATAGGTCCATTTAGGTACCAATTTGTAAGTGCCACTATAATTCAAAATGAAATTTTCTTATTGATGCAAAGTGGAGAGCTTGTTAAAGTGGATTTTTCCGGAAAAATTTTGTCAAATGCTATCTTTGACTATTCTTGTATTTGGTCTATTGAACAACATCCTGAAGATAAACAAACACTTTACTTAGCTACTGGTAAAGGCGTTAGCATAATAAATTTCGAATCAACTAAATACAATAGTGTGACAGTTAAAAAGATAAAACAAAATGTACATTCCCTTGGTATCACTTTTAGGGTTTGTCCTCTCAAAGCGGGGTCTTATTTAGCTGTCACCAGGGATAATATAGTTTATAAAGCGGATATGGATGGAACAATCATATGGTATAAAGACTTTGGTGACCTTACTAGATATATTTCAATAAATGAAAACTTTGAAACCGCGTTGCTAGGGCTAGAAAATGGAGATGTTTACGAATTAGATGTTTCTACAGGAAGCACATTAAATAAATTAACTTTCAATGCACCAATTTATGTAACAGGTTATAGAACGAATGGAAATAAAATCATTGGTTTAAAAACCGGTGAAATTATTCAATATAATAGCAGCTTTGAAAAACTCAATGCATTTACACTAGATGGATATCCAAAGCGCATTGTCCAAAATGAGAAAAAGGAATTTATTACAGGTACCTTTGGTTTCATTGAAATCGATTTTGATTCGGGAGAATCTAAAAAAGTCTTTACTGAGTTATTATGGAATACCAATGAGAATGGAACAAAGATTAACGATCATGTATTTGTTATTAGTTATGGTAAGCAAATAGGAGCCTATGATTATGCAACTGGTGACATGGTTGACCTGGTTGAACCACTATATGATTATCCTAAAGGATTATATGGTGTTTCATTAGAAGGAGAAGAAATTCTTTTTGTAGGTGGTAATGGAGGGTTTGTAAACATCTATAGAATAGTCGATGGATCACCTATAAAAGTTCGTGAGTTTTATGCTTAGTAATAAGCAGCAACATGACGGAGGACTGAAAATGAATTCGTGCTTTTACGATATAAATTGGATATACATACCAGGGGGCAAAGCCAGAATAGGGAGTTCTTTGGAAGAAATTGAAGAAGCACATGACTATTGGAGGACTCGTTTGTTATCAGATTCATACAAAGATGAATTTAAAAACTGGTTACTCAAGGAATATCCAATAAATGAGGTTTATTTAAAACCCTATAAAATTAGTGATATCCCTGTCACAAATGGATTGTATTTAGAATACTGCGAACAAACTAGTCAGCCTTTCCCAGAAAGTATTTCTGATCAAGTCTTGGGAGGTGGCCATGAAAATCCAGTCTGGGGTGTCACCATCGAAGAGGCTCTAAGTTTCTGTGAATGGTTGAGCTCAACAATCAATAAGAATATTACAATTCCTACTGAAGCTCAGTGGGAATTTGCAGCCAGGGGGGAAACCCGGCGAATATATCCATGGGGAAATAATTTTTCTCAAGAATTTTGTAATACTTATGAATCAAAGATAGAGAAAACCACTCCTGTGCGAAAATACGAAAAAGGAAAATCATATTATGGGCTTTATGATATGGGTGGAAATATTGAGGAATGGGTTCACACCAAATATGATGCATATCCTAATGGGGTTGTTATAGATGATGACCTTTTACAGATTCTCGGAAAGGATTATTTTATCCTAAAAGGGGGTTCCTTTGCTCGAGGTGGAGATTTGTGCAGGGTTGCTAGAAGACACGGGAGACATCCAAATCCCGAATTTCGCTTTACAGGTTTTAGATTAGCTATAAGTCTATAGACTATGGTGGTGAAAAATGTCACAAAATCGCAAAATGAGTTTGCTATTACTAGCAAATATAATTAGTGCCATCGGGAGTGGAATATCAGCTTTTACTATCCCTTGGCTAATTATTAATATGAATGAAGGCGAAAAAATATATGGACTACTTTTCATTTCAGTTACAATAACAATTTTTTTCTTAAGCCCATATATTGGAGTCATAATTGATAATTTTCCTCGAAAAAAAATATTATTATATTGTGAAATCTTGGCAGCTATAATATTTGGTGTATTATTAACTAATTATTTTTTTTCAGGTGAATTCAGTTTATGGATCCTAATAATAATGACGATTGTTAGCTCTTTATATAATGCTATACAGATTCCGACATTAATGGCATTTACCCAGAGTATATTCACTCAAAAAGAATACAAGAAAGTAAATAGTTTAATGGAAGTACAAGGTCAAACAGCCACTTTTTTAAGTGCCGGCCTTGTAGCTTTGCTTTTAGGCAAAGTTGATATATGGTTAATATTTCTATTGGATATTTTCACATTTATCCTAGCATTTTCAATACTGTTATTTATTCCCTACCAAAATAATTCAACCTCTAGAGAAGCTGTTATTAATGAAGATAAACCTATTTTAAAAATGTATAAAGACATAAAAGTAGCATTAAAATATATACGAGAAAATACAGCTCTAATGATTTTCATATTATGTACTTTCCTTCCTTTTATAATGGTCATAACTGGAAATTACATAAATCCTGTGTATGTATATAAAGAGTTAGAAAAAGGTCCAGAAATAGTTGGTTATTCCAGTGTTATATATGCATTAAGCGCTATGACGGGAGGAGTAGTAGTAGCCTATCTATCAAAACGATTCGGTGATTACTCATCGACATATATTACTTATTCTATTTTTATTATTGGAATAGTTGGAATAGTGATGTTTCCTTTCGTATCCGCATTTTTATTAATGAGAGTGTTTGCAGGAGTCGGTAATGCAGGGACTAGAGTCTTGAGAAGAAATATTATGATGGATAAAATCCCTAATGAGATTATGGGGAGAGTTAATAGTTTTATTAACTCCTTCAGTCTTTTAATGCAGTCTATTATAGTTGGATTTTTTAGTTTTTCTATTGGTAGTTTTGGTGCTTCAACCTCCTTTATTACGATTATTTTTATATTATTAATAGGTTTAATTCTTATGATATCCTCTCATCATTACTATAAGAGGAAAAGTTCAGTTTTACAGCATCAAAATAGTGTGGTTCAGCATAAGAACTAATTCATTATAAGGTGGCTATAAATCTATGGGGAACGCTAGAACAATAACAATAAACAGACAGAAAATTATAGAAAATTTCAAAAAAGGCTTAGGTAATACCTCTGTTCTTGAAATAAAAAATAATAATGGAGGAAAAATATTTGCTAAATGCGAATGGGAAAACCCCACAGGGTCAATAAAGGATCGAGCTGCATTAAATATGCTAGAAAAAGTAATAAATGAACATTCGTCAAATAATGAAGAAATGCATATTTTAGAATATAGCGGTGGAAACTTAGCCATTTCCTTAGCTCACCTTTGTAATTTACTTGAATTAAAACTAGATTTGGTCTTAAGCGATTCAACTAGCAATAGTATTATTCAAAAAATCAACCAGTTAGGAGCAAATATACATCTTGTAGATAAAAATCTAGGCTTCTGGGGCGTTATAGAATTTGCTAGAAAACTACATGAAGAAAATGATAAATTTACTTTTTTATATCAACACGAAAATAGCGCAAATATTGAAGCGCATAGAAATGGCACTGGCGAAGAAATTGTTGAATTTATGAAGTTGAATAATATTAGTAAAATTGATGCATGGGTTAGTGCTGCTGGAACAGGAGGAAGTTTAGTAGGCGTATATAAAAAGTTGTCGGAAAAATTAGATGATTTTGAAGTGCATCTTGTAATGCCCGCCGAAGCACCTTACGGTAGTGAAAACCCACCAAGCCCAGGGAAGAGGTTAGCTGGTACTGGAGGGTTTGGGTTAGGCAGAAAACAGAGTTTCTTAAAGAGTATTGAGCACCTCATTAAAGAGCAATCATTATGTTCATATGAGGAGGCTCTTTCAGAGATGAAAGATTTTTATTCTGAAACAGGAATAAAGATAGGAAGTTCGGCCGCTGGAAATTTAAAAGCAGCAAAAAAAATTAGCGAAAAATTAGGAGAGAATTCAACTGTTTTTACCATTTTTCCTGATAGTGGAACTACTGAGGAGTGGGAGACAATATTGGGGGAAAAATTAAATGAGTGATTCACAATATATGAAGTTCGCTATGGAATTAACAAAATACACAGTGGGTCAGACTAGTCCGAACCCAGTGGTTGGAGCAGTATTAGTTAAAAATGGAAGAATTATTGGGGTAGGATCCCACCTGAAAAAAGGTGAACCACATGCCGAAGTACATGCAATAAAGATGGCTGGAGAGGAAGCAAAAGGTGCAACATTATATGTAACCCTTGAACCGTGTTGTCACTACAATAGAACCCCGCCTTGTACAGATTTAATTATAGAAAGTAATATAAAAAAAGTAGTGATTGGAATTTTAGATCCAAATCCACGAGTTAATGGTAAAGGTATAGATAAACTGAGAACAGCTGGGATAGAAGTAGATAGTGGGTACTATGAAAAAGATATATCAGATATAAATAGGTTTTACCTGCACTTTATTAAAAATAAGATACCGTACGTTACCATTAAATCTGCTACTAGCTTAGATGGCAAAATCGCAACAGCTAATTACGAAAGTAAGTGGATCACATCTGAGAAATCAAGGTTGAACAGTCATAGCTATAGAAGTAGTCATGATGCAATACTTGTTGGCGTAAATACAATATTAAAGGACGATCCCTATCTTACAGATAGGGTTAATGGTTTAAATCCTATTAGAATAGTTCTAGATAACAATCTAAGAACCCCTACAGATGCAAAAATAATAAAAGATAACTCTACAAGGACAATAATTTTTATAAGTTCCAAAGTGACTAAAGAAAGAATGGATGAGTATTCAACAAATAACAAGGTGGAAATTATTCAAGTTAATAATCCTAGGATAGTAATCAGAGATGTGCTAGAGAGGTTAGGTAACCTAGGTATAATTTCAATCCTTGTAGAAGGGGGCGGTACAGTTATTGAAAGCTTTTTACAAGAGAAGTTAGTCAATGAGGTAGTTAGTTATATCGCTCCTTTAATTATAGGAGGAGAAAAAGCTCCAACATTTGTAGAAGGGAATGGCTTTAGAACATTAAACAATGCAATAAAGCTTCAATTTAGAAGCATAGAAAGATTGGAAGAAGATATTAAAATTGTTTCAAAAGTAATTTATTAAAAAGATAAATGGGGATAATTCTTATGTTATTTGTATGCAAGAATCACGTTAAACATGCAGTGAATATGTTGAAAACCCCACATGTAAGTTATAACTCTATTTATATAAAGTGTTTATTTTGTAACGCAGAATCGCTATATAAAATTTTTTATTACGACATTGATATAAGCCGAAGAAACAGAACAATTTACAAAAATGTAAAACACCTTAGACAATTAACGAAAAGCGGAGGGGAAATATGAAAGATATTCCTAATTTAGGTGTTGGACTAATGCTAAAAGAAACATCAATGTCTTCATACCTTAAAAACCAAGAAAAGATTGATGAGATTTGTGATATATATGAGATTTTGGTGAGTAAATACTTTTTAGGACAGAATTCCAGCCTGGATGAAATAAAAGGTAAAATTACTAAACCTTTATTACTACACGCCACATGGAGTTCATTAGGTACCGATGAAGAAATAGAAAAAAAAAATTTAGAAGAATTAAGAAATAAATTAAATTCATTAGTCCCGCTATGGTGGAGTGATCACCTGTGCTTCAATGGTGTAAAAGGTATTCAAACAGGCACTCTGCTGCCCCCAATTTTAACTAGTCACTCTAAAGAGATTTTTATAAAAAAAATTAAATTTCTCAAAAAGGAATTCAAAATCCCTTTCTTAATAGAAAATGTACCATTCTTATTTAATCCAATCGGAGAAATAGACTACTTTAGTTTTATAACAGATATAATTTCTGAAACTAATAGTGGAATTGTATTAGGAATTGATAATTTAGTTGAAAGTAAGAAATTCTATAATATTGATCCCTTTAATTTTATAGATAATCTCCCATTGGAAAATATTATACAAATTCATTGCCCTCTTGAAGAAAATAAGAGTACTCAATATGATGAGATTCTGGAATATATTTCTACAAAGAAAGAGATTAAACCTAGGGCTTTAATTTGGCAGCCAAAAGATGAAGTACTGCTGGATTTTAACGATGAAGTTGTAGATAAATTAAAGTGGAGTAAAAATATCTTTTTTGAAGAGAGGGAAAGTATTGGATACAATCATTAATATTCAAAGCTTCATTTCCCATTACCTACGAAATTACGAAATAAGAAAAACATGTAAATTTAAAGAAAAAAGTGTATTATTTTCAAAATTCAACTTCAGTGAGATAGAAATAAAATTATTTAATCAGATAGACTTTATACTCTTAGAGAGACTTGCAAATAAGTTGCAAAAAGAAAGGATAAATAATCTAAAAAACAATTTCCATGAATTCTATAATTACTTGAAAGAACAAAATAAAGAAGATATTTTTAGGAATTTTGTAAATAATGATACGGGAAGTTTAAATCCAGTAAAGGAAATTGATAGGTTTTATACTTATGCCAAAGATTATTTAAATAAAACCGAAAGTACTAAGTATATAAAAGATCTATTAGATTACACCTATAATTTTACATTGGTTTCAAAAAGCAAGTTAACAGATTCTAATAATGTTATAGAATTAGATTTTGCGGCTCCCATATATATAAAAAAACCTTATAAGGTTTTTAGCTTAAATTACGATGTAGAATCTTTTTCGATGAATAATATGTCTAAAGAAAAACCAACTTATCAAAAAACATATAAAATGCTTATTCAAAAGAACTATTTAGAGCCTACCGAAATTCATTTTTTTGAAATAGAAGACGATGACAATTTTTTTGTATTTTTAGAACAAGGCATAACACCAATTGATTTAATACATAAAGCTTATACCTCCGAACAAGGTAATGAGTGGAGAGAACAAATCATTGAATTATACGAGTTAAATGTGATTGGACATTGATACAGGCAAGGAGGGATTTTAGGTGGAATATAGGCTCGTTGGAAATAGTGGATTAGAAATTAGTGAAATAGGGTTAGGTACTTGGCTAACTTTTGGCGGTTCACTAAATGAGAGTGAGGCAACCAATTTAGTTACTGCAGCCATGAATATGGGTATTAATTACTTTGATACTGCAAATGTTTATCCACTAGGTATGCCTTCTAATAATTCAACACTTACAACCCAAGCTGCAGAGATAATATTAGGCAAAGCATTAAAAAGGTTTTCTAGAGATTCATATGTTGTATCGACTAAAGCCTATTTCTCTATGGGAACGGGACCTAACAGAGAAGGGCTATCAAGAAAACATCTAATCGAGCAGTGCAACGAAAGTCTAAGACGGTTAAATTTAGAGTATATAGATATATATTATTGTCATAGATTTGATCCCTACACCCCCATTGAAGAAACTTTAATGGCATTAGATTATCTTATTAGAAGTGGAAAAGTTTTATATGTAGGGGTGTGCAACTGGGACCAAAATCAATTAGCAGAAGCTAATGAAATAATTAAAACTAGAGGACTACACCCAATAATAACCAATCAATTAAAATATAATATGTTTGACAGAGATATCGAAGAGGAATTACTGCCTTTTTGCGAAGAGGTAGGTATAGGAATCACAGCATATTCCCCATTAGCAAATGGAGTATTGTCTGGTAAATATAAATCGTTTCAAAAACCACCTCTTAACTCGAGAGCATCCAGACCCGAAACACAAAGTATGATGCAAAGGTATCTCGAATTGGAATACCTAAGAAAAGTTGAAAAACTTAATGAATTTGCCATTCAAAATGGAATGACTCTACCTCAATTAGCGTTAGCTTGGAATTTAAGAATGAAGAATATTTCTAGCTGCATAGTTGGTGCTACCTCAGCAGAACAATTATCTGAAAACACAAAAGGTTCGGATATCGATTTGTCAGACGAAGACATAAATGAAATTAATTTATTTCTTATGAATGAAAAACAATATATTTAATATAAGTTAGGGGAGAAAGTTAATGATATTGGTTATTTCAGGTAGTTCAAGGAAAAAATCTAATAATAGAGGATTTGCTAAATATATTTTCGAACAATTAGAGAAAAAAGGTGAAAATGTGGCTTATTTTGATCTTTTTGAGAATCCTTTGCCGATATATTCAGACGATATAAATTTATATAAAAATGAAAATGTAGAAAAATTGTATAATCTAGCTTATGACGCAGACGGATTTTATATTTGTACTCCTGAATACCACAATGGAATGAGTGGAGCTCTAAAGAATGCCCTTGATTTCTTAAATAAGGATCAGTTTATTCATAAACCAATCGCTATTTCTTCTGCAGCAGGATCTGGAAAGGGCGGTGTTAATGCATTAAATAACCTTAGGTTAGTACTGAGAGGGCTGCACGGAATAGTCCTCCCACGCCAGCATATATCGGATAAGATATCTTTTGAAAATAACATTTTGGTGAGTGGGCAATGTAAAGAATCAATTAACCAAATAATTGATGATTTAATATTAGAATCAAATATCAGAATGGCATATTCCTAAAAACTTTTTAAATGAAATAATAATAAATTAATACTTAAGTATTATACAACATCATTCAAAAAGCTGACGTGTCCTCCTTATCATTAATATATCTTATAATTATAAGGAGGTTATTGAAATGATAAAGGGGTTATATGAAGCACATCTTCCGGTAAGTAATATTGAAAAGTCTATAATATTTTATGAAAAATTGGGTCTTCAGTTAGCAATAAAATATGAACAAACAGCTTTTTTATGGATAGTTAAAAATGAAAGTTGGCTAGGCTTATGGGAGTGTGAAAAATATAAAAGTCCTTTCCATCCTTCAATAAGACATGTTGCATTTCAGGTGGATTTTAATGATATAAAAAATGCAAAAATTTGGTTAGAAGAACGAGGGGTTAAAATAAAAGGAGAATTTGGATTTGATGCCACCGAACCCATTGTAATGCCAGATCAAGCTCATGCAATGATTTATTTTAATGATCCAGATGGTAATTCGCTAGAATTTATTAGTAAATTGCCGGCAGATCCAGAGAATAAAGCTGACATGTATTTGAGTGAGTGGGAAAAATATAAGTATGGATCAAATAATAAATGAATCTTAGAGCCAGAGATAACTTCAACTCGGTAACAAGAAGAGCGATTGGCAAAACAGAACTCACCCGATCTGCCACTGCTGAGTTTCTTGAGTCATGTACCTATAGAGCGATAAGGCATACATTAAAACAAAAACATGAAATTCTATGACCTGATAAGGAGAAACTTATCAGGTTTTATTTTTTATGAGACAGCTACAGAGTACACATATAATCACTCCAATATTCCTATTCAAACAAATCCATAAGTCTTTTAAGATGATAGTAGAAAAAAATGGAACTAAAAAAAAGTAGGCAGATGGAGCTGATAAGGTTGAAAGTATTAGATGTGAATGAACTGATAACAAGTACTCAACAGATAAGAAATCAACTGAATATATTTAAGGACCAAATAACACAAATTAGAATAGCCATCGAGGAATTAATTTCTCTTGAAGATTCTTTCAAAGGAGAAGGTGGGCGGTCAATACGGACCTATTATCAGGAATGCCATCTGCCCTTTTTACTTTTTTTTGAATCCTGGATTAAAGACTATCAATCATACTTGGACCGACTAGGAAATTCACTCCATGAACTTGAACCTTCACCAACAGGATTCATCCGCCAGGAATTTTTAGAACATGAGCTTGAACAAGGTTTATCAAAAACAATTAGGATAACTACCGAACTAACAAATGAAGCGAATGAGATTATGACGACAGTAAATGATATTGTCCAGCTGCCTCCCTTAAAAGAAGAACAGTTTAAGCAGGACTCAATTCGTGCTTATAATTCTGTGCATGAGACAGTTGAAAATCTTAATATACTTGACTATCAGCAAACAGTTACCTTAGATCCACTTTTAAATGAGTTAAATATCATGGACCAATACATTCAGAAAATGGCTAATATGTTCCAAGGAGCCGGACTCTCCCTCACTAGTTTTCAGGCTAAATCCCTTAACTGGAAGGATTCTCTTGAGGAAATATCGAATCTAAATCCGGAAAGCAAGCAAAGTCTCCTTCATGATATGGCTGAAGGAGCCATTGAGGGGGCTTCTAAAGCTGTAGGAGATACTTGGGAAGGCCTGAAGTCTACCTATGAGCTAGGGCAGAAGATCATGGGGCCATTCAGTCCGCTGTATTTAGGTAGTGAATTGCTGTTTAATCGTGACCAGCTGTTAGAAAACCAAAAGAAGCACCATGAATTTTATTTAAGTATTTTAAATGACCCCATAGGAAAAGTGCGCCAAGCTCTGGATATGCCGAAATACATATGGTCTGCTGTCACTACTGCCTGGAATCGGGATGTTGTAAATGGGGACGCCCAAAGCCGGACATCCTTCTTTACTTATGTTCTGACCTCCCTTGGAATTGGTATTCTCGGGGATAAAGGGATTAGTAAAGCCGGTACAATCGCCAAGACGGTAGGTTCCGCTACTAAGGGAGGTAAGGGACTTTCTTTTCAGACACAAGGACCAGCTCCTGCAATGGTGGGAGGTGCCGCTCACGGTCCAGTACCTTACAATGTACTTTATAACCCCTTGATACAGATCAAGAAGCTAGCAGATAAAGAGTATAGAGCAAAGCCTAATAAAATTGAAAAAGATAATTATTTTGTTGGTACTTTAAAGGGAGAAAAAGTCCACTTAAAAGGCGTAAAAGTAGAAGAGATTATATACACAAAAAGACATCCGGAAGAAACTGCGCAATTAAGAATAACCTTTAATAATTCTGTTAAGAAAAGTTTTCTTAAAACGTTTGCTAACGATCCGATAAGAGTACAATTTCTTCGAAGGGCAGGGTTAGATGATAATGATATTGCCAGAATGAAAGATGGCCTTAATCCAAAGGGATGGCAAGTCCATCATAATTTACCTTTAGACGATGGTGGTACCAATGATTTTACTAACTTGGTATTGATAAAAAATGATCCATATCATAAAGCAGTTACCAATGAACAAAACTCTCTAACAAGAGAATTAACACCTACACAAAGTAAGAGGATTAATTGGCCAATTTTTGAAGATGAGGTTTACCCACCGGAACCTTTTAAATAAAGAAGGGATGAGCAGATATGGCCCAGTGGAAAGAATTGTTGATTGAAATAAAGAAAATTGAAGAGAAATATGGCAGTTCACTAAGGAACCCAGTTACGGATGTAGAGATAAGCAAGTTGCAGCTGGACATTCAGGAGAAATTAGGGAAATTGGAATTACCAAAGTCTTATGTAGACTTTTTGAAAACTGCAAATGGGTTAGACTTTAATGGACTGGTCATTTATGGTGTTGATGTAAATCTACTTGATGACCACGAAGGTGAAGAACTTCAGGGGTTTGTAGAAACTAATAAGATTTGGCATGAAAATGATTGGCAAAAGCAATACATATTTTTTGGGGACTCTGATACAGCCTGGTACTGTTTAGACCTGAAGAAGGAAATATATCATGCACTAGACAAACCCTCCGGAACCCTAATCCAAGCATATGATAGTTTTGACTCCATGTTTAACGAGGCACTACAAACTGCTTTGTTGTAATGACCAAATATGTAAAGAAAAAGCTCTCTTGGAGAGCTTTTTAAATAATGTTCTTACTCATTGTGTACCTTTATAAAGTCGTAAATAGCTTGACTTAACTTCTGAGCTTCTTCACTTAATTGATCATACGTAGAAATATGGTTAATAGCTTTTTTGCAGAAGTCTAATTTATTTACTATGGTTCCTGATTTTGCAGCATAACTACCTCTTCTTTTCCTAGCCCCTACCGGAAAAAGAGAGTTTATAAAGGTACCCAAATGAATGTTATTGTAATCTTCTTGAGTAAAGTCTTTGTTGGTTAAGTGTTCTAGAGTATCGGTCTTTTCATATTCAGCAATGACTTCTCTTATTATGTCTGCTGAGAGTATATTCTCAATTTCTTTACATTCCAAACAATAATATCTTTCTCCTAGGACTTCTTTTAACTTTTCTTGCCGAGGCAGCTTATCATCGCCGTCTTTGTCTGAAATCAGAAAAAGGGTGCTGCAGATTTTTTCAGCGTTCATTGAAGCATGTCCTTCTTCAGCTTCTGTTTCATCTTCATCTAGGAATGACCAATGAGTTATATTACCACCACTATATTCAACAAATGAATAATGAATATCTTCTTTAAAATTCTTTAAACCCGATTGAGATTCTTGAAATACTTTTAGAAAACGTCTTATATAAAACCTGTCTGTGATCCCTTCAACCCATATGGTACAGTTAGATAGAAGAACAGCTGAATTTTTAACCCCAAGCTCCTGTAACACGCTTTTGTCCTCATTACTTACATTTTCTATAGAGAAAGTTGCATCTAGTTCTTCAGTAGGGTTTCCGGAATGTTCTCCTAATTCTTTTTTGAATTTATAGACTGATATCATATCCATATCAAGTGTCATATCTAAAAAATGATTTGAATGGGTTGTAAAGAAAATTTGGTGATGCGCAAATTGCTCATCCATTATAATTTCAATAAATTTTCTCTGCATACCTGGATGTAAATACAGCTCAGGTTCCTCAATAAATAATAGCAAATTTCCCCCCAAAAACTTAAATAACGGGAATGTTAGGATAATTAATGATTGAATACCATCCCCTAATTCAAATATGTTTTTTTCCTTTTCTGCACCTATTTTAACTTTTATTACATCTGAATTCCTATCGGGCGTAAGTGTAACTTCTTGACCATCAAAGAAGCTTACCGACAAGAATTCTTGAAATTTTATCATGTTGTACCTTTGCTGAACACTTCCTAATAACATATCAGTTATTTCATCATATAGATTAAGTCCAGTATGTATTTCTAATGGATTAATTGCTTTTTTAAAGTAATCATTTTTCGTTCTTTCTTTATAAACATCTTTCTCTGAATCGTTTGTATCTACATATCCTCTAAGGCCACGTAAAGTCGGTATATAAACACGTTTAAAATTTATTTTATAACTTGTACTACTAGGGGTTAATTCATCAAATTTTGATTGGTAATCATTTAATAATGCTTTTAATTTAGTAATAACATGATCTCTTGCATTAGCTGCTCCTGCAGCGCTTGATTTTAAAGTTACTGATGATGAACTATTTAGGTTATTTATTTCATGAACTAATATTTGAAATTGCTCAAATAAATCCCTATCTTCCTTCAAATATGGAATTCTTTCTAAATGTTGTATATCACTAATTAAATTGTTTACATTAAGATCACCGATACCCACAATAGAACGTTCTGTTATAGCGCTAATTATTGCATCTATAAAATCTATTAGTAATTTGTAATTCCTCTCAACGTCTATCATTTCTTCTGGAGGTATAAAAGAGAGACTTCCATCGATTGCAAATAATCCTCTAAGGAATCTACTTTTACCTGAATTATTAGATCCTACAAAGATATTGACTTTAGACAAATTATTAATGACATTCAGTTTATAGTCGGAACTTAAATTATCATTAACAACTAGACTTTTTATGTGATATCCCAAATTATTCACCCACTTCCTGTAAATGTTAATCTTATTATAAGATATTTTCCGTAATTTATCGTTAGTGTGAGTACTAATTAAATCTAGGGTTAACATTTTTGTTTCCCCGCGGTGACCTCTAAAACATTTTAGGATTAGTAAGTGTGAGGGGTTCTGCTTAAAATATAGGGTGCTATTATTTTATAAGCTTATATTAGTAAAGACCACATTAATATTAAATCTTATTAATAATATCGGAGTCCTTCCAAGAGTGAGCAGCATTATTCTTCCGTTGCATTTTTCTTTGTAAATAAATCTGGGTCGTCTTGATGTCAGAATGGCCAAGACTTTCCTTTATGGTCAACAAATCCGCGCCCTGGTCAGCACTAATAAGAGCAAAGCCATGTCTGAAGCTATGAGGCGTAATAGGATTTTTACGCATTCTAATAAAATCCAAATCAGCACTATTTATTTTTTTGATTAAATAATTCGATAGATACTTATATCCATATGCTTTTCCCTTTGAAGTTGTAAACAAAGGGGAGTTATCGGAAGGATCGAGTTTAAAATCTAGCCTTCTTCTTTTACGAAACCCCTCTATGGCCTTTAAAACGTTTGGATGAATTAATACCTGGCGCTCCTTTTGACCCTTTCCCATAACTGTAAGCCAGTATTCTCCATCTAAATAAACAAGATCGCAAACTTTTGCATTACAGAGCTCCTGTATACGGAGCCCAGTTGTGGCCAATACTGATATCAATCCGTAAAGGATGGGATGAGTTCTGAAGTAATTGACTAAGCTAATTACCTCCACAGAACTCATCTCTTTATTTGGTCTATCAAAGGATCGAACATTGCTGCTTAACATTTTTTGATGAAGCGGCACCTTAATGTATTGATTTTCGTACAGGAACTTTAAGAACCCTCTCATTACAACTGTTTTTCGACTTAGGGTAGCTACAGAATATTGCTTACCCCCATTCCCAAGTGGAGCTTCCTTCAACCACTCCTGGTATTTCCTCATATTCCGTGGTGTTAGATTCTTCAATAGTCGATACTCTTGAACATCTCTAATTTCGACTTCTAGCAATTCTGCTTGTTCCAGCAGCTGCTGATAGAACAGAAGAAGATCCCTAAGATATTCCCGCTTTGTATTTTCTGTTCGATTTTTCTTCTCATTTAAATCCTTTTTTTGGTGTGCGTAAAAATATATCATTTCGATATCGTTAAAAAGTGAAAAGTTAGCCTCACCGTCTTTATCTATAATATCGCTCATTTTTTTATGTAAGGAATCATCTAAAAGGTATGTTACCAAAGAAGAAATTGTTTGAGCTTTATTTATTAAATCAGGAGTTAATAATTTATTAATTTGTTCAGTATAAACTAATTCACTAGATTTCATATTTTATTTTACCTCCTTTAGATGAAATATATTTATTAACAATTTTATTTAAAACTATTAATTTTATTTAGATTTTATTATAAAAAACCAATTATATAAGGAGTTATTAAGTTATTATCTTACATTTATTATAATACAGATTACGAGAAAAATAGGTTATTTGTCTATATATAATAAGTGTTAACTGTTTTATATTTATTTATTATTTTATTACATATTTTATAAATAACTAGACAATAGTGGTTTAGTTTGATATATTCATTTCAAGGAAAGGTTTTCCATCAACCAAGGCTAAGGTTTTAATTGGAGACTTCCCTAACACACTAAAAAATTTTAAGAAGGGCTGATTAGGATGAAAAAAACATTAACATTCCATCTTCCAGCAATTTCGGTTGAAATTAATGGAAGTGAGGGGCAAACTCAGGACGAACTAAGAAAGTTAGGCGAAGAAGCGGTTATTAAACAACTAACAAAAGATTTCCCTCGATACCAATGGTCAATGACAGAAGGAACTGTGATTAAGGATGAAGATGTGGTTTGTGGACGTCCAGTAAAATTGAAAGCTTCTGGAGAAGTAGGCGTTATCTATGAAGTAAAACCAGGAACTAAATATCCTGTAAGGATCCTAATAAATGGTGAGAAAGAAATCCAGTGCACCCAGGCGGCGATTGATAAAGTGTCCAAAAAAGCAAGCATCGACAAATTAATTAAAGGGCGTCAAGAATGGGAGAAATCAACAGGGGAATGGCTTGGTGTTCGATCGGGTTATTTTGTTAACGGGCAAGATATTATTCCAGTGGTACTCAATGCGCGAGGTAGGGGCAAAATGAAAGCTTATAAAATCGATCACGAATCGAAGGGAAGTTACTATCATCTTACAGCTTCTAATATTCTAAGACTATTTGACACAAAATTAGAAGCTGAAGATTACGCCTCTATGTTACAAAATCGTTAGTTTATAACGTTTAAGAGGCAGTTTACACCATAGTTCATAATAACTGTGATGTAAATTGCCTATGGAACTCAAATATCTAAAACCCGATAATAAGAACGCCTTGTTAATTCATCAGGGGACTTCGGATGGTAAAGGAAGAACGCTTATGAAAGAAGAATTTGAATTCATTGATAAACAGGTGCGAGAGGGGAAAGTTAATATAAAAATAACAACTTATTACCTTTCTGATATCAAAGCAGGTCTCAGAATAGAAGTACGGAAACTATCCACAAAAAGGAAATCAACTGCAGAGATTGAATTAGTTTGGGGAGACGATAACATAATTCTAAAAAAGTCCCTAAGAAAAGTGGTTCTTGAAAATCCAAAAACCAAAGAAGTAAACGCATACATTGACGATTTTATAGAATATAGCAAGAAGAAAGGCTTGCTAAAAAACAGTGATACATAATGCTGAAAGGCAAGTATATTGGCAGTGATAAGGTGTGTTCTTTAAATAAAGAATATACATATTTTTTATTTCCTAATGGACCAAATCATTATTATGTATCTAGATTTAATAACCCCAATGCACATTTTGGATGTTTCGACTGTGACTGGTTTCATATCCTTGAAGAAGAGGACTACGCTTCTGAGCCCCCACGCACGAATATAGATCTTGAACAGGGTAAGATTTATAAAGCTAAATTGTTTTGGAGAAGAGCAGGGTATTGTAATATCCTGCTTACTCACTATTATCTATTGCCTCAAATTACTCACGCTCATTTCTATGAAGATATTGAACTAACTAAATGTAAGGGATGCTTTCCGCTGCATTGGTTCAAGGATTTCAAAGAAGTATCTTATATAATAGAAGAAACAGGTTCAAATCATTCTCCTTTTACCTTTTCAATAGCTTCCGAGGAAAGTTCGGATATTACATTTAAGCAACTCACACTTTTCTAAAGGCAGGAGGGATACCTTTGAATATCGTATTTACTTGTCAATTTTGTAATTCTATTGTGGACGATGGAGGGTATATCAAAGTAAACGGATCTCTTTATTGGATTGGCATCGTATGTGGATGTGATAATAAAGATATTAAAGAGTTAGAAACCTCTATAAAAAAAAACAATTAAAAGTGATTAGGAAATAATCTCCACTTAAAACTTATATAAAAAATTGTATTATAGTATGATTATCTTAGATAGAACGAATTGATAACCAGCGACATTGCTGGTTTTTTTATAGAAACATTAAAAAGTAAGGTGAAACTCATGGATAAAGAAAGAGAAATGATAACAACAAATGAAGCTGCAGAGATACTTAAGGTTAAACCATCAACTATTCATAAATATGTAAAACAAGGTGAATTAAAGCCGGTTTATGAAGATAACTGGCACATTGATAATACTAAATTATTCTACAAAGAAGATGTTGAGGAATTAAAACAGAAAAAGGGAAAGCCAGGAATTACTACTGGAGAAGCTAGCAAATTACTTGGTCTCCATACAGCAACAATTTTTCAATACATTCAACAAGGATTACTTGCTGCAGAGAAAAAGTTATATAAAGGAAGGGAATTTTATTTCATTTCCCCAGAAGAACTTGAGCGATTTAAATCCTATTATGAGGAACAGAAAAGGAATGAAGGGAAAGATTTTTACGATAAAGATAAAAACTACGCCTGGTACCAGGAGTTTCTTTCTCCGGAAGATAAAGACAGTAATTTTCTTTTACTAAACGAAGAGTTGCAGCCTTATCTTCAAAGCCAAAATGGAGAGCAAATTCCATATGATGAAATAGAAAAAGCAGGTTATAAACCGGTTAAAAAGATTCCGGATATAGGATATAAAACACAGAAAGGCTTTGCTAAATTCCAATTTACAGAATCCCAGGAATTCTATAGAACAATGGGTCTCTTTTACTCTACACTAGGGCCAAAAAACATAAAGGTTTTTTTAGATAAAGAAAACAAGATCACCGTTGAAGTAAAGCCAATTTTAATTAAAGATGATATACCAGGTTACATTTTTTCCTTACTTGAAGAATCTTTGATTGAGGGAGATATTTCGAAGAGATTAGAAGGAGTGTTTATTGACAGTGACTTGGAAGTTCTCGCTATCGCTATCCCTTCTGAACTAAAGAGAAAAATTAAGGAAGATGCTGCTAAATCAAAAAATACAATTGAGGAATTAGTAATTTCAATTTTAAGGGATAAGTATGGAAGACTCTAATAGTTAGGAAGAAGGAATATATGTTTCACAAAAGACTAATACTGTTCTTGTATCCTTTCTACCCAATATGAATACCCTGGACACGCATCCAGTACCCTTCTATATTTATTTAATTACATAATTGAGGTGAAACTACTGTATGTATAAGGAAATTGACTGTAAATATTGCGATAGTATAGAACTGCATAAAGAGATTGACGATGACATATGGAAATGCCAGCGGTGCGGGAACAAGATTAAATATGTTTAATCCAACCTTTATTAGAGCATTAGTTTATGCAGGCCTGCTATCCTGTTCCCTTGCTATCCTAGTTTGCACAGTCTTCCGTGAATGGGAACGCATTCCCTTCCAGAGTTTGAATCTAGCTATCTGGTCAGTTGTTTTTTTCATCCATCGTCAAAGAGGAACATGGTAAAAAAGCCTATTGCAGTATTAGATAGTTCTTATTAACTTTCTAATTTGCAAGAGGAACTACATAAATGGTAAAATAAAGTTAATTTAACAAATTAATGGGAGGACCCCAATCAGCACTTTATATGGCTGTATTGGGGTCTTTTTGTATTGGAGGGGATCATATGTTAGCTTTTGAAAAGAAACGTGAGGAGGAGCAAAGAAAGAGATTAGTTGAGAAAGTTCTATCCTATCAATACCAAGGGGAGGTTTATATATTAACCCCTGGACGAATATGGAAATCACTTGTTTTAAAATATTTTAAAAAAGTTGATAGTGGAGAAATATCTATTGAGCAACTTATACAATTACTAGAAGAAAAAGGAGGGGTAAAGTATGGCCAAAGCTATAAATTAGTGAGATACCCGATAGAAGAATGTTTGAACTACATAGCTAAATTAGTAAAGAAAAGATAGTTTAAAAATAGATAATTAGGTTTGTTAGGAGGGAAAGGGTATAAATAAAATACGGATAACCAAAATTTTGTTAATCGTTTCAACTGCTTTAACATTAATCTCCTGTTCTGCCCCAGGTCTTACCTATGAAGATGCACCAAAGTATGAAATAAAACACTCAAATGATGATACAGATGACCAATTCTTTGGAAATATAATATACCCAAATAATGAAGAAAATGGAAAATACGAGACAAAAACCAATCTAAAACCAATTAATAAAAAGGAAAAAAATGATTCCGAAAGTAGAAGGAAGGTGACCGTAACATCCGTGATTGATGCTGATAGTATCCGATATTTCGATCCTCTACTAAATAAAGAGGTAACTGGAAGATTATTGGGAATAAATGCCCCCGAAGCAACCAAAACTGTTGAAAAATTCGGACCTGAAGGCACAGCATTTTTAACCAATCTAATAATGGGTAAAGAAATTGAGATTGAAAGTGATCCCAATTCTGATATTACAGATAAGTACGGGAGGTACTTAATTCACGCCTTTATTAGTGGAAAAAGTATACAACAAATTCTTATCTTAGAGGGATTAGTAAGAGTCGCTTATTTATATGATGAATACAACTATACAGATCTATATCTTGCAGCGGAAAAAGAAGCAAAAATAGTCGGCCAAAATATTTGGAGTATTCCCGGGTATGTAGATAAAAAGAATGGTTTTGACATGCATGTTGTATCAGAAGATTTGAAGGGGAGTATTGTAGAAAAAGCAGGAGAATTCATGAATATATTAAAGTAGAAAAGAGGGCGTGATATGAAAGAACTCAAGATAAATCTTATAAATTTAGATGAGTCAAATAGTCAGGAAATTATAATTGAGATAAAAGGAAAGTCCAAAAGTGAACTTGAGCTGACTTTGCAAGCCATTGATGTTCTGATCGATTCCATTGAGGATACCTGTAGGGAAGATCCAGAATGTTACAAGGAAGCTTCTATAAGAATAAAATCTGCATTAAAAAGTACCGATGAATGGGTGAGTTAAAACTAAATATAGGAAAATATTGATACAGATAGAAATTTATAGTAAAATTTTTCTGTAAGTATTTTTTTCTATTAATTTTTTTGCAGTCTATTGAAGACTAGCGGGAACGCTTAAAAGTTACGGCCTTTGTGGTCGATGGAACATTACTTTATTTGTAATGTCTTTCTATCGCCCAAAGGTCGTTTTTTTGTGCAAATTTTCAAGACAAAAAACGAAAGGGTGAGGTAAAATATGTTAACAAAGATATTAATAGCAGCAGGGATAGGTTCAGTGATGGGCGTATTATCTCATGCTAAGAGGAATAACACCATTAAAAAACCAAGAAACACAAAAAGAACATTCTATCCAGGTTTTTTAACTGATATGGCTTATGGGGCATTGGCTGCCGTCGCAGTTGTTATTGTGGCAGACCCTAATGGTATGGAAAGAGTAATATTGACTTCTATCTTAGGCGGCTATGCTGGAGAAGGTGCAATTGCCAAATTAGAAGCGTCAAATCAGCAAGCTAATATTGATTCGGTTAAGAGCAATTTGGAAAAATTAAACGAATCCTTGCCTGCTCCTGAACCGAAAGACAATGAGTCCTCAGCAAAACAAGAGAAAGAACAATAAACAAGCATTGTTCTTTCTTACATATTTTGCAAGAAAAATATGATATAATTACCGTAACAATTAAACGATATCTAAATGGAGACTGAATCTTAGCAAATAAATCCTGAAAGGAGATGCCAAGATGCAACTTAAGGACTTTCTAAATGCTAATGAGCTTGAGAAGTTTAATGAACTTCAACTTGAACTACTTGATGCCCATAACAAGAAGGAGAGGACCTTAATTCAGGCTGAGATTGACGAAATCTTAAATACAGCGAGAAGTCGGTACGAATCTTTAATGAGCGGAAATAAAGAACAGGCTTCAACCTATGAACTTATTAGAGCAACGTCACCTTTTGTCCGGATTAAAGGAAAGAAAGAGCATGTATTACAATGAAAAAAGCTGTATTCCATCATATTGTGGGATACAGCTTTTTTGTTTGGTGACAGCACTATTGAATCGAGTTTAGGCCATCCAGCGTCTTTCCATAATAATCTGCCATTACACTAATATTCTCTTGTGAAAGAGCTGAAGGATCACCATTGGATATACCTTGAAGGACTTCTAAGTAAACATTCGTCTCTTCTAAACAGGTCATCCAGTTGTTCATAATTTCTTGGTATTCTGGATAAGGAACAGATACATTTACAGATTCTCTATAAATATTTCCTAAATCCATTTGCAATTGGGTTATAGAGGTGATTCCACTTGATACACCTTGAACTTGGTTCATAACATTGTTCCAATAATCATCCAGTAGGCTATTCATAATATTGACAAATTCTAATTTTGCAGGGTCTTCCACTGGAATGTTTTGAAAATCCTGATCTTCATTTACTGAGACATCTGTCTCTTCAAAGTCAACCTCATTGGTTTCCACTTCTTTATTTACAGAACCCGTCATATTAGCTGCAATTTCTAAACTCTTTTTGCTGTCTAATGCTTCTTTTTTCATTGTTATTGCTTTTTCATGATCCGGATAGGTGTTAATTGCAACAGTGAATAGAGAGATGGCTTCATCCCATTCTTGGTTATTATACGCCTTGGTTCCGTTAATCATATTTTCACAGAACATAAGGAGCTGCTTAACCTCAGAATTCTCAATATCCATATCTAAAAGTTTTGATAGGTTTTTTTTAGCATATGAGTATTCTCCACCTTTAATGGCTGTATTAGCCATTGTAAGAAGGTTTTCACTATATTTTGTTTTGGTGACATTTAGGAGATCTTGTGTTTCTTTTAGAATGCTATCCAGGTATTCCTTATTTTCGTGTTCCTTAAGAATAGAAGTATATATAGATATTGCCTCTTCAAATTGCTTTTTATTTGTTTGGTCTTTTCCTTCTTTCAGGAGCTTAGATATTTGAGATTTTCCCTTGGCTTCTGCATAAAGTTGTTCAGCTTCTTCTGTTTTTTTCTCTTCCAATGCCTGCTCCAAATAATCCACTGCTTTAGCATACTCCTCGTGTTCAAGGGAGTTTTTACCCTTTTGTAAATAGTCGTCATATTTCCCTGTACAACCTGCAACTAACATAAATAGAAAAATAATTCCTATCCACCCACCACTTCTCACCCCAACCACCCCTTATAACATAAAAATATAGATAAATTATACAATTAATTACTTATTTTGGGATATATATAATCGTGATAAAAGTATAATCATAACTTTTAAATATTGAGGCATTACATAGACAATAAATGGGTAAATTGTTATAATTTTATTATTAAATTTCTTTATTTTATTATTTTGAGGCAACGATATTTTTATCGTTAGCGGATTCAGACAAACACTTTAGCCTTTGGGCTTGATCTGCAGACACTACCTTTGTGTCTAAAAATCATCCCAAAGGCTTTTTTGTGTTTGTTATGAATAAAGAACTTTAATACACTAAATAATTTTGGGAAGGTAGGTATTAGATATGAGTTCTCTTGTGGTTAAACCAGCAATGGAGGAATGTATTTACAAAATGAGTGAGGGGTATCTTCTATCAGCAGCAGAAGGTCAGATGATTTATGCTACCCTGTGTAGTGAATTTGATGAACATTCTTCAACTCGATTCGAAGACATTAACCATGATCTTATTCGTGGTGCATTGCAAAAGTTAGAGGACAATGATTTATTGACCGTAAAGGAAAGTATTGAGGTTTCTAAACGGTTAAAGAAGATTGGATAGTTTTTTGCCATGATTCAGTTATGAGAAGTTGGAACTAAAAAACTTTAATAAAGGCTATTGCAATTATTAGTGGAGAAATCAAAGCAAAGAAAGGTTACTTTCTTTGCTTTTTTCTATTTTCAGGAGGCTATTTTATATGAACTATCCTATTAAAAAACCTTATGAAGTACTAACTAAAATTGGTTCTTCGTATGAATTAACTATCTTAGAAGAAGTTTGTACTGCCGGAAATAAAACCTTTGTTATTAAGGGCGAACTCAGAGGCTGGGAACATGATGATGGGGCGCTCTATGCTGTTATTTGGGAACATGGAGAATCACGAGGGGAACCCTATCATATTGATGATATTCTTGCTGTTAGTCCTCTCCGAAGTATGTTTTTTACACCCTATAAAGGGAGAAGCGTAACAGCTGGTCAGCTAGTCGATTGCTATCGCAACCTTCATACAGATAACGGATATAGCATTCGTTGTGCAAAAACTGGGTTGGTTTTGGCACATTGTAGTACTGTCCAATTAAAAAACGCTAAATTCGTAGTTTCTGAAGGGGGAAGACAAAAAACAGTCCAAGAAAAGCGGAGACGTGTGCACGCCTATATTAGAGGAGAATTAGTTTCCTACAATGAGCATGTTCCAATGGGGTTTAAAAAAGTACTCTATAACCCTTACCATACACCGCTATTTACTGACGAAAAAACGAATAAACCCATATATAACGCAGAAGATGTTTTTTGCAGCGGAAAATATGCATATTATTCGGGTGGTGAAAATGATGCTTACTCAATTTCCGAAATGGATGATCAAGACCAGGGGCAACTTTCCTTATGCTTTTAGAAACCTTCGTTGTAAAGATGGCTTCAATATTGCTGTAAGAGTTGGATTCGATGGAGTTATCGCCTATGGAAAAAACGGAAATGCTCCTAATTTCTTTATTATGAGCCAGGAAACCTTCGCATCCTTTGAAGATTTTAAAGGGAGTAGTGGTGAAGGTTTTCGTCCCTTTGAAGTAGGTTGTGTTTCCTTAAACGGGCACCCTTGGTTTGCTGAATGCTTTTATAATCCTGGACTCCTGGAAGAGGATTTTATTGAGTTGAAAGAAGTTCTATTAACTTTTTACCAACTATCCAAGGACAATGAACAGGTGAGTTATAAAGGGGTCTCATGAATATAGAGTACCCGTAAATTATAGACAAACTGATGAAAAACTGGAGGATCAGAAGATGAGGAATCATATTATTATGTTCAGCGGAGGGCTTTCTAGCTTCTCCGTTGTTGATTATGTAAAAGAAACATATCCGGAGGACAATATTTTATTATATTTTAATGATACCTTATGGGAATCTGAGGACTTGTATCGGTTCATTTATGAAGTATCGGATAAACTTGAATTGCCTCTGCTAACACATAGCATGGGCTTGACACCCATTCAGCTTATGTTTGAGCAGAAGGTCGTATTTAATAATCGAATAGGCAATTGTTCTAAGTATCTAAAAATGAAAGTGGCCGGAGATTTCTTGATAAAAGGGAAAGTTCCAAAGATTGAAAAGTGGCATAACAAACAATTCCTTAAAAGCGAGGATTTTGTTAAGGATGCAACCTTATACTTTGGAATATCATTCGTAGAGGCCCACAGAGTAAAGGGTATTGAGAAGAACTGGGGCAAGAACTTCAACGTGCGGTTTCCCCTGATTGAATATTTTATTGATAACCAGGAAGTATTAGAGAAATGGGACATCAAAATTCCCATTTTATACGATTTAGGATTTAGTCACAACAACTGCAATGGCAAGTGCGTAAAAGCGGGGATGGCTCATTTTAAAAGGCTACGAGAAAAAATGCCCGATGTTTTTAACAAGCTAGTTGAACAGGAACATTATATAAAACTTTATGTTTCTGAATACCACTATATTAAAAACTTAGACGTGGATGGCTTAGATGATGAGGTTAAAGCATTGTGGCATAGAAACCTTGATGATTGTTATAGGGACTACTTTTACGATAGAGCAAGTAGACCAAAAGTTTACATTCCTACTGATCTAACCATTAACCAATATAGCTTTATGAAAAGAAATGGAGGCCCATATCCATTATCTAAATTCGGTAGAGAGTTAAGCGGTTGGAAAGGATGGAGTGAAGAAGAGGAGTTCGACCTAAAATTTGACGAAGCCGGCTGTAGCTGCTTTGTGGATTTCGGTCCGAATTCTGAGGGTGACTTTTTTGAGGATGAAAATTTTCAAGTAGCAATGGCTATTTAGGTAATCAGAAATCTAAAAAATTTAAAGAGACAGAATCGTGATTGCGGTTCTGTCTTTCTATATATAAATTGGAGGATACTCATGAGCAAGAATATCAAGCTGATTAGAAATTTAAGGACAAGTGTTAACAAATACGGTAATCCTAGAATTTTCTTAGAACCTACTGTATTGGAAGCAGGGAACTTTAATGTTGGAGAATCTATTTCTTATACCTATACGAATCAAGCCTTAATAATAATAAAAGCTGACGATACTCCGTATAAGGTAGCAAAGAGGAAGCGTCCTTCATGGCCAGCTCATAGACCGCTTATAGACTATTCAAATGGAGATTTAGCTGTATTGTTCACCAAAAAAGAAAAAATCGATATTTTGGTATCCGATTCTCTTATTGTAATCAGGAAAGAACAGAGCTTTGACCTTTGTGTCATAAAACAACCACTGTTGGGTGGTTCCGATCCATTACAGAAACTTACTTTTGCAAGCTATCCGAGTGGAGCAGGCATTGCTAGTGCTGCTTTAGAAAGTACTGGTTATTTTGAATCAAAAATGGGTGCCGATGTTTGGGATATAGCAATAGATTCCTATTTGCATAATTTCTCAAATGGTAGTAGTTATTTTGGTGATATTCGTTCCCTTAATCCATCTTATATTCCTTCAGTTGACGTTACCTGGTTGAGCCCTCCATGTGTGGAATTTAGCTCAATAGGGCTATTAAAAGGCGGTGTAACCGAGGGGTTGGGAGCGCACTTTGCGCGTATCGTAATGGCTTCTAATTGTAAGGCCATTATTATCGAGCAAGTGCCAGCATATTTCCGCAGCAGATCCTTTGAACATTTAAAAGGTTTACTTGCTCCCATGTTTCCTAACTGGCATGTAAGCATGATTGATGCTTATGATATGGGTTCAGTTTCCGGGAGAAAACGGGGATACGCAGTCGCAGCTGTAGAAGGAGTGGACTTTCAGTTTCCAAAGGTTCCAAAGTTACCGGACCACAGACGCTTAACAGTAGGCCAGGTGATCGGGAAAGATTGGGAAAAAGGAGACTGGAGAGAAATTAAAGGGACCGTTATGGAGCATCTTCTTAATCGAAGCGGTAACAACAATTTTACAGCTGAGAAAAATCGAACTTTAGTGAGTCTAAATGATAAACGAATATCTTGTATTATCGCCAATTACTCTAAAATCAATGTTACTTCAAGTCATCTCAAACATCCTGATAATCCGAATTTATGGAGGTTGTTTAGGTCTGATGAACTTGCTAGTTTTCTAGACGTTCCGGAGGACTTTTCATTTCCTGACTTTATTTCTGAGAGCCAGCGCACGTCATTATTGGGACAGTCAGTAGCAGCTAACGTTGTGAAAGCAATAGGGATTGAAGTTGCTTTTTCATTGATGAAACAAAAAGTTAGTACCGCTGTCCGGAGGCAACCAGTGATACCTCTTCAGGAGAATTCCAATAAACAACTGTCTTTTATTATTTAAGCGTAAGGAGTGTATGAATGATGCTATCCAAAAAACATAAAGAAACGGCCAAGGACACTATCCAATCATATATAGAATTTACACCGCTTACAGTAGAAGCAATTAATGAGGGATGTTGTGATGAGTTTGCGGAATATTTAAACGAACAATATACCAGAGCGGGATTAAGTGTACACCAAACCTTCTGTACATTTGATTTTATATCACCTAACGCCGACTATAGTGGGAATTGTGAACATATGAAAAATTGGCAAGAGGATGTTATGGCATTACTTGGTGTACCATCCGACTATTTTCAAAAATATCGTAAACAAGTAGAAGCCGTTGATCCAAGAGGAATGGTTTTATATCATGTATGGTTATTCGATGGGGAACATCATTACGACGTTACGTGCTTAGAAGGTGTTAAAAACCCATTGGAATTACCCTTCTTTCAAAAGTTTACGAAGGGATAAAAGACGAAATTGATAAAAAAAGAGTGTAGGATATGTTGAATGTTACGGCAATTGAATAAGTCGAATCAGTGAAGATGGGTCCTGGAACAGTCCATTAAGAGAAAGAACCGATAAAGCTCCAACCTGCCCCACGAAAAGGTGGGTTAAGAATATTAGTTAGAGAAGGAGAAATGAGCAATGGAAATATTCCTAAATTTGCTAAGTATGCCATCATTTTGGCTGCTAGTAGCTGGAGTAATCGGATTGATAATAGTCATTAAGGTAATTCGTTCAGTAATTGGCGCAGTAATAGGGCTGATTTTCACGCTAATAGGAGCTATTAGAATATATTTATTCATCAGTGACAAATTCTAAAATATATCAATTGGAGAGGAAGAGTGAAGACTCTTCCTTTTTTATGAGGAGGTATTTAGTATGTATAACGAATATAAGCTAGATGCTAGAAAGATAGAACGACAATTTAAGCGGATGTTAGTAAAGAAAGGAACATTTCATACTGCCCAAGGATGTAAAAACTATTTAGTTGATTACGGGAAGACATACCTAGAATTTAAAAGTGAAAAAGGAGTGACACCGCAAAAAATCAAAAGAAATACTATTCGACGGGCCATTAGCTTCTTCTTTTTTAAGCGGACAGCAGTTCGAAAGGATTTTGATAGATATTCTTCTTTTACATCGGCTTTATTTGGTATCATCCTACAATGTTTTAAAGATACGGCCAGGTTACTTAAATTAAGAACTGGATTATTTCGTATTTCCCTTGTTGGTACACGATTCTTCTTTTCAGGGCTTGAAAGGGATCCGGCAATGCTCAAAGTTCTCAAAGAACTAAATGGAAAATACGTCTTATTTAACTACAAAAGCATTTCGGAATCACCACAATGTCTTCAAATGCTCGATACTTATGATTTATATTGTGTTGTAGATAGTGGTGCATTTTCTATCTTTAATAAGAAGAGAAAAACATCGAAACAATTATTTCAACAAAGTAATTTATTCGAAAATGAAAAGTTGGATGAAATGACTTTAGAGGGATACGCTCAATTCATAAACTCTCATAAGAGTAACAAACGAATACTAGGTTTTTTCCCATTAGATTGTATTGGGGATCCTGATCAGACTAAAGTAAACTATGGAAGATTAAAAGAGCTTACAGATGCTAACATCTTTCCGGTTTGGCAGATTACAGACTCTTTAGAGGCTTTGGATCAATTGGTTGAGGAAGAGCCTGAGATAATTGGATTAGGCGGTTGTATACCTTTTCTGAGCAGCAGAAAACATATTGTTAGGGGTATACTCGATCAAGTAACAAAGAGACACCCTAATGTTTGTTTTCATGGATTAGGCTTAGCAGATGAAATGCTCCTAGAGTTTAATCTATTCTCTGCAGACTCCACAAGCTTTCTTAATGCAAGAAAGTGGGAAGGGGGAAACAAGATATATCTTTCAAATGGCGAGCGGATTAATGCTCCTGAATCAATGTCCATAATAGATATAATCAAACAAAATATTCAGTTTTTATTAGGACTTGAAGAAATAAAAAGCAGGCAGTTATCTTTTCCAGAACTGCTAGTGTGTTAAATGCCAATTTTGCTGACCTCTTGGTCGGCTTTTTTTAATACCAAGAAAATTTTATTGTGAAATTCTACAATAAAAATTATTAGTGTTCTTATGATGAAGATAGGAGTTAAAACTCTACACTTAACCTTTGGGAGGAAATATGAACATGAACAAGAAATTATTGAGCATTACTCTGGCTTCCGCAATAACTTTTAGTGGAGCCGCAGCATTACCAACAGGAGCTTCTGCTGCCTCAAATTTATCGAGTAACTTAGGAGTAGTTGAAATTAGTACCAGCCTAATAAAAACCGAGGTAGCAGCATTTGATGAGTTTCAAAAAGCAACCTGGGAAAATATTAATATTGGTACTAAAAAAGCGGGTGAAATGAACAAATTCCAGATCGAACTTGCAGAGATTCAAAAACTTGCGAAAGTAAAAGACGCTGAAGTAAATCTTGAAAGAGCAAAAGCAGAGTTCAATCAATTAAGAACTAAAAATCCTCAATTAGCGAAACAAAAACTTGATGAAGCCCATAGGAAGTTTGAGCAAGCAAGAGTAAGAGCCGGAGAAGAGTTTAAGCTTCAAGCACAGAAAATACAGACTGATTTCGCAAGAGAGAGAAGCAAAATTAAATCAATGACTTCACAAAACGATAAAGTGATGAAAGATAAGGGCACTAAGGTTCGGAAGACAACTGGCGTTGAAGAGGTACAAAATGCTATTGTACTAGTCAATGAGTATAAAAATAATAAGGTGGATAGTATTCAGGATTATGCAGTAGCCGAAAAAGAAACAAATAAAATCTCTGCTCAAATTTTAGAGCGCGAATATTTTATCAGCAAATTAGATACAGAAATCATGAAAATAAAAAATAATTTAAGTGATAAAGGGTACCGCGCTAAAATGGATGCTTTGAATAAAGAATACCAGCTGCAGAGCAATAAATTGCAAGAGCAATATGCAAAAATTAGAGTTAATGAGAATCAGCGTTACCAAGCGGTCAATAAACGGGCCCAAGATTCAATTTCCTTATTAAAACTAAGGCTCAAGACAATTAGTAAGTAATTATTGTTTTATCCTTTATTAGATATATGGTAATCTAGTTTTAATTAAACATATCTAATGGGAGAACCCACATTACAGAATGCATTAACCTCATTCTGTAATTGTGGGTTCTCTTTTTTTGTATTTAAAACGAGGATAAATTATAGGAGGATAAAGATGATAAAAAAATTAGATAGAAAATCGAAGGCACAAGTCGGTGAAGAAATCTTATTCACAAGACAAGGAAAGGAGCATGAAGGAATAGTTTATAAAGTACAGGACAACAGTGTCCTTGTGGTAATTTCAAATGATTCTAAGGAGTGTTTAGGTTACGAAAATAACAACACTGTGGTTGCTCATAAAAACTACTGTGTGTTGAAACCAGCTAAAAGATTTCACAATTAAAAAACATCACATTATGATATTTTAATAAGATTATGAATTTGCGTTTTTGGAGGCAACTGTGGAACTGAAAAAACAGATTGATCATTTAGATCATAAAAGAACTAACGAGAATACTGAAATCGTAAATTTAAAAGAAATTCACAGGAGAAAATGGATAAGGCTGCAGCTCGAATTGAATAATTCATCTATTCCCCGAACAATGTATGAGTCCTTAGAGAGAATATATTTTTTCCTTATACAACACTCGAATCTCAAAAGCATTGATTTTATAGATACTGATTGTCTTATCAAGTATATAATGCAAAATGCAAAGAAAGAGTTCAAAGACGTTACCCTTAAACAAACCATTAAAGATATAAAGCATCTACAACATTTCCTATAAATATTAGAGGGATTAAGCACCCACCCAAAATTGATCTCTCTCTCCAAAATATAGACTTATGGACAAGACTATAATACTCTCGATCTTAACAATCATTCCAAAAGGACCAATCTTGTAGGTGGATGTAATTTACGCTATGATATATTTAATAGAATATTAAACTA
The DNA here is from genome assembly GCF_009849585.1 of Bacillus sp. ZZV12-4809. Lineage (GTDB taxonomy): Bacteria > Bacillota > Bacilli > Bacillales > Cytobacillaceae > Cytobacillus. The sequence goes on from NZ_VCRN01000014.1 coordinate 62,582, forward strand.
TAAAATGGGAATCCCCCAAGAGTACGCAGTAACCACCTTACTGTGTCTCTTGGGGGTTTTTTGTTTGGAGGTAAGTCATGAAAAGGTTAGCAACATTATCAGCTGCCCTTGTTATAGGAGTAGGCAGTCTCCCGGGTCCTGTCCTTGCCGAAACAAACAGTACTGTTTCTAGGATTGAGAACCAAATTGAAGGTATACAGCAGCAAATAGTTAAAATGGATAGCACCATTAATCAATTTCAAAATGAGAAGGCCGTTTTAAAGAATCATATCGAAAGATTAAAAACGGCCATATTAGATAACCGCGCGAAGATAAAAGAAGCTAGAGAGGAGAGCTTTCGACTAGAAACTGAAATTCAAGAGCTGAAACTAAATATCAAGCCCCTGCAAGACAGAGTTTCTATAATTCCAACTTATGATTCAACACTTTTGCCAACTCACCAAAGGATCCAACCGATTCCTTCAGCATTGGAAACGACCAAACAGATTATAACTGAAACTGAAACACTTAATCTGTTAATAGAGAAAGAAGAAGCAATTACGCCTAAATTAAAACAGCAACAAAGCCTGGAACTCGAACTAAAGGGTATGGCTGATCTTTTAAGCGAGCAAATAGCTGAAAAAGATAAGCTTCTTTCGGAATTAGAAATTAAGGAAAAACAAAATCATGAAGCTAAAGAAACCTTGGAAAAAGAAAGAGAAATACTCTCTAAACAAAAAACAAGTATTGAAAAGGCGATTGAAAATGAAAAAGCACGGAAGAATGAGAATTTAGGAGATTTACAAGTGGATAAACCTAGCACATCAATTTTTGTTCCATCGTCTCCTAAAGGCCAGGTTCCTCCTGAATACATGAAGTACTACCTTCATGCTGAACATGAATATGGGATTCCTTGGTACTACTTGGCCTCCCTACACGGAATAGAAACTGATTTTTCTAGACACCCAACAATGATTTCATCAGTAGGAGCAGTCGGTCACATGCAGTTCATGCCGGCAACTTGGGTAGGTCATAAATATGAAACAAGCGGCGGGTTAGTTGCCCCAGACATTGATATAACGGATATAACCCTAATTAAAGCGGGATCTGGGTACGGAGTAGATGCAGATAATGACGGTATAGCAAGCCCTTGGAGCATCGCTGATAGCGTGGCCTCTGCCGCTAAATATCTTGCTAGTCATGGATTCAAAAAAGATGTGAGAAAGGCGATATGGCACTATAACCACGCTGATTGGTATGTAGATAAGGTCATTGCACAAGCAGAAGTATACAAAAACAGCATGAATGTTAATAAAGATGGTGAAATAAATATTACTCCTGGTGCAGACAATGATGTAACCACTATAGGTAACCGGTGGATAAATAACTCAGTATATGTCTTTGGGGGTGGAAGAAACCAAAACGATATTAAAATGGGAAGATTCGATTGTTCCAGCTTTGTCCATTGGGCATTTTCTCAGGTCGGTGTTAAATTAGGGGAGTTAACATCTGTCAGCTAGAAACACTGAAACACTTAGGTACAGCCATTAAGGTGGAGGATATGCAGCCGGGTGATCTCGTATTCTTTGACACATACAAAAAGGATGGCCACGTGGGTATATATTTAGGTGATGGGAACTTTATAGGGGCTCAAAGTTCTACTGGAGTAGCGATTGCAAATATGAATGATGGCTACTGGAAAGAAAAATTTAATCATAGGGTAAAACGCATTGATTACGCCAAAAAATAATATTGTATAAATAGTTGTTAGAAAGCAGGAGGAGCATTTAAAAGCTTCACCTGTTTTTTTAGTTGAAAAATGAAGAGGTGCCTCTGACGGGATTCGAACCCGCACTCCTTTCGTAAGCATAGGCTAGGGGAGAACACGCTTCCCTACGGACTTTCACCGGCTAGGAATTTCACCTGCCTCAGCTAATTTGCTTTTCGGTGCTTCTGAAACCCTTGCCTTGCGACCCGGTTACTACAATGTTTTCCGGCGCTCTTCCCTTCTAGAGCTACAGAGGCATTTTTGTATTATATTCTTTAACTTTATGGAGTATCAATAAATTTTTCTTTTATTAAATTTAGTTTCCTATGAGTAAAAAAATTACAATTATCAAGCATAATAGCGGAGTACCATATCTTTTCTTGATTTTACGATTAGTTCCAGGAATCAATGTAATTAAGTAGTAAAGGGGCATTATAATTAACAGGGGAAGCAGGGACTTTGCAAAGAATGGGAGATTTTCAATGCTTAAAAAGAACCTACCAATAATCAAAAGAGGGATTACAGTTATTAAATAGGACAGTGACACCATCTCACACCTTTAATTTTCCTAAATTGTACCAAACAATTATTTGAATCACAAGGTATATTAGGTATCTTAGCAGGTAATGAAAGTCGGGGAGCTAGTACACTTGGATGACATCTTTAATATGAAATTTATGTTGACCTTGGTATAGTACTTAGCGTTTAAAATGTTTAATGGAATCTATAGCGCTTACGCTGGTATTAGGCTATTTAGGGCCAAATGATATTGTGTTTATATAATAAAGGGGCTATTTTCCTCGTATAAACGAACTGTTTTATTGAAAATTCGGAAAATAAATTTACTTTATCTACCTTCCTAAAGATAATAGACATAACTAAATGAATAGGAGGGAAACATTGTGACCAAAAAAGTACTCATCGTATTTGCTCTTTTTGCATTATTGATTACCGGAGGGACAAGCCTGTCACTTGCCGACAGTATAACCGAGCAGCTTGAGTTAAATGGAAAGACGTTAAGCACGGTTACTGTAAATGGAAAGCCTTATGTATCAGTGAAACAGGTAGCCCAAGCTTCAGGAGGGGAAGTACATAAAAATGCCAATACATTCGTCATTGGCTCAAGGCTCGACCATATTTTAAAGAAGGGTGTGATTCGGGTAGGAACAACTGGTGATTATAAGCCATTTACGTACTTTAATCCGGAAACAAAAGAGTATGAAGGATATGATATCGAAGCGGCTAAATTAATGGCAGCAGACCTTGGGGTGAAGATCACTTTCGTTAAAACTTCCTGGCCAACCTTAATGGAGGACCTCCATAAAAATAAGTTTGATATCGCGGTTGGCGGAATCAGCCGCAATACTGAACGGCAAAAAACAGCACACTTAACACATCCTTATATAAATGACGGAAAGGCTCCTTTAATACGACAGGAAGATAAAGAGAAATATACAAGTTTGGAAGCGATTGACCAGCCAAATGTCACCATCGGTGTAAACCCAGGGGGAACCAACCAAAAATTCGTGAATGCCAACATTACACAAGCAAAGGTTGTCGTAATCGAAAACAATCTGGATATTCCGAACATGGTTGCTGAAGAAAAAGTAGACGTGATGATTACGGACAGCATTGAGGCCATCTACTATGCAAGCCAGGATTCCAGGCTTTACGCGGCTTTGACGGACAATACGTTCACGAAAAGCCAAAAAGGCTACCTTATGCATCGTGGGGATGCAGTATTTCAGAACTGGGTTAATCTCTGGATGGAGGAGATGGAGCTCAATGGAGAATTTGACCGATTAAAAGAAAAGTGGATATACAATAAGGGAGTATAATAGAAAAGGTAGGCCAGACATCTATATCCTATGCTATTCTATTAGAAAAAGAGATGACAGAATAAAACGGGTGGTTTTGCAGCAGAAATACTACAGGTTTAACTTCAGCTGTGATTGTTGCTGCCAGTACAACAGGAAAACGCTATTCTATTAAAGGGCGCTTTTATGGAATAAAATTTAGATTATTAAAAGACTTTATAGTTATTCATTTAAGTAATGTAATTCACAATACAAAGATATTAAACAACTATATTAAACACCGTCTAGGTTAACTGGACGGTGTTTGTGTGATTATAAAGGCAAAATTAAACATCTTTATTCTAACTGAACAGAAACGGCCCTATTATTCTCCAATTATCTAATCTAAAGCGGGATGGAGAAAGAGGGGACCTTTAAGGTTTATCACATTACTAAGAGTTGAATTCCTATGGAGGAGAATTTAAAAGCTTCACCTGTTTTTTAGTTGATAAATGAAGAGATGCCTCTGACGGGATTCGAACCCGCATTCCTTTCGTAAGCATAGGCTAGGGGAGAACATGCTTCCCTACGGTATAGAGGATGTTTTTTAACAAATGAAAGAAAAGATTAGTGAAAAAAGCTGCTTCAGATAATTTATAGAATTATATCTCCTTTCACTTTGTATTAAAGAAGAGTAAAAATAAGGAGATGACCAATGTGAAAAAAATTACTGTCTATTCCGCTGACTATTGCGGTTATTGTCGTGCAACTAAGGATTGGCTAGCAAAACATCAATTATCTTATACCGAATTAGATATCACTAATAATGAAATACAAGAAGAATTTCAGAAATATAAAACACCTGGAATCCCACTAATTCTTGTTACGGACGAAGATACCGGCCACACTATTCAGATTAGAGGGTTTAATATTGGTGAGTTAACCGAAGCATTATTTTAAGCCGAATTTTATTCGGCATTTTATTTTTATTAATCTTCTTTCACTTTATAGGGAAAGGGGTGAAAAATGTGATAAATAATAAAAATTTGATTCTAGGACCGCAACAAATTATTACTGTTTTTGAAGCTCTTAGTACAATCCCTGAGAATTTAGACATCATCAGGGCAAGAGAAGTTTGGTCTCAATCAAAACAAGGTGATGGTATTATCGTAGCAACTATTGATACAGGAGTAGAAAAAGAACATCCAGATTTAAAGGATAATATTATTAGCGGGTATAACTTTACTGCAGATGATAGTCCAAATGTCTTTAAAGATTATACAGGCCATGGAACTCATGTTGCTGGGATTATTGCCGCTAGTGATAATGGAAAGGGAATTGTCGGTGTGGCACCAAAGAGCAAAATTTTAGCGCTAAAAGTAATTGATAGAAATGGGCTGGGAAGTTACGAAAATCTTATTCGAGCCATTCATTATGCAACCCATTGGATTGGTGATAATGGAGAAAGAGTGAATATCATCAATATGTCTTTAGGGGGACAAGAGCCCAACAATTTACTGCACAAAGCAATAAAAGAAGCTAGGCAAAAAGGGATTGTGCTTGTTTCAGCAGCTGGTAATGAGGGTGACGGTGAAGACGAGTCTTTTGAACGTTCTTATCCCGGATACTACAAAGAGGTTATTCAAATCGGTTCTATCACAAGAGATTTCAGACCATCTGTTTTCTCAAATACGAATGTAAATCTTGACTTTGTGGCACCTGGAGAAGATGTACTTTCAACACATTTGAACGGGCGCTATGTACAATTATCTGGTACATCTATGGCAGCCCCTTATGTTGCCGGAGCAGCAGCCTTAATTTTAAAGATTATTGATCCAGACAATCTAAACCCTCCGATGATTCCCTATCTTGTGTATCAGTATCTTCTTGAACATAAAAAACCATTAAATTTTTCTTTTAATCAGGTTGGAAATGGACTAATTCAATTAACTACTTAAAAGAGTGGCCTCCGGGTCACTCTTTTATTTGAAGATATTTCTAATCTATTTTGAGTTGATATATGGAAGATAAAATAAAATATTTACAAATTAACCCAATATATAGAACATATGTTCGAAAATGGTTTACAATTAATAGGTAAGAATCACTTTATATTATGAGGAAAAATAATATCAATATAAAGGTGATAGTATTTTTATGGAGGATTCTGCTATATGGACAAAAAGCTACCGTTAAAAAGTACAGAGTTTAAAAATCCTTTGATTAAGGGCTTTTTGGAAAATGAAATGAATAGAGAATTATACAAAAAAGCCATTTATGACTTTACAGAAGAAAACAAAAGATTAGTGGAAGATGCTTTTGCTGAATATTATGAGAGAGTCAGAAGGACGGCTTATTTTAGTAGTATGATTAAGTTTATGGGTATTGATTTCGACAAAAAATTACGTAAATTAAACAACCGCTTTATGCTCACCTTGGACCAACCTCTCAAAACTGAAACAAATGAAGGATCGACCATGAAGGATATGCTAATTGATTCTGCTGCACCATCATTATATGAAGGTGACGACACCCTTTCATCAAAAATCTCAGATAAGAAATTGTGTGAAGCCTTAGAAAGGCTAACACCAAAACAAGCAATAGTTTTAGAAATGATATATGTTAAAGAGCTTTCCAATAAGGAAATAGCAGATATCTTTCAAACTTCACCACAAAATATTTCCAATACCCATAAGAAAGCTTTAAAAAAGTTAAAAACACTAATGGAAGGTGATTTATAAATGACTAAAGAAGATTGTTGCACTAAAGAAATAAAAGAAATTTTAGTATTGTTCGAACCAAAAATAAGAAAAACCTTGCTACAAACTGCAGTTCAAGATCGTGAAGACTTAGCTCAGGAAATGAGATTAAAATTAATAGAAAAATATCGAAATATACAATTTAACAAAGCACCAAAGTTTTGGGACCTTGTTAATTTTTAATATATGGCGGTTTACTTTCTCTTTGTATCATTCACTTTATTATATATAAAACGGTGGTGGCATAGCCAAGTGGTAAGGCAAAGGTCTGCAAAACCTTTATCCCCGGTTCAAATCCGGGTGTCACCTCTAAATACTATAATGAGGTGAATATAACATATGAAAGTGATTGAAAATGGTACTGAGACAATTGAAATAGAATTTAAAAAGTTGAATCGTATCAAAAGTGACTTATTCAAGATTGCTAAGTGTATAGATGAATGTACGAATAAATCAGAGAAAGAATTTTATCAAATTATTTGTTTAGAGTACTCTAAAGAGTTGAAACAAATGAAAGACTCTATTGAACAAACTTATAATGTTGAATTACACAGTTGTTGTACTAACAGGCCTAAATAAATGACATTGGGAAATATGTTAGATAATTTATAAATTCAAAAAGCTTATTGAGACAGTTCTCAATAAGCTTTTTTCTGTTTAACCTATACATCTCGGCACTCCGCCGATCTTAAACTTGTATACCTCCTTTAGGGTATCTATATCCTATTCTGTAAATCCATTCATGACTAACGAACCCTTTCACTAAGCATATATGGTAAAATTAGGCCTAAATAAAAGTGAAAAGAATGATGATATGTCTGATTTTGATAAGGAAATATTCCATATTTTATTTTATCTGTACAATGAAGAATGAATATTTCGATACTTATTTAGTCAATAAAATGGCAGCAACCAATCTAGTTTAATGTTGGGAAAATGAATATAGGAAGCAGGTAAATAAATGATCCCATTAGTTTATGATCAAATTAATGGCTGGGGAAAAGACGATGAATTCTTCTTGGCACTTTTAAAGAAAGTAAATGTTAAAGAAATAGCAGATTTAGGTTGTGGAACAGGAAGGTTAACAACCCATTTTGCACAAGCTGGCTATCATATTACAGCTATTGACCCAAATGTAGATGCGATTGAAAAGGCGAAAAGTAAAGAGTTTGCAGACGAAGTGACTTGGATTGTTGGCGATAGCTCGAATTTACAACCAAATACGTTTGATGTTGTCATAATGACAGCGAATGTTGCACAAGTATTTCTTACAGACGAAAGTTGGCAGCAAGTCATTTCTAATGCACATCGAGCATTAAAACCTGGAGGACATTTTATTTTTGATACGCGTAACCCATTAGCAAAAGCGTGGGAACAATGGCAAAAAGATGTGACACCCGATGTTGCAAAGGATGAGGTAAGCGGCGACCCACTTGAAATTTGGACGGAATATGAAGGGTTTATAGGAGATGTATTTACGTTTTATGAAATCGTCAAAAATGCACGAACAGATGAAGTGTTAATTCATGAAAAAATGCAACTAAAGTTTCGAACACAAGAAGAAATCTATAAATCATTACAACAAGTAGGCTTTTCACAAATCCAAGTTTATGGTGATTGGGAGTTTGAACAAGCAACTGAAGAAACAAAATCATTTATTTTTCATAGTGTGAAATAATATAAGTGGGCTTTTCAAAATTAAACAACTTTTTAACAGCGTTCCATTTTGGAGTCGGTGTTACGCGCTAACATTTTTAAATGTAGTGTAGTGCTTTAGAAAACTAGTGAATATTACCGTATGAAAAAAGCCCTGTTTTTTTATTCGAAAACAGGGCTTTTTGGTTTTTTAAAAGACTTAGGGAAATGTATAAAATATACTCTCTTTTTTAAGAAAAGCACCGTTTATTTAATAAGGTTAATCAAAGATAAGGTTCAAATAATCTCCATGTCCTCTTATAAGTTCAACTTCATTTTCGGATGAAATCCAGAAGAAATGGAATGTTAATCCTTCTTCATCTCCTCCGCCTGTTGGTTGGTAATCCCATTCATCTGGAACACTTGATACAGATATTTTATAAAAAAACCTATTATGTATTGCACCGTCATCGTTCTCCCATAAATCTTCTGCAATTAAATTTTCAACATGAAAACTTCTCAACCCTGTTTCTTCTTCAATTTCTCTAATGACTGCATGATAAGTGTCTTCTTTGGGTTTTACTGTGCCTTTGGGTATCTGTATCCCTGCTTCAGTAATAGGATGTTGAAAGACTAATACCTGTGTTTTTCCTTCTTTAATTCTTGTTACATAACCATAGGCTTTTCTAATCGGTGTCAATAATATATTCCCCCATCACCTTCATATTTTCTCTACCTTTATTCAATAAATCTTCTTCGTTAATTCAATAACACTGGCTCTTGCTTTTCTTCTAACTTATACACTTCATCCCACTCTATTCCACAAGCAGCCGCATGTATTTTAGGGTCGTATTTCTGGCCACTTTTTAAAATTGTATAAATCAAATTTGCAATTTTACCACAAAGATGACCAATTGCCTTTTTCTTTATCATTCCTTCGTCAACTTTACGATCGTAATATGCTTTGAAGACGGTTGGTTTTCGTTTTCCATTCGCTAACATCATCATGGACATCTGATAAAGCACTCGACGTGCATCTCGAACACCACCATAGGTTTGTTTTGTTGAATGTACAGATGTTCCAGATTGAGAATTTTCAGCTGATACACCAAGGTATTTTTTGAATTCTTTATATGTATTAAAACGATCTATATCTCCAATAACACCGATTAAGGTACAGGCAATATTTTCACTGACAAAAGGAAAAGAAAGAAGTAACTCCGTATATGGATGTGGTTCAATTCCTTTTTCAGGGTCTCCTCTAAGAAGTGAATGGATTTCTACATCGATAAGTTGAATGCTTTCCTCAAGCCTCAAGGCTTCTTCAATTACCCATTTCTGCCTTCCTACTAGATGTTCTACTGGTACAGCCACTGTATGGGGCATAATTTCAGATAGTGTTTTAGCAGCCTTTTTCGCTACATTCTTAGCGCCTGCTTTAGAAATTGCCTTATACAATTCATCTTCCGATGATCCCTTCATGTGAAGACCCGAAGGGTATTCTAATACTAATTTCATTACTGAAGAAGTAGCCAATTTTTTAAATGCTTTATTTAAGTCTGGGTGTGTTACTTTTAATAATTGTTGAACTTGATTTTTTCTTCGAGTTAACTGAACGTTTAAATACCATCGATCTCGCATGACAGTCCGAAATAAGGATTGTAAGACAGTTTGAGGTCTTATTAAAGTAACTCCCTGCATGTGAGGATGGAGTTGTTTATGCCACCCCATATAGGACATTACTTTGGCATCCATTGAATCTGATTTTTCTGAGATACCTAAATTATTCTTACGAAATTCTCCAACTGCTTTATTCTCCACTTGAAAGAGTTGATATCCTTCGTTCAATAATACTTGCTGAACTAAATAGGAATAATGTCCACCAGTAGGTTCTAATAGGATTAAGAAATCATCTCTGTTGATAGTAAATTGATCTTCTATTTGTTTTAAAGCTTTTAAAAATTCTGCGATTCCTGCGCTATCAGAGTTAAATTTCATTGTTTTTGTTCGTTTCCAGGCAATTCCTTTGGGGTCTAAAAATGCATCAAATTTAATACAAGAAGCTACATGAAAACTAGCTCCAATATCTATACCAACATAAAATTGATAAAACTTACGAGTATCTTGACCTTTATTATCTGAATGATTCCCATAACTAAAAGGAGTAATCGTATTTTCCATGATTTCCTCTCCGAACAGTAAGCAGTATGATTATATCTGACCATCCAAGTTTCTGTTAGAGCTTAAGCCCAATGTAGCATGTTAGGATTATAACGCCAGATATTTAATCTCAGATTTAACAAAAGAGTCTAGATTCACTAGCTCCATACACTTTTAGAGTTTCAACTGCACACTATTCACTATATTGATTTTAAAATCTCTCTATATAGTCTATTGAGGAGGAGTATTCGACACTAACCATAATATTCCTTCTAAAAAAATAAAAAACCTGTCGAAATTGACAGGATAATCCGTTGTTTTATATTTAATTTAATGTGCAGTGCCGTCTTTCTAATTGAATGGAGTGCCTCACATCAATATTAGAGGTCTATGAATAATAGCCCCAGTCCAGTTAATGGTCGGAATCACCTAAAGGTCACTGCACAATTATATAATATCGTATCTAGTAAGATTAATAAACCAATGTCCCCAAACGACTTTCAAAGTTTCTATAAGAGAACTCACGTTTAAAATAAAGGTACATTGGTTCTTCTAAATTATATATTAATTATTCTTTTTATTCATTATTATTTAAATTGTAGCTATAGACTTAACTAAGTAGCATGTAGTCTATTAAAATAGTGTATTTTTTTCTTTAATCACTACAGAAACGACTTATTGTCCCTAATCACGTACTAAAAGAAGGCTGCCGAAACATTATCGACAGCCTACCATTAATAATCTTTCGTTCATGTTGCAAATTCGTTTAAACCGGGCACTCTTCTGGTCTTGCAGAATTAGCAACACACATACGGCATTTCCACAAGCACGTAGAACTAGCGATCGCACAAACTAGGCAAAATACGCATGAAATTGGGTTTAAGCAGCTAGCACAAGCCCCTAAGCATGAGTAGGCACTAACACATGACTGCCAAGAGCCACATCCAATACAGTCTGCCATACACGCTTTCCATTTCCCTTTAGAATCCAAAGGAACAATTACCGGTGTAGCTTCATTAATTACCACAACACCTTCATTTTTATAAAGCCTAATAAGAGTGTTTCCATTTTCACCAAACACTAGTGCTCCAATAACTTCATCTTTTTCCATAACATCAACGGTCCATGCCTGAATATAGTTTTTAGTAGATTGTTGTGATTCTTCATCAAAGGAATATTGCTCTACATTTAATACTTTTTGACTGTCTAGAGCTAAATCGTATCCTCCATTCTGAATAAAGGTAAGGATAGCATCATAATCCTCTGAGTCTTTAAATCTTTTAAACATTTGTGCAATTACATCTTTGTTGCTTTCAATTTTATTAAGTTGATACAACCAAACATCCTGAGCTTCCGTATACTGCAACTCAGCAGATTCACCATTATGAATTACAGTTTGAGTGTACTTAGTTCCCAAAATTTCGCCATCAGACTCTCTAAAAGATAAGTCTACTTGAACAGCTTGAAGATCATCGGAAAAACTTTTAATAGGGTGAGACACCTTCAAGTTCAGACCGAGTTTGCCGTTTAAACGTTGGTCGATCCGTTTTGCTACTTCCGATTTTTGAGCGACTGATAATTCAACAATTTGTTCCATATTAAAACCACCTTATTAAATATTTGAGTTTCGCAACTCATTTAATAAAGTGGTGGGAATGTTCTAGAAGTAAACCTATTCTCTACTGTGATAAATAAAAGCCTGGAAAATTTGAATGAGCATGAACACAAGAAAGCTTATGAACAAAGCTAAAGTTGCGGAATCTTTAAAAGCAGCAAGGCTATCACTTGAATAAAGAGAAATACTTAAATGAACAATTAAGTATAAATAAGATAAGCTTAAGGAGGTTTTTATCCTTCCAATAATAAACTGATCCATAACCACTTCTTTATTAAGCAAGCTGTTCCCTTTAATAGCGACAACAATATCCTTGATTAACACATAGGCACTGACTATTATGGCAGCTGAGAAAATAATCCCTCTAAAGTTGTCACCACTCTCAAAAGAGTTATATACGACAAAGGTAAACAATGCTACAAACACTAAGCTAACAAACATTTTTAAGATTCTTGGAACTCTCAAACTCATTTTGAAACATCTCCTTCTTCCTTAATGTAAAAAACTTCCTTGATATCCTTTCCCACTGCAATACTAATTGCATAAGCTACCTCAATTGATGGCGCATAACTTTTGTTTTCAATTGAAACAATCGTTTGACGATGAACAAGAGCCTTGTCTGCTAATTCTTGTTGTGTCATATCCATTAAAACGCGGTATTTCTTTACATTGTTATAAACAATAGGTCTTTTCATCCCTCATCACCTTTTTGTATATTATCTTATCCATGTTGTATATCATCCTATCCAATTTGTATATTATCATATACATAATGTATAGTAAACTATATATGTAAGTAAATGTTAAAAATGAGCAGAAAGTACTCTTTCCTTGTTTTTATGGCACAATATTCATGCCTTTGGAGGTTCCAAGCCACTTTTTAAAGGAATTAAACAGGTAATTAGCTCATGCTACCCGGCTTTCTTTATTGTAAAATGTTATTTATCTGATAAATAAAGCTTCCTTGCTCGGTTTCTAAGAAAAAGGTTCTGTAATTTGAATTTTCTCCCCCTAAGTCCTTCGTCTAAAACATCACTTTCTTCACAAGGAACCTTAGCTTCAACAGAGTAGTATCTGTGTAAGTATTATTGCGGAGGTGAGAAAATGACAGTAAAACAGATGACGATATTTGATATAAGTGATAATGAAATAATTAAAGATGCAATTCAGGAAAGTGAGTTACTTAAACAGCTGCAAGAAAAGGTAGCAGAGAAATCGCCAGAGAATGACTTATTACCTTATGATGTAGGTGATAGAGTATATATTCAACTTGGTTATACGGAAGATGAGGACTCGGAGAGTTACTATTACTTGAAAAAATGGTGGAAGAAGAAAGGGGTTATCCTAAAGGTCAATCTTAAGCCGAATCTTCAATATGAGGTAGACTTTGGGAATGAGGTCGCTATGGTTTATCATCATGAACTTTCAATAAGTCCTCCAGAAAAAGAATAGCGGTATGTGAACCCAGCGATTAGAATCCCTTGCTGCCATATTGGTTTCACAAGTCCTTATAAGTGTAATAGTGGTATAAGGATCTTATCAAACACATTATACGATTTAGAAGGGTGGAGCTAAATTGATCTTTAGAATAATACGCAATGTAATATTGGTATTAGTAACGCTATATTTAGCATTTTATTTAGGCTATGAAATCTTTGAAAGTTCAAAAATAGGGATAGGAATAATGCTGTTTGTACTATTTTTGACACTGTTCGCTACCTATAAATTAGTACAACAAAAAGAAAAAAAAACGAAAGATAATAACTGAAATATGAAAAGATAACTCAAGAAGTCTCATTCCTTATATGGACCAATTTGGTTGGTTCCTGGGGCAAAAGAGGCAAATGATTTCGTCCTGTGGGAGGGAGTTTGTTCCTGATCAAGGGGGAAGGTTTATGAGCTCCAGAAAACATTAAGAAGCGGCGAAACAGATAAATATATACCTGGAACCCAAAGTAAAAATTTAATGGTTTTGATAGATTCAAAGGGAGGAAGTTTATTGTTATATCATCCGAAATGGAGCAAATCGAAGAAACGTTTAATGAGTTTTATATGCGATTCTTTGCATTCAAGAGTAGATTTTAAAGTGATTAATTATCGAAAAGCACACGACCAGTTAGGTAGAACTGTCATAACTGTTGATAAAGTAGAAATGTTGAATATGTGTACAATTACTGCTGAAAGAGAAGAATATTATAGAGAACGAGATATTCGTATTCAATTAGACGATTTTAGTTATGATAATATACTTAATAATCGAGCAATCCAGGAACAAGCTCAAGAACAATTAAAAATGGAAGGTATTTATGCACAATTTGATTTCTTTTCTGCTTTGGAAGAATATTTTAATTCACCAATTGAAATATCTTTAAAGTCGAATGATATGTTAATAAAAATATTGTGTATTTTGGACCGTCGTGTAGGGAAAAGAACTTTACGTAAAATGAAAGAATCTATTTCAGAAGAAAAAACATTAGTTCAGGATTTTTATAAATTACGTTGTGACGCAGAAAATATACATAGTAGCGAATAAACTAAAAGAACTTCCATAAAACAGGTAGTTCTTTTTCTATGCCTTATCAAAATTGAACTTTAACAAGCCTTATGTTTAATTGACAGAGCTGACTTTACAGTTAATTCACACTTGTAAATTAACTGGTTTATATTTTTTTTGAAAATACCTCTTTAAATGCTAAGGGAGGTGCGAATATGGAAATAAATATTGCACAAATCATAAGTATTATGGGGAACTTTGGTTTTCCCGTAGCGATCGCAATATACTTATTAATCAGATTCGAAAAACGTATCGAAAGTTTAACCACGGCAATTACAGAACTTCAAAAAATCATAAAAAAAATTTAGTTGTCCAACATATATTAACCTTAAGGAGAGTGAATTCTTTATTCACTCTTTTTCCTGTAGTATACTTAAAGTTTCACCTTAATCGTAACCTTTCTGGGTTTCCCACCAGGGGGAAAATCCCCCACAATATGCATTACACAAATATGAGTAGGCTATACATACAGCATGGGTACTAATCTATTTCATTATATAATTCACCTACCCAAACATTTAGAAAATGTTTATTACTGATGCTTTTTATATTTCTTAAATATTTGATTCTGCTGCAAACTGAAGACCTTTCTCTTGATGACACGATCTTCTAAAATATAGCCTTCTTGTTTGAAGCTAAAAAAATCCCCTTTGGAGTTAATAATCAAGTGATCGATTAATGGAATCTCAAGGACTAATCCCGCTTTTAGCAAGGATTCTGTTATATTGAAATCTTCTTTTGATGGTTTTATGTCGCTGGAAGGGTGGTTGTGCGCTACAATAAAGCTCCTTGCGTTATTTAGGATGCATGCTTTGAAGATTTCGCGAGGTGAAACGGCAACAGTGGAAAGGGTACCTAAATGACTTCTATGTACGGCAATAACGTCATTTCTGGTGTTGAGGCAAATAACGAGAAAAACCTCTCTATCATCATCCCCTATAAAGTGATGGGCAACATCTTTTACATCCCATGGATTACAAACTCTTCTTTCAAATCTTCTATCTTTCACTTCTATAATGACTTGCTTGATTCTTGAAACTTCATAAATGGTTTCCATTAGGCGTGCTCTTTTCTGTTTGGATTTGTTGAATTAATCATAAATCCATTACCTATTAATGTATATAATTAGGAAGATTTAGACATTAAATATTCACATATTCCTAAACAATATACATAGGACAAGTAATCCTTCTCATATGCGGCTTCTTTTTGTACAAACGGGGCAGCATTCCTCCTGTATTGTGGAGTAATGGGGATGATCTTAAAATATCTGAAAAAGTAGGTATCTGACAAGTGAAGGTTTAACTTAGGAACAGTTGCAGTTAGTTAGGAGGACGGTATCAAATCAATATATATACTTGGAACCTAAAATAAAATGTAAAAGGAAATTTAGAAATTTCACCTCTAAGCAAATGCTTCGAATCCATCTTTTGTTGAATTCAATGAAAGTCATTAATTTCATTGAATTTAATATTTATTATGTGGTATCCCAAAAAGCCGAGTTTTTCTACCGTGACCCCTTAGTACAATTTTCATTTTTTGTCGGGTAGGACATGATATATATAGATAGATAGATATCATTTAAAATGACATATTTGATATATCGAGTGATACGCTCAGTCAGTGTGATGTTTTTAAGGACCTTTACCTGTCAAGATTACAGGAAGGCTGCACACATTCAAAAAAAATGGTCGTAATGACAAATGAAAGCAAAAGAGGGACTCATTTAAGTCCCTCTTTCTTGGCCTGTCTATTCAACCAAACCTTCAAAAATGGCCTTTCTTAGCCCAGAAGCTTATATTCTATTTTTTTATGTTGATCTTTGTAAATTCTTTAATAAACTATATGCAATTTTATTTCTATTCATAAAAATTTCTTCAATTGGTAAAATAAAATGGGATGAAATAGAAGTTGTATCAACTAATAACGGTTTATCGTAAATAAGATTTATTTTGAATTTTTTAGTTGTAATTAAATAATCATTCGAATTTATTGCATTTAAGAAATCAAAGTAAACCTCTTGCCCATTCTCACTTTCAAATAGCCTTTCTATAGCTATCTTCCCATGGAAACCTCCCCACCAGGATAGGAGTAATTTAACACTTTCAGGAATTCCATCGATATTATTACTAAAAAGCTGTTTATATATACTTGAATCTTGTTCTAATATTCCGTTGTGATCATAACCACTTTGCTCATTTTTATAAGTGATTTCGGACCATATTTCTTTAAACTTACTTTCAAATTTTTCTTCCTTTAGAACTCCCCAATAACAATTCGTATAATACAAATTAACGCATTCATAAACATTTTAAAAAGTGTCCAAACCCTTGGTATATAATGGGTTGGACATTTTTTTAATTAATCATATTTAGCATTAAGAAGGATTAACGCTTATTTTTGAACAAGTTTAATGGTTCTTTCTCTCTGTAATATTTACGGTAATTATAAGGATTTTAATAACCATCTTATGTATCCTTTTATTTAGCTGCAACCGATAATCAAAGTTCCCATTTGATGTGGTGGCTTTCATTTATTCACTAAAAGTTTAGTGAAAGAATTGCTTAACTAATCGCATTGTGTGCTATTTAGACGAGAGTGTAGGGTTTCTCTTTTGGTATTTTTCGTTCTGGTGAGCGAACCTCATTTCCCAATTAGCTTTTACACTGGCAAATGGATTTACTTTTGTGAAGTAATACC
The DNA here is from genome assembly GCF_009849585.1 of Bacillus sp. ZZV12-4809. Classification (GTDB taxonomy): domain Bacteria; phylum Bacillota; class Bacilli; order Bacillales; family Cytobacillaceae; genus Cytobacillus. Next base: position 79,548 of record NZ_VCRN01000014.1, read on the forward strand.
ATACATTGGCATGCACCTCGAAGGTTTGCTATCTTGTGTGAACTGCCCCTGCCTATTGAGGTTGGATAAAATCAATTTATGTTTTAAATATAATAATTTCTTTAATCATAGCAATTATACAATAGCAAATATGATAGTTACATGGCTTTTGTGAAAGTTTATATAAACTTTTTGATAACTATCGTGATTAATACAGTCGCCATCGCTTTAGGCCACATTAAGGTTCCCTATACTTGAGACCTATTTGTTCTCCTTAATACCTCTATTACGTATTGATGATTCAGCTTTTGGCATGGATATTGCATGTGTTATTTAAAGTAATGTATTAAAAGAAAGGAGAGAACAGATGTAAAGATATGCAGCAACAATAACGATTTGAACAAGTTGCGATTTTAACAGATCGTGTCAGTGGCAACCAACCAAGTTCTGAATGTTTTCGTCGGACTCCCCGTTGGATAATTCAAGAGGTAAATCATTATGATTACAGTTACCGGCAGAGATCTTTTTGCAACAAAACAACTAATTTGTTCTAGTTACTAAGAATTTAGTTGTGAACCTAACAAATATAGTTCTGGGATGAATATGACTTAAAATTATTTAGTGTAAAAGAAAAAAGAGAATACGTATTTGGGAGATAAACAGAAATCAGAATTTTCAAAATAACAAATACGCTGTTTGATAAAAAAGGAGGAAAAAAGGGATGAAAAGTCAAAGGGAAGACCATTCCATCTATGACCCAACGACCGGCACAATTTTCGGTGCATTAGTTAAAGGAACAGACCTCATGCAAGGTATTATCCGAGAATATGAAAAGTACAGCGCTGAATCTGGTGTGGTCACCTTTATAGGGTCTGTATCACAGGCAGGCTATGTCTATCCGGCGGAGAGACCAGATGGGAGCTTATGCTATTGTGATCCCATTGAAAGAGAGGGTCCCTTTGGAATTTTAAGTGGAACTGGCTTTCTAAGCAAAAATGAAAGCGGAAACACCGATTTGCACATGCATGCAGTATTTTTGGGGAAGCAGGGAATTGTCTTCGGAGGACATCTTATTTCTGGAAAAAATCCCGTATGCGTAACGGTGGAGTTTAGCATTCAAGTTGGAAATAACATAATGGCTATACGTTCATTTAATGAAGACCTTGGTTTTCCAACGATCAATTTCAAATAGGAGGGATACTGCATGGAAACACTAGGTGCAATATACCGAAAAACTTTTGGTAACTTTTCTGATTCTATTGCTGTGTGCGACGAGTATACAAGCTATACGTATGCACAGCTAAAAGAACGTTCCTTTCGTTTAGCCAACGCCTTGATTTCCTTTGGTCTTAAAAAAGGGGATCGAGTAGCCATCCTGGCATCCAATCGGATAGAGCATATTGAATTGGAAGTGGCAGCTGCTCTCGCAGGGCTCATTAAAGTCCCACTTAATTATCGTCTGCATCCAAGGGAGCATGAATATATGCTCCAACATTCAGGAGCCAGTATTTTATTAGGAGAGGACAATTTAATTGAGATCATTGATGTTGAAATTCCAACCATCAGATTCGGAATAGAATATGAATCATGGATTGCAGACTTTCCGGATATCGATCCAAATGTTGAGATTAATGAGGACGATGTAATCACAATTATGTACACCTCAGGAACAACTGGCAGACCCAAAGGAGCGATGCAAACACATCGCAACTGGATTTCCTGTACATTATCCTTAATTAAAGCAAGTGATATGTCTGATGATGATGTGGTTGGACATGTAGCACCTTTGACTCACGGAAGCCTGGCTATGGCTTATAGTGCCTTATTCTTGGGGATCAAACAGATTATATTTAATAAGTTTGAACCACAACAATTTTTGGAAGCAATCGAAAGTGAACGAATAACCGCCGTCTTTCTCGTACCTACCATGGTTAATCTAATGATTCACGAAGAGAGCTTATCAAAAAGAGATCTTAGCTCATTGAGAACAATAAATATGGCAGGTGCCCCGATGGCCGCTGAAAAGATAAAATTAGCGATAGATCTTTTGGGTCCAATTATTCTTGAAACCTATGGGCAAGCGGAGGCACCTTTGACAATTACGGTTATGCCAAAGGACGAATTAAAAGACTGGCCTTCGTCGTGTGGAAAAGTCGGAATATTTACAGAAATGAAAATTGTAGATAAATATGGTCAAGAAGTACCTGCCGGAACAATTGGTGAAATTATCTGTAATGGTTCATTGGTAATGAAAGGGTATTGGAATAACCCGAAAGCAACCTCAGAAACAATCAAGGATGGTTGGCTTTACACCGGTGATCTCGGATGGGTAGATGAAAAAGGCTATCTTCATATCGTCGATCGGTCGAAAGATGTCATTATTAGCGGTGGAGCGAATATTTATCCTCGAGAAGTAGAAGAGGTGTTAAATCTACATCCTGGTGTTAAAGAAACATGTGTATTTGGTATTCCAGATGAAAAATGGGGTGAATCTGTTTGCGCCTATATTGTGCCTAGGAATCAACAAACGGTATCAGAGCAGGAACTTATTGATTTGTGTAAAAATCACTTGGCAAGCTTTAAAAAGCCAAAGAAAATCTGTATTATGGACTGCCTACCTAAAAATTCGTATGGAAAAATATTACGCAAAGAAATTCGAGACTCTTACTGGGGGAGTAGAATATGAGAAATGTTTCAGTAACGGGAACCGGCATGACCAAATTTGGAAGGCATGAAGCCTCTCTAAAATCACTTGCTTTAACGGCTAGTCGTGAAGCCTTGCTTGATGCGGGAACTCCAAAAGTCGATGCTATTTATGTGGGGAATTTTTCGGGCGGAAGGTTAGCGGGGCAGGAAATTCTCGGATCTGTCTTAGCGAGAGAATTAGGGTTAGGCCCCATCCCCGCCGCCAAAATGGAAGGAGCTTGTGCATCTGGTGGAATTGCATTTCGTCAGGCTTATCATATGGTATCTGCTGGCATCTACGATACGGTATTGGTTGTAGGAGTAGAGAAAATGACCCATGCTCCAACAAATGTAGTAACGGAAGCGCTAAATGTGGGGATGGACAATGACTCCAATGAAGGGATATCAGGTTTAACTTTTCCTGGATTTTTTGGGGTGGTTGCCAACCGGTACATGTATGAGTTTGGTGCAGGTGTAGAACATCTGTCTATGGTATCTTTGAAAAACCGGGAATATGCATTGAATAACCCGAAAGCACAGTTCGGAAAAGCAACGAGCTTAGAAGAAATTATGCAGGCGCGTCCGATTACCGCTCCTCTAGGGCTATTCCATTGCTCCCCGATTACGGATGGAGCTGCCGCTGTCGTGGTTACCGCTAGAGATAAGGGAGTTAAGGTGCTTGCATCTAGTCAAGCTTCCGGACCACCGCTCATGCAAGATATTCCAGACTTATTAAGTATTGGGGCTATTCAAGAATCCGCACATCAAGCCTATAAGCAGGCAGGGCTAGGTCCAAGCGACATTGATGTTGTAGAACTTCATGATTGTTTTGCGATTACTGAAATTTTAGCTATTGAAGACTTAGGCTTTTTTGAAAAGGGGACTGGATGGAAAGCTGTTGAAGATGGTTTAACCAAGCATGGGGGACAGGTGCCTGTCAATACTGGTGGTGGATTACTGTCACGCGGTCATCCGATTGGAGCAACTGGAGTATGCCAAATTGCGCAAATTGTAAATCAACTCAAAGGAAGTGCAGTTAATCAAGTCGAAGGAGCAAGAATTGGATTAGCCCAGAATCTTGGAGGTACAGGGGCATATTCAACTGTCCACATTTTTGAAGGGAAGGGTCTGTAATGGTGGAAATGACATTATTATCATGTGTAGGTTGTAAAGAGAACTTTAATCCCCCTAAATATATTTGTCCACATTGCTATAGTGAAGAATTAATAGAAAAAAAGGTAAGTGGAATAGGGCAGATTTATTCTTATACCACGATCTATGCTGCACCAGAAAGGCTTGCTGCTGATGCTCCTTATCATATCATTTTAGTAGACTTAGATGAAGGGTTACGCGTCACAGCTCGTCTTATTAATGGTGAACCAACCATAAATCAAAAAGTTAAAATTTATAAGTTTGAGGATTCCGTTTATTGGTTTGAATCCATCTAGGTCATTTGAATTTTTTGTAGAATGGAGGATTAAATATGACAAATCGATTAGAGAATAAGGTTGCTCTTGTCTTTGGAGCAGGATCAGTTGGGGAAGGATGGGGAAATGGCAAAGCCGCTGCAGTTGCTTATGCACGTGAAGGTGCAAAAGTCATGGTCGTAGACTTACATGCTAAAGCTGCGGAACAAACGTGCCAAATTATTCTTAATGAAAATGGGGTCTGTTCTTATCGAACAGCAAATGTGACAAACTCCGTTGAAGTTCAAAAAGTCATTACAGACACTATTCAGGAGTTTGGTCAAATTGATATTCTTCATAACAATGTAGGATTAGCTCAAATGGGAGGAATCGTCGATCTACCTGAGGAGGATTGGGAAAAGACGATTAACGTAAATCTGAAAAGTGTCTACCTCACCATGAAGTGTGTTTTACCACACATGGCGGAAAGAAAAACAGGTTCCATTATTAATATTTCTTCTCTTGCAAGTATCCGTTTTACAGGCTATTCATACCCGGCATATAGTGCTGCAAAAGCTGCAGTGAATCATCTAACATCCGTCACAGCGCTTGAATATGCCTCCCAGGGAATTCGAGTGAATGCGATCTTACCGGGACTGGTTGACACCCCGTTAATTTATAAGGACATTGCTGGTCAATATGATAGTGTGGATGAAATGGTAGCGGCTCGAAGCGCTAGTTGTCCTATGGGGCGCATGGGAACAGCCTGGGATATTGCCCATGCATCTGTCTTTCTTGCCTCAGACGAGGCCAATTTTATCACGGGTGTTTGTTTGCCTGTTGATGGGGGGCACTCTATTCGTAGTTAATAATTATCTCGTTTGGTAGGAATATTTTTTGGAGGCTTAGTTTTGCCTCCAAACTAAAAATCTTATTTTCTTTTACTTTAGTGTTAGAAAAAACTCTCTTTACTGATATATATTGAAATTCAAAATTTAGAACGAAATTTGGGGACTTCTTGACGGTTATTATATCTAGGCGGGATTTATAGTTGGATCCTTACTCCGACAGAATCAGTAGATGATGTTCTGCTTTTTTTATTGTATTAATCTTGATTACATATGTTCAAATCATTACACATTTTCACCAGATTTATTGGGGATAAATGGAATGTAGTACGATAAAGAGAAATGAAAATAACGTAGATAGTAACCGGAGTTTCAAGAAGCATTGGTGCTACATGAGCAAAAACACTTGCTAGAGAATGTGTGTATGTTGTTTACGTGAATTCATTAGTGAGTGAAGAAACATGGAAAGAAATTGCTAAGATTAATCCAAAAATCAGAGCAATCTCTTTCATATACCGCTTTATCTCGCTTTCCTATTTTGGGAGGGCAAGATAAGGGGTTATCTGATACTCTAATAATTTTGAAATATATATAACTAAAATATTGGGGGGATTCTATCTACCCCGTTTTTTTGAAAAGTAAGATTGAAATATAGCTTAGTTTTTAGGTTCACCGACCATATCATCTTAGCTAGTAATACGTCTTATCTTCCCATTACAGAGATTGCTACAGTAACCAAGCGACCAGAATAAGTAATCGTTATGCATTTTATGAATCTGTACCAGTCATCGAAGGGCCCACTAACGTTGCTGACTTTATTGGTTTGGAAACTTGCTTATATATTAAGGAAGTATTATATGAGGGTAGGGATTCAAAATACCGACCTTGCCTGTTACTTCGCAAATATGTGAAGGCTAGGTGGTTAGGAAAGAAATCCGGAAGAGGATTCTATGTTTATGAATAGTCCCTGTTTAATATGGCAAGGTACGCAAATTCAAGAAGTAATAGGTATTAAATTAAGGAAGGTTCCTCTACATGACAAATGACTGAGCGTTCGCTCATAAATGTTAAATAAAGATAATTAATGAAAACAATTAAAGTCATCTTTAGAAAGGAACAACGATATGGAACTTCAAAAAGTAAAGATGTGGGTTGAAAAACAAAGAGACAGCCTATATATAGAAATCGTTAACATTTAAATCTTGTCCGCAGAGGCTCTTATATAGGCTTTTGGAAAATATTCCTTTAATACTATACCGATTAAAACAGAAAGATGTCTATCCAAGTCAGGAGAATAATTATAATGAAAGACTACTTGAGGAACAACGTGTTTTACCAAATGTAATCAAAGTCAAAAATGGTATTCCCACTGTGATTGAGTGGAACGGACAAAGATATATTTTTAAACCACTCCAATCAATTTAAAACAGGATTGAAAATTCGCCACTAAAAAGTGCCAAACTTACCTTTAAATGATACTCGCTCCAATTGAAATTATGGTAAAGGATGGTTAGTTATCCATTAGGAGGTTTCTGCTTTGAAAATTAAAGGAGTTATATATAAGAAGAGAGCCTATGTAGATCGTGAAAAGCCAAACGTTACCACTATTTTGTTTATTGAATTAGAGGAGAAAATCGACATAAATGGTGAGACGATTAGGATTATTCCAATCCTAAGTTCTAATCCATCCAGCTACTGTGTCGGAGAGCAGATAGAAGTGAATGGGGAAGTAAGGTTCGAATGTATTTGGACATCAACAGGAAAACTTAGTTTTTCGCAAATACCTGTTATCCGAGGCGCTATTTAGTTAACCAGAATATTTCAGTGTTTACAGTAAAGAAGGTTTACCAATGTTATCATTACTTAATTTTTTTCCCTGATGGCTGTCACCTCTTATGCCGTTTACCTGTTTATCCTGTCGTATACAGCCGCGATCTGTTTGGGAAGTTCGGTAAGAGAGCGGCTTATGAACCGAATCTGAAAGAACGAATCAATACGTATAGGTGAATGGGTTAGGATAGAGAAAATTGTTTCTAGAAAAAAAAGCGGATGTATGCACTTGATTCTGTTTCATGGCTTCATGTTCATCCAAGTGGGACTGATCGAACTGATTAACAAGGGATTGATTAAAGGGTACTTGACATGAAGAAATTGTATGAAGGCTTCGACCTCTGTCACCAGTCCACCAGTGTGTCGATGACGATCAATGGTCCGGCACCGATCATTCTTGCGATGTTTATGAATACAGCTATCCATCAGCAGGTTGAAAAGTTTATCGAGAAAAACGGGAGGCAGCCAAGCCGGGACGAGTTGGAACAAATTAAGGCATGGACCTTGCAAACGGTAAGAGGTACTGTGCAAGCGGATATCTTGAAAGAGGATCAAGGGCAAAATACGTGTATTTTCTCGACGGAGTTTGCACTTAAGATGATGGGGGACATACAACAGTACTTTATTGATCATAAGGTGCGCAATTACTATTCCGTAAGTATTAGTGGCTATCATATTGCCGAAGCGGGAGCTAACCCCATTTCCCAGTTAGCTTTTACTCTGGCGAATGGATTTACGTTTGTGGAGTATTACCTTAGCCGTTGTATGCACATCGATGATTTTGCTCCAAATCTTTCTTATTTCTTCAGTAACGGATTAGATCCGGAATATACGGTGATGGGCCGTGTCGCCCGTCGAATTTGGGCTACGGTCATCAAAAATAAATATGGCGGAAACGAACGCAGCCAAAAGCTGAAGTACCATATCCAAACCTCCGGTCGTTCCTTGCATGCACAAGAGATGGATTTCAATGACATCCGGACAACCTTGCAGGCCTTAATTGCGATCTATGACAATTGTAACTCCTTGCATACCAATGCTTATGATGAAGCGATCACGACACCGACGGAGAACTCCGTACGCCGGGCCATGGCGATCCAAATGATCATCAATAAAGAATTAGGCTTGGCGAAGAACGAAAATCCGCTTCAAGGGTCTTTTATCATTGATGAGTTAACCGATCTGGTGGAAGAAGCAGTATTGGCCGAATTCCAACGCATCCACGATCGTGGAGGGGTACTCGGAGCGATGGAAACACAATATCAGCGAGGGAAAATTCAAGAAGAATCCATGTATTACGAACATAAGAAGCACTCTGGGGAATTGCCGATTATTGGAGTCAATACGTTTATTAATCCGAATGCAGATGAAAATGCTTATGAGATCGAGTTGGCCCGTTCGACGGAAGAAGAAAAGCAAACCCAGATTCGAAATCTTCAAGATTTCTGGAAGAGAAACGAGGCGGAATGTCCAGCTGCCCTAGATCGTCTCAAGCAAGTTGCTCTTCAAAATGGAAATATCTTTGAAGAGTTGATTGAATGCGTGAAGGTGGCATCTCTTGGACAAATCACCACCGCTCTCTATGAAGTGGGCGGACAGTATAGACGGAATATGTAGGGTTTAGCCTGTTTGAATTACTTAATGAAGAAAACTGCTACCCTTGTCCACAATGGAGGAGATATAGGAGACAAGCCTTGTTTACGGAGAACGTGTTTCTAAGCTATCTCAATGGGTCAAGGCATATGGGACTCGTGATGAAGCCAACTCGATGATTGGGTTGGCTCTTTCTTTACTTCCTAAGGAAAAATAATGGACGTTTTGTAATCCCAACCAAGCTGTTTCGTGTAGGGTAGAATTGGCGAACGAGTTAGATGGAAAATTGTGATAAGGATGTTTGTTTCTTAGAAGAACAAATTGATCAGATAGAGGTTGTTTTACCGCCCTTGGTTAATTTTACCTTACCTAGAGGACACCCCGCAGGATCCCAAATTCACTTGTAAAGGACCATTCTATGCCGAGCAAAGAGAACCGCTGTAGAGATTCAAAAAGAGGATAACATTAACCTTAATGGTAAAGCTTGTTTCATTGGTGCCTACCCGTTAATTGGGGCAGTAGCAAAGAGTATCTACAATGTGCCAACTCAAAAATAATGAAAAAGAGATAAACCTTCTGAGTTAGGATCGTTAATCTTATGTTCATTAACGATAGCTATAATGCTATATCATAAATGCAATTATATGGCGTTTGTGATCATTTATTTAAAATATTTGATTACTATGGTGATTTATAGTGTGGCAATGATTAAGGTCCCATTAAGGTTCAGATAGATTTTATAATTGTTTTTATTATAAATATCTCTATTTAATCATTATAATTCAGAATATTTAGCCTTTTGGTATGGATATTGCATGTGTTAGTTAATGTAATAAAAGAAAGTAGAAAAAATATGTGGAAGATAACCAGTAATAGGAATTTACGAAAACAAAAATGCTGTATCGATAATAACGGAGGAAGTAGTCACTGCATGACACCGGAGTGCAATGATTGGGTTTCCAAGACAATCACAAATTGTAAGTTGGTTCTTTTTACCGCTGAGGAATTTGGAAACCATGATCTCTGCTGGACTGCTTATAAAAAGTTTAATGATTCTGTGAAGGAATTCCTGAAATAAACCATTTTCGTAATTATCGTAGATCTTTCATATACAACAGCCCGAATAGGTTCATAATCGGAAATTTCATAAAAGAGGATTAAATATAAATTTAATTTAATATAAGAGGAGATTGTTATTATGAATCAAAGAATTAGAGAAAAGCTTAAAAATGGTGAAACTACCTTTGGATTATGGGTCACGTTGGAAAGTCCATCTATTACAGAAATAGCAGTTGAATTAGGTCTTGATTGGATTTGCATTGATTTAGAACATGGATACCTTAGTTATAAGCAAGTTGCTGGACATCTTCAAGCGGCAAATGGATCAAACCTTAGTGTTTTTGTTAGAGTCCCAACCCACGCACTTGAATCTATTAAACGAGTATTAGACCTAGGAGCTCATGGAATCGTATTACCTTTTGTAAGATCTGCGAAGGATATTACTACGATTCAGCAATACGCTTATTATCCACCTAAAGGGCAAAGAGGTTTAGGAGGAGAGCGTAATGTTAAATGGGGATTAGGCCTTAGGGAGTATACAAGCACAGCAAATGACGATATCATGATCATTCCAGTAATTGAAACAAAGGATGCAGCAGAAGCTATTGATGATATTTTGGCACTAGAGGGTATTGAAACGATCCTTTTTGGACCAGGAGATTTATCCTCAAGCTACGGATATCTTGGGCAGTGGGAAGGACCAGGAATGGCAGAGTTAATTTTGGAGATGAAAGAAAAGGCTTTAAAACTTGGAATTGGAAGTGCCGTTATGGCGCGTAACACAGAGGATGCTAAATTGCGCCGTGATCAAGGATTTGCCATGGTTGGTCTAGGTTCAGATGCTGGTATGGTAGTTAGACATGTGGGAAAACTGCTTGCTGATCTTGAAGTAAAAGAAATCGATCATCGCTGGTTTTAATACATTCCCTTTTCTATACAAATTGCAAATCGGGACTGCGTTTTGCAATTAACCCAAGGGATGCCAAAGAATATGCGAAAGTTTCTATTTAAAAAATTGAGTAAACCTAAGGATTAAGAAACGATTGAACTTAGGAGGATTTTTGGTGCCATGAGTGGTTCTTACAAATAAACAGGGAGGACATGGAAGGAATATGAATTATGTGAATGGGAACACATGGCCAAAGAGTAAGCTGTTGTAATTCTCATTCTTCCAAGTAAGTTGATATTTAATAAGAAAGGCTTCAATCCCCTATTATTAAAATGATTGTGCTAAAGAAAAGTGTTCAGTATGCGTCAAAATTTAATGATGAAATTATAAAGTTGGAAAACATTTTATACGAGATTCATTATAGGCGAAGCCAACTAAGATTTTAATCTTTTTAAATACCTGATCTTATAAAAGATAGAAAGGAGGGATGTAATTCTAATTAATTTTGAGGTAGGACTGAAAAAGTATTGCTAATGTTTATAAAGAATTATAAAAGTCTGTCTTATTAAAAAAGGGGGAAATAAATGAAAAATCTGACATTTACAGGTTATTTAAACGGTGTATTCGCGATGGTTATGACGTTCTTGACGAGCGTTATCCTTGTTGCGCCTTCACCGATTATGACTACAATTGTTGAGAAATCACATTGGAATTTAGGACAGACTGGGTATTTATTATCTGCAATTTATGCGACAACAGTTATTTCTGTCTTTGTTGGAAGCGTATTTATTGAAAAAATTGGTGCCAAGTGGACTGCGGTCTTTTCATTGGCTATTGTAGCGATAGGCGGTGTCATGGCTTTCTTTTCAGGAGACAGCTTTGTACTGCACCTGATCGCAAGAGTTATCGTTGGTATTGGTTATGGATTATATTTTCCACTTCCTGGTGTTATCGTATCACAGTGGATTCCAAAGTCACAACAGCCTGCTTGGCTGGGTGCTCGTACTTCGATAAGCACTCTAGGAGTTTCTGCGGGTATGTACTTGACCCTACCTATTCTTGGCTTTATGCATACCTGGCAGGCTACTTTTGGCTTCTATGGTATTATAACGGCTGTGCTTTTCGTTATTTCTATATTCGTTCTCAGAGATCCTAAACGCAGCGAAAAAGCAAATGCTGCAGAACTGGCTGATACCAAAGTTGGCCAAATGGGTCTATCGCGGGTTGTAAAGAACAAAATCATCTTGAAGATGTGTGTACTTATAATTGGAGTGGGGATTACTACTATTGCATTTCAGGACTACTTACCTGCTTTTCTTGAGTTGGAACACGGTATGAGCAAAGAAGCCTCTTCCAAGTTGGCTGGCGTCAGCCCAATAGGATCCGCTTTATTCGGCTTTTTCTGCGGTTTAATCATGACAGCCCTTGGACGCAGGAAAATTATAGGTCTATCTTCACTAATTCTTATATTTTTCAGTGCGATGTTGGTAATATCCATAGACACCTATTTTGTTGTTCTAGTAGCCGCATTTCTATTTGGGGTAGGTTCCGTTGGTTATTATGTATACTATTCAATGATTCCGTTAGATGTTTCGAAATCCGATCCTTCCTTTGTTGGTGCAGCGTTTGCCATCATACTTGCATGTGGCTGGTTACCTGCTTTCTTCGTTCCTGCAGTTTTCCAGGCGTTGCTTAATCTCGGAATGTCAATGTCGATGGTAATGGTTATTTTTACCATACCAACACTCGGAAGTATATTCCTACAAATGTTTATTGAAGAGACAGGTCCTAAAGCTAAACAAAAGCAAGCTGAGGCTGTTATTCAAATGACAAACAAGGCAATTAAATAAACCTAAATATATGTTCAGTTTTTTAGATTTATGGAAAGTTAATTAATATTTATACTTTTACCTAAGGGGAAATTATTCTGCTTACTAACGCATCCCGTTTTATTCCTTGGTGCAATGTTTGTAGATGTGGCGATGGACGCACATGTAACCCTTTGTATAGCAAACCTGATATTCGGCTCAGTTATACACCTTCTGCAAAGTTTAATCCAGGCAGTATTCTCAGCATCGCTTCGCTTTAATTAGTTACCTCTTTTTCAAAAAGGGTCTATAAGCTGGCCGTTCCATGAGTTAGCGAAAGTAAAGATTTAGGATCTTTAAATTTCAGAAAGAAAATAGTGGAACTCCCTAAAGATATTCAGAAAATTAAAAATCCGCTTTGTAAAAATGAAAGCGGTAACACAAATTTGCATTTGCATGAAGCGTTTATGGGATAGCAAGTAATTGTTTGCGGAGGGCATCTTATTTCTGTAAAAAATCCCGTACCTATAACGGGACTATTCGTTCATTAATAAAGATCTTGTTCTTCCAAAGATCATTTTCAAATAGGAGGAAAGAGGATTAAAAAGCCAACGGGAAAACCATTCCGTCCTTGACCAAACGACTTGTACAATTTTCGGTTCATTCGTTAAAGGTGCTAATCTTATGAGAGTATTATTATCTGAAGAATTAATTTAAAAGCAAGCTCATAAAAAACCAAAATTGAAAAGAGGTAAAATACAATGAATGAAAAGATGAACACTGGTGTCCCTTACACACGTAATCCTCTGATGGAAGGATTTACTGAAAATTACTTTGAGACAAAGGACCATTTGAAGTTGCGTTACCTTCATAAGGGCAACGGAATGCCCTTCATCCTGGTCCACGGTTATAGCGATGATGCTGACTGTTGGTCTCTTAATGCACCTGCCTTTGCAGAAGAATATTCTGTCTATGCTCTTGATCTACGAGGGCATGGCTATTCTGATTCAAATCACGGTGCTCGCGTCTCCCGTCTAGCAGCAGACCTCAATGAATTTATAGAAGCTCTGAATGTACCAAAGGTAAACCTGCTGGGCTGGTCTATGGGTTGCAGCGTCCTCTGGAGTTATATTGACCTGTTTGGGCAAGACAAGATTAATAAGATTATCTTTGATGATGAGCCCCCCATGCTCGTGGCAAACCCAAGATTTACCCGTGAAGAAGTTATGCTTACCGGCAGCAATTGCATGGATTTCTGGCATCTGTGCAATGTAGTATATGATCATGGCTGTGTATGGAACTCGGTTGAGGGTCAAAGTCCTTTCTTCGATGCGTTCACGACTTGTTTCCATCGCGGCATCCTGACATACACAGATGAAGAAGTCGCCGCTATGCCAGATAACGTCCATGCTAAGCTTGCACAGCGTCCGCAGCCCCCTGTAACCGATAGTAAATTCCTGGCCAATCTGCTGAAGGATCACCTGATGCTTGACTGGAGAGACCTGATCCCAACCATCAGTGTGCCTGCCATGTATATGACCGGTGATGTGAGCCACGCCGTGACTCTTGAGTGCGGCAAATGGATGAGCGAAACCATGCAGAACTGCAAATGGGTCCGCTTCTCTGCAGAAGAGTTCGGTAACCATGATTTCAATTGGACTGCCTATAAGAAGTTTAATCGCGTTGTATTGGAATTCCTAGAGGAGTAATCCTGGAGAAGCATGGAATCCTGAAAAATATTGTATCAGCTTGAGAGTTAGGATGGAAATAGGGCCTGCAATTCTTTTCCTGATACAGAGCTAAGCCAAAAATTTTATTCGCAATCATTTTCTTGAGAATAGTTCAACCTTAAATTTATTTCTTTAACTAACCACATAAATGGAGACAGGCATGGAATTAATAAATGTATCATTCGTTGGAAAGACAGGTATTATCAATGGGGTTTAGACCAGCTTGAGTAAGTTATTTTAATGAGAGTAAATAGATGATTCAAGTAATCCCTTGTCCAATCTGCCTGGGTGAATACCAAAGGCTATTATTAATAAATGAGCCATTCCTGCATGTTAGCGGCAAGTTATATTTGGAATTTCTCTCGGATCTTTACCATGATACTGCGGTATTCTTATGAAAATACCATGTGGGGGTTAGGATTTGTATTCAGTTTTCTAAATTAGAAATAGAGGAGAAGGGGAATGAAAACATATTTACAATTAGGTGTGGTCTATTTAACTTCGTTTACTGCATGGTTTTTTGTTGTTCCTTTGGTTGTCTATGGGTATATAACTATCAGCTTCCCCGGGCAGAGCTCTCTCACAATTCTCATGATGACACTGCCATCTTTATTCGCTATGGTCGGTGGATTTGCTGCGATACCATTAACGCGCATTATGAGTAAGAAATCTATTGTGATTGTTGCACTTTGCCTAAGTCTATGCGGCGGTCTGATTATCCGTTTCATGGGAACAAGCAGTCTGACAATTGCGTTGATTGGGGCAGCAATCACTGGAATTTCGGCAGGATTGCTACCCTCGGTGAATAATGTAGTTTTGCCAAACATCGCACCCGAGAAACTTCGCGAGAAAGTAATTGGAGTTAATTATGCCATGCTTACTTTGGGGATGGTTATTGTTACTGCCTTATCAGGCTTCCTTGCAGCTGATGGAGACTGGGTGAGGGCGTACAATGTATTCTATATAATTATTCCAATTATTACTATTGTAATATTCTTCTATCCAAGGGTAAATGATAATACAACCCAGGATATTGCATTGACAACAAATACGGAACCTAAAGAGGGAAGCGATTCATCCCTAATAACCGTATTATCTTCAGTTCCCAAATTTGTTATTGCCCTTTTAATTGTTCGGTTTATCGCAGGATTTTTCTATATGGGAATTCCCTTAAATGCCTCTGAGTATTTCATTAATGAACGGGATATTAACTCAAGTCTGGTTGGAATGGGCGCTTCCATAGCAAATTTCTTTGCCATCTTTGGAACTGCATTTGTTTTTATATGGCTTAGGAAGTTAAAAAGATTCAGTCTGATGATGGCGTTAGTACTATGTTCAATTGCAGGTATAGCCAGTTTAACTCTCCCAAGTGTGTACGCCAATATGTTTGGATGGATTTTGGCGGGAATGGGTACTCTGATATTCTCCTCGGCGGTAAATACGCTTGTAGTTTTAGGATTCAAGGGTAAAATGGCTGAAACTATCAGCTCTTTATGCATTGTAGCCATGTTCGCCGGTGAATTTCTTGCAGGATATGTTTCTCCACTACTATCCAATTTGATATTTGGAGGCGTTTCTGCTTCGGCAAATATACAGGTAACCACTGTTGGTTGTATAGTTATCGGTATTTCCTCTGTACCGTTTTGTAAAATTGCATATAAGCACCTATATGCTTCGGAAAAAAAAGAGAGTTTCGTGGATAAAGAGTTCAATATGTAATTAAATAACCGTGTGACTGCAAGATCGATGTCACCAAGTACGCCATCAGAAGGTGGACCGATCAGCGTCTGTTGATCATGAAATGGATTGAGCAGTACTTAATTGAGTACCGAGTGAACTTTTCCAGAACAATCTTGTTTCCCTTTTGTTATGGGCGAGAATTGCTTGAGTTCTGAGTTCGCGTGGCCATTGGCGGATGCTGTAATGACGGGGCGGTACTATATTGTAAGGGAGTGTATCCCCCTAATTGAAAGGGTTTTTGTTTTACCCCTGAGGAATTTGGAACCTTTGATCTATGTTGAACTTCTGATAAGATATTTAATTGTATGGTATCGCCGGAATAAACCACTTTTTTTCATCAATTTGTATACGTAAGAAAAACGTAATGAAGAAAATATGTGCGAATTTAAAGGCTGCACCAATCAAATGTACCCTGTGGAGTAGATACTAAAAATGTCTCCTATTGGGTACTTTTTTCTTATAACCCTTATGTTAAATCAGGTAGTTAAAAGAGGATAACCTAAAAAAGAATCTTTTCATTAAAGAAGGTGAAGGGGAAATCCCAAACAATAATTATCAAAAAATAAAATTATGATTCTTTCTTAATTCGACTAACTTAGTTAATTATAAAAAACCTTGTATACATTGATGTTGAAGGAGTGGTGAACAATGAAAACGAGAGAGGAAGCTATTGATTACTGTTTGAAATTGGAAGACACGTATGAAGATTATCCATTTAGTGATAAGAATTGGACATTGATACGACATAAAGAAAATAGGAAGGTCTTTGCTTGGATTTTCGAAAGATACGGACATATTTGGATTAATGTGAAGTGTGAAAATGGTTGGCTGGACTTCTATCGTCAGAAATACCATTCTGTAGTTCCAGCATTCCACCTTAATAAAGAGCACTGGAATTCTATTATTCTTGATGGCACAGTTCCTAAGGAAGAATTATGTAATATGATAAGACAAAGCTTTAACTTAACGAAAGCAAAAAGGTAATTTTCAACCAGTCTGTAGTTTATTAGCATTCTCATCATAAGATTTCATAAGAAAGAATAAATAATTGCGGGAAGATGGACTATGGGTGAGCTATACTAGTCTCAACTTTATACTGAAAAAATAAAAACCGACGATTTCTTCGACAAATGATCGTCGGTTCTTTCTAGTATATAAAATGGAACTTTGTTTTATAGGCCATACTTTTTTTTCTTTCGGAAAAAAGTCGTTAAATCCATCCCTAGTATATCTGCACATTTTTTTAAGGGTCTATAATTCGCTATATAATAAGATAGAACCTTTTTCTCATGTTCTTCAACTATTTCTTTAAAAGTCAAACCAGAGTTGTTCTGAAAATCATTATTTTTTCCTGCCCTAATTACATCCTGCCTTATCGATTGTATATATGATGGAAGATATGATTCATCTATTTCTTCATTATCTGAGATGATGACAAGCCTTTCCACTAGATTTTTCAATTCACGAATATTTCCTGGCCAGTGATATTCTAATAACATATTCATTAAGATCGGTGAGAATGTTTTCTTCATATTATGTTTATGATTAAAATAATGAAGAAAATGCTTTAAGAGGGCGAATACATCCTCCGTCCGTTCGCGAAGGGAAGGGATATTCAGGGATAATACATTTAATCTAAAAAAAAGATCTTCCCGGAAACGTTTTTCTTTAATCATTTCTTCTAAATTAGCATTGGTGGCAGCGATCACTCTAACATTGATTGGAATCGATTTCGTACCTCCTAATCTTTGGATTTTCATATCCTGAAGAACCCCTAATAATTTGACTTGCAAAGAATATGGCATATCCCCAATTTCATCTAAAAATATAGTACCGTTATTTGCCACTTGAAAAAGCCCGGCTTTTCCTTGCCGATTAGCGCCAGTAAACGCACCAGCTTCATATCCAAATAATTCAGATTCCAAAAGATGTTCGGGAATAGAACCGCAATTTACTTTGACAAATGGCCCTTTTTCATTACGGTCACTAACACTATGTATATAATTAGCAAGCACATCTTTACCAACCCCAGATTCACCGAGAATAAGGACAGGAGTATCAACAACAGAAAACTTGTTAGCAAGTGAAATGACCTTTTCCATTAAAGGACTTCGAAAGATAATCTGTTTTTCATTAATGGTAGATAACTGAAATTCTTGTAATGTTTGTCGATAGCTATTAGTCAAGGCGGTTGTATCGTCTAAATCACGTTTTAATTTATTCAGTTCCGTGATATCTCTAACATTGCTTATAACAAAAAGTAAGTTTTTTTCGTTATCAAAAACCGGAGTGGAAGTTACTAAAGCTTCAACACCTGTAGGATATTTACTAATGCTATTAACGGTCTTTTTTTGCCTAATAGCGCCTATTGCTACAGCTTTTTCTAGTAAACCTTTTTCGACTAGCTCATACATCGTATAACCATTTAATTGATATGATGTTAACCCGGATATGCGCAAGAATGATTTATTATGCCAGTGGATATTACCTTCAGGATCAGTAACAGTAATGCCATCATATAAATTATTTATTAGATTACGAAGTAATAATTCTGATTCAAAGGGATTTTGAACGATTTCTTCTTTTCTCATGTTTTGTCTCCTCTGCTTATCTCTTTTACTTAGTAATTAAAAGCATTGCAATAATGATATTTATATATCAAATTGGCCATTGTAAATATGTAATATTTTCATTTAATTATAACAGTTATGAATATTCTTTCAATAGAGATCGATTAAAAGTGTGTTCCTATGATGATTTTCCTTAGAAAATCATCTAGAAAGTTTAGAGGCAATAAAAATGTTGAACCATAGATGGAATGAGCCTATATATTTTGAGGTTGAATGATATATATATATTTTAATTTCATTAATCATAGCAATTTTGCAATAGCATAAATACAAATTATAGCGTTTGTGAAAGTATTTCTATACTATGTGATAACTTGCGTGGTTAATAGTATGGCCATTGCTTTTAGGCTTAGGTTCCCTATAGACTTGACACTTATTTATACATATTTATGATTCAGCCCTTTGGCATGGATATTGCATGTGTTATTTAAAGTAATAAATGAAAGGAGAAAACAGATGCAAAGATAAACCGTAATCATAATGAAGTAACCAACTGCGATTTTAACAGGTGGTGTCCGTGGTAACCGGCCAAGTCCTAAAAGTTTTCGTCGGGCTCGCTGGATAATTCATTATGATAACTCGTACCTTCAAGAAATTTTTGCAACGGAACAAATTAATTATTAGTTTGTTCTACATAGCTTACTTGGAAGCAAGGACGTAGCCAAATAACATTAATGTAGAGGGAAATTATGATTTCTTAGCGATTATAAAGAGATTTTAAAAATCGAAGGGAAGGGGTTTAATTATGAGAAAAAGCAAAGTTTGGCTTTCATTAATTGTAAGCGTTATCTTTTCGTTGTTATTAACTGCTTGCGGTAGTGGAGGTTCTAGCTCCGCGGGTGGGAAGGAAAAAGAAATGAAATTGAGAATGTCAGTAACGGTAGGTGATACTTCGACTATGTATAAAGCTGCAGAGAAATTTGCAAAAGAAGTAAAAGAAAAAACGGATGGAAGAATTATCATCGATATATTCCCTAACGAACAATTATCAAACGGTGACTCTGGTAAAGCAGTAGAATCACTTGCAAAAGGTACCATTGATTTAACTTATAACTCTTTGATTATTTATTCGATTCTTAACGATAAACTTGGTGTTATAAATGCTCCATTCCTTTTTAAAGATTTAGAAGAAGTGGATTCAAAACTTGGTGGCGAAGGGGGAGAAATGGTTAAGGATATCCTTCGTGATTTTGGTGTAGAGCCTCTAGGCTTCGGACAGAATGGTTTCCGTCAAGTAACGAACAGTGTTAAAGAGATCAAAACTTTAGAGGATATTGAAGGATTAAAAATGCGTATTCCAGGTATCACAATGTTTACTGACCTTTGGAAAACCTTTGGTGCAAACCCAACAACAATGAGCTTTTCAGAAGTTTTTACTTCCCTGCAGCAAGGAACGATTGATGGACAGGAAAACGCTATTGATATTATATATTCCTCTAAATTAAACGAAGTACAACCGTACATGACAATGTGGAATTACGCTTATGATCCACTTATTCTTGGTATGAATAAGAAGTTATTTGATTCTTTAAGTGATGCAGATATTGAAATTATTCAAACAGCAGCTGATAATGCAAACAAATTCCAAATTGAAGAAGCTAGAAAACTTGAAGCAGAGCAAATCAAGAGTCTAGAAGAAGCAGGAATGCAAATCTATTATCCAACAGATAAAGAATTAGAGGCATTTAAAGAAGCAGCTCAGCCAATCTATGATCAGTACAAAGAAGTTTGGGGAGCAGAACTATTTAATGCCTTTCAGTAATAAAGAAAACTCCATCAGTGGGGATGTCCTTCATCCCCCACTAGAGGTTTGTGTGGACCTTCTAAGGGGTTAATACCCAAAGGAAATTTCTCAAACGGGCTTTTATGGGGGAACCCACTGCCTTTTCTACTTTATAAACTCAGTCTGGATCGGGGGTCTTACTACCTGTTAACCTGGCGTAATTTCTTTTCGAAGGAAGTGTGATACATGTCTAATTTGCTATCAAGAATTGAAAATAGCCTATTAATTTTCAGTGTTTCTATTATGTGTCTAATAGCTTTTACTAATGTTTTATCACGATATTTTCTTAAAACTTCATTGGCGTTTACAGAGGAAGTTACGATTAACCTTTTTGTTTTGATGACGTTTGTTGGAACTTCAGTCGGAGTGAGGACTAGTGCTCACCTCGGCTTCACCCTTATTTTTGATAAGGCAAAATTGCCAGTGAAAAAGTTATTATCAATTCTTATAGGTGCTATCGTCGTTATATGTTTTATTCTATTTGCTTATTACGGTTTTAAGATGGTGCAATTTCAAATGATGATTAATCAGACGACTCCATCTTTGGGATGGCAACAATGGATATTTACATTGAGTTTCCCGATTGGTTGTGGTTTATGTGTAATTCGAGCGATTGAATCGACGGTTATTGAATTCAAAAATTTACTACAAGAAAGCGAATGATGTAGATGGCTAGTATACTTCTTTTTGGTGTTTTCGTACTGCTATTACTGATTAGAGTACCTATTGCCATTGCACTTGCAGCTGCGTCTATTGTGACATTGTTTTCTACAATGGGGATGTCATCTCTTGAAGTAGTATCAGATATCATGTATACGAGTGTGGCTAAGTTTACTATGCTTGCGATTCCGTTTTTTATCATTGCCGGCGTTATTATGGATTATGCCGGAATATCAAAGCGTTTGATTCACTTTGCTGATGTCATGGTAGGACACAGGAGAAGCGGGATAATCCTTGTAACTGTTATTACAGCGATTTTTTTCGCTGCAATTTCCGGTTCAGGTCCTGCAACAGTTGCTGCAATAGGTGGTATCTTAATTCCTGCATTGGTCAAAAATGGTATGAAAAAGGAATCCGCTGCTGCCCTACTTGCAAGCTCGGGATCCATTGGGGTTATTATTCCTCCAAGTATTGCGTTGATTGTATTTGCAGTGGTCGCAGGTGATCAAATACCTGTGTCCATCGGGCGTTTGTTCATTGCTGGTATCATACCGGGGCTTCTTTTGGGAGTCGCTTTTATTCTTGCCGCGATGTATGTCAAACGTAAAGATATTAAAAATTATATGCTTAAAGTAAATGAAGACAATGCATTCTATGAAATATCAGCAGCCAGAGAAAAGTCTACAAATAAAGAACGCCTTAAGGCTTTTTATGACGCGATATGGGGACTGCTCATCCCGGTTATTATTTTAGGCGGGATATATGGTGGTATTTTTACTCCAACAGAGTCAGCTGTAGTTGCCGTGTTTTATGGATTGTTTGTAGGAATATTTATTTATAAAGAATTAAATGTAGCGCAAATTAAAAAGATCTTGATTGATTGTTCCGTTCAGACAGCTGTTGTCATGTTCATAGTAAGCGCCGCATCAATATTTGCGTACTTAATTACCACAGAACAAATTGCCAAGCAAATCTCTGATGGATTACTAGGAATAACGGACAATAAAATTATTATTCTATTATTAGTCAATATAATCTTACTAATTGCCGGAGCTTTTATGGATGCAATTTCTGCATATTACATTTTTGTTCCGATTATCCTTCCAATCATGCTATTCCTTAACGTAGATCCGACTGTATTTGGAATATTCATGACAGTGAACCTAGCAATTGGTTTATTTACACCGCCAGTTGGTGTAAATCTATATGTTGCCTGCGGTCAAGCGGGAGTATCACTTGCTCAGATTTCAAGGGCTATCTTACCATTTGTTATAGCATCGATCATTGTTTTAATATTGATTACTTATGTACCTAGCATTACCACATTCTTACCAGATTTACTAGGTGTGAAATAAGGAGGATTATCATATGAGAGTTGAAAATCATGTAGCTATTATAACTGGAGCATCTAGAGGAATAGGTGCAGCCTGTGCAAAAACACTAGCAAGAGAAGGAGCACATGTTGTGTTGGTAGATCTTCTGCCAAGTGAGGAAACGATAAAAGAAATTACTGAAATTAATCCTAATGCCAAAACACTTTCTTTTGAGGTTGACATAAAGGATAAAGAGGTCATTCAAAGTCTAGTTAAAGATACCTATCAAGCTTTTGGCAGAATTGATATTCTTGTAAATAATGCTGGAACGGCCAGTAGAATGGATCTGGAAGAGATGACAGAGGAAGTTTGGGATCGTGATATCGATACTAACCTCAAGGGAACTTTTTACCTTACACAAGCTGTCATTTATCCATATATGAAGGAGCAGCAATATGGAAGAATTGTAAATATCAGCTCAATCTCTGGCATCATGGGAGGTGCCGTTTCAGGATTTGAACCTGGAAGCACAAAGGGACGTTCAGGCCCTGCATATGCAGCCTCAAAGGGTGGCGTTATTGCTTTTACCAAATGGATAGCAAAAGAAGTGGGACATTTAGGTATTGTATGTAATAGTGTTGCGCCTGGTGCAGTGGAATCTGCGCTTACAAAAGGTCTGGCTTATAATCTCGATACACAGGTAATAAAAAGAATGGGGACTCCAGAGGATATTGCAGAAGCAGTACTATACTTTGCTTCAAAGGAAGCAAGCTATACAACAGGACAAGTTTTAAAAGTATGTGGAGGGGCTGCTATTGGCTAAAGTTCTGGAAAGGGAGATTTCGATGAGCCATTTTTCTCGATTATGCCTCTCCAGACCACTCTTTTTATTTTGCAAAACTCCATTGTTTTTAATTAGAAGATAATCTATACAATATCCATTGTTAATTTTATTGCGAGGGCGTCTCCCGTATATCTGTTAGCGCTGATATATGGAAGACGTCTTTCCCTTTCTCTATAATAATAAATATCTAAATATTGCGAATGTTTTACAGGTGTTTTAAACGTCTAATTCTGCACAGGCAATACCCGTCAACTTACGGTCATTTGAAATAGCAATAATTTCAGGAGGAAAAAGTAGATATAGATAATATAGATTTAAAAAAAGTGATCGTCTCAATTAAAAGTAAAAAAAACCGGAGTGGATATTCCTGGAAATTGTTTTAATTAACATGGTGGAGAGTTTCCTATTAATACAAACATAGATTGTAATAATGTACTAGCAAAAAAAGCATTTTTTATCGCAGTTTTGCAAGTGTATTAACTATATATACACACAAATCAAATTTAAATAAAACAAATAAGGGACTTTGAAAACTATTTAACCATATACATTTGGCACGGGACTTGCATAATAAATTATTGTAGTTGTTGTGAAGGATTATGAGTTTAACTGGGGAGTCGAATGGCAGACCACTTCGAGATGGAGCCCCTATAGTTCATGTAACTGATATGCTTTTTGAAGCACTTGCAATCTCGTCGGCATTATTTGAGAGATAGCAGAAATATTATTAAGACAGCGAGTATATAATGCAGTAGCTACCAAAACAATGGCGCAGATCCGAATAATGAACATCATACCGGGACAACAATGCCAGGTACTGTCATTAAGGTCCTAGTTGAAAAAGGCGAGAAAGTGGAAATAGGAGATCACCTAATAATCAGCAATGAAGATGGAAACGACTGTTAAAGCTTCATTGTCACTATAAAAGAATTATATCTATCGAGCGGAGAAGCGATTCTACTGAGGATTTATCGATTGAAATTATACAAAATAAGATAAAGGGGTTTAATAAATGTTTAAGCATAAGATAAAAATGGATCAATTGATATTAGAGAATATTAAAGAGATAAATAAAAATAAGGATGTACTCGATCAAATTGAAAAGAAAATTGAACAAAGGCATACAAAAGAAGCATTTAAATTAGGGGGTAAAGAAAATAAGTCCTGTTTTTAATTTTTGCTATATCTTTGTTTAATGGTCTAACTCTAAATCAACAATACATCAACAGTGCAATGAATGATGACGGAGTTCAAGGTGCTATCACAAGAAATTAAAATTAGAAGAAATAGAAACTCTCAATAAAAATGGAAACTATGATGAAAGTAAATTATTGAGTTTGATAAAGCTGCTCTCAACAATGTGGGCAGCATTCCTGTGATAATAGAAATGGCAAATGACAAGTTTTGTGAAGGAATGTACTTAAACAAACGGTACTTTTATTTAAGAAGGGAACTAAAGTATTTCTGGTTAGAAAAAGGAATGTCTTCAAAATTGAAACATTCCTTCTGATTTTCTAGAGTCCGACTTACTTTCATTATGACATTATGCCAGGTATGTGTGCCTTATAGAGTTAGTTGTCATGAAAAAAGAGGATATAAATTGACCGGAACGCATAATAACAATCCCAAAAGGGAAACGTAAAAAAAAGCGAAATTATGCTATATCAATGGGTGTAAAATAATGGAATAAATGTTCGTATAATACCTATTTTACGAGTTGTCTACCGTGGGAAACGAACGTTTAGTATAAAGTTGTATAGTTCACTATCGAGTTGTATAGGTCACAACTGAGTTGTCTAAAGAAAAAGAGGGAAGGCAGATTTATATTTTGATAATTTCATTTGTGCGTAAAATACTTATTTTCAGCAATAATGAATAGACGTCGAGAATGTATGTTTGGTATAATTACCCTATACATAAAACTTATTCCTTATTTCTGAGGAGGTATTTTTTGGCTGGGATCCTGAAAATCAAGAATCGCAAAAACCATTCTGTTGAAAACCTTAGCTACTACACAATGCAGCAATTAGATGAACGCTCAAGGAAAGAAAAAATGCAAGAAATTTATGAACAATATCATCATAGACAGTTAGAATTATATTGTCTCTGTCAGTCAGCTGCTCCAATTAATATGAGTATTAGTTACATATCGGATTCAGACACTTATTATTTAAAAAGCTTTCCAAAACAAGCTAGTAAGCATCATACTGATTGTCATTTCCATAATGAGAACTCTTTATCATCATCTGAAACCATTTACAAAAAGAACTGTGAAGAAGATGAAGAGGGCAATTATCACATTACCTTAGATACCCATGATTATAAAATCATTAAACGAGCAAAAAAAACAAAAGATTCTTCCGCTCCCTCACCTGTTACAGGCGGAGATACTGGGCAAAGTACAAATAAATTAAGTATCCAAAATCTTATTAAGTTGATCGTGACAAAGGCCTGGAATGATTATATATTTTTTAATGGTCAAAAAGAGTACCCTTCTCTTAACCATGTATTTAGACAAATTTATTCGAAAACAACTCGGCATTACTTTGTCACTAAAGAACTCCACTTACAAAGTTTGCTTTATAAAGGCGGGAAACCAGGTCAAGTTTATATGATTGAGCAAAAGGTGAACCGTATAGCTCAACCATTCGCTCTATTTATGTTAGATAATTATGAAAAGGTGGATGAATGCAGTTACTTAATAAACGTAATTAATCCTCTTAATCTAGCTAATGCTAAATTAGTGGTTAGCAAGAAACTGTTGGAATTTGCTCAAAGCTGTATAAATGTATCAAGCGGGCCTTACATAGTTGGCGGCTTCATAAAAAGTACTGGTTTTGGAAAACTGCCTGAATTCATAAGTTTAGGAATACTCCCGATCAATAACTGTGGAGTGCCGGTAGAAAGTTCATATGAGCGGGAATTGTATGATCTACTGTGTAAGGAAAAAAGAATTGTTCAAAGGCCCATAGATACTCAATATCACCCTAAATTAAACGGACTTATACCAGATGGAATCCTTTTGGACACAGAAAAGCCAACAATTCTTGAAGTGTTTGGAATCTCAGAAAGAAATACGGAGTATCACATTCATAGGAGATACAAGATAGAACTATTTAGTGGATTATTTCCGGATTATCATTTTTGGTATTGGGATGCTTATAATCAGTCTGAAAAGCCTCCCCTGCCCACTGTTGGGTTCTAATAATCGATTATATTATATATTCGTAAAAATTGAATTTTACGCATAAATTAGACAAATTTCGACAAGGAGTGGAATCATGGCCGAAACTAGACAACATAAAGTTCATCAAAAAAAACTACAAGAATTGGTCAAGATCATGCCCTATTACGTTGGTGAGTATGTAGATGATAAATTGGATACCCGCTCCTCCTCCACCCTTTTAAACTATGTATTAGATTATAAAATGTTTTTTGAATGGTTAATATCTGAAGGAATTACGGAGGTTGCCACCATTAAAGAAATTCCTCTTTCAGTCCTGGAAAAACTAAAGCTCGATGATGCAAAAAACTTTTTTAAGTACCTGCAGCGAAGGGATATTCAAGTTAGCAAAAATGAAACAAAAAAACCCGAAAAAATTTCTGTGAATCGTAAGATATCGGCTCTCCGTTCCCTTTTCCATTATCTGACTACCCAGACTGAAAATGATGAGGGTGAACCATATTTTTACCGAAATGTAATGTTGAAAATTGAAGTAAATAAGGTAAAGGAAACACTTGGTGCAAGAGCTTCTAAAATCTCAACAAAAATTTTTCAAAATAATGATGATGCTTCCTTTCTATGGTTTGTTAGAAATCAATATGAAAAAAATTTACCTGATGGTTCAAGGAAGCGTATATTTTTTAAAAGAGATAAAGAACGTGATCTTGCTATCCTCTCTCTCTTTTTAGGCAGTGGTATTCGTGTAAATGAGCTTACCAATCTTAGATTAAAGGATTTAGACTTTGAACTGAATATTATCAGTGTAATAAGAAAAGGCGGCAAAAAAGATACAATTCCAGTTGTTCCAGAAGCAATGAGGGATATTAGAGATTATCTAGATATACGTTCAGAGCGCTATAAAGCAACCAATGAGGACTCTGATTATGTATTTATATCTAAAGGTTCAACTAGCCCTTCTCCACTGGCAAATCGCTCTGTAGAAAGCCTGGTTAAAAAATATACAAAAGCGTACAAAAATAACAAGTCTATGTCCCCCCATAAACTAAGGCATACATACGCTACAAACCTTATGGAGGAAACAGGAGATATCCATTTGCTAATGAGACAGCTTGGCCATTCATCTACAAGTACAGCTGCATTATACTCTAACCCTGACCAAGAAAAAGCTCAAGAAGCTGCTAGACAATTAGGTTTGAGAAGAAACCAGCTTAATAAGGATTAAAGTAAATTAAATTCCTTCTACTTAAAGTAATCCCTAAGAATGATTTTGGAATTGTAACCCTTGGTGAGTTAACTTAATGCAATTGAAAAACTAATATAATAAGTGATTGAATTGGAGGAAAATATGAGAATAGATTCTGGTTTTTCTCGAATCGCAAACCACATGAGTTCATGGCTAAAATACTCACAAATTTTTGGTTATAAGCCATCAAAAGAAGAAATTATAAATGATATACGAAGTATAAATTTAGAGGATGCTCTGATTATTATTGCTAAATTCTCTGTATTAAATGACCAATCAAAAAAGCAGTTAAAAACACTTATAAATGCGAGTATTCAAGATAGAGAGGAAATTTATTCTGTAGAGCCATTTGATTTAATCAGCTTACTTTATTCAATAAAATGGTTTTTAGCATATGGACTTCCCAAGAATGAATCAACATTTAATAATGGTTATCCTGATTACTATAATATTTTTATCACAGTTTTAAAGATTTCCGATTATTTGGAAGACAATATAGATAATGAAGATGAAGTACAAAACCTTGTCTTAAAAAGTTGGTTATTTACTCGTCCAGGAGATATTGACAGAGCATTAGTAAGGCAGTATGTAATGTTTGAGGAAATAGCTAAAAATAAAGATTTTAAAAATGAATTAAAAGATTCTTATTTAGATATACATTCTATCTTTGAACAATATTATGGGTACTCCATTAAAGATTATATTTCTGTACTCTTCGCATTGCATATGCCTAGCATCAAGGAATTAAACCTAAGAGAAGCATTTAGCACTAATAACTGGGGCATAGATTTAACTACCTTTTTTAAAAA
Organism: Bacillus sp. ZZV12-4809; assembly: GCF_009849585.1. GTDB lineage: Bacteria > Bacillota > Bacilli > Bacillales > Cytobacillaceae > Cytobacillus. The sequence continues at coordinate 107,581 of NZ_VCRN01000014.1, forward strand.
AGTTAAAATCAAAAATGTAGCAGAGCAAATATCCAATGATTTAACAGTAGATATAAATACTTTAAAAACTTGGGCTAGAAACACCATTGATAATCCATTTGATTACGAAATACTTCTCTCCAAACCATTATTTAAAAAAGGTAATTGGTTAATCCCTTTTTCTCCTGGCATATTAAATAGCACCATTTTTGATGGTTTGTGTTTTAAGATTAATCAAAGTTGTGCTAAAAGTAAGATAGATTTTTTTTCTTTTTTCGGCCGCTTGTTCGAACAATATATATCCACATTGTTATCATCAGCTGTAAACTCTGCAAAGAAAATAACAAATTATGAGTTTATAGATGAATTTCTTTATGGGAAAGAAAACAAAAGATCACCTGACTCTCATGTTTTACTTGGAAGAACATTGCTAATTTTTGAATGTAAAGGTGGTCGTATTAGGAAAGAAACAAAAATTTCTGCAGAGCCAGAATTCAGTAAAAAAGATTTTGAAAAATACGCAATCGAACCGATTAAGCAAGCAAACAAAGCTTATACCAATATCCTTAGTAAAAAACCTTCAATATTTAAAAATGTGAATAAGGTGATTATTTTATCAGTATCTCTTCAATCTTTTCCTAAAATTCCAAAGTTTAATGATTTAATAGCTGACTTAAAAGGTAATTTGCATCCACATATAAAAGAAATAGATTATATTGGCCTTTATGATCTAGAGTTGTTAGCATATTTAATTAGTCATCATGATATTACCGTCTATAAGTTTATTAAGAATAAAAAAGTATTGGATGATTTTATTCCTTATCGTAATTACTATTACGATAAATATGGTGGAATAAAGCGCCCAGATTTATTAAATGAAAAATATATGGAGTGTACAAATATAATAAGAACAACTTTATTTTAAAATTTATAGGCTCATATGGTAATGGGGTTTTCAAATATTTAAATTTAAAACCTTTCTAGAGTATTAAAAAGATATACAGTCTGTTAGCTTATATTAGAGATGAATTAAACCTGCATTTTTATTTTGATTCTTTTAAGGGGATGATGTCATGAGGGAAATTGATGTGCCTACACAACCTGAGTCTGAAATCATAAATTGGTCTTCTACACTTTCTCAGTTAGAGCAGGTGGCAGAAAGCATGCGACCTCTTACCTCTTTAAATATCCATAGTAGACTTATAGAGGCCACTTCCTCGATAATAGATGGCCTATCAACTAGTGGATATTTAAAGACTCTTTCTGAAATACAAGCATCTATAAAACCTTTGCAGGTAAACGTTTTTAGCCAATTGACATCAAGTCTTTTAGAAGTTCAAAAAGAGCAAAGGCTATTGTGGCAGAGTATGTCTCCTGTATTTCAATTGGCAGATAAAACACAGGAGTTAATAAAAGCTTATGAAGAATTTAATTCTAATAACTGGATAAGACCTATTTACACAGAGGTAGCTAATATAGCAGAAATCACTTCATCTTTGTCATCAATATTCAAAGACTATAATGTTAGGGATATTGATTTAAGTGGTTTTGAAGATTTAGAAGATGATTGTTCTTCTGGAGGGCAAGAATCTCTTTCTCCTTCTTTCCAAGATGTAGTCCTTCAAGTAAACGGAACTGTCGCTCCTGGTCAGAAAAAGTTAATTGATATGACGGAGGAGGATCTTAAAAGATTATTTGAAAAATCACTAACTAAAGCTCGGGCATTTTCTCTTCCGGCTTTTATATATTATCTTTACGCTGAATATGTTAACGATGCAGCAAGGGTCATCCTTGAAATCATGTTTGCTTTTTCGTTAACATTTTTAACTGGACAATATAATGCAGAAGTAAAAGCTCTTATTGCAGATACGATGCAAGATTCAATGATAGTAAAAGATACGAGAAAAGTGATTACAAAGTATATAAAGGTTAATCCGGTTGATCAAGTGGCATTTTTACGGAATGAATCTTTTTTAAGACAGGGAACATCCAAGACTTCGCCTGTTGTGCCTGGAGGAAAGGTATCAACTGTATCAGTTTTAACAATAATAGAACGAAAAAATAATTGGATAAAGGTTGAAGTGGATACTGGAGAGTCTTGCGGAGAGATAGGTTGGGTTGAGGAGTCCAAAGTGATTAAATTTAAGATGATTAAGTAAAAATAATATAGTTAGAGCATGGATTTGACTAATATAAAACTTTAAGGTTAACCAATTGGATGGTTAACCTTTTACATTTTTAAGTTTGTTCATTTACCTAAAGAATTTTTGTGTGAAACCTTAAATTTGTTAATGTTCTCTTGATAGAGTTCTTTACTTTTTTTTATTGAGTAGTCCACCCATTCAGGAAAAACATCTGAAATTGTTGGATATTTTTTAGTAATATACATTTTCAAGACATTTATATCGTCTTTAGATGGATTAATTGGCGCTCTTGGTAGCGGAAGTGGTCTCTCATCTATATTACTATTATACATTGCATATGAAAACTGAACATAAAACTCATCGGTTAAGATTGCATCTTGTGTTCTGTAAACTCCATTATCATCAAATGCAAGAGTATCAAAAACAATCCTTAAAATTCGTATGGGTTTTCTATTTTTCGTTTCGCAAGCCATATCCATCATTAAAATATCTTGTTTGGCAAACTCCGGCCTTCTAATTTCAGAATAATCTTTCTTGGGAATTTCAAATACATGACCATTGTGAACACAAACCTTTTTAAGACTAACACCCATATTATCAACACCTTTATATTAACTACGATCTTATTGTCATTTTTAAACTTGCGAGACTTATCTCTTGGTGAATTCTTCTATATCTACTCCATAGAAATCTGCTAATTTTTGCAGCTTGTCTTTCCTTGGCCGTGTTTTGTTTCTTTCATACCTACCTATCATGCTATGAGATGTGCCAATAGCTTTTGCCACTTCTTCTTGTGTAAGGTTTTTCTTAAATCGCTGAATTCTTAAGTTTGCTCCTAAGCTGCCATACATATAATCACCCATGTCTTGTATCGGATTTTTAAGTAGAAATGTTTAAGGATAGAGGTTTATGCATCCTTTAGTTTGGTTTTTAATAATATCCCTTCCAATACCTATTCCATTCCACTTCGACTTTCTCGAGGATATCAAGGATAAATTGGTTAGGACAAACTGCATTGCATACCATTCCATAAGACGACAGTTTCAATTTTAGTTTAGCAGTATAAGACAATTATTTATAAATTCTTATAATATGCATTAGGAAATTAAGCCACTTATATCCCGGTTCGTTGCTCTTAAACTTCCAAAGTCAAACTTATTTTTTCTTTTTTTATCTGGGTATTGACAAAGTTACTAGTAAATGGATTACATAATCTTAACCTACAGATAAGGAATGATTATATGTTCAATAAGCTAAGAATCTGTCACTGCAACCCTCAAATTGTAAATGAAGAAGTCCGGCATGATTACTATATCCGGTATACTCTTTGTAACCGATGCGGGCATAAAACCAGCTTCATTTTTTATCAAGGTATGCTTTTCTTCCGAAGCTGATAAAAGGTCCGATGGGGCAATGACCTAAATCGAACATTGCCCCATCTTCAATTTTAATAATAATTTCTAAGTTCAACCTCAGTAACAGGAAAAGGCTCTCCGCTTATATAAAATAAAGCTTTAGATTCATCTCCCATTCCCAATGTACCAACAATATTTCTTTCCTCACCTTCCCTTGTAACAATGGATATGTCATCATTTTGGTAAAAGTCGTTAAGTCCCTTTGGATTGAAAACAGTCAACATATAAGTAATTCCATTATTATTTCCCACATGGAGAACCGCTCGTGAAAAATTAATGTCCTTACCTTTAATAACAATTTTTGTGATATCTTTTTTCATAATTTTCATCCTTTCACTTTTTTTGTCTTTATAGATAATATAGCAATAGCACTAATTTTCTTTTATTATCTTTGCGAAAAAATTCGACAAATTTCCACCTTAAAACTAACGCTATCTCACTTAAATTGGGTGAAACTCAGATTATTTTAATTTAAGAAAAAAAGGAGTCAGCTCTTTACTGACTCCTTTTTTCAATAAATTATAATGGAATTTCCCTTTTTCTAATCTCAACCTTTAAATCGTTCTTACAGTATTCAATAAAATCGATCATATTTGCAATCAATTCTTGGTGATAAGCTTCCCCATTTTCTTTAGTTGATACTGTTGGGTCTCCTACTACTCCAACATTAAGTGACCCCTCTCTGTATATACCCACATCACTTGGAACAAAGATTCGGTCTCCCTCAACAAATGGATCGTGCTGTAGGAATCGATGATTCTCTTTAATATTTTTTACTGCTTTATCCATTTCACAAAGCTCCGGATGAAGAAACAACATATGGGAAGTTTCCATTTCAGCAGCGTGACCAACACCTCCAGGTTCTGATTTTTTTACTTTTCTGGCTACCTGGTCAGCTATATAAAATGGATCTGCAATTGATAAAAAAGCCCCTGTCTCGTTGCGAAGCTTAGTAATGGCAATCTTTAATGGGGGCAAATTTGCCTCTCGATGTCCATTTACGATGATAATCTTTTCGAATCCATGATAGATTAAGCTTTTACAAACATCATACATCAAGTTCGTTAACGTTTCCGGTCTTAATGTTATTGTTCCTGGATATGCCATATGATGAGGGGCCCAGCCTGTCCAGTTCGGAGGAGCCACCAACGTTTCTGTGCGTTTGCCAGCTTCTTCTGCCACCTTTATAGCTACCAAGGAATCTGTACCAAGCGGCAAATGTTTCCCATGCTGTTCAACACTGCCCACAGGGACAATTATTGTTTTATTTGATTGTAAATACGCCTCTACATCTTCCCATTTGTTTTCTTGAAGCCATATACTTTTCAATTCTCTCATCCTTTCATTCGATTATTCTGATAACCTATTTAAGTCTTCTTCATCCAGGTAGTTCCTAATCCACCCTATTCCTATCAATAAAGGTATGGTCTCTATATAAGTCAGTATCCAAAAGGAGGCAATCGCCGCGATGACTGCAAGTACCGGTATATTTTTTATGTTGAAAGGAAAGCGGAATTCTGCCTTAATTTCCGGCCGCATGATCCTTACGACAATGAGAGCAATATTCATCAAACCCATCATCAGCCAGTTAGAAAATACGGCTGCCCCAACAGCAATCGAAATAGCTTTCCCATAGCCAAAAGTACTCATTAGAGTTGCTCCAAGTGCAATGATTCCAGTAAAAACTGTTGCGTAGACTGGAACTTTCGTTTTGCTGCTAATTTTCCCAAAAACAGCAGGAACAGCATTTTCTCTTGCTGCAGCAAATAGCATTCTTGATGAGCCCAGTAAGCATCCGATTGTTGAAGTTCCGGTTGCTGTTAAAGCTGCGATGGCAATCAGAACAGCACCAAGACCAGGAAGCACATTCTCAACAGCTAAAGATAGAGGTGCTTTAGATTCCGCAAGAGCAGTGATATCCGCTGCGGAAACCACCCCATAACCAGTTAAGCAATATAAAATAACTACTGTAACCAGGGCAGAAACCTGAGCTAATGGCAAATTCCTTCTAGGGTTTTTAGCTTCTTCTCCTAATGTCAGAACTGCCTCAACCTGCATTTGTCCAAAAGCAATCAATGCTGTAGCAGCAAAGACTCCGGTCCATCCATTGGGAAGAAAATCACTTTGCAGAAAAGGCCCCGCTGGGTTAGAAGCAATTGAAATAATAGCAATTGCAAATAAAGCGATAACCTGAATAACTGAGAAGATTGTGTTTATCTTGCCAGTTGCATTTATACCTACTAGTAGCAATCCAGTGATTAAGATAGAAATGAGCGGTGCCACTACAGTTGCCGGCAAGGATGGAAATATATAATTAAAATATCCTGCAAATCCTAAGTTTACGGCTCCAGCAGCAAAGGCAAAGGAAAGAAAATATAAGCCTGAACACCAAAGAGCCATTAACCTCCCCAAGTCTTTATGGATTGGCGAAAAAGCGAATTTTGAATATGCATATGATGCTCCTTCATATGGCCATATCGAGGCAAGTTCTGAATAACTCATGCTAGACAATATGGCAATAATACCGGCAATTAAAAAAGCAACAAACAAGGCTGGTCCTGCTTGCGCAACTGCTGGGGCAATTACTGTAAAGATTCCTCCCCCTATGAGGGCTCCAACACCCACACTCCATAAATCCACAAAACCCAGGCTCCTATGAAGCTGTCCGTGTCCTTTTCCATTCAGTTCATTTCTGCTAATTACCTTATTTGGCTGCATTTGCATCCCTCCGTTTCAATTATTGGAATATACATTTCATTTTTAAAATAGTTTCGACAAAAACAACCTCAATCCTTCAAAATAATGAAAAAATTAAAAAAACACTTCTATTCAATTAGAAGTGTCTATAAATTATGTTCAATTTTATTAGCTGTTTCTTTTAGCAACGCTATATATTTTTCCACATGATCGGGCTCAAAATCTTGAGACATACCAATCATGCTGATAGCTCCTAATACCTCTTTTAACCTTCCAAATACAGGAACCGCTATAGCAGTAGTGCCTTCATAAAGTTCCCCATGGCTAAGTGAGTATCCTTTTGCTTTTATTTCATTCAACTCTTTTTTTATAGAATCATAGTTGATCTTTGTTTTAGAAGTAAATGAAGTATACTCGTAATTACTCAGAATATAATCCTGTTCGTCTTCTGGCAAATATGCGAGTAAAATCCTTGGACATGCAGCTGCGTAAAGAGGTACTCGCCTGCCTACTTGAGGATAAACTCTTATTGGATTAAGTGACTCAAACTGTTCTATATATACAGCATGGTCTCCATCCCTGACCGCCAGCTGAACGGACAGTCCAGTTTTATTTCTTAGTTCAAGTAATTCACTCTTGGCGTACTCCCGAATATCAAAATCGCTTGTAACTATTTGGCTTTTTTCCATAAAGGTCATTCCTAGTTTAAATCTCATTTGTCCTTCTAATGTAACTCGCTTCACATAACCAAACTTCTCCAGAGAGCATAGCATTCTAAAAACAGTAGGCTTTGGGAACCCGGATCTTTCAGCAATAGCATCCAGAGTTAGAGAAGGGGTCTTCATAGAAAAAAGTTCTATTATTGAAAGTGCCTTTTCGACACTGCCGCTCTTACTTTGCCTTTCTTTCATCATCTTTTGCTCCTTCATATAATATGGGATGCGTTGCTTGTTTTAACTTATATTAATCGCTTACAGTTTTATAGTTCAGACTATCATTGTAGGATAAGTTATTCCTTTTTACAAATTTTACAACATAAGAAAAGCTCTTCTCTTAAGAGAATTAGACTTTTTGTTTTTGACTTAAAAAAGATGATCACTTCCTGCCTGTGCCGCTCAACAACGCGCCCGGTTATCGAAAATTTTGTTGAAGATTAGTGAACATAAGTAAAACACCTATTCCAGTAAAATTGTGAAATTATAAAAGACCAAATCATTAGTAGATTTGGTCTTTCATTTGTAACTAAGTTACAAGAATTGTTTACTTAATATTCAGTAATTTAATTATATGCCTTCTTATTTCCTTTCAGATATTCAACGATTTCTTCTGGTGTTTTATTGTTTAAACCTAAATCAGTTAATTCTAAGGCATTTGCTCGCAAATCTTCTTTTCTAATTAAGGATGCCAAATCAATAAGTAAATTGGATGCAGGAGTTTCAACACCTAATTTTTCACCTAGCTTTACAAATGGATGTAACCCATAAGGAATATCTTCATAAATATACCGGTAATTTACCGTTGTTGGTGCTTTACCAGTCTTATAAGCTGGATTGTTTTGAATTGCATCGTATATATTATCTTCAACCACATCATAGAATCTGTTAAGAAGTTCTGGACAGGTAGATAGATTTATATTTAATTTTCTGCCGATTTCTAATCGTTCATTTTCAATTGCTTCAATCACATTTACAACAGAAGGGGTGGCACCATCTGGGTAAAAGAAGAAATCTCCCTCTGATTCTATTCTGCCAGTATTTAATAATAATATAGGTACATGAAATTGAGGATTCACGTTGTTTAAGGTAGTAGTTAGTACACTGTCCGTTGCAACTAATTGCGGATAAACTTCTTTTAGTCTTTCCTGTACAATGGAAGCGTCAGTTGCTGGAAGAGTGGCAAACTCTAAATTTTCCTTTATCTTTCTGATACGAACATGTCCTGGTTCAATATAGCGGCAAGTATAAATAAGGGATTCAGTTTCTGCAACATAAACTTTTTTATTCATTCCGACTTCGTTAAATATATTTCTAAACTCAAGAGCTCCCCAATAGCCAGGGAATATCATGATAATCTGATCGTCTTTCAGATACGGTGCAATCGAACGAGCAACACTCTTGTGTGCAGTACCAGTAGTTGTCACCATGATTATCTCGGAGTCACTCATAGCATATTCCAAATCTGTTGTTGCAGTTACAGAGGCAAACCCTTCAAATACACCCTCTGCCTTAATACCACCATTTTCTTTAATTTTAGCAATTAATTCAGTTTGAATATCATATAATGCAACTTCATGATTTAGATGTGTAAGATGCGCCGCCATACTTTGTCCGCCATTTCCCGCTCCAATAATAGTAAATTTCATATTTTATCCCTCTATTTCATTTATTTTTTTTGTTACATTTTGATCTACTTTTTTGGAACTAAAGTACAATTGAACCATTATACTAGCTAAAATTAACCCTAATCCAATGGTATCTGTTATTAACCCTGGAACAATAAGTGTTAAGGAGGCGGCAATAAGTAAAATTCTCACCAAAACATTTGCTTTCTTACCTATAAACCATCCTTCTACGCCGGATGCTAGTACGAATGCCCCGATTAATGCAGTCAATGTAGAAACAATAATTTGAGTCGGTGTGCCTTGTAATAAAATAGCTGGGCCATAGACGAATACAAAAGGAATGATAAACGCTACAATTCCAATTTTCATGGATGTCATTGCAACCTGCATTGGTTTTGCTTCAGAGCACAAAATACACCGTATATAATAAAGAGAAAAGCCTTTAAAATCAGCTTTTCTCGATTAAGCTTAAAACATCTTCTATATAATCGTTAAATTCTATATTCACACGGTCCCGTCCAAAATACACTTTGTTAATTACTCGCGAAAGCATTACTTTTTTCAAATCGTTATCTGCAGCATCAAATTTTTCTTCCCAATTTTTTAACTCTTCTACCATATTACGAACATCTGAGTAATTTTCTTTTTCTTGACTAAGTTCCTTTTCAATATAATCTATCATTTCACTTGCTTCATCAAATTTATCTTGAATTCCGCGAATTGCTGTTGATAATTGATCGGGCGTAAAAGAACTTTCTCCAAAAAGAGACTTTGCAATTTCACTATTTAATTTATCCAATTGTTTTTTATAATCATCCCGTTCTTTATTAATATTTTTAAGTTGCATTTCTTTGATAGATAACCCCTTTTTTTTCTTATCTATAGATTTATCAATAAAAATGGAGAGATCCATATTACGTATGATTTCCTTTATTTGATTAATAATGATTTTATCGTATTTCCTTGCCCCCCAGATGTTTTGTTCATGATTAAAAGTTCCTTTGTTTGCAGGACATCTGTAACGGTATTCTACTCTCTTATAAACTTCATCCGGGTTTTTCTTTTTCTTCGTTTCTCGATAGTTGTAACTTCCTTGGAGTCTCGACTGGCAAACTTCGCAGAATGCAAGACCCGAAAACATCAGTTGACCACTCATTGGAACTCCTTTTTTTTCATCTGTTTTAAGAGCATCACTTCTCTTTTTCCTAAGATTTTGGGCTGCTTCAAACAATTCATCTGATATAATCCTCAGTTCTTCTTTATATGGCATGGTATCGCCATCTTTGCCTCTAAAACTTTTGTATTTTTTCTTTCCAATGTAAATTGGATTTTGGAGCATACGCTGGACAGTGCTTACTCCAAATAAATTATTCTCTCTACTTCTATATCCATTTGAATTTAAATAATCAACTATTTTTCTAAAACCATAATGCCGATTAACATATAAATCATAAATCATTTTTACAATTTCAGATTCGTATTCATCAGGCACTTCTTTTTTATAAAACACATCTTTTTTCTTTAAATGTGGTATGTCTGATATGACAAGTTTATAGCCGTATGTAGCTGGTCCACCTTGAAAATAACCTTCTTCCGCATAATTTGCTTTATATTCCTTCACACGACTTGAAGTATTTTCACTTTCCCCGGCTGCTTTCCAAAATCGTATGTAATTGATAAGTTTATCGATATGCTGATCAATTTTTATTTGCCCATCTTTTACCGACCATACTTCAATTCCTTGATTTATTAAAAACTCAACCACAAACGGAGTCTCTTCATCTCTTCTTCCAATCCGGTCATCCATGAAAACTAACAACACATCAAACTCTTTATTTATGGCAGCTTCTTTTATTTCGACTACCTCATCCCGCTCGTCTGCTTTTTTCTTCCAGCCGGAAATTCCCTTTTCATATAATTCATTGGTAATCTCCCAGTCCGGTTTCGAGTCAACAAAACGATGACAGGCTTTACGCTGACTTGGAATATCATCATCTACGTTTACTTGTTTTTTTGTCGAGACACGGTACAAATTCCATACTCTTTTTTTCAATTGTTTCACCTACATTTTCTCCGTTATATGACGCGTTAATTATATAACAAAATACACCAAAAAAGGACCGGAATTGTTTACCTATACAATTCCGACCAAAATTCACGCCAGCCGTCTTTTGCAAGCTTATTTTTTTGTTTATCTTTGCTAAAAGAAAAGTCCACCTTCACACCTTCACTTGAATTATCTTTAAAAACAATCTTGTCGTGTTCGTCATGGACTGAATATTCCTTATCTCCCAGCTGCAGTTTCCCGATTGATTGGGTGTCATTTTCATGAGTAACATCAAGTTTTTCGCTTTCCATCCCAATCCCCCTTGCTTTATCTAGATGCCGCCTTACTAAATCGTATGCTTTATTGAAAATGTCCTATGTTCTGTATACTGTTTTTTTTATTGTTTATTATTTAACCTTATTATGGCAATTTTTGTATATTGTATACTTAGGGGGTTATAATGATAATAATCAATAAACAAGGAGTTAATTAAAATGGATATCAATCCGGTTATCATTGGACAATTAGTAAGACAGAGAAGAACCGAAAAGAATATTGGAGTTAGGGAATTGGCAAGAGAAATAGGGGTTAGTCCAGGTTATATTTCACAGCTTGAAAAAGGAACATACAAAGTCCCATCTTCAACAGTTTTAGAAAAATTATTTAGGATTTTGATGTTTGAAAATAAGTACAAAGCCATTTTTGGATTAAAAGAATTAACTGCTGAAGAACTTAATGAAAAAATAAATAATGAAGAGCTTAAAAAAATGTACATTAATAATTTGCTAAAACAATTTGAAGCAATGGAATCCGAAGATTTAAGAAAATTAACCCTTGTTCTAGAACAATTTCAAGATATTGTTGTCAAATTGGTTGAGATCGATGAAAAAGCTCATGATAAGAATAAGGTAATACATGCTATTCGTGAGTATGTTGATTTTGTTCATAATAAAAATGTAGTTAATAGATTAAACAAGTTATTTGAATAGATTATTTTCAAAAAGATTCCAGATAAACAAGAAAAAAATGGAATGATATAAAATTTGTTGGTAAGTAAAAAAGTCACTAACCTAAGAGGCTAATGACCATTTTATTATTCGAAAATTTTTAATAACCCATCGGATTTTACTGTGCTTTTAACGAACTTAATTTAGTATCTTTTTCAAAAGAAATGTATTTAACCACTTCAGCTGCCTTTATTAATTGGAAAAGTCGAAGAACATCTTTTTTTGAAATTCGATCATAATTATAAGAGCCATGCATCATCCAATTACGATTAATTTGTTCCGGGTGTTTGTCCCAAGAAGGTTTAAAAAGTTCCTCGTATACATAAAATACTCTTCGAAAAAATAGTAAGTTAATTGCTAATTCATCTTCTGTACTTTCCACATAGTCTGAAAGCTTAACGTATAATTGGTTTTTCTTATTCCTTAATTTTGGTTTAATTTCTACATCAATTTCATACCCATGAAATGTTGTAGACATAATGCCTTCGATTACAGCAAATAAAGGAAAAGAAGCAAGAGCATATTGTTTCAATTGGTAAGCCTCATAAGACTGTTCAAGGATTGTAACATAATTAGTATACATTTCTTCTTTTCTAAAATTATCCATATATTTATCCAGCATTTTCTCTACATGCTGCTCAATATCCATACAAGATGGAAGATCGATATCGTCATCTATTTCAAAAGAATCGAAAATGTTACTATCTATCGCCCATAACTCTTGATCGAATTTTTCCATTTGTGTCTCAAATGTCGCTAGTCTAACTTTCAAACCTTCTCTTAATCCGCTCCAGTCAATGGAACTAATGGCTTGTTGTAATCGCGCAGTTACCAAAGGCAATGAAAGGGAAACCGGAGTCATTATATTTTTAAGTGTAGCTTGTAAATCTATTGTTGTTTCTTTATATGTATCACCTATTTTCTTAAACATTTGGAATAATTCTGGGTCTATTTTAGGCGGTGAAATATTAAGACTAATTGCACTAAGTTTCTCACTTATTTCCTTTAATTGATCTCCTATATTTTCTTGAACATTTTTATTGGCAGCTATCAAATCTTTTAATTTTAAATTTTCTCCCAAAATTAACACCTCTTTTTTCATAATTATTATTTTATTATAAATTTGGTTAAATTTGTTATCGAAAAATATAGGAAATTAATAAATAAATAAATGACACGAGGTGAAAACAACATGGTGTGACCGTCAAGTAAAATGAAACAGTTTTTGCTCCTTTAAGTGACACAATTAATTGGAAATTAGATTAAGAATAAAATGTTCTCTTGAGTAATAAAAGCTATTTTATGGACGTAAATAAAAGAGCCGAAAAATACAAGTAGTGTATAAAAACTTGCATAATTCTGCTCTTTTTTGCTCTTCATTGTTTTACTAAACCAGCTAATAGGAGTCAAGAACTTCTTATTAAAAATTTTTTTCTTCCGTGTTATACTTTGGAAGGCACGCCAAATAACCCTCCAAATACCTTT
>NZ_VCRN01000080.1 GCF_009849585.1 Bacillus sp. ZZV12-4809
TAAGTTTGTAGCTGTAAATCCCTTGCACGTAAAGAAAAGCAAGGAACTTGATGATAATTCTCCAACTAAAAATGATGTAAAAGATGCCAAGGTCATTGCTCAACTGGTCAAGGACGGAAGATACGCCGAACCTACTATACCGCAAGGTGTTTATGCCGAACTCCGTGTGGCAAAGAAAATTCGCGATCTTTTAACCGAGGACCTTCAAACGGTCCAGGGTCAGGTGCATAACTGGATTGACCGGTATTTTCCGGAATTTCTTAAGGTCTTTAAGAAGTGGGAGGGCAAGGCTGCATTACAATTCTTACGGCTTTATGCTCTACCGCATGAAATAGCCAATTTCACAGAAGATGAATTGCTTATCCATTTAAGAAAATCCGTAAAAAGAAGTGTAGGTGCTAATAAGATTCAGGAATTAAAGCAAGCAGCGAGTCAGTCCATCGGACTTCGCCAAGGCTCTGAGATGGCAAAAATGGAGCTGAAAACTCTTCTGGCTAAATATGATTTGATTCAGAAGGAA
>NZ_VCRN01000015.1 GCF_009849585.1 Bacillus sp. ZZV12-4809
TATGAATTTCTGCGTCAAACTTAAATGAACCGCCGTATACCGAACGGTACGTACGGTGGTGTGAGAGGTCGGGGGTTAGTCACCCCCTCCTACTCGATTATGCAAAGACAAATATTTTTAATGAAATGGATGATGGCTGAATACATATAGATATGAGAATTTATGCGGATATGAGGGGAAGACAATTGGCGGGCTTGTTCCCCATGTACTGGCTGTAAATGCCTGTTCTCCGCATACTCCAAAAGCGGAGAAAAACCCGTTATTTCTCGGGAAACCGCATGAACTGACACTCCTGCATTGATTCTTGTTGAAAAGGGCGGGACTTTGTCGCATTTTAGCCTAATTACCGTATACTCGGGGATCATATAGGCTTTTGTCACAACAAATACTTCTGTGCGTATACTGTGCTAAGAATGTGAGGTGATAGCTTTTGGACCAGCCGATTCGCTTGAAAAATAACGGACAGATCAGCATCGTTCTCAATTCACAAAAGCGTAAAACATACACAAAAGAGCTTCCCGAATCCCAAGCGGCTCCAAAAGTCATTCCGGCTGAGCATACAGCTCTCAAAGAAATTGAAGAAGAACTTGGCGCTCTTGTGGGAATGGAAGAAATGAAGAAAATGATCAAGGAGATTTATGCCTGGATTTATGTGAATAAGAAGCGGGAAGAGGCCGGCCTCAAAGCTGGAAAGCAAGCATTGCATATGATGTTCAAAGGGAATCCCGGTACAGGTAAAACAACTGTTGCCCGTTTAATAGGCAAGCTTTTTCAAAAAATGAATGTGCTGTCAAAAGGACATTTGATTGAAGCGGAGCGGGCCGACCTTGTCGGTGAATACATTGGACATACAGCCCAAAAAACAAGGGATCTGGTTAAAAAAGCGATAGGCGGAATTCTGTTTATCGACGAAGCATACTCGTTAGGCAGAGGGGGAGAGAAAGATTTTGGAAAGGAAGCCATTGACACTCTCGTCAAGCATATGGAGGATCGGCAGCATGAATTTATACTGATTCTTGCAGGCTATTCCAGAGAAATGAATCATTTCCTGACCTTGAACCCGGGGCTTCATTCCCGTTTTCCCCTTGTTATTGACTTCCCTGATTACTCGATAGAGCAGCTGATGGAAATTGGTCAGAGGATGCTAAAGGAAAGGGAGTATACTTTAAGTCACGAATCCGAAAAGAAGCTGAGGGAGCACTTGCACTTTGTAAAAAACAATTTAAGCCCAAACAGCTTTTCGAACGGGCGTTATATCAGAAACATCCTTGAAAAATCTATCAGGGCACAGGCCATGCGCCTGTTACTGCAAAATAGCTATGACAAACATGATTTAATGACCATCAGGAGCAATGATTTGGTGTTTCAAGAAACCGATTAAGGGGATATTGTAATTAAAAGGCAGTGTCAAGACACATTGGCATTGTTTTTTACTGGAGGAGGAATGTAAAATGAATGAAATTACGGTTTATACTACGAATACTTGTCCGTACTGTACGATGGTTAAGAATTTCCTGGATCAGCAGGGGCTGGAGTATAAAGAGGTTAATGTCCAAAATGACCAGAGGGAGGCACAAAAACTGGTTGAAACCACCGGACAAATGGGAGTGCCTCAAGTTTATGTGAATGGAAAATGGGTCATTGGCTTTGATCCTAACACGATTATGGCGAATGTAAAGCAATAATAAGTGGCCTGCTCAGGATTGAGCAGGTCTTTTTAATTAAGAGATAGCCTTCTTCAATATGAAAAGCACCGGCTTACGCCGATGCCTTTGTCCCCAGTCTCTTAACGGGCAGCTTCCAATTATATGTGTAAGATAAAACCCGCAAAGCGGTAATGATAATAAACAAAGTATAAAGTTCAAACGGCTCTGAAGCGATGTCGAGTCCTACTGCGAAACCGCAAAGGATTGCCCAGACAGCATAAATTTCAGATCGCAATACCAGCGGTTTTCTTCTTGCAAGAAGATCGCGGACTATTCCCCCGCCGCTTCCGGTCAATACAGCTGCTACAATAACAGCGCTTAAAGGATGATTCATTTCCGTTGCGTAAAGGGCTCCTTGGATGGCAAACGCGGATAACCCGATTGCGTCAGTGAAATTGCCCCATTTTTGCCAGTGTTTGAGCAGGTTGTTAGGGAACAGCATTACTGCTGTGATGGATAGAAGGGCAATTTGGAAAAATAACCCCTGTTCCCAAAGGGCGGAGACAGGAACGCCTATTAGCAGGTTTCGGATGGCCCCGCCGCCAAAAGCAGTAACAATCCCGAGTATATAAACGCCCAGAATGTCATATTCTTCTTCCATGGCTACAATTGCACCGCTGACAGCAAAGGCAATAGTGCCAATCATACTTAAAACTTCCCATGTCATATGCCATTTCTCCTCATGATGCAAATCTCTAAATCTATTTTTGTCCAAATTAATTACAAACGTCAATTCTTTCCAAACAATATGATTTTAACATGGAAAAGAAGAATTACAACCTTTTTTTGCATTTTAATTGAAAGGTTCAAAGCCTTTGGCTAGCGGAGAAAATTAGTATTTGACCATGTTTTTTGATATGATCAATTAAAATAAGAATTTGAAAGAGGGATGCTGGTTGGAAAATAAGCCAGATTATGAAAAAGTCATTCTTGTCGGCTGTCATACTGAAGAAGATGATCAGCGGTTTGAATATTCAATGGAAGAATTGGAATCCTTAACCGAGACTGCCAATGGTAAAGTTTTAGCTATGGTTACGCAAAAAAGGGACCGGGTTCATCCATCTACATATATAGGAAAAGGAAAAGTGGAGGAACTGGCTGCTCTTCAGGAAGAAATGGAAGCAGATCTTATCATTTTTAACGATGAGCTTTCACCAAGCCAGGTTAGAAACCTATCTGCAGAGCTGGATGCACGGATCATTGACCGGACACAGCTGATATTAGATATTTTTGCTCAGAGGGCGCGCTCTAAAGAAGGGAAACTGCAGGTTGAATTAGCCCAATTGCAGTATTTGCTGCCCCGCCTTTCAGGTCAGGGTATCCAGCTTTCAAGACTTGGAGGGGGAATTGGAACAAGGGGACCGGGTGAGACCAAGCTGGAATCAGACCGCCGGCATATCCGCCGCCGTATTGATGATATTAAGACCCAGCTTTCCGTTATCGTGCAGCACCGGGATAGATACCGTGAACGGAGAAAGAAAAACAAAGCATTCCAAATTGCACTTGTCGGCTATACAAACGCTGGGAAGTCCACAATTTTCAACAGGTTGTCTGAAGCTGACTCTTATGAAGAGAATCAACTGTTTGCCACACTTGACCCAATGACCCGCAAGCTGATTTTGCCAAGCGGGTTCATTACACTTGTGACTGATACAGTCGGATTTATTCAGGATTTGCCGACTACATTGATTGCGGCTTTCCGGTCCACCCTGGAAGAAGTAAAGGAAGCAGATCTCCTTCTCCATGTAGTCGATATGTCCAATCCGGATTATTACCAGCATGAGCAGACAGTCAATAAACTAATAGAAGATTTGGAAAACGATAAAATACCGCAGCTGACGGTATATAATAAGAGAGATCTTAGGCATCCTGATTTTGTCCCGACCGCCAGGACAGAAACGATTCAGATCAGCGCTTTTGAAGAAAATGACCGAAATGAGCTGAAAAGGAAAATTGAGCAGATAATCCTGGGGATGATGAAGCCTTACCATGTTGAAGTGCCGTCGACAGAAGGAAAACTGCTGTCACAGCTTAAGAATGAAACCATCCTGAGGGAATTAACTTTTAATGAAGACAAAGAACTCTATATATGCAAGGGTTATTATCTCGAAGACCATCAAATTTCAGGGCCTTTAACGAAATATACTGTATAGTTAGGAGAACAACATGTTTCAACAGTTATCACAAGGAGAAAAGCTGCAGCCGATAGTAAAAGAAGTGGAGCAGCAAATTTCAGGGGTATTTAAGAACATTGAAGAGCGGATTGATGAGAACCAATTCCGGGTATTGAAGAGCTTTCAAAATTTCAAAGTCAGCGATTCTCATTTTATGCCATCAACCGGCTACGGTTATGATGACATCGGCAGGGATACATTGGAAAACATATATGCAGAAGTATTCGGCGGTGAGGCCGGATTAGTGCGCCCTCAGATTATATCAGGCACCCATGCCATTTCCATTGCACTCTTTGGCGTATTGCGGCCGGGTGATGAATTGCTGTACATAACAGGCAAGCCGTATGACACACTTGAAGAAATCGTGGGAATTCGGGGAACAGGCAACGGCTCGCTGAAAGAGTTCGGGATTGGATACAATAGCATCCCGCTGAATGAAGATGGGGGCATAAATTATCCTGCAATTGAAAAAGCCATCAAGCCCAGCACGAAAATGATCGGCATTCAGCGCTCTAAAGGATACGCAACAAGACCATCTTTCACAATTGAACAAATTGAAGAAATGATTAAGTTTGTAAAGGAAATTAAGCCGGATGCGGTTATTTTTGTTGACAATTGTTATGGGGAGTTTGTAGAGGACAGAGAGCCGTGCCATGTTGGGGCAGATTTGATGGCCGGGTCGCTGATTAAGAATCCTGGCGGCGGCATTGCAAAGACTGGCGGATATATTGTCGGAAGGAAAAAATGGGTGGAAGCCTGCTCTTACAGGATGACTTCCCCGGGAATTGGTGCAGAAGCGGGTGCGTCCCTATATAGCCTTCAGGAAATGTATCAGGGCTTTTTTCTTGCTCCGCACGTTGTCGGCCAGGCACTGAAAGGGGCGGTTTTTACAGCAGCTCTGCTTGAAAAGCTTGGAATGAACTCCAATCCAAAATGGGACCGTAAAAGAACTGATTTAATCCAATCTGTCCAATTCGATGATAAAGAAAAAATGGTTGCCTTTTGCCAGGCGATTCAGTTTGCATCACCGGTTAATTCCCATGTAACAGCCTACCCTGCATACATGCCGGGATATGAAGATGATGTCATCATGGCAGCCGGCACTTTTATCCAGGGTGCAAGCATTGAGCTGACTGCAGACGGTCCGATCAGGCCTCCCTACGTAGCCTATGTACAGGGCGGTCTTACTTATTCGCATGTAAAAATGGCTGTATGCATTGCGCTAAACCAATTGCTGGAAAAGGGTTTAGTTCAAATAAATTAGGTAAATATAAGAGGGACAGCTGCTTAGTCAGTTGTCCCTTTCTTTTGCTTAACTGAGAATTATATGAAAATATGAAAGGCAAAAATTTTTTGAAAAAATCATGTCATAAAACCTAACATATGATTGACATATTTTCTTACATTACATATAATAAGATCAAGAAGTAATTGAAAAGGGGGAGAAATAGTTGACTGGAAGCGAGATTCGACGTTCCATGCCGCTTTTCCCAATTGGTACTGTCATGCAGCTGACTGACCTGACTGCCAGGCAGATTCGCTACTATGAAGAACACCAATTGATTTCTCCAGCAAGAACTGACGGAAATAGAAGGCTTTTTTCCTTAAATGACATCGATGTCCTTTTGGAAATCAAAGATTTAATAGATCAAGGCGTAAATATGGCCGGGATCAAGCAGCTATTTTTCGTTAAAGAACAGCAAGCTCTAACTGAAACGATGAATAAGCAATCTGAAAAAGCGAGGCGCGATCTTTCGGATGAAGAAATCCGGAAACTTCTTCGCAAGGAAATTGTGCAGGCAGGACGTTTTAATCGTTCTTCATCCCGTCAGGGCAACATGCACCGCTTTTTCCATTAAAAATTCCGTTTTTAAGCTCGTTGATAATGTCTTGGATCTCTTGCAAGCACCAACAGAGCAAAAAATAAATCACTTATGTAAATTTAAGGGAGGAACTACCAGTGGCCAAGTTTACTAAAGAAGATATTAAACGTATTGCAGAAGAGGAGAATGTGAAATTTGTCCGTTTACAGTTTACGGATATCCTTGGAACAATTAAGAACGTGGAAATTCCAATTAGCCAGCTTGAAAAAGCGCTTGATAACAAAATGATGTTTGATGGATCTTCAATTGAAGGATTCGTCCGCATTGAAGAATCAGACATGAATCTATATCCAGACCTTGATACTTGGGTAGTATTCCCTTGGACTGCGGAAAAAGGTAAAGTAGCACGTCTAATCTGTGATATCTATAATCCGGATGGCACTCCATTCCTTGGCGATCCGCGAAGCAACCTAAAACGCATCCTTAAAGAAATGGAAGACCTTGGATATACTGATTTTAACTTAGGACCTGAACCGGAGTTCTTCCTTTTTAAGCTTGACCAAGCAGGAGAACCAACTCTTGAATTGAATGACAATGGCGGATACTTCGACCTTGCTCCAACTGATCTTGGGGAAAACTGCCGCCGTGATATCGTACTTGAGCTGGAAGAAATGGGCTTTGAAATTGAAGCTTCCCACCATGAAGTTGCGCCTGGGCAGCACGAAATTGACTTCAAATATGCTGATGCTTTAACAGCTTGTGACCAAATTCAAACATTCAAGCTTGTTGTAAAAACAATTGCCCGCAAGCACGGTTTACATGCGACATTCATGCCGAAGCCTTTATTCGGTGTCAGCGGATCCGGAATGCACTGCAATGTTTCACTATTCAAGGATGGCAAAAATGCATTCTTCAATGAAACCGGTGACCTTCAGCTAAGTGATGATGCCCGCCACTTTATTGCTGGAATTGTGAATCATGCAACTGCATTTACAGCAGTGACCAACCCTATCGTTAACTCATACAAGCGTCTGGTTCCAGGCTATGAAGCACCTTGCTATGTTGCCTGGTCTGCTCAAAACCGTTCACCTCTCATCCGTATTCCTGCTTCCCGCGGAGTAAGTACACGTGTTGAGGTGCGCAGCGTTGACCCAGCAGCGAACCCATACCTTGCGATGGCCGTATTATTAAAAGCTGGCCTGGACGGTATCAAAAATAAAATGACTCCTCCAGCTCCAGTGGATCGCAATATCTATGTGATGACAAAAGAAGAGCGCGAGGAAGAGGGAATCAAGGATCTGCCGCCTACATTGGCTGCAGCTCTTGAAGAACTAAAGAGAGATGAAGTAATTGTTTCTGCTCTTGGAGACCACATTTTCGAACACTTCATTGAAGCGAAAGAAATCGAATGGGATATGTTCCGTACGCAAGTGCATCCATGGGAGCGCGAGCAGTACTTGAGCATGTATTAATACTATCAACCCCAACCCTTGATACCATTGGTATCGAGGGTTTTCTTATGTTCGGACATAGTAAAGCCTACGAAAAAGACGTGAAGTAATTGTTGATATTAACAGATATAAGGTTTATATTTAATGTGTAATCGTTTACATATAAAATGTAAAATTTTGGAAAAAGGTAATCATTCTCCAACACATCATCAAATTCCCGCTAAATCGAGGGAGCAGAAAAGGGGGCAGCTAGTTTGAAAAAAATCGGAATACTAAAGCTAGGGACGATTCCACAAATCGTTAATGTAGCAATTGATCAAGTAGTTCATAGGTTCGAAAGGCAAAACGATTATGTTGTAACCGGAATTCAAGAAGATGCCCAAAAAGAAGCTAATATAGAACACCTGAGTTTTAACGGACAGGAACAAGCGAAAAGGCTTTGTTCAATCTCAAATTCTGCTTGGAAGAGGCACGGGGCCAGCATGGTAAACAATCTAGATATTTTGTTTGTATTTTATAATGAAAAGGAGTTAGCAGAATTCAATTTCGAGTTGCTGACAAAGAAATCTGTTTGCCGTGTACTTTTGATTCCCATAAACCTGTTTGATTCCCAGGAATCAAATCTTTATCAGTTAGGGTTTGATTCTGCTATAAATGAAGTAGTAAAAAGCATATATAAGGTCAAAGACACAGCCGGTTCCTTACTATTATCAAAAAAAAGGTTATTCCTTATTGAGATTCCTGGAGAAAAAGCTGGAGTATTTATAAAAGCTGCAGCAAAAGCGCTTGAATGTGAATATTTGGCCGATGAAAAAAAACGAATTCCACCGGATTACAAGGAACATAGCCGAGAAATATGAAGATGGATATAACTATGCGCTTTTGTTATTTAATGGGACAATTAAAGAAGAAAACATAAAGAATCATATATATGCAGAATTAAACGTAGATTTCCGTTCTGTTATGATTGAAGAAGGACAATGCATCGGGGGGAATCCGACTGTTATTGATCGGGTGTATGCAATTGAATTAGGGGAAAAAATGGCCAACTGGGCAGATTCTACAGGCCAACTTCATACTGTTCGTTTGGAAAAGATCGAACAAATTAAATTCGGACTCGCTCATTAGAATGCTCTTTAACAAGTTTACATATATTTATAGATTTTTTGCAAAAAGCAATTCTCCTAGAAAATAAATTGGAAGTGAGTTAGGTTGAATAATGCAACAATCAAGGATATCGCAAAAGAATTAAATATTTCGACGGCAACTGTATCCAGGGTACTAAATAATAGTGGTTATGCAAGCGATGAGGTTAAGAAAAAAGTACTGGAAACGGCCAAAAGATTAAATTATCGGCCTAATGCCATTGCAAGGAGCTTAAAGAAACATCAAACGAATACGATTGGCATTATTGTTCCTGATATTTCCAACCCCTTTTTTATGAAAGTATCCAGAGGGATTGAGGACATTGTTCATAAAAATGGCTATCATTTAATTTTTGCAAGTGCGGATGAAAATCCTAAAAAAGAAAGAGAAATGCTGCAAGTTTTATATGAAAAAAGGGTGGATGCCCTAGTACTTGCTACGTCTGGTGAAAATGAGGACTATATAAAAAAAATAAAAAGTGCGGGGATTCCCATTATCCTGGTAGATAGAAAAATAAATAACGAAACATTAGGCTTAGATTATGTGGTTGAAGATAACATTCAGGGGGCATATGAGTTAACCAGATATATAATTAAGCATGGACACACTCGAATTGGAGTCGTAAATGGTTCCTTAACCGTTAGTACAGGCTGGGAACGTTTTGAAGGATGTAAAATGGCTTTGAAGGAAAATGGGATTGATTTAAATTCAGCATATACTTTTAATGGAGATTTTACCAAAGAGGGGGGATTCAAGGCTGCGGATTATTTTTTGAATTTGCCAGAAGTACCCACTTCCATCCTTTCATTTAATAATACGATGACTTTTGGGATTCTGCTCAGGCTATCTCAAAATGGGATGTCCAATTATAAAAATCTGATTATCGCATCGTATGGTGAAAATGAAGCAGATCAATTAATCAAAATACCCAAGATTATTAGCATCAAACAATCACCATATGAAATGGGGCTACGAACGGGAGAAATATTGCTGAAAAGATTGCTCAACAATGTTGAAGCCCCAATTTTTGAGACGATCACCCCAGCTCTAAACAGCCCTGTCTAAAAAGGAAGCGAATTTTTCGCTTCCAGTCATCATGAAAAATTCAAAAAATTATAAAAATAGTATTGCATTTATTTGATTTTTTTTATAAACTCTATGTAAACGATTACACAGTTCTGTATATTTTTTTACATTAATGTTTTACCGGTAAAGTAATTTTTGATGATTACAGATGGTCTTATTGATTAGCTGAGGTAATTTTTATTTGTTAAATGTGTAAACGATTACACCTAATTTCCAGATGAAAAATTAATTTTTTAGCAATGTGTAAACGTTTACATATTGTAATGCAAGTGTTTTTAGAAAATAGCTTCAAGGGAAAGGGGTTAGTTTATGAATATATTGGAGCAAATTAAAAGGGTTATAGAAACAGAGGCTTCATCTATTTCAGCATTATCTGATCAAATAGGTCTGAATTTTGAAGAGGCAATAAATTTACTTAGCAGCTGTGAAGGAAAGGTGATTGTCAGCGGGGTGGGCAAATCCGGCCATATCGGCAAAAAGATTGCTGCTTCACTGGCTAGTACCGGAACACCGGCATTCTTTGTGCATAGTACAGAAGGGCTCCACGGTGACTTAGGAATGATTCAGCAAAAAGATGTTGTCATTTTAATTTCTAATAGCGGTGAAACTTCTGAAGTAATTAGTCTTATTCCTTCATTAATGAAGATTGGCTGCAGAACAATTGCGATTACATCCAAGCCTGGATCATCACTTGCACAATTCTGTGATGTTTCCCTAACCTACCAATACGCAGGCGAAGCTGATCATCTTGGATTAGCTCCGACTACAAGCTCTACTATTACATTAGTGATTGGTGATGCACTAGCTGTAGCATTATCAATGTCTAAAAGCTTTAAAAAGGAAGATTTTCATTTGTACCATCCTGGCGGCAGCTTAGGGAAGAAATTATCGAATAAATAACCTTAAAGGATGTAGATTGTATGGGGATTTTAGTGATTGGAAGTTTTATGATGGATTTAGTCGTAAGGACCGGCCGTTTTCCGCAAAATGGTGAAACTGTAATTGGTTCAAACTTTTCGAAATTTCCAGGTGGAAAAGGAGCCAATCAAGCTGTCGCAGCAGCAAGACTTGGAGCGGATGTTACCATGGCCGGGAAAGTGGGATCAGATCCATTTGGTGATGAATTTATTGTAACTTTAAAAAATGAAGGAATTAATACGGAAAACATCTTATGTGATTCTAAATATCCTACAGGAGTCGGTTCCATAACCCTGGAGGAAAGCGGAAACAATCGAATTGTTGTCGTTCCAGGAGCAAATTTACATTATGACTTACAAGAATTGAATCGTATAAAAGGACTTATTCAAAATGCTGAGCTATTAATAGTCCAGCTTGAAATGGACCTCAGCATGATTGAGCAAGCTGTTGCTTATGCCTCTGGGGTGCAAGTGCCTGTTATTCTCAATCCAGCCCCGGCCCAAAAACTAAGCGAGAGATTACTTGAAAAAGTAACTTATTTGACTCCGAATGAAACAGAGGTTGAAATTCTTACCGGCATTAAGATCTTGACTTTGGAAGATGCAGAGATTGCCGGGAAGGTTCTTTTGGATAAGGGTGTTCAAAACGTAGTGATTACACTTGCAGAAAAAGGGTCGTTAATTGTCAATAAAAATGACATTATTCATATTCCCAGCTATAAAGTTCAGCCCGTAGATACGGTTGCGGCAGGAGATGCATTTAATGGTGCGCTTGCAGTAGGGATTGTCAATAAGAAACCATTGCAGGAGGCGGTTGAATTCGCCAATGCTGTCGGTGCATTAGCTGTAACAAGAGAAGGTGCCATCCCATCTCTGCCAAATAAAGCTGAGGTCGAGAATTTTCTGATCCATCAAAATGGTAATCAGTGATTCATAAAGTCAATTAATTTAGCAGAAAGTGTTTAAGCAATTCTATGGAAAGGGGGAGGTCTTTACATAAAAAAATCATGTGTAATCGTTTTCAAAATATCTGTTAAAATACTAGTACAGAGGGGGCCAATTATATGAAATTCTGGAAGCCGTTATTGATTTTCAGTCTTGTGTTATTACTAGTTTTTCAAGCAGGATGCAGTACACAACCTTCTTCCGGAGATGGAAAATCCGATGGTGCGGTAACACTGGAATTTTGGGATTTTCACACAGAGGCTGAAAAGAAATTTTTTGAAGATCTAGTTAAAGAGTACAATGACTCACATAAAGAAAAAGTAAAAATTAAGTACACTGCCTTTAACCAGAGTGATTATACAACAACAAAGTTACCTGTAGCGTTTGCAAACGAAGAGGGGCCAGACATTTTCATGGTAAGCCCTGGAGACTTTACGAAGTATGCACAATCAGGAATTATGGCTGATTTAAATCCATATTTTCCGGATGGAGCAAAGGAAGATTTCCTTCCAGCTGCCATTGATGCAGTAACCTATGACAATAAAGTACTTGCATTGCCATATGAACTAGAATTACTTGGACTCTATTACAATAAAAAAATGCTGGCAGATGCAGGTGTACAAGTACCGAAAACGTGGGATGAATTACAAGCTGCAGCTAAAAAGTTAACAACCGATAAAGTTGCTGGCCTTGTACTGCCAACAGATAAAGGTCCTTACCTTAACTTCATTTGGTATCCTTTTTTATGGCAGCAGGGCGGTAATGTTTTAAATGAAGAGGGAATAAAATCTACTTTTAATTCACCTGAAACAGCAAAAGCATTGGACTATTGGGGATCTTTCTTCCAAGATGGTTCTGCACCGTCCAAATTACAATATGGTCCATGGGATGCTGCTAATATAGGGACAGGTTCAGCAGCTATGACTATTGCTGGCACATGGGCGGTTCCTGTATTGGAAAAGGAGTATAAAGATATAGAATTCGGTCTTGCGCCAATTCCAACTCCAGAAGGCGGAAAACCGGCAACGGCTGCAGGTGGCTGGAAAATGGCCGTAAATTCAAAAAGTGAGAATGTAGATGAAGCGGCTAAATTTATTATGTGGTGTTTTGCTGAAGATAAGTCCCGTCCGTTAAAATGGGCAACTGAAATTAAATTTGCATATCCACCTCGTCAATCCGTAGTTGAAGAGGGACAGCAAATTTATAATAAGGGGTTGCGTAAAGTTTTTACAGAAGAAATCTATGATTCTGCTATTCCAGAACCCCGTTATGGACCTGAAGTAGTAGATGCAGTGGGAGAAGCCATGCAGAATGTCATGTTTGGAAATGCAAAAGGCAAGGATGCGGCTAAAGAGGCAGACAAGAAAATTGAAGAAGCACTGAAAAAATAATAATGGGAAGTTCGGAGGGCTTTCATAAAGCTTTCCGGACTTCTTATCCTAAACCTCGATTTTGCCGAGGAGGCATGAACATGAAATTGAAAGGCTTAACAAACAGGAGAAAAGAAGCATTAACAGCATATGGTTTTTTATTGCCCAATCTTCTAGGGCTGACTGTATTTATTTTTGTGCCAATGGTATATGCATTTTATGTAAGTCTGCATGAGTGGAATGCGCTAAGTCCAAAGGTGTTTATAGGATTTGAAAATTACGAAAAGTTAGCTTCGGACAAAGATTGGTGGAAGTCTGTTTACAGGACTCTTATTTTTACCATAATTTATGTTCCGTTATTGGTTGGCTTATCACTGTTTTTCGCAGTCATGATGAATACTATTAAGCGAAAATATGAAGGATTGGCAAGGACAATGTTTTTACTTCCATTCGCGATCACATCTGTCATATCTGCTGTTATCTGGATGTTCTTATATGATCCTCGCAGTGGATTCATTAACCAGCTTCTTGATCTTTTAGGGATTCCAAATCAGCAATTTTTGGGATCAACAAGCCAAGCAATGGTGTCCGTTATCGTGGTAATCCTGTGGATAAATCTCGGATATAATATGATGATTTTCCTTGCATCAATTAAGGAGATTCCAAATGATTACTATGAGGCTGCCCAGATTGATGGAGCTACGGGATGGAAGGCATTTAAGAGCATTACGCTGCCATTATTGAAACCTACCACGATATTTATACTTATAGTTACAACAATTGGATCCTTTCAGGTATTTGACCAAATCATGGTTATGACAAAGGGAGGGCCGGCAAATTCAACGATGGTTAGTGTGCTATATATTTATAAGCAAGCCTTTGAATTTTTAAATATGGGTTACGCTTCTGCATTGGCTGTTGTATTGTTCTTAATTATTTTCGTGCTTTCACTTGCTCAGTTAAGGGTCTATACCGATAAAGATTAGGAGGTGCAAATGGTCATGGGAAAAAATAAATGGCTTGTAACGATCTTTATAATTGCGTGCGGTATCTTAATCGTATTGCCAATTTTCCTCCTGGTTATTAGTTCGTTTAAAGCGCCACAAGATGTTTTTAAACCAAATATCAACATATTCGCTTTTACTATGGACAATTTTAAAGCTGTTCTGGAAACAAATATTCTAAGGGCCATCTGGAACTCATTAATTGTCTCAACAGCTGTTACTATCATTGCCTTGCTTTTTCATTCAATGAGCGGTTATGCGCTATCACGATTGAACTTTCCAGGTAAAAACCTTGTATTTGGATGGATGATTAGTACCTTAATGGTTCCGTTTACCGTCATTATGATTCCGCTTTATATGGTGACAAAGAATTTAGGTATGGCAAATTCTTATCTAGGATTAATTGTACCGATGATTTTTAATGCATATGGAATATTCTTATTTAAACAATTTTATCGTGATTTTCCAAAAGAATTAGAAGAAGCTGCCTATATGGAGGGGTTATCTATTGCGGGGACATTCTTCAGGATAGTCCTTCCACTATCAAAACCAATGATGATTCCGCTGACAATAGGATTCTTTACAGCAAACTGGAACAATTACTTATGGCCGCTGATTATTAATCAAAAGGAAGAGCTGTGGGTAGTACAGGTTGCTTTAGCTAATATAGTCGGAGGCGGTTACGAAACATCCTGGAGTATTGTACTGGCTGCTGCCTTATTGTGTGCAATACCAACCTTTATAGTATTCTTTTCAATGCAAAGATATTTGGTTGACGGGATTAAAATGTCCGGCGGAAAACTATAAGTCCATCTCATAAAAAGTACTAACAATGAATAGTGAAAAGGGGTATAAGTATGACATTCTTAGGCTCATCTTTAAGAGATCTATATAGAGTAAGAGACAGTAAAAGGAAACGGGCATCAAGCTATGATACAACGGGTGGCAACAGAGATTTTATTCGGATTTTTCCAGGAGATGTTCAAACGATTTGCGAACTTGAAGGATCAGGATGCATTACCCATATTTGGATGACCATGGCTCCTTTGGATGATTCTATTGAGGAATATCTTCATCGCAAAGTAGTGATTAGAATGTATTGGGATGGAGAAGAAAATCCGAGTGTACAAGCACCAATCGGTGATTTTTTCGGGATGGGGCATGGTATTACAAAGAACTATTCTTCTGAACCTCTGCAAATGAGTCCGGAAGATGGAAGAGCCCTGAATTGCTTTTTCCCGATGCCTTTTGGAAAAAAAGCAAAAATTGAAATCGAAAGCAATGCCAATGATCCGATTAAATTCTATTATTATGTAGATTATGAGCAATATGATAAAGAGATTGATAGTCCGCTCCGTTTCCATGCCCTATGGAAAAGGGAGTTAACCGATGGGATTGATGACAGCATTTCCAACGCCTTATACAGCTTTGGGGGCAAGAATACGACCGGGGACGGAAACTATGTGATTTTGGATGCCGTAGGGAAAGGCCATTATGTCGGATGTAACTTAAATATCCATAACCTTCGCTTTACACATGAATGGAACTGGTATGGCGAGGGGGACGATATGATTTTTATCGATGGAGAACCATGGCCTCCGTCCCTGCACGGAACAGGAATGGAAGACTACTTTAATACAGCCTGGTGTCCACAGCAGGAGGTCTGTGCGCCATACCATGGCATCATTCTTGGCGGCGGCCCGAACTGGTCTGGGAAAGTTTCGGCGTACCGTTATCATATCCAGGACCCCGTTATGTTCGACAAATCGATTAAAGTAACGATCGAGCACGGCCATAATAATAACCGCAGCGATGATTACTCCAGTACGGCATATTGGTACCAAACGGAGCCGCATCAGGCTGTTCAGCCAATTCTGCCAGTCAAAGAGCGTTTGCCATTACCAGACACGCTCCCGCAAAAGCCGGAAGACTTAAAAACGTGCTTTGATTATTAATAACTGACAATAGATTCTTTAAATGATCCCGAAAATAACGATTGAGGATTATTTAGAGAATCATTTTTTATGTCATTGCATGTATCTGTGAGTGGATTAAGAAGATTCCCGCCAGCATTTTTATTGGCGGGAATCTCGTGATCCATTATTTATAGTATACTTCTAACTCTCCAATCGATGTAAAGGCTGCTGTGCCTCCTGGAGCACCTATAATTCGTACACCATCTCCCCAAGTTTTATCAAAGGTAAAGGTGTAGGTTTGGTTTTTGCCGGCATCTTTGCTGTTTGGGTAAGCAGGTGCACCTTGCAGGTTGTTGACATCTACCCATTTGAAATTTTGGCGTACCTGAACTTTAATATCATTAAACCACCCGCCATCATTAAACATATTACCTGTAGTATATACAACTTTGTTCATGTTATAGGCTTGTGACCATGTATAGCCCCACCAGTCTTCCTGTTTTCTTTCCCCGTTCCAATCGTCTTCTGATTGATTTTTATTGCCGTCATTTAAATACCTTAGATTCGAATTATGTGCACTGTATTTGGAGACAGGTGTAACATTGCTGGAGTTAGCCGGAAGTGCTAAGTTATTATCGCTGCTTTCATTTGCTGGTTCAGTTGCTTTATAAGGAGTAGCTTTAAGTTTTCTAAAGGATAAACTGTATTTTTGTACTCCTCCCATAAAGGTATTGGAATTCAGCCACATTTCTGTACCATCATCACTGATATATTTTGACGGCATTACAACCCCATATCCTCCGTGGTGATGATTAAACCAAGGATAGACACCAAAGTCTTTTGATAAAAATTTCTTCCATGGTCCATAAGGGGTAGGAGATTCATAGAATTCAAAAGTGAATTCTGTCCATGAAGTATAAATGTATCGGTTTAATGGTTTGTTATATACAACACTTCCCTGTGATAGAACGGTGGAATTGTCAGGGTTGGTTGCATGAAGGGTGTTACTGTATACTCTTCTTTCGTCCTGCAGCACTGGCTTTCTCTGCTTAATATTTTTTTTCCATTTAGGATTTCCGTTTAAATCCCCTGCATAAAATTCCCAGGCGGAGCGATCCTGAATTTTTGTTTTAGGAACCCTGGCAAGGTAAAGATTGGTGGGATCTTCAACAGTGTCAATGAATGAATCTCGCCAATTATAATCTAATCCGTACGCATAAACATACCCATCCGAATTGTTCTCGCTATCTTTTCCATAGTCCAAAAACATGATGGTAGTGAAAACATAGTCATCAAACATTGGTTTTTCTTTATCCCAAGTCCATGTTTTTCCCTTATCAGCCGATTTTAGGATTGTTGCAGAAGGTGCATCATTGAATGCCCGCCAGCCTCCGCCCTTGTTCAGATCCTGAACAGCAAGATATAAATTTCCATCTACAGAAATCATGCCTGTCGGCTTGCGATTGTATTCATATGGGTCATTCCAGACAGTTCCTACCTGATCGCCGCTTGAAAGTCTTTTGCCGGTAATATTTTTGGTTGAAGGGTGTCCTGCTGTAATTTGGTTCACCACAATATCTGACCATGGAGCATTTAGGTCAAATCCCTTTCCATCACCATTGGCTGTATACAGCATATCGTCATCCGACCAGGCGGCCGGCCATAAATCCCCATCACTCGGAGTGTTATAAGAAGAGTTCTCTTCGATGGATACGGTTGAAAAAAAAGTACTCTCTTCAGGTGTTACAATGGTATCCTTTTGATCTTTTTTCTTTGCATTTGGAACAGATTTAACATTATTTTGATTCACTTTTCCGTAGCTTTGCCCGACTTTCCCTTCATCTTTCGCAATGGCACCCAGCGGAGAAAAATTGAGGAAAGAAGTACCTAATAGAACTGCACTAGTAAGTATTATAGATGCGCCTTTCAATTTAGTTTTCAACCAATCCACTCCTTTTTTTATATGACTGCGTTGGTTTTACCGGTAAAGTAGATTAACAAAAAATAAATAACGATTACTTTAACGGTAAAGTAACAATTTTAGTTTACCATAAATATATGTTATGCTCAATTAAATTCTGAATTTTTAAAAAACATAAGTGGTATTAACTTCAAATAAAATTGTCAAGCATTGCTAGATATAATACAATTATTCTTAAATGGCATCAATGGTCGGAGGGGAGTTCCATCAAGAAGCGTGTAAAATTAGAAGATATTGCAAAAATTGCTGGTGTGTCAAAAATGACCGTTTCCTTAGCCCTTAGAGGTGATAAATCGATCAGTGCCAGCACGGCTAATAAAATTAAAGATATAGCTGCTGAATTGGGATATATACCCAATCGTATGGCTCAGGGGCTAAATAGCGGCCGTTCACATATTATCGGCCTTCTAATAGGCGGTTATTTACATGATGATTACCAAAATCAGTTTCTTAAAGGGGCGATTCCCTATGCAATGGAAAGGGGCTATACAATCTCCATTGGCCCTGCAGAATGTGATAGCAAGGTAGAGAAGTCTCTTATTGAAAAATACAGGCATATGATGGTAGATGGATTTCTTGCTTTTCATTGCAATGAAGTGGAGACGTATAAACGCCTGCAAAAATCAAACATTCCATTTGTATTATATACAAAGTATTTCAAGGAATTAGAGGCTGATCATGTGGTTTGTGATGACCTTGCCGGCGGCTATAAAATGACCAAGCACTTAATTGAACTGGGGCATAAGAAAATTGCATTTGTATTCGATAAGCATTTAGAGTCGTCCTCAGAAGTTGTGAATAGAATGCAAGGTTATAAAAATGCTTTAAAAGAAAATGGATTGCCTATTGAAGAGCATTTATTCGTTCCTTTTAATTTAGCGAACTATAATCATACGGATTCCAAAACAGTTATGGCTGAGAATCCGCAGCTATTAGAGTGCTTAAAACAAACCAATCGTCCGACAGCATTATTTGTCTGTAATGATATTACGGCATCCTTTGTCTATGTGATTGTCAAAAAATTAGGTCTTTCTATCCCGCATGATATTTCCATAAGCGGCTATGAAGGTGTTTACTTAGGGTCCATAATAGATCCGCCGCTTACCACGATTTCTACTCCCATTATTGAAATGGGGAGAAAGGCATGTGAAATATTAATTGATAAGATTGAAGGGAAAGTTCCATTATCTGAGAGAAAGAAAATTCAGCTAGAACCAAGTTTGTTAGTAAGAGAATCGACAATGGCCAGATAAATAGCCTTCAACATTATTGAGTACCTTACAGTTGACCGAGCTTGCTGTGCTCTTCATTCAAGAAAACGTGACTTTTTTGAATGAAGAGTCTAAGCTTTTTTCATATTGTTATCCATACAAAAATGACTTTGAAAGTTAGGGAACTTAAGATTCCGCAAGTGAGCACATAAAAAACCCCGCTCAGCGATGAACGAGGTTTTTCTAGAAATATCGTCTGCATCTCTCTATTCTTTATGTCTTATTTTTAAGAAATCGAGACATGTCAGCAGTGCATCTCCTCCAAATCCTGCAATCACTGCCAGGAGAACTACCTTTAAGGCAGAGTCAGGATCTGAAGAAACGACCAAAAAAACAGCCGCTAAAGCCCCCATGATTACCTCTTCAAAGACCCCCAGATAGATGAATTTTTTTGTCCTTCTGGGTTTAACCATTTTGCCTTCTTTCCGAATATGTCCAACGACACCAACCAGCCCACCAATCAACAAAGCGAAGGTAATGTTCAAAAACATTTTTTCTTCACACTCCTAAAGTCGAGATTTTTTGAAAAGCGACCTTAGGTTGATTCTCGGTGTATTACCATTATATAGAAAATGAATATAAAATAATATGCATAAAAATACCGAATTTTCTGAATGATAAATTAGTCATACATGACTGTAACCTTATGCTAAAAGAAAAGTATCAGTTACTTTCGTACCGTTTTGCTGATAGTACCAGGTAATAGGAACTGATATCCTTCTTGAAATTGGAAAAAAACAAAAAGCAGGCTGAGGTGCCTGCTTTTTAACAATCTATCAATGCATATGACGGTATACGCCTATCACTTTCCCAAGAATAGAAACATTGCGGAGAATAATCGGTTCCATTGTGGAGTTTTCTGGCTGTAGACGAATAAAGTCTTTTTCTTTAAAGAATCTCTTAACAGTTGCTTCGTCTTCCTCTGTCATGGCAACTACGATATCTCCATTATTGGCAGTGCTCTGCTGTTTTACGATTACATAGTCTCCATCAAGGATCCCTGCTTCAATCATACTTTCTCCCATGATTTCAAGCATGAATACATGCTCGTCAGCAGGTGCCATTCTTTCCGGAAGCGGAAAATATTCTTCAACATTTTCAATTGCCGTTATCGGCTGCCCTGCGGTTACTTTACCAACGATCGGAACATTGACTGCACTGATCTTGGGGATATTTGAAGCTTCGTCCATATCTAAAATCTCAATGGCGCGCGGTTTAGTAGGGTCTCTGCGGATCAGCCCTTTGCTTTCAAGCCTGGCGAGATGACCGTGAACAGTTGAGCTTGAAGCCAGGCCGACTGCTTCCCCAATTTCCCTTACAGAAGGAGGATATCCTCTCAACTTAACTTCTTCTTTAATAAACTCCAATATATCTTGCTGCCTTTTTGATAGTTTCACCATCTTTACGCACCTCGTATGTGTTTTTGTTGTCTCAATTATAGCATCAATTACCATATGATACAAACATAAGTTCGAATTTTTATTGACACAAAACAAACGTTCGGTCTATAATAAAAACATCAAATGCGAACGTATATTCTCTTGAGGGTGGTTAATTATGCTGAACAAATTGTGGAAATCATATTCTTATGCTATTATTCTCTTCGTTTTGAGCTTGGCGGCATCGCTTATAATGCTCATACAGATAGAAGCACCTGATACGGAAAAGTTTGTGAAAGTCACTGTTGCAGAAGGGGATTCATTATGGAAGATTGCTGAAAATTTTTCTGCCGAGCATTCAATGTCAACAGATCAATTTATTAATTGGGTTGAACAAAATAATGGGATAGCGGCAGGAAGGATTTTTCCGGGTGATGAAATTGTCATTCCAGTAAAAGCTCTGGATGACCAGCCATATAAAGAGCTTGCCAGCTCAGACCTTAACGAATAAGGAGAAGTTATGAAAGCAATTATTTACTGCAGAGTTAGTACAACAAAGGAAACTCAGGAAACGTCCCTTTCTAGGCAGGAAGAAGAGCTTTTGAACCTGGCGGGAAAAAATGGCTTTGAAGTAGTCAAGGTCATCCGCGAACAGGCAAGCGGATACGATCTTGAAAGGGACGGTATATTGGAGCTTTTAGACTTAATTAAAAACAAGGAGATAAAGGTGGTCCTCATCCAGGATGAAACCAGGCTGGGGAGGGGGAATGCCAAAATTGCGATCCTCCATTGTATTTTAAAAGAAGAAGTCCAGTTATACAGCATCTCGAATAATGGCAAACTGGAGCTTTCAGAATCAGATTCGATGGTCCTGAGCATAGTAGGAATGGTAGAGGAGTATCAGAGAAAGCTGCATAACATCAAAATTAGACGCGGCATGCAGCGGGCTGTTGATAAAGGGTACAGGCCCGAGAAAAACCTAAGTAATCAGGGAGCAAGTGGCGGCAGGGAAAGAATAGAGGTGCCGATAGAGGAAATTATCCGGCTGAGGAAAAACGAGTTAACATTTGCCGAGATTGCTGCGACATTAAGGGGATTCGGCTATAATATTTCCAAAGCAACTGTCCACAGAAGGTATAAAGAATATATTGATTCACTTTCAGAGTAGAGCACTTTTCTTGTCAAAAGTGCTCATTTTTAGTATGATGGCATTTGAGTTTCAGTATTGTTCCATAACTGAAGCTGCTGTATAATAAAAACTTCCATCAGATTATTCAAAGGTAAACTTTTGATATAAAGGAGTTTTAATAAATGCTGCCTAAACAAAAACTTGCCCGAATTAATGAATTGGCAAAGAAGGCCAAGGAATCCGGACTGACTGAAGCAGAAGCGAAAGAACAGACCTCGCTGCGCAAAGAGTATTTGGAGACTTTCCGCTCAGGCATGTTAAACACGCTGAAAGGCGTTACAATCGTTGATCCGAAAGGGAATGATGTAACACCGAAAAAGCTGAAGGAATTCCAAAATAAAAATCGCCTTCACTAATAATATAATTGCAAGGGATACACTGTGCTGTATTCCTTCTTTTAATAGAGGAGATGGTATTACTGCCTGTCTCCGCTTTTTTTACATATGCCGGGTGTTTTTGTGTCAATATAGTAACAAACCGGCTTTTTGTCCTTTACCTAACCCTATTGGTTGTGAAAATAAGGGACACCCGATAATATTATAAGAGTGAAGAATTTCTACTCGAAAGGATGTATTGAATGTTTAATCACACAGATGAACTATCCATCAGTTCCATTCGTACTTTATCAATTGACGCCATTGAAAAGGCAAATTCCGGCCATCCGGGCATGCCAATGGGAGCTGCTCCAATGGCTTATACTCTTTGGACGCGCTTTATGAACCACAATCCAAAAAATCCGGACTGGTTCAACCGTGATCGTTTTGTCCTTTCTGCAGGACATGGCTCTATGCTTTTATACAGCCTTCTTCATCTTTCCGGCTATGATGTATCCATGGATGATATTAAAGAGTTCAGACAGTGGGGAAGCAAGACTCCCGGTCACCCTGAATACGGCCATACTCCTGGTGTTGACGCAACTACAGGCCCATTAGGACAAGGTATTGCTATGGCTGTCGGTATGGCAATGGCTGAACGCCACCTTGCTGCTACATACAATAAAGACAACTTCAATGTTGTTGATCATTATACATACAGCATTTGCGGTGACGGAGATCTTATGGAAGGCGTTTCGGCTGAAGCTGCTTCCCTTGCTGGACACTTGAAGCTTGGCAGGCTGGTTGTTCTTTATGATTCCAATGATATCTCACTTGATGGAGACCTTGATAAATCTTTCTCTGAAAGTGTTGAACAGCGCTTTAAATCATACGGATGGCAGTATATCCGCGTAGAAGACGGAAATGACCTCCACGAAATAGCAAAAGCTATTGAAGAAGCAAAGCAGGACGAAAACCGTCCGACAATGATTGAAGTAAAAACAGTCATTGGCTACGGTTCTCCAAACAAATCAGGAAAATCTGATGTTCACGGCGCTCCTCTTGGTGCTGATGAATTGAAATTAACTAAAGAAGCTTACAAATGGACATTTGAAGAAGACTTCCATGTTCCACAGGAAGTATATGATCACTTTAATATGCAAGTTGTTGAAAACGGTGCGAAAAAGCAGCAGGAATGGGAAGACCTTTTTGCTCAATACAAAGAATCACATCCTGAGTTAGGAAAACAGCTGGAGCAGGCAATTAATGGTGAGCTTACTGAAGGCTGGGATAAAGACATCCCTGTTTATGAAGAAGGTAAGAGCCTTGCCAGCCGCGCTTCTTCCGGAGAAGTGCTAAATGCTATCGCTCAGAACCTGCCTTCTTTCTTCGGCGGATCTGCTGACCTTGCAGGATCAAATAAAACAATGATTAAAGGAACTGGTGACTTTACGGCTGAATCATTTGATGGCCGCAACATCTGGTTCGGAGTACGTGAATTTGCTATGGGAGCTGCCTTAAATGGAATGGCGCTTCACGGCGGATTAAAGGTATTCGGCGGAACATTCTTCGTGTTCTCTGATTACCTTCGCCCGGCAATTCGTCTGGCTGCTCTTATGAACCTGCCTGTAACATATGTATTTACCCATGACAGTATCGCTGTCGGTGAAGACGGCCCTACGCATGAGCCTGTAGAACAGCTTGCCGCATTGCGTGCAATGCCAAACCTTTCTGTTGTCCGTCCTGCTGATGGCAATGAAACAGCAGCAGCCTGGAAAACAGCAATTGAATCAACAAATAAGCCAACTGCATTAGTATTGACTCGTCAAAACCTGCCTACATTAAAAGGGACGGATTCAGCGGCATACGAAGGTGTTCAAAAAGGCGGATACGTTGTATCACCAGCTTCTAACAGCAATGCGGATGTATTATTGCTTGCTGCAGGATCTGAAGTCAGCCTCGCAGTTGAAGCTCAAAAAGTGCTTGAAGGCGAAGGCATCCATGCATCTGTAATAAGTATGCCTGCCTGGGATCGTTTTGAAGCTCAATCAAAAGAGTACAAAGAAAGCGTAATTCCTAAGACAGTCAAGAAACGTCTTGCCATTGAAATGGGATCTTCACTTGGCTGGCATCGTTATGCTGGAGACGAAGGCGATGTTCTTGCCATCGATACGTTCGGCGCGTCTGCACCAGGAGAAAGAATTATGGAAGAATACGGATTTACAGTAGATAACGTTGTAGCACGCGTGAAAGCATTGCTGCAGGGATAATAATAACAGTGAAGGGAGAGCTGATAGGCTCTCCTTTTTTTGATTGGATTTGATGAGTAGGCATGAAGAGAGAAACAAGAATTAGCCGCCATATAGGCTCAGAAGCCACCAGAAAGAGAAAAAGCCGCAGCTAAACAGTGAATATTCAAGCCGTCATTAAAATCAAGATTACAAGCAGTCAAATCTGGGAATATGCCATAGTGAATAGATTTTTGTAAAGAGCAAATCGGCAGATTTCAACCACCATGAATCCTCATAATCCACTGAACTCTTCGCTTTCGACAAAATTAGTGATAGTTTTTAACATCTTCAGACACATTCTTTAAAAGCGTTTACTTATAATTGAAAGAAATGGATTGTCCCGGAAGGAGGGGCCAGATGAGAGCTTATCAATTGTATTTAATAGAAGATGAATTTGCGTCCCATTATTTTGGCAGAGAGCGGATGTTTTTTCAGTTGTTTGAAGAGTATGAGCGTTCGTCAGGTGAAATGAAGTCGATTCTATCGAAGCAAATTGATTTTGTGACTAAGCCAATCCCGGGTTTGAAAGTGCATCAATATATCCATCAGCAGCTGCAGAGAAAAAAGGACTTTATCATAGAAAAAAGTGCATACTATATAGAGATGAGCAAAAGAAGCAGGGCGAAGCTTGAAGTATTTGAACGAAGCCTGGTATTAGAAGCGGCGGGCAGCTATGAGGCTGAGACAGTTTTTTTCGAGGTGCTGCGAAAAAGCGAGTCTTCCTTTTTGGCTGTTGACCTCCAGCATAAGCGCTATGGGTGGCTAAAACCGATTAAAGAAAGAAAATTCGTCTAAAATAAGAGAAAAACTGAAGCAAATATTGTATAATAACCTTTGGTCTAGTACACTGTATGATAGACAACATGAAGGAGGAAGTTAGTATGGGTATGTACATTCTAGTTGGTGTACTGGCGCTTCTTGCCGGTGTAGCACTAGGATTTTTCATTGCTCGAAAATATATGATGAGCTACCTTGAGAAAAATCCGCCAATTAATGAACAAATGCTTAAAATGATGATGATGCAAATGGGCATGAAGCCATCTCAAAAGAAGATCAACCAAATGATGAATGCCATGAACAAGCAGACTGGCAAGTAATCAGGGACAAGCGGCCCATTGGAAGCCATTTTTCTGTTATACTAACAGGAAGGTGGTTTTTTTATTTATAAATGAAACCTTCCTTTCAAGCAGACCGTATATAATACTATGACAAATCATGAAAGGAACGAGCAATTTTGAAGAAAGTAATCTTAATAGGGCTCCTTACCATTTCCATGTTATTAAGCGGCTGTTCCGTTCTGGGAGAAGTTAATAACTCCATTGGCTATGTTAATGAGGCGACTGAGCATATTAATACATTAAGCAACTTTGCCGAAGAGGCCCCGCAGCTGATTCAGGAAGCGGCAGCAGACCCGGCAGCAAAGCAGGAACTTGAAGACAGGTTGATGACTCTAAAGCAGGAAGTTGAAGAATTTATCGCCATTCAGGATATACCGAAGCTTGCAGAAGATGTTCATCAGGAGCTTGTGACCCAGAATGAAACGCTTTTGGCAGAGATCAATAAAATTATGGAAAATGGCAACCTTGCGCTGGATCAGCTGGAAAATTCAGAGCTGTTCTCAACAATTAATAAAGCAACAAGCCTGATAAATCGAATAGAAGCATTAGGGCAATAAAGCATCCATCCGGGTGCTTTTTTTTGTTGCGGGAAAAATCTTCCTTATTTTCTTAATATTTGATAAACTATTTAAGCTATGATGGATTTCGGAGGATGAATGGGGTATGAAGGTTTTTTTTGATTTAATGTGGTTTTTTAAACAGGAGAAAAAGGCTTATATAAACGGGATTATCCTGCTGCTTTTTGTGGCAATGCTTCAGCTGGTCCCTCCAAAGGTAGTGGGGATTGTTGTCGACTTGATTAAAAATGGCAAGCTGACTGCGCAAGCATTAATTATGTGGGTTGTAATTCTGATTGTGGTTGCCCTCATGATGTATGTGCTCCGCTATTATTGGCGCATTATGATTTTCGGTTCAGCCGTTAAGCTGTCCAAACTTCTGCGCAACAGGCTTTACAAGCATTTTACCAGTATGTCGCAGGCCTTTTATCAGAAAAAGCGGGTAGGGGATTTGATGGCGCATGCGACCAATGACCTGCAGGCTATCCAGCAGACGGCAGGGGCTGGAGTGCTAACTTTTGTCGACTCCCTTGCGACAGGCGGCTTCGTTATTATTGCAATGGCAGCAACAATCAGCTGGAAGCTGACACTGATCTGTCTGATACCGATGCCTCTTATGGCACTTTTGACAAGCTGGTATGGAACACTTCTTCATAAACGGTTTCACAAAGCTCAAGAGGCTTTTTCTTCACTGAATGACAAAACTCAGGAAAGTGTTTCAGGAATTAAGGTGATTAAAACATTCGGCCAGGAAAAAGAAGATATAGAAGATTTCCGCAGACAGTCTGAAGATGTAGTACAAAAGAACATTGCTGTTGCTAAGGTTGACTCTTTGTTTGATCCAACGATCAGCATTATTGTAGGGATCTCTTTCTTCTTGTCTATTGCATTTGGGTCAAGGTATGTTATTGCAGGAGAACTGACAATCGGACAGCTGGTTTCATTTACAACTTACTTGGGTCTCCTGATTTGGCCAATGCTTGCCTTTGGCTGGCTGTTTAACATCGTCGAAAGAGGCCGCGCATCATATGATCGAGTCTCTTCACTTCTTGCAGAAGAAATCGAAATTAAGGATGATGAATCAGGCATCAATGAAGTTCCATGCGGTAACATTGAGTACAACGTCGAGGAGTTCGCTTATCCGGGTGAACAGGATCGGCTGCTTAAGGATATTCATTTTAGATTGGAAAGAGGAGAGACGCTCTGCATTGCAGGTAAAACGGGTGCGGGAAAAACCACAATTCTAAAGCTTTTGTTTCGGGAATTTGAAGGCTATAAAGGAGAGATATTTTTTGCAGGACATCCTATCAGCCGCTATAAACTCGGTAAGCTGAGAGAGGCTGTTGGCTATGTCCCGCAGGAGCACTTCCTGTTCTCGGCCACTGTTGCTGAAAATATAGCTTTCACAAAGCCGGATGCAAACCCTGAAGATATTTATGCGGCAGCCAAACTGGCCAATATCCATGATGATATTCTCGAATTTACAGAAGGTTATCAGACTGTTGTCGGTGAAAGAGGGGTCTCTCTTTCCGGAGGGCAAAAGCAGCGAATTTCCATCGCAAGGGCACTATTGATGAATCCGGAAGTATTGATTTTAGATGACTCCCTTTCTGCTGTTGATGCCAAAACAGAGGAAGCAATTCTCAGTTCCTTGCGGGCTGAACGGTCTGGCAAGACAACAATTATTACAGCTCACCGGCTGAGCGCCATTCAGCATGCGAATCTCATATTGGTGATGGATGAAGGGGAAATTGTTCAGAGGGGAACACATGATGAACTAATGGCTGAAGAAGGCTGGTATAAGAATATGTATCTTCGCCAGCAGCTGGAAGAGCTAGTGGAGCATGGGGGATAAGACTATGGAAAAGACACCGATTATGAAGGGGAAAGAGCAGCGGAAGGTTCTTTTCCGGCTGCTTTCCTATACAAAACCGCATAAAAAAACAATCACACTTGCCTTCAGTCTTCTTCTTTTAACAACGATTGGAGACCTACTGGGGCCGATACTTGTTAAAATATTTATTGATGATTATTTAACACCGGGAAACCTGGTTTTTGAGCCGCTATTTGCCCTTGGTGCAGCCTATCTGGGCATTCAGATCATGAATGTGCTGGTATCCTATTTTCAGCTGCTCAAATTTCAGGAAATCGCGCTGAAAATCATTCAGCAGCTTCGAGTGGATGTCTTTTCAAAAGTACAGTCACTGGGCTTAAAGTACTTTGATAAAACGCCAGCGGGAAGTATTGTTTCTCGCGTTACCAATGACACAGAGGCAATTAAAGATATGTTTGTCAGTGTACTGGTTACCTTCATTCAGGGTGCCTTCCTGCTGACAGGTATCTTTGTGGCGATGTTTATCCTGAATGTAAAGCTTGCCCTGTTTTGTCTCGTAATTCTCCCAATTCTTTTTCTGATCATCCGGACTTACCGTAAATACAGTTCGGTATTCTATAAGGACTTAAGAGAAAGGCTGAGTGAGCTGAATGCAAAACTGAGCGAATCACTGCAGGGAATGTCGATTATCCAGGTATTCAGGCAGGAAAAAAGACTGCGGAAGGAATTTGGTGATATAAATGAGGAGCATTATAAAGCCGGGATGCGCAATATCAAAATGGATGGGCTCCTGTTAAGGCCGGCTATTGACCTGGTTTATGTTCTGGCACTTGTCATTGTATTAAGCTTTTTTGGGATTTCTTCTTTTTACAATCCGATCGAAATCGGTGTGCTGTATGCATTTGTCAGCTATTTGGACCGCTTCTTTGAGCCTGTGAATCAAATTATGATGAGGCTTTCCATGTATCAGCAGGCCATCATTGCCGCTTCAAGAGCATTTGCTCTGCTGGATGAAAAAGAGGCTGCCCCAGCACAGGCGGAAAGCAAGTCAGCTGAGATTCAGGAAGGAGAGATTGAGTTCAGGAATATCAGCTTCTCCTATGACGGTAAACGAGATGTATTGAAAAACATTTCATTTACAGCCAAACCGGGTGAAACCGTTGCTCTAGTTGGTCATACCGGAAGCGGCAAAAGCTCCATCATTAACTTAATGATGCGATTCTATGAATTTGAACGCGGCGATATACTTATTGACGGAAAAAGCATTAAGTCCTACCCTGCAGAAGAACTGCGTACAAAAATGGGGCTTGTTCTACAGGATCCTTTCCTTTTTTACGGGACGATAGAGGATAATATCAGACTGCATAATGAAAGAATGACAAATGCTGAAATTGAAGCTGCTGCCCAGTTTGTTCAGGCTCATATATTCATAAACAAGCTGGAAGACGGATATGATCATCCGGTGGTGGAGCGGG
The DNA here is from genome assembly GCF_009849585.1 of Bacillus sp. ZZV12-4809. GTDB lineage: Bacteria > Bacillota > Bacilli > Bacillales > Cytobacillaceae > Cytobacillus. The sequence goes on from NZ_VCRN01000015.1 coordinate 28,948, forward strand.
GATCGACGTTTTCAAGCGGGCAAAGACAGCTTATTGCATTTGCAAGAACGATTGCTGCCAATCCTAAGATTCTTGTGCTGGATGAAGCAACAGCTAATATTGATACTGAAACAGAAGAAGCCATTCAGACAGCACTGGAAAAAATGAGAAAGGGCCGCACAACAATTGCAATTGCTCATCGATTGTCTACCATACAGGATGCTGAACAGATTCTCGTTCTTCATCAGGGGGAAATAGTAGAAAGAGGAACGCACCAGGAATTGCTGGCTAAGCGGGGATTGTATCATAAAATGTATCTGCTGCAGAATGGAAACGCTGAAAAAGTGGAGGATGCAGCAGGTTAATGGAGTTAACAAAAAACAGCCTGCAATTACTGCATGGCTGTTTCTTAATGTGTCTGCACTTTTTTAATGAAGCTTCGGTTATATTCATTTAATAGGGCATCCAATTCCTGACTGTATCGGATTGCTGCGGCAGAGCTTAAGCCGCTTTTCATGGCCACTTGAATTAACTCTGTTCTTTTTTGTTCGATCAATGTAAGCAGTTCCTGTTTACACATGGCCAATAGTTCCTCTCTGATCAATTCTTATATGTAGGCTATACTCTCCCAATTTGAAACCATGTCAAAAGCTGAAAGATAATAACAGAATTTGTTAAGTTCTATACTAGTATATCGAATTATGGTAATAAATTCAAAAGAAACTTGTTTTAAAATTTGGTAACATTTACATTAAAAATACATGTTTTAGGTTGAAAATTAAAATGCATTAATTTAGCAAAAGTTGATGAAACAAAATGTTCACATACTATCCATTATCTTTTCTATATAAGATTTGTTAGAATAAAATTGGATTGAATGAGTATCAGGAGTTGTGACTATGACAGATTTGAATGTTTTTATTGCACTAGGTGCAGGGTTTTTAAGTTTTGTTTCGCCTTGCTGCCTGCCATTATATCCGGCTTTTTTATCGTATATCACCGGAATGTCTGTAGGGGAGATTAAAGAAGAAAATGCGATGCTGCAGAGAAGGAGTATGCTTCATACATTATTCTTCCTGATCGGATTTTCAGCCATTTTTATCGCAATTGGGTTTGGAACAACCTTGCTTGGTCAATTCTTTCAGCAATACCAGGATTTAATCCGGCAAATTGGCGCTATCTTTGTATTTATTTTTGGATTATTAATTGTCGGTATTATAAGGCCAGAATTTCTTATGAAAGAAAGGCGGTTTGAGTTTAAGAACCGTCCATCAGGCCTTCTCGGATCTGTTCTGATTGGAATGGCATTCGCAGCAGGCTGGACTCCATGTACAGGTCCGATATTGGGGGCTGTGTGGTCATTAGCAGTTACAAATCCTAATTCTGCAATCGTTTATATGATCGCCTATATTCTTGGTTTTGCTATACCATTCTTTGTTCTTTCTTTCTTCATCGGAAAAATGCAATGGATCAGGCGAAACAGCGCCAAGATAATGAAAATCGGCGGTTTATTGATGATGATTATGGGTGTAGTTTTATTCTTTAACTGGATGACAAAAATTATTATTTTCCTTTCACCATTGTTTGGCGGATTTACTGGTTTCTAAAAAGCAGGGGCACATTCTATTTAGGAATGTGCCCTTTTCCTATTTATAAGGAAGAAAGGGCTATGACAAGCGGTCGAAATTTGTCATAGTCTTTCAATTGAAATTTATCTGATAGTTCGATATATTGAAATATGTGTTCTTTGGGAGTTGATTAATGTATCTCTCTAAAGGATCATTCCCTTTTGCAGATGTTTAATGAAATTTATTATGGGTAATTTTTACTATATATGTAGTATAATAGAGATATAGCTTCCAATGCACTACAAGGAGGAAACAGCGGTGGCGAGAATTTTAATAATAGATGATGCGAAATTTATGAGAGTTACCCTGAGCACGATTCTAAAAAAAGCCGGTCATGAAATAGTTGGAGAAGGGGAAGACGGGAAGGAAGCCGTGGATCTTTTCGAAAATTTGAACCCGGATCTGGTGATGATGGATATCACGATGCCTGAAATGAGCGGTCTTGAGGCTGTCCGGGAAATTAAGAGGGAAAACCCTAATGCAAAGGTCATCATGTGTTCAGCCATGGGACAGCAAAAGGTAGTGGTTGAATCCATTGAAGCCGGCGCGAAAGATTTTATCATAAAACCATTTGATGAAGGCCGTGTATTAGAAGCGGTTAATCGGGTATTAAGTTAAAAGCTGACTCAGGGTACCCTGGACATGCGGATGTGTCCGGGTATCAGCTGGAGTGGCTTTTTTAATGCACTTTTATTGTTCTGAGTACCTAAATCAAGCCTATTAAGATATAATATGGGTAGTAATCAAATGAGATAGAGGATGAAATCGAATGGACTTTGTACTAATTTCATCAATCGGTGCCGTTTTTATGGCGATCTTCGCGATGTTCATCCGCATGAAGGCTGCAAAAAAACCGGCTTCCGGCAAGAAAATTATCTTGCCGCCGATTTTTATGAGCACAGGTGCTCTTATGTTTACCGTTCCTTATTTTCGCGTTACACCAATGGAGATCCTGGAAGCAGCCACAGTCGGAGTGCTGTTTTCCATCCTTTTAATAAAGACATCTTCCTTTGAAATCAGGGACAGCGAAATTTATCTGAAGCGATCTAAAGCGTTTGCTTTTATATTAATAGGATTGCTTGTAATCCGCATTATTGGAAAAATAGTTCTAAGCTCCACTATCGACTATGGCCAGCTGAGCGGCATGTTCTGGATTCTAGCATTTTCAATGATTGTACCGTGGAGAGTTGCGATGTATATGAATTATCGGAAGCTCCATCAGGAACTGAATGGAACGAGGAATCCAAAAACAACTTAATAAATGAAGGCCGCCGGATATTGCTTTTGGCGGTTTTTAATTGTTATTTAATGGATCCCATTTTGGGCTCCCAGAATAATAAAAAAACCATTCCGGTAATCCGAAATGGTTTAAAATAAATGTTCATAAGGAGACATGCTTATCTGTTTTTCTGTCAATTTCTTGCGCAGGAATTTATGGTCCCGTTTTGGCGTGGCTAAAATATAGCCTCGAATCAGGAGATCCTGATCAATTCGATCTGCTTTTTCTTTTATAGCAAGCTCACCAATTTTACCGGCAATCTTCATTCTTGCTACATCCCTGAACAGCTCAGGCACCGGACTTACGAGATCTTCCAGCAGATCTTTTTCCCTTTGCTGCCATAAATGCCGTGTTTCATTGACATAATGCTCTTCCCAATCCAAATCTGATTTGCCATCTTCTTTCGGCATGCGCTTTAAAAATTTGCGGAACATGAAAAAGCCGCCAATCGCAAAGAACGAAATCAGAATAACAACCCAGAACAATATAAAATACATAAACCAGCCTTCTAGCATTTCCTTCACCTACACACATAATTTCCTGTTCTTATTATAAGCCTTGTCCCGCGAAACGACAAGAAAGGAGGCATAAGTCTTGAAAGCAGCACTATTTGCCCTTATAATAGTAAGAGTCTTTCTTTATGGGGCTGATTGGGGTGCTGGTGCCCTCCACGGTCTTCAAAACCGCTTGTGACCTGCGTGCCAGGTTAGCTGGGTTCGATTCCCAGGCAGTCCCGCCAACCTTTTTAGTTATCATCGATTTGACCAGTTTTTTTGATCTGAAAGGTGATTTTCCAATAAATTCACACTAGGATTCTTCTGAAAATTACATAATATACGGCAACTTTTTCAATATATCCGAAGCGTTAAATCCACCAATCTATTAAAGAAAGGTGGATTTTTTTATGGCTATTTTAACAAAGACAAAATGAAAAGATGCAAGGGGAAGTACAGCAGTGGTAGGTGAAAAGTCAGTTGAACACAAATTCTCGTTATATGAAATGTTTGAACTGTTCATGAATTAAATGGAATCTGAAGGGGGAGCAGCACCTGCTTTATACTGTTAATGCGAATACTACCTGGACATTTCAGCCGGAGACATAACAAATGATGAAGTGACCTTGAAATTGCTATTGGTACATTTAATTTATGCTTTAGGAATTTTAAGAAAGAAGTTTTCTTTTAAAATAAAATCAAATTTAGATATAAATTGTTCTGGAATAATAATTAGTTGAACAATTAAAAAATTCAGAAAATATTATTGACACAAATATAACAATTAGCTATTATTGGAAGCGGATAACTTAATTATAAAACTGAGTTTTACATTATAAAACAAATATCCTCTTGAAAGAAAAAATCCCGAGTATTTACCGTAAAAAAAGAGAACGTAGTTTTATAATATAAAACTTTTACTTCAACTAATTGATAGCTGTTAGAAAATAGTGGTGGAAACAGCAATTGAATTCTCTCTCTTTTGTAAAGATCCAGTGTGCTGAACTCGAGAGAGGCAATATGGTGGCTTATTTAATAGAAAGAAGGATGTCATGTAGGACTTGCTGCAAGGTTGGACACGACAGGGGAAAATACTCTCATAGCTCAAAAACACAATTCAGTGCTTGAGAACACAAAAGAGTAAAACACCTGTCACATTTTGAAACCACCATATAGGCAGCTTCAAAGATTTACAGCTTTTGCAGGTAGATGTTAGAAACAACTGGCGAAAGTCAGAGAAATAAAGGTTTTAGATCAAAATTCACTTATTATTTTGTCACAGCGTAAACCAGAAGGGGGGAACACATGTACTGATGTGTGAGAGTTTGCTTGAGTACTCTAATTTAGATGGCCGCATGGTGTATTTGGTATGTGTAATTAACCATAGTATTCGTATGAAATGGAACTATCAAAATAAATGATTGTATCTATTAGTGAAGTACCATTAAAAAACCAAATTATCAAAAAGAGTAGATCAAAGTTATGAGAGGAATGATTTTTTTGAAAAAAGCTAGAAACCTACTGACATATTTATTAGCGCTGGTTTTTACCTTGAGTTCTTTTCCCGGTATCTCATTGCCGGTCATCAATGCTTCAGCAGCAGAGGGTGTCGACGGGAAGGCTTCGGGCACTGAGGTTGTGTCGCTAAAAGAAGTCTACAAGGACCATTTTCTTATCGGCAATACAGTTAGCCCTGGCGATTTAACCAATACAGCGAAGTATGATTTTATGAAGTTCCACTATAACGCCCTGACGCCCGAAAATGCAACGAAGCCGGACTCTATATGGTCCAACCCGACTCGCGATCCGTCATTCGCATCAGCCGACAACATGTTAACTCAAGTAAAAGCCGACGGTTTCTATACGATTGGACACGCGCTGGCCTGGCATAATCAGTCAACCGGCTGGCCGCCGAGTGGTCAGAATTATACCGAGGCAAGGGCCAGTTTGCAAAGGTATATTTCTACAATCGCCGGGCATTATAGTCAGGGTCCTTATAAGCTCGACGCCTGGGACGTTGTTAACGAAGCAATGAGGGATAATCCGGAAAATCCGACCGACTGGCGGAACGCGCTTCGCTCCGGCATTAATCCAATGGAACGGCCGTCCAGATGGTTTGAAGCTTACGCTAACGGCGGAAACGGGTGGGATTATATCTATGATGCATTCTTATTTGCGCGTGAGGCTGCTCCGGACGCAGTTCTGTATTACAATGACTTTAACGACGAGGAACTCGCCAACAAAGCAATCGCGATTGCCTCAATGGTAAATGAGCTCAACGAAAGATACGCGAAGGAATATCCTGAAGCAAACGGCAGGAAATTGATCGAGGGCATCGGGATACAGGGGCATTACAACCTCCGACTCAATGTAGATAATTTAGAGGAAGTTTTAAAGATATATAGTGAAACCGGGTGTGAGATCAGCATAACCGAACTCGATGTACAATTCAATGGCACTTCAGCCCAAGTCCCCCCTACCGAGGCGCAATTGAAGAAGCAGGCCGAATTGTACGCCAAGCTGTTCATGCTATATAAGAAGTACTCCGATAATATAGAACGCGTTACATTCTGGGGCGTGGCTGATAATAACAGCTGGCGCTGGACGGGTTACCCGCTGCCATTCGACTCCAATCGTGCACCAAAAGAAGCATATTGGGCCATAATAAATCCGGAGGCCTATCTCGGGCTCGATGAATTATCGCCTAAGCTCACATCGTTTAACTTCGGCGGCGATAATTTCAATGTCGCGGGCAAGACCGAATTTGATGTTAACGTGCCAAAGGACGTATCAAACATTGACTTCTCAGCTGCGAACGTCGGACACGAATATCCCGACGATGATGTTGACGTAAGCGTTACACTCAACCCGGCAAGCGGCGCGGTGAGCGCAGGGAAACCAGCAGTGGCGACGGTGAAAATCGCCAGGAAGGAATCCCCGAATAGATCGACTACGTATACGGTAAACTTCGGGCATATGACCGCCGAATGGGAAAAAGACCAAAACTATAAGGATACGGGCTACCGCTCATCCGTCAATATACGCTTCAGCGACGGTGAAACCGAATTTAAACTGTTTCAGGAGTTTTATAATCTAGACGACGGTAAACTGGCAATGCTCAACAGTAAGGAATTCCAGCCATTTCCAAAACATACAGGTGGTAAGCTCACTATAAATACAGAAAAAAGTATAGACGATGATCAATTGAAAACATTGAAGTTAAAGAAATCTATGTGGGATCAGAACTGGGCTCCGATTAATCCCGCACTTGTTACAGACTTCAATGTTCCGGAAAATTTCTGGAGATTGGCTAAAACTATTGCATCCGGTAAGACTTATATCGTTGTCTCCGCCAGCTCAGGTTTGGCGCTAACCAATAGGAACGTTGCATCCGTCGAGCCGTCCAACAAACGAGGACTTGCGGGTACACCTGTCACCATAGATGACGACATTATTACAGCGCCTGAGGTGATCCAGGACAATACGAGATTAATTTTTAATGAGCAAACCAGCCCCGATCCGGGACCATACACAAAGGAGAACGGATACACCGGATACACAATGTTAAGTCTGGTTCATGGCGGCCTTGTCGCTCCCTCTATTATGTATCGGGATTCGAGCAGCGACGATACGGCTGCTTTACGCACAGACTCAACTATTGCAGATAGTGCATTAGATCGAGCGGTATGGTTTAACACGGGTATAAATCCCGTTACAGGGGAGACAACGATATTTTCACATACTGGTTCCAGCGGTCACACTTATGCGCTGCACGGAAATGAATCCGGTTTCATCACCCAAAGAGTCGATTCAATGGAGGACGATGCAGCCCATCGTGTTAAGCTATATGAGTACGTGTCCGACTATTCATACGAAGATATAACGAGTCTTGGCACAGAAGTTAGCCTCTCCCCGTTGGAGCGTATCGTGAGTGAGCGGGACACCAATATCCCCGTCACGGCAGATGTCCCAGACGGTTCCAAAGCGGTGTTGAAAAAGGACGGCGTTTCATTGGCTGCCGCGACATTTGCAAACGGCAAAGCAATGATCAGTGTTAAAGGCAGCGATGTTGATGCCGGCGCGAATTATGCCGTCGTATTGCATGATGGTTCCGAGATAATTGGCGCGGTAATTCTCCCGGTAGTCACTGGCGTAAGCGCAACGCCGTCGGCAACGGTAGAGAGACTCAAAGGTAATCAAAACAGACTGACAGTTACCGTAACGGAAGTTTACTCCGATGATTCGACGGAGGCTTTTACTGAAGAGATACTAATCAAAAATAACGCGGCAGACGTTTATAAGGTGGGACCATATAAGGTTTATGTTGACACCAAGGGCAACAACAAAATTCATAAATGCTATATTGTGAACGAGTAGCGCAAGAAATTGGACAGCAAACAAGCAGCCTATTGAAAGTTCACAATAAAATTGATTTCCTTTTATTGAGCAAAAAGTGGTGTTAAATAATCAAGCCAGAAGTTTATATTAATAAAAAAATAAAAGTAGTCCTAGTGGCTGCTTTTATTTTTTTTGGGTTCTTTCCGGCCCGTTCTTATATTCTTAAATATGCTGCAATCCTGACCGGAGGGAATATCTTACTTTTTTGGTAATGATTTATTCGCAAACGTGGGGAATAGTATTGGACGTCTGCTGGTGAAGAATTTACTGGTTATTGCAAGAAGTATTTTTAAATAATAGTTCGTTTAACACCTGAAAATTTCATGTAAATAGGGAATAATAGTTCGAGTGACAACCCTATTACACTGAATGGGCACCTATTTAAAACAACACACTTAACTTCTACTTGGTGCTTATAAAACTTTAACCGATCCTATACAGGAAGAAAATATACTTTCCCTAACATCAAACCGCTTGTGAATTGCGAGCAAAGTCAGCTGGGTTGGATTCCGTGGCGGTCCCGCCAAATATACATATTAGTGCTGCACAGTGAGATGCTGTACGGTTTTTTGTGTCATCTGTATACTCTCATTAGGTGCTAAAGCATATTAAATTAATTGTTTCCGTATTCTACTCAGTTATTAGGCTTCGGCTATGATAGACTTAAGATTGTTAACAGGGTACTGTTGTAATTAAGAGCAGTGTAAAAATAGGAGGAAGTAAGTTGATGGATAATAATGATATTTTAATTCGATTGAGATATGCCTTAGAAATCAAAAATAGTGAAATGGCAGAGATCTTTAAGCTGGGGGGAGAGGATGTGTCCGTACCAGAGGTAGTAAGGATCCTCAAGAAGTCTGATGAAGAAGAAGAAAGTGACAGCCAATTAACATTGACAAATAGGATGTTAAATTCATTTTTGAATGGCTTTATCATCTATAAAAGAGGGAAACAGGAGCCTAAACCCGGTCAAGCTAATTCGCCGGACCCATCCATTGAAAATTATAATAACATAAACAATATCCTGTTAAAGAAAGTCAAAATCGCCTTGTCCCTAACAACAGAGGACATGTTAGATATATTCAAAAAAGCTGGATTAAACGTGTCAAAAGGAGAACTCGGAGCTTTTTTAAGAAAAGAAGGACATAAAAACTATAAAGTTTGCTTAGACAATTTTGCGAGAAACTTCTTAAAAGGTCTAACGATAAAGTATAGAGGTTAGTTGAGGCAAGGCAGCAAGTGAATTTATAGCTAACCTGAAATAAGTGAACTCGTCAGAGAATTTGGTGTCTGACCCCGTCTGTGTTTTGTGAGAATGCTTATGGGGCCAGGCACCTTTTTCATGTTATTAATTGCAAGATAGAATACATGGTAAAACTTCCAAAATATAATACAAAAAATTAGTTATTATCCTATGTGATAAGACATATATATTAGACAGGTTATTGTCAAAGGGTAGAGACGCGGAGATTCCCTGTGATCAATAAATTGCATGACACTTCTTTGTGATGCAGGTTATTGTTCATGGGTTTTTTTATGAAAAAATAAGGGGGAAGTGGCATGAAGGGTAAGTTTTTATCATTCGTTTTAGTTTTACTGGTTGTCCTTGCCGGATGCAGCAGTGACGCTGGAGTGGAAGAAAAGACTGAGATTGATTTCTGGTTCCCGGTTGCGGTTGGCGGGGATGTAGCGAACATTGTTGATGGTATTGTAGAAGACTTTGAGAAAGAGAATCCCAACATTAAGGTTAATGCGAAGTATGGAGGCAGTTATGCTGAAACGATGACACAGGTAATGGCGTCAGCGCAGGGAGGAAATCCGCCTGAACTTGCTGTTTTATTCTCAATCGATTTATTCACTTTACTTGAGAACGACCTGATTGAGGAACTGACCCCTTTGTTTGAGGATGATTACTTAAATGATTTCTACGATGGGTTTATGGCGAATTCATCTATAAGCGATAAGGTATACAGCCTGCCTTTTCAGCGCAGCACGATCGTCCTATACTACAACAAGGACGCCTTCAAAGAGGCTGGGCTGGATCCGGAAGCTCCACCTGAAAATTGGGATCAACTGGTGGAATACGGGAAGAAGCTTACCAAAAATGACGGCAAGGACCAGTGGGGTTTGGAAATCCCGAGCACTGGGTACCAGTACTGGATGTTCCAGGCATTAGCACTTCAGACGGAAGACAACATCATGTCTGAGGATGGAAAAGAAGTATATTTCGACGCACCATACGCAAAAGAAGCGATGGACTTCTGGCTTTCTCTTGGAAAGGAGCATAGGGTCATGCCGGAGGGTGTTATTGAATGGGCGACAGTTCCTTCTGACTTCCTGAGCGGAAAAACCGCGATGATGTACCATACAACAGGTAATCTGACCAATGTCAAAAACAATGCGGACTTTGATTTCGGTGTATCATTCCTGCCTGCGAATAATCAATATGGTTCACCTACCGGTGGAGGGAACATCTACTTGTTCAAGGATCTTCCAAAAGCAAATAAGGAAGCGGCCATTAAGTTCATGAAGTTTCTTACTGAACCTGAGCGTGTCGCCCAGTGGTCTATTGATACGGGTTATGTAGCTACCAGAGAATCTGCTTATGAAACAGACTTGCTTAAAAAATATATAAAGGAATTCCCGGCAGCCCTGGTTGCCCGCGAACAATTGGAATATGCCGACAGTGAATTGGCGACTTACCAAAATGGTGAGGTGCAGAAAATCTTTAATGATCATATTCAATCGATATTGACTGGCCAAAGCCCGGTTGAAGAAGGATTGAAAAAAGCACAGGAGAAAGCTGAAGATGTACTGAAGCCTTTTCAGTAATTGAGCTGCAGCGTTGGACTGAATAGAGGGATGCTCAAGTGAAAGTGTGCGGACTTGGGCTCTCTTTATTCACAAGAAAGGTGGGTTAGTTCTGATGACAATGAAGAGAAGAAAATTCGGTACCGGAACGAGGCGCAATCTGTTCGCCTACGGATTACTGTTTCCTTCATTCATCTTTTTAACAATGTTTACGTTTTATCCAACCCTTAAGTCAATTCAATTAAGCTTTTACAGTGGTCCAATGACCCGGCTGCAGTTTTCCGGATTGGATCAGTATAAGGAAGTATTTGGTGATGAGATATTCAGAAAGGTTATTCTGAATAACATTCTCTTCATGCTGGGTACTGTGCCAACGAGCTTGTTTCTGGCGATGTATCTTGCCATTTGGCTGAATAAAAAAATGGCTGGAAGCTCCCTGTTGAGGACATCATTTTTCTACCCGACGATCATTCCGCTCATTGCGGTAGCGAATATATGGCTTTTCGTTTATACCCCCCAGTATGGGCTGCTCGATAACTTCCTCCACTTGTTCGGTGCAGGGGACACGAACTGGCTCGGAAATCCGAGTACGGTCATGATCGCAATGATTGTCATGATCATTTGGAAAGACGCCGGTTTTTATATGATTTTTTATTTAGCTGGTTTGCAAAATTTACCGAGAGATGTTTATGAAGCGGCTGAGATTGAAGGGGCAAAGCCATTCCAGATGTTCCGCCATATTACGTTTCCGCTCCTGATGCCGACAACGCTGTTCGTAATGATCGTGGCAATTACAAACTCATTCAAAAACGTTGACCACTTGTACATTATGACTAAGGGGGGACCTGATAATGCCAGCAATCTGCTGCTCTATCATATCTATGAAGCGGCATTTACAAATTGGGACCTTGGCAAAGCGGCCGTTCTGACTGTGGTTTTGATTGTCATTATGCTGGGGATCACGGCATTCAACTATTTATATCTTGACCGGAAAATCCATTACTGAGAGGGGGGGAGAATTCAATTGAAAAAATTGAATTATGGCATCATTATTGTTCTTGGGATTATTTCGTTTATCCCGCTGCTTTGGGTTATCATCACTTCCTTCTCTCCGGGTAATCAAGTGATTAATGGAGGATTTCCGTTCTGGGTTTCAAACCCAACGGTTGAAAACTATGTGAAAGCGTGGGAGACGGCACCATTTGTCCAATATTACATTAATACATTCGTTATCGTTTTTGGCGTGCTGATTGTCCAGCTGTTCACGATTACACTAGCAGCTTATGCTTTTGCCCGGGTGAACTTCAAAGGGAAAAATGTACTGTTTATCCTGTTCTTGCTTCAGCTGATGATTCAGCCTGAAATTCTGTTGTTCCCAAATTACCAGGTTATTAGCCAGCTTGGACTCGTCAATACGAAGCTGGCTGTCATGATGCCGTATTGGGCTTCCGCTTTCGGAGTATTTTTGCTCCGCCAGACATTCAAGCAGGTTCCGTATGATCTGGATGAAGCATCGAGAATAGACGGCTGTAAATGGTACCAAACGCTGTGGCATGTATACATTCCATCTGCGAAACCGACATATATTGCCTTTGCACTCGTCTCCGTCAGTCACCATTGGAGCAACTTCATGTGGCCGCTGATTATCACAGATTCTGTGGAGTCTCGACCGTTGACCGTTGGACTTGCCTTATTTGCGCAATCGTATGAAACGGGAGCGCAATGGGGAATGGTTGCTGCAGGTACAGTAATGGTCATCATGCCTTTAGTCATTGCTTTCTTCATTTTCCAAAAACAGTTTGTTTCAAGTTTTATGCATTCAGGTATCAAATAGGGCGGTGGTTGGATGGATATTCATTTTCTGGGAACGGGAAGTGCCTATCCCGGTACTGAACGGGATCATACCTCAATTTGTTTTTCGAATAAAGGTTATCATGTTCTGGTTGATGTCAGTGGGAACCCTTGCAGGAAACTGAAGCAGATGGATGTGGATTTAGGGGAGCTCGATGCAGTGGTGCTCACCCATTTTCATTTCGACCATATATATGGGCTGCCTTCCTTGCTATGGGGGATGTGGCTGGAAGGAAGGAAAAAGCCTTTGAGGATTTTCTGCGATTACCGTAATGAGAAAAAGCTTCGCGAATGGCTGGCAGCAATGGAGGCTGACAAGTGGCCAATTTCGTTTTCCATCAAGGTGGAAATATTTAATGGTGATCAGGAAGAGCAGCTGTTATCAGGCGGTGAGATGTCATTCACCTGTTTTAAAGCGCTTCATTCTGTTCCGGCTGTGGGACTTGAGGTGCAATGCGCAGGCCGAGTAGTCGTGTATTCATGTGATACAGAAATCAATGCACGAATCGGACAATATGGCCATATAGATATGTTAATTCATGAAGCGACATCCGCTTGTACTCTAACCGGGAACCACAGCAGCCTCCGTGAAGTTGCAGAAAAATATGCTCTGGATAATATCAAAGAAATTGTGTTAGTTCACTTATCTGATAACGAACCATATGAAGAAGAGGTAACAAGGCTGGGCATCCCGAAGATTGTCATTGGAGAAGACCTGATGACGAAATCACTATAAGTGAATAGAAACAAGGATAGAGATGAGGAGATTCCTTGGGTATGGCGGCATCCAATTATGTAATTGGAGAAATGGTCATGCTCAGGGAATTTTTTATCGCAGTTTGTGCAAGAATCAACCCTGATCGAAGTTTCACTTTATTGGATGGAGGAGACCAATGAGAAACTTGAAAGGATATATTTTTGACTTGGATGGCACCGTATATCTTGGGAAGCAATTGATTGAAGGAGCAGAGACGGTTATCAACTCCCTTCTGAATGAGGGAAAGAAGGTGCTGTTCCTTACAAATAAGACGATTGAATCGCGTCAGCGTTATGTGGAAAAGCTTCGCGGCTTCAAGATCAATGCAAGCCTTGAGAACATTTTGAATCCGACGCTTACTCTGATTGACTATTTGCGGGAACACCATCCTGATGCCGCGCTGTATGTGATTGGAGAGCAGCCAATCAAAGATGAACTGGCTCTTGCCGGCTTCGAGGAAGCGCTGGCACCGGCAGAGGTTGACGTTGTTATCCTGTCATGGGATCGGAATTTTCACTATAATCATTTAAATTTTGCCTTTCAAGCGGTAAAGCTAGGAGCAAAGATGATAGCCACCAATCCTGACAGAACCTGTCCCATGGAGGCCGGCGAAGTTCCGGATTGTGCCGGAATGATTGGTGCTGTGGAAGCGGTTTGTGGTAAGTCGATTGATGTACAGATTGGAAAGCCATCCATCCTTACAATTGAAGCAGCATTGAAAATACTGCATCTTAAGCCGGATGATTGTATTATGGTCGGTGATCGTCTTGAAACGGATATCCGAATGGGGAACGAAGCTGGAATGAAAACAGCACTTGTTCTTAGCGGGATTACTGCCGCGGAGGACTTGGAGGCTTCTCCGTGGAAGCCAGATTATGTATTTTCTTCAGTTTGTGGATTGCTATCAGTAAAATGACAAACAAACAAGCAGAAGTATAACATTCAGCAGCATCGTATCGGTGGGGGAATATACAAATAGCCAACATCTTAGCAGACCAATTTGCTTAAAATTGGTCTTTTTTTTTTATTACTGATAATAGGGCGTTCAGCTTGGTAATTTTGATATTAATTTGAATCATATATTTGCGTTGTTGATTTTATAGGCAGGTTCATTAAGGGGAAATTAGTAAACAGCTTAGTGAGAACTTAGAACGAATTTGATGATCACAGTTAGATTTTAGATGGCCAACACTATTTAACTTTTATTTTTATCCTATTGAAAAATAATTGAATCTAGGTGTTATATTATTAGTAATAAAAAATTGTGATAAAACGATATGGATGTTCAGAATAGATAATATTGTATTTAGGTTCCATACAAGATCAAGGAGGAGAGTTTTATAAACGCACAACAAAATAATCACACATATAATAAACGGGCAATTTCATTAGATTTAGCTAGAGGATTCATGCTTTTGTTGATTGTACTTGCTCATGCGCCATTATACTTATACGCTTCCGATCCGGGGATTATGAGTCGCCCTAAGAGCATTACTTTTATAGACTCATTGATAAATACTTTCGGAGAATTGTTTATAGATAACCGTGCACGGCCGCTGTTTGCTGTTTTATTTGGATATGGGTTAGTTTTGAGCTTTGAAAAACAGCTTTCACGAGGCAGTACGATAAAAGCCGCGATTAAAATCATTAGACGGAGATGTTATTATTTAATCGTATTCGGAATTATTTTAGCTGTATTTATTGGGGGACAAGACATATTGATGGCTTATGGTGTAGCCGGTCTGCTGGTAAGCTGGCTGCTGCCGCGTGATAACAGGGTTTTAATTAAAGCTGCGGCCATTATTTGTATCGTTATACTGTTTTATTTACCATTTGTATGGGGTTCATTTTTGAATGAAATGGGCAGGTATGGGTTTGGAAGTGATTTTTCGAGGGATGACCATTATATTCAGTTACTAACTGAGGCAATTGTTTCGTTCCCTATTGTTCCTATCTTCATTCATTTTCTTTTCCCCATTATCCCTTCAGTACTCTTAGGGATTTGGAGTGGGAGGAAACGTCTTTTAACAGATCCTCATGCGCACCATAAGAGATTAAAAATAATTGCTGTAATAGGAATTACAATATCAATAATTGGCGCTGTTCCTTTAGTGATGATTGGTGAAGTATGGAAACCTGGCTATTTTGCAGCCGGAATCATTTGGGGTATTCACATTATAACTGGAATGGCTGCTGGAATCGGATATGCCGCATTATTTGGAGTAATTGGGAACCATATTAAAAAGTCTGATTGGATCACAAATTCAATAGTTGCATTAGGACAGCGTTCGCTTACATTTTATGTCTTGAATGAAGCCATGTTAGTCATCCTATTGTCGCCCGCAGCCTTGGATTTAGGCGGAACATTAACCAGCAGCGGAGTTACAGCGGCTGCTATTTTCCTATGGATAGCTGCTGTCATAATTGCATCTATTTTAGCAAAATACAATAGGAAAGGACCACTTGAACATCTAATGCGCCGGTTAGTTTATAAGTAATAAAAGCCAGGTTGCCTTTTTCAAGTTCAATATGGAATGAAATTATTTAAAATAAAATGCTATGCAGCAGTATACAACAATTAAAGCTTGAGGGTGAATTTAATCCTCAAGCTTTTTGCTTTATATTTTATTTGTATTTCTTCACTTTATTAGTTTTTCTATGACCACAAAGTTACTAACATACTGCTCATTTTTTTGTTATTCAATCCCTTTATCTTCTTTCATCAATTTCTTCATATCAATTCTGAGCATCCGGTCCATCGGGTAGGTGGTCGTATATCGGTATTTATCTGCTCCAGATTCAAATACGACGTAGAGTTCTTTTTGTACTTCTACTATTCCTTCTGGCATTGGAATGGCTTCGATACTCTGGCGCGGTTTTGCAGTGTGTCCATCAAGGAACCAAAGGGGCACTTCTTTTCCTTCAACAGCGACATAGGAATGAGGGTCTTCTTTTAACGGGTACTCATACCGATAAAGCACACTATCATTTGCTCTTCCGTAGGATGTACTTAGTATAATTCCATTCCTTGCAGCTTTTTGTATAATGGCACCTTGGACTTTTCCAGTCGTTGAAAGGACGTAATCGGGCAAAGCATGGTCAAGTGAACCATTCCAATGTTCTTCTGAAAGCATGTCGTTGCTTCGCTCCAAATCGAAGCCGATCATCCAGGCATAATGCATCTCACCATCTCTGTTTTCAATATGGTGGGATGGATCAGTCGGATAGGCGCTTGCCTCATAAAATTCACCGACCCAGAGAATACCTTCATCATAAACTGTGTAAGCTGCTTCGACCGGTAATGGTATTTGTCTTGTGAACTGGATTTCTCCATTATTTTCGGCTTTTGCCAGGTCACTTAATTTGAAACTGAACAAGTAATTCTCTGATGCGACCCAGCCATGATCACGACTAACCGTAACGCCTCCTGCGTGACCGGTATAAGGGGTGCCGTCAGTATTATAAAGGACAACTGATTTCACCAGCTTGCCTGACGTGCGATCTGTTACGGTAATGGTACCCGGCCGAATGCCATCATCGACATAGCTTATGGTCAGCAGCCAATCTTTTTTCTTATAATAGGATAACCCTTGAGGGACGAGACCTTCCGCTAGTCCAGCAATCACTGGTCCGTCAGAACTAATATCCCATAGACCTTGATAGGCTGGGTCCTTTAGATGTTTCCAGCGTTCAAGCTGCGTAATGATTTGGTGTTCAGGGGTGACTTGTACTGGCTCCGATTTTTCCGATATATTCCCAGATGTATCCTCTGCGCTAACTTGTAATGTGTAGGTTTGGCTGCCAATTAACAGATAAAGCTGAAAATCTGTACTTGATGCATCAACAGAATATTCGAGCTGTCCATCTTTGTAAATGTGATAACGAAATAGGTCTGATTCATTTGAAGTGCCCCAGCTCAATGCAGCATTTCCGTTGCCAGCAGTCGCCGACAGATTGGCAGGTGGATTCGGAGCTTCCTGATCTGATACTGGACGGGCTGGAGCCTGACCTTCTGCCAGCCATCCCGGAGTAGGGTTTTGGTTGATCCCTAACTTTTTCATTGTCCTTGTATTGTTCTCAGGATAAGTATACGTGACCGTTTTCTTTACTAACACATCGTCCTTTGAATAAACGGCTTTGACAACTTCACTGCCATTAGGATCATATACAGTTAGTGTGCTGCCGCCATTGACCAGGCCGCTGATATTACTTAGGGTGATTGTATCTTCCTCTTTTAAATACTTGCTTTTATAGGAATAGAAATAGTTATAGTTGAAAGCTTCCAGTGAGATCGGGCTGATTGCTGCGGTTTTTGTCCAGACCACCACAGTTTCCCAAGGCATTAAAATATATGATTCCTGTATTTTTTCATTCCAATTGTGGGAGGCGAACCGGTAATCTTTCAGGTCTATTTTATTCGGGCTATTGTTATAAAGCTCAAAGTATTCAAATGCATCATTACCCCCGTAGTTATCTGTATTAGGAATCAATTCCGTGATCAGCAGACCGGGTGCGCCTGCCTCTTCTGCCTTGGCTTCCTGTGCTGGCATTAGTGCCATTCCAATTCCTATTACAAGCATAAGAACAGATACCCATTTGAATTGAATTTTCAACATAAATCCTCCTTTTTAAAAGGTTTTTTATGAAAAATGAAAAGAACCCATGACAACAGAGTGTACGATGCCGTACACACAGTTGCACAGGGTTCTCCTCATCTCTACCCGCTATTTTTAATATTTAATTAATCATACAATGGGGGATTGGGGGCGGCAATGTGCATTTAGTATGATTTTTAAGTTTATTCTGAATTATCTGATCGATAATCGGTAGAGAAGCATTTGGACTATAAAACCATTACAAAGAAATGCAACGTATTGGAAGAGAGCGAGATTATTAGTTTACCTTTTCCATGGTATAAGAAATAAGAAAGGCAGAAAGTAAAAAGAGTTAGAGATCCAAATTCCATAGCTTTGGATTGCCGGAGGAAATGGCGAGTGCACCGGCTCCTAATCCATTCAAAATGTCCTCCTTATTACTGATCAGGCCACCAGCGATGATTGGCAGTGCAGTCATTGTCGTCAGTTTATCAATGACAGATGGCATGAGGCCAGGCAGGACTTCAATTGCATCCGGCTTACAGTTATGCGCGATATCGATTCCTTTGACCAGTGCATTGCGATCGATAAGAAAAAGGCGCTGGATTGTCATTAGGCCTTCTTCTTTAGCATATTTAACCAGGTTGCTCTTTGTTGTAATAATGCCGGCTGGCTTCCAGATTTCTGCTATGTATTTAATAGCGCTCTTCGTGTTGGACAGTCCATCGATAAAATCAATGTGGATGAATGCAGTTTTGCCGGCTTGCTTTAGTTTTTTCAGGTAACCGTTCATAGTAATCAAATTTCCAGTAAGGATGAAAACCATGTTGGCTTTTGAATGAATGGCCTTTTCCAGGTCTCCTTCTTCCTTTATTGAAGCAATCACTTGGGATTGTACAATGTCTATTATGTTTTGTTTCATCTACTATTCCCCTTTTTTAATGTCTGATTATTCTATACCTTATCTTGTGTTTGAACAAATTAAGCATTTGTAATTCTGCTATCACTTTTGAAGGAACCAGGTTAATAGGTCTCTATATTTTATTCAAGAGAATAGACAATAATGATTGGAACGCTGTATTTACGAATTGAGTTTGATATAGAAAAGCTTGTTTTCTGCATCCTCCGCTATTCAGCATTTCCCATATAATTGAACAACACTTTCAGCCATTTCCTTCACACTCTTCATAAGCGAAACAGGTTTTATAATCCTCATTTGATCCCCGAACCCAAGTATATACCCGCATGCTTCCTGCTCAGAAGGAAAGCAGAGGCTAGCAGGAATCCACCCATTTTCCGCAGGAGAATCCGTATGAAGGACTTGAACAAATCGACCAGTAAAATTAATCCGCTCCATAATGGCTGGTGCAATCTCCACTTCAACCTCAAATTTAGGCAGGCTGCTAATGAATGTCTGCTTCGATTCCTGCCAATAGGCACCGAGATCAAAGTGATCCGGCCTGGTGAAAAACTGATTAATCACTACGGCATCAACAATTCTTGAAACACGGTACGTCTTTATCTTGGCATCAGAAACAGCTGCAAGATACCAGGTGTTCCCTTTGGCGACCAGTCCCAGCGGCTCAACTATTCTTTTGCTTGTCTGTTTGTCTGCTTTTTCGTATTGAATCTGAAGCTTTTTCTCCTCCCATACCGCCTGCTGAAGTACTCCAAAAGATTTCATTTCCCGTGGTGTCTGCCTCCATGTGCCGGTATCGAAATGAATCCGGTTGGAAATATCCTTCACATCCTCTTTCAGTGGAGCTGGAATGGCCGCCAGGAGTTTCTGGCGTGCTTCTTTCCAATCATTGCTGATGCCAAGGTCAGCAAGGTGCTCGATGGAAGGGGAGAGAAGAAGTGTTTTGATTTCAGCGGCTTTTAACCCGGTAAGATTTGTTCTGTAATTCTCAAGAAGTTTCCAGCCTCCGAATTTTCCCCGTTCAGCCAGGACTGGGATGCCAGCACCGCTTAAGGCTTCCATATCCCGGTGAATGGTCCGCTCTGTTACCTCCAATTCTTTTGCCAATTCCCTCGTGGTCATTCGTTCGTTATTTTGAAGCATTAAAACGATGGCAATGAGTCTGTCTGCGCGCAATCTATTCACTCCTGGTAAAATAGTTTTAAATATGACAATGGATGTCAACATTAATGATTATAGTATAGATATAACACAAAAGGGGGCAGATCAAAATGAGATCATTAAATGGGAAGGTGGCGCTGGTAGCCGGCGGAACACGGGGAGCTGGCCGCGGCATTGCCATGGAGCTTGGTGCTGCAGGTGCAACCGTTTATATTACAGGCCGTACTACGCGCAATAAGATGTCGGAATATGGACGCAAAGAGACAATAGAGGAAACTGCTGAATTGGTCAATGAGCTGGGCGGAACTGGAATAGCTGTCCAGGTGGATCATCTTATGGCAGATCAGATACAGTCTTTAATTGAAAAAATTGAGAGAGAACATGGCAGGCTGGATATCCTCGTTAATGATATATGGGGAAGCGAAAATTTGATTGAATGGGACATTCCTGTGTGGGAGCATTCACTGGAAAAAGGGATGAGAATGCTTCGTTTGGCGATTGATACGCATATTAACACAAGTCATTATGCCCTTCCGCTTCTGATCAAAAACAAAGGGGGATTAGTGGTTGAAGTAACAGACGGAACAGAAGAGTATAATCACGATCGCTACCGGGTGTCTATGTTTTATGACTTGGCCAAAAGCTCAGTTATCCGTATGGCCAAAGCATTGGCCCATGAACTTTCGCCTTATGATTGCACCGCTGTTGCTGTTTCACCCGGATGGATGCGTTCAGAAATTATGCTTGAGGTGTTTGGGGTCAGAGAAGAGAATTGGAAGGATGCCACCCAAAAGGAGCCTCATTTTGTGATATCTGAAACACCAAGGTTTATAGGGCGGGCAATTAGTGCCATTGCAAAAGATCCTGATAAAAAACGGTTGACCGGCAGATCCTTCTCAAGCGGTGAGCTGGCGAAAATGTATCATTTTTATGATTTGGATGGTTCTCAGCCGGAGGCTTTCAGGTACCTGGCTGAGGTCCAGGAGGCGGGAAAGCCGGCCAATGCTGAGGGATATAGATAGCTTTTCATTGGAAAACACCTTTGCAGACCTGTAAAGGTGTTTTAGATATGTCTAAGGGAATATCATTACATCCAAATTTTGGTTAATTATATCCCTCTAATTGGTATAATAAAACCAGGTATAAAAAAATAATTAGGCGCAGGTTAGAGGGGAGAATGACCTTGATCATCCCAGCAAAAAACAACCCCGTTTTACCAGTAACGAAAAGAGTAAAAGACATAGAATCCATCGTTAACTGGTTTGAAAAGCATCAGCGATCCTTTTATGCACTTGGCTGGTCCTATCTTGGAAAACAGGCCAAAATAGAGGAACTTTTTTATAGGTCCATTTTACAGGTGCAAAAGGAGCTGCGGAAATTTACAAGCAATACTTCTTTTGAGATTTCGGTTTTATCCATTTTTATGCAAGTCTGCCGGGAGCTTTCTATTGATAATAGTTTAACCGCTTCAGAGGAAACTATTTTTCATGTCCTCCAACAGTTAAAAGAACCGGAAAGAGCAGTGCTGGTCTTAACCTATATTAAAGGAATTTCTATGGAAGAAACAGCGCAGCTTCTCCACGTGCCGCCCCAACAGATAAAGGAGCTTATATTTTCCGGATTACAATTACTCAGAAAAGGATTGGGGAATGGAGTGGCCTATCAGGGCTGTCATGAGTACCAAAAGCATTACGTGGATTACCTGGAAAGAAAACTGGAACGGCCGCAGAAAATTGATTTTGAAAAGCATATTTATCATTGCCAGGACTGCCAGGATGATTTAGCATCTTTGCAGGAAACGATCTTGAAGTTCTCAGAAACCATTGATTCATTTAGCGTGCCGGCAGGTTTTATGGAAAACGTAAAGGAACGGATTTTATATAGGGAAAACCTCCTGAATCAGAAGAAGAAAAAACGTAAAAGAATGGGACTCATTTTAGCTGGTGTTGTCGCGATTTTCTTGTGTACAGGCTTTTTCACCGGAGCTTTTTCAAAGATCTATTACTCATTGACGGAAGAAAATGTGGAGCTGCGCGTTTTTCTTCAGGAGGGTCTGGGTGAAAGGCTTGGACTCGAAGCGGAAAGCGATGGAGTAATTATACGGATTAAGAGTGTGATTGCTGATGAAATTCAAACTCTAATTTTTTATGAGATAGAAGATACCAAAGATAACGGCCAATATATGATAAATATAGACGATGGGGTTATTATCGAGGATGAAATGAAAATAATGGTGGCAAATACCTATCCAAGGTACTATCCGCCAGATATGGAGTCAAATCTTAATCAACAGGAAAAGACTATTTATCATGGGAAACTGAGTCTAAGGCCACTTGAAGAAGAGACAGGTACTATAAAACTTAAAATCAACAAAGTGATGAAACTAAAACGTCATTCCCCTGATGCCTTTTTCGATATGGAGCCGGAAAAAGGGGAATGGAACTTTGAAATTCCGTTCACAAAAAATCCCTCTATCAAATATACATTGAATGAAGTAGTTGATATAGAGGGAGCAGAAGTTTTGATTGATAGACTAATTCTTGCTCCAACAGCGACTATACTGGAATATGGTCTCAAAAATGAGGTGACGGAGAAGAAGCGGATCGACATGATTAATTTTAAAAATTTGGAAATTAATAACGGCATAGCGGAAGCTGACATGTATGGAAACTCCTATGTGCATGCACAGAATGATTTACGTTGGAGCAAGTTCCAAGCACATTTTGAACCTCTTTTTGAAAAAGGAACCGATAGGGTTAAAGTGCGCTTCGAGAGTGTTTATTTGTCAGTAGAAGACCATAAAAGGATTGCACTTGATGCGGCCAAGGAATATCCCAAAACCTTTGAATATGCAGGCAGCATTATTTCTATTGATAAGGTGGAAAACGGGCAGCCTGCTACGGTTGTTTTCAGCAATCATGAAGTTAAGAATCGGGTGTATGAATCACTTAATTTCAATATAATCACTGATGAAGGTAAAGAATCCTCAATGGAGATGGACCATGAAGGAGTTGTTATGGATAAAAACGGAAAAGAATCTGATATGAAAAAGATTACGACGAAACTATACGATGAAATGGAGCAGCCCCGCCACTTCTTTACTGTGCAAAGCACAAAGATACATGGGAAAAATGTAACTCCTAAATCATTGGAGATATACGGTTATAGCACGACAAAATATTTAGATGATGAAATAGAGCTAAAAACAGAGCTGATTGAAATAGATGAAGCAGGTACCTGAATGGTGCCTGCTTCTTTTTCATTAAATCATCGACTCTACCAGTTCATTCCTGATTTTCGTAATATGCCATTCCATTAATTCTTTTGCTCTATCACCATCTCCAGAGGCAATAGCAAGATAAATTTCTTTATGTTCTGCCATTGTATCCTCGTAACGGGCCGGATCCTTAAAGCGATGGTTCTGTGTAGCTCGAATAGTATCTTCCATATGTCCCTTGAGAGTATGGATCAATTTAATGAAAATGGAATTATGGGTGGCTTCCGCAATTCCGATGTGAAAATCAAGATCGGCCTTTAACCCTAATTCCGGGTCTTGTTTGGACAGGGCCATATGATTTAAAGCTATTCGCAGCTTCTCCAGGTCTGCAGAAGTGGCTCTTTTGGCAGCAAGGAAGGAGGATTCGACCTCCAAGGCACGCCTGAGCTCAAGCATTTCATAAACTAAAGGATTTTCTGCTTTGACAGCTGTGATGATGTCTTCTTTGCTGGATTGGATGCCGGAGACTTTAATATAGCTTCCGCCCCCTTGGCGGATATCGATGAGCCCATTTAGTTCCAGAGTTCTAAGGGCCTCCCTGATGGTTGTCCGGCTGACATTAAATTTACATGCCAATTCTCTTTCTGAAGGCAGCCGTTCACCCGGTTTAACATTGCCCCCCAAATAGCATTCTATCAATTTATCTGCTAAAACCAGATAGGTCTTTTTTTTCTCCGCCATTCCCGTACCCTCATTTCAAAATAGGTCCCTTTTACTTTCCTAAATGTAACAGACATGAAATCTATTAATCAATGCCTTAAAAATAATTAAATAAATAATTGAATTTTTCTGATAAGTTAGTATAATTGACTTAACTTGTTGGACCAATTATAGCATTGGTTTGACCAAATTTTCAGCAGAAGAAAGAAGGAGTATAGGATGGAAACAGCTAGTATGAGCCTCATGCATGCTTTGAAAGAGGTGCTTTCTGATCAGCAGGTAACAGAAAATCAGACAGTAAGAGAATTGCATGGCAGGGATGAATCATACCATAAAGAGAGTCTTCCCGATCTTGTGGTTTTTCCGGAAACAGCCCAGCAGGTCAGTGAAGTGGTAAAGCTGGCAAGAGAATATAAAGTTCCCATCGTTCCTTTTGGGCTGGGATCCAGTCTTGAGGGGCATGTGATACCGTACGAACATGGAATTACGATTGACTTTTCATTGATGAATAAAATCCTCGAAGTGCGTGAAAAAGATTTCCTTGTCCGTGTACAGCCTGGCGTCACCCGCACACAGCTTAACAAAGAATTGAAAAAATATGGGCTGTTTTTCTCTGTGGATCCGGGAGCGGATGCCACACTTGGCGGAATGGCAGCAACCAATGCGAGTGGAACTACATCGGTTAAATATGGGGTCATGCGTGATCAGGTGCGTGATCTGGAAGTAGTTTTGGCTGATGGATCGATCATACATACAGGCAATTTAGCAGCTAAATCCTCCTCAGGATACCATCTGAATGGGTTTTTCGTTGGATCTGAGGGGACGCTTGGATGCTTTACAGAATTGACATTACGAGTATATGGAATTCCAGAGCATGTGATGGCAGCGAGAGCTTCTTTTCCTTCACTGAATGATGCGGTTGAAGCCGTAGTTTCCATTTTACAGGCAGGGGTTCCGATTGCGAGGGTGGAGCTTGTCGATGAGCCATCCATGAAGCAGGTGAACCTGTTCAGTGAAACCAATTATAACGAACGTCCGACACTCTTTTTGGAGTTTCACGGCAATGAAGCTGGTTTGATGCAGGATGTTGCATTCACCAGAGAAATTGTCGAAGACCATCACTGTCTCAATATTGAAATTGAAACCGATAATGCAGCAAGAAACCGCTTGTGGGAGGCCCGGCATAACCTTGCTTATGCATATATCCATGGCCATCCCGGGAAGAAAATGATGGTAACTGATGTATGCTTGCCGATTTCAGAACTTTCTGGCGCTATCAGCCATGCCAGGGAAGCGGTCGAAGCACTTGGGCTTCCTGGAGGAATCGTCGGGCATGTGGGGGATGGAAACTACCATACACTACTGATGATTGATATGGGTAACCCTGATGAGGTGGAAAAGGCAGAAAAGTTCAATGAACAAATCGTCCTCTATGCTCTTGAGCGGGGCGGCACCTGCACGGGTGAGCATGGTGTAGGGGTTGGCAAGCAGAAATATCAGCAAAAAGAACATGGTCAGGCGCTGATGGTTATGGAAAAAATTAAAAGCGCCCTGGATCCGGATAACCTCTTTAATCCAAATAAAATCTTGAAGACAAAAGAAGGAGCGTGATGATATGAAGGTTTTAGAAGCAATCAGTACTATTGCCGGTAAATATTTTGCCGTGTGGGTTATCTTAACATCGGTTATTGCTTTTATGTTTCCAGATCCGTTTTTAGGGCTGGGAGGCTATATCACCATCCTTCTCGGTGTTGTCATGTTTGGAATGGGACTCACATTAAAGGCAGTCGATTTTAAAATTATTTTTACGAAACCTCTGCCGGTGGTAATTGGAGTATGTGCCCAATTCATCATCATGCCGCTGGTCGCTTTCGTCATTGCAAAACTTTTGAACTTGCCGGCAGAATTGGCAGCAGGCCTGGTATTGCTCGGATGTGTACCAGGGGGAACTGCCTCTAACGTTATGGTGTATCTGGCTAAGGGCAATGTTCCCTTGTCCATAGCCATGACTTCCGTATCAACTTTACTCGCGCCAATCATGACACCGCTGCTTCTCCTCCTGCTTGCGGGCCAGTGGATGCCGGTTGATGCAGTGGCCATGTTTATGTCTATTGTCCAGGTCATTATTGTACCAATTGTTTTGGGATTGGCAATTAAGAAATTCTTCCCCGTGGCAGTGGAAAAAAGCTTAACTGTTTTACCGTTAATTTCAGTGGCAGCTATTATTACCATCGTGGCTGCAGTCGTCTCAGGTAATTCGGCAACTATTGCTGCATCAGGACTTCTGATTTTTACAGCTGTCATGCTGCACAATGGTTTTGGACTCATGATTGGCTACTTGGCAGGAAAAGCGCTTGGACAGGGTGAAGTAAACCGGAGAGCGATTGCCATTGAAGTTGGCATGCAGAACTCAGGGCTTGGTGTTGCACTTGCGACTGCACACTTTGGTCCCCTGGCGGCGCTTCCAAGCGTACTGGCAGCTGCCTGGCACAACATTTCAGGACCGATTCTTGCGACTTATTGGTCTAAAAAACCTGTTGGTGAAAGTGAAGTTGAAACGCCAGTTAAGCCAGCTGAAGTGAAACTGTAGATATGAATTTAGGTGTCCGCTCTTTTAGATTGAGAGGGCGGGCATTATTTTGTGCCTATCGAAAATTGGCTAAAAATTTTACTAGCTATTGACAACGTTTACATATAATACTAGAATTGTGACATGACAAGTTAACTATGGTGGAGAAACGGAGAACCCATGCTTTTTTACACTTCCATTCCCGGAAGTGTTATTAAAGTGTGGGTTTTGTTTTTTTTAGCAGTTAATAATGTTGTCGAATAGATCTATGGGGGGAAATAAATGTTCAAAATGTTTAAGCCTGCTCCTCCAATTGAGAGATTGCCTGAAGAACAAATTGATTCTGAGTATAAGAAACTTAGATTTCAAGTCTTTCTGGGAATTTTCATTGGTTATGCAGCGTATTACTTGATTCGGAAGAACTTCTCGCTGGCTATGCCGTACTTTATTGAAGAAGGATTCTCCAAAACTGAACTTGGTTTTGCACTATCAGCTATTTCGATTTCCTATGGCATCAGTAAATTCGTCATGGGGACCTTTTCAGATCGGAGTAATCCAAGAGTGTTCTTGCCTGCAGGGTTAATTCTTTCTGCAATTATTTCTTTATTAATGGGGTTTGTACCTTTCTTTACTTCGTCTGTTTCCATCATGTTTATTATGCTTTTCTTAAATGGATGGTTCCAGGGAATGGGCTGGCCGCCATCTGGCCGTGTTCTGGTACACTGGTTCAGCATCAATGAAAGAGGAAACAAAACAGCCATTTGGAATGTAGCTCATAACGTCGGCGGCGGTCTAATGGCACCTCTGGCTGTGGCGGGTGCAGCATTGTTCGCTGGCATAGCCGGTACCTCTTCTTCAGGCTATGAAGGTGTATTCATTTTACCGGCACTCGTAGCTATTGTTATTGCATTCATGGCCTACTTCCTCATTCGTGATACTCCCCAATCGGCTGGGCTGCCATCCATTGAAGAATATCGCAATGATTATCCAAGCAGAAGCAAGAAAACCTTTGAGACTGAATTAACAACAAAAGAAATTCTTTTCAGGTATGTATTAAATAATAAATGGGTTTGGGCAATTGCTATTGCTAATATTTTCGTTTATTTCGTCCGTTATGGTGTACTGGACTGGGCACCAACATATTTGAGCGAGGAGAAAGGCTTCGATATGAGCAAATCCAGTGTAGCCTATTTTTTATATGAGTGGGCAGGTATACCAGGAACACTATTATGCGGATGGATCTCAGATAAGTTTTTCAAAGGGCGCCGAGGTCCTGCAGGATTTGTATTTATGCTGGGAGTATTAATCGCAGTCCTTGTTTACTGGTTTAACCCTGCAGGAAATCCAACGATAGACATGATTTGTCTGATTGCGATCGGTTTCCTTATTTATGGACCGGTAATGTTAATTGGCCTTCAGGCACTTGATTTTGTTCCTAAAAAGGCTGCCGGAACTGCCGCAGGATTAACTGGATTGTTTGGTTACCTCGGAGGTACTGTAACTGCTAATGCGTTAATGGGTGTCATCGTAGATGCATCCGGATGGGATGCAGGATTTATGCTGTTAACCGCATCTTGTGTACTTGCAGCCCTCATTTTTGCAGTAACATGGAATGTAAGGGGACAAGAAGTAGTTAAAAATCAGCATTAAGACTTAGAAAACTGCTCAAATTATTGGGCAGTTTTTTTTTCATACTAATGAGAAACGTATTGACTAACAGAAAAAAATGGAATATATTTTAATTAACAATTAACAAAATGTTAATTAATAAGAGGTGAACCAATTTGAAGAATAAGTTTATTACCCCGGACGGTTATACAAGTGATATTGCGGTTTTTACCATCACTTCTGAACAAGTTGGAGAGTATAAACCTCCAAAAAAAGAGCTGAAAATCATGCTGATTAAAAGAAGTGAACTGGACCATGAAGGAAATCCAAATATGGAAGCAGGGAAGTGGGCTCTTCCAGGTGGATTTGTCCGGCCAGGAGAGACAGCTTTTCAGGCAGCAGAGCGAAGATTAACGGAGGAAACCGGAGTGGAAGGGTTGAAAATAAAGCATTTTGGTGTTTATGATTCTCCCGGCCGGGATCAGCGGGGATGGATTATCTCTAATGCGCACTATGTTATCACTAATGAAGCGGTTTTAGGCAGCCGGACAAAGACTTATGATGCATCTGAGATTGAGTTATTTTCACTTGAAGAAGCAGTTGAACTTGATTTTGCTTTTGATCATCAGACCATTATCGATGATGCAGTCTGGTTTATTAAAAAAGACATGGCGCTGACAACACTGGCTAAGCATTTTCTTCCAAAAGAATTTGTGCTTTCTGAACTCCAGGGCGTCTTATTGACGGTATTGGATGATCCATCGACCTCGACTGATGCTGCCTTTTTTAGAAAAGCACCGACACTGCCATTTATTGAAGCTGTAATGGAAAACGGAAGGCCAAAGAAATCAAACCGCTATTCAAAAACGCCGGCCCAGCTTTATCGATTCAATGACTTTCAGCCGATTGTGTCAGTATATCGAAACAAGCTGCAAGGGTGAAAATGCAAAATATTTAAGGGAGAGATTCACATGGGGATTTTTAAAAACTGGACCCGATTTGAAATTATATGGCTGATCACGTTTACACTGGTTAACATTTATCTATTCTTTGCCTGGTCTGATTCACTTATTGGCCTGGTTTCATCTATAAGCGGCATGTTATGTGTGGTGCTGGTGGCGAAAGGGAAGATTGCAAACTATTACTTTGGCATCGTTCAGACCTTAACATATGCTTATATTGCTTATGGTTATGGCCTTTATGGTGAAGCCATGCTTAATGCCCTGTTTTATTTTCCGGTACAATTTATTGGGATTTATCTTTGGAGGCAGCATAAAACAAATCGTGGTGTTAAAGGGGAAGATGTACACGTTAAAAGCCTGACTAAAACAGGCTGGTTCTATACATTAGTATCCATTGTCATTCTTACAATTGGGTATGGGTTTTTCCTTAAATATTTAGAGGGGAATTTTGTCTGGACGGATTCAGCTACTAACGTTCTTTCTATAACTGCGCAGATTTTAATGCTTAAGAGATTTGCGGAGCAATGGCTCCTCTGGATTTCCGTTAATGTATTATCCATTGTCCTGTGGGCGAGTGCCCTTATCTCACAGGGTGGCAATGACTTTTCCATGTTAGTCATGTGGACTGCTTTCCTAATCAACAGCATTTATGGTTATATCAACTGGCGGAAATTATATATGAAACAGAATAAGGAGGCTGTCTAAATGACAGTTGGATTTATTGGGGGGAAGTTTCTCCCGCTTCATCTTGGCCATGTGTATGCCATCGTTCAAGCTTCCTCCATCGTTGATGAACTGTATGTTGTTCTGTCTCATAGCGAATTACGTGACAGACAATTATGCCAGCATTCTAAAATGCCTTATATCCCGCCTCAAATCCGCTTGCGCTGGCTTAGTCAATTGACTAAAGATATGCCGCATGTGAAGGTCATATCCATTAAAGACAATCAGGGGGATGAGGATTACAACTGGGCAGAAGGGGCATTGGAGATTAAAAAGACAATTGGAAAGCGAATTGATTATGTATTTAGTTCAGAGTATGAATATAACGAGATCTTTACTAAACTTTATCCTGAAGCGAAACACGAATTAATTGATCCAAGCCGGAGACAGGTGAATATATCGGCAACAGCGATCCGCAATGAAGGCGTCTTTCATCATTGGGAGTACATTCCGGACTTTGTTAAACCATATTTCGTTAAGAAGGTTGTAGTAGTGGGAACCGAGAGCTGCGGGAAATCTACCCTGACGAAAAACCTTGCTAAAATCTACAACACTTCTTTTGTGGAGGAATATGGCAGAACGGTTTGCGAAGAATTAGGCGGCTGCGATGGAATTATGGTGAAGGAGGATTACCACAAAATTGCTTATGGCCATAAGCTTAGTGAAATTAAGGCGTTTGAAAAAGCGAACAGGGTTGTTTTTATTGATACAGAGGCAATCGTGACTCAGTTTTACTCCAGCCTATACAGCAATGAGCATCAAACAGTGCTGGATGAAATAGCGAACCTGCAGGATTATGACCTATGGCTATATCTTGAACCTGATGTGAAATGGGTGGATGATGGACTTCGTGTTCATGGAGAGAATGAAGTAAGGCTCCAAAACAACGATGCTCTAAAAACACTGCTGAACAACCATAAGATTAATTACAAAACCCTCAAAGGAGATTATAAGGAGCGGCTTCAGGGTGCAATAGGGCATATAGAAGAGCTGCTAAAACTTTGAATAAGTGATTGACAAAAACAATAATATTATTTATCCTTTTAAAAAACCAAATGAAATGCTTTCATTCGTATAACTCCAATAATATGGTTTGGAGGTCTCTACCAGGAACCTATAATTCCTGATTACGAAGAAGATACATGTGCTGTATTTTCTTCGTAATCAGGAATTTTTTTTTTGTAAAAAATCTAGGAGGTCAAGCTATGAATTTTACTAATATGCCTAAAATTGAACTTCACTGCCATTTGGACGGAAGTGTAAGACCTGAAACCATCATAGATATCGCGGAAAGAGATGGCATCAGCCTGCCTTCTTTTGATAAAGAAAAAATCAAAGGAGAACTAATTGCCCCGTTGGATTGCGAATCTTTGGATGAATATCTAAAAAGATTCTCCATTCCTAACTTGGTCATGCAGTCAAAGGAAAATTTAAAAAGAATTTCCTTTGAGCTTTTTGAAGATGCAGCAAATGAAAATGTGAAGTACATGGAGGTGCGCTTTGCCCCTTTACTTCATACGCGGAAGGGATTATCCGTAGAAAAAATCATCCAAAGTGTGATTGAAGGGATAAGAGAAGCTGAAGAAGTATTTGATATTAAAGGAAATATTATTTTATCATGCATGAGAACGATGAGTGCAGAAAGTGCATTTGAGGTCGTTGAAAAGGGAAGGGGATTCCTGGGAAAAGGGGTTGTCGCAATCGATTTGTGTGCTTCCGAGGAGGAAGGCTTCTGCGGGAAATTCATTGAACCGATCGCGCTGGCCAGAGAATATGGATACAAAGTCACCATTCATGCCGGTGAAACGGGAATCGGTAAAAATGTGCTGGAGGCCGTTGAATGGCTGGGAGCTGAACGAATCGGACACGGTGTATTTATTAAAGACTGTGAAGAGGCTTACAAGCTTGTAAAGGAAAAACAAGTTGTGCTTGAAATGTGCCCAACCAGCAATGTTCAAACGAAAGCGGTAAACCAATTTAGCGAACACCCAATTTCTGACTTCCATCGGGATGGAATAAAAGTAACAGTTAATACGGATAACAGAACAGTATCGGATACAACGATGGCAAAGGAGTGTGCAATAGTTTCAAAGACATTCGCTATGAGTGATCAGGATTATAAGCACATATACACAAATAGCGTGGAAGCTTCGTTTGCGGATGAAGAGACAAAGCAAAAGCTGATTGGATATGTAATGGATATCTAATAAAGAAGGTGTCTGCCCTTAGCAAAAATTATTACGTTTGGGGGCAGACACCTTAGTAAAGGATAGAAGAAGTTATTTTTCAGATGCAAATAACTTTAGATCTTCACCATCCAAAATAATGGTTCCTTCATAGTTCATGCCGATCTTTTCAAGCAGTGCTGAGGAAGAATGATTGTCTAAGGTTGTGATAGCCAATATCCGTTCCAGATCATGCTGGTTATGGCCATATTTTAATACAGCAGAAGCTGACTCAAACCCGTAGCCTTGCGTTTGATATCTGGATAAAAAAGCAAATCCAATATCTACATTGTCCAGAGTATCCCGTTTTATCAATCCGCACATTCCAATGGGAGTGTTTCCTTCCTTCCGTTCAACCATAAAGAGTCCAAAGCCCGCCTGAGAGTACATTTTCATGGGTCCGGTCACAATATAATTCTTTGCATCTTCAAGGGTACGTACACCTTTATCGCCAATATAACGAATCCATGAAGGTTCGTTTAAAAGTTCGAGAATGAATGCTGCATCATCCGGTGTTAACCAGCGAAGAATCAATCGATCAGTTTCAAGTACTTTCAACTATTTTAAACCTCGATCCTCTTAGGCTGTAACCATAAGTTTAAAATCATACTTTTTCAAATGCTATAACAAATATATAAGTTAAGTTATTATATGGGCAAATTTTTAATTCCATTTTTTGGATTGGTAATTCTCCCATTGATTCACTAATGAGTTATCCCTGTAAACCTGTTAGCCTTGTAAGTGGCCTGTTTTTGCCTAAAAACTACAAACAGGAGGTTTACAAAATGAAAAATTTAGTAACATTTGTTGCTGCCATTTCCCTCATTATGGGTTCATATAGCATGTTTCCTGCAGATCATTTCGATGCTGAGACAGTGGATCAGAAAGCTCCAGAGACAATGACATATAAAAAAGTTGAAGTTGACGCGAAGGAGTCATCATCAACGGATCATCGATTCATTAAAGAGGAAGAAAAGAAGCTGCTTGCACGTCTTGTACAAGCTGAAGCAGAAGGGGAGCCGTTTGAAGGAAAAGTTGCTGTTGCTGACGTGGTTCTGAACCGTGTCGAGCATGAACAATTCCCGGATTCGGTCAAGGAAGTTATTTATCAGAAGAATGCTTTTGAACCAGTTCAAAATGGTTCCATCAATGAACCTGCAAGCAATGAAGCAGTTCAGGCCGTTGAGAAAGCACTCATTGATAAGGAGCAAAACGATGAGCTTCTTTATTTTTATAACCCTGACACGGCTACAAGCCAGTGGATTTTTTCTCGAGAAGTAGTAAAAAAAATAGGCAACCATGCATTTGCTATATAAAGGCGCGTTCAGCATAAAAAGCTGCGCGCTTTTTTTGTTGCAGAAAAATGAAATTGGAGAAAGAATAAAAAAGAAAGATGGCCAAAATTATTAAAGGAATAATTCCAATTAGGGAGAGGGTTGAAATGGAGATCATCGTAAAGAAATTATCTGAAACAGAAGTAGCGTATATCAGGCGTACAGAAAGTTATTTTGAGCCGCAGTATCATTGAGGAAGATTGATTAGCTGGGCAAGCACCAATGGGTTATTTCCCCTGGCGGAATCTTTCATAGGTATTTCACTGGATAACCCTGAGCTGGTGGAGAGCAATAATTGCCGCCATGATGCGTGTATTACAATCCCTGAAGGATTTGATAAAAAGGGGGATAAGCAAATAATGTTTAAAAAGCCTGCTGCCGGGGATGATGCAATTTATCCATTCTATGATGCATCTGATAAATTACGGTATGCCTATCAGTATATGTTTAGAGAATGGCTCCCAATTAGCGAATATGACCCTGATTACGATAGACATAACCTTGAATTTAATCTGAATAATCCTGCTGAAGATACAGAAGGGAAATGCAGAGTTGACCTATATGTACCGGTGAAAAGAAGGATTATCGGATGAAGTTACCGTTTATCCGATAAAACCAAAAAAATGCCGCGTCAAAGCTCGAGAATGATACCTCTTACCCATAAAATCAGTAATAAACGGCATCAAAGGACTGGTTAGGTACCGTTTATCCAATAAAACCAGACATAAGCAGCGTCAAAGCTTGTAGTTGATACTTCTTATCCAATGGAAGCAGTAATAAACGGCGTCAAAGCTCGAGAAGATACCTCATATCCAATAAAACCAGTAATAATCGACATACAAGCTAATGATAGAAACACCTTATCCACTGCCAAGCAGGCCAAACTGCTGTCAAAATTCCGCATTCAATTGAAGTGCGTTAAAACTGATCAGTGTTACTGCATTTCCGCGTTTCCCTACTGCCCTATATATGCGGGAGTAATTTTTGCTAAACTCCCTCCCATTTTCTTCTCGCTTAAATCCATTACATCCATTCCACAACTAGTTTATAATAAAAATGATGTCTGCATGAGATAATTTCAGTCTCTAAGACACAAAGATGTGTAAGAAGGTGAACAAAATCAACATCATTGAAACAAGGGTGAGAAGTTTTATTGATGATATTCAGCACCCGAAGCAAAAGAAGAAGTTAAATATAAACGATTTAGAATTTCAGCTGCGAAAATTACTGGATGACTATTATGAACTGGATGGTTATTCCCTTTTTTATGAAGCCATTCTATCATTGCAGGATGAAGGGCAGCTGACTCCTATACATAATAATCAATACAACGGGAAAACACCGGCGTTGTCTTTATATTACTGGGTTAATGTGAAATCTCAAGCTGACAAATGGGACCGGCTCGAGATGATGAAGCTGAGTGATCTGTTCGATTTCTCATTTTATGAAAGGCACCCGGAGTGGCAGACGAAAGAGGAATGGGGCCGTATTCAGCGTTTATATGGTTTTCTCCAAACGAGCGGTGAACGGGAAACAGTTTCACTTGAAGAGAGAAGCCTGGAGCTGTTCGGCCACGAAAAATTTCTGCTGGATGGGATCAGTTTTCCTGATGGAAAGGGCTTTTTAGCAAGAATTGGCATATCTGAAGAGCAGCTCAAGGTGGTTAAATACGGGGAACCTTTTGTTTTTTGGATGAAGCAGGGAAAAAAGATCAAAGATATTCAGAGAGTGCTGATTGTCGAGAATCTATCATTCTTTCATACTTCAATTCAATTATTGGAAAGGGATCTGCTTGATTATGAGCCTGAACTCATCATATATGGAGAAGGAACTAAAATAGAACGCAGCTTTTCGTTTTTCTTTAAAATTTTCCCTGTTAAATCGTATCTATTCTACTATGCAGGAGATCTTGATGCGGCAGGGTACGGGATCATGACCAGGCTGATAGAAAAATATCCTGATAGCTGCATTCAGCCTGCATTAAAGATTTATCGTAAAATGCTGGAATGTCTTGATCAAAGAAATGAACAGAGATCAGGACAGTCTCAATATTTTAAATACCGTGATGCCTTCTTCAAGTGGTTTACGGAAGAAGAAAAAGAACTCTTAATGCAATTGTGGCATGAAAATAAACGGATTCCTCAGGAAGTCCTGACAATTGAAACATGGAGGAGATGGATGTGAACGAATCATGGGAAGGATTCGCCCAGCGGATGCAGCGTTTGAATCCGCTGTTTGAGCTTGGGAGAGGAATGGAAGTCGGAGAACTGAAGCCTCATATCCAGACAATTCTGATGCAGGTGCTCCTCACCATTTTTTACCGCGAATTGAATGATGATGATCATCGGCGAAAATCGGATATCAAATATATGGTCGAAGATTCGATTAAACAAATGAAGCTTTTGGCTGATGAGAAGCAGATTGAACGAATTACAAGCGGGCTTCTGTATCAGGGAAAAGAAGAATACAGCAGGCCGTTTGAAGCCCTTTATTACGATGAAATCAGGCAGTCATGGGAGACACAGGTATTCCGCTATGTGACAATGGATGAATTATATACAAACCTGGAAATGGGCGGATCAATCGTTTATAAGCTTACTGATATCTCACAGGAAATGATTTTCATGAGCAGGGAAATGGCAGAAGAATTCTCGATCACCATTGAACAGCTTTACAGTATGCAGCTGATTAAAAACGGCAATTTCCGCAAAGCTACCCGAAACCTCGATCACCTCATTTCACGGGTCAACCGCTTAATGTCAAGAGAATTCTCCTTTCAAAAAGAAATGATTAATAATCCCAAAATCTTATTGATGGAAGAAGAAATGCAAAGGGCTGATAACCGTGCGGAAATTGAAAAGCAGTTCGAAGAAGAGAAGAATCACTTCCGCACCATCAGCAGCATGATCGAAAAAACGAAACGAAGAAATGAGGAAAATGATCTCATACAAAAAGAATTGATCTTACTCCAGGAAAAGATCGGCCATACAAGGCAATTGCATGACCGTTTCGCCAAGCTTGTGATTCAGAATATCTCCTATGAAATAAAATTAAAAGCGGAAAACCCTTCACTGTTTTGGGAAACGAGCCTCGTTTCGTTTCGTGAGCATATTTATGAAAATTGGTTCATGAAGGAGGGGGGATCTTCCTTTAATCGTGTTGAACAGGTACTGGGTCCTTTATTTTCACCAAAGAATGAATTTATCTTACCTTTGGATTGGATTTGGGGCGAACAGGAATTTGATGAAAAACAGCAGACAGAGGCGATAGAGGAAGAAACGGAAGAGGAAAGTATTACACGGCAGCGCGTTACCAACTGGGATTCTGTTATCAAGGCCTGGAGCTATGTATTTCAATATTTGCAGTCATATGGAGAGTTTTCGCTGGCTGACTTAACGACATTGCCGCTAGAGGTACAGGATTTCTGGTTTGAGGAATCGGAAACGATTGATTTATGGATGATGTTTGATAAAAAGCCGCTGAAGGTTCAGGTGCTGCACCGGAGGGAAGAGTCTCTGAGCGATGAGCGGGAAATTCTTCTGTATAAACTGATGCAGGAGTATCC
This sequence comes from Bacillus sp. ZZV12-4809, assembly GCF_009849585.1. Classification (GTDB taxonomy): domain Bacteria; phylum Bacillota; class Bacilli; order Bacillales; family Cytobacillaceae; genus Cytobacillus. The sequence goes on from NZ_VCRN01000015.1 coordinate 65,743, forward strand.
GCAATTCCAGGTGTTTGAAGGATTGAAACTTTATACCGAGTTTGATCATCGGGCAGAGCCTTTCCTTTGGTATCAAATGAAAATCACTCCGTTTAAAATTTGTGTTCAGGAGGAGAAGTAATGAGTGCAGAAAGTATTAAGACTGCATCAGCGGTTTATTTTACGCTATTAAAAGACAAGGTCATTGATGAAAGCAGCGAGCACTTTCAGGCGTATTTCGATCCTGATGTAAGACAGACGGTGCTTTTAATGGCAGACGAATCAGGGACCTTTATCATTGAATCACCTAAACGGATTCAGCTCGTTGTCCAGCCGACCGGCTCTGTTTTTGCAACGAATTTTACACATATGAAGGACAGGCATAAGCAGGTTGAAACAAAAAAACATTTTCACCTGATGAGTGTTGTTATTATGGCATTCCTTGCAGCCATCGACCGCAATCAGGCGGCTAAGATCCGCACCAAGCGCGAAGGAATCAGCTTCTATACATTGGAGCGGCAAGTCAATGATGTCATTGTGAATTGGGATAGCCTGCTTAAAGTAAAACCGGATTTCGGAGAAGACGAAAAAATTGATATGAAAGACGTTGTGACCACATGGAAATACATGGAGGTCGACACAGATGATTACGGAGTTAAGAAAGCCAATCGCAGAACGAGGATCGGTTTGATTACAAGTGCCATGCGTCTGTTGGAAACAGAAGGGCTCATTGTCATCCTGGATCGGGAGGATATACCGAAGGCCATTCCAAAGCAGGAGTTATTTGAGCGGATTGAATATCTGTATCATGACTATGACCGTTATGAAATGTTCAAGGAATTAATGAAAACCGAGGAGGATCAGCATGCCGAAAATACATCGAATTAGAATTGCCGGCCTGAAATATGATGGCATGCAAAAGCAGTATAAGGACACCATATTTAACTTTCATAATGGGGAAACTTCCACAAATGGCCTCATATCGATGATGAATGGCGGCGGGAAAGGTGTTTTCCTGCAGACTATATTTCAGATCCTTAAGCCGGGTACCGCTTGGGGAAAGCAGAATAACCGATATTATCAGCAATTCTTTTTTAATAATAAAGAGCAGTTCCTGCCTTATACCTTTCATGTTCTAGTTCAATGGGAGCTCGACGGTTCAGACCGCAGGCATTTGGTGACGGGCGGTATGTTTTCAGCAGAACAGCGGATTTCCATGAATGAAGAAAGCGGAGAAAGCAAACCGCTTGAACAGGAAGCGAAAATCGTCCCTGATATTACCTTTTATACAAGAGAGTTTGAAAGAAAAGAAGAAGCATCACTTGATCATATTCCGCTCTATGAAGATGGAGAGCTTGCTGAAACAGAAGGACTGAAGGATTATTTAAAATGGAATGGGTACGATGTTTACCGGGACACTAAGAAACACTACCGTATTCTTGATACATATGGGATTAACCGAAAAGACTGGGATATTATGAAGGATATTAATAAGGATGAAGGCGGGGTTGGAAAATTCTTTGAAGGGGCTGAAGATGATCATTCCCTTTTCCAAAAGCGGATCATACCGACAGTAAGTCAGGTACTGCACCGGACGGAGCATCAGAAGAACGATCTGGTTGAGATTTTTAAAAGCCAGGCAAGCATTGCGAAAGACCTCCCTGTTTTGCTGAAGAGAGAGCAGGCACATAAAGAGTTTCTGGAAGATATCCTTCCATTTGAAGAGAGTCTTGAAAAGGGTGTCGGGCATAGGGAAATTGTGGAGGACAGCATTAAAGCTGGAAGACAGCTGCTTGGCGCGTTAGAGCACTTGAAGAAAACAGAAGAAGAAACACTCATAGAGCTTGATAAGGAAATTGAAAAATTAACAGGCCGGCAAGTGGATCTGCGTTTTCAGAAAGATAATCTTGAATATGCTAAAGCACACCGGGAAGTGCTGACTTGGGAGAAGAACTTAGCGGAAGAGCAGAAGAAGCATTTAGTTCTGAAGGAAGTTGTTAAGGAAAAGCAGGAGAGAAAAGAGGAGCTGGCTTTTCAGCTGTTATTGAAAGAATGGCATGAAGGGGATCAAAGCATCAGTGCGCTTTCCCAGCAGATTGCAAAGCTTGAGCAAAACAGCGGCCTGGAGCAAGTGAATCATAGAATGGATGAGATCAAAAAAGAAGCGGCACAGCAGTGGGAAAAAGCCTCCGCTGCCATTGGGGAAGCCGTTCAGCATTATACAGGTTATCAGAAATATTTAAAGAAAAAAGCAAACGACCTGTCTAAGCAGGATAAACAAAAGACCCAGGAGATTGCCAAGCTTCGTACGGAAATTGATTTTCTTTATACCCAAATCCATGAATTTGAATCAAAAGAAGAACAGCTCATCAAGGAATTCGGTGACCGCATTACCTATGATTTAACGGGTTTAATAGAAAATCTGCATAAACAGAAAGAAACCAAAGAAGCGGCACTCGATGATATTCAGGCAAAAGAGCTTAGATCAAATGAAAAGCAGAATCAGCTTGCTTCTTCCCATGGCACACTCGCGCAATCCATCCAGTTTTCTGAAGAAAAATGTGAAGAGTTGAAAAGGAAAAAGGAAGACCAGCAGCAGAAAGAAACAAAGCTGTACAATCGGCTGCAGGGCGTTCTGCAAGGTGTTACAGCTCCATTCACAAATGCCCTTTTATCAAAATACTCCTTGGAAGTGGAAGAGCTTCTCGTGCAAAATCGCGGGCAAGCGGAAGAATTAAAGAAAGCACTCTGGGAAACGCAGCTGGATTATGCCTTGAATGATGAGCATTTCTGGATTGCAAATAATGATGTGAAGGAACTGAAGGAATGGATTGATGAAAAGACCGGTATTGACGTATTTTACGGATCCCAATTTCTCCAAACCTTAAAGCCGGATGAAATGGAAAGCCACATGCTTGCTCATCCGCTCCTGCCATATGGCTTGGTGGTCAGCAGGACTCAATGGGAAAAAATCAATAAGCAGGTTCTTAGCGGTAGGATGTTTAAAAGTCCGGTCCCGATTTTTATGCGTGAAGATATGGCTGGCGAAAATCAGCAGAATGCCTTTGTGATGATCACTGGGACAGAGAAGGAGCTGCTGGCGGATAAAAATCAATTCACAAACTGGACAATTCAGATTGCGAAACAAATTGAAGAAAAGAAAGAAACTCTTGCAGAGCTGGAAAAAACAGAAACAGCTCTGCGCCGTATTATGAAAGAAATAGACCGGTTCCTTGCAAGCGACCTTGCTGTTGATCTCGAAAAAGCACAGCTTCAGGAAAAGGAAGCCCTGCTTTCGAGAAAAACAGAGCTGCAGGCTATCATTGTGCAGGAGGAAAAAGAAAAAGAACTGCAGCTGGGACTTAGAGAACAGCTGGACAAGACGAAGAAAAAGATTGATAAGCTTTCTAAAGAGGCAGAATCCTTAGCGGAATTTAACCGTGAAAAGTCGGTGCAACAGGAAAATAAACGGGTAAAGCAGGAAAAAGAGAAGCAGAAGGAAGCATTTGAGAAGCTGCAGAATGAGCTGGGGAACGAGCTTCAGTCCATTGCAGACCTTCAGGAAAAGTGGAGCCAGACCTATCTGGAATGGAAGCTGTCAGCCGAGCAGGATATTAAGAAGATCAGCTTCTTTATTGAAGGTGCTTCTTTCCCAGCCGCTGAAAAAGCTGAAGCTTCCGATGAGGTTCCGCGATTATCACCTTATATTTTAGAAGAAATCAATGGCAGTATGGAAGAGCTTAAACAGCTTCAAAAATCCAAAGAAGAACAAGCGAGTGAACTGCTCGCGATTCAGGCGACAAGGGTATCAGAACAAAAGCAGCAATTGAAGCTGGAGAAAAAACTTCATGCTCTTAATGAAGAGTGGAAGGATGCGCCTGTACCGGATGAACCAATAAGTATTTTAGAAAAAATGGTTCAGACAGCTGCAAAGGAAACAAAGGCAGCAGAAAAAGAAGAACGTGAACAGGAAAAGGCCGTAACCATTGCGGAAACTTCCTTAAAGCATGGAAGAGACCAGCGAAAAAAATCCGCTAAAAAAGTGGCCAAGCATGATCAGCAGTCTGAAGAATGGGAAGACCTTGATCTGGAAGTCAAGACGGTTGAAATCACTGACCAGACCAAACAGACAAATGCAGAGTTAAAGAAAACGGAAGAGCGTAAAAAAGAGACAGAACAAAACATAACTGAGTTTGAAAACAATCAATTGCATTTGTCCGTCATTCTTAAAGAGGAAGCGGCCGCATTTACAGATGAGGATATAGAGAAATTAAAGACTCAGGGAAAACAAAGCATCTTATCCTGGAGTGAAAAACATCAGGCTATTCAGGATGAAGGGCAGGAAAAGCATGCAAAGATTGAACAATCACTAAGGAATTTAAAGCTTGCTATTGAAGGAAAGGATTGGGAAATCCGCTTTAAAAATGAAGTCTTAACCACGCTTGATCATATGGATACAAGGCATTATGCGCATATTCAAAGTGTCGTCCTGAACATGAAGCGCTTTTCCCAGAGCGGCCTGGAGCAGCTGGAGCGCGACAAAGAACGGGCGGAAAAGGCGCAAAACTTCTGGGCAAGCCGGGCAAGCATGAAGGTAATGAGCATTTCAGAGGCTATTCGTTCAATGATTGCAAAAATGAAGCTAAAGAATGAACGGGGTTCATTCCCGCTTGTCCAGCTCAAAGAAGACATTCTGCCTAAAAAAGCGGAAGATGTTGAACCTTTACTGAAACAGCATTTTGTTTCGGCGATAAACAAAATTACGAAGCGCTTCGAGATGATTGATGACAATAATCAGCTGCTCGATCAGGAAATCAAACAGCTCATCAGTGATGAGCAGATTTTATTTATCTCGCTAAGGAATCGTTATCCTGAGCTGCTGGTATATAATATGCGTACTGACAATGCCTTCATGTACGGGAAACCGCAGCGTGAGCATTATTCTACCTGGCAGACAATCAACCAGGGTTCAAAGACTAAATCAGATGGCAGCGGCGGCCAAAAGCTTTCCGCCCGTATGGTCATGATGATGATGCTTCTTTCGGTTAAAAGTGAAACGGATCAAAGCTGGGTTCCGCTGGTCTGTGATAATCCGTTCGGACAAGCAGCTTCTGCCCATGTGCTTGATCCAATTTTCGCAGTAGCCGATAAGCTGAAGTTCCAATTCATTGTCGTTACTCCTCCTGAATTGGTGAAGACAGAGATCAGCCAAAGGTTTGACTCGTACTATAAATTGGATTTTATCCGCGAAAAAGGAAAAGAGATTGTTTCGGATACGATTGTTCCAGCATTCCGGATCTATCAGGGGGAGGAAGCTGTTCATTAAAATTTGCAGAATGATAATCCTATAAATATATTTTCTTTCTCATTGGAACGTTCAATATAGTAATAGTTAGGCGTGAACCTTTTTTAGATTACCTGGAATTTGAAGATGAGTCTTCATTAGAATAAATAGCTAAAATAGTATTTTTTCACTACATGGCTAATCAAATTCACCTTCGTCAATAAGGCCTGCTTAATAGAAGATAAGCCTTGCCATATTGCTGAAAATATGCAATACTTGATTGAAAATAAATTAATAAACATACAAATTCTTATCCAGAGAGGTGGAGGGACTGGCCCTGCGAAGCCTCAGCAACCCCTGATTATGTCAGGAAGGTGCTAATTCCAACAGAGTTGACGCTCTGGGAGATAAGAGGTCGATTTGATAAGTTAAGGCCTCTTATAAAGGGGCCTTTTTTGGTGCTCTTTTATGCTCCCGTGCTAAGTGTTTAATATAGTACGAAGAAAGCGGAGGAATGACAAATGGAAAACAGCGTTATACAGGTACCGGAAGCATATTCGAGTATATTACAGGAATCTGCTGTGATGGGCTTCGGGCAATCATGTGATAAAAAAACAGGATTTTTACTAAAGGGGCTGGCTGCCTCCAAACCGGGTGGAAGCTTTTTGGAGCTGGGGACAGGTACGGGAGCTTCTGCTTCATGGATAATGGATGGGATGGATGAAAGCAGTAAGCTTACGACCGTTGATATAGATTTGAACGTGCAATCCATTGCGAAAAAATACCTCGGAAAGGACGCCAGAATCACATTTTGCTGTGAAGACGGAGCAGCTTTTATTCGAAATCTATCTGAGCGATTCGATTTTATTTTTGCAGATACGTGGCCCGGAAAATTCGAGCTCCTGGACAAAACCCTGGACCATTTGAATGTTGGCGGTTTTTATGTAATTCATGATGTGTTTCCGCAGCAGAAATTGCCTGAAGAATTTAGAATCAAAGCTACTAAACTTCTCAAAACTCTGCAGGACAGGCCAGATCTAGACATTACCGAATTGGATTGGTCTACCGGACTGATACTCGCAGTGAAGACTGCAGTTTGACAGAAGAGATATGAGGAGGGGATCACATGAGTAGCATTATAAATTCGCTTGGAACTGTGCTGCATGAAGAAGAAAACATTATTGAATGCTTAACCTGTTCATTAGTATCGCATTACTGTTTAGCCCCGCTGCCCGGATTGCTGGCGGCAACAAATAAAAGGCTGCTATTTTATGGATTATCTGCATCTGAATCAACAAAGGAATTAGTTGAAGAATTTGCATATATCGATATAACTTCCATTAAAGAAAAGAGGGGAATAACGGGCAAGCATATTCATATGTACTATAACGATGATTTTTTTAAATTCCAGCAAATCGAGGGGATGAATATGTTTGATTTTATGGCAGCGGTTAAGGAAAAGCTCTGCACGATTACAAATCCGGCAAAAGAGCGATATCCCGTAAGATAAGCGCCCTTTTAGCGGATAGATGTTAAACATTTAAATAATTTTTCCAGGTATTAACCATTAATTGTACCCCCTTCTCAATTTCGTCCATTGAGGGTGCCCCATAGCCAAGCATCACATGGTTGGCGGGTTTGTGAAGCTGGTACATAGGCGAAACAGCATCAATTTCAACTCCCGCCGACTTTGCCAGTTCAATTGCTTTAGGTTCATTTAATCCTTCTGGTAATATCACGATAATGTGCAAACCTGCTGTATCACCAATTATGTCAAAATGCTCTCCTAAATGCTTTGACAGGCTTTCGATTAAACAGTTCCTCTTGGCCCGATATAACGTTCTCATTTTTGCTATATGAGATGTATAAAGTCCTTCTTCCATAAATTTTGCAGCAGCCCGCTGGTCGATTCTTGAAACATTAGACTTTTGATTAGCATTAAATTCTTCATATCCCTGCTGCAGTGATGCCGGCATAATCAGATAGCTGATCCGAAGTGCCGGGAGCAAAGTTTTTGAAAAGGTGCCAAAGTAAAGAACGCGCCCGCTGGAATCCAGATGGGCCAATGACGGAATCGGTGTCCCTTTATAGCGGAATTCAGAATCATAGTCATCCTCAAGAATGTAAGCGTCCTGTTTCAGTGCCCAATTTAACAGTTCAGTCCTTCTGGCAATAGACATAATTGTACCAGTAGGGTATTGGTGGGCCGGTGTTGTATATAATAGTTTTACCGGCTTATCAGGTACACAGCATCCTTCATCGTCCACAGGAATAGGATGATATTCCAGCTGCAATTGCTCAAAAACGGATCTTGCCCTAATGAAACCCGGATCTTCTATTCCGACGGCTTTTCTCTTGAAAAACAAACAGACATTCAGTAACTGCTGTTGAAATCCGCTGAATAGATAAACCTGTTCCGGCTTGCAGGCCAATCCTCTGGCTTGCTGCAGGTATTGTGCAATCTGCACCCGCAAAGAATAGTCACTCTGCCACGGAGCATTGGCGGCATTGGATTTATTAAGCTCTTTTCGATAAAGTCTGTTCCAGTGTTTATAGGGAAAGGCAGAGGCATCAATCTGCCCGTTTTTAAAATTTATTGAAGACTCACCATGTACTTCTTTTTCCAATTCTACTGATCCATGCTCATTATAGTGCCATTCATCCTTAATTTCCGAAACAAAATATCCTCTTCGTTCCACTGTATAACAGTACCCTTCACTCTGGAGCTGTTCATAAGCCGTTTGAACAGTCACGATGCTTACGCTTAACTGCTCGGCGAGTTGCCGCTTTGAAGGAAGCTTGGCATGAGCAGGCAGCTTTTTATCAAAAGTCGCCCTTCGGATTTGTTCATAAATTTGCTTATATTTTGCTTTATGATTCGAAAGAAGAATTTGAAGCTCCATTAAATCATTCCCTGGTATTATATTAAAATTCATATTTGGTTATTTTTATCATACCAGAAATCGATTTTAATAGATGCAGGGAGAGTGATAATATGAAAAAATTAGAAAACAGTTTAGTGCAGTTAATTCCGATAAATCTCGAGCATGTAGAGGGACTTTATAAAGCTGCCCAGGATAAAAGAATATGGGAGCATATGTCGGTTGATTTAACTGACAAAAGCCGGGTTATTCAGTATGTTGAAGATGCAATCCAAAAACGGGAGAGAGGAACTGATTTTGCGTTTGCAATTGTTGATAAAAAATTAGGAGAAATTATCGGTGCTACCTGGTTTCTAGATATATCATCCCAGCATAAACGGCTTGAAATCGGGTCCACATGGGTGAATCCTGCTTATTGGAGCTCAAATATTAATACTAACTGTAAATATTTATTATTAACATATTGTTTTGAAGAACTTGCCCTTAATCGTGTACAAATTAAAACCGGGCATGAAAACCTCCGTTCACAAAAAGCGATCGAAAGAATCGGTGCTGTTAAGGAAGGCATTCTTCGAAATCATATGATAAGAAAAGAAGGAGCAATCCGTCATACGGTTCTTTATAGTGTCATAAGGGAAGAGTGGGGCAAAGTAAAACGGCATTTTGAAGAACACTTGCTTTATTAAAAGCAGTTTGAATAGATGGAGCATCTCAGCCAAGAGGTATATAATCGATAGTAAAAGCGACTAGAAAGGTGTGGGTAGAAGTGAAAGCCGCTTCTTTTTTTCCTGACAACATCAAATCAGCACTTCAGAATACTCCTCCCGGGGAGTGGATTCCTGAGATTCCGGATGAGTGTATACGCCTTCATTGCGGCTATCCGGCTCCTGCCCTGATCCCTTATGAAGAGATGAAGGCAGCTGTAAACGGTTTATTAGAGAAAGAACATGATTTGCCGCTCCATTATATTGGAAGCCCCAATATTTTAAAGCTGAAGGAACAGATTTTACAGAGGTTGATAAGACGGGGGATATCTGTTTCGGAAGAAGAGCTTTTGATTACTTCGGGGGCCTGTCAGGCAATCGATTTAATTTCCCGTGTTCTTCTTGATGAAGAATCCGTTGTGGCAATAGAATCTCCAACATATATGGAGGCTTTAGAAATTTTACAAAATTACACTAAACATATCATTAGTGTTCCTGTTGATAAACACGGACTTCAAACAGATATATTGGAAGAGATTTTAGAGGAAAGAAAACAAAAAGGGCTTGCTATCCCGAAGTTTCTTTATACAATTCCCACCTATCAAAATCCAACAGGCACGACGATGAATGAAGAACGCCGGCAGCATATATTGGAGCTTGCCAATAAATTTAATTTCCTTATAGTTGAAGATGATGCTTATGGAGAATTATCATTTAATAAAAATCTCCCCACACTAAAAGCAATGGATCCAAGCAATCGAGTTCTGCATGTCGGTTCGTTATCCAAGGTAGTGGCACCGGGCATGCGTATCGGATGGATAACGGGTGTCAGTGAAATTATCCAAGCCTGTGACTGGTTTAAAAAAGATTTGAACCATCCGTTTGCTCAAGCGGCGATGGCTGTTTATTTAGCAGATACTGATTTTAATAATAAATTAGTAACCTTGAGAGACACATACCGGTCAAAATGCAATGTTATGATCTCCGCACTCAAACAGCATTTCCCTGAATCAGCTTCCTGGTATGTGCCCGAAGGGGGATACTTCGTATGGATGAAAATTCCCGGTGCCGATACATCGGACCTGCTGACAGATGCTCTGGCAGAAGGGGTGTCTTTTATTCCTGGCAAGTACTTTTTCATTGATCAGGCAGCCGGAACGGAATTTCTGCGCCTTTCCTTCAGTTATGCGGATGAGAAGGAAATAACTGAGGGGATTCGCAGGCTGGGAAAAGCTGCAGCGGCCTATCTTTAAATGCATATAACCTATCTCTATGGAACATTTTTATAATAAAAAGGATTAAAGGAAGTAAAGCCTTATTACCTGGTATTGTTAGCCAGTGATAAGGCTTTTAATGTGCTGACGGGCAGTGATCTTGATGAAACAGCCTGTTATCAATTTTATTGATCTTTAGGTGGAAATACAGAAGTTTGGTGAAAAGAAATTACAGGGGAAATGAAATATTTATAGAAAGTAATCAGTGATGTATATTAATTTCTTTATCCTAAGGAGTGATTTTCAATGCGTTTTCGGAAAGCAATTGAAGAAGATTTGGAAGCTGTAGTACGATTGCTTGCTGATGATGAATTAGGAGCAAAACGTGAGGAGTATAATGAGCCTTTGCCGGATTGTTATTATGACGCATTTAGGGCAATGGAAGCACAGTCAGGCAATCAGATTATTTTGGCGATAGACGGTCAGGAAGTGATTGGCTGCCTTCAGTTAACAATTATTCCTGGGATAGCCCGGCAAGGGATGAAACGGGCACAAATTGAAGGGGTGCGCATCGATAAACGCTGCCGTGGTAAAGGTGTGGGGGAAGCCTTGTTTAAAGAAGCGATTGCCATAGCGAAGTCTGAGGAGTGTGGTCTTGTTCAATTGACGACTGACAAGGAGCGGGGAGATGCACATCGTTTTTATAATAAGCTGGGGTTTATGGCGAGTCATGAAGGGATGAAACTAATCTTTTAATCCAGGAAATGCAAGTCGAAGAAATGCTGAATAATTCACCAACACCCTCTCCCATCTAAACCATCTATACAATTTTTATTGACCTTTTATGAACGGCTGGAAATAGCAGGGCGCCCCACCATAAAGTAGTGGATTTTAACTTAATATTAGGCTATGTTACTCAAAAAGCAAATACCTTTACTGCAGTGATTCAAGAATCTGAAGACTATTTCATGTGAAAGCAGCCGGTTTCAAGCTGAGAAGAAAATGAAAAGGAGCTTTGTGAATACGTAAGTAATATACTGTTTTTTTGATTTCAAATTTAAATACTTCCATTTTAAAAAATAAATTTAATGTTCCTCAGAAAAATAAATAATGACTCAACCGTCTTTTCAGAAAGGTTGAGTCATTTATTTTTGTGCTAAGGATTACTCCTTTAGTAACAAATTAAGGATTGGAGGTCTCTTGGGTAATAGGTCAACATTTCAATACCATCTTCTGTCACAAGAGCCGTATCAGAGTGTCTAAATCCACCTAAGCCCTTCACATATATTCCAGGCTCAACGGTAACAACCATGCCTGGTTCAAGTAATGTGTGATCACCCAAGTCGAAAAACGGTGCTTCATGCCCTAGTATTCCGATGTTGTGGCCGGTATGGTGTCTCGTTAATTCTGTTAAGTTGTTTTCTTTGAAATATGCTTGAACATCTTTTTCAACATCAGAGTACGTTCTTCCAGGTTTGATGGCTTTATATGCAACTTCTTGAGCTTCATACATATGATGAAAATATTTTTCCTGCTCTTTAGAATATTCTTCGACGAACATGACTCGTTCTAATTCACTTGTATATCCAAAAACACTGGATGCAGCTCCCGTTACCAGAGTGTCCCCTTTTTTTAATACGATATTTTGTGTTACGGCATGGGGAAAGGCGGATTCTGGACCGACTTGACCGCGAAAAACAGCGTAGGGTGTTTGACCATGTGGTTTATAATCGGGCCCAAGCGTATCAATCATGGCTTTTGTTGCTTCATTCGAAGCCATACTAGTAATTTCAATTTCACTTAAACCACTTCTCGTATACTTTTGGAGCAAGCGGTGCACTAGGTTTCCCCAGCGACTGGATTCTTTAATTAATTCAATTTCATTTGGACTCTTAATAAATCTCATTTCTTCAATTACACCATGTAATGAAACAAATTGCTTCGAGTCGATTAACTGATCTATAGCCGGACCGCGATAGCCCATTGGGGAGCCATACCCTAAAGAATCATATCCAATCGATTTATTCTCAAATCCATATTCTAATAAGATTTCTTTGAAATATTCCATCGGGTGCTTAATACCCGGATATTCAGGATATGAATGTACAAAATCCACGACACTATATTCTTCCGCATGTTCATGCTCTAATGCAGGAACAAATAAGTGAACTTTATCTTGCGGATCAATCAGCAATCCAATAGGTCTCTCGGTAGGATGAAAATGAAATCCAGTTAAGTAAAAGATATCTGTTACAGAGAAAAGAACGGAAGCATCACATTCCTTTCCTTTGTAAATGCTTATAAACTTTTCTTGTCTTTCTTTAAATTCGTATTTAGGAATAGATAATAGCATTTGTTTTTTCCCCCTTGTTATTGGAATATAGATGGCAACTTGCGGTATGACCTGTAGCTATTTCTGTGAGTGAAGGTTCAATAGATTTACACATTTCCATGGCAAATGGGCATCTTGTGTGGAACGTGCATCCAGAAGGTGGATTAGCAGGGTTAGGAACATCTCCTTTCAATACGATTCGTTCTTTCGCTTCTCTAGGGTGAGATACAGGGATAGCTGAGATTAATGCCTGAGTATAAGGGTGCTTGGGATTTGAAAACAATTCTTCTGTGTCGGCTAATTCTACAATTCTCCCAAGATACATAACAGCAACTCGGTCAGTCATGTGTTTAACTACGCTTAAATCATGGGAAATAAATAAGTATGTCAAACCAAAATCTTTTTGTAGCTCGAGCATTAGATTAATAACTTGTGATTGAACTGATACATCAAGAGCAGAAACGGGTTCGTCTGCAATAATAAAGTCTGGGTTTAATATAACAGTCCTAGCTATACCGATCCGCTGCCTTTGTCCACCAGAAAACTCATTAGGGTGCCGATCCAGATGTGTTTTAGAGAGGCCGACGATTTCTAGAATCTCGATAATTTTCTCCAAACGTTCGTCAGGATGAAATTTTTTATGGACCCGGAGCGGTTCCATCAAGATTTGTTTAATGGTCATCTGAGGATTAAGAGACGCATACGGATCCTGAAAGACCATTTGCATCTCTTTCCGTAATGAGCGCATTTTTTCAGTCGGTAATGATAGAAGGTCTTGCCCCTTGTATCGGATTTCACCTGAAGTTGCTCCAGCTAACCTTAATAGGGTTCTTCCAGTTGTCGATTTTCCGCAACCAGATTCTCCAACTAGGGCAAAAGTTTCTCCTTTATTAATAGAAAAGCTAATATCGTCTACAGCCTTTACTACTAGCTTCGGTTTAAAGAGACCTTGTGATATTTCATAGTATTTTTTAAGATTCTTAACTTCTAGTAAGGGCTTTTCCGTCAATGAATTTTCACCTGCCGATTGGACTCTTGGAGCCAACATTTACTTAAATGCTCTCCCATTGAAAAAGTAGGTGGGGCGCTCACAGTGCATTTATCAAATGCATATGGACATCGATTGGCGAATGTGCAGCCTTCTCCAATTTCATCAGGCCTAGGTACTTGACCGTTAATGGAATAGAGTTTGCTTTTTCTCGAATTATTCGTAGGTAGTGAATGGATTAGTCCTTTAGTATATGGATGTAGGGGATTGTCAAATAGTTCATGGATCTCTGCCACTTCAACTATCTCCCCAGCATACATGACCACAACACGATCGCACATTTCTGCTACCACACCCAAATCATGTGTGATAAAAAGAAGACTCATATCTTTTTCAGCTTTAATTTGCTTCATCAATTCTAAGATTTGTGCTTGAATGGTTACATCTAAAGCAGTAGTAGGTTCATCGCAAATGAGGAGTTTTGGATCGCATAAAAGGGCTAATGAAATCATTACGCGTTGCCTCATACCACCTGATAATTGATGAGGATATTCGTTAATTATCTGTTCCGCTCTTGGAATGCCCACTAGCTTTAACATATTGATGATGGCTTCTTTTCTTTCTTTTTTTGGGATTTTTTTGTGCTGTTTTAGTGGCTCACTTAATTGTTCACCTATTGTAAAAACAGGATTGAGAGAGGTCATTGGTTCCTGGAATATCATAGATATTTCATTCCCGCGAAGTTTTCTGTATTGGTGATTATCCAGAGTAGTTACATCTATATTATTAAAATAGATACTCCCAGAAACAATCTTGCTTTTTTTCTCTGGCAAAAGTCCCATTATGGCTAAAGAAGTAACACTTTTTCCACTACCAGATTCACCAACAACCCCAAGAGTTTCACTTTTTTTTAAGGTGAAATTTACCCCTCGAATAGGTTGAACGGTACCTTCTCCAGTATTAAATTGGATACCAAGATTTTTGATTTCAAGAAGTACTTCAGTCATTTTTTTCACCTCCTATTATTCGCCTTTTAGTTCTGGATCGAGTGTATCCCTTAACCAGTCACCGAATAAATTAACCCCAAGTGTAGTGAGGATAATCGCAATACCCGGGAATGTGATTAACCACCAAGAACTGAAAATATAGTCCTTTCCTTCATTAAGCATATTGCCCCATGCAGGAGTGGGCGGTTGAACCCCGAACCCTAAGAAACTTACGGATGCTTCTGCGATAATGTATGTGCCCATTTGTAAAGAGATTAAAATAATGATGGGTGTAAAGATATTAGGGAAGATATGTCTAACTAATATCTCGAATTTCGGCACACCAGTTGCGATTGCTGCTGTAATAAATTCCTTTTCTCTCAAAGCCAGCACTTCACTACGGATAACTCTGGCAAAAATAACCCATCCCGCTAAAGCAAGAGATATGATAATGTTTGTAAGACCTGCTCCAAGTATTGCGCTAATCACGAGTACTAATAAGATAAAAGGGAAACTTAATTGAACATCCACAATTCGCATTAGAACTATATCAATCCAGCCCCTAAAGAATCCTGCAATCACACCGATGATGGTGCCAATGACCCCGGCTAATAAAGCTGTGGCTAACCCGATGATTAAGGATACCTTTGTACCTGCAATGATTCTGGAAAGTATATCTCTCCCTAATTGATCGGTTCCTAATATGTGACCGTCTGTAAATGGAGGTAAAAGACGATCTCGTAATGGAGCATCCATAGGATCAAAAGGGACAATCCATTGCCCAAATAGACTGAGAACTACTAAAAAGATAATGATGCAAAAACCGAGCAACCCAGCCCAGCTTTTTGACATTTTTCGGAAAAAATCCTTGAATTTAGATTTCTTTTTAAATTTCATATCAATTGATTTATTAGTGGTTGTAATTGTACTGGTTTCCACAGCTTCACCTACTTCACTCTAATTTGGGGGTTCACATATGCATATAAAATATCTGTAATAAAGTTGATGACTGCATAAATGATGGCAATAATAAATACGCCGGCCAATACAATTGGGAAATCTCGATTCATTAAGGACTGGTGTAATAGTCTTCCAACACCAGGCCAAGAAAAAACAGCTTCCGTAATAACAGCGCCGCCTAATAAAACACCGAGATCAAGCGCGATTAATGTGAGGATCGGAATCAGAGAATTTTTTAAGGCGTATTTCATAATTAGCGTGGATGTTGGTGTTCCAGCTGCTTTGGTTGTTCGGATATAGTCTTTATTTAATACATCTAGCATGGCCGATCGAGTAAAGCGGACAAAACGCGATACGCTATACAATGCTAGTGTAATAACTGGAAGCACCATGTGATTAACAGAGCCGCCTCCACTCGATGGAAATAATTTTAGTTGAGCAGCAAAAATAAAAATTAATATTAAACCAAACCAAAAACTTGGGATAGCCTGACCGATAACCGTAATCCCTACACTTACTTTATCAAAGAGGGTGTTACGTTTATATGCAGATAGAACACCAAGTGGAATAGCGATGATGATTGATAATAACAATGCTGAGAAGGCTAATTGAAAAGTTGCTGGCATTCTTTCTAAAACTAGTCCGAGAGCATCGTCGCCACTTCTTAATGATTCTCCAAAATCACCTTGAATGGCGCCTTTCATGAAGTCTGTATATTGAACATATAGTGGGCGGTTAAATCCTAATAACTCACGATATTCCTCAATTTGTTCCCTTGGCGCATCAGGCGGAAGGAATAGTGTAGTCGGATCTCCCGAAAGACGAATTAAAAAGAAGACTGCCGTTAGAGCAAGAAATACAACGATGACTACTTGTATTAATCTTTTAATTATAAAATCTAACATAGTAGAACCCCGCCTTATCCCTTGGAATAAAAGAAGAGAGAAGGGGATCCTCTCTTCTTAGAACTATTAATTTAGTTCCATGACATCTCAAACACGTTCATTTTCTCATCAACACGAGGTGAGAAATTTAAAGAAGATTTAACAGCGTAAAGGTCTGCTTGTTGCCATAATGGAACCCAAGCAGCTTGATCTACTAACTGCTGTTGAAGCTCAGCGTATCCAGCATAACGAGCTTCTTGATCAAACAATTGGTTTGTTTCCTTAATCTTTTTCTCAATATCTTCCTGGTAAAAACTACTGTATGGCGCTTCTAAAGTGAACAAGTTTTCAATTGTTGACTGGGCATCGAAAGCTGGCCCCCATCCAAGAATGTACATATCTCCCGTTTCTCTTTTTTGAATCTTCTCCAAGTGCTGTCCCCATTCATTCACCCTTACTTCTACATTGATTCCAATACTTTGTAATTGTGAAGCAATGGCTTGAGCAATATGGGAGTCCATCGGATAACGACCACTTGGTGTATCCAATGTTAATTTTAATTCTTCTGGACTATAGCCAGCTTCTTTGATTAACTTTACGGCTAAATCTGGGTCATAATCGTATTCTTTAGTTTCAGCATGATCAGCATTCAATTGGGACAGCGGTCCTGTAATTCTCGTACCATACCCACTTAATACAGTTTCTAGAAGTTCATTTGCATTGATCGCGTGGTTAATCGCTTGTCTGACTTTGACATCTTTTAATGGACCATCGACAAGGTTGGATAATGCTAAGTAATTGATACGTGAAGAAGAAATTTGTTTTACTTCGTTACTTTCAAATTGTTTAACTGAGTCGACAGGAATGTTTTTAAATAAATGTATTTCTCCGCTCATAAAAGCAGACATTCTTGCGCTAAATTCCGGAATAATTCGGAACTCAACTTCCTCAATCTTAGGTTCTCCTTGCCAATAATCTTCAAAAGCTTTTAATTTCAAATGGTTATCTCTTGACCATTCAACAAACGTATACGCCCCTGTACCAACCGGTTCGCTTGAAGCTTTCTCTATACCCACTTCTTCAACATAGCCAGGTTCCATTATGAGCAAATCTTCTGCAATTCGTTGAATTAAGCTTGGAAAAGGCACGGATGTATGGATCTCCACTTCGTAATCTGAAAGTACAACGACCTCCTTAACATTAGCCCATCTTGAACGGTAGAATGACCCATTACTTTCATCTAGGATGTAATCGATACTAAATTTTACTGCATTTGCATTAAAATCTGCTCCGTTATGGAACTTAATTCCTTCTTTTAACTTTAAGTACCATGTTTTTTCGTCTATATTTTTCCATTTCTCTGCAAGAACAGGGACAAATTCAGCTGTTTGAGGATCTCGATCAATCAGTGGATCATAAATATTTCGAATTAGCGTATCGGTGGTGTAGTTGACATCGTGGTTTGCTAGAAGTGTGGTAGCGTCTGCTTCAAAACCGATGACAAGGGGACCCTGACTATTAGCATCTGATCTAGAATCTTGTGAACTACTGGAATTACTATCCACATTAGTACCTTGTGTACATGCTGCCAATAACATCGTAATGATTAAAAGAAATGTAATCAGGACCTTATTAATCCTCATCAAATCTTCCTCCCTTATTGACTGATAAAATTTTCTCGATTTTCTCCATTGATTGAATAAGTAAATTTACTTGTTCCAAGTCAATTTTTTCAATCATCCTCCTTACATCATTGCTGGCATTATCTGAAAGTTCTTTAAGAACTTTTTGCCCTTTTTCAGTGATATGCAGATATTTCTTTCGTTTATCCTGGTTATCCGATACCCGTTCAATAAGGCTTTGCTTTCTGAGCTTATGTATCATTCTACTTACATAACCTTTATCAAAGACGAAATACTCAGATAATTGGGAAGCTGTACATCTATTCCTTTTATCTATCTCATATAAAATCATCGCTTCGGACATTGAATAGGGGCTTCCTTGTGTATATTGAGCATACAAACCAACAACATTAAGATAAAAACGGTTAAACTTCTTAATTTTCTCGATTTTTTCATTCATGTAGTTAAGTTCCTCTGTTCATAAATTTAGTTGCTAATAACAACTTGTTTTCATATTAATTTCATTTTATCTTGTTTGTCAACAGAATTTTATGAAAATTCTGTATAAATGAATCCTATTCCTTATGCTCTTTAATCTTCATGGGTTAAGCGCTATCACATAAAAAAAGAAGCGGAAAACAACGGACTTAATCTTTTCTTTTTTACAACTATTGGGGATGATATACTAAACTCATACTTCTTCTTTTCAATTTATACTAGCACCCAGGCGGGCGTTATTTAACTTTTTAGAACGCACTTTATTCAAGTGATTAAAACTACTGTCGTAGTTAATTTAATCCTTTGGGTAAAGTGCGTTTGTTGCATTTTCCATTATTTTTTAAGGAAGATTACAATGATCACAAAAAAGTTTTACCGAGTGTTTGATAATTTATTTTTTTGTAGAAAGGCAACTGAAGCTATTCAAAGTGGGTGGGAAATTAAAGAAAAAATATATGTTAAATATGAAGTCTTTGAGGAATCTAAGGCAGAATTAATAGTTGGCGGATTAAACTATGGAATACCGGCCGATGAAGTGACTGTTTACATAAATGAAAAAGAATGCCATGCAGGATCTTACTGAAGATTGTTAGGTTGAAATTCATTAGGTTTAGCTTAGAAACACTACATAGTAAAGGCAGGGATGAAGAATAATTTTAAAATACCAAACAAGCGCTAGAAGTTATGAAATCAGGTTTAAGCGGAAAATGAAGAAAGCAGGCTTTTAT
Organism: Bacillus sp. ZZV12-4809; assembly: GCF_009849585.1. Lineage (GTDB taxonomy): Bacteria > Bacillota > Bacilli > Bacillales > Cytobacillaceae > Cytobacillus. The sequence continues at coordinate 84,804 of NZ_VCRN01000015.1, forward strand.
AATACGGCCAGTGGAGTTACAAACTATATTGTTGATTATGGTAAGAATGCTATTACTGTTAAGACACAAAAAGGGTGCTCAATTTTAAATAACCAGAGGGCAACTAAGACGTGCTATTACTTTTACATTATTTAATAGAACGATCACTAGAAAGGGATATTGAGAGTTTCTCTAGCTACTCATCGGCACTCTTTGGAATAATAAATAGAATTTTTCATCTTATTTCCAGGTTATTAAAATTACGAGAGGGGTACCGTTTATCCCTTAAGACACTTCATTTTGGGCCAGTGGTCTTCACATGTGTTTGTCAAATATATTAAACCATAGAAAATGCCTTCTTCAGGGAAAAGGAAGGCATCTTCTGTGGTTTTATAAATTAAGGGATTAAAAAACCCTGTCGCCATTAAAAATCGAATTTTTAACAATCACATAATCAACATGGCGAATGGCTTCCAGCTTGTTGCCGCCCGCATAAGAAATGGACGACTGGAGATCCTGTTCCATTTCTTTCAGTGTATCTGCTAATGATCCTTTGTGCTCTACTAAAATTCTCTTGCCTTCAACATTCCTCTTTTCCCCTTTTTGAAATTCAGAAGCTGAGCCAAAGTATTCTTTATAGAGCTTTCCGTCTTTTTCATTCTCAATCGTCTCTCCAGGTGACTCCTCATGTCCAGCAAATAAGGAACCAATCATTACCATGGTTGCTCCGAATCGAATTGACTTAGCAATATCACCATGGGTGCGAATGCCCCCATCAGCTATAATTGGCTTGCTTGCAGCCTTTGCACACCAGCGAAGTGCTGCTAACTGCCAGCCGCCCGTTCCAAATCCGGTCTTAATCTTTGTAATGCATACCTTACCAGGTCCAATGCCAACTTTTGTAGCATCAGCACCAGCGTTCTCTAATTCTCTGACGGCCTCCGGCGTTCCGACATTGCCGGCAATCACAAAGCTTTGTGGAAGGTGTTTTTTAATATGCCGGATCATTTGGATGACAGCATTAGAATGGCCATGGGCTATGTCGATGGTAATGTAATCGGGTGATAACTTTTCCTCCGCAATTTGCTTTATAAATCCATACTCGCCTTCTTTGACTCCAACACTGATTGAAGAATACAGACCCCGGGCCTTCATATCTTTAATAAAAGTAATTCGCTTCTCCGGTTCAAACCGATGCATGATATAGAAATATCCGTTCTCTGCTAAGAATACGGCAATTTTCTCATCTACAATCGTCTGCATATTGGCAGGCACCACAGGAAGTTTAAACACACGTCCCCCCAGAAGTACTGTTGTATCACATTCTGACCGGCTATTGACAATGCTTTTTGCTGGAATAAGCTGAATATCTTCATAATCGAATACATTTTCCATTGTAACCCTCCTATTGTGAAAATAAATCAGATACGTACTTCCTTTGCAAGGATAGGTTTTTCAGTCGGAATTGATCTTATACCAGCAGATAGGGAAAACTCATTAAAAAAGAGCTTAGAAAAAGTCTAGCTCAATGGGATAAATCATAGTCAATATCCTAAAATAGGGTTAGATTATATAATAAATTTATAAGATTCAATCTTTAATCCCATTTAATATGTATTAAAACATCCCATTCCCATTAGGAGATTCCTCCGGTATAGGCTGTCCTACATCCCAAAGTTCAACAATCTTGCCGTCTTGAAACCGAAAGATATGTACAACTGCTCCGCCAAGGTCCTCAGGGTTTTGCTTTACATGAGAATGAACGGCAACGGTTTCATTTTCCTGGATGGCGAGTTTAACATCAAGTTTTTTGTTAGGGTTTTGCTTTGCATTCTCTTCCATTGCGAGCATAAGAGATTCTGCATCACCGCGGAAATAGGGATTATGATGGGACAAAACTGGGCTTACGAAACGCTTGTAGGCTTCACGAACCTGGCCGGATGCCGCGAGCTGCAGAAATGATACTGCTTTCTCTTTCAGTGAAAGGTTCGATGTTGATTGTGGATCTTTACTCAATTAAATCTCCTCTTTTCTCATTTATAAATTTAATTGAAGTATAAATTATAGATATCCTAATGACAACATGTACGATAAGAAGAATCCCTTTTTGTACTATTACTTTATTCTAGAGTGAGCAGTTAATTAATTTATGATATATTTTAGAAAAAAGGAGGCGTTTACTTGAGTATCCATTTTGAAGTGAAAAGATCTGCTCAGGTTTCTGCACAAAAGGCCTGCCAAGGTTTAATCGACCTTGATTCGGCAAAGGAATGGATGAATGGTCTAATTAAAATAGAGCGGGAGGGCAGCGGGCCATTAAAAGTGGGAAGTAAGTGGATAGAGACAAGAAAAATGTTTGGAAAAGAAGCTTCTGAACACTTTGAAGTTGTCGAACTTGACGAACCGAGAAAAATTGTCCTGCGCTGCGATGGAACTAAAGGAACAACAGGAAAAGGAGAATTTATTTTTACATATATAATCACCTCATCAGATGATGTTTCAGAAGTTACCCTGCTCGGCGAGATTAAGGGGCTGACAGGCTTTTCAAAGCTATTTGGAAAGATGATGGCTGGAGCCTTCAAGAAAGCATGTGCAAAAGATTTGGATGCATTAATAAAGTACTTAGAGGAATATGAGCAATAAATTCAAAGGAGCAGTTTGTGATGTCGATTGTTGATAAATTAAAGCTTAATAAATATAAAAATTTGGCTGTGCTCAACCAGCCTAGTGACTATTCTGTTTTTACTGGATTTAAAACTGCTTTATCAGGTGATCATGATGCCATTTTCATCTTTGTAGAATCCCTTGAGGAAATGAAAGAGTTTAGCCGAAAAGTGATCGCTGAGGATCACTTGCTTGAAAAAGGATATTTATTTTTCGCTTATCCTAAAAAAGGAAATAAACGATATGATACATACGTACATAGAGATGCTATTTTTCCGGCAATGAAAGTGGGAGAAGATGGATATGTAGAAAATAGCGATGTGAAATTTTCAAGGATGGTAAGCATGGATGATGTATTTACGGTTGTAGGATTGAAGCGTGAAAAGAAAAAGGAAAAAAAGTCAGCCGCCCCTAGTCAATGTGTGGCTGATTACGAAAATTATGTGAATGATATTGAAAAGATTTTAGCTAAATACCCCAATGAATTAAAGTTTTATCAGGAGCTTACACCAGGTTATCGAAAGGATTGGGCGCGCTACATTTATTCTGTTAAACAGCAGAAAACCCGTGAGAAGCGTGAAGCCCAAATGGTCGATATTTTATCACAAGGGTATAAATCAGTTGATTTGTTTAGGCAAAATAAGAAATAAATAGGTTCCTGCCCCAGGTTACTTTAGTAACTAAAAAGGCAGGAATCTTTTTTAAAATCCTCGATAATAACAATTAAATATTCATCAGAAGCAGATTTATCGGCGCGCAGCGTCGGGAATGCTTAACGCCCCGCGATTCACTTAGCATCCTGGGCCGGAAATAAACGAACAAAATTGATAATCAAAAATAACATTTAATACGAAAAGAGCATAAAAAAGAATCCCTTTTGCTTGCTCTGGGAGTAGAATTATTTAATTTGGCAGCAGTGAACTAATATGTTTAATAGGATCCTACTTAACAACTAGTATTTGGTAAAATTTCACTATCGATTCGACAATTTTTATAATATATAAATAATTCGTATTATTCATTCCAAATATTGCCTCGTAATCTATAATTTAGAGTATCTAAATTATAGGAGGTCAAAAGAATGAAAAAAAAGCTGCTTGCGCCTGTATTGCTTTCATCAGCCTTATTGGCAAGTTCGATCCCGGTTAATGTCTTTGCCCAGCCGGCAGATCCAGCAAAGTATCAGTATGTACAAGCTTCCAAGGAATGGAATGAAAAAGCAAGTGTTCCTTTATTTGTGAAGGAACGATTTACAGAGAAATTTTCTTCCAGCACTCCCGCGAATGCAATAAATTACTTAAAGAAACATCAGGATCACACAGGTATTAAGAGTCCGGAAAAAAACCTGAAAGTAAAAGAGGTACAAAAAGACGAGCTGGGCATGACACATGTACGGTTTAATCAGGCAATAAATGGCGTGCCTATAGAAGGATCTGAAGTAATTGTTCATTATAATGAGAACAATGAAGTAGTATCCGTCAACGGCAGAGTAAATCAGACAATTGCCGAGGCAGCAGTGAATACGTCTGTGTCTTTAAAAAGTGATACTGCAGTAAAAACTGCTTTAACAGCTGTCAATGCGCCACAAGAACTTACATATGAGCCAGTTACAGAGCTCGTTGTCTATCCATTTGAAGGGGAGAATCATACAGCTTATAAAGTAAATGTAAACTTTATGGGAGATGAACCTGGAAACTGGTTTGTGTTTGTAGATGCAAAAACGGGTGAAGTCATTGATCAATACAATGGAATCATGCATGCTGAAGAACATAAAACACAAAAAGGATTTGGCAAAGGGGTTAATGGGGACCATAGGGAGCTGCATATTACCAGGGTGAAAGCAGAGAAATCAGGAACTAAATTTGCTCTAGCGGATTATTCCCATGATAACCTTGATGGAATCTTTACATTTGATTCTAAAAATGATTGGGACTCAAATAATGATGCTCTGTATGTCGGGAACTCAGCTGCATTTATAGGGGATTATGACCGCGCTGCAGTTGATGCACATTATAATTCAGAGCGGGTATATGAGTATTTCTTGAATGAGCATGGCCGTAATTCGCTGGATGGGGAAGGAATGGCTATCAATTCTTATGTTCATATGGGCACAGATTACAATAATGCTTTCTGGAACGGCCAATATATGGCATATGGAGATGGGGATGGCGAGTTTTTTATTTCTTTATCAGCCGGCCTTGATGTTGCTGCACACGAAATGACCCACGGGGTAATCTCTCATACTGCAAACCTTGCATATCGGAACCAATCTGGAGCACTGAACGAGTCATTTGCAGATGTTTTTGGTGTACTTGTTGACGATGAAGACTGGGAAATGGGAGAAGACATTATGGCGCCTGCTACTAAAGCTGACGGTGTAACGAGATTGCGCAGCTTAAGTGACCCTAATAGTGTTGTAGTGAGTAATCCGGAAAGAGCCGCATATGGCAGCGGAGTCTATCCAGCTCATATGGATGAATATTACAATATGCCATTAAATGTTGATAATGGCGGGGTTCATGTGAATTCTTCGATTACTAACCATGCCGCCTACCTGATCGGGCAGGAAGTAGGCAGGGAGAAGCTGGGGAAAATTTATTACCGTGCTTTAACTGTCTATTTAACCTCCAATTCTGATTTTAGTGATGCACGCCAGGCGGTTGTTCAGTCTGCCATCGACCTCTACGGGGAAGGCAGCGGGGAAGCTGCTGCTGCGAATGCTGGATTTGATGCGGTGGGAATCTACTAGCAGAATTGATAAGATGAAAAAAAGACCTGACCCACACATGTGATTATAACGGGTCAGGTGTATTTTTATTATTAAGCTATTGAAAAACGAGCTTTAAATTCATAGATTAAAAATAAATTTTATGAATAATTTAAAAATGCATTCTTCTAAAAGTCATCCTATGTCATAATATAGGTAATAATAATAGCATTTTTAAGGTGGAGTCTGTCACAAAGGGGCCCTTATGCCCTTTTGAGGGAGGCTTTTTTATTTGCAGCATAATTATAAAAACGAAGAAGGTGCTGTCTATGTATGGTATTAAACTTTAGTTGGAAAGGAATGATCTCTATTTGACTGTATTAATGCCTAAAGTTAAAGAAGTTTTGTATGCTGTTCTCCCCATTACCGCCCTCGTAATCATTTTAAATTTGACTATTACCCAATTAGATTCTTTCTTGATTATACGCTTTGTGATAGGGGCCATTTTAATCGTTATCGGATTATCTGTTTTCCTGCTTGGCGTGGATATTGGAATTACCCCCATTGGACAGATGATGGGTGCTGGCATGGCAAAAACCAATAAAGTATGGATTGTCATTGCTGCCGGCCTCGTTCTTGGTTTTATCATCTCAATAGCCGAGCCTGATTTGCACATTCTTGCAGGGCAAATTGAACTGGTTACCTCAGGCCTTATTTCAAAGGGCTATATTGTCGTTATCGTCTCAATCGGTATTGCCGCTTTGCTTTCTGCAGGCCTTGTGAGAATTGTGTATAACCTTCCTTTATATAAATTATTGACGATCCTGTACCTTATTATCTTTATACTTGCCATTTTTACATCACCTGAGTTCCTGGCCATTTCTTTTGATGCTTCGGGTGCCACCACTGGAGCCTTGACTGTTCCATTTATTTTGGCTCTGGCCCTCGGTGTTTCATCTTTGAAAAAGGATAGCCAGGCTTCTGAACAAGATAGCTTCGGATTAGTAGCCATAGCTTCTACCGGCGCCATCATTTCAGTCATGATCATGAGCATTTTATCGAAAGCTGATAAAATATCCGGGAGCCTTGAACATCATGACCCTTCTTCGAATATTCTTGGGCCATTTTTGAACAAAACACCCATACTTGCAGGTGAAGTGTTTTTGGCCTTGCTACCAATTTTACTAATTTTTTTGCTGCTACAGAAATTGATCTTTAAAATGTCCAAAAAAGCAGTCCACAAAATAATAAAGGGAATTGTTTTTACTTTTCTGGGCCTTGTCCTCTTTTTAGTAGGGGTAAATGCTGGTTTTATGGATGTCGGCACGTCGGTGGGACATAGCATAGCCTCTTTAGACAGTAAAGCATACATTATAATTATAGGTTTTATATTGGGCTTCGTGACCATTTTGGCAGAGCCTGCTGTTCATGTGTTAACACATCAAATTGAGGATGTAACAAGCGGGTATGTTAAAAGGAAGGTCGTCATGATTTCCCTATCAATAGGGGTTGGGGCTGCCGTTGCTCTATCAGTGTTAAGAATTATTATTCCTGAGCTGCAGCTATGGCATTATCTTTTACCGGGCTATGCCATTGCGATCACTATGACCTATTTTGTTCCAAAGCTATTCGTAGGGATTGCCTTTGATTCAGGTGGGGTGGCATCAGGCCCGATGACAGCTACTTTTATTTTAGCCTTTATGCAGGGAGCTGCGGAATCAATAGAAGGTGCCAATGTATTAAAAGATGGATTTGGCATGATCGCAATGGTTGCGCTGACGCCCCTGATTGCCCTGCAGGTATTGGGCTTTATCTTTAAGCTAAAATCCAAAAAAGGGGGATTTGAAAAGGATGCACAGTCACTTTGATCATACCGGATTCGAATTAGTCTGTGTTATTGTCAACTTTGGGTCAGGAAGTAAAGTCCTTCAATCCGCAAAGGCAAATGGTATTTCAGGAGGTACTGTGTTCCTGGGCAAAGGTACTATTCAAAATCGCCTTTTAGAATTTTTTTCTTTAAATGATGTAAAAAAGGAAATTGTCCTGATGGTCTCGGATAAAGAAACAGCGAATCAGGTACTAATAGGGCTGGACATGAAATTTAAATTCAGTAAACCGAATCACGGCATAGCTTTTACTATACCTGTATGTAATGTGATAGGTGCAAGCCGCTGCAGAAGTGAAAATAATAAGCAGGGAAGAGGTGCAGAAAAAGTGATGTATCATGCCATTACGGTTGTTGTTGAAAAAGGGAAGGCGGAGTATGTGATTGATGCAGCAGCCGAAGCAGGTTCAAAGGGAGGAACTATCATTAATGCGAGAGGGTCAGGCATTCATGAAACCAGCAAGATATTTTCAATGGCGATTGAGCCTGAGAAAGAGATTGTGCTGATTCTTTCAGAAGAAGAAAGTACAGAAGGAATTGTTGCTTCTATAAGGAAAAAACTTAAAATTGACGAACCTGGCAATGGAATCATATTTATACAAGAGGTCAGCAAAACGTACGGATTATATAAGTAAATGGCCGCCGATATGGACATCAGAAGTAAGTTAAAAGGAGGCAGAAAATATGAATATCTTTTTTGCAGTCACAGTATTAATCTACACCATGCTTCTCATTTTCACATACGGCTTTGCCATTTTAACTGATTTTCAGGAAGATAAAGGGGAGGAAATCTTTGACAGGGCTTTTAAGAACGCCTATGTGATCCTTCTCTTTGGCCTTCTCATTATTTACACTCTGATCCAGCATCCGCATATTCCCATGGATTCAGGTAAGACATCTTATCTCTTGCTTGCAAGCAAATTTCTATCTCTGATGACACTTGGAGTCAGCCTATTTATTTTCAGCCGGAAAAATTACAGCCTATAAAGATAAAGGTGTCTGGCTTATCCTGATGCTCGTGATAATTAATTTATTAAATCGTTTAAAAAACTGCCATAAACTGTATAATTAAAGGTGTATAAGAGATTACAGTTCAAGGAGGAGAATATGGGCAGATTAATTCATTTTGAAATCCATGTCGATGATATGGAGCGGGCTAAAAAGTTTTATGGAGAGGTTTTTGGATGGTCATTTCAGGATTGGAGTGAGTATGCCGGAATGCCTTATTATGGAGCAGTGACTGGAAGTGATGAAGAGCCGGGCATTAATGGTGCTTTGATGCAGCGCCAGGGGCAGCCACCAGAAGCTAATCAGGCTATAAACGGATATTCCTGTACAATAGGCGTGGAAGATTACGATGCTGCGGAAGGCAAAATCCTTGAAAATGGCGGAACTCTTGCATTGCCGAAGTATGCTCTTCCAGGTATGGCTTGGCAGGGGTACTACAAGGATACTGAAGGCAATGTTTTCGGTATTCACCAGCCCGATGAAAATGCGAAGTGAAGGGTAAAAACTATTAGTACCTAATGGCACAATACATAAAAAAAGCCCGTCTATAAACGACAGGCTTCAGTGAAGGAGTCCCCTTTAGGAGGGGCTCCTTTATTTATGCGATAAGTTTTGAAATTTTCCCTTCCTTGCGCTTCTTCCTATATTCAGCTGTTGCTGTAAATAGAACATCTGAGGAAGAGTTAAGGGCTGTTTCACATGAATCCTGTAATACGCCAATAATAAATCCTACCCCGACAACCTGCATAGCTATGTCATCCGGAATTCCGAACAAGCTCGCTGCCAAAGGAATGAGAAGGAGGGATCCGCCTGCAACGCCAGAAGCACCAGCTGCGGAGACTGCTGCTAACACGCTAAGGATTAGAGCTGTTCCAAAGTCCACTTGAATACCTAATGTGTGAACAGCTGAAAGTGTCAGAACAGAAATTGTAACAGCTGCTCCTGCCATATTAACCGTTGCGCCTAACGGGATAGATACGGAATAAGTATCTTCATCCAATCCAAGCTTTTCGCATAAGGTCATATTTACAGGAATGTTTGCTGCTGAGCTGCGAGTGAAAAACGCTGTAATACCACTTTCTCTTAAGCATCTTAAAACAAGCGGATATGGATTTCTGCGAATATTTAAAAATACTATAAGTGGATTTACGACCAGAGCAATAAAGATCATACATCCTAAAAGGATGGCCAGTAATTTGCCGTAATCCATCAGTGCAGAAAGCCCATTGGTGACTATCGCATCAAAAACAAGACCCATAATTCCGATTGGAGCGAAGCTGATCACCCATTTCACTAGGGTTGAAATAGCATCCGAAAAGTTTGCGAGCATATTTTTTGTTGTATCTGCAGCTTTTCTTAAGGCAATGCCAAGAAGAATTGCCCAAGTTAGAATACCTATATAATTACCATTGATCAGGGCATTGACCGGGTTGTCCACTACGTTAGTCAGCAGAGTTTTAAGAACTTCCGCAATCCCTCCAGGTGGTGCTACATCCTCTGCCCCCGGAGCAAGTGAAAGAGTAACTGGGAAGATAAAGCTTGCAATAACTGCAACAAGTCCGGCTAAAAAGGTGCTTAAACCATAAAGAGCTATAATGGACTTCATATTCGTCTTCTGGCCGCTTCTATGCTTGGAGATGGCATGCATGACCAGGAAAAAAACCAGTACCGGTGCTACTGCTTTTAATGCACTTACAAATAATGTACCAAAGATAGAGATCCATCCCGCTGCCTTTGGAATAGTCAAGGCGAGGGCTGCACCTGCGATGATGCCCAGCAGGATTCTTTTGACCAGGCTTATTTCGTTCCACTTGCTGAATGCGTTTTTCATTCGATTCCCTCCGAAGTGTTTATTATATAAAAGAGAATAATAGCCTTTCACTGTTGTTGGACAGTGATATTTGTAAGTTTAACACAAATATTATAAATTGTGTGTAAATTATTATATTGAAATATCTGCTAAACGACTAGTGCTAGATAGATTACTGATAATAATGGTTTTAGTGGTTTAAATATGTGGAATGATAATAAAGAATCTAATAGTTTTTTGCTTGTGGAATAAGAGTTCTTATATAACTGCAACCTAAAAATGTACATAAAATCGAAAGATGAGGTACACACCATGACAGGAATTCTACTAGCCCTCATTGCAGCCGTCTCATGGGGCAGCATTGTATTTGTCAGCAACAAGCTTGGCGGGGACGAGGACAGCCAGACTCTTGGCACGACAATAGGTGCACTGTTGTTTGCTATTGCAGTCTATCTTTTTAAAAGGCCGGATCTTTCCAATATCGTCTGGGCAGTCGGCTTGATTTCTGGTTTATTCTGGTCGATTGGACAGAAAAATCAGTTTGGGGCAGTCCGCTATTTAGGGGTAGCAAAGACAGCTCCGATGTCCACTGGCCTGCAGCTTATTGGAACCACATTTTTTGGAGTATTCATTTTTAAAGAATGGGAAACAAAGATGAGCATTATTATCGGGGTCACCTCATTGGTCTGCATCATTATCGGTGCCATACTGACTTCTCTGAAACAGGTGGTTGATCAGGAACAGGGAAGGAGTCTAAAGAAAGGCCTGCTTGTACTCCTTTTATCAACAGCAGGCTTTGTCGGGTATGTGGTACTCATCCGCTGGTTTGAAATTGACGGCTGGTCTGCCATTCTGCCGCAGGCGATTGGAATGGCAATAGGAGCATTCCTTATAACTCTCCGCCGCAAGCCTTATAACAAATATGCAATCCGTAATATTATTACAGGGCTGATTTGGAGTACCGGGAATCTGGGACTGCTTCTTTCCCTTCCGAAAATCGGCGTGGCCACCAGCTTTTCACTTTCTCAAACAGGAATAGTGATTTCCACCATTGGCGGGCTTTTCTTTTTAAAAGAACGGAAAAGCAAAAAACAGGTGTTTATGGTTCTCCTTGGCTGTTTATTTATTATTGCAGGGGGAGTATTGCTTGGCTTTACGAAAAAATAAGGGAGTGATCTTATGTATCCAAGTCTTGAAGGGAAAGTTGTCGTTATTACCGGCGGAGCGACCGGGCTGGGAAAGGCAATGTCAGAACGGTTTGGAGCTGAAAAAGCAAAGGTAGTCATCAATTATTTTAATGAGGAACAGGAAGTGCAGGGAATTATAGAAACGATTGAGAAAGCCGGCGGCAGTGCTTCTGCCATCCAGGGGGATGTTACAAAGGAAGAAGATGTTGAAAGAATGATTGCCCATGCTATTAAAACGTTCGGATCGCTCGATGTCATGATTAATAATGCGGGGATCGAAAATGAAGTTCCGTCTGAAGAACTTACTCTGGAGGATTGGAACAAAGTGATTTCGACAAATCTGACGGGGCAATTTATCGGCTGCCGTGAAGCTATTAACTATATGCTGGAAAATAAAATAAAAGGCTCAATCATTAATATGTCATCTGTTCATCAGGAAATTCCATGGCCTCATTTTGTTCATTATGCAGCGAGTAAAGGCGGGGTCAAATTGATGACCGAAACACTCGCGCTAGAATTTGCTCCGCATGGTATCAGGGTGAACTGCATTGCCCCTGGTGCTATTGATACACCCATAAATGCGGAAAAGTTCTCAGACCCGGAATTGAAAAAAGGTGTTGTTGAGCTAATTCCTATGGGCTACATTGGCAAGCCGGAAGAAATAGCAGCTTGTGCAGTATGGCTTGCATCAACAGAAGCCAGCTATGTCACCGGATTAACATTATATGCAGATGGCGGCATGACACAATATCCGGGGTTTCAGGCTGGTAAAGGATGAATGGACAGCTCTTCTCAGTGTGAGAGGTGCTATTTTCTATTTCTATTTCATAAAGCAGCGGGTCCGCTACAGGAAAATATTTTCAACAAGCAGACATAAAAAATCCGGCCTCTAAAAGGCCGGACCTGAAGGGGTAAAGAAAAAGGGCTGTATGATGTTTCGGTACAAGTTCATTGTAATACGAAAATGTTAACAATCTATGAACGGGATGAGGACAAATTATTAAATAATTCCGTTCCTTGCGCAGATCCTTTTGTAAAATGAACAGTTGGAGCTGTTAAAACGAGCATACAATCATGCTGTACAAGATACTGGCATAAAAATAGGGTTTAACAGTAGCCATGAAGTTTATTCAATATCTGAGGGTTCTATTGAAGTCAGCATTACAGGAGACAGCAGACTTTAATTTTGGGCAAGCATAACTTTGATGAATTCATTTGTAAAGGCTTCGTAGTCAAGTTTAACGGCTATTCTTGTCTTACCCTTCGGACTGCCCGGCCGGATATCGATATAAGATAGTCCCTTTCCCTCTACAGTTCCATCAATGACACTTACATCGTAATAAATATATTCAGCTATAGCAGGATTATTGATGATCATGATGGGAAGCAGATCGTGAATAGGCGCTCCCTGAATGCCGGGAACCAGGCTTTGATAAGCCTTATAATAGTACTCGAAAATAGGTTTTAATAAAAAAGTGAAAGGGTTTGAAGCTGTATTTGATACATATTCCACTATGTCCAAGGTCAATATTGCAAATTCTGTAACATTTAGGGGGGTAATTGTAAGGTTATGGGCAAATTTACAAATGTAATTGGAGGAAGTGGGATCACCATAAAAATTGGCTTCTGCAAGAGGGGTTACGTTTCCGGGAACAAAGAAAGCACCGCCCATGATATAAAAAGCTCCCACTTGTCTGATTTGTTCGTCAAAGAGTATAAATGCTGTTGCGAGGCTGGTTGACCTGCCGGTATCAACAATAATCAAGTCCTTTTGATACTTTTCAATAAGGATGCGAATTGTATCAAATGGATAGGTTTGATATTTTAAATCAGCTGGGGGCTGAATTGGACCAATCCCCTCTGCTCCATGGATATCAGGATAGTACGTGACTTTTTCCTGCTGAACAGGCTGCGCCGCACCTGGAATAATTGGAACACTTTTTTGTCCGGCCAGATCAAGCAGATAATAGGCGTTGGCTGTAGCCTGGTCCTCTGTTACATTCCCGTAGCTCGTAACAAGTCCGACCAGCTCAAGATCCGGATCGAGCAATGTATAAATGATCGCTAGAGAATCGTCAATTCCAGGGTCACAAAATAATAGAATCTTTTTAGTTTTTCCCTTTACCATTTGGAACCCTCCCTTATTTGCTTATACAAAAGTATTCAGTAATGCCTTTTAATATGTTGTGAAAGAAGAGCTGAAAATAAAAAGCGCCAATCCCTTAAAAATTATAGGGAAAAGCGCGTCTTCTTTCTTTTTATTTTCTTTTCTGTGCCTTCATTTTATTTGCTGCCAGTTCAGCAGCATACTCTTCGTATGTTTTACCCTGCTTTTGGCTCTCAGATTGAATTTTTCTGAACTTGTTATCATTAAGATTCGGCAAGTCTACACCTCCCTTGATCAAGAGTATTTTTTGCAAAGACTTGAACATTATTCGAAAAGAATGGATGTGTACAATAGGTTTAATTACTACTTCAAAGGGTAACAGAAAATATGGAATTCTAGAATATGGAATGCCAGTAAATGTTTAGGGTATATTTTTCCAAATTCAAACAAAAAATAGAGACATTAATTTAAAGGAGGTCTGTTTGTGGCTGAAAATAAAGATAGTCATAAAGCAAATGATCAAGATGTAAAGCGTGAGACGTTGACTACTCGGCAGGGGCACCCTGTAACGGATAATCAAAACATTCGCACGATAGGCAACCGGGGGCCAGCGACCTTAGAGAATTACCATTTTATTGAAAAAATATCCCATTTTGACAGGGAAGAGGTACCAGAGCGTGTGGTGCATGCAAGAGGAGCAGGGGCATTCGGATACTTTGAGACATACGGAAAGGTTGGCGATGAACCGGTCGAAAAGTATACACGAGCAAAAGTTTTTTCAGGTGAAGGGAAGAGAACGCCATTAATGGTCCGCTTTTCAACAGTGGCCGGTGCAAAGGATTCACCCGAAACAGCACGTGATCCCAGAGGTTTTGCCGTAAAAATGTATACTGAAGACGGAAACTGGGATTTGGTAGGGAATAACCTGAAAATCTTCTTTATCCGTGATGCGATGAAATTCCCTGATATGATTCACGCCTTCAAGCCTGATCCTGTTTCAAATGTGCCAAATCCTGAGCGGATGTTTGACTTTGTTTCCAGGACACCTGAGGCTACACATATGATTACTTTCGTATTTTCTCCTTGGGGAATACCCGCTACATACCGTCATATGCAGGGATCCGGTGTTAATACGTATAAATGGGTGAATGAAAAAGGAGAAGCAGTACTGGTGAAATATCACTGGGAGCCGAAGCAGGGCATCCGTAATCTGACTCAGGAAGAGGCAAATGAAATACAGGCGAAAAATGTCGGTCATGCCACACAGGATTTATTTGAGGCGATTAAACGCGGAGATTATCCTGAATGGGAGCTTTTTGTGCAGATTATGGAGGATGACTATCATCCAGAACTTGATTTTGATCCCCTTGATGATACAAAGCTATGGCCGGAAGAGAAGTTTCCATGGCTTCCGGTTGGCCGCATGGTTCTTGATCGCAATCCGGAAGATTACCATGCAGAGATTGAGCAGGCTGCATTCGGTACTGGGGTACTAGTCGACGGAATGGATTTTTCTGATGATAAGATGCTGCAGGGACGGACTTTCTCTTATTCCGATACACAGCGTTATCGCGTCGGAGCGAACTATTTAAAAGTGCCTGTTAATGCACCGAAAGTGCCTGTGCGCACAAATCAGCAGCGAGGGCAAATGGACACTCATGACCCGAGGGAGTCTGGGGAAAATCCGCATATTAACTATGAACCATCGATGAAGGGCGGATTCAAAGAAGCACCTGAAGAAGGCCGCACACCACATCGGCCAACCTATAATGCAGCAGCAATGAGCGCTCCCATTGATCGGCCAAATAATTATGGACAGGCAGGTCATACTTACCGGAGCTTTGAAGATTGGGAACGAGATGAATTAATTAAAAACCTGTCTGAAGCATTGGCGGTTTGTGACAAGCGTATCCAGGATGCCATGTTTGAGCATTTTACACAGGCAGATGAAGATTATGGCCGACGCGTGAAGGAAGGAACAGCGAAAGTTATGAAAGAATTGCAGGCAATGAGCGGCAAAGAGCAAGTGCCTGGCCGGGATGCTGGAAGATCCAAATATGGCCAAGGTTCGATTGCCCAGAACCAGGCAGCAAAAGAAGCAGTTGAAAAAAGCCGCGAAACAGATCCATATTAATGATGAAAACAGGGCTGCCCAAAGATGGGCAGCCTTTTTGGTCTTCGCTTATTACCTTTTTATTGCAGATCGGTAGGACTTCTTCCAGGTTTTGTAGAATAATCTCCTTAAACTACATATCCAGGGGTGTAAAAATGAAACCAATAATAGGGGTTACTTCAAATTTAGATGACAAGCAGCTTACCGTTTCAATGGATAATATCCATTCATTATTAAACGCTGGAGCCGTACCGGTTGTTGTCCCTAATCTGTTGGATGATGACAAAATTGACAAATTAGCTGAAACCCTTGACGGGCTGTTGCTTACGGGAGGGGGGGACATCGACCCAACACTGTTTGGTGAAGAACCCCATCAAAAACTGGGCAGTATTTGTCCTGAAAGAGATATATTTGAAATCAGCCTAATTCAAAAAATGCTCGCTCGTGATAAACCAATTTTAGCCATATGCAGGGGCTGCCAAATCCTCAGTATTGCTCTTGGCGGTGATATGTATCAGGACATCTACTCCCAAATGAGCGAACCCCTGCTTCAGCATGCCCAAAAAGCCCCACGCTGGCATGCGACTCACTTTGTGAATGTAAAAAGAGAATCTCTCCTGCACAAAGTAACTGGAATGCAAAGCTTTAAAGTAAATAGCTATCATCATCAGGCTGTCCGCAAAATGCCAGACGACTTTGAGGTTTGTGCCGAAGCAAATGATGGTGTCATTGAGGCTTTTGAGAGTAGCAAACATAACTTCGCGTTAGGGGTACAATGGCACCCTGAATGCATGACACAAAAAAATGATTCCCCTTCAAAGGCTATATTTAAGGCATTTGTTATGGCTTGCTCGCAATAGTTTTAGAATGTAAAGCGCCGTCGCACTCTTAACCTGCGCGACGGCGTTTCACTGTCCTTCCTTCAAATAAGTCTCCGCACTGGTGATAAACTCCCGGACCGCAAAGGATAAGTACTTATTTTTTTTCCAGATCATCCCGAGCTCTAAATTAACAGCAGACTCAGAGATTGGCAGAACCACAAGGTCATGGCAGTTTATATTTTTACAGATTTTGCTGGGAAGCATGGTGACCCCCAGTTTCCCTTCAACCATTCCCAGCAGGAAGTCTTTTTGCGAGCTTTCACAGACGATATTAGGCTGAAAGCCGCTCTTTAAACATTCCTCAATAATTAAGTCATAAAGGGTGAAATCCTTCCGGTAGAGAATAAAAGGCTCTTTGGCTAATTCTGAAAAATGCACTTCCGTTTTGGAAGCAAGCCTGTGTTCCCGGTGGATAATGAGCATTAAGGGGTCCTTTAGGACTTTGATTATTTCAAAGCTGCTGCCATGAGCCGGCACCGTGCAAATAAGGCCGATATCCAAGGTGCCATCTTCCACTCCTTTTTTTATCTTCTTCGTGCCGACTTCTGTTAATTTTATTTCGATCAATGGGAACTTTTCTTTATACTGGCTGATAAGCTTCGAAAAGAAGGCGGCGCCGACTATGGGAGGTATGCCTATTTTGATTTCACCGCCCTTCAGCTCCATTAGATCTGTTAATTCCAATGTCAGGTTCTGAAATGCCTCAAGCACTTTTTTCGCATTGATTAATACTGCTTTTCCAGCATCCGTTAATTCAAGCTGCTTCGATGACCGATAAAAAAGCGGTACCCCAAGTTCACCTTCGAGATTTTTAATGGCTTTGCTGATGGAAGGCTGGGTGACATGCAGGGTCTGGGAGGCTTTTGTGAAGCTTAAGTGCTGAGCAACTTCAGCAAAATATTCTAAATGACGGATATCCATTCACTTCACTCCCTTCGTATAGCCAAAAGGCATAAGGATTATAGATTATATGTATTTCATTTATGAATGCGACTCATTATATAATAATCTACAATAAATACTGAAAATTAACAATATTTAATAAAGGGAGATGGATAGAATGGATTTGCAAAAGGAATCTCTGCTTCTTCATGAGAAGTTTCAAGGAAAGTTAACAGTTGATGTAAAAATGCCGCTAAATAGCATGAAAGATTTAAGCTTAGCCTATTCCCCAGGAGTGGCAGAGCCGTGCCGAAGAATCCATGACCAGCCTGAGAAAGTCTATGACTATACCATTAAAGGAAACTTAATCGCCGTAGTCTCTGACGGAACATCGGTGCTCGGACTTGGGGATATTGGCCCTGAAGCCTCCATGCCTGTTATGGAGGGGAAAGCTGCACTATTTAAAGCATTTGCCGGGATTGATGCGGTTCCGATTTGCCTTGATACGAAGGACCCAGAAGAAATCATTAAAACAGTCAGGCTGCTGCAGCCTTCTTTTGGGGGCATTAACCTGGAAGACATCGCGGCACCAAATTGCTTTTACATTGAAGAACAGCTGAAGCAGGAAATGAACATCCCGGTTTTTCATGATGATCAGCATGGAACTGCTATCGTAACTGCAGCCGGTTTAATCAATGCACTGAAGCTTGCCGGCAAAAAAATGGATGAAATAAAAATCGTAATCAATGGAGCTGGTGCCGCAGGAATTGCCATTATCAAGCTTCTCCTGAATATGGGAGCAAAAGATATCATCATGTGTGATACAAAAGGAGCGATTTATGAAGGGCGTCAAGAGCGAATGAACCCTGTTAAAGAGTCTGTTGCGAAAATTACCAATTCTGGAAAACGCAGAGGTCCGCTTGAGGATGTGATCATTGGTGCCGATGTGTTCATTGGTGTCTCCTCTGCCGGTGCCTTAACAAAGGAAATGGTCGAGACAATGAGTCCGGATTCCATTATATTTGCCATGGCCAATCCAGTTCCTGAAATCATGCCGGATGAAGCGAAAGCTGCAGGAGCCAAAGTCGTTGGCACAGGCAGATCCGACTTGCCGAATCAGGTGAATAATGTCCTCGCATTCCCTGGAATTTTCCGGGGGGCACTGGATGTCAGGGCTACTGAAATAAATGAAGAAATGAAAATGGCAGCTGTTGAAGCGATTGCCGGATTAATCGATTCTACAGACCTGACACCTGATTATGTAATACCAGGCCCCCTCGACAGCCGGGTTGTCCCTGCGGTAAGGGACGCAGTAATAAAAGCAGCCCAGGAAACAGGTGCAGCCAGAATTGAAATTAGAGAGAACCACATAATAAGCCAATAGAATGAAATCAGCATGGGGAGGCATGTTCAAGTAAAAAACATCATAGTATCCAAAGTATAAAGCTGCTGGTTTTGCCATTGGGAATGAATTAATCACTTTCGTCAATTTGAATTTATTGAAAAGGGAGACTGATACCGATGAAAGTACACGAAGTAATTGAGACGCAGGAAATGTTCCGTGGTGAAATCATTGATAACTATTATGTTATTTATGAGCAAACAGAAAACAAAGTCTATGAAAATCGAAACAATCATCTGTTCCAGCAGGAAAAATTTTTAGAGGAGACCGTAAATATTTTTAAAGGAAATCCGCATTCCACCTTAAAGAAAGTAAAAGCCTATCCCATTAGCCATCTTGGATATGGGGATATCCGCGAAGCAATCACAAATGACTTTCCGGACCTCTTTAAGAACCTTAAAAAATCTTCAGCATAATTACAGGCAGCCTCCAATAAAATGGAGGCTGCTTTTTCTGTGCGCCCGGCATGGGTGGAGTCTATAGGGTGCAAGTCCCGAGCCATGAAGGCAGTAGTAGTGGTTAGCTTAACGCAAGGGTGTCCGTGGTGACA
>NZ_VCRN01000081.1 GCF_009849585.1 Bacillus sp. ZZV12-4809
AGGTCACACCCGTTCCCATACCGAACACGGAAGTTAAGCTTCTCAGCGCCGATGGTAGTTGGGGGCTGTCCCCCTGTGAGAGTAGGACGCTGCCGGGCGTATATAATGGAGGATTAGCTCAGCTGGGAGAGCATCTGCCTTACAAGCAGAGGGTCGGCGGTTCGATCCCGTCATCCTCCACCATATAACATGCCGGTGTAGCTCAATTGGTAGAGCAACTGACTTGTAATCAGTAGGTTGGGGGTTCAAGTCCTCTCGCCGGCACCACTTCAACGAGCCATTAGCTCAGTCGGTAGAGCAGATTGCAGCATCTGTGAATCACTTCATTCGAATAGCAATCTGTGACAAAGCGTTTAGCTTTGGAACATCTGACTGCAATTATCAGGCTTTAGGAAGTCTCAAAAAAGTATGAGCCATTAGCTCAGTCGGTAGAGCATCTGACTTTTAATCAGAGGGTCGAAGGTTCGAGTCCTTCATGGCTCACCATTTTAATTTCATATTGCGGGTGT
>NZ_VCRN01000016.1 GCF_009849585.1 Bacillus sp. ZZV12-4809
TTTAAAGAATTAATACCCTGAAATAAGAGAAAGGTGAATTTGAGCGCACTCAAATTCACCTTTCTTACTATCTGAAGCTAGTTTTGTCCCAGCCTCTTTGATATTTATTGTTCACTTAACCCCTTGGGGAACTGCAAGGCCAAGACCTTTAGCAATTCGTGTGCCATAATCAGGATCCGCTTTAAAGAAATGCTGAATCTGGCGAATCTTAATTTCTTCTTTTTCTACTGGCTTCATGGCTGCAACAATGTTTGCCACAAGACGAGAGCGTTCCTCTTCACTCATTAAACGGTATAGATCACCGGCTTGTGTGTAGTGGTCATTATGATCATATGCAACGCTTTCAGCTAAACCGGATACAGGGTATGCAGCCTGCTTATGCTCAGGTGCTTCTGTTGGTCCTCCAAAGCTGTTTGGCTCGTAATAAACAGAACCGCCGCCGTTGTTGTCAAAGCGCATCTGGCCGTCACGCTGATAGTTTTGCACTTCATTTTTAGGACGGTTGATTGGCAGCATCTGATGGTTTGCACCTACGCGGTAGCGGTGTGCATCATGGTAGGCAAACAGACGGCCCTGAAGCATTTTATCAGGCGACACATCAATTCCGGGTACCAGAGTTCCAGGTGAGAAGGTTGCCTGCTCTACTTCAGCAAAGTAGTTTTCGGGATTTCTATTGAGAACCATACGTCCTACTTCGATTAATGGGTAATCTTTTTGTGACCATACTTTGGTGACATCGAACGGGTCGAAACGGTACGTATTTGCATCCTCAAGAGGCATAATTTGTACACAAAGCTTCCAGGAAGGGTAGTCTCCATTCTCAATTGCATTGAATAAGTCTTCCGTATGGTAGTCCGGATTTTCGCCAGCTATTTTAGCTGCAGCTTCAGGACTGAGGTTTTTAATACCTTGCTCTGTTTTAAAGTGATATTTCACCCAGACGCCTTCGCCTTTATCATTAACCCACTTGAAGGTATGGCTTCCAAAACCATGCATATGTCTTAAAGTTGCAGGAATACCGCGGTCGGACATTAAGATGGTTACCTGATGAAGTGATTCTGGTGACAAGGACCAGAAATCCCAAACAGCAGTCGGGTTTTTCAGATGTGTCTTAGGATCACGCTTCTGTGTATGAATAAAGTCAGGGAACTTGATGGCATCCCTAATAAAGAATACAGGCGTGTTGTTTCCTACAAGATCGTAGTTTCCTTCTTCTGTATAGAACTTAACAGCAAAGCCGCGCGGATCGCGTACTGTATCAGCAGAGCCCAGTTCACCCGCAACAGTTGAAAAACGGACAAACAAAGGCGTTTTCTTACCTACCTTTGATAGAAATGCAGCTTTAGTATATTTAGTGAGGTCATTTGTAACTTCAAAATAACCATGTGCACCGGCACCTTTAGCATGAACAACACGCTCGGGCACACGTTCTCTATTAAAATGGGCGAGTTTTTCCAGCAGGTGTACATCCTGAATCAGTGTTGGCCCTCTTGAGCCTGCAGTCATTGAATTTTGATTGTCGCCAACCGGCGCGCCCCAGCTTGTAGTCAGATTATTCTTTTTTGTCATTCAAAAATCACCTCATAAAAGTTTAATAACTTGCTTATGATCTCAATGATAACACTTCTCAAAGTAAAATCAATACTTTTTTATAATAATTATAAATAAATATAAGTTATTAGGAAATATACGCTTTAATAAAGGCAGCAGAAAGCTTGTTTGAAAAGGCGTTACTATATTTATATTTTCGTTTTTTCCTAAAAGAACCTGTTTTTCGAAAGAGGGGAGAGGGAGGAGGGGAACTGAAACACAAAAAAACGGACGGTTTGGACCGCCCGTTTTTTTAGCTGATATTTTCCCTTATGATTGGCATGCTCATGCATCTTGGGCCGCCACGGCCTCTTGAAAGCTCTGAGCTGAGAATTTCGATGACTTCAACCCCATTCTGCCGGAGGACGTCGTTTGAGACATAGTTTCGATCGTATGTCACAACAACACCAGGAGAAATTGCGAGTGTATTGGAGCCGTCGTTCCATTGTTCACGAGCCGATGCAATCGGGCAGCCACCTCCACAAGGGATTAACACCAATTCATTAAGATGAAGCACTTCTTTCAATGTTTCTTTTAGTGAGTTTTTCTCTGTTATTCTAAGCCTATCAGAATTATTCTCCTGTTCCAGGATGTAAATCTTCATACTGCCATCTCTGTCTTCAATAGCAGGGTGGTAGGTGAATTTATCATGATCAATCATAGTGAAAACTGTATCCAGGTGCATGAATGCGCGAATCTTAGGGATTTCAACTGCCACAACCTTTTTAATGGCATCCTGTCGGGAGAATAACTCCCGTGCAAGTTTTTCAATCCCTTGTGCAGAAGTTCTTGCACTAACACCGATGGCGACCACTTCTTCACTTAAAATCAGCTCATCTCCGCCTTCAAGAGAGTACAAATCATCACGCTTAAAGTAAGCAGGAATCTCATGTTTATTAAAACGCGGGTGATGATTCATGATGCAGTCCATAAAAATGGATTCCCTTCTCCTGGCAGGCTCATGCATTCGATTAATCGTAATGCCCTCACCTATAACCGCAGCCGGATCCCGTGTAAAATAGAGGTTCGGCATCGGGTCCAGATAAAAAGGGTAATGGTCCGGCATCATTTCATGAAGATGAATTTTCTTATCCTGATCAATATCCGATTTAACAACACCAGCCATCACTTTCTTAACCAGTTCATCAGGCGAAAGAGATAAGAGAAACTCTTTCACTGTTTCGTAGGATCCATTAATATTTTCCAGACTTTCCCTTAAGACCTTTTCAATAAACGCCAATCTTGGCTCGTCTTCCTGTATGGATTCTGTCATTAATTTATCGAGATATAAGACTTCAATTCCGCGGTTGCTTAAAATATTGGCGAAATAATCATGTTCTTTTTGAATGGCAGGCAAAAATGGAATGTCATCGAATAAAAGTCTTTTCAAATATTGGGGTGTGAGATTTTCTATTTCCTTACCCGGCCTATGCAGAAGGACCGTCTTTAATTCTCCTATTTCTGAAGTTACATTTAACGGATGTTTCATTATAATAAATACCTCCAAAGGCTTATCAGCCTGACCTATTGTTCTATTTATGATTGGTTCCCTGTGCAGTCATAGAGTAAACAGATCAATTAGGTGTATATTTATACAATCGCGCTTAATATGCAGTAAATTTTTTCGGAATAATAGGGGAAACTGATTATTGAAATTCTAATAGAAAATCTGTCCTTCATAAGTGTACAAATTAAAAAAATGTGTTAAAGTATTAATTGAAAAAACCTTTACATAGCTGTATTTGTTTAATGAAATAATGTCCACTCTAAAAATACAGTTGTATATGAGTTGGCGACATTCAATAAAAATGTACTGGGGGATACTGATATGACCAGCAAAATTTTAGATGCTTTTTTACAGGAAAACCTGGAGGATTTAAAAGATAGAGGACTTTACAACGTAATCGATCCTCTTGAGAGCCCAAATGGACCTACAATTAAAATCAGCGGAAGAGAACTAATCAACCTTTCATCCAATAACTATCTTGGCTTGGCAACTGATGAAAGACTAAAAAAGGCCGCAAATGAAGCAATTGAAAAATATGGGGTTGGAGCAGGTGCGGTCCGTACAATAAATGGAACGCTTGAACTTCACACAAAGCTTGAAGAAAAACTGGCTGAGTTCAAACATACAGAAGCAGCTATTGCATACCAGTCTGGATTTAATTGTAACATGGCAGCTATTTCTGCTGTCATGGATAAAAATGATGCCATTTTGTCTGATGAGCTGAATCATGCCTCCATTATTGACGGATGCCGTTTATCCAAAGCGAAGATTATTCGTGTAAACCATTCTGATATGGAAGATTTAAGAGCAAAAGCAAAGGAAGCGAAAGAATCCGGATTATATAACAAAATTATGGTTATTACGGACGGTGTCTTCTCGATGGATGGGGATGTAGCAAAACTTCCAGAGATTGTAGAAATTGCAGAAGAGTTCGATCTCATCACTTATGTGGATGATGCCCATGGTTCGGGTGTTCTTGGAAAAGGAGCAGGCACTGTTAAGCACTTCGGCCTTTCCGACAAAATCGATTTCCAAATCGGCACACTTTCAAAAGCGATTGGAGTTGTTGGGGGATATGTTGCCGGTAAAAAAGATTTGATTGATTGGCTGAAAGTACGCAGCAGACCATTCCTATTCTCCACATCTTTAACACCTGCAGATGTTGCAGCAAGCACGAAAGCTATTGAACTGCTAATGGAAAGCACAGAACTGAATGAAAAGCTATGGGAAAATGCCAACTACCTTAAGGACGGGCTGCAAAAATTAGGCTTTGATATTGGCGACAGCGAAACACCAATTACTCCATGTATTGTTGGGGATGAAGTAAAAACACAGGAATTCAGCAAAAAGCTCAATGAAGAAGGCGTTTATGCAAAATCAATCGTCTTCCCGACTGTCCCTAGGGGAACTGGCCGTGTCAGAAACATGCCATCTGCAGCGCATACGAAAGAAATGCTGGATCAGGCCATTGCAATTTATGAAAGAGTTGGCAGGGAAATGGGTATTATTTAAGTTCGTTTAGATATAGAAACACAATTAAGGCAAAGAGGAAACGTTGGAGGAATATGATGAAACGGATTATGATAACTGGAGCTTTAGGTCAAATCGGCTCTGAACTAACCTTGAAATTAAGAGAAATCTATGGAACGGATAATGTTATTGCAACAGACATCAGAAAAAATGACTCTGAGGCTGCCAATTCAGGACCATTTGAAATGGTTGACGTTACAGATGCAAAATCAATGCTGGATACAGCTAAGAAGTATAATGTAGATACAGTTATTCATATGGCTGCTCTATTATCGGCTACAGCTGAGGCTAACCCTGTATTTGCATGGAATTTAAATATGGGCGGGTTAATGAATGCACTTGAAACTGCAAGAGAGTGCAATGCACAATTCTTTACGCCAAGCTCCATTGGCGCATTTGGGCCTTCAACGCCTAAAGACAACACTCCACAGGATACTATTCACCGCCCAACTACGATGTATGGAGTGAATAAGGTTGCAGGCGAATTGCTTTCAGATTATTACTATCACAAGTTTGGCGTGGATACTAGAGGCTTAAGGTTTCCTGGGTTAATTTCCTATGTAACTCCTCCAGGGGGCGGAACGACTGATTACGCAGTTGAGATTTATTATGAAGCCATAAAAAATGGCCGCTACACATCATACATCGACAAGGGCACATATATGGATATGATGTATATGCCTGATGCGTTAAATGCCATTGTTGATTTAATGGAAGCTGATGCAGATAAACTGATCCACCGCAACTCCTTTAATGTAACTGCCATGAGTTTTGAACCTGAACAGATTGCAGCTGAGATCAGAAAGCATATTCCTGGATTTGAAATTTCATATAAAGTGGATCCTGTGCGCCAGTCGATTGCAGACAGCTGGCCGAATTCAATTGATGCTTCTGCCGCTAAAGAAGAGTGGGGATTTAAAGCTGACTTTGATTTAGCTAAAATGACTGCTGACATGCTTGATAAATTAAGAACTAAATTATGATAAAGTAAAAAGGGACAGCGGCTGGCTGTCCCTTTTATAATTTAATATTGAAATGTTCACGGAGAAACGCCTCTTTTTCCTCCTGGGTTAGTTCATATTTTTCTTTTGTGCCTTCTTCAGATTTGGTGACTGTTAATCCTGAGAGCGTAACACGGCCTTTCTTTGTCGCAATAGTAGCAAGGTCACCATGTGTAAAATGGGATTCAGGTGAAGTCTGATTGAAAGAACAGGCATCATCAAAATCAATCAGCTGCCTTGGCTTATCTGAAAAACGGTAAAGAATTCTCCATTCATCATTTTCGAGCCTTTGAAGATCATATATACCTCCCGCCACTCCGATCCTGTAAGTTCCGCTTACATCTGTTTTTTCCTCACCTGTTAATGGCAATGGCTGCCTGACAGAATCTCCAAATCCAACATCCACTAAATAAGGAACTCGGTTTAGATAAACCAATATGGCTGCATGGGAATCTTCTCTGACCCATCCATTCGGCTTTTTGACAGTGCAAGATATAAGATGCGAATGAAATCCAAGTTCTGACAGAAGCTGCTGAAAAAGACCGTTTAATTCATAGCAAAAGCCTCCCCGGCTTCTTTCGAGAATTTTTTCATAAAACACATTCGTGTCAAGCACAATGGGAATTTTTCTAGTTACATCCAAATTCTCAAAAGGAATATTGTGCATATGACTGCTCTGAAGTTCTTTCAAAAATTCAAGCCCCAGTTCACGTTCATCCGATACGCCAATGCGTTTTAAGTATTTTTTTGTATCCATAAGATCACTCCATATTATTATTGGTTTAGAAAAAACCAGTTTGCAGTAAGGAAGCAGTTATACTAAAATGTCATTATATTAACATTTTAGCAAATTACACACGGGGGTTAAAAAATATGACTTACGAAGTAACTGTTGAATTTTGCATGATGTGAAACTATGCACCAAAAGCCGCGAGTTTCGCGGAAGAACTCTTCACACATTTTCGCTCTGAAATCACAAAAATGGAACTGGTTCCAAGTAAGGGCGGAGCTTTTGAAGTGACAGTAAATGGAGTTAAGCTATATTCTAAGCTTGATACTGGCATTTTTCCAAAAACGAATGCCATTATTGAAAAGATGCAGGGATAAACTGCCAAACCTTCTCCAAGTGGAGAAGGTTTTTTTCTAAACCATAACAATATTATGTAAACAAAGGGTAAAAGGCTACCTCATTCTCAGTATTTCAATTGATGATTATATCTCTATTGCATCCCGGACCCGCTTCATTTTTATTTATGAAAATCTCTAATACCTCATTTGCAAAATCTGCACTTACCTTTTTATTTATAACTGAGAAAGGAAGCTTAACTTTTCGCATGCACGGCTGGCATCGCAGGCTTACTTCTGTGTCATCTATTTTAGCAGCCTTGATGATTACGCTGTCTTCTTTTAAGGAAACGGTTACATCTTTAGATGCACATCCCGTTAAAAGGGCCTCAACGATTATCTGCGCCTCCGTGTCGTATAAGTCGATGCGGAATGTGATCTGATCCAAATACGAGGAAAGCGGGTCCAGGTAAAAATCCTCCATCCATTTTTCCAATTCAGCCAAATTAAACGGATGGAATTCTTCCTTTTTGTTCAAATTCAAAACCCCCTTGTTTCATTCTATAGTATTCATTTCATGCAAAATAGTGAAAAATGATATAATAACGGGGCAAATGCTGGAGGGATTTTATGAAAAGTATAGTCAGAAATATTTCACCGGTGCACGAACTGCAAAAAGACCGGCGTTTTACTCTTTTAATGAAACAGTATGAGCTTGACTTTATACATACAACCAACATGCTGAAAGAGGTAATCTCTGATATAAGGAATACGATTCTTGCCGGGAAATGGACCGGTGAGGAGCCGGGTACGGAAAAGTTTACAGATCTTATATTTCAAAAATCAGAAGAGGTCATTAAAGCTCGTTATGGATATACCCTTAAAAGGGTTATTAATGCCACTGGCACTATTCTTCACACTAATCTTGGCCGGGCGCGGTTAAGCAAATCTGCAGGAGATCATATGCTTGAAGTTGCCATGAACTATTCCAATTTGGAGTATAGCCTGGGTGAAGGAGAACGGGGATCCAGGCATAGTCACCTGGAAAATCTGATCAAAGAGCTTACAGGTGCAGAAGCAGCTATGGCAGTCAATAATAATGCTGCTGCTGTTTATATCATACTAAGAGCCCTGGCGGCAGAAAAGGAAGTTATCGTTTCACGCGGTCAGCTTGTTGAAATCGGAGGCTCCTTCAGGGTATCAAGCATAATGGAAGAGAGCGGGGCCAGGCTTATAGAAGTCGGAACTACGAATAAAACCCATCTGGAAGATTATGAAAAAGTGATAAATGAAGATACAGCCATGATTATGAAGGTGCACACGAGCAATTTTAAGATTATTGGTTTTACGAAAGAAGTTGGCACAGAAGAACTTGCCCGCTTATCAAAAGAAAAAAACCTGATATTTTATGAAGATCTGGGAAGTGGTGCACTATTTGATTTCAAAAGCAAAGGAATCGGAGATGAACCGGCAGTCAGCGATGTGTTAAAAATGGGGGCAGATATCGTTTCTTTTAGCGGGGACAAGCTTTTGGGAGGTCCCCAGGCAGGCATTATTGCCGGAAGGAAGGACTTAATCGAAAAGCTGAAAAAACATCAGCTGGCCCGTGTTCTCAGAGTTGATAAAATGACAATTGCTGCTCTCGAAGGCACGCTTATTGATTACTTAAAAGGAGAAGAGGGTCTTCGAAATATTCCGGTAGTCCATGATTTGCTGGTGACCAGTGATGAACTTAAAGTGAGAACAGCTCAATTCCTTAACAAATTACAAGCTGCCGGAAACGATTACGATTGTTCAATGAGAGAAAATACAGGGCGGGTAGGAGGAGGCACGATGCCAGAAGTAGAGCTTTCGTCCTGGATTGCCGTTTTAAAGCACAGACATTATTCAGCAGATCATATCGCACGCCAGTTAAGGATTGATTCCTCCATAATCGTCAGGATTCAAAAGGAAGAAGTTCTGATTGATCTGCGGACAGTAACTGCCAGTGAAGAGGACACCATTATAAACGCCTTAAACGCTATTTAATTTAAAGCAGCTGCCTGATGAGGAGGCAGCTGCCTTTTCTTTATATTTACATGTCATGGTGTGAATTATGTTTTTGTCTGGTGTGGTTGCGGTTTTTTACTTTCTTTGAACCGCTTAATGGTTCAGGCTGTCCATCATTGTTATGTCCTTTAGGTGCATTTTTTCGCATGTCTTTGCCATTGTTTTTGTTCAATTGAAGTCCTCCTCGGGATAATAGGATGTTTCTTCCGCTCCAGGCAGCTGATATCCTGCCGTCTTAATGAAAAAAGATACAGGGTGAAATTCACCCTCACCTCATGTGTTAGTTTGTCTCTTTTCCATTGAAATTTGCCTTGCAAATTGTGGCTGAATATCAAGACTTCCTGCTGTGTGATTTGCGGAATATTTTTAGATGCTATTGCGCAATTTAATGGTACAAATTTTATTAGGAGTGAAAAAGTATGCCATATCATAAAGATAAACAGCAGGCATTTCAGGCTGCACAGCAGGGGATGGAAGATGCACAGGAGCTTTATGCTGAAATTGTAAGAGACTCCGCAAGTTACGGCCATCAGCTAAAACATCTTAAGCAGGAAGTAAATGAAGCATATGCTCAAATTGAAAATGCTATGGAAGTTGCATCTGACCATCAGCGTGCACAGCTGGAGAAATTCCAGCAAGATTTAAGGTCCATGGTTGAGGATGTAAACCAATACTAAAAATGTACCCGGCTGCAGTTCAGCCGGGTATTATCATTTATTGATTCTTCTTGCGTTTTTTATTATTTTGCTTTTGCGCTTCTGTTAATGGTTCATTGGCATATTCCTCATTATATCCCGCGCCCATGCCCTGTCCTTTGGCAGCGTTCATACCCTCAATAATATGATTAGACTTTCTTTTAGCCATAGTCAATCACCTCCCTGGTACTATTTTTCCTTGGATATTGTCAATTTATGTTGTTTTTTAGGACAAGCAGAATTCCTTTTTCGTTTTTGCAGAATAATAACTAAGTAATAATGGAATTTCCTTACTAATTGAAAAATACTTTCAATTACACCGTTTAAGAGGCTTTATGAGGTAAATAAAAATTTATGATAAGAAAAACTTATCAAAAACAATAACTTTCTTGTTATTTACTTATATAGCAGGTTGTATTAATATAGGAATTGTGAGAAAAGTAAGGATGGATGAAAATTCAAACTTTTCGACAATTACCTAACACTTGGTATATGATGTTTATTGAAAGAGGGGGTAATACATTTGGCAAAGAACGATGTGTTCAATTCCCGCAAATCCTTTGATCTGGACGGGAAGCGCTATCATTACTATCATTTAGGTGCTCTGGAAGAAGCTGGAGTAGGTAAGGTTTCAAAACTGCCATATTCTATTAAGGTATTATTGGAATCAGTACTTCGTCAATACGACGGCCGTGTAATTACAAAAGAGCATGTTGAAAACCTGGCAAAATGGGGAACTTCTGAAGTAAAAGAAGTAGATGTTCCTTTTAAACCATCACGTGTAATTCTGCAGGACTTCACTGGAGTTCCGGCAGTAGTTGACCTTGCTTCATTGCGTAAGGCAATGGCTGACATGGGTGGGGATCCTGACAAAATTAATCCTGAGAAGCCAGTTGATCTGGTTATTGACCACTCTGTACAGGTAGATAAGTATGGAACACCAGATTCACTTGAAGCTAACATGGAGCTTGAGTTTGAGCGAAATGCAGAGCGTTACCAATTCTTGAGCTGGGCACAAAAAGCATTTGACAACTATCGTGCAGTTCCGCCTGCTACAGGTATTGTTCACCAGGTAAACCTTGAGTTCTTAGCGAATGTTGTTCATGCACTTGAAACAACTGAAGGCGATTACGAAACTTTCCCTGATACTCTTGTAGGAACTGACTCCCATACAACCATGATTAACGGTATCGGCGTTCTTGGATGGGGTGTAGGAGGCATTGAAGCTGAAGCAGGCATGCTGGGCCAGCCTTCATATTTCCCTGTTCCTGAAGTTGTAGGGGTAAAGCTTACTGGTGAGCTTCCTAACGGAACAACAGCTACTGACCTTGCATTGAAAGTAACCCAAGTACTGCGCAGCCAGGGTGTAGTTGGCAAGTTTGTAGAATTCTTCGGCCCTGGTGTCACACAGCTTCCATTGGCTGACCGCGCTACAATTGCTAACATGGCACCGGAATACGGAGCGACTTGCGGATTCTTCCCTGTTGATGCGGAAGCTCTTGATTACATGCGCCTGACTGGACGTCCTGAAGAGCAAATTAAGATTGTAGAAAAATACTGCAAAGAAAATGGAATGTTCTTTGATCCATCTCTTGAGCCAGTATATACAAATGTAGTTGAAATCAATCTTTCCGAAATCGAAGCGAATCTCTCAGGTCCTAAGCGTCCGCAGGATTTAATTCCGCTTTCAGCTATGAAAAAGGAATTCAATGATGCGATTACTGCTCCACAAGGAAACCAGGGCTTCGGCTTGGATAAGAAGGAAATCGACAAAGAAATCACTGTTGAATTTGCAAATGGAGATTCAACCAAGATGAAAACGGGTGCAGTTGCTATT
This sequence comes from Bacillus sp. ZZV12-4809, assembly GCF_009849585.1. GTDB lineage: Bacteria > Bacillota > Bacilli > Bacillales > Cytobacillaceae > Cytobacillus. The sequence goes on from NZ_VCRN01000016.1 coordinate 11,275, forward strand.
GCAGCAATCACCAGCTGTACAAATACTTCAAACCCTTACGTTTTAGTTGGGGCAGGTTTAGTGGCTAAAAAGGCAGTTGAACTTGGAATGGAAGTTCCTAAGTTCGTGAAAACTTCCTTGGCTCCGGGATCTAAGGTTGTTACTGGATACCTGCGTGATTCAGGACTTCTTCCATATATGGAACAGCTTGGATTTAACCTTGTAGGTTACGGCTGTACAACATGTATCGGAAACTCAGGTCCATTAAGAGAAGAAATCGAAAAGGCTGTAGCTGAAAGCGATCTTCTTGTAACATCTGTTCTTTCCGGTAACCGTAACTTTGAAGGACGTATCCACCCGCTTGTAAAAGCTAACTACCTGGCTTCACCGCCATTAGTAGTCGCGTATGCACTGGCAGGAACAGTCGATATCGATCTTCAAAAAGAGCCAATCGGAAAAGACAAGAATGGCAATGATGTCTTCTTTAACGATATTTGGCCATCTACTGCTGAAGTAAATGAAGTGGTTAAACAGACCGTTACACCTGAATTGTTCCGAAAAGAATATGAACATGTATTTGATGACAACGCACGCTGGAATCAAATTCAAACAAGCAATGAGCCTTTATATTCATTTGATGACAACTCAACATATATCCAGAACCCTCCGTTCTTTGAAGGCTTAACTCCTAATGCTGATGAAGTTAAACCTTTATCAGGATTGCGTGTTGTCGGCAAGTTCGGTGATTCTGTAACAACTGACCATATTTCTCCGGCAGGTGCGATCGGCAAAGATACGCCAGCAGGAAAATACCTCCGTGAGAACGGTGTAGAACCACGTGATTTTAACTCTTATGGATCCCGCCGCGGTAACCATGAGGTTATGATGCGCGGTACATTTGCGAACATCCGTATCCGCAACCAAATTGCACCAGGCACAGAAGGCGGATTCACAACTTACTGGCCTACTGGCGAAGTTACATCTATCTATGATGCTTGCATGAAGTACAAAGAAGATGGTACTGGCTTAGTTGTTCTTGCCGGCAAAGACTATGGAATGGGATCTTCCCGTGACTGGGCTGCAAAAGGTACGAACCTGCTGGGCATTAAAACAGTTATTGCTGAAAGCTATGAGCGTATCCACCGTTCTAACCTTGTTCTAATGGGTGTTCTTCCACTTCAGTTCAAGGAAGGCGAAAGTGCAGAAACTCTTGGCTTGTCAGGAAAAGAAACAATCGATGTTCAAATCGATGAAAATGTTAGACCACGTGACTTTGTTAAAGTTACAGCTACAGATGAAAACGGCAACCAGACTACATTCGAAGTTCTTGTCCGTTTCGATTCTGAAGTTGAAATCGACTACTACCGTCATGGCGGAATCCTGCAAATGGTTCTTCGTGATAAATTGGCTAACTAATTTAACCTGCCGCTATGTGCTTGCTCACATAGCGGTTTTTATTTACAATATACAGGCTCAGATATCTTAAATGGGGGGCTGAAGTTGGGTGCTTTTTTGGCTGGACCATTAATAGTGAAGTATGAATGGGTATTGATCCTGCTCTCATGTATTATTGCTTTTTTTACGATAGCAATAGTATTTAGAGACAACGCGGAATTTAAAAAGATTTTTCAGAATGTCCTATTCAATTCAATTCTTATCAGCTTTTTTACTTATAAATTTAGTTTAATTCTTTTTCAAACAGAAAGTATTATAACCAGCCCTTTAAGTATTTTATATTTATCAGGAGGAAGCAAAGGAGCCACTTTAGGGTTTTTATTTTCACTTATCTATTGGGTTAGGGAATTTAAAAAATACAATTATCCGCTCAGAAATTGGCTAGATGGAATTGTTTACGGATCTGTCACATTTATGCTGTCTTACTGGCTGCTCAGGACCTTATTATTTTTGCTTTTCTAGGTTAAAATACAATTGAGTAAGCAAAAGGCTTGAATAGCTGGGAGGGAAAACAGCATGTTCAAAAAAATGTTCGCAGCTTCTGTGTTATTAATTATTATTACCGCTATTTTTGCTGTACAGGCGGTTGAAAAAGATGAAGTTGAAAGCCATCCAGTTAATCAAACAGGGTTAGCGATTGGCTTGAAAGCCCCAGACTTTGAATTGAAGAATCTTCAGGGGGAAACAGTAAAACTCTCAGATTTTAAAGGGAAAAAAGTGATGTTAAACTTTTGGGCGACATGGTGTCCTCCATGCAAAGCGGAGATGCCTGAAATTCAGAAATTTTACACCCAAAAGGGAGACGCTGTTGCTATATTGGCAGTGAATATTGATCCTCAGTCGGATGTGGTAGGCTTTGCTGATAAAATGCGTGTGAACTTTCCAATTTTACTCGATGTGGACGAAAAAGCCTCTAATGATTATCAAATAATAACGATACCTACCACTTTTTTTATTGATGAAAAAGGGATTATCCGGAATAAATATTTAAGTGCGATGTCCCTGGAACTAATGAACCAGTATATAGAAGAAATGTAGAAAAACATTTGCTTAAAGCAGATGTTTTTTTATTTAGGTTTATCTCAAGCTAATAGGGGGAAATTTACAATAGGACTAATGTTTTCTGAATATTTAAGCATTATTCATGAACCAAATGAACTTTTTTCACATAGGTTGGGTATATGCGGATTAAATTTTCAAAAAGTTGTAATAATTTAAAGGGTTTCTGGAGATAATTATTGTTACAATGTTATTAAAGGAAGGTGAAAGATTTATGAGAAAGCCTAGAAAACGCTCCTTTGCTGAATTAGTACTAGAAAATAAACGCCAGTTGCTTAAAGATCAAGATGCTATGGAGAAAATCGAAGAGCGTCTCGAACTTAAGCGATTAAACAAGGCTGAATAGAATTACTTGCCAATTATGAAACCCTCTTCAAATGCACAAACTTTATATGAGGAGGGATATAAGTGAGTAATCCAAAAAGACACCCTAATCATTTCAATCCAAACCATATTGGTACACAATCACGCGGATTTGGCGGCAACAAAGGCAAGAAAATGCAGGACAAATCCGGAGAGCATGCTCAAGTAATCCAAACTAAAGGTGAATAATTGAAAGTAAAACCTGCCATTTATATAGACGGCAGGTTCTTTTGTTTCCTGCAAATTCTATTTTTCAGGCAAGCAACCCACACTTTTCCGCCAATATTTTTCTTGTTCCTTCACAAACTAATTTTGTACCATCACCTAACATAGGGAGGAATAAACCATGGCACATAACAGACCTAATCCAGATGACCGCAGCGATAACGTTGAAAAGCTACAATCCATGATCGTTCATACAATTGAGAATATGGACGAAGCTGAAGAATCAATGAAGTATGCAAATGCTGAAGATCTTGCCAGAATTGAAGCTAAAAATGAACGCCGCCGCGAAAGTATCGAATCTTTCCGTTCAGAAATAAAGGATGAATATCAGGCACAGCAAAACGGCAATAGCAGCGAGAAGAATAATTATTAATTTCTCAAGACCTAATCAAATGTGATTAGGTCTTTTCCTTTAGTGTGAAGGAGCGCATTCTTATAGATAATTATTGAAATATGGTAAGATAAGTTGAGGAAACTAAGAAGAAGAAGTGATAATTGATGAAACAGCAAAATAGACCGGCAGTATCAGCAGACATTAAGGCTGGCCATTGGAAGAATGAGCTTGACCAATACGGATACATACAAAATGAAGCTGAGCTGTTAGATGTAATTAAGAATATGAGTGAAGAATCAGATCCTGCCCTGCTATCTGAATTATTGGCAATGGCTGCTATCTCCCGGTTAAACAAGAATAGCGATGATACACTCGCATGTGCATGGCTGCAGAAAGCAGTTGAACTGGACTCCGGCAATACTATGGCAGCAGCCCAATTAGGGAAATCTGAATGGAAAAATAAAGGCAATCTTCTTGAAACCCTGACGTTTCCCCCAATTCGGGAAACCGATAACAGGGCAGCAAAAAAGAAGACCGCTGAGCAATTTATTGAAATTTGCAGAAGTTTTATCAACAAATCAGATGATGAGCTTGAAGACCTGCAGAAAAAGCAGGTTGCCTATGAGGATGAGGAATACCGGAAGCTCACTGAAATACTTGAAAAAGCTATTGAAGAAACAGCTTCTCTTTTAAAAGCATCTGAAGAATATGAGCAATCTATTTCGGGTGTTTTTCATACTTCAACTTATTACACTGATATGAAAAAGCACTTAAATGCCATTAACAGACTTAAAAATGAATGGAAAGAGATTTTTGAATCTGAGGCTGAGCAATTTGATTTACCAAAGGATCCACTTGATGAACTTAATGAAATGGTTGGGCTGCAATCGGTCAAAAGCAGAGTTCATGACTTTTACCGATTCTTAAAATATCAAAACGAACGGAAGTCGCTTGGATTTCAGACCAAAGATGCACTCAGCCTCAATATGATACTAACCGGGAATCCAGGTACAGGCAAAACGACTATCGCCCGTCTTTTGGCAAAGATTTATCATAGCCTTGGGGTTTTGCCGCGGGAAGAAGTAATCGAAGCTGATCGGTCACAGCTGGTAGGCGGATTTGTGGGGCAAACAGAGGAAAATGTCAGGGCGGCTGTTGAAAAGGCAATCGGCGGAGTACTGTTCATTGATGAGGCATACAGCCTAAAACGTGAGGGACAGTCCGGCAGTGACTATGGACAAACTGCCATTGATACTCTGGTTTCGCTGATGACGGGGACTGAATATGGGGGAAAGTTTGCTGTTATAATGGCCGGTTATCCAGAAGAGATGAGACAATTTCTGGACAGCAATCCTGGTCTCCGCAGCCGTTTCCCGGAGTCTAACTTTATAGCCCTGCCGGATTATTCCAATGAAGAGCTGCTGCAGATTGCTGAAAAGCTGTCCTCTGATAATGATTATGTCCTTACGCAAGGGGCTAAGCAGGAACTGGGTAAACGAATTGAAAAAGAGCGTGTTGATGACACATTCGGAAATGCCAGGACTGTCAGAAATATTGTGCTGGATGCGATTTTCAGAAAAGGATCTCAAGCAAAGAATAACGAAAACATCATGTCATATACACTGTTGGAAAAAGAAGATTTTGAAGGTGAAGAAGAAGAAAAGCTGATAAATCCTCAGGACCAGCTTGACCGCCTGATCGGACTTGAAACAGTTAAAACAGAAGTTCAAAACCTGGTGGCCTTTGTTAAAATACAGCAGATGCGCCGTGAAAAAGATCTCCCGGTTATCCCGATCCAGCTCCATTCAGTATTTACAGGTAATCCGGGGACAGGAAAAACAACTGTAGCAAAGATCTATGCAGAATTGCTGAAAGAATGCGGATTCTTGAAACGCGGACATTTGATTGTTGCAAGCCGTGCTGATTTTGTAGCCGGCTATGTTGGCCAGACTGCTATCAAAACAAAGAAGAAGATAAGAGAGGCATTAGGCGGCGTGCTATTCATCGATGAGGCATATTCACTCCTTTCACAGACATCAGGAGATTTTGGCAAAGAAGTCATTGATACGTTAGTGGATGAAATGACAAAGCATAATGAAAACCTTATCGTTGTTTTGGCTGGATACCCGAATGAAATGGAGAAGCTAATGTCAAGTAATCCGGGGTTAAAGTCCCGCTTCAAAAAGTTCTTTCATTTCAAGGATTATTCAACTGCGGAGCTCCTCGAAATAATTATTTCGTATACTGGAAAATATGAATACACTCTAACAGAGGAAGCAAAGGACTACCTTAACAGCACTTTATCAAGGATTGAGGTTAACGGGAATGGACGGTTTGCCGCCAATCTTGCTGATGAGGCCATTCAGGCGCAGGCCATGAGAATGGTTTCAGCACTTGATGAGGATATTGAGCAGGTCAGCACTTTGGAGAAGGCGGATTTCGAACTTGCATTAAATAAAATAAGCAAAGGGGAATAGAGATGCTCATCTCAACAAAAGAAATAGAAGTAAGGTATGCAGAAACAGATCAAATGGGAGTAGTTTACCACGCCAATTATCTGGTATGGATGGAGCTTGGCCGGACACAAATCATAAAGGATCTTGGATTCAGCTATGCTGAAATGGAGAAGGATGGGATCATCTCTCCAGTATTGGATATCCTTGCTTCTTATAAAAAACCATTGCGCTACGGGCAGACTGCAACAATTAAAACCTGGATCGAAGAATATGACGGTTTCCGCGTCAGCTATGGATATGAAATATTCAATGATGAAGGAGAACTTGCCGTAACAGGCTTGTCCAAACATGTTTGCGTCAAAAAAGAGAATTTCCGCCCGATTTCTATTAAAAAGAAATATCCTGATTGGCATGAAGCGTATGAAAAAGCAAAAAAGCAGCCTGAAGCTGCTGTCAGATAAAGTGAAACTTCAATCAGCGGGGGGCGTTATCTTCTGCTGATTGTTAGTTGAGGCCCTCAGGAAGCGGGTCACAAAGACTGCTGCATAAGTGGCGTTCTAGTCTTTGTCCTTCTTTCGGGCACGTTAGATTGTGATAAATCTAAAGGATGGAGAATGGAAATGGCTTTCGGCCTTCGCAGAAAAGATCTTCAAGAATGGAAGATGAAAGTGGACCGTGGAGAAATTGCTTTTTTAACACATTATTGGTTAGATGAGCGATTCCCTGGCTGTAAAACAGTCACAAAGGTCGGCTGTTCGGATCTAAATAAACTGAAAGATTGGGGAAAATCGCATGGCCTAAAATCTGAGTGGATTGATTATCGGACTGATGGCTACTCGCACTTTGATTTGATTGGTGCCAGGCAGAAGGAAATCCTTGAAAAAGAGAAGTTATGGGAGCACCTGGAACGGCTGCAATAAGAAAGTGGAAGGCATCGCCTATGATATAATATCGCCAACGAAAAGCATCAGTTTTTGGTCGGGCGTTGCTGTTGATGTTACACGCAGTCTCCCCTTGTCCCGCGGGCCTCAAGCGAAGGATGAGACAGCTGAAGGGCTGTTATTTAACCTTCTGAAAGAAATGTATAGACGTTTGCCCATGTACTGCTTAAACCGGAGATGGAAAATTATCTAACACTAGTATAGATTCTTATCTTATAAAAAAAGAAGCAGGCGGTGTCTGCTTCTTTTACTCATTGTTATACTTAAATTCAGGTTCCTGTGCTTTTTCATTAAAAGTCACGAATAAATCATGATTATCAAAGTACCATAAATCCTTTTCTTCGATAAAGTAAGTGATTCCGTTTTTTTCTGTCTGCACCCCTGCGTCATGAGGCTTTTCATTAGAGACGCCTAGGGAAAATCCCTGCTGAACCGTGCTGCAGCCGCCGTATCTAGCGAAAAATCGGACAAAGTCACCCTTATTCAAGAGCATTTCTTCCTGATACCATTGGGCAGCCTGATCTTCGATATGTATGTTCATTTGAAATTCCTCCTCGTGGGTGATAGTCATATTATAGGCTAGTTTTTCCCTATGCGCGAATAAAATGTCTGCCGCCATACCTATAAATAATGGCATGAACAAGAATATATTATCCTGGAAATGGTATTAAGCCGCTTAAAATCATCAAAATGTTCATGGCAATATGCCATAAGAAAGCAGGAAAGATGCTTCGGGATTTCACCGTGACGGCCGCGTAAAACACTCCTCCTGCAGCAAACAGCAGACACAGAACTAATGAGTATCCAAACATCATATGTGATACCCCAAATGCCAGCCCGGAAAACAGAACTGCTGATTTTTCTCCTGACAGGTCAGCCATTCTGGATAAGATGATTCCTCTCCATAAAAGCTCTTCCATTATCCCATTTACAATGGAGAAGCCAATAAGGAACTGCAGAAAGTCCCTAGAAAAGGAGTGCTCGGCTGAAAAAATAAAATATGCAAATGCAGCAAAATTAATTAGGATAGCAATTATAAGAAAATACTTTATTTTTATGGTATGGAAGCCGCTCCATATGAAAGGAAAAAATATAAGAGAATTCCAATCCGGTTTTTGCCAAAAGGGGATCGGTGTTTTTTTAAACTTTATTGAAATATAGATCAGCAGCAGGATCGGGATTACCAGAAGAAAGCGATTTAATATCATTAAGATATAGTATGGAAGGGGCAGTAAATCAAGAAGCTTATCGCCATAAAGAAACAAAAGGCTGCCTGACAAATAGCCGGCAATAGTCCATGAAAAAACACGCTCCTGCTTTGAGAGAAGCACTAAAAAAATGATAAGTAATAACGAAAGAATGAAAGCGAAAGCGAAAAGCTTCAATTGAAAAAGCAATACACCAAAAGTGAATACACATAGCTGCATATAAGGAAGAGACTTATTAATAAAAGCATTTTTCATAACTAACCCCCTGTATACAACATATTTTACCATTTTTTTGCATAAAAAAAGCGCTAAAAAGCGCTTTACTTCATATTGCCTAACATATGTTTCATAATTTCGTCGTATTTAGAGTCTGCATTGGGTAAGCCAAAGCTGCCCGCATTCTCAAGCGGCACGATCTGATAATTTTTCAATTGTTTATTGCTGACGTAGGTAGGGACGAACCCAGGGTTGGAAAGTTTGATATCGACCCCATTTTGATCAATATATTTTGTAACCTCCACGGTTGCAAGCCCGCCTATATCTTTATAATCACGCATCTGTCCGGATAAAAAGTTGCCAAGCGAATAAACAACCAATGATTGGCCGCCGTCTTTTCTGTCAATCCACTCCATAGGCTGCAGAACATGCGGATGGTGGCCGAAGATAATGTCAGCACCTGCTTTAACAAGACTCTGTGCTAAATTCTTTTGTTCCACTGTTGGCTGAAGCTGATATTCATTTCCCCAATGCATACTTATTACAACAACGTCAGCTTCTTCTTTAGCACGCTTAATTTCATTTATTATTGCGGTTTCATCAATGAGGTTGACGAGATATTCTTTACCTGCAGGAACGGGAATTCCGTTGGTGCCATATGTGTAAGAAAGATAGGCAACTTTAATTCCGTTTTTGCTGAGTATTTTCAAGGTTTGCTGCTCATTTGGTGTTCTGCTCGTTCCCACATGCGGCAGACCAATTTGATCCATATAATCGAGAGACGCTTCCAGGCCCTTTACTCCCTTATCGAGTGAATGGTTATTGGCCGTTGAAACAATATCAACGCCTGCCTCAATAAGAGCATTGCCTACTTCCTGAGGGCTGTTGAACATTGGGTAGCTGGAGATTCCTATTTTCGTACCGCCCAGAATTGTCTCTTGATTGGCAAGTAAGAAATCGGGAGTACTTAATAGCGATTTAGCATGTTCAAACATTGGATTGAAATCATAACCTGTTTTTGTTTTGGCATCATTGTATACCCAATCATGAATAAGGATGTCGCCAATAGCTCCCAAAGTTACCCTTTCAATAAGGATTTTACTGCCCTCGGCCATTTCCCTGTCTTCAGCATGCAATTGAACAGGTTTGGCTTCAGCAGCTTCAGCCTTATGTTCAGTGTGCATCTTGTAGATAAGGAGGCCCGAGCATATTAATAATGTTGTACAGAAAAATGCGGATAGCAGGAAGGCTTTACTTAATTTCATAAAAATTATCCCCTTAATATAGAGCATATATATTAATAGTTTAATTTTAATATGAATTTTTGCATTTTTCATCATTTTTCTGCATTTTTTTCATTAAATTTAAATGTTCTTATTTGGTCAATGCTAGAGGAAGTTCAATTATAAAAACGCTCCCTTGTGATAGTCTGGAATTGACGGCAATTCTGCCCTTGTGTTCCTCGATTATCTTCCGGCATATGGATAGACCGATCCCAGTCCCTTTTTCTTTAGTAGTATAAAATGGCAAGAATAATTTATTTATCGTTTCTTCAGTCATGCCAGGCCCATTATCTTCAATAATGATTTCTGTTTGTTGGCTGTTTGATTTGGCAGTTATGCTAACTTCTCCATCTCCTGCATGAACTTCCTCACATGCCTCCAGTGCATTTTTAATGATATTGATCAGTACCTGCTTTATCTTATTAGTGTCTCCATAGATGATGGGGTTTCCAGGGCAAGGCTTTACAGAGAGGTTTATATTATTAATATTTGCTTGACTTTCAAATAACATTTTCATTTCCTGAATCAATTTGTTTAAATTTATTTTTGCTTTCTTGTTGGTTCCAGGTTTCGATGCATTCAGAAATTCATATATCATATCATTTGCCCTATTAATCTCATCAATGGCAAGTTCGGCGTACTGTTCTTTGCCGATCTCAGATAAATATGGCTTTAAGAGCTGCATAAATCCTTTCACTGTTGTCAGCGGATTTCTGATTTCATGAGCTAATGCTGCTGCCAGCTGACCATCACTATTGGGAATTTCTCCCTCTTCTTTTTTTATATTATTCATTTTTTCCATCTTATTATTCATCCTTACATTAGTGGTTTTCGGCAGAATATAAGCCTAAACTAATGTATGGCGAAAGATATCAATTTATGTTTCTTTATGTATAATCATTTACTCGCATACCATACGGTCAGTTTTTCTGAAATATAAAAAACAGCAGGTGAAAAGTCTGCTGTTTTGCGCGGCCGTCTGGTTTCAGCCAAGCCATTTTATTTTGGGCTCGGTTTTGTCCCTGATTCGTTTAATGTTAGCCCTATGCCTGTAAATAACAAAGAATCCGAGGATAGACACAACAATAATCAGCGGTATGTCACCTAATATAAGAGCGTAAATGATGGAGGCAACTGCTGCCAGAATAGAGGATAAAGACACATACTTAGTTATGTAAAGGCTTAGAAAGAAAACACCCAATATGATAAGAAACATGAACGGTACATAGGCTAAAAGTACTCCGCCTGAAGTGGCCACTGCTTTTCCTCCGCGAAAACCGGCAAACAGCGGATACATGTGCCCAATAACTGCGAAAACTCCGGCGATAAGCTGATGCATTTCTGAACCAAAGAAAAGGGGAAGGGATGCGGCAAGGGTGCCTTTTAAGATATCAGCTATGGTCACAATCATGCCGGCCTTCACTCCAAGTGTCCGGAAAGTATTGGTGCCGCCCAGATTTCCGCTGCCATGCTGACGAATATCCACTCCATAAAATAGTTTTCCAACAATTAAACCTGAAGGAATGGAGCCAAGTAAATAAGCTAAAATAATGATAATTCCATAAATCATAAAAACTCTCCTTCATACTTTCTATGTTAGTATATTGTACCATGTGAGCAAAGCAGCATACCATGTGCAATTAAAAAGAAGTCCAAATTATTTTTGAGGATGCTTCAACTCTCTGGCTTGTGTTTGATCTGTTTGACACCGGGTATTAGAAGACTGTCACAGCAAACAATTCCAAATAAAGGAGAGATTCAGCATGGAACAAAATATGAATAATGTAAATGGACAAGCGGCAGATGTAGAGGGAAAGCTCGATAACATGGGGAGCGAAAAGAAAGATGATATTCTTTCAAGCTTTGACGGGTTTAAAGATTATTTAAGCGGAAAGGTTTCCATGGGACAGAAAATGGGCATGGATGAGGAACAGCTTGCTAATACTGCTCAAAAGGTAGGCGATTATCTGGCATCTAAAGAAGAACCAAGGAACCGTGAAGAAAAGCTTCTTCAGGAATTATGGAAGGTAGGCACAGAAGAAGAAAAGCATAAGCTATCACATATGCTTGTAAAGCTTGTTGGCTAATAATATGTATTAATGGCGAAGGCGCTTGCCTTCGTCTTTTATTTTGCCTGGAGGCGCATAGATGAGTTTACAATGGTCAAAAATGGTCTATATATAGTTATCGCAGTCTAAGAAGCAGGGGGAGTACTAGTGAGAAAGGTTCTGGGAAAAGTAAATAGAAAAAAGGTATGGATACCTATTTTGAGCCTGGTGCTGGTAATGGCAGCAACCATTATCTATCAATCCAATAAATCATTGCCCGAGGGCCTTTCATTCGAAGGAGAACTATATTCTGCAGAAGATGTTCAGTTCCTTTACGATTTAACATTTGAAAAAGAAAATGGCAAAAGAGAAAGTGAACAGCAAATCTTTAAGCATATTTTAAAAGCCATCGACGAGGCAGAGGATTTTATAGTTATGGATATGTTTTTATTCAACGGCTTTAATGATGGTGATAAAGAATATCCTGATATTAGCGGCAAAATAACTGATAAGCTGATTGAAAAAAAGCTTAACCGCCCGAATATGGATATTACCGTTATTACAGATCGGATTAACAGTACCTATGGATCACATGAAGTCCCGGAATTCCGGGAACTCAAAGAGAATGGCATAAAAGTGGTTTATACTTCATTAGTTCCTTTAAGGGATTCAAATCCAATTTATTCGGCATTTTGGCGTGTATTTATACAATGGTTTGGGCAGGGCGGCAAGGGCTGGCTCCCCAATCCGCTCGCAGAAAATGCTCCGAAGGTGACATTCCGTTCCTATCTCGATCTAATGAATATAAAAGCAAATCACCGGAAGGTTTTTGTAACTGAAAAATCCGGGATTGTCACATCCGGAAATCCCCACAATGCCAGCGGGTTTCATTCCAATATAGCATTTGAAGTAAAAGGGCCAATCTTAGCGGATCTCGTAAAAACCGAGCAGGCAGTAGTCGACTATTCAGCATCCGGCAAACTTGCAGATTTCACGCCAGAAAAGAGCAATAAAATTGGCCCGCTTAAGGCCCAGGTGCTGACTGAAGGCAAGATTTATAAACACATTCTTCAAGAAATCAATAAAGCTGGGAAAGGGGAAACCATTTGGCTTGGCATGTTTTATCTTGCTGAGCGAAAAGTGGTAGATGCACTAAAAGAATCAGCCGACCGCGGCGTAAAAGTAAAAATCATCCTGGATCCCAACCAGAACGCTTTCGGCTCTGAAAAGATCGGGCTGCCTAATATACCTGTTGCAGCTGAATTGAACAAATTAGGTCATAATAACATAAAAATAAGATGGTACAATACAGGATTTGAACAATACCATTCGAAAATCATGTATATAACCGGAAGAGAAGATAGTAAGATTATCGCCGGTTCAGCTAATTTTACGAAAAGAAATCTGGACGATTTAAACCTGGAGACAAATTTAAAAATCATCGCCCCTCCTCATTCACAGGTTATGAAGGATGTCGACAGGTATTTTAATAAGCTTTGGAATAATAATGGAGGCATTTATACGAAGAACTATCCTTCCAATGAAAAAATGCCTTTTGCCAAATATATTACTTATAGACTCCAGAAGCTTACTCACTTTACAACATACTGATAAAAATTGTGAAACCTTTCCTTGATTAATTTCGTTTATAAGGATGGGTTGAATAAATGAAGACATTCTAAATTTTCTTCCCATTTTCAGATTATTCCTTTACGATGGAAAATAAGGGAGGAAAAGGAATGTACAAGATTGAAACAAGCAAACAAAAGCCTCCTGTTAAAAAGTGGATTTTTGCGGGTCTTTTGTTTGCATTTACAATGATAATCTCCAGCATTTTGATGCTTTTATATCCTTTTGCCTCGAAGGAGAAGGCAGCTTACTTTAAAGGGGATAATCCGATTTTGTTTATGGGAAAACAGGCTGGAAATGCTTATAAAGAAGAGGATACAATCTACCTGCCACTAACCTTTCTGCAGGAGTTTATTGATGAAGCTATCATTTACGATGAACCTTCACAATCTATTATTCTTGCCACTAAGAATAAAGTAGTGCAGATGCCATCTGATGCTTCAAGCTATTATGTGAATGGCAAGTCTGTGGAATCGGAGTTTTCAGTTGTTAAGCAGATAGGAGGAGACAGGTATGTGGCACTTGAGCCCCTGTTGACTTTCTATTCAATAACTTATTCAATTCTCGCTGAAACAGGTGCAGTCTGGGTTCAAAAGAATGGAGAGACTATTGTTTCCGGTGAAGTGCTTGAAAAAGATATTCATGAAGAATTGCTTCAGCTTCGGACGAAAGCCAGTCTTGATTCACCCTATACGGCCTCCGTAACTCCTAAAGAACATATTTTTATTGAAGAGGAAGAAGGAGATTACTATCTTATAAGAAAAATAGATGGCAGAGCAGGCTATTTGAAGAAGCAATACATAAAAAAGAGCAATACCAGGGAGATAGCTATTTCACTTGAAGAAACAAAAAACACAGTCCCTAAAATGGAAGATCCGATTCAGCTGACCTGGGAAGCTGTATATACCAAAAACCCGAATACTTCGGCCATCCCGAAGATGGATGGCGTTAATGTCATATCGCCGACATGGTTTGAGCTTGCGGACGGAAAAGGAGCTATTAAGAACCTGGGGTCGAAGGAGTATGCAAACTGGGCAAGAAAACAGGGATACCAAATTTGGGGATTGTTTTCAAATGCATTTGACCCTGATTTGACACATGAAGCCTTTGGTAACTTTGAAACACGGCAGAAAATGATCCGGCAGCTTTTAAATTTCAGTCAACTATATGAATTAAACGGAATCAATCTTGACATTGAAAATGTAAATCCTGAGGACGGTCCGCTCATAACGCAGTTTGTGAGAGAAGCCACTCCATTTTTACATGACGCAGGTTTAGTGGTGTCAATGGATATCACCTTCATTTCATCAAGCGGAAATTGGTCTGCTTTTTATGAAAGGGAAAAGCTTGCCGAAATAGCAGATTATATGGTTGTCATGGCTTATGATGAGCATTGGGGAAGCTCACAGGTTGCAGGAAGTGTTGCAAGCCTCCCGTGGGTGGAGGACAATCTGAAACTATTGCTTGAGGTTGTGCCTAATGAAAAATTAATATTGGGTGTGCCATTATATACGAGACTATGGAAACAGGAATCAAATGGCGATGTTTCTTCACAAGCCCTTTCTATGGGCAAAGTGAAAGAATGGCTCACTCAAAATAAAGTTACTCCCATATACGATCCGGTAAGCGGGCAAAATTTTGCGGAGCATTACTCAGAAAAAGATAAAATCACATACAAAGTATGGCTTGAAGATGAAATTTCACTAACGAAACGAGCTGATTTGGCAAAGAAATATCATTTGGCCGGTGTTGCAAGCTGGAGCAGATACTTTGCAGATGAAACAGCCTGGTCTGCCTTAACGTTAACTAATAAGGAAATCACCAAAAAATGAAAGAAAGGCCGTAGAACATCACGGCCTTATTTTTTATGCTTCGGTTTTAATGTGACTGAAGGATCTTACAGAGAATAACCCTTTATCAGTTAATTTGAGTTCAGGGATAACCGGGAGCGCTAAAAATGAGAGCGTCAAAAACGGGTTGAACTCCATGCTGCATCCGATTGTCATAAGTGCATCATTCAATTGGGATAAACGTGAATAGACTAATGAGGAATCCTGGTCGGTCATGAGTCCCGCAATAGGCAGGGGCAGTTCCGCAAGTATTTCCCCATCCTGGACAACAGCCAGACCTCCTCTCATTGCTGCCGTATGCTTAATGGCAGTCAGCAAATCCTCATCAGATGTGCCTGCTGCAACAATATTATGGGAATCGTGTGCAACTGTTGAAGCAATCCCGCCTCTGGAGATCCCTAACCCCTTAACAATGCCAAGCCCTATGCTGCCTGTGCCATTGTGCCGCTCCACAACGGCCAGCTTTAAGTGATCTCTATGAGCACTTGGCTGGAAATAGCCATCAATTGAATCAGCCTTCTCCACAAGGTGCCTGGTGACAATGCTGTTCGCAATAATGCCAATGATATTGCAGTTATCCTTCCCAATGCGAATGCTTAAATCTTCATTGTTCAGGCTGGTGATTTTGATACTGTCCAAAATAGGTCTTGCGGGTGCAGCATTGTTTGGAACAGATTTCTTCATGATCCCATTTTCTGCAGTAAGTATTCCGGACTTTATAACTTTTTCAACTTTGACATTCCTGAGGTCACTGAGAAAAACCAGGTCGGCTTCATAACCGGGAGCAACGGCCCCTTTATTTTTCAGGCCGAAGCATTCTGCTGCATTAAGAGTAGCGATTTGAACGGCAAGGATAGGATCAATCCCTGCCTTAATGGCCATTCTGACATTATGATCAATGCTGCCTTCATTGATCAGGTCATCCAGGTGCTTGTCATCGGTTACGAATAAACAGCGCCGTGAATTTTGTTCGCTGACAGATTTGAGAAGTGACAGTAAGTCTCTTGCCGCCGATCCTTCCCGCAGCATAACAAACATTCCTTTGCGCATCCGATCCAATGCTTCCTCAGGGTTGATGCATTCATGGTCTGTTCTTATGCCTGCTGCCATGTAAATATTGATTTCTTCCTCATTAAGTCCTGCCGCATGCCCATCTATGCATTTCCCTTTGCTATAGGCAGCTTCCAGTTTTTTTAGCATTCCATCATCATTGTTCATAACAGCGGGATAATCCATAACTTCACCGAGCCCAAGCACTCTTGGGTGACTGTAATATTTCTCGAGGTCCTTGTGACTAAGGGACGCACCGGCATTTTCAAATGGAGTTGCAGGGACACAGGATGGGAGCATAAAAAATACATCAAGCGGGATATCCTCCGAAGATTTCAGCATGAAATCAATGCCGTCAGTCCCGCTGACATTGGCTATTTCATGAGGGTCGGCAATCACAGTCGTGACTCCGTGCGGGATCACAACATTGCTGAACTCAGCGGGAGTCACCATCGCTGACTCAATATGGACATGCCCGTCAATAAAGCCTGGGGCGATATAGCTGCCCCGGGCATCAATAATTTCTTTGCCTTCATACCTTCCTAAGCCAGCTATGAAGCCATCGGCAATCGCAATGTCTTCCTCGATGATTTCACGTGTAAACACGTTTATTACTTTTCCGTTTTTTATTACCAGATCGGCAGGAGTTCTTTTGGCCGCCACATCAATTCTTTTTCGCAACATTTCAATGGTTAGCTTCATACGGACTCCTCGCTTTTAAAAAAAATGACAATCAACAGTTTAATGTCCGCCCATGATGAAATTAATAATAAAGGCAGCACTCACAAAATACATGATCCAGTGGATTTGATGATGCTTGCCTGTCAGGAGCTTAAGCAGAGTATAAGAGATAAAGCCGAATGCCAATCCCTGGGCAATACTGAAGGTTAAAGGCATAAGAACGATTGTCAAAAATACCGGAATAACATCAGTGAAGTCATCAAAGCTTATATGTTTTATTTCACTAAGCATTAAGGCTCCTACAAGAATGAGAATAGGCGCAGTGGCGACAGACGGTATAAAATAGATAAGCGGAGCAAAGATGAGCGACAGGAAGAAAAGTACAGCTGCAGTTAATGCCGTTAAGCCAGTCCGTCCGCCTTCTGAGATTCCTGTGGCATTCTCCACATAAGCATTTAAGGCAGTGCTACCGAAGGCTGCACTTGCCATCGTACCTACGGCATCTGCCTGAAGGGCACGGTCCAGGTTTTCAATTTTTCCATTTTTATCTGTGAGGCCAGCTTTTCTTGATAGTCCGATGAGGGTTGCTAAATTGTCAAATAATTCTACAATTGTGAAGGAGAAAATGACTGAGATGATGCCATATTTTACGGCTCCCATAATATCCATAGCTAAAAACGTCTCAGACATGCTTGGCAGATTAAGGGAAACGATATCACTTACGGCTTTTGGGTAGGCAATGAAGCCAACAATCATGGCTGCTGCACTCGTTCCCAATATACTGATAAGCAGGGCGCCTTTTACTTTCTTTGCCATCAGGAGTGCGGCAATAATCAATCCGAATAGGGCAAGCAGTGGCCCCTTGCTTGTGATGCTTCCCAAGCCGACAAATGTAGCTTCATTTGCGACCACTAATTCTGCATTTTTTAACCCGATAAAGGCTATAAATAAACCAATTCCAACACCTATAGCTGACTTTAAGACATCCGGGACACCATCTACAACCTTCTGCCGGACTCCGGTAACGGTCAAAATTAAAAACACAATCCCCGAAATAAATACAGCTCCCAGGGCTGTTTGCCAGGAAAGCCCCTGTCCAAGCACCACCGTATAGGCAAAAAAGGCATTCAGCCCCATGCCCGGGGCAACTGCTACAGGGAAATTTGCCCACAGAGCCATTAGAAGAGTACAGAAGACACTTGCGTAAATGGTTGCTGCCAGTGCAGCTTCTTTTGGTATGCCCGCGTCAGCTAAGATGATCGGGTTGACAAAGATAATATAACTCATTGTCAAAAACGATGTAATGCCTGCCAGTATTTCTGTCTTTGCATTTGTATTTCGTGCGGAAAGCTTAAAGAGCCGTTCTAAGAGGTTCGCATTTGAGGCAGGCGGGAGGCCCGACCCAAGATCCTTTTCAATCGTCGACATGAAAGGTCACTCCTTATTCATGGTTAATGTTCATCCTGAGAAACGAACTGACTTGACCATGGAATAGGCGGGAGATCTTTTTCTGCAGTTTATTAGATGGGTTCAATAAAAACATCCATGATGCCGCCGCATATTCCGCCATCTTCATAAAACAGCCCTTTTGTTAAATCAACACGCTTTTGACTGGGGGTATTTGTTTGCATAACCTCGAAAGCCTTCTCAATTACTTCTGCTTCTCCGCAGCCACCGCCAATTGTTCCTTCAATTCTTCCGCAGGGGAACACAATCATCCGGCTTCCGATTTTTCTCGGAGTAGAGCCTTTTGTGCGGATAATGGTGGCGAGGGCTGCTTTCTCACCTCCTTTCCGGATATCGAGGGTGCGCTTTATAAGCTGCATTTGGTCCATTTGCCAGCCCCCTCACGGAACCCCAATTTTGCAAATCTTTTAATTTGCGAACTTAAGGAATCTCCGGATTTTTGATTTTTCACTTTCAGAATTTCTGCCATGATGCTGACTGCAATCTCCGCAGGTGTTTCAGCTCCAATATCTAGACCCACCGGTGTGTATAGATTTTCAAAGCTCTCATCAGGAAAATCCTGATGCAATTCTTCAAAAACACCCGATATACGCCTTCTGCTGCCGATCATGCCAATGTATCCTGCCTGACATTTTCTTTTTAAAAGTTCATTCAAACTGAGAACATCATACTTATGTCCCCGTGTAAGAAGGAGTATATAAGTTTTTTCCGAAATTTCAACATGCCTGAAATAATCCAGATAGGATTGGCAAACCACTTCATCTGCCTTTGGAAAACGTTCTCTGTTTGCAAACTCTTTCCGGTCGTCTATTACTGTCACGAAAAATCCGAGCATCCGTCCCATTTCTGCCACGGGTTCACACACATGGCCGGCACCGGCGACTATTAAATGGAGCGGAGAAGGGAAGTACTCGGCAAAACATTCAATTAGACTATCGTTCCACATAAATCTCACAGTTCCGGACCGTTTTTTGGTGACCAGTTTATTGCATTGCACTGTTAGTAGTTTCTTTACATCCATGGGCAGAAGGGAGGATTCCGTGCAGAACTCCCCTTCTGGCCATAATAAAGCTTTGGTTCCGATGAGTTTTTCTTCAGGATAGTCTGTTATAGTCAGCAGAAACGTGTCTTTCCGATTTTTGATGGACTCTTCTAATCTGGCAAATAAATTGCGGCTCATCAATAGGATCACCTTGGGGATTGGACTTTTTGTTTTTTGAGATCTTTCAATGCATTAAAAACTCTTTCAGGAGTAGCAGGCAAATGAAATATTCTGGCCCCTGTTGCATCATATATGGCTGACATAATAGCAGCAATTATCGGAATCATTACCACTTCCCCAATGCCCTTTGCGCCAAAGGGGCCAGATTGTTCTGGCTCTTCAACCGGAAAGGTCTCAATTAAAGGAGTCTCGCGAATAGTAGGAATGATATAATCAGTGAAATTCCGCGTTTTATGGTATCCATTTTCAATCAGCACATCTTCATAAAGAGTATAGCCGATGCCCATTACTGCTCCCCCTTCAGCCTGGCCCTCTAAGCCCTGCGGATTAATGACTTTGCCTGCATCCGGGATGGAAACTACCCGAAGAACTTCTGTTTCGCCTGTTAAAGTATCAACTTCCACCATCACCACATGTGTCAAATATCCGTATAAATGGTGGGGGGCACCGCCGGAGCCTTTGATTTCATCTTTTTCTTTCGGCAGGTAGAAGTGTCCTTCTACTCTAGTTGCCTTATGATGATCATAAAGGTATTTATAGATAGATTTATAAGGTATAATCTGCTCATTGGCTGATAGGTGGTTCGGTTTTAAATTAATTTGGGACGCATCTAGATTCAGCATTTCAGCAGCAGTTTGAATAAGAAGCTGGGTCATCCGGGGAGCTGCTTGAGCAATAGCTCTTCCGCCGGTATAG
This sequence comes from Bacillus sp. ZZV12-4809, assembly GCF_009849585.1. Classification (GTDB taxonomy): domain Bacteria; phylum Bacillota; class Bacilli; order Bacillales; family Cytobacillaceae; genus Cytobacillus. The sequence goes on from NZ_VCRN01000016.1 coordinate 31,437, forward strand.
GTGGAGCGGGAGGCAGTTACAGTACCGCCATCAAGTGTTTTTTGTGTATCACCTTGAATAATTCTGATATTGCTGATATCACAGGTCAGCATTTCTGCGGCTATCTGGGCATAAGCGGTGCTGTTGCCTCCTCCGATTTCCTCGCATCCCACACCTACAAGGAAAGTTCCATCCGGCTGAAGTTCAATAGAGGCTGCTCCATAATCAGGGAGGCCAATACCCATTCCGATACCATGAAAGGAAGTTGCCAGGGATACTCCGCGTTTTTTCCATGGCTCACTTACTTCAGATTTGTATTTTTCCCTGTTCTTCCACAAATCGCAATTCTCTGCTGTTTCCAGGGTTTTATAAGTGCCAACACTGGATTTGACAATATGGCCTACACTTGAAACTTCGCCTTGGTGATAAACATTTTTTTTGCGCAATTCAATAGGGTCCATTCCCAGCTTTTCTGCAATCATGTCCATATGAGTTTCAATTCCCATGCATACCTGATTGACGCCAAAGCCTCTGAATGCGCCGGAAATGCCATTATTTGTATAAACACAGAAGCCCTCGAGATCCACATTAGGAATTTTATAAGGGCCGCATGAATGTTCGATCGCGAGTGCTATGACCGCCCCTCCAAGTGATGCATAAGCACCCGTATCTCCTATGGCTCTCACCTGATTGGCAAGCAGTGTCCCGTCTTTTCTGGCAGCAGTCTTCATTTGAACTTTAAATGGATGCCTTTTTATGCCCGCAATGACTGACTCTTCCCGGCTTAAATGGATTTTTACAGGCCGTCCCTTTGTATGCAGTGCAAGGAGAGCAAGATAAATTTGAACGGTAATCTCATCCTTTCCGCCAAAGGCACCTCCAATTGGACTTGAGATAACTCTTATTCTTTCTGGGTTATATGCCAGGGATCTCGCAATCTGCATTCGATCGCGGTATGCATATTGGCCAGGGCAGCGAATGGTGAGGAACCCATCGTCATCCATTACCCCCCAGCCGCCTTCCGTTTCGATAAAAGCATGCATTTGGCGGGGGGAGAAGAAGGTATTCTCGACAATGATGTCAGCTTCTTCGAATGCTTTCTCGATGTTTCCGTTTTTTATTTTCACATGGCTGTGTAGATTGCCATCAGGATGAAGCTTCGGAGCAGAATCTGTCAGGGCATATTCAGCATCTGCAACTACTTCAAGTGGCTCATAGTCCACTTTAATTAAACTCAGTGCCTGTTCTGTGATTTCCAGTGTTTCTGCTCCAACTAATGCTATCGCATCTCCTGTACACCGGACGACATCGGAGCACAGAACAGGCTGATCGGGAACCACAATCCCAAATCCATTAAAGCCGGGGATATCTTTATGGGTTAGCACACATATCACACCAGGCAGATTTTTGGCTGCCTCAATATCTATTGAATTAATTTTGGCGTGCGGATATTCAGAGCGCAGCACTTTTCCCCAAACCATATTGTCAAAGTGGTAATCGGTCATATATTTTAATTCACCGGTTACTTTTTCCGGGCCATCGATTCTATTTACCCGTTTCCCAACCCATTTGGTGTTCACTGGTTATTCCACCTCCTCATTAAGCGGTATAATCCTCTTTCCAATAAAGCGCTTGCCATATCCCGTCTATATGTAGCTGTTGCTCTTCCATCTGTGATGGGCATAACCTCTTTCCAGGCAATTCTGGCTATGTTCCGGATTAATTCATCATTTAGCGGTCCCAGCGTCAGCACCGATTCACACTTGCGTGCACGTATAATCGTTGGTGCTACAGATCCGAAGGCGATTTTTCCTTCCCTGCATTTCAGCTCATGGTCCATTATGAGTGAAATAGCAACATTCACAATGGAGATAGATTGCGCTTTGCGAGGGCCGAGCTTTTGGAAAATCCCTATTTCATTCGGTTTTTGCGGCGTTATTATGATTTTTGTAATCATTTCATTTTCTTTTAAAACAGTTCTGCCGGGACCAAGGATAAAGTCTTCGATTGGGACGATTCGTTTATCCGACAGCGAGGAGAGTTCAAGTCTTGCTCCGAGAACATACAAAGCCGGAAGGGTATCGCCTGCAGGAGAGGCAGTGCCAATATTGCCGCCGATTGTTCCCATATTCTGCATTTGAGTGGCGCCGACTTCCCGAGCTGCATCTACGAGAACATCCGCTTTTCTTTGCAGAAGCGGAGAATGAATAATATCAGTATGTGTTGTCAACGGGCCAATATGAATACAATCTTTACTTTCTATGATATAACGCAGCTCACTTAAGTTTTTTATATTGATCCAAATTTCCGGCCGCCATTTGCCTTCCTTCATCCGGACTGCAGCATCTGTACCGCCTGCTATCAATTTATGAACCCTGCCTTTCTTCGATAGCTGCATCAGACATTCGGATAGAGAGGAAGGGGTAAACATATCAATCTCTGAAACAAGCATCAGCTTACCTCCCTGTATATGTTTTAACCGCAATTTTATAATCTTCCTGGCGATTCAGGTTGAGATGAATCTGTTCATTTTCCACTGGCACCTCAAGGAGAAATTGCTTATGCTGTTGAATTACATGCCTCAAACCCATATTCTCTTCCTTTATTGATAAAAGCTCGTTCCTCAATCGGGACGAAAAGAGGATGGGGTGCCCTCTTTTGCCCTGGCAGCTAGGGACTGCAATCAGGCAGCGGGTTTTTCTAAAGTCACCTGCGAGCTTATTAATGACCTCAGTATGAAGCGGCTGGTCGACGGATGTAATCAGAATCGTATCTGATAACGCGTCCGCGGCTTTCACCCCCGCAATGATTGACGAGCATTTTCCATCCTGAAAGTGTTCATTTATGATCATATTTGCAGAATACTTTTTTCCAATTGAATGAAATGTATCGGCTTCATAACCCAATACAACTACAATATCTGTGAACACCGATTTTCTGAGTGTGTTCAGCTGATGTTCGAATAATGTCGTACCATTCCATGGCAGCAGTCCTTTTAGAGTACCCATTCTGCTGGACTGGCCCGCGGCAAGTAAAATGGCTGTATGTGTCATGGATTATCGGATTGTTTCAGGCTCGGATATTTTTTGGCTGGCAGCTGTCTGAACGGCCTTGATAATTTTGGTATAGCCTGTACAGCGGCACAGGTTCCCTCCTAATGCGGTTTTAATTTCCCCAACGGATGGAACATGGTCAATTCCATCCAAGAAAGCTTTTGCTGATACGATGATTCCCGGGGTACAGTACCCGCATTGTGTTGCTCCTTCGGCAATAAAAGATTCCTGAATGACATCAAGATTTGGTGATAGTCCGACTCCTTCACAAGTGGTGATCACCTGGTTTTCCGCCTGGCCAGCAAGGACAAGACAGGAACATACAACCTCATTATTGATTAGAACAGAGCATGATCCGCATTCTCCCTTTCCGCAGCATTCCTTGCTTGCAGTCAAACCCAGCTCTTCTCTTAATACATCCAGGAGCGGTTTCGCAGGCGGGCAAACGACCGTACAATCCTTCCCGTTAACAATAAAATGAATACTTTTCAAATCTTCGCCTCCTCATAGATTTTGAAACCATTGGCAATGAGAAAAAAGTGTGAGCAGTTTTGTATGGGATAGTAGCCTGGCGAGCAGGAAGAGGTATTTAAATTATGATATTATGCATCTTCTTCTAAATAGACTAATAAGCACAAAAAAATTCCTGCACAAAAGGTTCCTGTATGTAATCAACAGGAAATATCCCTTTCGTAGATAGGAATTACGGTTCCCAGTAGAAACCCTCAAACCGATTATTGAGGTTATACGAAAATTCTATTTAATTTTTCTTGATGCTGAAGGGAGGTTTTACAGGGACAATTATAGAAATATAGGGGGAGTTGATTTGTAGTGTAATAGTTAAGTTAATATTTTGTCAAGTGAGAATTTTCTGAAAAAGATATTGACTTATAAAATAGCCTTGTTTAATATAGTGATTAACAGGAGGATTACATGACTGTATTAACCTCAAAATTATTTCAAACAATAAAAAAAGATCTCGCTTTTCTCTATAATCGTGTGAACCAGGAAATCTATGGAACAGGCGTGAAAAAACAGCGTATTGAAACATTTGATGATAGAGTCATCATCTTCGCACAGCATAAGCGTGTTCAGGCACTGCAGATGCTGAGTCAGAACTTCCATCACCTGACCATTTCGGTTGATTCAGCATTGATTGTTGAATTTAAATCGCTTCTAAAAGGTATGATTGAAGATGCTCTTCATTTGAAAGTCAAAACGATTTTAAAAGATTATGATCCTGTTACTGAAGAAGCCTGCACCATTATTTATTTTCAAGAATAGAAGTTTTACATTTTGTTTGGGAGAGCTGTGCATGACGCAGTTTTTCTTAAACCTGAATATAGGAGCGGTTCCTTTGTCTTTTGTTTAACGGAAGCTGAATGAAACCGCAGTAATAGAACATCTATTGTTTACTTTGATGTTATCTATTGCTGCGGTTTTTTTATACACATTTTTCATTTGGGAGGTGATGCCGGTTTTTAAAAGCTGGAGTCAGGCTGTGGCATAACAAAGAATTAAACCTGGGGGGAAAATCTTTGGAAAAGCTAAATCCTTGGAAGGTAGGGACTTTAGGATTTCAGCATGTGCTAGCCATGTATGCAGGTGCTGTCATTGTACCGCTGATTGTAGGACCGGCAATTGGGCTTACTGCCCAGCAGCTCGCTTACTTAATTTCAATTGATTTGTTTACCTGCGGGATTGCTACTTTGCTTCAGGTAATAGGGGGGAAGCATTTTGGCATCAAGTTGCCTGTGATTCTGGGCTGTACTTTTACAGCAGTAGGCCCGATGATTGCCATCGGGAATTTGCAGGGGATTACAGCCATCTACGGGGCAATTATTTCTTCGGGTATTATCGTCATGATCCTATCCCAATTTATGAGTAAAATTATGAGATTTTTCCCGCCGGTCGTAACCGGTTCAGTCGTTGCAATTATCGGGGTATCACTGATTCCTGTTGCCATGAATAATGCTGCAGGCGGGCTTGGGTCATCCGATTATGGAAGTGCAAAGAATTTATTCCTGGCTGCCTTTACACTGGTGCTGATTATCTTAATGAACCGGTTTTTTAAAGGCTATATGAAAGCAATTTCTGTCCTGCTGTCATTGGTGGCCGGGACTATAGCAGCTTATTTTATGGGGCTCGTCAGCTTTGCCGAAGTCAGCCAGGCTTCCTGGTTTCATGTCGTTCAGCCGCTTTATTTCGGATTCCCGACATTCAATGCTTCAGCCATCCTTACGATGACCTTAGTAGCAATTGTTAGCATGATTGAATCTACTGGGGTATTTCTCGCTCTCGGAGATGTCTGTGAGAGAAAGCTCGACTCTAAGGACATTAAGAAAGGCTTGCGTGCAGAAGGACTGGCTGTTGTTATAGGCGGCATTTTTAACGCGTTTCCTTATACGTCCTTTTCACAGAATGTGGGCCTTGTAGCATTGACTAAAGTAAAAACGAGAAATGTTGTTATCGCAGCTGGTGTTATATTAATGATTCTCGGTCTTTTGCCCAAAGTGGCTGCTCTGACTACGATTATTCCTATGGCTGTTCTTGGCGGAGCAATGATTCCGATGTTTGGGATGGTTATCTCATCGGGAATCAGAATGCTTTCTGTAGTGGATTTCAGCAAAAATGAAAACTTGCTTATCGTTGCCTGTTCAATCGGAATTGGGCTTGGTTCAGCGGTGGTCCCGCAGATTTTTGAAAGTCTGCCGACAAGTGCACGCCTTCTGGTTGAAAACGGAATTGTACTGGGGAGCATCACAGCAATTTTATTAAATATGGTATTTAATTATAAAGAATTAAATATAAGTGAAAGTGAAAGAATTGAGCAGCTGAAAGGAGACCACTCAGCTGAATTGATTTAATAGCAGCTGCTGTAACCACCTGCCTCTACTTTTAGAGGCAGAAATCAAATTAATAGATAGGAGCAGGGTAAATGGATTTAATTCTGAAAAATGCAAATATTCCGCAGGGTGATCGTCAGGTTTTAACGAATATTCTAGTAAACGATGGAAAGATTGTCGGCTACACGAACGACATTTCTTTTCTAAATGCCTCCAAGGTTATTGATATACAAGGAAAATTAGTTGTCCCAGGCTGTATTGATCCACATACACATTTTATGGATCCAGGGTTTACTCACAGAGAAACATTTGCAACCGGCAGCCGTTCTGCAGCAGCCGGCGGCTTGACAACTATTATTGATATGCCATGCTGCAGCAAGCCATCTGTACGGGATGGGGATAGCTTCAATAAGAAAATTGGTCCAATCAGGGATCAGGCTTATATTGATTACTGCTTCTGGGGCGGCATGACCGGGGAGGATGCACGTGAAGGCTGGATTGATAATATTTATCCTCAGATAGATCAGGGCGTTGTTGCATTTAAGGTCTACATGACACCTTCTGTACCAACCTTCCCTAAAGTATCTGACGCAGAAATGCTTGAGATTTTTAAAAACGTTGCAAAAACCGGTCTTCCGATTGGTGTTCATGCTGAAAACTATGATATCTGCACATTCAATTCGAAGAAGCTTGAAAAAGAAGGCAGACTTGACGGACCGGCATGGGCTGAAGCTCGTTCTAGCCTCGCTGAAAAGGTGGCCATTGAACTGATTCTCAGCTTCGCGGAAGCTACTGACGCACGTGTACATGTCGTACATATGAGCACAAAGGAAGGCGTTGAGCTCGTTAAGGCTGCAAAGAAACGCGGTGTCAAGGTTACTGCTGAAACCTGCCCGCACTACCTTGTTTTAAATGCACAGGACTCCATGTCAGAGCGGGGCTCTTATGCAAAAATTGCTCCTCCACTGAGGGGGAAAGAGGATAACGAATCCCACTGGCAGGCTCTGGCTGATGGAACAATCGATTTTGTCGGAACCGACCATGCCCCATATGAAATTGCCACTGAAAAGGATTATCCAGGTGCAACGATCTGGAACACCTTCCCTGGCATCCCGGGTGTAGAAACGATGGTGCCGATCCTTGTCAGCGAAGGGCTGAATAAAGGCCGCTTATCTCTATCAAGATTTGTAGAAGTAACGAGCCGCAACGCAGCCATTCATTATGGCATTTATCCTAAAAAGGGTTCAATGGAAATTGGCAGTGATGCTGATTTCACGGTTATTGATCTTGAAAAAGAATATGTTATTGATGAGCAGAAAACAGAATCAATGGCTAAGTATAATCCGCTTCATGGCATGAAATTAAAAGGAAAGCCAGTTCAAACAATAATTCGCGGAAACGTGGTATTCGAAGAAGACAAAGGGATCGTCGGGAAAGCAGGATATGGAGAGTACGTTCCGCGCCAAAGCATCCAGAGACTGGAAAGAACATTAAAGTATGAAAAATACGAAGCAGTCAATGTGCAAACAAAAGATCCTGTAGCACAGCAATAAATATAGATATCGAAGGAGGCTGAATGGATTGGAACTTAGGGGAAAAAAGCACTGTGTAGTTATTATTGATATGTTAAACGACTTTATCGGGGAAAAAGCTGCATTAAGGTGTGAAAATGGAGAAAAAATCGTTCCTAAAATTCAAGAGCTTATTGAGTTCGCACACGAAAACAATATTCAGGTTGTGCATGTTCAGGAAGCTCATAGAAAGAATGACCGTGATTTTCGTGTAAGACCTGTTCATGCAGTAAAGGGGACCTGGGGTTCGGAATTCATTCCAGAACTTCAGCCAGACGAGAGCAAAGGAGATTATGTGGTCCAAAAGAGACGGCATAGTGCATTTAGCTATACCGATTTTGATCTCTTCCTGAGAGAAGAAGAAATTGATACGGTGGTCCTCACTGGTGTCTGGACCAATGTATGTGTACGCAGTACTGCTTCTGATGCCTTATATCATGGATACAATGTAATTTGCATATCTGATGGCACCGCTTCACAGGATGATGATATGCACGTATCCGGTCTAAGAGATATCGACATTTTTGGAGACATATTATCAACAGAAGAATACAAAGAACTGGCTAAAAAGAAATTCTCCCAAGACGAATCTGTTGTCTAACTCTTCTCCAGGTCCAAGAAAAAAACGAATCTTAGTGGGCATAACCGGAGCAAGCGGATCATTGTATGCATATACACTGATCCGCGCTCTTCATCAATTAGAGATCGAAACGCATTTAATTGCTACGGAGATGGGAGAAAAAGTAATGCAATTTGAATGCGGGGTCAAGATGGACGAGCTGAAGGAGTATGCCGCTATCCACAGCAACCGGAATCTTTTCGCTGCGGTTGCCAGCGGATCCTTTAAAACAGACGGAATGGTGATTGTGCCATGTTCGATGAATACATTGGGTGCAATTGCGAACGGGGTCGGCGATACCCTTCTAAGCAGGGCTGCCAGTGTTGTTTTAAAGGAGAATCGAAAGTTTATTATTGTTCCGAGAGAGGCTCCATTTAATTTGATTCACCTCCGCAATATGACTCTTCTCGCTGAGAGCGGTGCATGCATAATGCCTGCATCACCTGGCTTTTACCATAAGCCGACAGAGATTTGGGAGCTGGCCAACTTTATGGTGGCGAGGATATTGGACATGCTGGATATAGACCATGAGCTCCTTGAGAGATGGGGGGAAAAAGCATGAACCCTGTAACAATGAGAGCTTTGCTGGATAGATGGGAAAGCAGGGGACTTGTTCATCGGGTTAAAAAAGAGGTGGATCCACTCTATGAACTCGGAGCAGTAATTAATACGAAACATGGACGTCAGCCTTTTTTATTTGAAAGAATAAAAGGCTATCAAACTTCCATGGCTGCCGGTCTCGGAGGAGATAGAGAACTGATGGCAGACAGCATGGGAATCTCCTCTTCTGAACTTATTCCTAAACTCATCGAATCAATTGTTAATCCTATACCGACAACTTTAAGGCAAACTGGTCCTGTTCAGGAGAATCTTGTGACCGGGGAATTCGATTTGGCAGATTTGTTTCCTATTCCAACTTATCATGCAGAAGATTCAGGAGCTTATTATGTGGCAGGAATATTGGTGGTTAAAGACTTATCCGGCAAAAAAAGGTATACCTCGATTCGCCGGATGCAATACCTTGGCGGTAATCGAACGAATATTCTCATAACCTCCCCGGAGCTGATGGAGCAATATGCCCATTATGAAAGCATTGGAGAACCGATGGAAGTGGCTGTTATGTTTGGTGTCGTTCCAGCTGTTGTCCTAAGTTCCCAGATCAGTACGCATCTGTATCATACCGACAAATTGGATGTAGCTGGTGCCCTGCTTGGCCAATCGCTGGATGTTGTTCAGTGCAAAACGGTGGATTTGGAAGTACTGGCTGATGCCGAAATCGTCCTGGAAGGCAAAATGCTGCCATATGAAAGAGAACTGGAAGGGCCGTTTGGCGAACTGGCCGGTTATTATGGCACCAGAACGCCTCAGCCGATAGTAGAATTTTCGGCTGTGACTTACCGTAATAATGCTATCTCACAGACTATTTTTCCATCAAGCTATGAAGAAAGGCTGCCAATGGCTCTTGTCAGGGAAGCAACACTTTTAAGCACCGTCAGACAGGTTGTTCCGTTTATCAAAGCTGTACATATCCCGATGGGAGGGGTGGCTCGCTATCATGCAGTCATACAAATAGAGAAGAAGCATGAAGGTGACGGAAAACAGGCAGCACTTGCAGCCTTTGCAAGCGATAAGGATTTAAAGCATGTAGTGGTTGTGAATGATGACGTCGATATCTTTGATTCGGATGATGTTGAATGGGCTATTGCGACAAGAGTACAGGCGGGGGATGATATTTTTATCGTACAGGGTGCGAAGGGATCACCGCTCGAGTCTTCTCATCATTTAAAAGGAGTCAGCGATAAGATGGGCATAGACGCAACCTATCCGCTTGGAAAAGAAGAGTTATTTAAAAGAACTTCAATCCCCATTGAAGTGAATCTCGAAGACTATCTATAAGCTTTTGCAGGTAGAGGAGGTCAAAAATGAAGGCAATTGGTCTGATAGAAACAAGGGGCTTGACAGCAGCTATTGAAGCGCTGGACTCCATGGCAAAAGCGGCAAATGTCAGCTTGGTTGATTTAAAGAGAGTCGGATCAGGGCTTGTCACTGTCATTATTGAAGGGGACGTAGCGGCAGTCACAGCTGCTGTTGAGGTTGGAAAGACTGCTCACACTATGGCTGGAGGAGAACTGGTGTCGGCAAATGTTATACCACGCCCTCATTCAGAACTTCGCAAAATTCTTTAAGCAGATGTTCCAAAAGTGGAGGTGCATAATGCGTGTCTAACTTTATAAAAAGTGTTGTTGAAGAAGTATTGAAGCCCTACAGCAAGCCAAAAGCAAATCCTATTAATGGGACTCCCAATTTCTCCCCGCCCCGCAGCCAGCCGGGATTGAAGTCAGGTATACCAGGTATTAGCAGGCCTAATTATCAAAAGGAAAAAATGAATAAAAGAATAGCTGTTAAAACAGACTCACCCAAGGCTGCTAATCCACACCCGAATATTAGAAGGCAGACAGTTTCACTTTCTTCACCTCAGCCTTCCGCTAAAGAAAAAATTGCCCAGCTGCAAACCCTGGCCCTGGCACAAGGGAAACAGCGAGTTTCTGCAGAAACAAAATCTGGCCGAAATGCGAGAGAAAGCCAGCTTGTCGGACAAACGCCGGATGGTGTAAAAGTATGGCATTTCTCAGATCTTCACCCTGCATTGGAAGGCTCCTTTCAGCGGGAACTGAAAACAGGCTCGATCGGGGTAGTTACATCAGAAAAATGTACACCGGGACAGCTGTTTTTACTGAATGAACTTTTAAGAGAGTTTCCTTCTTTAAAATATTTTCTGTCATGGGACAAAAACAGCGGGCAAACCTTTTCGCTAGAGCTTTATGAAGAGAATGATGGAATACTGTTAAACGCTTTAAAGAGCTACTTTAAAAAACTATCCCAAAAATCATTTAAGGCGACTGCAGCTTATATAGAAAAGTCCCCCAGTCCATGGCTGACAAAACAATTGGGGCTTAACGCGTCAATAGGATGTGTGTCTGTCATTGAAGGAATTGACTATTACACAGGTATTTTGCTCCTTGACCGGCACATGAAAAAAAACATGGCCGAACGCATCAATTTTTTAATAGAGAAGAAATATGTTCTTCTTTACGGTCAGTTTGATGATGTATCCCGAATTACGGATCAGCTTTGTAAGGAATTCGACCGGATTAAATAAAAGTTTGGCCAGGACAACAATTCAAGAAAAATTAGCCGGTGTGACACTTTTACAGGAGGAGGATTCTTCAGTTGCAAGCATTGGGTTTAATTGAAACCGTTGGTTATTCAACAGCAGTTTCTGCAGCAGATGCAGCCGTAAAAGCAGCCGATGTAGAAATTGTAGGTATTGAAAAAGTAATAGGAGTGGATGGCTATCTGGGCGTGACAATCCATTTTAACGGCGATGTAGCAGCTGTAAAGTCTGCAGTCGACGCCGGTGTGAGCTCAGCAGAGAGAATTGGAAAAGTAATTTCTTCTCATGTCATCCCGCGTGCCCACAATGAAGTAGCCGGGAAGCTGCTTCCGCAATTTATGCTGAAAGAAATGCATCAGGAAACAGTCACTGAAAAAGAGTTGAGATTCAATAAAGAGCCAATTGAAACAAAGCAGGCTAAAGAATCAAATGAAGCAAATGAAAATGATCATGATAAACCATCAGTTTAATAATCTTAAGGAGGAAACACATAATGGGTGAAGCATTGGGCTTAATCGAAACGAAAGGTCTTGTCGGTGCTGTTGAGGCAGCGGATGCAATGGTGAAAGCAGCAAACGTGGAGATCTGCGGATATGAAAAAGTGGGATTTGGTCTAGTTACCGTTATGGTCAGAGGAGATGTAGGAGCGGTTAAAGCAGCCACCGATGCAGGAGCCGAAGCTGCCAGCAGAGTAGGAGAACTTATTTCGGTCCACGTCATTCCAAGGCCGCACAGCGAAGTTGAAAGAGCTTTATTATCAAAAAATATCGGTGAATAAGCATGAGGAGCAAAAGGCAGAGTGTTATGGCTAAAAACACTCTGCAGGCGCTTTACATGCGAAATAATAACTGCAGAGAAAGAAAACCTCATATCCTGGCTCTATTGACCTCACATATGATAGGGATGGAACCGGGATTATCATACTTGAAACACTTATTACAGGAAGATATAACACTTAGAATGGCTGCTGAAGAAGAAATGCTGATCCAATTTCCGCTTGAGGAGTTAGTTTTTCAGACAGGGAATGACGATTGGATCTCACCTTCAATGATTAATAATCAGCTTCTTGATCATTTTGATGAGATCCTATTGCCTATTCTATCTTTTTCTTTAATAGCAGATCTATTAGCCCTTAACGAACAAAGGCCTTTGGTGCGGATCATCCTAATGGCTTTGTTAAAAGGGAAACGGGTTACGGCCTTGAAGGCTGGAGGTGATCCTTTCAGCCAATATTGGAAACTGAATGGAATGGATAAAGGTCCTGATTTCTTAAAAAGAAAACTTAATGGGCAGATGGCAGAGTTAAAGATGCTCGGCATAAGATTAATAGATTTTAATGATAAAGCTGACTATACAGCTCAGCAGATGAAGAAAACAGTTATTTCCGATGATACAGTCAGGTTTGCCTATTTAAACAAGCTTAATCACTTAACTGTTCCAAAAGGGGCTATCATTACCCCCCTGGCAAGAGATACAGCAAAGGAGCTCAAGATCGAAATTATTTTTCATTAAGGAGTAGGTCTTTATGCAAATGGGAATAGTGGTTGGCCGCGTAACTGCCACAAGAAAAGATGATAATCTGGTAGGCACAAAGCTATTAATTACCCAGCCTATAGGATTGGACGGCTCAATGTTACCGAACCCCATTATAACCGTTGATACTGTTGGTGCCGGCATAGGAGAAAAAGTCATTTATGTGACTGGAAGCATGGCATCAAGAGCGGTTCAGAATAAAGATGCTCCTATCGATGCTGCCATTATCGGAATTATAGACAGTGTAGACGGAATGGAAACAGGGGGTTAATAAATGGAAGCAAAAAATATCAAAAAGGCAGTGCAGTACCGCAAGCTGATTGATGTATTGCTTGATTCCAGCCAGTATGCCGATGTCGTTTTGAAGGGGGGCTACTTTATTAATGTGATCACCCGTGAGATCTATGAAGCCGACGTGGCGATGAAAGGCGAATATATTTTAATGGCCGGGGACGCAAAGGACTTAATTGGGCCAAAAACGATAGTGGAAAACATTAAGGGAAAATTCGTTTGTCCGGGGTTCATTGATTCTCACATGCATTTTGAGAGTGCGATGCTGACTTGTACGGAATTCTCCAAGCTCTCTATTCCGACAGGAACCACCACACTGATTGGTGATCCGCATGAAATTGGGAATGTCCTGGGTGTTTACGGCATGCAGGCAATGATTGAGGAAGCTAAAACCCTTCCAAACCGGGTATTATTTACGGTCCCTTGTGCTGTGCCTGATGCTCCCGGGCTTGAAACATCAGGCTTTGATGTGACATCAAAGGATATGAAAGAGCTTTTGGCAGATCCATATGTGCAGGGAATTGGGGAAATTCAGAGCTTCAGCAATATTGGGCCGGTATATGAGCATGCACCGGAATTAATAGATGACCTTGTTGCAGCAGTTACATATGCAAACAGCATCGGGAAAACCGTTGAAGGGAACGCGCCCGGATTGTTTGGCAAAGAGCTTGCCGCCCACATTATCAGCGGAGGGAACCATGTTTCCTGCCATGAAACCACCACAAAAGAAGAAACAGTCGAAAAGCTGCGCAATGGCGTGAGTGTGTTCATGAGGGAAGGCTCTTCCCAAAGAAATATGGCAGACTGCATAAGGGCCATTACAGAGGATGGGCTGGATTCCCGCCGTGCAATCCTTGTATCGGACGATATGGTGCCTGCTGATCTGTTAAATTACGGACATATGAATGATATCGTCCGCAGAACCATTGCAGTCGGCATAGATCCAGTGGAAGCGATCCAAATGGCAACCATTAATCCCGCAACCCACTTTGGCTTTAAGGATGTGGGGGTTATTGCACCAGGCAAAAGAGCAGATGTTGTCGTGATCAGCGATTTGATCAATATGACAATTGATCAGGTATACCTGGCTGGGAAAAAAGCAGCTGAAAAAGGAGAATTAACGATAGATATTGCTCCTTACATATATCCGGAAAGTGTGAAAAAGTCAGTGAAGCGGAAGCCTGTAACAGTGAAGGAACTCGCTATTGAAGCTCCAGGCAGCCGTGCAAAAGTAAGGGCAATTGAAGCGATCCCTTTTCAGAATTTAACTGGCGGAGGCGAATACACAATGAATGTCAAAGACGGCATTGTGCAGCCTTGCCTAAAGCAGGATGTTCTCCCGCTCTTGGTTGTGGAGCGCCACGGCAGAACCGGAAAAATCGGCAAGTCATTTCTCCATGGCTTTGATTTGAAAAGCGGAGCCATAGCAGAAAGCGTTGCTCACGATACCCACAATATTATTGTAACAGGAACAAACTACGAAGATATGGTCATGGCGGTGAACCGTGTCATTGCCATGGATGGCGGAATAGCCATGATAAATGATAGCAAAGTAGTAGGTGATTTGCCTCTGAGGATTGGCGGTTTAATGACAGATGAATTAACCGGAAAAGAAATGAGTGAAAAGGTCGATGAATTGTCGCAGCTTGCCAAAGAAGTTCTTGGCTGCGGAATGGAAGTTCCTTTTATGCATTTATCATTCTGGTCATTGGTAACAAGCCCTAAATGGAAAATTACCGATATGGGGCTTATTGATGTAGATAAGTTTGAGGTCATACCGACCATTATTAATTGATCATTAAAGCGGCATTCCCTGCCGCTTTTCATATATGCAGCGGGTAAAGGAGGAATATCATGGGAGTGAAACTTGTCGATCTGACACAGGAAATTTATCAGGGGATGCCTGTTTTCCCTCTTCATCAGAAAACGATGATTTTCCCGAATATGTCTCACGAAGAAAGTGAAAAGCAAGTTGGATTCATGTTTGCAACTAATAATCTGCTAATAAATGAACATGGTCCTACTCATAGTGATGCAACTTACGAATATGACCCAAATGGCCAATTCATCGATGAAATGCCGCTTGAGTATTTTTACGGGCCCGCAGTTTGCCTGGATGTATCCCACATCCAGCCGCATCAATATATTACCGACCGTGATCTCAAGGAAGCACTGAGAAGATCACAGCAGTTTATTGAAAAAGGAGATATCGTCCTCCTCTATACGGGCCATTATAATCGCTCTTATGGTACTGACAAATGGCTCACAACATATACTGGCCTGGACTATCAGGCAGCAAAATGGCTGGCTGAAAAAGGTGCAGTCAATATAGGCATTGACGCTCCTGCCATTGATCATCCAGATGATTCTAAGTACTCCGGACACCTTATTTGCCGTGAATACGGAATTACCAATACGGAAAATCTCTGCAATCTCGACCAGATTGCAGGCATGCGATTTCTATATTTCGGACTCCCTCTCAGAATTCGGAAAGGAACGGGATCTCCGATTCGTGCGGTTGCAGTTTTTATTGAATAATAACAAAGGCTGGTGATCAAATGAAAGAGGCTTTTAACAGAGGCAAGGTCCGGGATGAGATTATAATCCCGCCTTATGAAGGAAGAAGCGCACTGGTTCACAAAGGGGAAGAGCTGATTATTATTGATATGGAAGGAAAACAGGTTGGGGACTTTGTCTGCTTTAACTATGAAGATCCCGCGGAACATGTATCACCTGTTCATATGCGGGCTTCACTTAGCAGCATTCGCCTTAAAACGGGAGACTGGCTTTACAGCAACCGCCGCCGTCCCTTAATGCAGCTTTTGGAAGATACTGTTGGAAAACATGATTTCTTCTTCCCGGCATGCGATTATTATCGCTACAAAGTAGATTTCGGCAAAGAGGACCACCCTAATTGCCATGATAATATCGCAGATGCATTGAAAAAGTTTAATATTCATCCTCCGGTAATTCCAGATCCCATTAATATTTTTATGAATAATGTCCTTGATGCTGCCGGGGATTATGTTATTGCAGAACCGCTTTCCAAGCCTGGCGATTACATAAGGCTGAAAGCGCTGTGCGATGTTGTCATTGCCTGTACAACGTGTTCCCAGGACATGGCGCCTGTTAATGGGTTCAAAGTGACCCCTATTAAAATGCAAATTCTGGAGGCGGATTAATGAATGATATCCAGTTTCTTCAGCATCTGCTCCAAATTGACAGCTCCAATCCCCCCGGAAATGAGCATTTAGTGACTGAAGCATTTATTAATCGATGCAAGCAAAATGGTCTGCCTTTTAAAATGACCATGCTTGATGAGACTCGAAGCAATTTTGAAGTCACCCTTCCCGGAAAAAGCGGTAAACAGCTATTTTTATGCGGCCATATGGATACTGTTTCCCCTGGAACAGGAGAATGGGATTACTCCCCTTTTTCAGGGGAAATCGCAAATGGCCGGATGTATGGCAGAGGAGCTTCTGATATGAAAAGCGGTCTTGCAGCAATGTTTCTGGCATTAGAGGAGCTGTATCTCTCAAATACTATTCCGCCTGCAGACGTTACCTTTTTGGCAACATCCGGGGAAGAAGTCGACAGCTGCGGTGCCAGGGCTTTTCTAAAAGAAAATGATGAACGGAAAATTGATGCACTTGTCATTGCCGAACCGACAAATGAAAAAATTGTCATTGGCCATAAGGGGGCACTTTGGCTTGAAATCACAGCATATGGAAAGACATCTCACGGTTCGATGCCGGAACAGGGAATCAATGCAGTAGATCATATGCTGAAAATAATCCGGGTATTGGATGAAATGAAAATTGAATGGAAGACAGAAAAAAAGCCCCTCGGACAAAGCAGCCTGGCTGTTACCATGATTGAAGGCGGCGTGCAGACTAATGTCATTCCGGATAAATGCAGCATCAGAGCAGACATAAGAACTGTCCCTCCTCAATCCCATTCCAGTTTTATTAACAGGCTAAAATCCAAACTTAATCTCCTGGAGGATCAGGGAGAAATTTATAAATACAGTGTGGAAACCCTGCTGGACCGCCCATCTATTTTAACAGATCCTGCTGAAGACATTATTCATTTAGCGCAAATGATAAAGGGAGGCCTGGCTGCAGATCATTACGGGGTGTCCTATTATACAGATGGGGCCGTGTTAAATCCAAGGAGTGAAATTCCGACTTTAATTTATGGACCGGGTGATGAAAAGCTGGCCCATCAGCCAAATGAGTGGGTCAGTCTGGATGCCTATCAGCGCTCCATTCAATTTTACAGACAGCTTATTATGTCATATGGAAAGCTTGAGCCTTCAAAAGTCAGTTCTATCCAAGGGGGGAAAGCTATTGAACAGTATCCTGATAAAGAATGCTGAAATTGTTACGATGAATGCAGCCGAAGAAATCATTTTCGGAGATTTATATATTGTAGATGACCGTGTTGCCGAAATTGGACAAAACTTGACGCATCAAGCTGATAAAGTAATTGATGCCAGCGGAAAGACGGTTATTCCAGGATTTATTCAGACACATATTCACCTGTGCCAAACCCTTTTCCGCGGGCAGGCTGATGATTTGGAGCTGCTTGATTGGCTGAAGCAGAAAATCTGGCCGCTTGAGGCTTCCCATGATGAAGAGTCCATCTATTATTCTGCTATGCTGGGCATTGGCGAATTGCTCCAGAGCGGGACAACAACTGTTGTGGATATGGAAACCGTTAATCATACCGAATATGCATTTCAGGCCATTGCAGAAAGCGGCATACGAGCATTAGCCGGAAAGGTCATGATGGATAAAGGTGATGAGGTCCCTGTTCCGTTAAGAGAAAATACCTCCGCATCCATACAGCAAAGCGTGGATCTCCTTGAAAAATGGCATAATCGTGATAACGGGCGAATACAATATGCCTTCTGCCCTCGTTTTGTAGTATCCTGTACCGAAGAATTGCTGACAAATGTCAGGGATCTTTCCGCACAGTATAACGTAAAAGTCCATACTCATGCATCGGAAAATTTCAATGAAATTCTCCTTGTCGAAAAAGAATTGGGCATGCGGAATGTCGTCTACCTGGACAGCATTGGTCTAGCCAATGAAAGGCTGATTCTGGCCCATTGTGTTTGGCTTAATGAGGAAGAAAAAAGAATCATTAAAGAGCGTGGGGTTAAGGTCAGCCATTGTCCAGGATCTAATTTAAAGCTGGCCTCAGGTGTGGCAGAGATTCCTTCATTAATCGATCAGGAGGCTTTTGTCAGCCTGGGTGCTGATGGGGCTCCCTGCAATAACAATCTGGATATGTTTAACGAAATGAGACTGGCTGCCATCATTCAGAAGCCTGTCCACGGACCAACAGCAATGAATGCAAGAACCGTCTTCAGAATGGCAACGATCGGAGGAGCTAAAGCAGTCGGAATGGAACAGGAAATCGGAAGCCTAGAGCCCGGAAAGAAAGCTGACCTTGCTATCCTGAATCTGAATGACTTTCATGTTTATCCGTCATTTGATATCGATACCATCTCAAGAATTGTCTATTCAGCGACTCGTGCAGATGTGGAATCTACCATTGTGAACGGGAAGATTGTGATGGAAAATCGCAAACTGAACACAGTAGATAAAAAAATAGTGTTAAGAGAAGCGAATACAAGCATTAAGAGGCTGCTCAAAAGATTAGAGACAGCTATATATTAATCTTCTAAATGCGGCTGAGGGCAAATCGGCTGCTTTTTTATGGTAAAATAAGTAAGTGGGGGTGTGGTGATTTGAAAGCCGAAATGTTAGATCAAATAAATTTAATTCAGGCATCCGAATTTATAGCAGAAAAGAACGCTTTTCCAGAGAATCATATAGGGTATTTAGGGACCGAAAAAAATGATATCCTTCATAGTTTAAAAGAGTTGAATAGTGATAACGAATCAGCTGCCTTCGTGATCTTTAAGGATGTTGCGATTGCAGGATTTCTAGGAGTTGATGCTGATCTGAATAAAAGGAATGCAGAATTATGGGGACCTTTTATTCTCGATTCTGAATTGATGGGACATTTATGGGAAAAAGCACTCCATTATTTCGAAGGACAGCTGCATACATACTTTTTATTTGCCGATACCTCCAACCATGCTGCAGCCAAGTTTGCTTTAAAAAATGGATTCCTTCTGCAATCGGCTCAAACATACATGGAACTGAAAAAAAATTCAGGCTTCGGTTTTAAAAATGTCAGTTTATTGCCGGTTCACCTTCATAGTGACTTTATTCATTTACATGATACTTTGTTTCCTCGTGCATATTATTCAGGAAAAGAGATTATTGAAAGGATCAATGATGATCACAAAGTCTATACATCTGAAGATGAAAATGGATTAGATGGTTATTTATATGCAGAATACAATCGTCAAGAAAAAGAAGGAAGCATTGAATTCATTGGTGTGGATCCTGATAAGCGGATGAAGGGCATTGGACGGAATTTGCTTGAAATGGCGGTTCATGATCTTTTTGTGAATAGTGTAGCCAATAGCATTAAGCTTTGTGTAGAGACAGCAAATGAGAAAGCGCTGTCTATTTATAAAAAAGCAGGCTTTAAAGTTGAGAGATCGCTGAATTTCTTTAAACTAGATATTCGGGTAAAAGAGCAATAAATTAGTGTGCTTTTGTATTTTTAGGTAATATATAAGTAATCAGATAAAATGGAGGGAACAACAAAATGGCTATTGAAAACCCAAGCAGGGACGAAATCGGTGTCCTCTTAAAAAAGGCAAAGAGGATTGCTGTTGTAGGATTAAGCGGAAATCCTGAACGTACATCCTATATGGTATCAGAGGCGATGCAAAAAGCGGGCTATGAAATCATTCCAGTAAATCCTTCTCTTGATGAAGTACTTGGTGTAAAGGCAGTACCGAGTCTTAAAGACATCGAGGGGCATGTAGATATCGTTAATGTCTTCAGGAGATCTGAGTTTCTTCCGGAAATCGCGCAGGAATTTGCCGAAATAGATGCTAATATTTTCTGGGCTCAGCTTGGAGTGGCAAACCAGGAAGCATATGATTTTCTAAAAGAAAAAGGGTACACTGTCATTATGGATCGCTGCATTAAAGTTGAACATGCTCTGACGAAGTAAACTCAGCATGAGGTCTAAATAGATCTCATGTTTTTTATTATTTATAAAATCCATGTAAATAATGGGTTCGTGTAACGGAATTAATCATGATAAATCTTTTAAATCCCAAGATCTTATTTGCCAAAACTAAATAAATAGATAAAATAAAGCATAGACCATCCTAATTTATATGGTAAAATATAAATACAGAACATCTGTTCGCAACCTGTTTTTTTACAAATAAAAATAGGCTGTACTGGTATGTTCAAATGCCGTGATTTTCGGCGGCAAGTGTTTTTGCAGGAAATGAAAGGGGTATGTTCGTGGCAAGAAATCAGGAAGCTTTTGACTACAATGATGATGCCATACAGGTACTCGAAGGGCTTGAAGCTGTTAGAAAACGCCCGGGTATGTACATTGGAAGTACGGATGCAAGGGGTTTGCACCATCTTGTATATGAGATTGTCGATAATGCTGTCGATGAAGCACTGGCAGGATACGGGGATCATATCATTGTTAGAATACATAAAGATAATTCAATTAGTGTACAAGATAAAGGACGCGGAATGCCTACAGGTATGCACAGAATGGGCAAGCCGACTCCAGAAGTCATATTGACTGTCCTTCATGCAGGAGGAAAGTTTGGTCAGGGAGGCTATAAGACAAGCGGCGGGCTTCATGGTGTTGGTGCATCTGTCGTCAACGCCCTATCTGAATGGCTAGTGGTAAAAATTAAACGTGACGGCTTTGTGTATGAACAGCGCTTTGAACTTGGCGGTAAGCCGGTTACTACCCTCGAAAAAACGGGCAAAACAAATCAATCGGGGACTACCATCCACTTTAAGCCGGATCCGTCGATTTTTTCGACAACCACGTATAATTATGAAACTCTATGCGAGCGTCTTCGTGAGTCTGCTTTCCTTCTAAAAGGAATGAAAATAGAAATCATCGATGAGCGTAATGATTTTCATGATGTTTTTCACTATGAAAACGGCATAGAAGCATTTGTTGAATATTTAAATGAAGAAAAGGATGTTCTCCACCCTGTCGTAAGCTTTGAAGGCGAAAGCAATGGGATTGAAGTGGACTTTGCTTTTCAATTTAATGATGGCTACTCGGAAAATGTTCTTTCATTCGTCAACAATGTCCGCACAAAGGACGGCGGTACGCACGAGGCCGGGAGCAAAACTGCGATGACAAGGGCCTTTAATGAATATGCCCGCAAGGTGAATCTGCTGAAAGAAAAAGATAAAAACCTGGATGGAGCGGATCTTCGGGAAGGTTTCACGGCGATCATCTCTGTTCGTGTCCCTGAGGAGCTTCTTCAGTTTGAGGGCCAGACGAAAGGCAAATTGGGGACCAGTGAAGCCCGTTCTGCGGTGGATTCAGTAGTTTCCGAGCATTTGTCTTATTTCCTTGAAGAAAACCCTGAGACAAGCTCACTGTTAATTAAAAAGGCGATAAAGGCTTTCCAGGCACGAGAGGCGGCCCGCAAAGCACGTGAGGAAGCAAGAAGCGGGAAAAAACGGAAAAAATCTGAAGCAATGCTTTCGGGAAAACTGACTCCTGCACAATCACGGAACCCTCAAAGAAATGAATTATATCTGGTTGAGGGGGATTCGGCAGGAGGGTCTGCCAAACAGGGCAGGGACAGGCGTTTTCAAGCTGTACTCCCGCTTAGAGGTAAAGTAATCAACACGGAAAAAGCAAAGCTTGCGGATATTTTTAAAAATGAAGAAATCAATACTATTATCCATGCAGTTGGTGCCGGTGTTGGAGCGGATTTTAATCTGGACGATGTCAACTATGATAAGGTGATCATCATGACAGATGCCGACACTGATGGAGCGCATATTCAGGTGCTCCTGCTAACGTTCTTTTACAGGTATATGAAGCCGCTGCTTGAAGCAGGAAAGGTATTCATTGCGCTGCCTCCTTTGTATAAGGTCAGCAAAGGTTCAGGCAAAAAAGAAATGATCGAATATGCATGGAGTGATGATGACCTGCAGGATACCATAAAAAAAGTGGGAAAAGGCTATATGCTCCAGCGCTACAAAGGACTTGGGGAAATGAACGCCGACCAGCTGTGGGAAACAACGATGGACCCTGAGTCGCGCACATTGATCCGCGTTAAAATTGATGATGCAGCCAGAGCTGAACGCCGGGTGACCACCTTGATGGGCGATAAAGTTGAACCCCGACGCAAATGGATCGAAACAAATGTGGCATTCGGACTTGAAGAAGACGGCAGCATACTTGAAAATGAAAATATTTCAGTACTAGAGGAGGAGGGTGTTGACTCATGAGTTCTGCTGAAAAATTCCGGGACCTTCCTCTTGAGGATGTTTTAGGCGACCGTTTTGGACGCTATAGTAAATATATAATTCAGGATCGTGCCCTGCCTGATGCACGTGATGGGTTAAAGCCCGTTCAAAGACGGATTCTTTATGCCATGCACGTAGAAGGCAACACACATGAGAAGGGTTTTCGAAAGTCCGCAAAAACAGTCGGGAATGTAATCGGCAATTATCATCCGCATGGCGATACTTCCGTTTATGACGCGATGGTGCGGATGAGCCAGGATTGGAAAGTTCGAAACCTTTTAGTTGAAATGCATGGAAACAATGGGAGCATTGATGGAGATCCTCCTGCAGCCATGCGTTATACAGAAGCTCGGCTGTCTCCCCTTTCTTCGGAGTTGCTGAGAGATATTGAGAAAAGAACCGTTGAATTCATTCCAAACTTTGATGATACATCAAATGAGCCAACCGTATTGCCGGCCGTTTATCCGAATTTGCTTGTTAATGGCTCGACAGGCATTTCGGCGGGGTATGCAACGGATATTCCGCCGCATCATTTAAATGAGATTATCGATGGTGTTATATTACGGATGGATAAGCCTGATTGTTCCATAGATGATCTTATGGAGCATATTAAAGGCCCTGACTTCCCTACGGGTGGCATCATTCAGGGAATCGATGGAATAAAGAAAGCTTATGAAACAGGAAGAGGCAAAATTATTGTACGCGGAAAGGCTGAATTTGAGGATTTGCGCGGAGGGAAAAAGCAGATCGTCATCACTGAGATCCCTTATGAAGTGAATAAAGCAAATCTGGTGAAGAAGATTGATGAGTTCCGCCTTGATCGGAAAGTTGAAGGCATTGCCGAAGTCCGTGATGAAACAGACCGCACCGGACTACGGATTGTGATTGAATTAAAAAAAGATGCCGATCCTGAAGGCGTTCTTCATTATCTCTACAAAAACAGTGATCTGCAGATTCCATATAACTTCAATATGGTTGCCATCCACAATCGCCATCCGAAATTAATGGGACTAAGAGAGCTGCTGGATGCTTATATTGACCATCGTAAAGAAGTTGTTACACGGAGATCCCAGTTTGAGCTGCAAAAGGCTGAGGCGAGAGAGCATATCGTTGAAGGCCTAATGAAGGCTTTGTCCATATTGGATGAAGTGATTGCGACAATCCGCGCTTCTAAAGATAAACGGGATGCGAAAGATAATCTGATTGCAAAATTTGCGTTCACGGAACCTCAGGCAGAAGCTATCGTTTCCCTGCAGCTTTACCGTTTAACCAATACAGATATCACTGCCTTAAGAGCGGAGGCTGAAGAGCTTGCTAAGCTCATCAGCGAGCTTAAAGCTATTCTGGAGAGCGAGAAGAAACTTCTCTCTGTTATTAAAAAAGAGTTAAGGGATGTCAAAAAGCGCTTTGCGGATGAACGCCGTACCAGAATTGAAGCAGAAATCGAGGAAATCAAGATCAATCTTGAAGTTCTGGTAGCGAGTGAAGATGTAATTGTAACGGTAACGAAGGAAGGCTATGTCAAGCGGACCAGCCAACGATCATTTGCTGCCTCTAACGGACAGGATTTTGGCATGAAGGATTCAGACAGAATTATTGCTCAGCTTGATATGAATACAACTGATGTACTTCTTGTATTTACGAATAAAGGCAACTATCTGTACTGCCCTGTGCATCAGCTGCCTGATATCCGCTGGAAAGATCTCGGGCAGCATATTGCCAATATCATTCCGATTGACCGGAATGAATCGATTGTCCGGGCAATTCCTGTAAAGGATTTTGAGACCAAAGAATATCTTCTGTTCATGACGAAGAACGGCATGGTAAAGAAAACTGAGCTAAAATCATATAAGGCGCAGCGATATTCAAAACCTCTGGTTGCTGTCAATGTAAAGGGCGATGATGAAGTACTTGATGTTTATTTAACTGATGGCACCAAGGAAATTTTCCTTGCGACCCACCAGGGATACGGCCTCTGGTTCCATGAGGAAGAGGTCAGCATAGTAGGGGCAAGGGCTGCCGGCGTTAAAGGAATTAATCTCAAAGATGGCGACTTTGTTACAGGCGCCCAGCTTATAGAGGAAGATAAAGAGCAGGCTGTTGTGATTGTTACACAGCGTGGTTCCATTAAAAAAATGAAGCTGACTGAATTCGAACGCACCTCGCGCGCGAAAAGAGGCGTCGTGATGCTTCGTGAATTGAAATCAAACCCGCATCGTATCATTGGGTGTGTAATCGTCCGCAGCAAAGATGTTTTATATATTGAAACAGAAAAAGGGAAGATAGAAGCAGTTAATGCTTCAGCAATCCGCTTTAATGACCGCTATTCAAATGGATCGTTTATCATTGACGTTACCGATAGCGGCAAAGCAAAATGCATCTGGAAGGCTGAAGTCCTGGAAGAGGATGAAGGCACTAAAACTGAATAGAATTAATGACCCCTGTGAATACAGGGGTTTATTTGTCTGCTGGAATATAATTTTATGTAAAACTGAGTCCTGAATAAACTGAATAATGTTATTCTTTTGAAAGTCTATTTGTATAAAAAACTTATACTAGTTTATATGAAAGCGATTAAAAATATTTAATTCATTTTAGAAGAAACCCGGTATAATTGGCTTAAAATGAGGGTTTTTATAGAATATTCACACTGGCGAATTAATATTCGACTTGTCTATTAAAAATTCTTTTGATAGATTATAAGGAGCGTGTTGTTTTTCCAAAATAATAAAAAATGTTTAGGGGGAAAAGTATGGGCTTATTAGAAACAGTCGTAGGCTTTCTAAATGATCTTTTATGGACGTACATTTTGATCGCCTCATTAATAATTCTTGGTTTATTTTTTAGTTTTAAAAGCAGGTTTGTCCAATTAAGATATTTCGGTGAAATGTTCAGAATATTGGGCGATAAAGCAATGGTATCTGCTAAAGGCAAAAGAGGGATTTCTTCCTTTCAGGCCTTCACTATTAGTGCAGCCTCCCGTGTAGGTACAGGTAATATTGCCGGTGTAGCAACTGCGATTGCTGCAGGGGGAGCTGGCGCTGTTTTTTGGATGTGGCTTATCGCATTTATTGGGGGAGCTTCTAGCTTCATTGAAAGTACTCTTGCTCAGATTTACAAAGTCAAAGATAAAGATGGGTTCCGCGGCGGGCCTGCCTACTATATGGAAAAAGGCCTTAACAAGCGTTGGATGGGAATCATCTTTGCTATCATTATTACTTTTTGCTTTGGGCTGGTTTTTAACTCTGTACAATCCAACACGATCTCCCTGGCCTTTAATGAAGCGTTTGGCACCAGCCGACTAACAATCGGAATTATATTGGCGGTATTAACGGCGGCTATCATTTTCGGTGGCGTTAAACGGATTGCGTATGTCTCTCAAGTCATTGTGCCGATCATGGCGGTTATATACTTAGCTGTGGCTATCATTATTGTCATCATGAACATTACAGAAATCCCTAATCTGATTGCCAGCATAGTCAAAGGTGCTTTTGGTATTGATCAGGCTGCAGGCGGAGCAATGGGTGCAGCAGTAATGATGGGTATAAAAAGGGGTCTTTTCTCAAATGAAGCAGGTATGGGTAGTGTACCAAATGCTGCGGCAACAGCAGCTGTTTCCCATCCTGTAAAACAAGGACTGATCCAAACCCTTGGGGTGTTTGTAGATACGATCTTAATTTGTTCTGCGACTGCTTTTATCATCCTGCTATCAGGTGATTATGCGAACTCTGATCTTACCGGCATAGAATTAACTCAGGCAGCCCTTAGCACACATGTTGGATCATGGGCACCTATTTTTATTGCAGTTGCTATTTTCTTATTTGCCTTTACTTCGGTTATTGGGAATTATTATTACGGAGAAACCAATATTGAATTTATTAAAGAGAGCCGCACTGCCCTGTTTACTTATCGCATAGCTGTAATCGGAATGGTGGTCTTCGGATCCGTAGTTGATTTAGCCATTGTTTGGAGCCTTGCTGATTTATTTATGGGCTTAATGGCGATCATTAACTTTATTGCGATTATATTGCTTGCTAAAGTTGCCTATGCAGCTCTGAATGATTATAAGGCACAGAGGAAGGCAGGAAAAGACCCTGTGTTTTATGCTGACTCCATTCCGGGCCTAAAAGGGATAGAATCTTGGGAAACGAAAGAAAGTGCTTTAAAAAAAGCAGCAAAATAAGTATTTAACAGCCTCTTATCCTATGGATAGGAGGTTTTTTGTCATTTTACATAGTATTTCCATAGTTGGGCAAGATAATAAAAAAATAGGGAGGGTACATAAATGAAGAAGGAATTGCTTTTTGCGTTTGCGGCGTTCTTTTTTATGTCTTTATCCGCCATAACCGGTGTATATGCAGGTGAACAAGACCAAAAGACTGTTACGCTGTCAAAAGATAAAGTGGATGTTACCGGTGATCAAAAGGCGGATACTGTCTATCTTAAGGGTGTTTATTATGAGGAAGGCGCTTCATTTTTAAAGGAAATATCACTCAAAGTTAAGGCTTCAGACGGAAAAACATATAAAGCGGAGCTTGAAGGGGGCTATGAACCTCAAATACAATTTGAAGATCTAAACCATGATTCCATAAATGATATGTATATAAGTATTCCTACTGGCGGAAGCGGCGGCTTGTCGAATTTTTATTTATTTACTTTAAAAGAATTTAAACTAATTGACCTGTCTGTTCCGGATCCTTTAGTAATTAATAGCCAATTTGAAAATGGCTACAAAGCTACTATCAGTATCCAGGATACGAAACAATCGTATACATTCGATTTACGGGACAGAGGTGAAGAGTACGAACGGCTCGGTCTGTATGTAAACGGCAAGCTAAGCGAGCCGACGGAGCTTATGGTTAATCCATATAGTACGCTGAAGATCATCCCTATAGAAGGGAAAAAGGGATTAATGGGAGTTCAAAGAATAAGCGGTGCATATAATGCAGATACCATTGCCTTTGCAGAGTCCTTTTGGCTTTATGAAGATGGAAAATGGGTATTAAAAGACACGAAAGTTATGAATATGAATTCCCGCAAGCGTTAAAGACTGGGCATTTGTCACGTTTTAGCATGGCCTACATATACTGAACATAAGGATATTTGTATAGGGGGTCGCTTTATATGAGCAAATTTAATCCATCTAAGCTGTCTGTTAAATATTTGCCTCCTGCGACGGAATTCAGACCCGTAGACAGCAGGAAATATACACTTACACATTCGGATGCAACAGGAGAATTATTTTTGGCCATAGGCGGATCCTATGATTTTAATGCAGTTAATCCAAAATTCCGTGATGAAGTTTTTGCTGAATGGATACCTCAAATGGGGCAGTATGTGCTGAGCGGGAGGGTATATATCAGCGGCGGGGAATTCGATAAGCAATACGCAAAAATTAGGTTTCTCATTTACCAGAAAGAACTGGAGCTGGCACTAACAGCCATGGCCTATGGAGACCGGTCTTTTTATTCCAACTATCCATGGCTGCTTGATTCACCAATCTTTATATACTTTGAATCCGTTTATCCGGAATTCAGCAAGCTGATTTATTATGGAACTCCCAGAAAATATTTAAGTGCAGCATTGCAGCCAGTATGAAAATACACATATAAGAACATTTGTTCTGTGGTGTGAAAAATGGCTCTAAACATAGCAGCAATTGGAAAACAAGTTGTATTTATTCATTAATGCAAAGGAGCGAATAGAATAATGAGGAATGAACAGGATAAAGAATTTGAATTGAGTTATGAATCTGATGGAGAGATGGGGGGAAAAACCAAAAGCCCTAGCAATAGTAAGAGGAACAATAAAGAAGAACGACAACAAGAGATGTTTTTTAATACTACACAGGATAGTGAATAAATTAATAAGTCGATCAGAATAGATAGTTTCATATAAAAATGTTATGTAAACTAGAGTAAAAAAGTATATGGTCAGGAGGGCGCTTGGATATCTGTGAATAGTGTTATCTAAGAAGAATTTACTGGAACATCGATTATGTTTTCGTAGCATCAGCTGAAATAAACAAACAAACAGCTCATAATCATTTAACTGCAATTATTTAAAGCCAAACTTTTCGTTTGCAGATTACATTAACATTTTAATAAATATAAGACTGTAAATTTTTATTCTGTCTCATTATCTTAAGTATACTTAGATAATGAGACAGAAATTCTATTGTTGCTTATAACTTCCTATAATATATATTATGTAAACTAGAAAAAATAAAAACAAACACGTGACTTAGTCCCCCAACTGTCCGCTGATGGGATTTCCCTACACTCTATACATAAACAATTATTCAATTTATCTTTACTTTTTAAGGGCAAATCACTATTGAATGCTTTGTTTTGTTTATATTAATAACCCTTACTAATTATCTCCTCAATTTTGGTCATCAAGCAAAAATAGTTATGAATTGTGAAACCACTGGTTTGTAAAATGTTCTGGTCATCCTGCCCTCTTCCCATTAAAAACCATTCTAAACGAATATATAATTTCTCTCCTCTAACTATGAAGACATCAACATTTTTCCTTTTGACATAATTCACATTACGATGTAAATTTGTATCATAGTATATTCAAATAATCAGATATACAATTTAACAAATATTAAAAAGGAAGGCTTGTAATGCAGCAAAAAAGGTTTTTTACTGGGAGATTCAGTGGTTATTCTTTACAGGGTTTTCAAAAAGATCTTCTGTCAGGTCTTGTTGTTGGTGTTATTGCAATTCCTTTAGGCATGGCGTTTGCTATCGCTTCCGGAGTGAAACCTGAATATGGAATTTATACAACCATTATTGCAGGTATACTTATTTCACTGTTCGGTGGTTCAAAATACCAAATTGGCGGGCCCACTGGTGCATTTATCCCCGTTTTGTTTGGAATTGTCATGACATATGGTTATGAAAATCTATTAATTGCAGGATTTCTGGCAGGAATTATATTATGTTTAATGGGGATTTTTCGCCTCGGCATTTTAATTAAATATATTCCCAGATCAGTTACGATTGGATTTACATCTGGAATTGCTGTTATCATTTTCGTCGGCCAATTAGCTAACTTTCTGGGGCTTACAGGTGTAGAAAAGCATGAATCATTTCTTAAAAATATGAGAGAAATTTTTATTCATTTTCATACACTTAATGTTTATAGTGTTTTAACAGCTGGAATATGTTTGATTACTCTCTTACTTACACCCAGATTTTTCTCGAAAATTCCCGGCTCTCTTTTAGGGCTGCTGTTTTCTACCCTTGCAGCAATGTTCTTTTATCCTAATCAGGTAGCAACAATAGGCTCGACATTCGGAGAAATTCCTAACTCCTTACCCCAGTTTGGTTTTCCGGACATCACTTTTGAAAAAATTCAGCTCTTAATCGGGCCTGCTTTAATTATCGCTTTACTTGGAGGCATCGAATCTTTATTATCAGCTGTAGTAGCGGACGGAATGACAAAAAGTAAGCATCATAGCAATCGTGAACTATTGGGCCAGGGAATTGCGAATATGATTACTCCTTTATTTGGCGGAATCCCTGCAACCGGAGCAATAGCCAGAACAGCAACAAATATTAAGAATGGTGCAGTTTCGCCTTTTTCCGGGATAATTCATGGAATGGTGGTTTTGATAATCTTAGTAGTCTTTGCACCCTTTGCTTCCAGCATCCCTTTAGCCAGTATGGCCCCAATTTTAATGGTTGTTGCCTGGAACATGAGTGAGAGAAAAGAATTTTATCATGTACTCAGGACTAAAACGGAAGATTCACTAATCTTAGTCGTGACATTTTTATTAACCATTTTTGTAAATCTTACGGTTGCTGTGGAAGCAGGTCTTATACTAGCCATCGTCTTATTTACCAAACGCATGAGTGATATGCTGATAACATCTAAATCACTGCCTGATCCTAAAAACAAACATGAGAAAATACAGATTCACATGGTGACAGATACTCATGACTGCCCTCAAATCAGTATTTATAGTGTTGAAGGTCCCCTGTTTTTTGGGGCTGCTCAAGCCTTTGAGCAATCTATTATGAAAACAATCCAAAATAAGCCAAGAGTGATATTATTAAGAATGGGAAAAGTTCCTTTTATGGATATAACGGGGGAATATTATTTTTCAGGTATCATAAAGGAGTTATCAAAGCATGGAGTTATACTCATCTCCGGCTTAAAGCCACAGCCTAAAAGTATGTTAAAAAAGACTGGTATATATGACTTTATCGGAGAAGAACATTTCTTTGAACATACTGGTGAATCAATAAATTTCGCACTTCAACACTTAAATACAGAACAGTGTTTTGGTTGCAGACATTTTGCATTTAGAGAGTGCGCGGCATTATCGTGTCAAAAAAGTGATATCGGACAATTAAGAAGTGTTGCAGAGTATCTTAATTAATGAAAGAGAGGCCAAGTAATTGAACCTTGAAATTCAGCAATTCAAAGCGGAATTTTTTAAAGCTCTTGCCCATCCATTAAGGATAAGGATTCTTGAATTATTAGCAGATGGAGATAAGAATGTAAATGAAATTCAAAGTCTTGTAGGGAGTGAAGGCTCTGCTGTTTCTCAGCAATTAACCGTGCTAAGAGCTAAAAACATTGTCACTGGTACGAAAAATGGAAATCGGGTTATCTATTCTTTAAGAGATCCCATGATTATTGAATTGCTTCATGTTGCACGGCAAATTTTCAACAATCATCTTGTCGATACAATAGAAATGTTAGATAAGTTTAATGATGATGATCATGATCATTCTGAACAGTCTTAGTTAAGGTTTTAGGAAAAATAATTGAAATCAGGTGAGTAAAATGTTAACGGGTTTACTAATTGTTGGGGTCTTAATTGTTTTGGTTGTATTATTCTTAAGTGTTATAACCACTTCCAAAGCATACACCTTTAAGCATACAGTGGATCCCTTAGAAAATAATCCACATTTATGCGAAGATAAAGAAAATAGTGACAAAAATGTTTAGATGATTGTTTCTTTTCAAATATTTTTTGTTATGTACCCTTTTATATACTTTTTTAATGACAATGTCGAATTAGCTTTTCTCCGGCATTGAGATCATTATATTGACAATTTACTTATTAAATGAATGTAATTCAGAATATACTTATGAAGATCGAAGCCTATTTGTCTGCCCTGAATGTGCTCATGAGTGGTCTTTAAACTCAGAAACTGAAAATAGTGAAAATCAAAAACAATTACAGACGCAAATGGAAATGTTTTAAATGATGGTGATAATGTAACTGTAATCAAAGACCTTAAAGTAAAAGGAAGTTCATCTGTATTAAAAATAGGAACAAAAGTTAAAAATATACGTTTAGTGGACGGAGATCATGATATAGAATGTAAAATTGACGGTTTTGGAGCAATGAAATTAAAATCTGAATTTGTTAAGAAGGTTTAAGTTTCAAAATTTTTTCAGCTGTCCCCCATCGATGAACAAATGCCCACATTACAGTGGGCATTTGTTATATATTCAGTTTTACTGCTTTTTTTTCTCAAAACCAAGTTCATCTGCCATTTCAGTGAGCGCTGACAGGTTTTGGTTCTTAAAAGCATTGTTTAAATTTGATTTGTTTATGATCTGCTGCATGGGATGCGTATTGGCGCTGTGGTTTCGGCTGCGTGTAAATGCAACGGCTGCTGTGCTCAGCACTATGCTGATCAGTGATCCCCACAACCACCCCCAGTTGCTCTTCCTTTTTACGCCAAACATATTCATCATTGGCCTGCGCATATTCCCCATATTATTGAAAAGCGCTGAAATCCAGTTATTCAACTGCAAGCACTCCCTTATTTATAACCAATTTTGAAAGAGACGTTTTCTCTTCCGTTTCTTAATTTTCGCTTATGGGAATGCAAATATGCTGGCAATTTTTTTGATGGTCTTATTAACTCCAGTTAAACAAATACTTCCCAAATACCCAGCAATAATCAGCAGACGAATCACATTTAAAAATTAAAAAAAGCCAAAATACACTTGTAATAGTAGTACAGAAAGAAGGTAAGAAAATGACAGTTGGAACTCAAGTAAAACAGACCATTGCAGGCTTAAAAAGCGCACAGGCAAGTCTTGAAACCTTTGCTCTTGCAACCGACAACCAAAATGCTAAGCAGATGTACCAAAGTGCTGCCCAGCAGACACAATCCATCATTGATAGCCTTGAACCAAGACTTAAGGAGATTCAGGAAGAAGAACCTCAATATAATCAGTAAATCAACTGGCTGGCTTTTGCCAGCCGCAGTTTTATATAAAAACTCTTATGAATGGTGTGAATTTCTAAATGACCATAGCTTCTGATGTCAGTCAATGTCTAGCAGCAATTCGTTCTATCGAAGCTCAATTATCCAGCCTTGCATTAACTTCAATGGACGAAGAAGCTAAACGTCTTTTTCATGAATCTATGCTGGAGGTAAGCGAAATAAAAAATGATTTGGAAAACAGAAAACAGGTTATTGAGTTTGAGGAGCCTCAATATAAACCAAATTAATCAAACATGGAGATGAAATTATGCCTGAGTGGCTGCTGATTGGTGCTCGTTCTATTTTGTACGCAGGTGTTCTACTTATCATTACTAAACTGATTGGAAAAAAACAAATTTCAGAGCTTTCTTTTTTTGAATATGTATCAGGAATCACCATCGGGAGTATAGCCGGTGAAATTATTATGGGCTTAGACAACCACTGGGCAAGCGGAATTCTTTCTATTATGATCTTTGGTCTTGTAACATTATTTGCTGATATTCTCTCCTTAAAGAGTAAAAGCTTCCGCGATTTCTTTGAAGGAAAAGGGACAATATTTATTAAAGATGGAAAGATACTGGAAGACAATTTAAAAAAAGAAAGATACTCTATTGATGATCTTTCCTCCCTGCTCCGCCAAAAAAATGTCTTTAAGGCAGCTGATGTTGAGTTTGCAGTTCTGGAGCCCCGTGGTGACCTTAGCATTATGCTGAAGAAGGAAAACCAGCCGCTCACTCCAAAAGATCTTCAATTGAACTTGCCTCAGGAAAAAGAACCGCAAACGGTTATTATGGATGGTAACATTCTAAACGATCCATTGGCCGAGTCAGGAAAAAGCAAAAAATGGCTGAAAGCTGAAATCGAAAAATTAGGCCTCACTCAGGAAAATATTTTTTGGGGTCAAATTAATTCTTTTGGCGAATTAACTGTGGATGTATATGATGATTCAATTAAGGTTCCTGCACCTCAACAGCGCCCTCTGCTTCTGGCCATGATTAAGAAGTGTGCAGCGGACCTGGAGGTATTTTCATTGCAGACTGATTCAAAAAGTGCACAGAAGATGTATGAAAAAAATACTGAAAAGCTGAATCAAATTATTCAGAAACTGACTCCGTACCTTAAGTGATTTTACCTTCCCTCTTGCTTTCCTCCGTCCATCAAAAAACAAACACCAGAAATTTGGTGTTTGTTTTTTAACATGTCCCTTTCCCTTCCTTTTTCCATACTATCTTTTGCATAATCAGAGCTGCGGCCGCTATTAATGCCACAAATAGTAAGCTTACAAAGAATCCAAATCGGATTGATTTTTCAAGCAGTGTCCCGCTGACCGCAGCCAAGATTAGGATCAATCCTAAAATGGCCAGGATCTTGCCAAATATTTTGTTCTCCAATATCCTCAGTGCTGAAATTATTATGAAAGACCAATTAAATAAAATCATGATGCCTGCAGCAGTGGTAATGTATTCATAGATTTTTCCCGGCAAAAGCAAAGCTGTTACAATTGATGCAACTAAGCCCGCAGTGGCGAGTATGAGCGATGCCAGCGGCAGGTCCTTCCATTTTTTTATTTTTTTTGAAAAGACATTTGGAGCATCTCCATCATCGGCTAAAGTAACCAGCAATGCTGTTACCCCAAACAGTGAAGCTGTCATGGTAGAGAATCCGGCAATGATTATGGCTGCATTAAAAACGTGCGGGAAAAAGTCCAGGTTATAATGTTCCATGGCAGTAACAAACGGACTTTCTTTTTCATTAAACTCTCCATGTGAAGCCATGTAAACGGCTAAACCCAAAGAAATGACATAAATGATGACCAGGACAATCAGCATGATAATGCCGGCTTTCGGTGCGTCTTCTTTCTTTTTTAATCTTGTAGCCATGAGGCCGATTACTTCAATTCCACCGTATGCATAGAAAGCATAAATTAAAGATGACCAAAAGCCTGTAAAACCCTCTGGAAACCAGTCCTGTACAGAACCTGGAAATCCAGGATGATTCACATTTCCGTCCATCACACCAGCCAAAGCAGCAAAAGCCAGGATGATGAACATGATGATGGCAGCAGTCTTAATGACCGCAAATAGGTTTTCTGCCTTATCAAAGCCTTTGCTTCCTGTAAGAACTACAATAATTGAAAGAATGGCATAACCAGCTGCAAAAATCCAAAGCGGGACGTGTGGCAGCCAGAATCTTGTTAAGATGGAAAGTGCAGTTAACTGGCTTCCCATGATTAAAATATTTGAGCACCAGTAATTCCAGCCGCAGCTAAACCCTGCCCATTTCCCATAAGCTTTATTGGCATAATAGCAGAAAGATCCTTCCTGAGGGTCTTCTGCTGTCATCTTAGCTAAAAGATTATAGACTATATAAGTTCCAATAGCTGCTAATATAAATGAAATAACAATAGCGGGTCCGGTAATCTTGATTCCAATGGCAGACCCCAGAAAAAATCCGGTCCCGATGGTGCAGCCGACACCAATCAGTGATAATTGCCACCACTTTAAATCACCTGATTCACTTTCTTTCGAGGAATTTCCGCTTGGAAGAAAAAAATCCATGATGTACCTCCCTCTTTGCGTTGCAAACTGGCAAAAAAATAAGCCGATTCAGATGATGATCGGCTTCCGTTTTGGTGTCACTTGGAAATTTGCCATAATTCTTATTTCTTTTTCTCGGAAGTGTCGTTTTTTAACCCTGTAATAGATCTAAACAACTGTGTATTCATGCTCCCCTGGACAATATCCTCAAGGAAAAACTGCTCGATCAATTTTTTGTATTCCTCATCCTCAAACATCTTTTTATTTTGAAGCTCCATCTCGGCCAGACCTTCATATGTGGAAAGAAAAGCATATGTATGATCATCGCCTGATATGGGTGATAATAATTCGATTTTATGCTGGTAATTTTCGTTGCGGAAATTTTGTATCATTCTGAGGTTTTTAAGAGCTTCAACAAAGTTATCCTGCTTTAACTGAAAAGACTGATAAACAAAAACTGACATGATAATCCCCTTCCCAAGATTTCAGAACTTTTGATTCACAAAGTAAAATTCCAGGGACCTTATATATTTGGAAATGAAACTGCCCAGAGTTGTTCATTCCCGGATTGATTCCCTTCCTGTTTAGTTTGTTATTATTGTTAGAAAATATTCTTTGCTGATTTTCGGAAGCTTCCATAATGAATGAAATAGTTCCCTTTTATTGATTTTTTTCTCTGTAATTTTAGCAGGAGGAGTGCTAAAAATATTGAAGGGGCGATGTCCCATGAAAAATTATTAGGGAGCTGATTATATGCATACAGTTCAACATGGTTTACAGCAAGCAAATCAAGCGCGTCAGCTTGCACAGCAGCTGATCCAGCAGACACAGCAGGGAAGCCAGCAATACCGTATGATGCTTCAGCAGGAACAGCAGAATATCCAAATGCTTGAACAGATTCTGCAGCGTGAAAAGCAGGCTGCCCAATTAATCGAGCAAAGTCTGCATAGTCACGAGCTGGCCATCCAGCGCTGCCAGGAAGTTGTAAACATTTGCAATCAAATGCAGGGGCAGCTCACCGGGCCAGAAATGACCGCATTCCCGCAGCCATTTAATAATCAGCCTGGATCTCAATATAATTATGGAGGCACTTTTCGACAGCAATAAATAAAAAACAGCCCGAAAAATTCGGGCTGTTTCCAGATTACACCATAACCTTGCAGATATCATTCGTAAACTCCACAGGGTCGCTGATTGGAAGTCCTTCAATCAATAATGCCTGGTTATACAGGAGGTTTGTATATAGATCTAATTTTTCTTTATCATTTTCCAAAGAATTCTTTAAGGCTTGGAATACTTCATGATTTGGATTGATTTCAAGGACCTTGTTCGCTTTTACATTCTGATTATCTGGCATGCTGCTGAGCACCTTTTCCATTTCAATGGTGACTTCCCCATCTGCAGTCAGGCACACCGGATGGCTTTTTAGTCTTTTGGAAATACGAACATCTGTTACTTTTCCTGATAATATTTCCTTCATGGTGCTGAACAATTCTTTATTTTCTTTTTCTTCTGCCTCTGACGGCTTTTCTTCTTCATTCTCTATGCCGAGGTCACCGCTTGAGACCGACTTGAATTCCTTCTCTTTATAGGACATGAGCATTTTAATAGCGAACTCATCTATATCCTCTGTAAAGTACAGAATTTCATAACCCTTATCCGCCACAAGCTCGGTTTGCGGAAGCTTTTCGATTCTTTCATATGACTCTCCGGAAGCATAATAAATATATTTCTGATCATCCTTCATTCTGGATACATATTCATCAAGAGATGTTAAGGTCTTTTCTGTTGAAGAAAAGAACAGCAATAAATCCTGGAGCGTTTCCTTATGAGTTCCGAAATCGCTGTAAACACCATATTTTAATTGGCGTCCAAATGACTTATAAAATTGTTCATATTTTTCCCGCTCATTTTTCATCAGCTGCTGGAGTTCGTTTTTAATCTTTTTGCTGATATTTTTGGCAATTAGCTTAAGCTGGCGATCATGCTGAAGCATTTCCCTTGAAATGTTCAAGGATAAATCCTCAGAATCAACCATCCCTTTCACAAAACTGAAATAATCAGGCAAAAGGTCTCCGCACTTATTCATGATTAAAACGCCATTCGAATAAAGCTCCAGGCCTTTTTCGTATTCTTTTGAGTAATAATCAAATGGAATATTTTCAGGAATATATAAAATCGCATTATAGCGGATGGTGCCATCCACATTAATATGGATATGCTTTACCGGCTTGTCAAAGCCATAATGCTTCTCCTTATAGAACTTTTCGTAATCTTCGTCTGTCAGCTCGCTTTTATTTTTGCGCCAAATTGGTACCATGCTGTTGATGGTCTGCTCTTCTGTTATTTCCTCAAACTCATTTTCAGCATCTTCTTTTGGTTTTCTGATGGTCACATCCATTTTAATAGGGTAGCGGATGAAATCAGAATATTTTTTTATGATTGACTTTAAGCGGTACTCTTCAAGATACTCATCATAGCTTTCATCTTCTGTGTTCGCTTTGATTTTTAAAATAATCTCAGTGCCGATCGTGTCTTTTTCATATGGTTCAATTGTATAACCGTCAGCACCATGTGATTCCCATTTATACGCCTGATCACTGCCAAGTGCCCTGC
Organism: Bacillus sp. ZZV12-4809; assembly: GCF_009849585.1. Taxonomy (GTDB): domain Bacteria; phylum Bacillota; class Bacilli; order Bacillales; family Cytobacillaceae; genus Cytobacillus. Next base: position 69,314 of record NZ_VCRN01000016.1, read on the forward strand.
TGATTACGGTTACCACATCAGCTGTCATGAAAGCAGCATAAAATCCTACTCCAAATTGGCCGATAATATCATGGCCATCTTTAATCTCATTTTCTTTCTTAAAAGCGAGCGAACCGCTTTTGGCAATGACACCCAGGTTGTTTTCCAGTTCCTCCTTTGTCATGCCGATGCCGGTATCTCTAATTGTTAAAGTCCTGTTATCTTTATCAGGAACGACTTTTATGTAGTAACTGTCTTTTTCAAACGTTAAGGAATCATCTGTAAGTGCTTTGTAGTAAATTTTATCGATAGCATCACTGCTATTGGAAATAAGCTCCCTCAGGAACACCTCTCTTTGAGAGTAAATGGAGTTAATCATCATTTCCAATAATCTCTTGGATTCTGCCTGAAACTGTTTCGTTTCCATGTTCGTCTCTCCCCCTAACATTTTGATACATTAGCATTTGAACCTTAAGAGTGCTAAACAATATTTTAATATCATATAAGCTAATATATGTCAATTAAGATGAATGAATTTTAGTATGAGATTTTCCCGGCACATTCCACAAGATTGCGAATGGTTTCTTTTAATTGCCGGGACAGCTGCTCTGGAGTCCATTTTGAATTCTGATTGTCCAGGTCTGATTGTATTAACAGCATCATCCAAATTGAAAAAACAGCTGAAAACAGATAATATTCCCGTTTGAATTGTTTCCTTTCAGAGGCCGGGATTCCAAGCTCATCACAATAACAATCCAGAATCATGTTTCGCAATGTACGGCCGCTTTCTCTAGGGAAATCAGGATGCGAAATATCGATTAAGTGATACAAATCCCAATAAGGGGTGTTTAAGTGGCAATGCTCCCAGTCCAGAACAACTGTTTTATCGTCCGCATAGCCGAAATTCCCCGTGTGTAAATCTCCGTGGCAAAGAACCTTCTTATCGGAAAAGGGATTATCGGTATATGCGTTGAAGATTATATTTCCTATGAGAGATGAAACATTATGTAACCTAAAAACAGCAAAAACCTTCTCTTTGTTTTTCAGTATATAGGCAGCCATTTCCTGAATAGGAGGTTTAGGACCCTTCAGCTGTGTATTGGAAATCCGCGCAATAGGGAAAGAATGCCATTTGGCCATTAATACGGTCAGCTTCAGGGCAATATCAGTATCAAATGTATGGTTAATGGTGCCAAGATCCTCTAAAATAATCCAATTACTGATTGGTTTGCTGTGAACGGAGTAAGACAGGATTTTAGGGTACTTTAGCGGGAGTTCTGCCAGTACATTTTCAAAAATCCATACTTCTTTTCCAAGCTGGGAATTGTTTGTCAGAGGCTTGAAAATATAGCTATTTGAAGCATCAATAAAAAAGCGCTCGACAAACCTGCCGTTCACTCCTTGATAGATATTCTCTCTTCTCAAAATATTTTGGTCATTTAAAGTCCCGTCTGCATTCACAATATTAGTAAACAAGCTGGCTCCCCCCTAATTAACAGCATCCTAAAATATATATCAATCTGCCTAGCTAAATAATACTGGATTTTTCAAGGCACAAAAAAAGTATCCTGTATAAGGATACTTTTCAAAGCAGAGTGAATTCATAGCCCTTATCCCGGATTTCAGCAATTAAACCAGGGAGGGCTTCTGCAGTCTGGGGTAATTCATGCAATAGGATGATTGCTCCATCTTCCAGGTTCTCAATAACGTTTCTGATTATTTGTTCAGGCTCTTCTTTAAGCTCCCAGTCCATCGACGAGATTCTCCACAATATGGTGGAGAGCCCCAGCTCTTTCGCTGCAGCAATGGTATGCTCATTATACTGTCCATATGGGGGCCTGAATAGCTTCACTTCATGACCTGTGATGGATTCGATCTTTAATTTGCTTGTCCTTAGATCCCGGAATTGTTCAGCCGGAGTTAACTTAACGAGATTGGAATGCTTGGAAGAGTGTGTTCCAATCTGATGTCCTTCTTCCAGGACTCTCTTCCATGGACGTCCAGCGTATAAAAGCCGTGATTGCCAGAAGAAAACAGCAGGAACCTTTTCAGCCTTCAATATTTCCAGTATTTCCGGAAGAACTCTTGCCGGCCCATCGTCAAAAGTCAGCGTCACTGTTTTCTTAGATGATTGACCGGAATTAAATAATTGGATGTCAGGGTCGTTCGAAACGTACACGACGTTCGAGCTATCCACTATTCATGGACAATTGGCCATTTTTCTGCCTCCTCTCCTTAAGTTGATGGGATATATGATTTTTCGTAATAACTTTCTGCATCGTATGTAAATACATACATATCATCTGTAAACTGCTCTGGTTTGCCATCAAAAACGACTTCCCCATCTTTTAAGGCAATAATCCTGGTAGCATAGCGTTTAGCCAATTGAACATCATGGACATTAATGGTGGTTTGGAGACCATGCCGATCATGCATCTCCTTCAGCAGGCTGAAGATCCGGTCTGAAGTTCCCGGATCCAGGCTGGCAACTGGCTCGTCTCCCAGCAGGAACCTTGGCTTTTGAAGGAGAGCCCTTGCAATGCCGACTCTCTGTTTCTGCCCTCCGCTAAGCTGTTCAACCCTGCGTTCGGCATAGTCGGCTAAGCCAACTTCTGCAATGACCTGTTTAGCCCGAGTCTTTTCTTCCTCCGTAAACCACCCAATGAGATTCTTAAAGCTGCTTCTGTAGCCGAACATGCCTGTCAGAACATTCTGCAGGACAGTCAATCTCGGAACTAAATTAAAATGCTGAAAGATCATTCCCATCTCCCTGCGGATTTTCCGAAGCTGTTCATCACTAAGTGCGGAAAAGGATTGGCCATCCCAGATGATTTCCCCTGACGTAGGTGACTGGAGGCTATTTAAACAGCGGATCAGAGTGGATTTTCCGGCCCCGCTTTTACCCAGGACACACACAAAATCTCCAGGGTGTATCGTCAGATTTATTGAATTAAGCGCGTTATGCTTCATGCCGGGATAACGGACAGTTATATTTCGAATTTCAAGCATTTCCTGCCTCCTTTATATCACTCGGTTTCTGACATAGCTTCCGAAAAGGTCCACTAGAATAACAATGATCATTATCACCAGGACATCGAGCGAAACGGAATTGTATTGGAAGGTTTTAAAATCATTAAAAAGTCTTTGGCCGATTCCTCCCCCGCCAATGAAGCCTAGGATAAGGGAAGTCCTTATGGCAACCTCAAAACGGTAAAAGTAATTTGATAATACATTTGGCCATATTTGAGGCAGGATGCTGAACAGGGATGCAAACCAGCTTTTTGCCCCAACTGCCTTCATGGCTTCCTGAGGGCCGGGATCAGAGGCTTCAATGAGCTCAGAGATCAATTTTCCCAGAACTCCAATGTTATGAAACATAATGGCCAGGACAGCCGGAAAAGGACCAAGTCCTAAAGCCGTCAAAAGAATCAAACCAAAAACAATTTCAGGAATGGAACGGACAAAGCTGAGGCCGACTCTGGTTATATGGTAAACAAATTTTGAGCCGGATGTGTTTTTAGCGGCCATAAAGCTTAAGGGAAGTCCGATAATAAGACCGAAAAAGCTTCCCAGAAAAGCCATAGCCAATGTTTCCAGACTGTCTTCAAGGATCCTTGGAAGGAGAGAAAAATCCATCGGGAACCAATGGGACAGAAAGTCTATCATATTCCGGAAGTCCTTGAATTTCGATAAATCGAATTCCGTTAGCCTCATACTTAGATAAACAAATAAAACCAACACCAAATATGTTAGTATGCTGCGTCTTTTAAACCACAATCTTATCAGCCCTATTCTTTAATAAGTCCCTCTTTTAGGGCAGCCTGGCGGATGCTTTCATAATCTTTGTTGCTTGCTTCTGTAAATCCGCTTGCTCCGAATGCATCCAGAATTTCCGGATCTTCAATCGCAAGAAACGCTTCTTTTAGTGCTTTAATTGTTTCTTCATCTGTGTTTTCATGTACAGCCCAAGGGTATTGGAAAAGCTTCTCTGATTTCCAGATCGTTTTAATTTGATCTCCGTCTACTTTTCCTGAATCCACTAATTGATTATAAATGGCGCTGTCGACCGCACCTGCATCCACCTGTTTATTTTGAACTGCCAATGCAGTAGCATCATGTGAGCCGGTAAATCGGACGCTTTTAAAGCTGTGATCATCCTCTGATTTGTACACTTCACGGTCCTTCAATTCAATGGAAGGGATAAGAGATCCTGAAGTTGAATTGATATCACCGAAGGCAAAGTCCGTTTCATTGCTATTTTTAAGTAAATCTTCAAGTGAATTCCAAGGGTTGTCTTTGTGGGTAATGATATATGAATAATAGAATGGCTCTCCATCAATCAGCTGTGTAATGATGGCTTTTGCACCGCTCTTCTCATGGGCAACTACATATGTTAAAGGACCGAAATAGGCCATATCAATTTTATCGTAGTTCATGGCTTCGACTACGCCGTTATAATCCGGATAAACTTCAACAGCAACCTTCCGATCGAGTTTTTCCGATAATGTTGACTGCAGTTTCTCCATGGCAGCTTCCATTGATCCCTCTGTTTGAACGGGGATGACTCCAATGGTGAAGGTTTCTTTCGATTGTTCTTTTGCATTTTTATCTGTGTTTTTTGTTTCATTGCCACTGCAGGCTGACAGAAGCATCAGTGAAAAGATAGTTATGAGCATTAAGAATTTTTTCATGTTTGCACTTCCTTGTTTTGTTTTTAGTGAAGGTAAAAAAGGACTCTTTGCGAGTCCTTTTTTAGATAACAGTAATCCTTCCGGGATTCTGTTCTGTGACTGTCCCTATGATGGAAGCCCATTCTACTCCTTTTGACTTAAGGTCATTCAGGAGTGGTTCAGCTTCTGATTCAGGAACGGTTATTAAAAGTCCTCCTGATGTTATAGCATCACAAAGAATCACTTGGTCAACATCATCAATATTTTCGTATTGAATTCGTCCGGATAGCCATTTATGATTCTTTTTAGAACCGCCAGGAATTATATTCTGTTCAGCAAGCTCTCTTGTTTTTGGAAGGACTGGAACAGCTTTTCTTTCAATCGTTATCCCTGTGCCGCTTCCTTCCGCAATCTCCATGGCATGTCCCAGAAGGCCAAAACCGGTAATGTCTGTGCAGGCATTAACCTGGTAGTTATCCATAGCCTCTGCTGCCTCTTTATTTAGAGCAGCCATGACTTCCATCACACAGTCAATGCCTTCCTGTTCCAGCATGTCCCTTTTTATCGCTTGAGTAAGGATGCCTACGCCAATCGGCTTGGTTAAAATCAGCTTGTCACCAGGCTTGGCCGAAGCATTGGTTCTCACCCGTTCAGGATGTACGGTTCCAGTAACAGATAAGCCGAATTTTGGCTCCTGGTCGTCAATGGAGTGCCCCCCTACTAATACAGCACCTGATTCTTTCACTTTGTCTGACGCACCAGCCAGAATGTCTGCAAGTATACTTTTATCCAATTTGCTGATCGGGAAACCTACAATATTCATGACAGTTATAGGCTTTCCGCCCATAGCGTAAATATCACTAAGCGAATTGGCTGCAGCAATTTGGCCGAACATGTACGGATCATCAACGATAGGTGTAAAGAAATCCAGTGTCTGCACAAGGGCAGTTTCATCATTTATTTTATATACGCCTGCATCATCTGATGTATCCAATCCTACCAGGAGGTTTGGGTCAGGTACAGACTTTGGCAAATGACGCAGAACCTGCGCCAGGTCCTCAGGACCAATTTTGCATCCTCAGCCGCCTTTTGTTGATAAAGAAGTCAGTTTTACGATTTCTTCTCTCGACATATTTCTCTCTCCTTGCCTATTAATTGTTTACTTGGGGATTTTTCTAAGATGGTTTCGTAAATTTTCTGAAGTATTTTGGCTTCATATTCTGAAGAATGACTGTCCTCAATGTAAAGTTTGGCAGCATGCCCCAATTTAATCCTCAATTCGTTATTATTCACTAGTTTGTCTGCATTATCAAGGAATTCGACCGGATTAGTGTAGATTAAACCGGTTTCCTGATGCGATATGATATTCCTGTTTCCCAGGTTATTGGCGGCAAGAACTGGAAGTTTATAATTCATTGCTTCTAAAATGGCAGCAGGCTGGCCTTCAGAATGGGATGTGTTCAATACGGCATCAGCTTGTCTGTATAGCTCTCCCATATGGTGATGCGGGATTTGGCCAAAATATTGAACCCATTCTTTATTTCTTTCAGTAAGGGTCTTTACGATATTTCCCTCTTCTTCTTCAATAACAGGCCCCGCCAGCCAAAGACGGATGCGGGGATTCTTTTCATATAGCACTTTAAGTTTTTCGATGGCAAAAGGAATATTCTTCACCTTACGGATTCCTGCCGGCAGCAAAAATACAAAAGTGCCGTGTTCTTTTTTATAATCCGCTCCAGCTTTCGAAAATATTACAGTGCCCTGATGGATCACGCTAATTTTATTTTTTGCTTCAGGTATTTCACCTGCTAGGACTAACTTAGCCTCTTCATCAAATACATGAATAGCTTCCGCATTGGTAATAGTTTGAATGACTTCGGCTTTCTTCTCCGGATTATGAAGGTCGATATTTAAATCCGTGCCGGTCATGGTTACGACATATCTTTCAGGTTTTTCACCTAGCCCCTTCATAAAATGGCCAAACCGATAAGCATTAAAGCCATGAACGATATCGGCTTTTGGCAGGCTGGATAATTTGCAGCTGTCTGTGATATTAATAATTTCAGTCTCAATGCCCAGCTTATTAAGGCCATCAGATATACGCTGCACAGTTACGGTATTTCCTCTTGCCTGATGAAAATTCGGGCTTGCCAGAAGTACTTTCATCCTTTCATCCTTCACAATTATATTTGTACGATCTTCGTGTTAATTAAAGTTTGCATCAATTATTGCAGGAATATTTCATCCTGTCCATTAATGTATTTCAGGTGATGCACTTTTAGTTATAACTGTAAAAAAGCCTGTTTCTTTATTAAGAAACAGGCCCATTCTCTATTCGTTTCCAAATTCTTCTACAAGCTCTCTGAATTTCTGAAGTGAGTTTTCAATTGGATATGGGGAAGTCAGATCCACTCCAGTCTTCTTTAACAGCTCCAGCGGATAATCAGAGCTTCCGCTTTTTAAGAACTCCAGATAGCTCTGCAGTGTTTCTTTGTCCCCTTCAAGAATTTTCGCTGCTAAATGAATGGCAGACGCAAATCCGGTAGCATATTTATACACATAAAATGGACGGTAAAAATGAGGGATCCTGGACCAGCCGAATTTTACTTCTTCATCAAAAACAATTTCATCCCCATTATACTCGCGGAATAAACGTTCATAGATTCCGCTGAATACTTCGGCGTTAAGCGGTTCTCCCTTTTCCGCTAATTCATGGGTTTTCATCTCAAACTCAGCAAACATGACCTGGGTGAAGAAGGTTCCTTTAAACTGATCAATAAAATGATTAAGGAGATGCCTGCGGACACTTTTATCCTTTTCTGTGTCCAGCAAATAATGAATCAGGAGCACTTCGTTGACTGTTGAAGCCACTTCCGCCACAAAGATGCTATAACGGGCTGTAATCTGCGGCTGGTGCTGTGAGCTCAGCTTGCTGTGGACACCATGCCCGCATTCATGAGCAAGTGTAAAAAGGCTGTCCAGATCATCCCGGTGATTCAGAAGGATATAAGGATGAACTCCGTAAATGCCAAGGTTATATGCCCCTGACCGCTTCCCTGGAGTTTCACGCACATCAATATAGCGGCCTGACTTAAACTCCTTCAGAATAGTAATATAATCTTTACCAAGAGGCTCGAGCGCATTACACATTGTGTCATAAGCTTCATCATAGGACATTTCAGGTTTAACTCCCTTTACTAAAGGAACACTCAAATCGTATTGCCTCAGCTCGTCAAGTCCGAGCAGTTCCTTGCGGATTGCAGTATACCGATGCATCGCCCCAATATTCTCTTTAGTCGTCTCAATTAAATTTACATACACTTCCTTTGGCACTTTATCACCGAATAATCCCTTTTCAAGGGCTGAAGGATAATTCCGGATTCTGGCCGTGGTCACATTGTTTTTAATTGCGGCAGAAAGGGTGGATGCAATGGAATTCTTCAGCTGCACATAAGGCTTGTAATAGGACTTATATGCCTCTTTCCTCTTTTCCCGGTCATCCTCTTCCATAATTTTCGCATACATGCCGCGTGTCAGTTCCACTTTTTCGCCATCATCATTTGTGACATCGCCAAACTTTATGTCTGCATTATTCATCATTCCAAATGTATGACTGGGAACTGAAAGTGCCTCCCCAAGCTGAGAGAGGATTTCTTCTTGGTCTTTATTAAGGACGTGCGGCTTATAGCGGAAGGATTCAAGCAAATCCTCCTCAAAGTATTTCAAACCCTTTTCCTCAGCAATATAGCCCTTAAGAGTATCTTCATCCAGGCTTAAGAGAAAAGGCATAAAAAATGATGTGGATGAACTGACTTTAACGCTTAATTGCTTGGCCCTGTCTACATAGGCCTGCGATTCTGTCACCCGTGTGTCCTCATCGGTTTTCAGCATCGCATATGCATACAGCTTATTAAATATGTAAGAGAGTTTTTCTTTCTTTTCAAGGTATTGATAAAGGGAATGACCATCATGGATTTGCCCATCGAAGGTCTTCAGCTTATCGGCCAGTTGTCCAATCTGCCTGTAATCTTCTTCCCATTTTTCCATGCTTGGGTATATGTCTTCCAGATTCCATTTTTCATACAGCGGAACGTCATTTCTGTCTTTGTATGTCTTCATCTTATTACTCCTTTGCAGCATACTGTTGTTTTATTAGGCTTAGGCTGTTTTCGTGAAGTTTGTTGCTTTTACATAACTGAGTATAAATTGCTGAGTAGATTTTCGCTGTGGGCACTTTACTCCTGCCTGCGGGAGGCTTGCATTCCTCCTCCCGGGTTCACTGCGTGCCTTTCGCTGCAATCAACGGGCAGAACTCAAAAACAAACAACTCTCTTAAAAAAACAGCCTTTTTTATTAACTATATTCAAAAGTTATCTCAAAAACCCTTCCACATTTTTGATTTTATCACTTATGGCCATTAAAATAATGATGAAAGGATGTGGACGGATTGGCCATTACTTTGCCTCATATAGAAGACTCAAACAATACTCCATATTTCCCTCCAGTGGGTCATTTTGAAACGTTTCAGGACGATGCCCATTATGAAGAAAAAGTCAGGGAATGGGGATTATCGACTACAAGGGAAGTAAAAAAGGAATTCTGGTATAAAGAAAAAACACAGCAGCGTCTAGTAACCGTTAAAGGTTATCAGACATACGGCGAAACGGGCGATTATTATACACTCATTATCGAGTTTCAGGATGGAAATCTGAGCTGTATCCACCCTGCTTACCTTAAAGAAATGCAGTCTCCAAGCTTTGGAAAAGCACTGGCTGCTGATTTTGGGGATATCTCCTCACTTGCTTCTGAAAAGGAAGATACAAAAGAAGAGAGTGTCAAAACTGAAAAAATAACAAAGAAATCTGCTGAAACCAGCAAAAGTGATAAACCGGTAGCCAAAAAAGCCAAAAAGGAAAAACAGCCTGCATTGGAATTGCCGGCAGATAAGGTTCATTTTACTGCTAAAGTTAAGCAGCTTGCCCTGAGCTGGAATCACTTCAATGAAGCCAATGATGAAGTTATCATACTTGAAGATCTTGTCATTCAGGAGGATGAATCAATAGAGGTAGGGCTAGGCTGGTGCTCTCATTCAAAAACATTAAAGAAATTTGAACTTCAGCCAGGTGATGAACTCGAATTTGATGGGAAAATCGTTAAAAAGAAATTACCTAAAGGAAAAGACTGTGACGAGGAATTCATTATCGAAGAACCTGTTCAATATAAGGTAAATAATCCATCTAAAATCCAAAAAAGCTAAAGAGCGCAGGGCTCTTAGCTTTTTTGGATTACGAAAGAATCCTTTTCTCTCCCTCGATTTTCTGGATTGGGCTGATGTTTTGTGTGAATTCAAGGGTTCCTGCATAGCGCCCGTTTTCATCCCGTACGGCAAAATAACGGATATAAACATATTTATCTTTGAACTTGATCCAGAAGTCCTCAGAGTTTTTCCGGCCTTCCCTGAAATCCTTCAGCAACTCCTCCACAACATGGACACTGCGGGGCGGATGGCAATTCTGTACGGTTCGCCCTATCACGGCTTTGGTCCTGGCAAAGATTCTTTCCTTACCATGGGAGAAGTAGCGGACAACGTCATCATGATCAATAAAGGTGATATCGACAGGCAAGTGATTGAATAAGAGCTCCAGCTGCTTTAAGGACAAGACGCCAGTTTCCATTTTGATATAGCCTTTTGATAGTGCATTTCCCTTAATCTCTTTCCGTTCAGGCTTCCATTCCATTTCAGGGCCGTCCAGACAGAAGCCAATTTCGCCGCTTTCATGGGCAATCTTTACCCATTCATCTTCTGTAAGGTTTTTTAAAGCCATAGGGAAAAGAATATTTTCCTCTCTGTAAATCATGGCACTAATTTCATTGAAAACGAAACGGACTGCATGGATGACCCTTTGCTTCTCCTCCCCCTTGTAATGGGTGAGAAGATTCTTGGCTTCCTTGATGCCGTCCCTGATAAAGTCATCGATGCTCCACATATTATTTGTTGGACCATATATTCCGTACTTCTCCAGATAAGGAAAAAGCAGATTTTCCTTCCGGCTATAGTGCTTATCAAGGTCAAGAAGCAGGATGCAGTCTTCTAATAATGCATATACATTTTCTTCATCATCGTCCTGGATGAATGCCACGAGATGAACCTTAACATTTTCTTTCAGGTGCTTATCAATTGCTTTATTTTCACGTTTGAACGTATGAATGGGATGTCCCGGCTGTTCTTCCGGTTTAGTACGGGGATCAGCTTCATCATAAGCATGATTAGAATGGCTGTGCTGATCCGGAATCTCACGGTTATTAATTAATTCGCTCACTGTAGAATTCCTCCTCCTTCATTCCTTATTCAAGGCTTTTACTAGTGCTTATAAGGAATGTATCATGCTGGAAAAGTTCGTAATGTGATGGGAATCATATGCTGATAAAAAGTTATTTGATTTTTGCCGGAATGAAATGTGAGCAATAAATTACCACCCCCTCCATGTTCCCTTTTTTGTTACACTTTTAAGGGATCGAAAGATGGAGGTTTACTGGCAGTGAAGAGAAAATATCAAGTTTTGATTATGATTGCTATTATTTTTTGCGGCGGGTTTGCAGCCGGCATTTTTTATACAAAAAGTACAAACGGGACACAGACTCTTAACCAGCCTTTACTGGTTTCAAACTCGCATAAACTTCCAGCCAAAAAAGAAATTCCGGAAGTTTCAGAGAATCCCGAAAGAGTACTGATGGGTTACGTCCAGGATTATCGCGATCCTGCTTCGATCGATTATTCAAATTTGTCACATGTCCTATTTTCTTTTATTCATCCAGAGAAGGACGGAAGCATTTCTATTAATGGTGAGACGGCAAGGAACAATCTGGAGAGAATGGTGTCGATTGCTCATAAGCATAATGTAAAGGCATTCCTTGCTGTAGGCGGCTGGTTTCATGTCAATGGCGGAGAATCCTATGATTATTTTAAACAGGCAATAACGGATGAATCCTCAAGAAACAGGCTGATAACAGAACTCTCAGGACTGGTTCAAAAGGAAAACCTTGACGGGATTGATATTGATTTTGAGCATCCGCGTTCAACAGATGATGCAAGATTCCTGGCTGTTTTTATCAATCAGCTGAGTGAAGTGCTCCATGCAAACGGCAAGCAGCTGTCGGTTGCGGTTCATGCCAAGGTTCATAGTATAACAGGTACAGAGAGCGGTTATGTTGTGTATGAGCCAGATATGTTTAGAAAGGCAGATTATGTGAACATCATGGCATATGACGGCCAATGGGATGGCGGATACAATGCTGCAAATCTTTCTCCCTATTCCTTTACGGAGAATATCGTAAATTATTGGGGCCGCCTCCTTGATTCACAAGGAATCCCCAAGGATAAACTTGTTCTGGGTGTTCCACTTTATGCTCAGCCGGAGGATCCTGCCGTTAAGCCGGTATCTTATCAGGCTGTTATAAACAATAATCCTGAAAATGCAGCAAAAGATATGATCAGCATGAATGGTGTCAGCTATTACTATAATGGATCCGCAACAATGAAAAAGAAAACTGCCCTGGCTTTAAAGCACGGTTTCGGCGGAATGATGCTCTGGGAGGCTGGCCTGGATGCAAAGGGGAAATACAGCCTTACTGGAACGATTGCTGAGGTTCTTCAAAACACAGAAGAACCTGTAAGGTATTATTCTGTGATTCATACAAAATGAGAAAGGAGCAGGGATTATCCCCTGCTCCTTTTCATGAAAGCAGAAACTCTCTAATCTCTTCACGTCTATCCTGGTAGACCTTCTCCCCAAGCATTTTCAATTCTTCTACAAACTTTATTTCATCAAATGGCATTTCTTCACCAAGCTCTTCATTAATGCGCAGATAATTCTCTCCAAGGAGATGCCTGCAATGATAGGTCACAGATTCGGAGGATAAATGAAGAGCGAGGTCCAATAGCTTTGGCGTCACCTTCATGGACGGAAGCTGAAAAGGAAGCCAATGCTTGACCCCCCAATATTTATTATCATCAATCGTAAAGTCAATTTTTTGGAGGCCGGTTCCAAGCGAAAGGATTTTTATCTTTCCAAATTCCACTTTAAAGTGGTGCATAGCTTCCGTAATGCAGACCAATGATGGATTATTTGCCCAAAGCCCTCCGTCTATGGATAAATAACTGTTGCTGATGTTGTTTGGCGGGAAATAGACAGGCGCCGAACAGGAGGAAAGAACGGCGTCCCAAAGCTTCATTGACAGGCTTTCATTGCCTGAGGCGCCGTAATTGGAACGGTGGACAAATGGCTTTCCATGTGTCACATCGACTGCTGGAATCAAAAGCGGTTTTTTTATATCGGATAGCTCGATTTCGCCAAAGGCTTTCCGGAAAAAACGCCGCAGATATTTATCACTATATACGCTTTTAAAAAGGCCAACCTTAGCCTGTTTGACAAAAACTTTTTTCCCGAATGTTTCGTAACCTTTCAGGACTTCCCTCATATCTTTTTTCAGAATCAGTGAAGAGGCTATGATCGATCCGGTGCTCGTGCCTGCAATTATATCAAAATAGTCGCCTGCAGGCTGTTTCAGTTCTTCTTCGAGAGCTTTCAAAATGCTTACGGCAAAAACACCCCGTATTCCGCCGCCATCAATGCATAATATTTTCATTGGATCACCTGCAGTTTCCCTAATCGTTCTCTAGAAGATTGGCGTATGTAAAAGAGAGAAGGATCTTTCCTTCTCTCTTATTCCTCTTGTATCATTTCATCGAAAACGGCAGATACTTTGTTAAATTCATCGTCGTTATCAATGGGTGTAAAGTCGCCTTCCTCATCCAGTTTTAAGAAGAACACGTCAATATCTTCTTCTGTGTCTTCCTCAAGGTCTTCTACAAAGCTGACAGCAGCATATTGATTGCCATCAACCTCTGCCGATGCGAGGACCTCCACTTCCATTTCCTGATCATTCTCATCACTGATTGTAAAAACTTCTCCGACTTCTATTTTGTCCATTTATTAATCTCCTCTCCATATTAGGTTCTTTCTATATTTTCCCGTTTTAGAGGAATTTCATGCCTAAAATAGAAAAAGGATCGGCTTTACGGTGCCGACCCTTACTTTGGAGATTATTTAATTCCTGCTGCCTCTTTTTTTTCCACTTTTACACTCCATCCAAATGGATCCGGTTCAGTTCCTTTTTGAATGCCTGTCAGTTTATCATATATTTTCTTGGACAATTCCCCGGTCTTCCCTTCATTGATTTCAATGATCTTGTTGTCCCAGAAAAATTCGCCAATTGGAGAAATTACAGCAGCCGTGCCTGTTCCAAAAGCTTCTTCCAGCTGGCCATCCGCATGTGCCTGGTAGATCTCCTCTATGGAAATTCTTCTTTCCGACACCGGCACATTCCAGTATTTAAGTAACTCAAGTACAGAATTTCGCGTGATTCCTTCCAGGATACTTCCATTTAGCTCTGGGGTAACAACTTCTCCGTTAATTTTGAAGAAAATGTTCATGCTTCCCACTTCTTCAATATATTTATTTTCTTTGCCGTCCAGCCATAGAACCTGCGAATATCCCGTTAAGCCAGCAAGCTCCTGTGCTTTTAGACTCGCTGCATAGTTTCCTCCAGTTTTAGCTGTACCTGTTCCTCCTTTTACTGCACGGACATATTCGTTTTGGACAGCAATTTTAACAGGATTGATGCCTTCTTTATAATAAGCGCCGACAGGAGAAAGAATAATGATGAATTTGTATCTCTTTGATGGGGCCACTCCAAGATAAGGCTCTGTAGAAATGACAAATGGCCTGATATAAAGTGAAGTTCCTTCAACATTCGGAATCCAGTCACGGTCAACTGAAATTAATTCTTTTAAGGCATAAAGAGCAAGCTCTTCATCAATTTCTGGAATACATAACCTGGAGTTTGATTGATTCAGTCTTTCCATATTCTTTTCGGGACGGAAGAGCAGCACCTCATTATCAATGGTAAGATAGGCTTTTAACCCTTCGAAGACACTCTGCCCATAATGGAAAATCATTGCAGCTGGATCGAGAGAAAGCGGCTGGTAAGGAACAATTCTTGGGTCATGCCATCCCCGTCCGGCAGTATAATCCATTTCAAACATATGATCCGTAAAATTCTTGCCAAACACCAGGTTATCAAATGCAGGTTTTTGTTTTTTCTCAGGTGTGTGGTTGATTTCAATTTTAAATTCTGACATTTTCAAAACTCCCTATCTGTAGATGATTTAAAAACCTTATTCCTGCTTTACGTGCTGCTCTTAAAAGAGGGTAAATAAAAACGCCCAGTCATCCTCCGAGCGTGGACGAAAGGGCTTGCTTCCCGGCAACAACCAATATGGATGTTAAACAGCTGAAGTTATTGATAAAGACTCCTATACTGTTTTTGTTCAGGTTGCCTTTCGCTCTTTTCTACTTCAAGGCAGTAGTGCAGTTCTTTGTTAAAGATTATATAAGTTTTTCTAATATTATGATATTCTCCTATTTAATTGTCAATACGAATTGACAATTAATTTAGAATTAATTCGGATTACTGAAAATTCTATGACACAATAAAAAAGAAAGAAAGATGAAAAAATGCAGGTTTATATTTATAATCAATATATAAATACATAAGGAGTTTTATAATCATGAACAGCAAAGAGCTTGAAGAAAAAATTATTCAAAACTATCAGGGCGAAGAAAAAATTATTCAAAACTATCAGGGCGAAGAAAAAATGATGATCTTGGTATTTGCCCAGTGGTGCATTAACCACGATTTAGATCCAGAGGAAATCTATTTAAAGGCCTATCCGGATCAAAGTAAAAATATCTCGCTTCAGGAAGCGCTGGAGCTGACTGTTCCAAAAGAAGAAGCGGGCGATGTGCCTGATGAGACACTGCTTGGTGTTCTATCCCTGTTCGGAAATGATGATCTTGCCTTCATAGTGATGGAAGAAATAAAGAAAATGAAAAAGGACAGCTAAAGCCTTAATAGGCTGCTGTCTTTTTTCATAAGGCAGATTTTACTTAAACCAGCCCTTCTCTTTCGACTGGGTTATGGCTTCTATCCTGTTCGTTACTTCGAGCTTATCAAGAATAGCAGAGATATAGTTACGGACAGTTCCTGTTTTAATGCTGAGCTGGGCGGCAATTTCTTTCGTGTTTTTGCCTACAGCAATCAGCTCCAGCACCTCTTTTTCACGATCTGTCAGAGGATTTTCTTCGCCATAGACATCATCCATTAATTCAGGGGCATAGATGCGCTTTCCTTTGAGAACGTTTCTGATAGAGCTGGCCAGCTCCTCACTTGGGCTGTCTTTTAATAGGTACCCTCTTACCCCAGCCTTTAGGGCCCGCTGGAAATAGCCTGACCTCGCGAAGGTTGTCAGAATAATAACTTTGCAGCCGGTGTCTCTTAATTCTTCAGCTGCTTCCAGGCCGCTTTTTTCCGGCATCTCAATATCCATGATGCATACATCCGGTTTAAGAGTTTTGACGAGGGATATGGCTTCTTTTCCATTCGAAGCTTTCCCAATGACCTCCATATCATCTTCGAGATTTAGCAGAGATCCTAAAGCACCCAGCACCATCCGCTGATCTTCAGCTATGACGATCTTTATCATGCCCTCTCCTCCTTGTTTGGTTCCTTCACGACTGTAGGTACTCTCATTATAATCGTTGTTCCATTCTCAGATACAATATCAAGGCTTCCATTGACAAAATCCAGCCGCTCCCCTAAGCCAAGAAGACCGGATCCCTTGCCTACATCTGTAGAGGGGTTCATGCCGACTCCGTTATCCTGGACAGTAATTCTGACTTCATTCCAGGTTTGTTCGATATTGATGCGGCATTCTGTCGCCTTGCTGTGTTTTACTACATTTGTTATAGCCTCTTTCATGCACATGCTTAAAATATTCTCAAGGAACAGGGATACATTCTTTAATTTGATATCTTCTTCCCCGATGAATTCGATAGAAGCAGCCTTTAAAATTTGCTTAACAAGGATAATTTCTTCCTTCAGCCTGATTCCCCTCATCTGGGAAACCATTTTTCTAACTTCATTTAATGCTGTTCTGGCTGTTTGCTGAACATCTATAAGCTCTTCTTTTGCCTGATCAGGATCTTTATTGATGAGCTTCCTGGCCAGATCGCTTTTTAATCCGATAAGAGACAATTTTTGTCCGAGTGTATCATGAAGATCCCGTGCAATCCGCTGCCTCTCCTCCTGCTTGACCAGGTCCGCAATCCTTTTGTTGGCATCCTCAAGCTGTTCCTCAAGCTTTTCCTGCTTTTTCTTATTGTAAATGTTAAAAGGAAGCAGGATCACACTGATCCAGATGATGATAATAAATGGGATCTGCTGAAGAAATAATGGCTTCTGGGTGACAAAATTAACATTTATGGATATGGTGGTTGCGACCAGGTGGATGACATAGAGCGTTAAAAAGGCAATTCTGTTTTTGATATGGCCATTGTAATAAGCAATATAAAATGCAAAGTAAATAAAAGAAAAAAGAATGGTCATTGTAATTGATATGCTGATTAAGATGCCAGTCCATAAATAGACAGGCCATTTCCGGGATATAAAAGCAAAACGCAGCGATATAAAGAAGAATATAGTCAGTATTATACCAACTGCAATTTCAATTTTGGATGTGGATCTGAAGATGAAATAAAACGGAAGAATGCTGAATACACTCCATATATATGGAGAAATGCCTGAACTTTTTAATGCAGTTATATATTTATTAAACATATGAGGTACCCTCTTTTTATTCTTGGAATAATAAACAGCTCCTTTGCAATCATACCACAAAGGAGCTGTTATTCAGCTTATACATTCAGTTTACGGCTTAACAGATGCCGTTTTAGCTCTGCTTTGTTTTTTGCTGATGGCAGGCTGCTTTGCTGCTCCATACCCTGTGAAGTCCTGGGCTTCTTCATCCCATAAGCGGAATCGAAGTGACTTCAGGCTGGTAGAAAGAGTAATCGTCGGTACATTCTTAAGTTCAGCTGTATTATAATGGGCGCTTTCAAGGTTATAGTTAGGAACGCGCGGGCTTAAGTGATGAATATGATGGAAGCCGATGTTCCCTGTAAGCCACTGAAGCACTTTTGGCAGCTTGTAGAAAGAGCTTCCTTCTACAGCAGCTTTGACATACTCCCACTTATCATCTTCTTCAAAATAGGAATCTTCAAATGTATGCTGTACATAGAAAAGCCAAATCCCTGCTGCTCCTGAAATCAGGAAGATCGGACCCTGTACCATCAGGAAAGCTTCCCAGCCGATTGCCAGGCACATGAACGCATACAAACCAGCGATGGCCGCATTTGTAAGGTGCGTATTAATGCGTTCATTCTTTCTAGCCCCTTTTCTGTTAAAACGGTTTTTTAACAGAAATACATAAATAGGGCCTAATCCCAGCATAACGAACGGATTACGATAGATGCGGTATGCTGCGCGAGTTGACCATGACGCATCCTGGTATTCTTTCACTGTTAAAGTCCAGATGTCACCTGTTCCGCGCTTGTCCAGATTCCCGCTGGTTGCATGGTGAACATTGTGGTCATGCTGCCACTGGTGATAAGGAAAAACGGTCAGTATTCCTGTGATTGTGCCAATAATCTTGTTTGCTTGGCGATTTTTGAAAAAGGAATGGTGGCAGCAATCATGGAAAATAATGAAGATCCTGACCAGGAAACCTGCAGCAACGACAGATATGCCAAGTGTCAGCAAGTAAGAAATGCTCAAGCTCTTATAAGCAAGGAACCAGAGCAGGAAAAAAGGTCCCAGCGTATTGACCAGCTGCATAATGCTTTTTGATAAATCCGATTTTTCATAAGGTGCCATTTGTTTTTTTAAGTTGAGTTGTTTTTGTTTAGAAGTCATTTGTTAATTCCCTTCATCATGACGTTAATTTAATAATAAAGGGTTTGCAGATTAGTGTGTAGACATAGGTGTCATGTCCAAACCATGACATTTATCATGGTTTGGACAAAAAATTAAGAGCTCATCCTAATAACTGGCTACAAAAATTTATTTATTGCGGGTATCTTCCACTTCTGACACAAGGTTAAAAAGGAAGTTATAGACCAACAGATAGGCATCTTGTATAGTTAGTTCCTCTTTAAAGCCTTGAAGGTCATTCAATGAAAAATTAAAATCCCATAGCCCATCCTGAGGGCTGAACATCAGGCTGAATTTTGGTGTACTAGTAAGAGTATTTTCATTTATAAATGCTTTTATAGCTGATTCCGCTTTTTTTGGCAGCTTCAGTCCCAGCATTATTTCATAGTTGCCAAAAACATCATCTGTTTCAAAGGAAACAGCATCCGCTCCGATCAGGTCAAACCACTTCGACTCCAAGTACAAAAATTCATTTATATGATTTTTGAAGTAGCTTATTGGCTGATCCAAAAAGCTGGCCGGTTCCTGTCCGAGAACTTCCTCTGTTTCTTTATCTCCTCTTTCAATATAAGCATCCTTAAAACGATCTGCCGGATTTTTAATTTCTGATGCATCATTCTGCAGCAGACTAAGCTTTTGGGCATATTCCTTTTCTTCTTTATAAAGCTCGGCAGGCTGTTCTAGCAAGTGCTTTCTCATCCGTTCTTTTAACAAATTGCTCTCCTCCTATAGTATATTTACCTTCCCCGATTCTTTGATGAATTTCTTGAAGCATTGGGAGAGTGCTTCTTTTTCCCTTGGGTTTTTGTGCGGCCTGTTCGAGATGAACTGCTTTCCCCTCTTTTCCCCTTTTTAGGGGAAAACTTATCATCCCTTGATTGTGATTGTCTGCCTTTTCTTCTGTCATTTCTTTTGCCAGCGGAAGTTTGTCGTTTGGGATCATGCCTCTTATTTTTAGGTGCTGCGTCAGGTTGTTGATCGTCGTTGCTATTGCCAATGTTTTGCTTAGGGATTTTTATTTTCAGCCCATTTTCGATTTCTTCAAGGAGCGGCTTGTCTGCAGAAGAATAAAACGTGATGGCAAGCCCCTTCATGCCCGCCCGGCCGGTTCTCCCGATGCGGTGCACATAGCTTTCAGGATCGAGTGGAATATCATAATTAAACACATGTGTGACCCCTTCAACATCCAGCCCTCTAGCAGCTACATCCGTAGCAATCAGCAGCTGTATCTCCGCATCCCTGAATCGCTTCATTACTTGTTCGCGTTTTGATTGTGATATATCCCCATGAAGCTGATCGCAATCAAAACCATTCGCTTTCAGCACTTCATATAATTTAGTTACTCTTCGTTTTGTACGGCAGAAGATCACGGCTAAAAATGGTCTATGGGTTTGGATCAGCTGTATCAGCGTACCCTGTTTGGCGCGGTCGACAGTATGTATTGCTATTTGTTTAACTGAATGGGCTGGCCCCTGTGTTTTCTCAATTTGGATATACTGAGGCTCTTTCATATGTTTGTTTGCCAGTTTTCTTATTTCTGCCGGCATTGTTGCTGAAAAAAGCATTGTCTGCCTTTTGTCAGGCGTTTCTTTAATGATTCTCTCAACTTCATCTAGAAAGCCTATATGCAGCATTTGATCGGCTTCATCCAGAACTAAAAAATTCACTTCTGATAAATCAATCGTCTTTCGTTTAATATGGTCCAGCAGCCGGCCGGGTGTCCCCACCACAATCTGGATATTCTTTTTCAGCCTTTTCAGCTGTTTATCTACATCCTGTCCTCCATAGACAGCTAAGACTTCCAGATCACTGTCTTTCGTCAGCTTCAGTACCTCGTCCGTTATTTGTAATGCCAGTTCTCTTGTTGGTGTGACAATCAGAGCCTGAATATGGCCGGCATCCGATTCCGCTTTCTCGAGTATAGGCAGAATAAATGCCAATGTCTTGCCTGTTCCTGTCTGAGCCTGGGCGATTACATCCTTTCCTTCCATAACAGCTGGGATCGCCTGAGCCTGAATAGGTGTTGGCTTGGCTATTCCATTTTGCATGAGGACGCCGGTTAGCTCTTCTGAAATGCCAAGTTTTATAAATTCCTGCAAGTATAACCCTACTTTCTTTTCTAGTTCTGTATTAATTATGCCCTTACTTATATTGTGTGTTTAGCCGCAAAATAGCAAGCATTCTATAGGCGAAATTTTAAAAAAGGCTATTTCAAAATAAAAAGCCCATTTCAGGCCAAAAGGCCTTCAGCGGGCTTTCATAACATACAGAAAATTATTCCCAGTCCTTTGTAGGCTCTCTCTCTTCGGCCATTTCCATCCCGTATGCCAGGCGCGAATTGAGAGCAGATTGGCCGCCCCCTTGCTCTTCTCTAATTTCCATTTTGTTTACAAGGAATCTGTGTACAAAAACTTCGGAAAGGGTGATTATACCTGCTGAAATGATGCTCCCCCATGCGATTTGCAAGTAATTGTTAAGCAGCACACTCCCAAACACCCAAACGGATGCATAAACTAAGAAAAAGTCAGCAATAAGGGCATTCCGGTTTCCAACCCGCGGGAGGATAATGCGGTCTCCAAGCAAATACGACATAGCTGTTACCAGAATACTGAAAGAGAGAATTTCGGCGAATGTCGCATCGAAAAATAAATCAAGCGCAATGGCAAAGGCAATCAGGGCAGATGCCAGTTTAAGTATTAAAATAAGTGTATTGTTCATAGGAACACCTCCTCCTTTTCTTTAGCATTTATCAACATGGTGTTTCCCATTCATTTTCTGTACACCGGGACTAATACAAAATTTTTCAAAAAAGTAAACAACTTGTTCAGTGTCCGGCAATATAATGGCAGTAACTAGGATTACATTATTGTTAAAGGTTGTGGAAGAGTGTTACTCCGAGACAAAATACTTAATGTGGTGATAATAGGTGAATGCTGAATATACATTTCAAAATCTTCAGGAGAGGAATATGACATTTGAGCAGGTATTCAACCGTATTTTACTCTTTATGAAGAGGAATCCTGATGGAAACTTCAGATTGATGATTGGAACAGATTCACAGGTGCATTACAATCGCACCGTTTTTATAACCGGTATTGTCATACAAAATCAGCGAAAAGGCGCCTGGGCATGTATTCGAAAAACGGTAATACCAAGGAAAATGCTGCATCTTCATGAGAGAATCTCCTATGAAACCTCCCTGACAGAAGAAGTGGTCTCGCTGTTTACAGATGATTGCAAAGACAAAATGATTGAAATAGTTCTGCCGTTCCTTTATAAAGGCGGATCATTTTCGATGGAAGGGCATATGGACATCGGCTCTGGAAAACGAAATAAAACAAGGGAATTTGTGAAAGAAATGGTGTCGAGGATCCAATCAATCGGTCTCGAGCCAAAAATAAAGCCGGAAGCATTCGTCGCCTCCAGCTACGCAAATCGATATACGAAATAAAAGAACTCAAGGCAAATGAGTTCTTTTTATTAGGCAAATTATACTCCAGCATGCTCCCTGTATTCCTGCTCGGCCTTTAATGCCACAGCCTCTGTCAGTTCCGCAGTAATTTCAGGAAGTGATGTATTAAGCAAAGAGTTAGCTACTTTAGCCATCATGCCCTCTGCTGATATCTCAAGTGATCCTGTTATAATATTCTTCTTATTCCCGCTCTTCTCTGCAAGAAAATAACCATGACCTGAAAACTTCTCATTCAGTCCCGTTAATTGAAAGGTAACCTTTGTTGGCTCCTGCCAGCTTGTTATATCTACCTTTAATTCAATTTTCTTCTTAATGATCCCCATATCGGTTTTAAAGCTCCATGTCGACTCTTTGTCATTCAGTACCTCATGAGCAATATATCCAGGCACTAATGGTGCCCAGTTTCCGATATTGCTGACAAAGTTCCATATTGCCGATATCGGAATGTTTACTTCTGCCTGATGTATGCAGCTTGCCATGTTACCGCCCCTTTTGTAAATTTCATAAGTTGGTTTCCATGAATATGTATTCAAACGAACCAGGGGAGATTCATTATTTTTTAGTTTATTTAATTAATTCTTTGGCGATAAGCTCATATGAACGCAAACGGTCCTCATATTGGTGAACAAGGGTTACAATCATGATTTCATCTGCTTGGTACCTGTGCTTCATATCCTTCAGCTGCTCGGCAACCTCTTTAGGACTACCAATGATATCGTGCTTTCTATTGATAATTGGCTCCATACCCAGCCTGCTAAAATGGTTCTTTGCTTCTTCAATCGAAGGAATCCCCTCAGTGCCTTCATTGTTTTCTGCTTTTATTTTCCAAAGTATACTGCTGAGTGCCAGCTCTTCAGCTTTCTGTGTTGTTTCAGCGCATATTGCCGAGACAGTCAATATAACTTTTGGTGTCTGTAAAGTTCCCCGAGCAATGAAATTCTTCCTATATTGCTTTATGATATCTTCTCCATCTTTTTCACTCATAAAATGGCCAAATACATAAGCAGTTCCACATTCTGCAGCCATTAAAGCACTTTTCAGGCTTGTTCCCAGTAACCAGGGTTCCGGGCGGATTTCCGGCAGAGGTGAAGCTGATATTTTTGCAAACATATGGTTATCAGGAAAGTCATTATTTAAAAATTGAAGAAGCTCCTTCACCTTTTCAGGCATTTGGCGTACACCTTCTAGGAAATTATCTGAGAGTGCCATGGACGCTTCTGCCGATCCTCCTGGTGCTCGTCCGATTCCCAGGTCCACTCTTCCGGGAAACAAGGCAGCAAGCATATTGAACAATTCCGCGATTTTGTATGGCTTATAATATGGCAGCAATATGGCACCTGAACCAATCCGTATTTTTTTGGTCTTTGCACCGATATAACTCAGCATGATTTCCGGAGCAGAACTGGCAAAGCCGGATAAATGATGATGTTCTGCAATCCAATATCTTGTGAAGCCCAGCTTCTCTGCTGTTTGTGCAAGCTCTGCTGAAGCTTCCAGTGCTTCTTTGGCTGAGTATCCCGAGGAAATGGGTGACTGGTCTAAAATGCTTAGTTTCACTGTTTATACCCTCTTTCGCCATTTTAATTCTCCGCCATTTAACAAGCATCGAATTTGATAAGTGAGTAGAATTTAATTCGAAAGATATTATTCTTCATAAGAAAAAGTTCAATGGACATGAAGACTGCTGTATGGCATTAATACCGGCATCATTAAAGCCTGCTGTTAAACAGCAGGCTCCTTCGTTTATTGCAGATTTCCCCAATTATGAATGAGAAGTTCTATTTCTTCATGATGTTCAAGTCCTTCGTCCGAAGGTGTTTCCAGTATGAAAGGCATTTTTCGAAAGGGATCAGCTTTGACAAACTGATCAAATTGTTTCTCGGTAATAAAGCCATTGTTCAAAATATTGGCGTGTCTATCCTTGCCGGAGCCTGCCGGAAATTTGGAATTATTAAAGTGAATGGCTTTAAGATGCTCGAAGTAGCCAAGCTCTTCCCCTTTTTTTAGAAATTCTTTAAGATTTTCTCCATTCCAGAGATTGCTGGAAAAGGCATGGCAAGTATCCAGGCAAAAGCCAATCCGGTCAGGGTGTTCACACAGGTTCCGAACCTGTACAAGCTCCTCCATTGTGGTACCCATTGACCCAGGATAGCCAGCAGTGTTCTCAAGGAGGATTAGGCATTGTTCTTCACTGCGGGAGAGGATTTGATTAAGCATTTCGATCATTAATTGATAGCCTGCAAGCGGATCCTTGCTGCTGATTGGGTTTCCGAAATGGACAACCACTCCTGCCGAGCCGCATGCATTGGCAATTTCAAGGTCATTCAGCAGAGACTTTACCGTCAGTTCCTGCTTCTCCGGCTTGGGTGTCAGGCTGGTTGGGTATGGAGTATGTGCAATCGAAAAGATGTCATGCTCTTTGCAGTAAGCCTTGCAAAGAGCTGCATCCTCTTGATTAAAGTCCTTTACAATCAAGCTTCTTGGATTCTTTGGAAAGTACTGAAAGGCAGACGCATTCATGGCCTTTGCAGCCTTGCCCGCTCCTAAATAACCATTCCTTATGCTTACATGACAGCCAAATAACATCCATATCCCATCCGTTCATTACCTTCTATAATAACTGTATCTTCTTCTGGAACGCGAAGAATGACATTCATCACAGATCTGGTATTCGTGTTCCCATGGCAGCTTCTTGCCGCACTTTCTGCATTTTCTTGAGAGCTCTTTAATATCGGTCTTTAATCTTTCGTGAACATGGTCGCTGATTTCTTCCCTTAATCGTTCCCAATATAATGCTTCGGTTCTCTGCTCTAGCCGATACAGGAACAGCAAATGTAGGCCTATCGCCTTGTAGGTCAATTCCAGCTCTTCGAGGTTCCGGTTCTTGATTCTAGGCTCTGGAAGCTCCTCCCCGTAAATAATGGCATACATCGATTCTTCCCATTGGCGGACAAGATCATTTTCTTTTTTAGAGAAAGGCAGGTGGAGAAAGCCATACAGATCCATTAAGCCAAGCTTGGCTTCAATTTCTGTGCCCCTTATCCTTTCATATAGTTCCCTCTCCTCTGTTAATGCCGCTTTTTTTGTTCCTCTTGGGCTCTCAAACTTATCCCAGAGCTCAAAGAATGTCCCAAGATCCCTGAAATACCTTTGAAACCTTTCAAATACGGTATTGGTTGGGGCTATGGCAAAGCTGTGTACTGGTGCATCTTCCATTTCAAGCAGGGCTTTCATTCTTTTGATATCTTTTGTAAAAGCAACCTTTCCAATATTGTAAAGACCCTTTCGTCCTGCTCTCCCGGCAATTTGCTTCACTTCCTGGGATGTAAGGGTCCTTCTTTTCGTTCCGTCAAATTTATCATTCTCCAGAAACACTATTCTCCGGATAGGCAGGTTAAGTCCCATACCAATGGCATCTGTAGAAACGATGACGGAAGTTTCCCCATTAATAAAACGCTGAACTTGTTTTTTTCTGGTTTCTGGAGGCATTGCTCCATATATCATGCTGACGGAATGCCCTTCCTGCTGAAGCCTTGAGGCGGTTTCAAGCACTCTTTTTCTTGAAAAACAGATAAGGGCATCTCCCTTTCGGACATGGTTAAATTTAAATTCCTTTGCTTCAACTTCAAGAGGAATATCCCGGCTGTATTCATTCAGTTCAATATCTGCGTCGCCAAGAAGCTGCAGCATCATGCTTTTGGCACTTCGGCTTCCAATAATATGGACCTCATTGGCATTTGCCTTAGTTATGGCTTTATACCAGGAATATCCTCTGTCTTTATCCGTAATCATCTGTGATTCATCGATAACAATGACGTCATAATGATCCTTTTCGTAGAACATCTCTACCGTGCTCGATAGATGATGTGAACCGGCAACTGTCTTCTCCTCTTCCCCGGTCTTTAAGGAACAGGGCACACCATCGCGGTTCAATTTATCATATACTTCGAGTGCCAAAAGCCTTAAAGGCGCCAGATACAGTCCGCTGCTGGCAGATTTCATGCCTTCAAGGGCGTGATGGGTTTTCCCGGTATTGGTTTCTCCAATATGAAGAACATATTTTGTGGCCCGTTCCACTGAAGGACTATATTCCTGCCTGAAAATATATTCGAGCATGCGTTCTTCTTCCTCTTTCTTCCGCTGCTGTTCAGCCAGTTCCTCTGCTCTTTTTCTTTCCCGGTCTGCAATATCCTTCTCTAGTTGTTCCTGATGCACTTCAGGATCAAATGGAATATCGGCAAGCTTAAATAAATCTTCAACATATTCCTCCTGAATGGTTTCAAAAAAGCTATCATTAAGATTCTGAAGAGTATGGGCAATCAGCTTTTTCACAGACTTCCCAGTCAGGGGTTTATTATATGCATCTTCATATTCTTCGAATAGATGCTGCGGAAGGTTCTGCAGGATGAGTGTCTGCAGAGAGTCAGAAATAAATCCTGATATATGGGTTTTATAAACATAGTAATATGTTTCATATTCAAAGTAGCCTTTTCCCCAATGCAAGGCTTTATGAATATTCCCTGTCAGCTCCTCGAAAAATTCTCCCAAAACAGTATAATCTTCAGCATTAAAACAGCCAGTTTCCTCAAGCTTTTCTTCAAGCGCGAAGGTATCCACCTTATGATACCTTATTTTATTTTTCATATCTGAGACCAGCTGCTTTGATGCCAAATATCTCACATGAAGATAAAGAAGGCTATAATCTTTTTCAATAATTGCATCTATGCTCTTTTCGATATTGTCACGAATTAAGTATTTTTTTCGCTGAAGAAGCTCTTCTTCTGCTTTCTGCAGATAATGAGCTCTTGCCTTTTCATAGCGCTCAGACCAAGCCTCATCATTACTTTCAAATAAGTCATTAAGCCATTCCAAGCTGTTAAAAGGCTGGTAGTCCCTCATTTCAGTCCGGAACAGGTGATTGATTATTTTCCTGTCAACATTTTCGGTGTCGTACCCTTTCTCATTTAAATATTTCTTTTTTTCCTGCTTGGATATTTTGGCGGTGATTTTATTCAGCCACACATTCACCCAGATTTGATCAATATAATGAAATCTTTCCGAAAGATATTCCTTATAAGAGGGCATCGATTCCTGACTGCCCAGATAACGGTCGACATCCTCGAGAATTTTTATTTTTGTATGCTCTTCAGCATTATTGTATATATGTTCAAGCTGATTCATGATCCGTTCCCCTTTAAACATCATTGATAAATGATGTAATCATTATGACTTAGGTTATGTATGATGTTGAAAATTTAAGTAGTCTTCATTTTACCATCTTTTCAAAAAATATCATTGACATAAAACTCGAAGCGGCATATAATTTGTTTAGAATTAAAACATCTTGAATTCAAGACAAGTTGCGAACTTAGGAGGAGAAAGAAATGGCAAATATAAAATGGGCAGTTGATCCGGCACACAGCAGTGTGGATTTTTCTATCAAGCATATGATGATTGCAAACGTGAAAGGCAGCTTTAATAGCTTTGATGCTGAAATTACAGCAGATCCTGCAGATTTGACAACAGCTGATATAACATTCAATGTTGCACTTTCAAGTGTGGATACACGAAACGAAGACCGTGATAATCACCTTCGTTCTGCAGACTTCTTTGATGTTGAAAATCACCCGAAAATGACATTCACTTCAACAAACATTATCAGCAAGGGTGACGATGAATATGAAGTATCAGGCGATCTTACGATTCATGGAGTAACAAAATTGGAAACCTTTGCTGTCACATATGAAGGATCAGGCAAAGATCCATGGGGCAACGAAAAAGTCGGCTTTACAGCTGCTGGGGCCATTAAACGAAGCGATTACGGCTTAACCTGGAATTCTGCACTTGAAACTGGGGGTGTCCTTGTAGGAGATAAAGTTAAAATCGATCTTCAAATACAGGCAGCAAAAGCAGAGTAAGTCATATAAAAAGGGCAATATACCATTGAAACGGTATATTGCCCTTTTTGCAGTTTATTGATCTGCCAGCAGCGTGGCAATTCGATCTTCTATAACCTTTCCTTCATCGCCATCGGTTAAGTTGTTCAGGATAATGGAAAAAATGAGCTCTTCCCCGCTTGCTGTCTTAACATAACCTGATAACGAACTGACTGTGGAGATGGAACCTGTTTTCGCTTTGACGTTCCCGGCTGCATTGGAGTTTTTCATGCGATTTCTCAGAGTTCCCCCTACCATCCGGTCTGTCTCTCCGGCAATCGGCAATGACTTTAAATAAGAGGAGAACCATTCTTTGTCCTGGGCTTCAAAAAGCAGCTTGGAGATTTCATTTGCCGGAATTAAGTTTACATGTGAAATCCCTGATCCGTCACGAAGCACGAGAGTTTCATTATTGATGCCAAAGGCTTTCACCTGTTCTTCCAACACTTCTAATCCTTTTTCCCAGCTGCCTTCCCCTTTGACTGCCTTGCCCATTTCCTTGATTAACGTTTCAGCATGGCCATTATTGCTTAATTTCATAAATGGAATGAGAAGCTCTTTAATGGGCATGGATTTATGCTCAAGCAACAGCTTTGCTCCTTCATGGGCAGTGCCAGCTTTTGTCTGCCCTTTTAATTTAATGCCTTGTTCAGCGAGAGAATGCTTTAATAGATCCAATGCATAGCCAGTCGGCTCCCATACTGCAATCCATTCCCTTGAACGGCTTCCTTCAACTGGAATATTTCCTTCGATTGTAACGGTGTTGGTTCCATGCTCCCTTTCTATATGAATATCTTTCTTTTCTCCTTTAGAGACGGTTTTCGCCTTATTGACGATTTTTATGTAGTCTGTTTCCGGCACCATTTTTACAACCGGCTCCTGTCCGGCTTTTTCTCCGGGATAAACCTCCACAATAACTGTGCCTGCGTCATAATCCTCATTTGGAGAGGCAGTAAGTGCTGAGACCTGCCCGCCATAATACCAGGATTCGTCGCTCCATGACAAATCGGTTGAGTAGCGTTCATCATCATACCAGGTATCATCACCGATCAGGCTCCCATGAATAACTTTGATGCCTGCTTCCTTCACCTTAACAGCAAATGAATCAAAATCTTTCTTTAAAAGAGTTGGGTCGCCTTTCCCTTTTAAGATCAAATCACCCTGCAGTGCTTTTCCTTTTATTGAACCTGTGTGAAGAAGTTCTGTTGTAAACTGATAATTCTCTCCCAGTGTTTCTAAAGCCGCAGCTGCTGTTAGAAGCTTCATATTAGAAGCCGGTCTTAGACGAACATCCCCAATATGGTCATATACAAGCTCACCGGTTTCTGCATTGCGGATGCTGACTCCTGCAAGTCCCCCCTTTAGAATTGGATCATTATTAAGCATTTGATTCAGCTGCTGGACAAGATCGCTTCCTTCTTCTGTTGCCTGAACCTGAGGAGATTCGGGCTGGGTTAGAGGGACAAGTGCCAGCATAAATACCAGCAATAAACTGATATGTATTTTTACACTCTTTTTCATCTGTGTTAAACCACCTTCCATTTTGTTTCATTACCTTTTCTTCTAAGAAAGGTGAGTTCCCTTTATTTCCATAATGAGGAAAAAGAATCATTTTTTTGATTATTTACCTATTTTATTCTCCTTAGGATAAGTTATGTGGGATAGCTGATATTTCCTATTTTTTTCTATATTAAATATTATTCAAGTAAGAATATTTATTCTTAAAAATCTAGCAGAAAAAATGGTATGATAATATTACGTGAATTTTATAAGGGGTGGAACAAATGAGTGTACATAAAGCAATATCTGAACATGTGGGAAAGCAGAATAAGATCATCACGAGGTTTGCTGCCTTGGATGAACAGCGAGAGTATTATATCGAACAAGCTTTGGATCTTTGCAGAAGAGGTCTTCCTTTTACGGCGGATAAGATAAATGAAGTAACTGCTGAGATTAATGAATTATCCAAACAGGGCATAATACCTGCAAGAAAGTATGTAACAGCTGATATGATTGAGGAATACGCATTAAAAACTAAATAGGTGCTTTTTCTCATATTGAAACGTGTATTCCATGAATGCACGTTTTTAACTTTGATTTGATGGTTCATGGACAAACGTCTTTAAAACAAGCGATCCATTTAGCTGAAAGTATATTCCTTCATTTTCTAGCAGATCTCTCTGCCTGTTATGCAACTCTTCGTCTTTGAATCCAATTTCCCCTTTCCCGTTCACAACCCGATGCCATGGAAGTTGATGCTTTTCACTTTGGGTATGAAGAATCCGGACCACCTGTCTTGCTCCTCGCGGACTCCCGGCCAGCCTTGCAATTTGTCCGTAGGTCATGACTTTTCCTGTTGGGATGTTTTGAATGATGTTAATTACTTTTTCTGTAAATGGCTGCATGTGAAAGCTCCTCTTATTGTTTCTATTCTGCTCTGTTGGGGTTTATTGAAGAGTTCATCTGCTGCATCAGAACGGCAGGCTTTGAAAAAGCGTTATAGTAATAATTAATGCTGATAAAGACCCTGCTGACAGTAATGTAATCATTTTCCGCCAATTTATCTCTTTTGAGGGTTTTACAGCTTCTCTAGATACGGTGATCCATATAGCCATAGATACCATAACTAAGATATACATTATTTCTTTAGACACTTTTGACACCTCGCTATTAATATTTAATGAAGTAATTGTGGGATTTAGTTAACCTAATCGTAACATAAATCACCAAATTTTGTCAGGGTGCTAATTTGAATAGAGTTTTCAAATAGAAAACAAACCCGCCTTTGTTCAGACGGGTTTGTTCACTATCCTAGCATTTTCTTTGCATGCTCAGGAAAATCAATAAATGGGTTTCTGTTCCCCTGGAGAGCTTGAATGGCAGCATTTCGATGCTTTTCATATATAGTCACCGGATTTTCTTCATGCCATTTCAGCAAAGTCTGCATATCCATCTTCTCGTCCAATAAAAGTTCTTTTTTATATCTGACAGCAAAATAGAATACAGCTCTTGAGGCAATCCCCTTTCCATATTCCGGCTCAAACTTCTCCTGTTCTGCCATTCCGCATCCGCTTCTGACTCCCGCCGCCCCTATTTCCGGGACATAGGCTTCAAAGTCAAAGTAGGGAAAATTGCTTCTCATACTATTGCATGCCGGCTCACAGGCAAAAAGATGATGGAGATCCCCTTTCATTGGCTGTCTTTCTTCAAACCATGATTGCGGGACGACATGCTCGGTGTTAAATAGTTCTCTTCCATTGCTGTGTAAGCCTCTTTCACGAATCGTCTGCAGAAGCTTGAGATCCTGGTCTATGGCTTTGAGAGGGTCCATCCCCTTACCTGAATACAAACTTTTAAGCTTCAGGTTCTCCTGCAGGTCCACCCAGGGATATACGTATTGGTGAGGTGAGTAATCCAAGTGCCGGTCATGGGTGCGAACCAGCAGATCGTGAACCTTTAACGGAAGATCCTCTTTCTCAAAATCTAGGGTGCCATAGTAATTCTCTTGATTAATAATATCCTCTTCAGCATTATAATAGGGTTCATTCTGTACACTTTCAATATACCTTGACTGAGCCTCTGCCCATTCCGCAGTTATACTATTCACTTTGCTCATATGGCATTAAGAGCAGTTGAATTGAACTCCTGCTCAAAAATTCCGGCTAAATGCTCTGGAACGGTTAAATAAACGAGTCCGTTTCCTTCAAGTTTTGGAGAGTTGCCAAGCGGAACCGTCCTTCTGATCAATTGGGCATAAAGCTCGGGTTCTGTAAGCTTTCTTTCAAACTGCTTGTTTGCAAATTCCTTGATTAAGGCCAAAGCCCCAGAAACATGCGGAGCGGCCATTGACGTACCGCTGAGGGTTGCGTACTTGCCGTCCAGAAAGGTGGATAGTATCCCTTCTCCCGGCGCCACTAAATCTATTTCATTATGAGAGTTTGTAAATTCGGAAGAATCCCTTTTGAGGTTCACAGCGCCTACACTAATCACTTCGTTATAGCAGCCTGGATAAGCAAACTCGTCGGTAGAGTCGTCCCCATCCCCTTCATTTCCTGCTGCACATACTACTAGGATATTCTTATCTACAGCAGCTTTAATCGCATCATGGAGTTCAGGAACATCAGCTGGGCCGCCTAGCGACATGGAGATGATATCTGCATTTTGCTCGATAGCATAATGGATGCCATTGATAATCCATTCGTATTGTCCAGAACCATCTTTATTTAAGACTTTTACAATAAGAAGATCAGCTTCAGGAGCCACCCCAATAACACCGGCATCATTTTCATGTGCAGCAATAGTCCCTGCCACATGTGTTCCGTGGCCGTTATAGTCCTTGAAACTATTCGGATCGCTGTTATCATCGTCAGTAAAGTTACGGCCGCCTACTACACGGTCTTTCAGATCAGGATGGCTAATGTCGCACCCCGTGTCCAGTACAGCTACTTTGATTCCTTTTCCTTTTGATTCGCTCCAAACCTTCGGCGCTTGAATCAACTCCACGCCACTTGGAACTTCATTAACATCCTCTTCCTGCTGAATCACCTTATAAGGAATGACACGAACAGATTGCTCCATTTCTTTCCCTCCTTAAGAGATTAATTAAAGCCGGTTCCTGATGCTAATTACATTTTAACAATTCTGACTACTTAATAACAGTATCAATGGTAGTGATATTTAATAGAATTTGTAATAATAAAAAGGTAGAATTTGTGAAATATGGACTATAAATGGCAGTCGGTTTTATATCAAATCGCTATCTCAGAGTTTTTAACAGCTTCGGGATCTCAGCATAGATTTGAATGATTTCATCGATTTTCATTCTCACAAGTCCTGAAGAGGAAGGTGCAACAAAGTCAATAGTGCCGGGAACTACAGATTCCTCCTGAATTCCCCATGGCAGCTTTTTTTTGCGGCTGTATTCCTGATATACGCCTTTTCCAACAAAGCAAACGACTTTTGGCTTAAGTTCAGAAATTTTATTTATCAGCTCTGCTCTTCCTTCTTTATATTCTTCCCTGGTTATTTCATCAGCTGCTTTAGTAGGCCTTGCTACGATATTTGTCATTCCATAGCCCAGATCCAATAATTTATAATCTTCTGCTGCATTGTATTTACGGGGAGTTATGCCTGATTCATGAAGAATTTTCCAAAAGCGGTTATTTGGGTTTGCAAAATGGTGACCCGTCTCTCCAGATCGAATACTTGGATTGAAGCCGACAAAAAGTAAATCAAGGTTTTCTTTTAAGTAATCTTTAATAGGCCCCATAGAACCATCCTTTCGATTTTGGAAGCTACTGATTATTTTACCTAAAACGGGATGCTAAACAAAACAAAAAAGAGCCCTCTATGCACATAACCCTGTCAAGTAGACAATGAAAAAAAGAGTATACTAAGCTGCGGCCTTTTCACGATATTCAATTGGGGAAAGGCCGTTAAACTTTTCTTGGAATCGTTCAGTATTGTAAAAATCAATATATTGCTTAATGGCTAAATAAGCTTGCTCAATCGTTTTAGGACGCACTAAATACAACTTCTCTGTTTTTAAATGGGAGAAGAAACACTCAATACATGCATTATCATGACAATTTCCTCTTCTGGAATGACTTCCTTGAATATTCAACTTCTTTAGGTGATTTTCATACACTTTAGTTGTATATTGAAATCCTTGATCGGAATGAATTAGTGCTTGTTCTTTTAATGGTTTGCCTTCTAATTGCTTTAATGTATTTAACACTAATTCAAGGTCATTTCTTTTAGATAATTTCCAAGCTACAATC
>NZ_VCRN01000017.1 GCF_009849585.1 Bacillus sp. ZZV12-4809
GAAAAGAGGCAGGTAGAGTCAGAACCTGAGCCAACTTTGAACACAAGAAGGGGAAAAGAGTCAACTAGAGTCAGAACCGGAAGCACCTTCTGACACAGGAAGGAGAAAAGAGGCAACTAGAGTCAGAACCGGAAGCACCTTCTGACACAAGAAGGGGAAAAGAGGCAGGTAGAGTCAGAACCTGGTCCACCTTCTGACACAGGAAGGAGAAAAGAGACAGGTAGAGTCAGAACCTAGGCCAACTTCTGACACAGGAAGGAGAAAAGAGACAGGTAGAGTCAGAACCTAGGCCAACTTCTGACACAAAAAAGAGAAAAGGGTCAACTAGAGTCAGAACCTGAGCCAACTTTGGACACAAAAAAGAGAAAAGAGTCATCTAGAGTCAGAACCTGGTCCAACTTCTGACACAAAAAAGAGAAAAGAGTCATCTAGAGTCAGAACCTGAGCCAACTTTGGACACAAAAAAGAGAAAAGAGGCAACTAGAGTCAGAACCTGGTCCAACTTCTGACACAAAAAAGAGAAAAGAGTCATCTAGAGTCAGAACCTGAGCCAACTTTGAACACAAGAAGGGAAAAAGAGGCAATCAGAGTCCTAACTTAACATAGTGTCCCAACCACCCCCATTACCCCTAAGCCTCAAGACCTATCTCCAAATACAGCGCAGGCTTCTTAATCTAAAATACGCATCTCTATATCATAAAAGTATATTCATATTTTTGATAAGGAGATGCGTTATGTCTAACCAAAAAATCTATATACTCCTTACGGATACCGGAACGTTATTCACGCGGCTTATTAAGCTGTACACCAAAAAGTCTTATAATCATGCTTCTATCTCACTTGATCCAGAATTGAAAGAAGTGTACAGTTTTGGCAGGAAAACGGCGAAAAATCCATTCATAGGCGGTTTTGTTCAAGAAAATACCAGAGGTGAACTTTTTAGCAACTCCAGATGTACCGTTATTAGCTGTTCTGTTACAGATGAACAGCACAGCAGGCTTAAAGCACTCATAAATAAGATAGAATCTAAAAAACAAGACTACAATTATAACCTCCTTGGCCTTTTTGCCATTATGTTTAATAAACAGCTTTCAAGAAAAAAGGCTTTTTTTTGCTCTCAGTTTGTAGCAACAGTCCTGCAGGGATGTGAAATTGTCCAATTATCTAAACCGCCCTCGCTTGTTATGCCGCATGAGTTTATGGAACTGGAAAATGTAGATGTTGTTTTTCAGGGAAGCATGGCCGAGTATCTTATCAGTTTAGATTGCCGGATTTCACCCCATGTCCAGGAAAGGTTCGGGCCATCTTTGGCGATTTCCTGACCTCAGTTCCGCTTCTTTTTATACGCTAAAGGTGTCATATTCATCGTCATGCGGAATTTTTCAATAAAGTAGCTGCTGCTGTTGAAGCCTACTTTATAGGCAACTTCTGTAACATTCGAGTCTGGCTCCTGAAGCAGGGGAAGGCTTTTTTGCAGGCGGTGCTGAGTCAGGTAATGAATGGGTGTGGTCTTTAGTATCTTTTTAAAATATCTGCAGCATTCCGATTTGCTCAGTCTGCCGGCTTTGGCAATATCGCTGAGGGTGACTTTTTCAGCATAATGCTCATGGATCCAATTCAGCATCTCCTTCATCCGCTTGTGTTTTTCATCCTCAGTCCGGGTGTGTTCCAGCTGGAATCCGTTCCTGATTAACTGCTGCCAAATATGTGCAAGCAGACAGGCAATGTCCATCTCATAAAATGGCGGACTCTCATGAATTAAGTCCCTGATTTCAAGTATGCTGTCTACTATATTTTTCCCCCATTCCTTGCACCCGTCCAGAACGAGGTATGATAGATTGGCGGCTGAAATATATGGAGTAACATAGCTGCTGAATAGTTCCTGGGGAAGCAGGAAATGAGGGGATACATTTAAACAAAGGTAAACGCAATCACCGCTAATATCCTGGGCCGAATGAAGACATCCGCTATTAATGAAAAGGCAGTCTCCTTCTTTAACCGAAAATTTTTCCTCATTGACCTGAACCAGGGCGTCGCCTTTGAGTGTCAGGAGAAATTGAATTTCCTCATGCCAGTGCAAGGGGATTTTTCCATGGATATTATCTGCAATTTTCGTTTCGTAGCAGGCAACAGGGATGACCACCGTCCTGTGTTTCGTCATTTCCTTCAGGCTTTCATCCACTTCAAAATCTGTAATCTGCATAAAAGCCACCTCAATATTGTTATATTTTTTTATGATATCTAGCTATTTTTATCAATTAATTTGGTTTATTATAACACTATTATTATATTTAAGGTGGCTTCGCACATGAAAGGACGTTCAAGGACTACGGGCTTACTGCTCGTTATATTTGGAGCTTCATTCTGGGGAGTTGGCGGGACAGTTGCCCAAAAGCTCTTTCAGGAATTTGGAATATCTGTTGATTGGCTTGTCACAGCCCGGCTTCTGATTGCTGGTGTTCTTCTTTTGGCCGTCCAATTTTCACTCAAAGATCGCTCACAGGTGTTTGGTGTGTGGAAGAATAAAAAAGCAGCTGGTATGCTGCTGATTTTTGGATTGGCGGGAATGCTGGGTGTACAGTATACCTATATGGCATCCATTCATCATGGCAATGCGGCTGTGGCCACGCTGCTTCAATATTTGGCACCGGCTATGATTATCATTTATCTGGTCCTGCGAAAGCAGACCGTGTTTACCAGACAGGACATGGTGACCGTTTCCCTTGCTTTAGCGGGATGCTTTCTGTTATTGACCAATGGTTCTGTTTCCCAGCTGTCCGTACCGTCACCTGCGATTGTATGGGGAATTCTATCCGGCGTGGCACTGGCATTTTATACGTTATATGCCATCCCGCTGCTTAAGGAGTATGATTCCCTAGTGGTGGTTGGCTGGGCGATGGTGATTGGCGGAACAGCATTGAGCTTCATCCATCCCCCTTGGAAAATGGAGTTCGGCAGCTTAACGGCTGAAGCATACCTGTACTTGGTTTTCGTTATTATTTTTGGGACGATGCTGGCGTTTTGGTTTTATATTGAAAGTCTCCAAACGCTGTCTCCATCAGAAACCAGCCTATTAAGCAGCCTGGAGCCGCTGGCCGCAGTGTTTACTACGGTACTCTGGCTGAACGAACCATTCGGTATGTTTCAATGGGCGGGTACTGCCTGTATCTTTGGCATGATTCTGCTGCTGGCATTGAATAAGAAAAAACCGGCAAAAACCAGTGATTCTGTTGAAAGTGAAGAACCATTAAGAGTAAGCTGATAGCCAGTCCCTTACAGCAGGGGGCTGGATTTTTTGTATTAAGCACTGGCGGTTAAATTGATATCTTCCCACTCCATTGCAGAAACTCCTCATAAAACCACAGCTTTTCATGAATTCTGCTCACACTAAGCATTAAAGTTTCCTTAATTTATTTCGGTTGTTAAAATAAAATCAATTCTTCACAAAGGAGATCATAAAATGACGAATATACAAATACCTGTTTCTGTTTTGAACCTGGCACCTATCAGGGAAGGGAAGGACAGCAGGCAGGCAATCGAGGATCTTGTTGATCTGGCTCAGGCAACAGAGGAGATGGGCTACGAGCGCTATTGGATTGCGGAGCATCATAATACCCCTACACTGGTCAGCTCTGCTACTGCCATTTTAATAAAGCATGCCTTGGAGCATACAAAGAAGATCCGCGTTGGCTCCGGTGGAATTATGCTGCCGAATCATGCACCATTAGTGGTTGCTGAGCAATTCGGAACGATGGCAACTATTTATCCGGATCGGGTCGATTTGGGACTTGGAAGGGCACCTGGCACGGATATGATGACAGCTAATGCGCTTCGCCTTTCAAAGAATGACTCTGTTTATACATTCCCTGAGGATGTGAAGCAGCTGCTGACATACTTTGGCCCTTTAGAGGAGCAGAGCTATGTGAAAGCACACCCGGGGGTTGAAACAAACATTCCCATTTATATTCTTGGTTCTTCGACAGATTCAGCGTATTTGGCTGCTGAGCTGGGGCTTCCTTATGTATTTGCTTCACACTTTGCTCCAAGATGGATGGAGGACGCCATCCGGATTTACCGTGCCAACTTTAAGCCTTCACAATTTCTGGATAAACCATATATGATGGTCTGCTTAAATGTCATTGCGGCAGAAACGGATGAGGAAGCTGAATACCTGTCAACGACGATGAAACAGTTCTTCCTGAACGTGGTCAGAGGAACTTCCATGAAATTGAGCCCTCCGGTGGAGGACCTGGATTCTATCTGGAACCCAATGGAGAAGGAAGCGGCAGAGGGAATGTCAAGCGTGACCCTGATGGGCAGCAAAGAAACAGTTAAAGGGCAGCTGGAGCAGTTCCAGAGTATGTATAATGTGGATGAAATCATGGCGGTATCATATATCTATGATGAAGAAAAACAAAAGCGTTCCTATGAAATATTAAAACAAATAACGGACGGCAAATGAGCGGGGAAATGATTTCCCTGCTTTTTTTGTTTTCAACTCTCCCAAATCTATGCTTTTCAGCATTGTAAGCGCTTTATCAACATTGTATATTTCTCGGGAAAGCGCAGGATTAGACTTTTCCTGCGCCGGAAGGTCGGAAAATGGCTCTTTGTGGCGAAACAGGGTGCCTGCCTGAAAAAAAGATATTTGAATGGATGTTTATAGGCAAGAAGTGGAAGCCTAACTACATAATGCAGTATATTTTAGGTAATTTAAAGGGTGAGTAAAATGTGGAAAACCGTCATTTCCCATCTGCCTGAATGGGAGATATATTTGCAGAGTTTTGCCGTCCTGATTGTACCACTAGGAATTTCAGCATTCTTCAGGAAAATTGGGCCTTCAAAGGATGGTTCGCCAAAATGAAGATCTTCCGGGTAAGAAAGAAACCATTAAAAACCAGAACCATTCATGACATGATGAATGAAAATGAAGTTCCGGACAGACTATCTGGTGATTTACAAAGGGATCTGGAGGCATTTAAAAAAGAAATCGGCCATAATTCAGACGTCCATTTTCGCGGGTTCAATCTTGGGCTTACAAATGTTCAAGGCGTACTGATTTTTGTTGAAGGCCTTTCTGATAAAGATCTGATTGATAAATATATCATAAAGTCGCTAATGCATGGGTTTACAGATATACAGCATGATGGCCGGCTTGATGAAAAAAAGAGATATACCATTGATAATATAAAAAAACATATTCTTTTCCTTAGCGATGTTCAAACAGCCGCCAGGATAAATGAAACGATACCGCATATATTTAAGGGCTTTGCTGTTCTTCTCCTGGATGGTTCCTCAGAGATGCTTGTGTTAGGAACAGCAAAGGGGAAAACACGAAGTATTGAAGAGCCTGTTTCCGAGCAGGCTGTCAGAGGGCCTCGTGAAGGCTTTAATGAAAACCTTTGTGATAACACAGCTCTTTTGCGGAAGAATGGCGGACCTAAGCTTACGTTCTCCAAGTTCATTGTAGGAAAGCGCACCAAAAAGGATCTTATTGTTGCTTATATTGAAGATATTGCAAATCCATCCATTGTTGAGGAAGTAAAAACAAGAATCAGGGAAATTGACATCGACCATGTGATGGAATCAGGGTATGTCGAACAGCTTATAGAGGACAATTACATTAGTCCATTTCCCCAGGTGCAGAATACGGAACGGCCTGATAGGGTAATGGCTGCTCTAATGGAAGGAAGAGTGGCCATTCTCCTTGATGGCACCCCATTTGCACTCCTGGTTCCTGTCACATTCAGCATGATGCTTCAAGCTTCTGAGGATTATTATGAACGGTGGGTTTCCGGCTCACTCATTCGATTATTGCGTTTTGTTGCGATCTTTGTTTCGCTTTTTGGGCCGGCACTTTACATCGCTTTCGTATCGTTCCATCAGGGTCTGATTCCGACTAAATTAGCTATGTCCATAATCGGCACCAGAGATGGAGTGCCATTTCCTTCCATAATAGAAGCTCTGATCATGGAGGTGGCCATTGAAATTCTTCGTGAGGCCGGGCTTAGATTGCCGAAGCCGATTGGTCCTGCAATCGGCATTGTCGGTGCTTTAATTATTGGAGAGGCAGCAGTTTCAGCCGGCATTGTCAGCCCGATTATGGTTATTGTCGTTGCGGTTACTGCTATTTCATCCTTTGCTATTCCGGAATACAGCCTGGGGATTTCCCTGCGCTACCTTCGATTTGGATGTATGTTTTTTGCTGCTGTGTTTGGGTTGTATGGAGTGATTTTGTTTTTCCTTTTGCTCAGCAGCCATTTAGTCAAGCTCAAAAGCTTTGGTGTTCCCTATATCAGCCTGGCGGTCCCATATCGTCTAAGCGACTGGAAGGACTTTATCATACGTTTTCCGTTAAAAGTATTGAAACAAAGGCCAAGTATGCTTAGTCCAAAAGATCCCGGCAGGAAAGGCTAATCTGATTCACAGGAGGTCATTTGCTTGAAAATCGGTTCCAAGGAAAAGCTATCAAGTGTACAAGCAGCAGTCATACTGGTTAATTATATTCTTGCTGCAGGCATACTTACGCTTCCGCGAACTGCTGCAGAAAAAATAAACTCGCCTGATGTTTGGATAACCGTTATTCTGGGGGGCCTTTTGGCTATGTGTGCAGGCGTTATCATCGTAAAGCTCAGTCAAAGATATCCTGGCAGAACCTTTTATAAATACAGTCAGTAAATTGCAGGCAAATGGGCAGGCATTTTTCTCAGTTTGCTCATGGTCATTTATTTTTTTAGCCTGGCTGCGTATGAGGTAAGGGTACTTTCAGAGGTAACCAGTTTATTTTTGCTTGAAGGCACTCCGATTTGGGCCATCATTATGCCTTTTATGTGGATAGGGCTTTACCTGATCTCTGGCGGCATTGATCCCATTGCCCGGTTATTTGAGCTGATTCTTCCGATTACGGTCATCATCTTTTTGATTGTCATCAGCATGAGTTTTGGGATCTTTGAACTGGATAACCTCCGTCCCGTTTTAGGTTCAGGTATAATGCCTCTGGTAAAAGGTGTGGGTACAACCGTTTTCGCATTTTTGGGAATTGAAATTATGCTTATTATTGTTGCATTTATGGATAAGCCATCACAGGCAGTAAAGGTTGTCTTAATTGGGACGGGAACTTCGATGTGCTTTTATTTGATGACAGTGGTGATGGTTATAGGAGCGCTGTCTGTAGATGGAGTAGTAACAAAAACCTGGCCAACGATCGATCTGATTAGAAGTTTTGAAATTCAAGGCCTCATTTTCGAACGATTTGAGTCTTTATTGCTGATTATTTGGATCATGCAGATCTTTACCACCTTCACCATCACTTTTTATGCCGCTTCCCTGGGCCTTGCACAAATCTCAAAAAAGAAGATCGGACCCATTCAATTTGCCCTTCTGCCTGTTATCTACCTGATGGGCATGATTCCGCGCAACATGAATGAAGTTTTTGCGATGGGCGACATGATTGGAATCACCGCCTTTTTATTATTTGTTTTATTGCCCTTCGTTCTGCTTATCATTTCAAAAATAAAGGGTGTTAAAGCATGAGGCGAAAACAGGCTGTACAACTTTTTTTAACTTTGACCCTAGTCTTCATTACATTAACTGGCTGCTGGAGCAGCAAAGAAATTGAGGACCTTGGCCTGATCATAGCTACGGCAGTTGATTTGGAAACCAATGAACAGGATACTGGCAATGTTTTCAAGCTGACGAATCAGCTGGTTACGGCAGAGACAGCCAATAATGCCACAAATGGCGGGCAAGCACAAGTGAGACCCTATAAAAATATAACCGAAACAGGCGATGCGGTTATACCAGCTTTAAGAAATATGGTTCTGCAATCTGACAAACGTGCTTTTGGTGAACATGCAAAAATCGTCGTTCTTGGTGAAGAACTTGCCCGCAGCTACAATCTTGAACAGGTGCTTGATTTTTTTCGCCGGGAACAGGAATTACGTCCAAGTACCCTTTTTGTTATTGCTGAAGGAAATGCGAGTAAAACCCTGGAATCAGCCGAACCCACTGTAATACCTGCAATCCAGCTTGTTGAAATGATACAGGGTGCGGATCGAACCACGAAAATCCTTACACATATGCCAATGGCTAAAATAGAAGGGCTGCTGAATTCAGGAAATAGCTTTCTTTTACAGTCCGTTGCGGCAGAAAAGAACGGCAGAAAGCTTTCAGGCGCTGCTATGATTGATGGAAAAACGAAAACCCTCCGTGCATTTCTGGACGATAAAGAGGTTGAAGGCGTGACCTGGATAAAAGGGAAAGGAAAAGGCGGGCTTGTAAATAGCTACGATGAAGAGACCCGCCAGCCCATTGTGTATGAAAGTATGTCAATGAAAAGTAAAATTAAGCCTTCAGTAAATAAAGGGTCGATTTCGTTCACGGTTAAAATTGAAACGGAGGGGCGTATAGCGGAGCAATGGGATATTAACAGAAAGTCATTTGACGAAAAGAACATGAAAAAAGCAGAGAAAGCTACGGAAAAAGAGATTAGGCGTCTGGCGGAAAAGGTATTAGAGAAAACGCAGAAAGAGTATAAAATGGATGTGCTCGGATTTGGAAAAAGCCTTCAAATCAGCTACCCTCAAGAGTGGAATAAGGTTAAAAATAATTGGGATGCCACGTTTAGCGAGGTACCGGTAAAATTCATCATTGATGTTTCAATAAAAGAAATGGGGACATCCGGTTAAAATGGAGGGGCCCGCTGGGATTAGGAGGAGCGGCCCTATTGTGCTTCTATTTCTTCCATTTTATAGAGGGCAGAATTGGCTGAAGTATTCAAGGTCTGTGCAGAAGCCCATAAATTGGCCAGGAAACGCGGCATCATCTGCTGTGAAGGAAGTCTGCCATATCTGGAAAAGTAAACAAAAAGCTTCAAATAGGTTCGTGCATTTTTCGGCAGGTGAATTTCTCGTGCATAATATTCATTCTCTGTAAGCGTTGCAAAAGAACGTGTTTCAAAGCCGGAAATAAACCGGGTGCTTTCTTCTTTGTATTCGTTTTGGATATAATGAATTCTTTTTATAATGGTGGGGTCATCAGAGCCATCATAATTTGCCAGTCTTGCCTGCCGGAAAGCGGGAACAGATGAGAGATTATCAGTAAGAGCCAGTGCATGGCCGTAGGCTTTGTCATGGCCTTCATAAAGAGGATGAATATCAGCTCCCTCCATTAAATCCACTAGAGGCAAATTCTCGTTATGTAAATAGGGCGGTCTGAAAATCTGCCTGGAAAGCTTAAGTTCATCAAGAGAATCACATCCAAATGACTTGAATAAATACCACTGGCCATTGTCATCCTGGCTGATGTCATATACCTGCCCATCCTTTTCGATCTGGCAGTCGATAAAGACGTCTTTCCGGTCGAACGTAAAATCAAATGGTTCTTGTTCAGCCGGTTTAAATCCAAATGGAGTCTGAATGGGCACACAGATCTCTGAGAAGAAATTATTCATGCTGATACACACCTTTCGTTTTTACCTGCTATAGAAAATACCCTGCGGTTTTCATTATCATGCCAAAAAGAGAGGATAATTTTCATTCGTTATACAAAAATATTAAAAACCGGATGGAAAGGACATTCAGTATGAAAAAATGCATGATTTTTTTCCTCAGTCTCGCAGTATTCTGTCAAATAATTGGGAGCACTGCACATGCCGAAAACAGCCCGAGCCATATCTATGAAGTAAAGAAGGGGGATACCCTGAAAATCATCGCTAAAAAATATGGATCAGCAGAAGGGGACATAAAACGATATAACGGCCTGCAGTCAGACAGACTAATTGCTGGGCAAAAACTGCGTGTCCCAATCTTTCATAACGTGGCTCCAGGAGATACACTCTGGGGGCTGGCGGATAAATATGATTCAAGTATACAGATTATCAGGGAAACAAATGGACTGTCCTCCGATGCGTTACATGCGGGGCAAAAGATAAAAATTGCACCTGAGAAAATGGCTATGGATGGCAAGTTTGTCCTTATGACAAGAGAGGAATTCCAGGAATGGATTTTCAATCACAAATTCAAACGAAAAGTGGCCCAGGTTCAGCAGCATCACACCTACAGGCCATCCTACAAGCAGTTCAATGGCAAGAATCATTTTGCGATTATGAAGGGGATGGAGGAGTATCATGTCAGCGGAATGAAGTGGAAGATGATCAGCCAGCAGCTGACCACATTCCCGGATGGAACGGTGGCTGTCGGACGGCCATTTGATTTAGCACCAGAGGGCTCCTTCGGCCTGAAGAATAAAGAGATAATGCACAGGATAGAAGCGGATGTCATAGCAATCGAAAATATTGGCGATTTTGACTCTGATCAAATGACGGCTGAACAGAAAGAAACGATTGTGACCGTCACAGCTCTACTCATGCTGAAATATGGCCTGACGCCATCCATTGACAGCATCACCTATCA
Source organism: Bacillus sp. ZZV12-4809 (assembly GCF_009849585.1). GTDB lineage: Bacteria > Bacillota > Bacilli > Bacillales > Cytobacillaceae > Cytobacillus. The sequence continues at coordinate 10,413 of NZ_VCRN01000017.1, forward strand.
CCATTGGTGGGATATAAACACGGGGGAAAGAGTCCTGGATAACTCCCGGGGCCATGCAGTTAAAACCTGTCCCGGCACTATGTTCTTCGGCGGGAATTCCACTGACAGCGCTAAAAATAACTTTTATCCCCTGGTCAGAAAAAAAATGCAGGAGATTAGAGCAGACCTGCATTAACATGGAAACCCGCAGATTTCTGCGGGTTTCTATTATCTTTTCTTTTTCTTCTTTTTATCATCTGCTGCCGCAAGCTTCGCTTTGTTTACACTTTCAAGTTCTACCTGTACATGAATTTTGCTTTCCTCCACTGCCATTACACTGGTTACTTTTCCTTTGCGCCCCTTGATTCTGACCTCTTCACCCTCATGTGGAACACTTTTGCGAAGCTGATTTAATAAAACATTTTTCCCATCAAGATAATAGACCGCAAACATTCTCATCTCACCTTTGCCTATAGAATGTGGTACAAGTTCCAGCACCATTTCTATAAAATATAAACTTAGGGAGAAAAGTAGACCGTTTTTTTAAAAATAATTATTGCGAACATGTGTTCTTTGTTGTAAAATCAATCTGTAGTAAGTTTTAAGAAAAATAAAACTATTTTAGGGGCTGATGAGAATGACAGTGAAAGTGATACCTTATTTAGTGATGGACGGAAATGCGAATGAAGCAATTGAATTTTACAGAGAAGCGCTGGAGGCAGAAGTATTGTATAAGCAGACGTTTGAGGAAGGTCCTGAAAACCCTGAATATCCTCTTCCGGAAGAAGCCAAGGACCGCATTATGCATGCCACAATAAAGGTTGGGGAGAACGAACTCATGTTTAGCGACACATTCCCTGGCCAGAATCATCAAACAGGGAACCAGGTGACAATCTGCCTTTCTACATCAGACCCTGAAAAATCGAAGAAATTTTTTGATGCACTTCAGCAGGGCGGGCAAGTAACCATGCCTCTTCAGGAAACATTCTTCAGCCCTTCATATGGCAGTGTAATTGATAAATTTGGAGTGAACTTTCAAATTTATACAGAGGGCGAGCATTAATTTTTGAAAAGGCAGCCAAAGCTCGTAAATAGATATGCAATGATTTGTTATTAAATCATCCAGATCAGCGCTCAGATTATGCTGTTGCTGAGTGTTGATCTTTTGATATTCAATTCTCGCCTCGATTACGGCAAATAACATCATGCAGCTTCTCAGCAAACTCATGATGAACCTCTGAATTGTAACCCCCATGATGACCAGGGAACTCAATGAAGTTTGTTTCCAGCTGTTGAGGTAATAAAATCGAGCATCCATAAGTGAAAGATTCCCGTGAAGCCCTGCCGGCTGCAGGAAGTACCTGAAACAGCGAAGAGGTTAGTGCAATCTTAAGTGCATGGCTATCTAATGTATAGTTGAGTATTCCTAGAATTTCCTTTTCAGCAAAGTAAGTTGAATTACTTAAAAGACGGTTTGTAAGTTCGGAATCTTTATTATCGAGTTCAGATGATGCCAGTAATTTTAATATTTCTTTTTGCTGATTTTTTTGCAGAGATTTTAAAAAACACTTTGCCTGTTCGAGTTCATCTCCTGATAATAGCTGAACTAAAACTGGTTCGTGAGGTATTAAGGCGGATGATGGATGCATAAATCGAGGGCAATGACAGCACCGGAGCTGCTGCCAAATACGAATGCCGGTTCAGTTGCCAGTTCGCTAATCAGCAGGTGAGCATCATCGCTGTGCCGGCGTATACTGTAGTCCTCGTCTGGATATTCAAGAATACTCCGGGAGTGCCCGCGGCGGTCATACGTAACAACAGAGTATCTATCAGCAAGATTGTCGGCAACCCTTTGAAATTTCTCAGCTTCTCCGCCTCCACCATGAATCATTAGCAGCAGGGGGCCTGAACCCCTTACTTCTTAATAAATGTTAGCTCCAGGCGCATGCAAAGTCCCTGTTTTACCTTCTAACATAGTAAAACACTAGTAATGATTTAGTATTATTAATTTTATGATTTGGAACTAGCTAAATAAATGGCGAAATTGATTTAGATTCATTTTTTACATAAATAAGCTGATTTCCTTATTAATGCTGATGTTCATTTTTCTTCGATAAAACCATAGAAAAACATTTCTATAATTCCTTTATATATTTTTTCCTTATCTTGCTCCTCTGGTAAATTTCGAAATAGATGCTCGATTGATTTCGTCATCAACTGGTAGTAAATCATTACCATATCATTTGTAATGTTTTCTTTTATATATCCCTGTTTGCGTCCTTTTTCAATCCACCGGATAAAAAGGGGGAGAATTAATGCCTGATATTCTTTTACCACATTATTTAATTCACTATTTTCATTTAAAGTTTCTTTAATGATATCTTCCCTGAACAAATTGGTGTTTTTAGGCTTTTGAAGGAAATAGTTATGCAGCTGATTTATAAACACATCATCACTTTCGACCAGCTGTTTTAGTTTTTGATATTCTTTCTAATAAAATGATTTCAGACTTTCTACAATTAAGTTCTCTTTACTCCCATAATAATTATAGATTGATGCTGGAGAAGTCCCAGCGCACTTTGCGATGTCCCTTACTTTTAAATCCTTTACTCCACCTTCATTAAGGAGTTGAAAGGCGGCATTTTCAATCGCCTTTTTCTTCAAATTTATTTAGTATAAGCTCAGGGTGGCGTGCTGCTAAATAATAGCGCAGCACAAACTCTAAACAAATTAGACATAATAGAAGCCGACTTTTCCAAAGCTATGGAATTCGGCTTTTTTTATTGCATAGGTGTAGGCACTTAGAAATATAGCTTAGCTCGGCCGAGCGCACAGAAATCAAGCTAAGCGCACAGAAATTTCATTATTCGCACATAAATTAGGGCTATGCGCACATAAAACATGGTTATCCGCACAGAAATCAAGTTTAAGCGCATATAGTTGGGGCAACAGGCACACATAAATAAGCTAAACATACGGAATTCAGTCAAATCGCACAGAAAAATCATTGAATTAACTTAAATTCGCACTATGTTCACAATAATCTATCTAAATCGGAATCCTCAACTCTATTTAAAATGCATGGACAGAGCTTATTAAGAAAATACATCTAAATTTGTACTTAGTGTACAGGCACTGCGGAATCCGATTTGCATAAATGCTCTTTTTAATCTCGAAATTTACTTAGCTATATATTTAGTTAAGCCTCATTAATTAAATAATTCCCTATTCAAACTCTCAAACCACTTCACCATCTTCACTCCGCACCCATTATGAATTGAATGAATACAATTAATCATACGTCAGCTAAGGAGTATGTTATGGACAATCAACTAAAAGAGGTCGTCGGAGCCACTTTAGCTGCCATCGGTACGATCATTTCTGCTGTCTCAACCATACCCGCAACGTCAGAAAAAATGGATAAATTATTTGAGGGCCTTGATATCGTAGGAAACACCCTGCAGGGAACAGGCAACGCGCTTCAGGCGGACGGGCAAATAGGACCTTCACTTGATAAGCTCGGCAATGAGATACAGGCAATTGGCAACAGTATTGTTATTGCCGGCTTAACTTTAGATCTGGAGGATGAAAATGAGGAGAAATTAGTAATCACAGGGAACTGGCTTCAGGCTCTTGGAGGAGCGGCTGCACTTGGAGAAGAATTGGAAGATCCCACTGCACCCGGCCAGGCTTTTAATATAAATGGCAACCTGCTTCAATCTATAGGAAATTCACTTCAGTCAATTGGAGGTACGGCCAATCTCAGGGAAAAAGAGAGTGGTGGACCAGGAGATAGCTCTAATAAAATTATTGCCATTGGAAGCTGGATTCAGGCGGTCGGTTCCGTCTTATCCCTAATCGGTGTGCTTGAGGGCGAAAATCAGGATTCTGATACTGAGAGCAGCGAGGTAAACCATGACCCTGATACTGAGGGCAGTGAGGAAAACAATGAACCAGACTCAAAATCTTCTGTGTGGCTAAATGAAGAACTTTTGTAGAGAGGGGTAAGCATGTATCTAGACGGAGATGAGCTACTAACAATTGGAGCGTATTTGCTAGTTGTGGGCACATTTATTTCTGCCGTTGGTGAAACCATAGACCCGGATCAAAACAATCTCAACAAAAAATTGATACGGGACGGAAATGGAGTCCAGGCGGTTGGCAACAGCTTCCAGGGGTTTGGAAGAATTCATTTAGCCGAAGGAAATGAAGATACAGATTTATATGGCATTATCGGGAGCTTTACACAGGCAGGCGGAAACTCCATCAACACCGCTGCAAACAATATCGAAATTCAAAATCCTTCAGTTTCTGTGTCAGGCTTCAATGCACTGGGAAGTACGATTCAATCCGTGGGTGCAGCTTTGGAAGCGGAAGCTGTTGAATACGGGGAAAATCAATTTCTCAGCAGTCTGGAAGCACTTGGCTACTCATTAATTTCAGTAGCGGCAGTTCTCGATGCTATCGGAATTCTTATAGAAGATGAAGAAAGTATTCAAAAAAGAGTCATGCTGGCTGCAGGGGGATGGCTGGAATTCATCGGTGCGGTTATTGGCGCATATGCGCTGATTAAGGCAGCTGATTAAACACATTTGCTTTAACAAAAAGAGTTATCCACGTGATATCAGTTGATATTTGTCGACTATCAATGTGCTAGCAGTTGATAAAATTGTGCTATTACGTCGGTTTCTGATGAATATCCTGCCAAAAAATAACCTGGAATAACACGTCTCCAGGCTATCTTCAAGCTTTTATTCCACCACTTCAAACAAAATAGCAACACCGACGCCGCCTCCGCTTCCAATGGCAGCCAGTACATAATTGCAGTCAGATCTTCTCTGCACTTCATAAAATAATTTTGTCACCATTACAGCGCCGGAAGCTCCATAGGGGTGGCCTATTGTTAAAGCCCCTCCATTAACGTTCAGTTTTTCATATGGAATAGATACCTCATTGGAGCAGGCCGCTATTTTGGAGGCGAAGGCTTCATTAATTTCGATCAAATCGATATCGTCGATGGTTAAGTAATTTCGTTCCAGAATATCCTGGATTGCCGGAACAGGGGCAATACCCGGATAGTTGGGATTTACCCCGGATACTTCACTATCCGCAAAACGCAGGATCGGCCTGTATCCATTTTTTATGGCGGTTTCTTCCTCCATCACCAGCACAGCAGATGCACCGTCATGTATGCCGCAGCTATTGGCTGCTGTTACAGTGCCATACTTTTTAAATATTGGCTTAGCACGGTTTAAAAGACTATCCATTTTTCTTTTTTTAAGAAACTCTTCATCGTATGTATGGCTTCCAAAAGGAATCAGCTCATCTGCCAGGATTCCATTTTCAAAAGCTTTCCAGCTCCGTTCATAGCTTAATAGGGCATAGGTATCCTGATCTTCTCTTGATATGCTGTATTTATCTGCAACATTTTCCGCAGCGGCGCCCATATCCGGATCTCCAATATCGTCAGGTGAGAAACGTGCTCTTTTAGAAAATGGGGAGGTGCTGGCACTTTCCGTACCTCCAGCTATATAACAAGTACCCGCACCGCCCTGGATAAGATGGCATGCGAGCCGAATGGCTTCGAGGCCGGCACTGCACTGTCTGTCCAGAGTTAACCCCGGAACGGACAGTGGGAGTCCAGCTTCCAGTACAGACAAGCGGGCGATATTGCCGCCAGGTCCCACGACATTCCCTAAAATGACATCATCAATTTTTTCCTCCAGGCCTTCAGCCAGATATTTTAACAGCGTGACAGCCAGTTCATGTGGCCCGAAGTCCTTCAGCATGCCATTTGCTTTTCCAATTGGTGTTCTTTTTGCTTGTACAATCACGGCTCTCTTAATGGCTGATCACCTTTCTTTCGATAGAATCCTTCAGCTGGGCCCGAGCGATTTTTCCTCCTGCTGTGTATGGCATTTCTTCAGTGAAAATCCATCTTCTCGGGACCTTATATGAAGCTAAATGTTCTTTGCACAGGCGTTTCAATTCAAGGGCAGTTGTGCTGCCTTTTATGACGGCAGCTGCAATTTGCCCCCAATATGGATCCTCCAGACCTATTACAGCAACCTCCACAACATCCGGGTGCAAGCTGATCACTTTCTCAATTTCTTCAGGAAAGATATTAATAGCTCCATATAAGATCATGTTCTTTTCCCGTCCGCTGATATATAAATAACCCTTATCATCAACATACCCCATATCGTCAACGGTGGCCCAGCCATACTCATCCTGAATGCTCTGTACTGTGTTATTTATTAAGTATCCATCAAAAATGAGTTCGCTCCTGACAAATATTTTTCCAGTTTCATATGGAGCCAGCTTCCTGCCGTCTGCATCTCTAATTTCAATTTCCACTCCATGGCAGGGCTTTCCGACTGATCCATCTATATCTTCATCCGCAAGGAACGTTACATAACTCAATTCACTGGCACCATAAAATTCGATCATGGAGAGGCGGGGGAATATTTTGCAGATTTCCAGCTTTGATGCTTCATCCCATTTCGCACCTGAAGAAAAGATCTTAATCGGTTTCTCTATGATTCTTTTTTCTCTTAAAATAGCAGAAACCATGGTTGGAACTGTATAAAGGGTACTGATAGGGTGCTCCGTGATGGATGATAGAACCTGGGCTGCACTGAATTTTTCAAGCAAATGAACCGTTCCACCCGTACAAAGGGTACTTACTGCTCCATATAAAAAATGAGAGTGGATGAGAGCTCCAGGAATGAGGACATTTTCCTCTTCATTCATGTTAAAATCATGAGTATTTACCTCAAAGCTTGCCTTCCAGGAATGATGGGAACGGATAAATGCTTTAGGGCTTCCCGTGGTGCCGGAAGTAAACCCCATATAAAACGGAGGGTTGCTCTCCGAGTCTATCGAAAATGAAGTGCTTTGACCGCTGATATCCTCCAGGGCATCATCCCAGATAATAACGGAAGTGTGCAGGCGGTCAATCTGTTCATAGGATTCTCTATCTGTGATGACGATGGAAGGACTGGAAATTTCGATCCGCTCCCTAAGTTCTTCGGCCTTCCATTTTAAGTCGAAAGGCACAGCTGTCCATCCAGCCATGGAGGCACCTGTGAATAATTGCAGAAAAGGAATTCCATTGGGCAGCATAATTGCGGCAGTTTTATTGGGAGCAGAAAAGGAATGAAGCCAGTTGGCCGTTTTGCTGATAAGAGAGCTCCACTCTTGATAGCTTACAGTTTGGCTTTTTGTAATGATTGCCGATTTGTTTGGAGATTTTTCGGCGTATTTATTAATATTGGATGTAATATTCGTCAATGGTACTTCTCTCCTTATCGAAAAGGAGACACTTTATAGTGTCTCCAGAGATTTAGAAAATTGTTTATTGATAATGGGGTGCTTCATTAGCCGGTAGACCAGTAACGAGGCGAGAGTTGCTTTCAATACATCTCCAGGAATATAGACCAGGCTAAGTTTGATTGCCTCTGCGAGAGGTATATCCATCATAAAAGCCTGAACAGGGATTCCAAATAGATAGATGAGGAATATGCCGGCAGTCAGGTTGATTAGCATGATATTCATTAATTTTAACGTTTTGAAGCGTGAGAGTAAATATCCAATAACAAATGCGGTAAGCGGATAGGAAAACAAATATCCTGCACTGGGCCCGAAGAATACACCGATGCCGCCGCGGCCTCCTGATAATAGTGGTGCACCTGCAGCAACCAGAAGCAAAAATACGGCCATGCTGATTCCGCCAAGCCGGGCACCTAAAATACCGCCGGCCAAAAGGACACCGAGTGTCTGAAGGGTAATCGGTACGGGGGTAAAGGACAGCATGATTGGAGGAACAAGACCGAGTGCTCCCATTACCGCTGCAAATAAGGCTACGTATGTCATCTCTTTAACTTTCATAATACCTCTCCAATTCAGATTAATAGGTTAACTGTTTTTATTTTATGGTTAACATACTAGTTTGTCAACTTAAGAAAAGTTATAGTTTACAAAAGGATTTCTGACCGGCAATTTCTTCAGTATGCAATCAATATAGATGTTTATTTTTACTAAAACAAACCAAAATAAGCGGGTAACAAAATATTATTTTTGGGGGTAATGTAATCATGTCAAAGAAAAACAATAGTCCATCTGGCCAGGTTGACCAAAAGGAGTTATTGGAGGACAAAGTAGAGGCAGCCAGAAAAAACAGCTTCGAGGAAGATCACGTGCGAAAAGTCACGACAAGTGGAGCACAAGGTCAATAATTGTCACTTTAAGCTTTTATCAAAGTTACTAACCCGATCACAGATGATCGGGTTTTCTGTTGTGTTAGTGTCTTAGAACATGCCTATAGCTAACAACTAAAATTTTTCGATTATTCTGTTGACTATTCCAGAATTTGTTTTATGATAAGGGTAACCGAAACGATGTTTTACTTACAAAACAAACATATGTGGAGGTAATAAAATGCCCTATATTAATGTTAATGATTTAACTATCCATTATCAAGCAGAAGGAAATGGTGAACCGCTGGTTATTCTTCATGGGCTGGGAAACAATTCACAATCCTGGAAGAATCAGCTGGAAGGGCTTAGTAAGGAATTTACTGTTATTGCCTGGGATGCGCCCGGCTATGGAAAAAGTTCAGATCCCAAGGTGGAATTTACACAGTTCAGCCAATTTGCTGAGGTGTTGAAGGGTTTTATTGACGGTTTGCAGTATAAAACGGTTAATCTTTTAGGCCATTCAATGGGTTCAGCCATTGCTCTGGATTTCTGCAGCCGATATCCTGCCAGGGTGAACAGGCTAATAATAGCCGATCCCACACGCGGTGCAGCGGGGCAGAGCCATGAGGAAAACGAAAGAAAGCTGAGGAATCGATTACATAATATTGATACTTTGCATCCGAAGGAATTGGCCCAATTAAGAGTAAAAGAACTTCTTGCTCCTAACCCGAATCCGGAAGTAAAGCGGGAGGCAGAACGGATCATGTCCCAGGTCAGGCCGATGGGTTATCGCTCTGTTGCCTTTTCTCTTTCAAATTTAAATCAAATGGATATTTTACCTTCCATTTCTGTTCCTGCCCTTGTTATTTGCGGGGCATTGGATAAAGTGACTCCTGTAAGCGAATCAGAAATATTCCATCAGTATATCCCTAATTCCATTCTGAAAACCATTCCCAAAACAGGGCATTTATGCTATCAGGAGGATCCGGACTATTTTAATGCTCTTATTTTGAATTTCCTTAAAGGGGCATACAAAAAAGAAGAACTGGCAGAAAGGTAACCATAGAGAAATATTACTTGTTTCTAACGTGGTTTTTGTAAAAAAGTAAATAGGGGGTGACCTGTATGGCTAAAGAGGAGAAAGAGCGATATAACGCCAATGCCCTGGTACGGGGGCTGGAAATCCTAAAGCTCTTTAATGAAGACCGTCCAACACTGTCATTGGTTGAAATTGCAAAAGAATTGAATGTAAGCCGAACAGTTCCGTATCGATTATTATATACTCTCCAATCACTTGGTTATCTTGACCAGGACGAAAATTCAAAAAGATATAGTTTAACGCCCCAGGTATTAGAATTGGGCTTTTCCTATTTAAGTACGCTAAAACTTCCTGAAATTGCCCAGCCATATTTGGAAACATTAAGAGATGAAACAGGGGCTTCCTGCCATTTATCTATTTTGGATGGGCATGAAGTGGTGTATGTTGGCAGTGCTCCTGTCAGAGGAGTATCCGCTATAAATGTTAATATCGGATTGAGGCTTCCCGCTCATGCAACAGCAAATGGAAAATTGCTGCTTGCCTATCAGTCACAGGAAAAGCTGAAGCAGCTTTTTTATGGATCTGAATTGAAGCCTTATACTGATCGGACCAAAACATCCCTGGCAGATTTTCAAAATGAAGTTGAAATCATCAGAAGAAATGGATACTCGATTACAAAAGGAGAGCTTCACCATGGGATTCAGTCAGTAGCGGCACCTATATTTGATAAAACTGGCAATATCATGGCGGCGATTAATGTTGTAGCAACAGAGACAACATTCCATGATGAGTTTATTGAACAAGTAGCACTCCCTAAAGTGCTTGAGATTTCGAAAAAGTTATCAGGATATATGGGATATCATCTATAAATAAAAGAATGATTAAAAGCTTGCACCTGCTGCAAGCTTTTTTGTTTTGTATATAAAACACTATTTAGCAAACAAAACAAATTTAAAAATATCATTGACTCAATTTTCGAAAAACTTTACACTATTACTAAGTGGTAAACGTTGTTTTGTATATAAAACATAGAATGACTGAAGGGAGGGCAAAATCTACCACTCAAAAGAGATATTTTTATAAAGTATAATGTTTGAATAATGCATTTGAAAGCGATTTCATTAATCTTGAAAGGGGATCACAAATGCTGAAAGGGAACAAAAGATGGCTGTATATTGCAGTGCCTATATTCTTTTTCTGGTTTTTTGGACAAATTGATAAACTGGGAATCTCGGTTATTCAAACGGATCCCGGCTTCCTTAGTGATCTGGGGCTTACTGGGGCAGACAGAAATGCCAAAATTGGCATAATAACTTTTATCTTTACAATCTCCTATGCGGTTTCAAACATTTTTTGGGGCTTTATTATTGATAAGGCAGGTCCTCGGAAAACAGCTGTATTCGGGCTGCTCATTTGGACTGCGACTATGATTGCAGGCGGTTTGGCAACATCTTATGAGATGTTTTTAATCAGCAGGGTCATTCTTGGATTCGGTGAAGGAATGATGATTCCGGTTTGCGGAAAATTCATTTCCAATTGGTTTAACCAGCGGGAGCTTGGCCGGGCACAGTCTACCTGGCTTGCGGGCAATTATTTCGGACCTGCCTGCGGGGCTGTTATTTTGACTTTAGTTCTTGCCACTTTCCATTGGGAAGCTGCGTTTTTCTTCCTGGCTGCTTTTAATCTATTTATTGTTATTCCTATGTTTTGGTTTCTTACGCGGGATACTCCTGAAGAGCATTATGCCATTGATCAAGAAGAGCTTGCGTATATCCGCAAGTCTGATGGCACTGAAAAACCAAAGAAAAGCTTTGCGCAGGACTACCGCTATTGGATCGTTTGGTTTGGGATGTTAATGTCATCGTTTTTGTTTTTCGGAATCAGCATTTGGCTGCCTACTTATCTCGTTGAGGCGAAGGGATTCTCAAGAGAGGCAATGACAGGGATTACTTCATTATCCTGGCTTTTTGCTCTGGGCTTTGTATTATCCTGCGGATTTTTGGCAGACAAAACGAGACGACCAAGCCTGCTGGCCACGATTCTCTTCAGTTTAACGGCAGTCTTCTTAACGGCAGCTATCCTTGCACCACATCCGGTGCTGGCTGGCATTTGTATGGGACTCGCGATGGGAACTCAGGGCGGGGTCTTCCATTTAAGCAATTTGTTTATCGTTAAATTTTCGACTCCTGAAACAGCGGGGCGTGCTGCCGGTCTTATGGGATTCACCAACATATTGGGCGGTTTCTCAAGCTATATCATGGGCTGGATGAGAGACCTTGCAGGCGGGGATTTTGGCCCGTCTATCGTTATGCTTATTATCGCAGCAAGCTTTGGTTTCATCGCTTATATATTCACAATCAAAAAAGAAGCGGCAGAGCTTCGGATTGAGCACATTCCTCCAAAGAGTAAAGTAATCGTTTAATAGTTTTATATTTGAAACGAAGTTTTAATAATTTAATTTTTCTCAATATTTATAATTGACATATTAAATGTTGGGATTTATTATTAACCTATAAGTAAAACATTGTTTTGTATATAAAACATAAAAAGTTTAGGAGTGATAGGATATGTCAGCAGAAAAATTTGATGTGCAGGCTTTCGAAAAGAAATATGTAGCAAGGCTGCAAGATCGTACACTGGATTGGAATGTTCTTAAATTTCAGGAGGAAGTTGATCCAAAGTACAAAAGGGCGCAAATGAGGTATATCGGACGCGGAGCTACTGCGAATAATGATTCAAATGTGATTGCAGCGGAGCATTTCACACTGAGCACAATGGTGCTTCCAGCCGGATGTGTTGGGCCCCTTCATCTTCACGATGATGTGGAGGAAGTGTTCTTTATCCTTAAAGGGAGTGTAAAGGCTCTTATTCAGGAAGAAGGGAAGGACGAAGTACATGAAATTCGCCTGAATGAGCGTGATTGCATCAGCTCACCTCCGGGAGTGTACCGCGGCATTCATAACGATGGCGATGAAGAAGCGTTAATGCTGGTTATGCTTGGAGCAGTAAAGCCAAATCTTCCTACATATCCGAAAGGAAGTGCTCTTGAAGAGCTGCGCATTCAGCGTGCGAAAGAGAGAGAAGCTATCATCAACGGAAAATAATCGTTTCTCGCAAACTGGCATTCTGACCGGGATGATCCGCTGCATATAAGCCGGGTCATCCCGGTTCCTTTAACAAAAAACGTTCATCGCGGAGAATTGAAAATCTATTAATTTGGAGGTGCATGGGATGTTAGGTATAACGCACTTGAGGCACATCAGTCTCATTACTCCAGTTCTTGAGGAGCAGGCTGAATTTTACGAGAAGATTTGGGGACTTGATAAGGTATCCGAAAATAAGGATTCTGTCTATTTCAGAGGTGCAGGTTCAGAGAATCATATTTTACATTTGAAGCGGGGAGAAAAAGCGGGGCTTCACCATATTGCATTTGGTATGGTAGATAAGAACGCCGTTGACAGGGCTGCGGAGATTTTGGCTTCCAAGGGTATCCCGATTATTTCACCGCCGGGCTATTTAGATGAAGAAGGCAAAGGGTACGGACTGCGCTTTGCTGATCCGGAAAACCGCTGCATTGAACTTTCGGCATGGGTGGAAATGCACACGACAATCTGGAATAAGAAAAATGTGGATCCGGTAAAGCTCAATCATGTTGTCATGAATACGGCAGACCTTGATATGATCACAGACTTCTATACTAATATTCTAGGATTTAAGGTAACGGACTGGAGTGAACATCAAATGTCGTTCCTCCGCTGCAACAGGAAGCATCATTCAATAGCTTTCAATCAGGACCAGCATGCATCAGTCAATCATATCGCTTATGAAGTAGATACAGTGGACGAAGTGATGCGTGGGATTTCAAATGTCAGGAAAGCAGGTTATCAGGAGCTTTGGGGGCCTGGGCGCCATGGACCGGGGAATAACATCTTCTGTTACTTTCAGGATCCTGCCAAATTTGTCATGGAATACACGTGTTATCTGGAAACCATTGAAGATGAAGAGGAATGGGTGGCCCGAGTATGGAAAAGGGTTCCGCACCTGATGGATCAATGGGGAATAGCCGGACCTCCAAAACCGGAAGCACGTGCAGCGATGGGCGGAAAGCCTGATCCAGGATGGGTTAACGTGAATGCATTAACCTAAAGTGATTTGAAAGGGGTATTGTGATGGACTTTGGTTTAAAAGGAAAAACAGCAGTCATAATGGGCGGGACCTCTGGTGTAGGCCTCAAAACAGCAGAAATGTTCCTTCAAGAAGGTGCAAACGTTGCGGTATGCGGCAGAAATGAAGAGAGGAAGGATAAAGCATTTGACCATTTATTGCAATTCGGATCCCGGGAATCTATCTTTGCCGCCACCTGTGATGTAACAAATAAAGGGGATGTGAATCGTTTTGTCGATTCGGCAGCATCCCGGCTTGAGGGTATTGATATTTTAGTTAACGCAGCCGGACAAAGTGTTATGGGCCATTTCTTCGATATTACAGATGAGCAATGGCAGGAGCAGATTCAGTTAAAATATTTTGCCATTATCCATGCGGTACGTGCTGTCCATCCATATTTAGTGAAGCGCAGAGGCGGACGGATCATCAATATTAATGCGACGCTCGCAAAGGAACCTGAAAGACATATGGTTGCTACGGCTGCGACAAGGGCAGGTCTATTAAACTTAAGTAAAACGCTTTCCCAAGAGCTTGCATCAGATAATATCCTGGTCAATTCCGTAAGTCTTGGACTAATCCGCACTGACCAGTGGGAACGCAGACGGATGAAAAACGCACCTGATATGGATGCCGAGGAATATTACAAAGATCTTGCAGCAAAACGGAAGATCCCGCTGGGCAGGGTTGGAGAAGCAGAAGAAGTAGCAGGTGTCATTCTCTTTTTAGCCTCAAAGCAGGCAAGTTATGTTTCAGGATCTACCATTGAAACAGCTGGAGCGCTGGGGAAAGCGCTTTAATATAAAGTAAAGGCAGGAATGATCAGGATGAGCCAACAGGAACAATTGGTAATGGCACCGATAAAAGCAAGTGAGCAAATGGACTTTACTGCAGCAGATGCAGTTGTGAAGGAACTTGTCCGTGCTGGGGTTGAGGTGGCATTTGGGATTGTCAGCATTCATAATATGCCGATTTATGATGCCATCCTCCGTGATGGAAGTATTCATCTCGTATGCTCCCGCGGGGAGAGCGGTGCGGCAAATATGGCAGATGGTTATGCCCGTGCAACAGGGAAATTGGGAGTGGTCATCACGAGTACAGGGACAGGTGCAGGAAACGCAGCTGGTTCCTTGATTGAGTCATGGGCAGCGGGAGTTCCGGTTCTTCATATAACAGGCGAGGTTGCAGCTCCCTATTTGGGAACAGGACGTGGCTATATTCATGAGTGTAAAGACCAGCTGTCTATCATGGAGGGCTCTTGCAAAAAAGCCATGCGGCTAAGAAGGCCTGAACAGGCATCAGCCGTTATCAGGCAAGCGATTAAAGAAGCATCCGCTGCACCGTCGGGCCCTGTTTCAGTAGAAATCCCAATCGATTTCCAATCAGCGATCATACCAGATTATTCGTTGGAAGAGGTGCATGCATCAGTACAGGAAAACAGCTCCATAGCGTATCTTCCTAAAGAGGCTATTGCGAGGATCAGCGAGGCCCGCCGCCCGGTCATTTGGGCAGGAGGGGGCGTCATTAGCTCAGGGGCTTCCAAAGAAGTGCAGGAGCTGGCCGAAAGAATCGGGGCAGCGGTTATTACGAGCCAATCAGGCAAGGGCAGCATTCCGGAGGATCACCCTCAATGCATTGGCCACTTTGCCTCATTTGAATTAACAAAAGAGTTAGTGAAGCAATCGGATCTCCTGATCAGCATTGGGGTCAGATTTAGAGGAAATGAAACGTCCAACTGGAAAATAGAAGTTCCTGAGAATCATATCAGCATTGATGCCGATCTGCAGGCAATGAACAGAAATTATGCTGCCGCCATCGGTCTGGCAGGTGATGCTAAGCTTATTTTAAGAAAAATTAATGAAGAATTGGCAAAGGATGCAGTATCGCCTTCTGAAGAATATTTGGAAGAAGTCCTTTCAGTAAGGAAAGAACTGCGTCTGCAGCTGCGGGCAACGCTTGGACCATATGAGAAAATAGCTGATGCTATGCGGAACATGCTCCCTAGGGATACTGTATTGGTGCGTGATGTTACGGTACAGGCAAACGTCTGGGGCAGCCGGTTATTTGAAATTTATCAGCCGCGTACATCCATTCATGCTTCAGGCGGTGGAATTGGGCAAGGATTGCCGACTGCAATCGGAGCACAAATGGGATGTAAGGATAAACAAGTAGTTTTATTAGCTGGAGATGGCGGCTTTATGGTCAATGTAGGGGAAATGGCAACGGCCGTACAGGAAAGCCTTCCAATAATCGTCATCCTGTTTGATGATGCAGGATATGGTGTCCTCCGAAATATTCAGGAAGCCGCCTATGGACGGCAGGTTGCGGTCGATTTACATAGCCCCGATTTTGTTTTGCTGGCTCAGTCCATGGGATTTGATTCTGCAAAAATCGGTTCTCCGGAAGAATTTGAATCGGAGCTTGTGAAGGCAATAGACAGGAGAAAACCATCCATGATCGTAGTGGATATGGAAGCAGTCGGGCCAATGGCGAAACCATTTGGAGGGCCTCCTGGCGCGGCGGAAGCGTTCAAACCGAAAAAGTTGTAAGGGAGTGATTTATAGTGATTTCGACGTATCCATTTGTTTCAGGAAAATATTTAGTGGCTGGTGAGTGGATCCAGTCAGAAAATACTGCCCATGTCCTTAATCCCGCTGATCACCAGGAAATTGTGGGAGAAGTGGCTTTGTGTTCTGAAGATCAGGTTGAAACCGCCATTTCTGCTGCAGCAAAGGCCTTCAATACCTGGTCGGGAAGTGAGATTGAGGACCGGGCAAACCGGATGAAGCAGGCTGCCGACGAAATTAGAGCAAGTATCGAAGAGAACGTCACGTTGCTGATCAGGGAGAATGGAAAGGTGCTGGTTGAAGCGAAAAAGGACCTTCTTCGCTGTGTCGATATTATGAAGGAAGCAGCCGATGAGCTGCTGGAATGGTGGAAGCCTGAATCCATTCCCGGTTCACAGAAGGTCCAGATCCGCAAGCGTCCCCGCGGGGTAACAGCGGTGATTTCTCCATGGAACTCGCCAATGATTCTTACCTTTAAGCGGGTGATCCCGGCTGTTCTTGCCGGAAACACAGTCGTCGTAAAGCCGGCGACGAGCTGTCCGCTGACGATTATGTCCTTCCTCAAAATAGCAGCTTCCTATTTTCCTGACGGAGTCATTAATATTGTGACCGGTTCAGGAGGGGTGATTGGCAATAAGCTTTGCTCAGATCCGCGAATCCGGACGGTTGCATTTGTCGGCAGTACGAAGACCGGGAAAGAAATCATGCGGGCTGCTTCAGGCACAGTGAAAAAGGTGTATATGGAGCTTGGCGGGAATGATGCGGCTATTATCCTCAAGGATGCCAATCTGGATGAAGGTGCAATAAAACGTCTGCGTTTTGGTGTTCTTCGGGCAGCAGGCCAGGTGTGCTCAGCCATTAAAAGGATCTATGTCCATGAATCACGATACGGAGAGCTGGTAGAAAAGCTAAGAAAAGAATTTCAGCATATTAAGGTTGGAAACGGCATTCAGCCGGATGCCGAGATGGGACCTTTGAACAATAAATCTCAGTACGACTATGTGAATGGCCTGATCGAGCGTGCCAGAAAATCCGGAGCTACTGTCATCACAGGTGGGATTCAGCTCGATCCGGAGTCCTGGGATAAAGGCTACTTCATACTTCCTGCCATTATTACCGGTGTGGATCAGCAAAGTGAAATTGTCCGCGTTGAACAGTTCGGACCTGTCATTCCGATCCTTCCATTTAAAGAGGATGAGGAAGCCATCACCCTTGCAAATGACAGCGAATTTGGATTAAGGGCTTCTGTATGGACAGAAGATGAAACGAAAGCAATTGAATTGGCAGACCGATTAGAAGCAGGTGCTGTTTTTCATAATAATCATACTGTCTTTCAGGATCTCCATCTGGACTTCCCAGGCTTAAAGGAAAGCGGACTTTCACGTGAAACGCGGCATTGCGGCCTGGAGTTTTTTGCAGATTCCTATGGCTTTGCCAATTAGGAGGATACCGAAATGAAAATAGCCTTAATAGGAGGCGGGAATATAGGCAGGTTCCTGCTGCAAAGCATTAATAAAGACTGCTTAATCCCTAATGCGAAAATTATAGGCCTTCATACCCGCTGCCTGGAAAAAGCAAAGGATCTATCACGGGAGTTTAAAACAGAAATCTTTTCAGACGTGGAATCCCTATTAAAATCAGATGCCGACCTGGTAATTGAAGCAGCAACTGTTGAAGCTGTGGAAGAGTATGCTGCTTCCATTTTGCTTTCCGGCAAAGATCTGGTCCTCAGCAGTGTCGGGGCACTGGCAGACCGGGAATTTTATCATTGCCTTGAAGAGATCTGCCTTTTAAATCATACGAAAATCCATTTGCCATCAGGGGCAATTGGCGGCCTGGATGTACTAAAAGCAGCTAAATCGATTGGGGAACTGAAGTCTGTCTCCATTATCACCAGGAAGCCTCCACACGCACTTCCTGGAGCCCCGCTTGATGAGGAAAAGGTGCTTTTTGAGGGATCTGCGGCCGAAGCTATTCGATTGTTCCCAAGGAATATCAATGTTTCCATCATCTTGTCTCTTGCGGGATTAGGTGCCGAAAATACCGGAGTAAAAATCATTTCCGACCCGGCAGTCATGAAAAATAGCCATACGATTGAGGCAGCAGGTTCTTTTGGAAAGCTATCGCTTCAAGTCGAAAATGACCCGATGCCTGACAATCCAAAGACAAGCTACCTGGCAGCCCTAAGCATTCTGGCTACACTGAAAAATAGGGAAGAAATAATCCGGGTTGGATGAGATGTTAGCCTGGTGAAAAAGCAGGAAGAGAATCGTTTATTCTTTTCCTCTCTCCTTGGAGAAGCTTATTTTAAGACGAAGGGGGAATTTACATATGATCAAAACGACAACCAGAAATGTAGAAGAAATGACCCAAAATGAAACCATCGACTACTTAAATGAAACAGTACAGCCTGAGGCCGGCTCCATTCCTGCCTTTATCCTGGCAGATCCTAAAATCTATGATATTGAGCATAAAAAGGTGTTTATGAAAACCTGGCTTTTTATTGGCCATGAATCGGAAATCCCCAATAAAAATGATTATATGTTAAGAGATTTGGCAGGGTACTCGATTATTATTACAAGAGATTCAGAGAATGAAATCCGCGGCTTTTACAATATGTGCACACACCGGGGGATGAAATTATGCCGTGCTGATAAAGGAAATAAATCCTCATTTGTATGCCCCTATCATGGCTTTAATTTTAAAAACAATGGTGATCTTATTGGGGTCCCTCTGCAAAAGGATATCTACGGAACTGACCTGGATAAGTCCAAACTGGGACTTCACAAAATAAGAATTGAATCGTATAAAGGCCTTATTTTTGGAACCTGGAATGAAGAAGCCGAGTCACTTTCAGATTTCCTCGGGGATTTCAAATGGTATCTGGACATTTTAGCCGGGCGTGCTGAAATGGAAGTCGTCGGCCCTCCGCAACGATTTATCATCCATTCAAACTGGAAGGTGGGAGCAGATAACTTTGTCGGCGATTCCTACCACACAATGGTCACACATGGATCCATTGCAAAATTGGGCATGGTGCCAAGTGCGACCTATTCGAAAAAGGGGTACCAAATCCACACAATAAACGGGCATGGTTTAAATTTGGGCACTCCTAACCCTGACTTCGCATTCCCGGAAGAACTAAAAGCTGAATATAAATCCAATTTAACAGATGAACAATATGATGTGCTGGCCAATTTGAAAAATATGATCGGAAACATCTTTCCAAACCTGAGCTTCCTCATTTCGCATACAAAAGTGAAAGGGCAGCTGATTTCGAATACAACCGTTCGGATGTGGAGGCCGATTGGTCCTGACAAAATGGAGGTAATTGCCTGGTTCCTGGTAGAGAAAAATGCGGCAGAGGACTGGAAGAAGCGTTCAAGGGATTCTTTCATTTTAACGTTCAGCCCATCAGGCATTTTTGAACAGGATGATACAGAAGTTTTTACTGATATAACTGCTGCCGCATCAGGCCACATGCCTGTTATGAAAGAGCTTGTCTACAATTATACGATGGGCTTGCACCGTGAACCGGTCACTGATTTCAGCGGTCCTGGTGTTGTCTATGATGATAAGTTTTCCGAAGCAAATCAGCGGAACTTCTATCGCTGCTGGCTCGATCTCATGAATGCTTAAGTAAACAGGAATGATGCCTGAAATGGGGGAATACAGAATGAGTTTAGAGAAAATGCTCGCAACCTATGAATTTGAACAATGGCTCTACAGGGAAGCTGAACTTCTTGATGATATAGATTTTGACGGCTGGTTTAGCCTAATGCATTCATCCCTGATTTATCAAATGCCTGTACGTGTCAATAAAGAAGGCACTGAAAGGCCGGATTATGCGGCAGATATGTTTTCTTTTAATGATGATATAGAGCTGCTGAGTCTGAGAGTCGAACGGTTAAAAACGGATTATGCCTGGGCGGAAATTCCTCCTTCCCGTACCCGCCGCTATGTAAGCAATGTCAGATTGATAGACTATATCCCGAATGAAAAAGCATCTGTAAAGAGTTATCTGCTAATCTATCGCAGCCGCAGTACAGACATCCATCATGACCTGATTTCAGGAGAACGGCGTGATGAATTTATATATGAAGATGGGGTCTGGAAATTATCCAAGAGGGTTTTCATTGTCGATCAGACGACACTTAATACGAGAAATCTAGCTATTTTTGTATAAGGAGGAGCATCCAGTATGGCACGGCTTAGCGGAAAATCAGTCTATTTAACCGGTGGCGCCTCCGGCATCGGCAAGGCGGTTACTGAGAGTTTTATACGAGAAGGAGCCTTTGTAACGGTGCTGGATAAGTCAGCAGCCGGCCTTGAGCAATTGAAAAAGGAATTCGGGGATCATGTTCTATGCATGGAAGGGGACGTCACTGTATATGAGGATCACCTTCACGCTGTGGAAGCTGCTGTGGAGGCGGCGGGGAAACTGGATGTGTTCGTTGCCAATGCCGGCGTATTCGACGGGTTTGCCAAATTTAGTGAAGTAAAACCAGAGGCCATGTCAGCTGCCTATGACCTGTTATTCAATATTAATGTCAAAGGCTATTTTAATGGGGCAAAAGCTTCAATGGCTGAATTAAAAAAAACAAATGGAAATATAATCTTTACGGTTTCCGGAGCCGGCTTTTACCCGGACGGGGGCGGAGTCTGGTATACAGCCAGCAAGCACGCGCAAATTGGCTTAATGCGCCAGCTTGCCTTTGAATTAGCCCCGGATATCCGGGTGAACGCAGTTGCCCCTGGCGGCACATTGACCGCCCTTAATGTCATCCATCCGCTTAAGCCGTTTGTGAAAGCAGTCGATCAGGATACGAAAGCGAAAAGCATTAAATCCCGGAATCCCCTTCGCATTGCCATGACAAGTGAAGACCATGTGGGAGCATATGTATTGCTGGCTTCAGATCAATCCCGGGCCATAACTGGCGAAGTGATTTCCAGTGATGGAGGACTTGCTGTACGGGGACTATCATGAAGGAGAAGCGTTATTTAGGAGGTGTACTTATGGCAAATAGTAAAACCGCTAAAGAGCCGTTAGCAGGAAATCAGGCGATTAACCAGCTGGCATTTGTTGTTCGGGACATTGAAGAGGCATGTGAGGCTTTTTCGGGATTACTGGGAGTTCCCAAGCCAGAATGGTTTTTAACAGGTGATCAGGAAGTATCAAAGGTAATTTACCGCGGAAAGCCTACTGCATCAAGAAGCAAATTAGCATTTCTAAATACGCCAACTGTTCAATTTGAATTGATTGAACCAAATGAGGAACCAGGCACGATGCGGGAGTTTTTGGATAGAGCTGGAGAAGGCATACACCATATTGCCTTTGATGTGGAATCCATCAGCGAGCGGATGCCATTTTTTGAGGAAAGCGGGTACCCATTACTGCAAAGCGGAGAATTTACTTCGAGTGAAGGCAGATATATTTATGCAGATACCTTGAATGACTGCAAGCTATTGGTTGAGCTTCTGGAAAGCTCTGAGGGAAGAAATACTGCAGCTGCCCCTGAATTACTCAGTCCATTGCTTGGAACAAATAAAGTCGAGCAGCTGGCAATCGTCGTAAAAGATCTGGAGGCAGCTGCAGAAGCTTACTGTAAGCTTCTCGGTGCCGATATGCCGCCCATAATACAATCAGGCCCAAGTGAAACGGCACAGGTTATGTTCAGGGGCCAGCCAACAGAAGGTTCATCAAGATATATGTTCATCAATACACCGCTTATTCAAATTGAATTAATCGAACCGGGGGATTCACCAAGTACTTGGCAGGAGCATCTGGAAACATACGGGGAGGGTGTCCATCATATTTCTTTTGTAGTTGATAATCTGGATGAGAAAATCAGATTGATGGAAGGAATGGGATATCCAGTCATTCAAACTGGCAACTTTTATAATGGGAACGGCAAATATGCCTATATGGATACAGCCTCAACTTTCAAGGTGATTATTGAATTGCTTGAAAGATATTAAGCTATGAATGAACGGGTGCACGTGAAAGTGCAGCCGTTTTTTGGGGGTGGCTCAAAATATGGATGATTGTTGGAGTTATTGGGATTAACTATTATACTTTTCATTTTTTGGCTGTTTTTGCGAAGTTTGTTGCTATTTTTATTATTTTTACTGAGCGGATAGCAGGGAGTATTTGAATTCTGTTTGTCTGCAGCATTCTGTTTAAGACTGCTTAGTTCTAACCGCTGCATATAGTTATAAAACAGTTCTTTGAATAAATACAAGTTGACAGGTCGGAATAGTAGGTAATATAATGTGAATAATTAATTCTGAGGGAGGAACAGATTATGACTGAACATTATCCTGTTTTGGACGGTGCAGAATCATTCTACTATGAAGGCAATGAAATCGGGATTCTGATCACACATGGTTTTCTGGGAACTCCCCAGAGTGTACGGTTTTTGGGGGAGTCATTTGCCAAGCTTGGCTATACGGTCTATGCTCCAAGGCTTAAAGGCCACGGCACGCATTATAAGGATATAGAAAATACCACTCATGAGGATTGGTTTGCGGAAGCAGAAAAGGGTTATCTATTCCTAAAAGAAAGATGCACATCTGTTTTTGCTGCAGGCCAATCCATGGGCGGTGCCCTGACTCTTTGGCTGGCAAATAAATATCCTGAAATTGCAGGTATTGCACTAATGAATGCCGCACTAAGGGTTCCATGCTATGAATATTTAAAAGGAAAAACAAATCCAAGATACCTGGATGAAGGGGCACCGGATATAAAAAAAGAGGGAGTAGAGGAAATTACGTACGGGAAAGTTCCTATCCGCTCCATCTTTGAATTGCAGAATGTCATGGAAAATACACCAGACTTACTGCCGTCCATTAAAACACCTGTAATAGGCTTTAAATCATTAGAGGATCATGTTGTGCCTGCAGAGTGTACGGATTTTATTCTGGATAATATTGGCTCCATGGAAAAGAAAGCTGTATCCCTCTATAACTCCTATCATGTGGCATCTATGGACCATGATAAGGAAGAGATTGTGAACATCATCCATCAGTATATCCGGCAAAATATCGCAAGCAGCTTGTCCTTTGTGTAGGGCGGGCTGTTTTCTTATGTCATGAAACTTATTAATCATGATATCGTATAAAAGGAGATTCAGCCTATTATGCAGAATAAGACAGTACATTTAACATGGGGAAGAAGATGATCGAAATGAATACGAGAAGTAAATGGCTCCGCATGTACAAAGTTTTTTCGCTGGCACTTCTCATTATCTTTCAAATTTACTGGTTTAAATGGACACGGAAATCAGAAGCAGAGTGGGTAAAATTATGGTCTGGCATCGGCAGAAAATGCCGGGCAACACTTTTTGAATTGGAAGGGCTGCTGATTAAGATTGGCCAGTTCATCAGCATTCGTTCTGATTTGCTTCCAAATGCGTTCATTCAGGAGCTTCAAGACCTGACGGATAAAGTACCTTCATCGGAATGGAGCGAAATCCAGAGTATTTTAAACGAAGAATGGGAAAGCGGCCTTTCTAAAAGGGTGGTAGCGATTGAAAAAGAAGCCATAGCTTCCGCTTCAATTGGAGAGGTATATAAAGGCGCTCTGCAGGATGGCACAATTATCGCCATTAAAGTGCAGCGTCCCAATATACAGTCCATTGTTCATATCGACTTCAGAATTATAAGTATTCTTGTTTGGTTCGCGGATCGATTTGCCCCTATTCCTAAGGGATTCATTAATTTAAAAGTCCTTTTTCAGGAGCTTAAGCAGGTAATTGAACGGGAGCTGGATTTTACAAAGGAAAAGGATACCCTGCTGTATTTTAAGGAGCGATTTAAAGACAGTGAGATGGTGAAAATTCCGGACGTGCATCAGGAGCTTTGCACCCCAAAAGTGCTTGTCATGGAATGGGTGGAGGGGAAAAGACTCAATGATTTGGCAGCGATTGAAAACCTGGAGATATCCCGCGAGGATCTGGCACGCCGTTTGATGAAGCTCTTCCTGCCGCAATGGCTGGAGCCTGGTATGTTTCATGCCGATCCCCATCCAGGGAATGTGCAGTTCACAAGGGATGGGAGGATCATTCTTCTTGATTTCGGCATGGCTGGTGAAATTTCAAAAAAAGATGCCGTATCTTTTCAGAAATTAATAGAATCCATTCTCGCAAAAAATTACAGTAAAGCAGTTGAAAGTCTTTCAGAGCTGGGATTTCTTCTGCCGGAAGCGAATGCGGGAACAATGGAGAATCTGCTTTCAGACTGGATGGCATTTGATCTCTCTCAAGTAAAAGAGCTGGATATAGTGGCACTTAAGCTTGAACTTAACGATCTGATTGCTGCTCTTCCGATCCAGGTGCCAACCCGCTTTGTTTTTCTGGGCAGGTCATTTATGACTATAGAAGGGATTGTTCGCCAACTGGCAGGGGAAGATGATCTTCTTGAGCTTGGAAAACCTGTTTTTATGGAATGGCTGAGTTCACAGGGGAATAGGTGGTCCTTTATTTGGAACATTATTCAGTCCCAGCCTTTCTTTAAAATTTTCCATTCAGCAGCGGAGTTCCTGGAAACACCGCGTAAATTGGAAAAACTGCATGAGGCCGGGCAAAGAAGGGAGTTTCAGTTTACAATCTATGAAAATCGGAAAAGACAGCTTTTTCAGCTATTCTTGCTAGGTTTAGCAGGGGCAGGATTTGGTGTTTATACAGAAGAAATGCTAATCACACAGTTTTCTGCAGGTATAGCTGCCATTGCGCTTTTTGGGTATGGAGTGAACAGCTGGAGACTGGGAAAATGGCTGAAATATATGCCGGAAAAACGGAGATAAGAGGAAAGAGCCGATTTTGGCTCTTTTTCACTTTTGATATCCGGATTATGTTAAAATGTATAGTTATCTTAGTAATTAATCAGAAAAGGAGAGTACTCAGTGTGCTGATTCAAATCAATAAACAGCTGGAGAAAATGATGCCATTGATTACTCCAATAAGCGTCGTTCTTGGTGTTATGCTGGCAGGTTATATAAAGGATTATGCCTTTATCATTCCATGGGTTTTTGCATTTATGACGTTTTCGGGCAGTCTGAACTCGAGTTTTGGCAGTTTAAAGGAAATCATTCATCATCCAAAGCCGCTTTTTCTCATTTTGATCTTGCTTCATATTCTGATGCCTCTATTTGCCTGGAGTACTGGTACACTTGCGTTCGGTGATGATTCGTTCACCATTACCGGTCTGGTATTGGCTATGACCATCCCGACTGGCATATCAAGCTTTATTTGGGTATCCATATATCGCGGCAATATTCCGCTGACATTGTCCATTATTCTGGTAGATACCTTTCTGTCACCATTTATTGTACCGCTTACTTTATCGGTATTTTTTCAGAAATCTGTTCAGATTGATACTGTGCCAATGATGGCTGGTTTATTCGGGATGATTGTTCTGCCTTCTTTTCTTGGCATGCTCTTCAATCAATTTGCAGGAAGAACCGCTCAAGCACTAAGCAGCCGTCTTTCACCTTTTTCAAAGCTTGGCATGGCCATTGTGGTTATGCTCAATGGTGCTATAGTTGCCCCGTATCTTAAGGAGGTAAACCTTAAATTAATCTTCATCGCGATTATTGTATTATGTGTGGCATTTATGGGCTATCTGATATCATTTATTATCGCAAATTTACTGAAGTACGATCAAGGCACAACTGTGTCTGTTACGTTTAATGGCGGGATGAGGAATATAAGTGTTGGCTCTGTTCTGGCAGTCACTTATTTTCCGGCACCTGTTGCCGTGCCTGTAGTCATCGGCATACTATTTCAGCAGGTATTAGCGTCACTGTATGGGGTAATTATGAAGCGGCATTTCAGCAGGAAGGTTCTGCAGGAAGGGCATACTAGTAAGATTTAAGAGGTATTTTTGCAGATTAGCAGCAGAACGCACGCAAGATGCAGCTATCTGCACAAAAAAAGCGTTATGTGCACATATCTCTTTTTTCTGCACACAAAAAAGGGCTATGCGCACATAAATATTGTTATCCGCACACAAAAAAGGGCTATGCGCTCATAAATATTGTTATCGGCACACAATAAAGGGCTATGCGCTCATAAAAATTTATCCGCACACAATAAAGGGCTATGCGCACATAAGTATTGTTATCCGCACACAAAAAAGAGCTATGCGCACATAAATATTGTTATCCGCACACAAAAAAGAGCTATGCGCACATAAATATTGTTATCCGCACACAAAAAAGGGCTATACGCACATAAAAACACGTTATCCGCACACAAAAAATTTTTTTGATATAAAAGAGGGGATTTCGTTAGCACAATGGCCCAAAATGCAGTAAATTACATCAAAATCACTTAAAAACAGGGTTGAAACCCGCTTATTCCGGGTAGAATATCGGTGGTATATTGCCGGCATTGAAATTATCTTAAAAAAAAGTTATAATAAGACGTTGTTAACACTACCGAGGGGGAAGTTTTTTTGTCAATCGAAATTGGAAGCAAGGTACAAGGAAAAGTAACAGGTATTACAAATTTCGGAGCTTTTGTTGAGCTGCCAGGCGGCACAACAGGTCTTGTTCACATTAGTGAGGTAGCGGACAGCTATGTTAAAGATGTGAATGACCATTTAAAAGTTGGCGATGAAGTAACTGTTAAAGTGCTTAGTGAGAAGGAAGGCAAAATTGCCCTGTCCATCAAAAAAGCAGTGGACAGACCGGAAGGCCAATCTTCTTATTCTCAGCGCCCACCGCGCCAGGGAAGAGATGATCGCCGTGGCGGTTCCAGAGATTTCCGTTCAAAAGGAAACTTTAAGCCGAAGGAAAGCTTTGAAGACAAAATGGCAAAATTCTTAAAATCAAGCGAAGAAAATATTTCTTCATTGAAGCGCAATACTGAAGGAAAGCGGGGCGGCCGAGGCGGACGCCGCGGCTAAGCAGCCCTTTAGATAATGGGAAACTCCAATCTGAAGGAACTGATTCGAGTTATCCTGTGATAAAGGCAAGCCGATCAAGGCTTGCCTCTTTTCGTTTAAATTTCAATTATGATTGGCAGGATCATTGGTTTGCGCTTTGTTTTTTCAAATAAGAACTGTCCAAGTGATTTTTTGATGCTCTGCTTGATGACATTCCACTGGCTTTTATCCTGTTCTGGCAGATCGTTGACGGTCTTTTCCGCAATCCTGTTGATATCTCTCAGCAGGTCTTCTGATTCCCGTGCGTATATGAAGCCTCTGGAGATCGTATCCGGCTTTGATATCATTTTGCGTTCACTCTTGCTCATGGTCAGCACGATCACAAGCATGCCATCCTCGGAAAGCTGCTTCCTGTCGCGGAGCACGATGCTGCCAATGTCTCCGACACCCACACCATCCACATACGTATCGCCTGCAGACACCCGCCTTGTCTGGCGCGCTTCGCCGTCCGCAATATCAACGACATCCCCATTTTTTATGATAAAAGTGTTCCCTTCCTCAACACCGATCGATTCAGCAAGCAATTTATGATGATGAAGCATTCTGTATTCACCGTGAATGGGAATAAAGTATTTCGGCTTCATCAATGTAAGCATTAGCTTCAAATCCTCCTGGTAGCCGTGGCCGGACACATGCATTCCGGTAGAACTGCCTGGACCGTAAATCACTCTCGCGCCCAGTTTAAACAGGTTGTCAATGATTTTAGAGACATCGCGTTCGTTCCCTGGGATCGGAGAGGCAGCCAGAATGACGGTATCCTCAGGATGAATTTCAGCGTCACGGTAATTCCCGGAAGAAAGGCGCGAGAGGGCAGCCATTGGCTCACCCTGGCTGCCTGTACAAAGGATGCATACCTTTTCAGGAGCCAGATGCATGGCTTCTTTCGGATTAATAATCATTCCCTCGGGCACGGTCAGATATCCGCGTTCGATCGCCACTTCCACCACATTCACCATGCTCCGGCCGAGCAGGACAAGCTTTCGGTTCGCTTTGATGGCTGCAGCCACGACCTGCTGGACACGGCTCACATTGGAAGCGAATGTGGAGATGATGATTTTGCGTGGGGCTTTCATAAATGCTTCCTCAATGTTCTCTCCGACAATATGCTCCGTTGGCGAAAATCCGGACCGCTCAGCATTCGTGCTTTCTGAAAGAAGGGCAAGAACTCCTTCCCGGCCGATTTCAGCCATCCTGTGGATATCAGCATGCTCCTGATTAACTGGGGTCAAATCAAATTTAAAATCACCCGTATGAACAACCTTTCCCTCTGGTGTATTAAACACAATTCCCAGACAATCCGGGATGCTGTGATTCACCTTGAAAAAGCTGGCGCCTATTTCACCAAAATCAAGGCGGGTATCAGCGTCAATGGTGATCAGCTCTGACTCACGCAACAGGCGATGCTCCGTTAATTTTAATTCAATCAGCCCGAGTGTAAATCTCGTTGCATAGACCGGCATATTGATTTTTTTGAGAAGATAGGCAACTCCTCCGATATGATCCTCATGTCCATGCGTCACAATCAGACCTCGTATTTTCTCTCTGTTTTCCTCTAGGTATGTAATATCCGGAATGATTAAATCTATCCCCAACAGGGTCTCATCAGGAAATTTTCCTCCGGCATCTATTACAATCAAATCGTTATCGTATTGAATCACATACATGTTTTTCCCAATTTCATTAATGCCGCCAAGAGAAAATATGGATAACTGCTTACCGTTTGACTCCATATGCAGATCCTCCCACATTTAGATTTCTCCTCTTAGCATTCCCATTTGAATGTGTGAAATGTAGAAGAGCAAGAAAAAAAATAGCGCAAAAGCGGTGACAAAAGACTTAACCAATCCCATAAAAAAGCTTTAGTCCTTTAAAGTAGCTCTATTACTGGAATTGGCCCCATTTGCTATTGCATCTTTATCCAACGGAATACCCGTAGATACATAGGAAAAATTCAGACAAGAATATAAATTAGGGATGAACTCCTATTGACGATGATAATCATTATCATTTAAAGTGTCCATGTAATCAGTAATGAGAATCATTTTCAACAAGAATGAAGGGAGAAATACTATATATGAGCACTTTACAAATGGAGAAAACCAACGAATTTTACCTTAAACAGCAGGAAAGACGGGAATCAAACGCGCGCAGCTATCCAAGGAGAATTCCAATTGCGATTGAGGAAGCAGAAGGGATTTATGTGAAAGATGCGGACGGAAAAAGCTATATTGACTGCCTTGCTGGTGCAGGAACCCTGGCACTGGGGCATAATCATCCGGTCGTTACCGAGGCTATTGAGAAGGTTCTTCATGATAAGCGGCCGCTGCATACACTTGATCTGACAACACCTGTAAAAGAAGAGTTTGTAAGTGAAGTATTTAAAAGCCTGCCCAAGGAATTTGCTGAGAGGGCCAAGATTCAATTCTGCGGCCCAACCGGTGGAGATGCGATCGAAGCAGCCATCAAACTGGTTAAAACATCTACAGGCAGAAGAAGCATACTATCGTTCCAGGGTGGTTATCACGGGGCCACACATGGAACGATGGCGCTATCAGGAAACCTTTCACCAAAGGAGAAAGTACAGGGATTAATGCCTGATGTCCACTTTATGCCGTATCCATATGAGTATCGCTGTCCTTTCGGGGTTGGCGGGGAAGAGACACATAAGCTCAGCAGCCGCTATATTGAAAACCTTCTCGATGATCCGGAAAGCGGAATATTGCCGCCTGCAGCCATCATACTGGAAGTCGTTCAGGGTGAGGGAGGTTCGATTCCTGCTCCAGTGGAATGGCTGAAGGAAATTCGCCGAATGACAAAAGAACGGGATATTCCGCTCATCATTGATGAAGTTCAGACTGGGATTGGCAGAACCGGAAAGCTATTCGCCTTCGAACATGCAGGAATTGTTCCGGATGTAGTCGTTCTTTCAAAGGCAATTGGCGGAAGCCTGCCATTATCCGTTGTAGTATATGACCAGTCGCTTGATCAGTGGTCTCCGGGTGCACATATTGGAACATTCAGAGGGAATCAGATGGCAATGGCAGCCGGAACAGCAACTCTTCGATATATCAAAGACAATAAATTAGCAGAAAAAGCTGGGTTTTTAGGTGAGAAATTACTGGCGTCGCTTAAAGATCTGCAGGAGAAATATCCTGAAATTGGCGATGTTCGCGGCCGGGGGCTAATGGTCGGAGCGGAAATAGTTGATCCTTCCGAGCCCAGCGGGCGAAAAGGTGCATTCAAAGCAGATCCAGGCCTTTCGAGCCGAATTCAAAGAGAGTGCTTCAATCGCGGGCTGATCCTTGAAGTTGGCGGCAGACATGGCAGTGTCGTCCGTTTCCTTCCGCCGCTTATTATTACAGAAGCACAGTTGGATGAAGTCGTGAATATTTTTGCTGAAGCGGTTGAGGCAGCAGTCAAATGAATCAATTCAAGGAATTTTTCTTATCTCAGGACGCTGAAAGCCAGAACAGCTTTCAGCGCATCCTTTCAGAAGTCCAGATTCTGCTGAGTGAATTTTACCGGATGCAGCCAAAGGTATTCAATGGCAAACAGGCTGAGGCGATTGAAAAGGAAATTGCTCTATTAGCAAACAGTTCACAGAACGGAGAATCTCCTTCAAAGGTGATGGAAGAGGTTTTTGAAAAAGTGGTCAGCAACAGCATCCATGTCAGCCACCCTGGCAGTATGGCCCATCTGCATTGTCCCCCTATGATTCCTGCCATTGCGGCTGAGTTGATCATCGCTGTGCTGAACCAGTCGATGGATTCGTGGGATCAGAGCAGTGCGGCGACTTACCTCGAAGAAAAAGTGGTGAAATGGCTGGCTGAAAAGCTATCATTAGCCAGCAGTGCGGATGGTACTTTTACAAGCGGGGGCACCCAATCCAATTACATGGGATTGCTGCTTGCGCGGGATTACTTTTGCCAGAAAAAGTGGAATTGGGATGTAAAAAAGCTGGGTTTGCCTTCTGAAGGGCATAAGCTTCGGATACTTTGTTCCGAAAAAGCCCATTTTACAGTTAGCAAATCAGCCTCCCAGCTGGGGCTTGGTGAACAGGCAGTGGTGAAAATCAAGAGTGATGCAAACATGAGAATGTGCGTGTCTTCATTAAGAAAAGAAATACAGCACTTAAAGGACAGCGGCTATTACCCTATGTGCATTGCTGCCACATGTGGGACGACTGACTTTGGAAGCCTTGATCCGCTCGGGGAATTGGCAGAAGCAGCCGATGAAAATGGATTGTGGCTGCATGTTGATGCTGCATATGGCGGAGCACTTATCTTGAGTGAAACACATTGCAGCAAATTGGCAGGGATTGAGAAGGCTGACTCGGTGAGCATCGATTTTCACAAAATGTTTTATCAGCCGATCAGCTGTGGAGCATTCTTTGTAAAAAGTAAATCCAGCTTCCAGTTTTTGTCTTACCACGCAGATTATTTAAATCCTGAAGATGAGGACCTTGATCATCTGGTCAATAAATCGGTCCAGACAACCAGGCGGTTTGATGCGCTGAAACTCTATCTATCACTGCGGGTAGTCGGGGAAAGAAACTTCTCGCGGATGATTGACCATACAATCGAGCTGGCCAAACAGTGTGCGCGATGGCTTCAGGAAATACCGGGAATTCAAGTGGCACAGTCTGATCCCGAATTGAATGCCATTGTGTTCAGGTTTTTGGATGAAAATGATCCAGATGGACTCAATCTGCACATTTATAAAAAACTCCTGCACAGCGGAGAGGCGCTAATCGCTAAAACAAAAGTAAATGGTTCTCAATATTTAAAATTCACGCTATTAAACCCGCAGACAACCATGGCGGAAGTGAAATTGGCTGTTGAATCCCTCAGTCTATTTGCAAAAGAGTACAAACAGAAGGAGGAAGTCCTTTGACAAATCATATTAAAACGGCACAGCAGGCAAGCATGCAAAGCTTTTTGAACTGTTACTTAAGAGAAACACAGCATTTTCGGTTAATTGAAAATGAGAAGCCTGACAGTAAAAGTGAGGATACATACAAATGTCTGGAAATTCAACTGGCCCATTTGGATATTGTTATTAAAGCGTCAGTCAGGCACTGGTCTGTTACTGGCCGCCATACCTTCCATTTTCCGCTCTTCCTAAACGTAAATGGCAAGGATGTACCGCTTGATTATGTCACACTTATCGCAGTCATCAGCAAGGAGCTGCTTGTCTCGACTGGCAGAGAGGGAGTGGAAGACGAGATGATGCTTCGGGCGATTCTCAGCTGCAGGAATATCCAGCGGTACCTGACGGAGCGCGAAAGGGATGCAGACCGTCTCCAGAGCACAGACTTTACGTTTATTGAAGCAGAACAGTCGCTTTTATTCGGCCACCTGCTTCACCCAACGCCAAAGAGCAAGCAGGGAATGTCCATGGAAGAGGAGTCCTTTTACTCTCCTGAGTTAAAGGGGACTTTCCAGCTCCATTTTTTTGAAGCAGACCGGGAGATTGTTTCACAAGACTCTGCTGATCAGACGAGTGGGGAAGAAATCATTCGCGAGCTGCTGCAGAGAGATGAACATTTCACAGAGAAATTCGGAAGAGATCAGCAATCTGTCTTCATTCCTGTGCACCCTCTCCAGGTGCCCCTTTTATTAAAGGACATGGAAGTGCAGGCATTGATTCATTCGGGGAAGCTGCGCTATTTAGGTCCATATGGCTTGCCATTTGCAGCGACATCTTCCATGCGAACGGTATATAGTCCAGATTTCCGCTATATGCTGAAGTTCTCAGTTCCCGTGAAAATCACCAATTCGCTCCGAGTGAATCTGAAAAAGGAATTGTACAGGGGAGTCGAAGTAACACGGCTGATGAATTCCCAGATAGGGATAACACTGCAGGAACAATATCCGGAATTCCATATCATTCAGGATCCTGCCTTCCTGGATATTCCATTGAATAAAGAAACCTCCGGATTTGAAGTGGTCATTCGTGAAAACCCGTTTTATAAGAATGATAGAAATATAACTTTAATTGCCGGTCTTGTTCAGGATCATGGCTTCGGCGGTCGTACCCGGCTGGAGGCGGTAATCCGGGACCTCTCAGAAAAAGAAAATCGGACGATGAAGGAAGTCAGCCGCGATTGGTTTAAAAAATACCTGTCTATTACACTCAATCCTATGATTTGGCTGTATAAAACTTACGGGATAGCGCTGGAAGCACATCAGCAAAATTCCATTGTGGAGCTGGAGAACGGCTATCCGGCCAGATTCTATTATCGGGATAATCAAGGATATTATTTTAGTGAGTCAAAAGCCGGGCTGCTTTCAGAAATCATTCCGGATGTAAGCAGAAAAAGTTCTACCCTCTGCAGTGATGAGGTCGCAATCGAGCGCTTCCGCTATTACTTCTTTATGAACCATCTGTTTGGGCTCATTAATGGGTTTGGGACTGCAGGCCTTGCAGATGAGGAAGGTCTCCTGGCCATTTTGAAGCAGGAGCTCTTAAAGCTTGATCAGACGGGCGGGGGATCGGCCTTGCTTAGAAGTTTGCTTGATTTAAAGGAGCTTCCTTGCAAAGCCAACCTGCTTACACGGTTTTATGATATGGATGAACTGGTCGGCTCTATGGAAACCCAATCGGTCTATACGAAAATACCAAATCCGCTGCAAAAGGTGCTGATTGCTGATGAAGCCGGAGTTTAGATTTTATGACCGGGAAGTGGATCAGGAGATAGCCTTTGTTAAAGTCGCCCTTGAAAGGGATGTTAATACTCTGCATAAATGGCACCAGGAGCCTCATGTCATTCCATTTTGGAACCTGAACATCCCTATTGAAAAGTACCGGTCCCATTTAAAGGGTTTTTTAGCTGATCCCCATCAGACACTATTTTTAGGCATGATGGAGGGGGATCCCATGAGCTATTGGGAAGCGTATTGGGTTCAAGGGGATGTAGTGGAGAGCTGTTATGATCCCCATCCCGGTGATCAGGGAATCCATCTGCTAATTGGCGAACCGGACTATTTGGGAAAAGGATACGCGCTTCCGCTGCTGCGGGCAATGGTTCATTTTCAATTTTTACAGCAGAAAACAGAAAAAGTGATGGCAGAGCCGGACATCCGCAATAAAAAAATGATCCATATTTTTGAGAGATGCGGATTTGAAAAGATAAAGCCCATTGAGCTGCATGATAAGACAGGCATGCTGATGTTCTGTGAAAGAGAACCGTTTGAAAGGAGATGGAAGGATGTCTTTGCAACAGAAGGTGTATGATCTTATCGGTGTCGGCATCGGCCCATTCAATCTTGGCCTTGCCGCCATGATGGAAGAAACAGGAGGGAAGGATGTTCTGTTTTTTGAGCAAAGTACGGAATTCAATTGGCATAAAGGGATGCTGATTGAGGGAACAACCCTACAGGTGCCCTTTTTTGCTGACTTAATCAGCATGGCCGATGTACAGAGCCGATTTACCTTTTTAAATTATCTGCAAACCCATAACAGGCTTTACCATTTTTATTTTCTGGAGAAATTTCATATTACGCGAAAAGAATATAATGACTATTGCCGCTGGGTAGCGAATCAGCTCTCGTCCTGCCGATTTGGCTTCCGGGTGGAGAAAGTCACTCCATTAAATGAACTGTATGAAGTTACTGTCCGAAATGTGCAGACAGGGGAAACCGGGCATTACTTAACAAAACATGCGGCCCTCGGAATTGGAACCAGCCCGTCCGTCCCTTCACATCTGGAAGAGCATCTGGGTCCAAATATCCTGCATTCTTCTCAGTATATGGAGCAGAGAAGCGAGATTGAGCAGGCAGCCTCGATCACCGTGATCGGTTCTGGCCAGAGTGCAGCCGAGATTTTCTATGATCTGCTGCAAAATCAGGAAGAACGTGATTATGAATTAAACTGGTTCACCCGGTCAAAAGGATTCTTTCCGATGGAATACAGCAAATTGGGCCTTGAGTATTTTTCGCCTGATTATATCGATTTCTTTTTCAAGCTTCCAGAGGAAAAGAAGGAGGATCTGCTTTCTAAGCAGGACTTGCTTTACAAGGGAATCAGCATGACAACGATCGCTGATATTTATGATCTTTTATATGATAAAACGGCTGGCGGGGAAAAGCCGCCGATTCATTTGCTCGCCATGACAGAGCTGGCCGGAATCGAACGAAGGAATGGCACTCATCTGCTGACATTAAAGCATTGTGTGTCTGAAGAATTATTTCAGCTGGAGTCAGATGTCGTCATTCTTGGGACGGGCTATGCACCATCAATGCCGCATTTCCTTTTGGATATGCAGGATGAGATCGAGTGGGATAAACATAATCGCTTCAAGATAAATCGCGATTATACACTGGAGACTAGGACCAAAAAAGAAAATAAAATTTTCATCCAAAATGGGGAGCTTCATACACATGGCATCGGTGCACCAGACCTCGGGCTTGGGGCGTACCGGAATGCTGTCATCATGAACCAGGTCTACGGAAGGGAAATCTATCAGGTGAACAAAAAGAATGTATTTCAATCATTTGAAGCGGATGAATCCTGGAAAAAAGCCGCAGTAAGATAAAGGAGGAATAGTATGTTATATATCAATGAAATGGAAGAAATTCTGCAGAAGGAAGTATGGGAAAAGGTTAATCAAAATTTGGTGGCTAAAATGCTCTCAGAATTTATGTATGAGGATATGATTAAGCCTGAGTTAGAAGACGGTATGTACTTCTTGCTGACAGCCGCAGGCCGCAAGTATCGCTATCGGGCAGAAAAGCGATTATTTGACAGTTTTGATGTAAAATCAGGTTCTGTTGAAGCCTGCGAAAACGACACATGGCATCCGGCTGTCAATGCCATTCAATTTCTCACTGATATTAAGGAGAATATTGGCATGTCATCCGAAACTGCGGGGCATCTGATCAGGGAACTGAATCAAACCCTGATTGCTGATGCAAATTTGATGGTGCATCACAGAAAAACTGCTGATGCACTAACGGAGCTTGATTATGAAGAGCTGGAAGGCGAAATGACAGGACACCCCTGGATTACGTACAACAAAGGACGCATCGGTTTTGGCTTGGATGATTACGTAAATTTCGCACCGGAAAATCAGAATGAGACGAAGCTGTTCTGGGTAGCGGTCCGCCGGGAGCGCAGCCAATTCCAGAGCGTCACTGACCTGAACTATGAGAAACTGATCGAGAATGAACTCGGTGCTGAAATGATCATGCATTTTTCAGGCATCATCAGGAAATATGGATTAAATCCAGAAGATTACTATTTTATGCCGGTGCATGAGTGGCAATGGAAAAATGTTCTGATCCAAAACTTCCCGGAGGATTTGGCGTATAAAAACATGATTCCTCTTGAAGAAGGAACGGATCATTATCTGCCCCAGCAGTCCATACGGACATTTGTGAATGTGAGTGATAAGAGGAAACACCATGTGAAGCTTCCGATGAGCATTTTGAATACGCTGGTCTACCGCGGGCTTCCTTCTGAACGGACGGTGATTGCCCCGCAGGTTACGGCCTTTATTAAAGGCATTTTTGAGAATGACAGCTTCTTAAAGGAAGATTGCGAGGTTGTTCTGCCGGGAGAAATTGCAAGCTTAAATGTCGACCATCCTCACTACAGCTCATTAAATGGCGCACCCTACCAGTACAATGAAATGCTGGGTGCGATTTGGCGCGAAAGCATTTATGGGTATTTGAAGACGGGGGAAAAGCCAATCACGCTGGCCGCACTTCATCATGTCGATGCCTACGGAAAACCGTATGTTCAGAGTCTGATCGAGCAGTCCGGATTAAGCGCGAATGAATGGATGAAGCAGTTTTTCCATGTCATCATGCCGCCGCTCCTGCATTTCCTTTATCAGTACGGAACCGTATTTTCACCTCATGGGCAAAATACCATACTCATATTAAAAGATTCAAAACCAGTGAGATTGGCAGTTAAGGATTATGTAGATGACGTTAATATTTCAGACCAGCCTTTCCCGGAGCTCGCCGGTTTGGATGAGGATCTGAAAGCCGTGCTGCGCAGTGAACCGCCTGAGGGTCTTACACAATTTATTTTTACTGGCCTGTTCATCTGCCACCTCCGCTATTTATCAAACGTGCTGATCAATCATTACTTAATGGATGAAAAAACGTTCTGGTCCTATCTGGCAGAAGCCATTCAGGATTATCAGGCAAAGTTCCCGCAGCTTGAGGAACGGTTCAAGTTATTTGATTTCTTTAAGCCGGAGCTGACCAAGCTCTGCCTGAACCGAAACCGGATGGTGGACTATGGATACGGTGACGGGGAAGACCGTCCGCATGCCTCTGAATTCGGGAAAGTGCGCAATGCCTTGCATGATATTAAGGAAGAGAGGATTATGGTGTAATTAGCAGCTGTCCGGCTGCAGGCTTTTGTCTTTTTGCTGTTTTCGTAAAGTTTGTTGCTTTTTCATAACCTAGTTTTATTTGTTGAGTTGATTGGAGCGGAGGGCACTTGACTCCAGCGGGAGGAGAGGGAAGTGTGAGACCCCGCAGGCGAAGCCGAGGAGGCTCGCATTCCTCCCCGCGGAAAGCAAGTGACTGTAGCGGAAATCAACGGTCAGAATTTTTAAACCAAAACAATAATCTTTTAGAATACATCCTATACTTTAGACCAGCAAATTAATCATTGACATAGAATACAGAAGCATGCATAATAATTCTAATCTTATGAAAATATCAACAGCATTGACAGGGAATCAGTAAATAGAACTCAGGCAATAAGAGAGCGGGATTCACCGGCTGAAAGATCCTGCAGTCTGCAAAGCTATTGAACCTAGCCCTTGAGCTGCCAGGCAAACCTGGCCGAATTCCTGCGTTAAAGGATATTCAAAGCGGGCACTTGCAGTGTAAAGTGCCAATGAAGGTGGTACCGCGAAAGACAAAGCTCTTCCGTCCTTTTTATAGGGATGGGAGGGCTTTTTTTTACATCCTGCTCCATGAAGCGGGAGAAATGATGATTAAGGGAAGGGTGGTGCCCTGTGAAGAAGGAACGGATTGTGGTGAAAATCGGAAGCAGTTCACTGACGAATAACAATGGCGGATTGTGCATGGAAAAATTGGAGGAGCATGCAGCTGCCCTTTCGCGGCTAAAAGAGAAGGGGCATGAAGTTATATTAATATCATCTGGAGCGGTTGCGGCAGGATTTGCAGATCTTGGCTATCCTTCGCGCCCGGTGACAATTGCCGGAAAACAGGCCGCAGCCGCAGTGGGTCAGGGGTTATTAATGCAGGGTTATACGGAAGCATTCAAAATGCATGGCATCGTTGCAGCGCAAATGCTGCTGACAAGGCAAAACTTCCTGCATAAGGAGCAGTATCAAAATGCATATGCCACATTGTCCGAACTATTGAAGCGGAATGTACTGCCAATAATAAATGAAAATGATTCTGTATCGATCGAGGAGCTGGCCTTCGGTGATAATGATATGCTGTCGGCCCTTGTGTGCGGGCTTGTACAGGCAGAGCGCCTGATCATCCTGACAGATATAAATGGAATATATGACTCCAATCCGCGTACAAATACAGAAGCCAAAAAATTCAATTTTATAACAGAAATATCGGATGACCTGATGAATGCTGCCGCAGGGTCAGGCTCAAGGGTCGGAACCGGCGGAATGGTGACAAAGCTTTCGGCGGCAAAGACTGCCCTGGCACTCGGTGTGCAGGTTTTCATTGGCGTCGGACAAGGGGAAGAAAAGCTGATAGAGATCCTCGAAGGCAAAGGGGATGGGACTTATATCGGCACCCGAACTCAGCCAAGGGTCAAGACCTCCAAGCAGTGGCTTGCGCTGCATTCAGTTCCGAATGGGAAAATTGAAGTGGACCACGGAGCTGCGCGGGCCATATTAACACAGGGAAAAAGTCTTCTGCCTGCAGGTGTCACTGGGATTTCGGGCCATTTTCATATACAGGATGTCGTGGAAGTGATTGGACCAAAAGGAGATTTGATCGGCAAAGGGCAGGTTAATTTCTCATCGGATGAACTGCGGGCCATTAAAGGGCTATCCAGTTCGGAAGCCATGCAGAAAGCAGGGAGTGACCGCCGGGTTGTCATACACCGGGATCACTGGGTAAGCCAAAAAAGAAAGGAGAAAAGTTCATGGAATTAGCACTGAAAGGAAAAAGAGCGAAGAATGCCGCAGCAGAGCTGGCGAAAAAAACAACACAGCAAAAAAATCATGCATTAGAACTCATCTCACAGCAGCTGATGCGGGAGAAGGATTTTATTTTAGCCCAAAACGAAAAGGACCTGGAGGCAGGAACGGAAAATGGAATGAGCGAAGCTTTGCTGGACCGTCTGCGGTTAACTGAAGCCCGGCTTCAGGATATGGCGGACGCACTTATTCAGCTTGCGCGGCTGGATGATCCAATTGGAGAGGTCTTATCCGCATGGGAACGCCCGAATGGGCTCAGCATTACACAGGTCCGGGTTCCGCTTGGCGTCGTCGGCATGATCTATGAAGCCCGTCCCAATGTAACGGTCGATGCATCAAGCTTATGTCTGAAAACAGGCAATGCTGTCATGCTGCGCGGAAGTTCGACAGCCATTCACTCCAATAAAGCCATTGTGAAGGTTATTCATCATGCCCTTGAAAAAAGCGACTTGCCCCCTGAGGCCGTCCAGCTTATTGAGGATACGAGCCGGGAAACTGCTTCAGGGTTGTTCAAACTGAACGAATACCTGGATGTCCTGATTCCGCGTGGAGGAGCGAAGCTGATTCGAACAGTTGTTGAGAACTCAACTGTCCCGGTACTTGAGACAGGTGCCGGCAATTGCCATATCTATATTGATGAAATTGCTGATAAGGAAATGGCGGTTAGCATAGCAGTTAATGCCAAAACACAGCGCCCGTCCGTCTGCAATGCATGCGAGACCATTCTTGTTCACAGGGAGTGGAAGGGTCTTTATGATCTTGTAAATGCTCTTAAGGAAAAAGGAGTGGTGATTCATGCTGGTGAAGGTGTTAGCGGGGAAGGGATCATCCCGGCCGCTGAGAAGGACTGGGCTCTTGAATATTTAGGAATGGAAGTCGCCTTGAAAGTGACGGACAGCGTGGATGATGCCATTTCGCATATCAACCGCTACGGCACAAAACATTCTGAAGCGATTATTTCTTCAAACCCGGAAAATGTGGAAAAATTCCTGAATGAAGTCGATGCAGCGGCAGTTTACCATAATGCATCTACACGCTTTACAGATGGCTTTGAGTTTGGGTTTGGTGCTGAAATCGGCATCAGCACCCAAAAGCTCCATGCCCGGGGTCCGATGGGACTGCCTGCTCTGACTTCGACGAAATATATAGTGAAAGGGAATGGGCAGGTAAAGAAATAAGTGGAAAATTCAGGGGCAGTTTCTGAACATGACAACAGCAGAAATGCCCTTGCTGGTAAAATAATGATATCGTTTTCTTCATAATTGATGCTAAAATAAAAGAAAAACACGTAAAGAGGACTATATGAAAAAACATACTGGTCAAATTTCACTTGTGCTTATTTCCATTTTATTTACATCATACCAATCTATTTTACATCAGGAAAAATTTCTTTCCTTTGATTTTTTTCTATTTACATGTATTGCCTGGTTTGTAGGCTGGCAGTTTGATAAGACCAGGTATTATGCAGAAAAAGTGCGGGCCAGCAAGGAAAGCTATAAATTGCTTTTGGAATCACTTCCGGTTTCCGTGCTAATACATAAGGACTATAAAATTTTATATGCAAACTCCACTGCAGTCAGTGCTTTGTCCAGATCGGGTACCGATTCATTAACAGGATTATCCCTGCATGATATTATTGAGCCTGACTACAAGGACCGCTTTCATGAACGATATCGGCACATAACAGCAGAGAAGGAGCTTTTCAATAATACGGAATATATGATCAGACGCAATGACGGAACAAAGAGCTATTTTGAAGTCTGCTCACGCATTGTGGACTTTGAAGGAACAGAGGCCATCCTTTCGCTCGCATCAGATATTTCCGATAAAAAAGAGGAACAGGAAAACCTTCTGCAAAAATCGGAAAAGCTTGCACTTCTTGGGCAGATGGCAGCCGGTATCGCCCATGAAATCCGAAACCCGCTTACATCGATCAAAGGCTTTGTTCAGCTTTTCAAGTCAAGCAGCAAAAAAGAAGAGTATTTTGATATAGTGCTTTCAGAACTGGACCGCATAAATGGGATCGTCGGGGAGTTTTTAGTGCTGGCCAAGCCTGCGGCAAACATATTTGAAAAAGAGGATCTGACAAAATTAATCAACGAAGTTATTCTCCTGAGCAATACCCAGTCCATTTTAAACAATGTGGAAATCAACGTGGAAAATAATCTTCACGCCCCCATGGTTCACTGTGAAAAAAACCAATTGAAGCAAGTTTTCCTGAATATCATTAAGAACGCAATGGAAGCCATGCCAGGCGGCGGCAAATTAACCATTAAAGTCTTGAAAAAAAACTGCAATACGATTTCCGTTCAATTCATTGATCAAGGGGTAGGCATTCCGGAAGAACGGATTTCAAGCCTGGGAGAACCGTTCTATACAACGAAGGAAAAAGGAACCGGATTGGGTCTGATGATTTGCTATAAGATTATCGAAAACCATAATGGCCGATTAACCATCGAAAGCAAAGTCGGGGAAGGCACGAAGATGGAAATTGAACTTCCATATGAGAATGACATGATGAATGCAGAAGAAATAGAACACAGAAACACAGTTCTCAATTAGAAAACTGGCAGTGCATCCAAAATGCGCTGTCTTTTTTTGTCCGCAGCAAAAGGGCAGGTTGCATAGAATGTTATAATTATAGTAAATACATTTAATACGGTGATTATAGTGTTATATTTCCTTTTGCTCGGTTTTCTTTTTGTGGGGACCGTTTTATTTATCATTCTAAAAAAAATAAATATCCATACGGCTGCCATGGCCGCGGTAATGGCGTTCGGCATTGTGACACAGGGGGTTTTGCTCAATTTCTTCGGGATGCCTTTCTTTTTGGGAAGCTTCGGCAAGATTCTTAGTATAGCAGATTTAGCGTTATGGCTGGCTTTCCTTGTATCCATTGGGATGACTATCTTCAAGGGTGAGTTCAAAATGCTGCATTATGCTAATCCCATTAATCGGTTTGGCATCGGCACCTGGGTGGCCGGCACTTCGATTTGCGGGATCATATTCTACAGGCAATTTGGAGCAGGTGCGGAAGCACAGGCATTGGCCATTCTAAATGCGGGTTTATGGGCTTTTTATATCTGGATTAGCCTGCTGGGCTTCAAGGAGCTCAGAACTTCACCTATTGGCCGGCAGGCACATGGTGTTCTGCTGCTGACCGCCGTCAGCACACAGTCACTTGTACTCCTGTTTAATACGGTCTTTCATGAGGTGTCTGCCGTTTTGAATGCGGCTCTTATTTTTACTGGATTTCTTTTTTATTTTATCAGTGCCTGGTTTATCCTGAAGCGTTATGCCGTTCGCGGCTGGAATGCAGCGAAGGACTGGAATAACACCAATTGCATTTTGCACGGTGCGCTATCAATCAGCGGGCTTGCCATGTATAAATCAGGGTTCGCTGACGGAACAAATGTTATGTGGTTTTGGCTGGCCGTTTTCCTGGTCTTTTTGATCGTTGAGGCTGTTGAAATCATAAGGCTCGTCTTGCGAATTCGGCTTTATGGCTTTAAAGAAGGCATCTTCACTTATGATGTGACACAGTGGAGCCGGATCTTTACGTTTGCGATGTTCTTTACTTTCACCTTTTTCATCGAAAGCCCTTTGCAGGCAGTCATCCTGAATACAGGCATCTGGATCATTTTATTGTTATTGGCCGTTGAAATATATTTATGTGCGGAATCATTAAGAAGAAAACAGGTCCGAATTCCTGCTTCATTCAGAAAGGAAACTTCGGCCTAAGTGCTGAACGCACATAAATATTTTTATCCGCACATAAAAAATGCTTATCCGCACATAAATCTGGCTATGCGCACAGAATTTCACGCTATCCGCACAGAAATTGATTTCAGCAGCGATAATTCCATAAGAAAATGAAAAAAAGAGCCAGCCGCATGCGATTTTGCAATGTGACTGGCTC
The DNA here is from genome assembly GCF_009849585.1 of Bacillus sp. ZZV12-4809. Taxonomy (GTDB): domain Bacteria; phylum Bacillota; class Bacilli; order Bacillales; family Cytobacillaceae; genus Cytobacillus. Next base: position 53,380 of record NZ_VCRN01000017.1, read on the forward strand.
TTTTTAGGCCTTTTGAACGGATTTTCAAATAGGCACTTAACTTGAGTATAGGACAAGTTTGCTTCCGGGAAGGCTGAAGGTAAGGAGGCGATGTATAAATGGATACCTTTGAAGTGTTGTCATTGATGATCAGTTTCGGTATGTTTGTTATCGCCATGCTCCAATTCACAGACAGAGACAGAAATTCATGAACACGCTAACCAGCGTGTTTTTTTATTTGGAGAGCTCCTTCTTTATGTCTTCTGCTGTTGTATCGATTTCTTCTCCCCAATGATCATTGACCTTATGGAACACTATATTGCCTTTAGTGTCCATTAATGCATAGCCTCTGTAGGCAGTGTCGCCATTTTTCATGTCAGCCCGTTCAATAAGCTTCATTTCCGGATCAGAAATAAAAGGGAGGCTGTGCCCCATTTTTTCTTCCAGTGCCTGATAAAGCTGGAGCTGCTGCTCAGGCTGATCATTGCTGACGATGTACGTATTGGCATCCAAATCTTCCAGTTTATCCATATTCTGATGCAGCTCGACCAGCTGCTGCTGACAGAGTCCTCAGGTGTATGTGGTGATAAAGAAGAAGATAGATGGCTTGTCCTGCGGAAAGGCAACTTCTTTGCCATTGTGGTCCTTTAAAGCAATCGTATCCTGGGACTGATCTTTGCCGCAGCCAGTCAGAACAAGAAGAACGATTGCGAATAGAAAGATGAACTTTTTCTTCATAAGATCTCCATTTCCTTGTAGTGATTATCTTATCATTATGGCGTTCTTTTTCATTTTTCTCAACAAAAATGCACGATTAGAGTAATCATAAAACAAACACACTCCATAATACGAGAGTGTGCGTTTTATGAAGTATTGGGGGTTGTTCTAATGGATGAGTTTGCTTCGCTGCACTTTATTGATGAGCTTATCGAGCTCCACAGAGTACATGAGCGTTTCAGGATGTGACAATCCCTTGTTTTTTCCAACAGAAATCATCTTTTTGCGCAGGACATCGATGTCATAATGAAGTTTTTGTATAGTAGTCGAAGGTGCAGTCATTGATTCGGCTCCTATCCGGGATGAAAATATATATTCTATTATCGACAAATTAACCAGTAAATAAACAGATTCGACAAAACTTATAAAAAGATTACAAGATTCAACAACGTCTTGATGTTAATCTATTAAACAATATGTTCATGATGAAAAATTGCTAAATAGGTCTTGAACAAGCTTTTTCAAAGTGATATGATTTTTAATAGTTCAAAAATCTGTCACATTTTGATTTGAGATAGCGATCCTGTCGTCGGTTAAAATGTCATCAGATTCCTTTATGATTTACAGTTGGTCCTTTAAGCAGCGCATCCTGCTTGATACTAACCGTCAATCCTTCTTTAGCATACCCCAATACAGGGGTGCGGGAGAGATTGGCGGTTTTTTTGTTTCAGGAAATCTTTCCTGAAACCGCTTTACAAAGGTGTGAGGATGATGAGGGGGAAAAAGAGTGAAAAAGACAAAAAATAGGTGGCTGATTGCCGCCTCGGCCGTAGGAATACATATTTCCATCGGTTCAGTTTACGCCTGGAGCAACTTTACCAATCCATTGATTGACCAGTTTGGCTGGACTTCAAAGGAGGTACAGCTTACCTTCAGTTTAGCTATTCTGTTTCTGGGATTGTCAGCAGCATTTCTTGGCCACTTTGTTGAAAAGCATGGACCAAAAAAAGCAGGTCTTCTGGCAGCAGGATTTTTCGGAGCCGGCATGCTTGGAGCCGGGTTGGCAGTCAATATGGGATCATTGCCGTTTTTGTACATAACCTACGGTGTTCTTGGCGGAATTGGTTTAGGGGTAGGCTATATTGCGCCTGTATCCACACTGGTAAAATGGTTCCCGGACCGCCGCGGATTTGCAACAGGTCTTGCGATTATGGGATTTGGCTTTGCTGCAGCGGTAGCGAGCCCTGTCATGGATGCCCTGATTAAATCTGCTGGTACAGCAAATACGTTCTTTATTTTAGGAGCAGCCTACCTAATCATTATGACATTATCATCTTTATATTTAGAAAAACCGCCTGAAGGCTGGGCACCTGAAGGAATGAAGGAAAAAGCTGCAGCCGGAAAAATCAAAATCAAACAGGATTTGGCACAGTTAACGGCGAATGAAGCAGTAAAGACATCCCGATTCTATTATTTATGGTTCATGCTGTTCATTAATGTGACGTGCGGAATTGCGATTCTGTCTGCTGCAAAGCCGCTGGCACAGGAAAGCATCGGCATGACAACGGCGGAAGCAGCCACGCTTGTAGGAGTCCTTGGCATCTTTAATGGGCTTGGACGTCTGGCATGGGCTTCTATCTCCGATTATATCGGCCGCCCGAATACGTATACGATTTTCTTCGTATCACAGATCGCCTTATTCCTATTACTTCCAATCACAAAAGAGGCGATTCTTTTCCAGGTCATGCTGGCGATTGTCTACACGATGTACGGCGGAGGGTTCTCATCCATCCCGGCATTTATCGGCGACGTTTTTGGAACAAAACAGCTTGGCGCCATACATGGCTACATCCTTACAGCATGGGCAGCAGCTGGTCTTGCAGGCCCAATGTTTGCGGCATGGATGAAGGATTCAACAGGAAGCTATGCATCAAGTCTGACAAGCTTTGCCGCACTGTTTGTGGTGGCATTCATCGTGTCAATCTTAATCCGCTTTGATATGAAAAAATTGCGCAGGCAAAATGAAGCAAATAACCGAATGGCAAGTTAATTTTTATAAAAGAAGTATGGAAAAGCATATAGTCCCGCTTTCGCTTTTCTAATGGTATGGCACTTGGCAGCGAACCTGCTAAAGACTAACCGCCGCAGAATCAGCATCTAGAAGTAGAGGCTTTTTGCGGTGGTTTTTTATCGAGTCTAACGGGCCATAAGAAAAAGGGCAAATTTTTTACATTCGCCCATATACAATAATAAATGCTATTTGAACATTGGAAATTAAGAGATTCAGGATCTCTATTAAATAGAAGGAGTGTTTCAGATGGGAAAAACAAAACATCCAGGACCTCAGAAGAAAAAGGCTATGCCGGATCCAAAGCATTGGGTGAGTCCGGTTCCATTCGGACTTGGCAAAATTAAGCCAAAGCATATGAGGGATACAGCAAAAATCCTGTGGGAAAACAAAGATAATATCGGCTATGCCACCAATATTTTAACGAAAGGTGTCTGTGACGGATGTGCGCTTGGTGTATCCGGACTATATGACCAGACGCTTAAGGGGCCGCATGTATGTACAACACGTTTAAATGTTCTCCGTTTAAATACGGCCGGTGCGATCAAGCCGGACATTCTGCATGCCGATATCGATGAGCTCCGCAAATATGACAGCACGGAACTTCGCAAGCTGGGCCGCATCCCGTATCCGATGATACGCAGAAAAGGCGAGCGCAAATTCTCCCGTATTACTTGGGATGATGCGATGAACATGATTGCTGAAAAAATGAAGGTGCTCGATCCGAAGCAGTATGCGTTCTACCTGACAAGCCGCGGAATTACGAATGAATCCTATTATGTGGCCGGCAAGGTTGCACGTTTCCTTGGCACGAACCACATTGATAATGCAAGCCGCATTTGTCATTCACCTTCGAAAACGGCGTTAAAGCGTTCCATCGGAGTAGGGGCATCTACAGCCAGCTACCTGGACTGGATTGGAACAGATGTCCTTCTGTTCTGGGGAAGCGTGGCATCCAACAGCTCGCCTGTATCATCCAAATACATGCTTGAAGCGAAAAAGAACGGAACAAAGATTATTGTCGTCAACCCATATAAAGAACCGGCAATGGACAAATACTGGATTCCGTCCAATCCTGAATCTGCTTTGTTCGGAACAAAAATTGCAGATGACTTTTATCAGGTTAACATTGGCGGAGACATTGCCTTTATGCATGGTATCATGAAGCACTGGTTTGATATGGAGAAAGCGGAGCGCGGTTCGGCCATCAACCATAAATTTGTGAATGAACACGTAAATGGCTATGAAGATTTGAAAAAGAAAGTGAGAGAGCAGTCATGGGAAGACATTATTAAATCTTCCGGTGTAACGAAAGAGCGGACTATTGAGCTTGCCGAACTGCTCGCTAACAGCAAAAATGCTGTCTATGCCTGGGCTCTTGGTTTGACCATGCATTCATTCGCGACAGATAATATCTCACAGGTAGCGAACCTTGCGCTGCTTCGCGGTCATCTCGGCCGCAAGCATAATGGACTGATGCCATTCCGCGGCCACTCATCTGTGCAGGGAAGCGGAGAAATGGGTGCCGATCCGTTCGTATTGCCTGGCGGAGACTTTTACGGCGACAACTTTAACCGTATTGAAAACCTTTGGGGCTTCGAGCTTCAGAAATGGCAGGGCGATATTGTCGGCGTAACACTGGAAAATATTCTGCTTCCTGAAGAACATGAACGGAAAATTAAGCTCTACTATCTATCAGGCGGCAACTTCCTTGAGACCATGCCGGACCCTGATTTTATTGAAAAAGCACTATCTGAACTGGATATTCGTGTTCACCAGGATATTATTTTAAATACGTCCACATTGGTGGATGCCAAGGAAGCAGTCATCGTGCTGCCTGCTAAAACCAGATACGAGCAGGAGGGCGGGGGTACCTCCACTTCAACCGAGCGAATGGTGTATTTCAGCCCGGAAATTGAAGGGAATAAGAACAAAATTGCCGAGGCGCGCGAAGAATGGAAAATTTACATTGATCTGACGAAACGCGTAAAGCCTGAAACAGCCCATCTGGTTGATTTCAAAAATGCACAGGAAATCCGGGATGAAATTGCCCTGGCAAATCCTAATTACGATGGCATCCAGCACCTAAAAAAAGCAGGGGATGTCTTCCAGTGGGGCGGGGCATGGCTTTGTGAGGACGGCATCTGCCCGACTCCGGATGGCAAAGGCACACTTATTACCGTCGATATTCCGGACCTCGGCAAAAAAGAAGGCCAATTCATCGTTACATCCCGCCGCGGCAAGCAGTTCAATTCCATGGTCTACAAAGAAGTGGACCCGCTGAATGGTGCCGGGCGATACGACGTATTAATGAATGCTGAAGACGGAAAAGACTTAAGCATTGCAGAAGGTGAAGGCATCGTCCTGTACAACGGATTCGGTGTCTTCCAGGGAAGAGCCAAATTCGTCGACATCGCCCGCGGCAACGTCGAAGTCCACTTCCCGGAAGGAAACTTCCTGCTGCCAAGAGGCCGCTACGAAAAATTCGCCGGTATCCCTGACTACAACATCACGGTTACCCTCGAAAAAGCGGACCGCTACAATGCACGCAAAGACGTGGAATATAACGAAAAACACATTGCTGAAGATGAAATTGATGCACCAGCGTAAAAGGAGGGAGATGGCTTTTGGGCCATCTCTTTTTTTGATTGGGAGTGGGGTTGAGGTAAATGAGATTGGCGGCTGTGGATAATGCTGAAAATGAGCAGGAAGTTGTTTTGAAATCAAGGGTAGACGCCACTTGTTCAGCATAAATCTAAAGAAGGTGCTTCAAAACCCATGATGATACCTCTTTTTCAACAAAGCAAATCGCCAATGTTAGTAATCTGGAAAAATAACGCCAAAATGAGCCAGCCGGAAGGAAAATGGTAGTTAATCAGAAGGAATAACGAGCAAAACGAGCAAGCCCCCCAAAAAATGAGCGACCCACGCCAAAAGAGGCAGTTAATCCCCTCATACCACCCGCCTATTTTCCAAAATAGGCTCGCCCCACTGCGACATCCAATTTTTTCCTCCGTCAAATATAATGAGGTGAAAATGATGAAGAAAATCAAACAGGCATTGGCAGCAGGGGTCATTTCCCTGGCAGTTATTTTTTCAGGGGGAACAGTTTTAGCCGACCATAGCGGAGATAAAGAAATAGCTGTGGTTAAGAAAGGGGATACCCTATATTCCTTGGCTAAGAAGCATCATCTGAGTGTGACGCAGATGATGGAGCTGAATGATTTAACAGGTACGACGATCTATCCAGGTCAGCGTTTCATTCTATCCGGGGAGGAAGCTGGATTTCACAAGATTATTGCCGGTTCGTTCAGCAAAAAAGAAAATGCGGAGAAGCAGGCAGCATTGCTGAAGAAAAAAGAAATCCCGGCGGCAATTAGCACGGCCGTCATTGATGGCAAAACCTATTATCGTGTGCAGACCGGCGCATTTAAAAACAAAAAGAATGCCGTGCAGCAGCTGGAGGCAGTCAAAAAGGCAGGAATTAATGATGCCTTCATTTTGACCAGTCCATCGCTTCATATTTTTGGTTTAAAGCCTGGTGATGCCTATGATGACATCATCAACAGAATGGGCAAGCCGAAAAAGACTGAAACCCAGCTTAATATTAAAAGCCTTTACTACCAGGGAGATGGTGCTGGTGTGAGGGTAACATTAAATATGAAGGACGGTACTATTGGCAGTCTTGCTGTTTATCCGGAATATTTAAGCCCGCGTCTGTTTCCTGCTCTTCCTTTTACTAAGGCCGAAGCTGTTAAATTGTATGGCGATGCCAACAAGACAAAATCAGTGACTTGCTACGAATCAGCCAAGTGTGAAGAGTTAACCTACGTGCTGGATCATTTAGAACTCAAAGTCCGGATTGACAGGGATCAAACCACTGTTCAGTTTCTGGAAATATTATATCGTTAATGTCCGTGAATATAAAACCGGCCCCAATTAGTATTCAGGAGCCGGTGTTTTTTTGCTTTACTGCAGATTTACTAATCACACCCATTATTCCGCGAGTCAGAAGGAAGGTTGAGAATATAGAAATGAAGCTGTAAAAAGAATTCCAAGATTTCTTGTATTTGATTAACTGTGTGTGTTTTTCCAGAAAATGCTCGGCAATTGCTGATGGGACACTAAAAATCAGGGACTTCATAAGGATTCCCTTTAGTCCGCTATTCCGGGTCTGCTGGTTATAATAAACACAGGAAACCGGAAAGATAATATAGCTGAAAAGCACACTGACATCAAAAGTTTTAAACAGTTTAACCGGGTACTTGAGATATCCTTTTCGCACTAAGAGATTATCCAGGAAGGTGGCAATATAGCTTTTCAAAAAGAACACGATTAGCCAATCTTTTATCAGGGGCTTTCTGACCAGATGGAAGAAAGTCCCGATCCCGAAGATAAACAGGCTCCGCAGCAGATTCGTTTCAAACCTTCGACCCATTTGGTCATTCTCCTTTGTCATCTGGCATGCTATTATGGCTTTAGGATAACTTTTATGCAGTCCTCTGTTTTTGTATCAAATGCTTCATAGCCATGTTTGGCATCATCCAGCGGCAAGACATGGGTGACGATATCGCTTGGATCGAATTTTCCTTCAGCGATCATTTTATACAAATATGGCATATAAGGAATGACCGGAGCCTGGCCCGAGCGTATATTGACATTTCGCTCAAAAATGTCGCCTAATGGGAACGCATTGTATCTCATTCCATAAACACCCGTTATTTGTATCGTCCCGCCTTTTCGGACTGCCTGAGTCGCCATAACGACAGCCCCCATTGATCCGCCTTGCAGCTTTAATCCGGTTGCCAGGAATTCCATCGGAGTCATTTTCCCATCCATTCCGACACAATCGATTACAACATCGGCGCCGCCTTTGGTGATTTCCTTAATATATTCCCCGGCATTTTTGGTCTGCTCAAAATTGATGATTTCTACTTTATTGGTTCGTTTTGCATGCTGAAGCCGGTAATCAATATAGTCAACAGCAATGACTCGTTTAGCACCCTTCATCCAGGCAAACTTTTGCACCATAAGTCCAACCGGACCGCAGCCAAGAACCACGACAGTGTCGCCATCCTTAACCCCTGCATTGTCTACAGACCAATAGGCTGTAGGAACAACGTCCGCAATCAGCACTAATTTTTCATCTTCCACTTCCGAGTTTTCAGGGATTTTAAAAGGAGTGAAGTTGCCATAAGGCACACGCATATATTCCGCCTGACCGCCAGGATATCCGCCTGTCGTTTCTGAATAACCAAAGAAGCCGCCCATTTCTCCATGCGGATTAGAGTTATCACACTGGCTTGTTAAGTCTGTTTTACAATAAATGCATTCTCCGCAGCTCACATTAAAAGGGATGATGACACGGTCGCCTTTTTTCAGATTTTTCACTTCCGGTCCTGCTTCTTCGACGATTCCCATTGGTTCATGGCCGATAATATAGTTTTCATACGTGTTCGGTATCATGCCGTGGATTAAATGCAGATCAGATCCGCAAATCGCCGTAGTCGTAACCTTGATGATGATATCATCAGCTTTTTCAAACTTAGGGGCCTCAACTTCTTTAACAGCCACATCTTTAATGCCCTGATATGTAACAGCCTTCATGCCGGATTTCCTCCTATCATTATTTTTCAGGTGTGGCAAAGGTGCCGAGCCGGTCTGTATCCGCAGGGAAAAGCTCCATATTTCCAATGGCAATGGCCATATCGGCGGATTTTATATCTAGCTCTATTTGTTTACCGATATCTCGCGGATAGATCCAGCCTTTTTTTAACATCAGTTCCGTAACTTCGCCATGCAAATCAATGGCTTGTTCCATTTGTCTGTAAAAAGCCTGCCGTAACTCTGGGCTTGCTGTTTCAGTCAATGAAATGGCATAATAGCGAATTCCTGTTTTTATTCGCAGAAGGAATTCCAATGCAAAGGTGTTATCAGCCATTTTGGGCATTCCTTCAGCATATTTTGGGTCGAGATAATCCTGATTCATCTATTTTCACCGCCTTATGAGAGAGTTTTTGCATTCTTGTATAATTCCTTTAATTCCTGGATCGCCTGAATTGACTGTTCCACATCTTTTTCAAGCAATTTCTTTAAATCGTTATCAAAGCAGATGCCCATTACCATTTTGGATTTCAACAGGCAGTCTGTTTTAAAGTTGAGCATTTCATGTGTTTCCATTGTTTCATGATAGCCAAGACCTAAATCGTCCATTTTTTCGTCCTCCTTTTGATGTTAATGTTTCTTGTTTTACCGGCTTTATGCGGAATTTGCTATGACCGGCAATTGAAATAAATACCATAGGTTACGGAAGAGGGAAATGCGCAAAATGAGAGTATAACTGAATGGGGGGATTTTTATGATGAATGAAATGGGACTCCACGAGACATTGGAGCTTCATGAGCTTCTCGTGTTTAAAAACCTGTGTCTCACTAAATCGGTGGCCATGGGCGGGCTTGTCCAGGATCCAACTTTAAAAACCATATTGCAGGACAGTGAGGCAGGGGATGTGAAATTCATACAGGAGATTCAAAGCATTTTGAAGAGGAGGCACGGAATAGATGAATAGTTTCCTGAAAAATTTAATGGGAATGGGCGGAATGTCAGATCAGGTCATTGCAACGGATTTTTTAATTTCTGCTAAAGCGGGTGTCCGGAATATTGCATTTGCCCTTACGGAGAGCGGTTCTCCGGAAGTCAGAGAAATGTTAAGGGAACAGTTAAGAATTGCGGTGGAAACTCACGAGAAGATAACGAATTATATGATCAGCAGGGGAACCTACTATCCGCATAATTTACAAAAGCAGCTGGAAACGGATATGAAAATTACAGATACAGCCTTGAAGCTTAGTGAAAAGAGTTAATCAGGAAATCATTTCTATTGAAACACGTAGTAAATTATATTATTATAATAAAACAAGCTGCATTGTACGTAATCATACTAAAGTTTTAACCTTTAAGCTGAAATAGGGAGTTTAACATCGGAACAGGAATGACAGGCCTCCGTCTATACGACAAGGAGGACAGGCAGGAATGTTTCTGCGAACACCCACTTTGAGGAGTGGTGGTTTAAAACTTTCTTATAACCGTTACGGCAAAAGCGGCTACATACTAATGTTATCAAACCAGTTTCCAATCGGGGGCTGGTTTTTTTACATATATACATTATAATTATCACGTAACTTTAGCTTCAGGAGGCACTATGAAAAAAATTATTTTATGCATCATTTTACTGGTTGGAATAGCCTTTCTGCTTTTTGAAGTATCCAAGTCCAGGGACTTTCAGTTCTTCGGCGGTATTATTAATCAAGCAGAAACGGATAAAAAAATCGTCGCACTAACATTTGATGATGGGCCAAGCGTCAATACAGACGAAATCTTATCGATTTTACGGGAAGAGGATATTAAAGCCACTTTCTATTTAACCGGTAAAGAGATGGAAGAGAATATGGAAGATGCGAAAAAAATTGCGGATGAAGGGCATGAAATTGGCAATCATACCTATTCCCATACACGGATGGTATTAAAGTCTCCTTCATTCATCAAAGAGGAAATTGAGAAAACAGATGAATTAATCAGGCAAGCGGGTTTTGAGGGAGACATTCATTTTCGTCCACCATACGGGAAAAAATTATTGTTCCTGCCTTACTATTTATCCAAACATGATCGGAAGACTATTTTATGGAATATCGAGCCTGAAACTTTTCCGGAAATAGATGGAAATGCAGATAAAATCACGGAGCATGTGGTGGAGAATATAGAACCGGGCTCCATCATCCTTCTTCATGTCATGTATGAGAGCCGGGAAGAGTCTCTAAAATCCGTTAAAAAAATTATTTCTTCTTTAAAAGAGCAAGGATACCAAATGACCACTGTTTCGGATTTGCTGAAACATGAGAAATAGAGCTGTCTATACAGCTCTATTTTCCTTTTATTCCATAAATAATGCAGCCGACACCGCACAAAACCCACAAGAGCTTACTCAGTGATACCTTATCAGACATACCAGTCAATCCAATGACTGTCGTCAAAAGAAGCACAGGGGGGCCAACCAGGGCAAGTGAACTATTCATAATCAGCGCTTTTTCAATATCATTCATTCTTAAGATTAAGAGTGCAACGAAAATTTCAATGCTACCCGAAATAATCCGTAAAATCGCCATACCGAGAATCGCTTTATCCAGAAAAAGAAACATCACGTACCTCCTAAACCTTCTTGTCGTCATTATATGAGAGCTGACCGTAATCAAGGACAAGTTTTCAAAAGTAAATGTTACATAGGTAAGACAAATATTACAGGATACAGTGATAGGGTCTTTTCCCTAAAGTCCATAGGAAGCGCAGGCAAGTGTTCTTCTATTGGTAAACATATAAGTATTTCTAAGTCTATCAAACTTTAAATTACCCCCTTACAGGATTTTTGTATGGAAGAATTATGCAGAATTAACGGCACGCCTATGTTAAAATTATCTATTTTTTAATGCAGCTGTAATCCTTTCCCATAAGGTGTTAAGTAAAATATAAGAAAGGGGGAGAATTGCGATGGAGAAAGCTATTTTACATTACCATGACTTATTGGAAATGCTGGATGGATTGTTAAGAGACCCAAAATTATTCTGGGAAAATTTTTATGAAGATCGAGAAAAAGAGATTCCATTTTTCAAAGCGAAAGGACCGGATGAAAACCTGGCTGAGTATATTCAAAATGGACTGCAGCCGGGGAAGGTACTGGAAGTTGGATGCGGCCCAGGGAGGAATTCCATTTTTCTGGAGAAGAATGGGGCGCAAGTGGATGCCATTGATATTTCCGAAAAGGCGATCAACTGGGCTGCAGAAAGAGCAAATGAAGAACAGGCAACTATTCATTTTGAATGCGTATCTCTATTTGACTTTCATTTTAAACCTCACAGCTATGATTTTATCTATGACAGCGGCATGTTTCACCATCTTCCTCCTCACAGAAGGCTGACATACCTGGAAATAATCAAAGCTGCACTCAAGCCTGGAGGAAAGTTTGGATTGGTATGCTTTAATCCGGATGGCGCGCTGCCAACGCCCGACTGGGAGGTATATCGCATCGGCAGCTTAAAGGGTGGCATCGGGTATACAGAAGGTAGATTGAAAGCAATCTTTCAAGATGACTTTCATTTATTGGAGTTTAGAAAGATGAAAAAAATACAGCAGCCCAGTAATCTATTTGGAGAAGACTTTTTATGGGCATGTTTGATGAGCTTAAAATAAATTCAGGAGGAAAATATGACAAGAAAAGTGGCTGTTACCGCCTATAATCCTGAATGGCCATCCAGGTTTCAAAGGGAGGCAGAACTCATCAGGGCCATCTTTAATGATGAGATTGTGGAGATTCACCATATAGGGAGCACCTCGATTCCAGGTATGGCAGCAAAGCCAGTCATTGATATAATGCCTATCGTTAGAGATATTGAGATGGTTGATCACTTTAATACGGATATGATTTCACTGGGGTATGAGCCCCGTAGGGAAAATGGCTTGCCCGGCAGGAGATATTTTCAAAAAGGGGGCAATCAGCGGACACATCATGTCCATATCTATGAAAAAGGGAGTGTGGAAATCACGCGCCACCTGGCTTTTCGTGATTACCTTAGGATATATGTGGAGGATGCTATAAAGTATGGAGCCTTAAAAACTAAGCTGGCAGAACAGTTTCCCTTTGATATTGATTCTTATATTAAAGGAAAGGAAGCGCTGGTGAAGGAAATTGAAATGAAGGCAATGGAGTGGTACAGTAAGAGGCATTCATTCTTGGCAGATTAGTTGCTTTGGATTGAAGTGGCTTTAATAGAGTGCGGCCACGGGCTGCTTCAGACACAGAAAAGAGAAATCACCATCGTAGTGTCAGAACCCGGGCTAACTTCTGACACAAAAAAAGGGAAATCACCCCGCAGAGTCAGAACCCGGGCCAACTTCTGACACAAAATAGGGGAATCGGTCCCGTAGAGTCCGAACCCGGGTCATCTTCTGACACAAAAAAGGGAAATCACCCCCGCAGAGTCGGAACCCGGTCCAATTTCTGACACAAAAAAGGGGAAACTCCCCGCAGAGTCGGAAGCCAGGCCAACTTTAGACACAGAAAGGGGAAATCACCCCGTAGAGTCCGAACCCGGTCCAACTTCTGACACAAAACAGGGGAAACTGGCCCCGCAGAGTCGGAACCCAGGCCACCTTCTGACACAAAAAAGGGAAATCACCCCGCAGAGTCAGAACCCGGTCCAACTTTTGACACAAAAAAGGGGAATCGGTCCCGTAGAGTCCGAACCTGGGTCATCTTCTGACACAAAAACGAGAAATCTGCCCCGTAGAGTCAGAACCCGGGCCAACTTCTGACACAAAAAAGGGAAACTGGCCCCGCAGAGTCGGAACCCAGGCCACCTTCTGACACAAAAAAGGGAAATCACCCCCGCAGAGTCAGAACCCGGTCCAACTTCTGACACAAAAAGGGGAAAACGGCCCCGTAGAGTCAGAACCCGGTCCAACTTTAGACACAGAAAGGGGAAATCACCCCGTAGAGTCAGAACCCGGTCCAACTTCTGACACAAAATAAGGGAAATCACCCCGCAGAGTCAGAACCCGGCCCAACTTCTGACACAAAAAAGGGGAATCGGTCCCGTAGAGTCAGAACCCGGTCCAACTTCTGACACAAAAAGGGGAAATCACCCCCGCAGAGTCAGAACCCGGACCAACTCCACCAACTTACCCCAATCTCAACTGCTGCCATTCCCAATCCCTTACTCATAATTCCGCTCAATAATAAAATGAGCATAATCCCCGCGGAACATCGTTCGGGAATGCTCGATTAAACTGCCATCTTCAATATGGGCATAGGTCTCAAGTGAGAAACACGGTGTTTCAGGTTTGATTTTCAGCAGATCACTGATTTCTTCCTCGGGGAGCCTGATTTCTAAATGCTCCACGGTCTTTTTGATTTTTAAATCGTAATCTGTCTGCAGCAAATGGTATAAGGAATCTTCACAGGCCTGCCGGTTTAAGCTGGGGGTCTTTTTCCATGGCAGGAAGGATTTTTCGTATTGTAGAGGCTCGTTATCCGCATATCTGATTCGTTCGAGAACATTCACAGGGTCGCCTTCTGACAAGTCAAAGATATTTGCCAGGAAGGAATCGGCAGGGATGACTTCGAGGTTTATCACTTTTGTCAGCGGTTTTTTTCCCTGCATTACCATCTGCTTTGAAAAGTTTTCGACTGTAGAAGTAAGCCGCTGCTTCACTTTATGGCTTGATACAAATGTGCCTCTGCCTTGCTGGCGGTAGATATGGCCTTCTGTGCTCAGCTGCTGGAGTGCTGTTCGAATAGTGGTCCGGCTGACTCCATATTTTTCACAAAACTCCGCTTCTGTCGGCAATTTGGTATCCGGTTTGTATTCTCCGTTTCTGATCAGTTCCAGAATGCTTTCTTTAACCTTCAAGTGCAGGGCACTTTCATCGGCAATACCGTCTTTCATAACCGTTCCTCCTACTCTGTTCTTCTATCTATTATTCCATAGATTATATTGTCATATCAAATAATAAATAATTTGTAATAACAAATTTAAAAAATGTATTGAAAAATATAATATTTGTCATTACAATTATTTTCAAGCATAAGGTATTGAAAGGGGGTGATCACTTCAAAAAGGGATTAAGTTTGCTTAAAATTGACTGAATTATCTGTTTTCATCATGGTACTATTAGGATTAGCAATTATTTTATTTTTTGAAATCGCTTACAGAAAAAAGGGGGTTAACCATGAATATTTTGTTGTGCTGTTCAGCTGGAATGTCCACAAGTCTCCTGGTGACAAAAATGAAGGCAAGCGCTGAAAGCCAGGGGATTGACTGTAAAATCTGGGCTGTTGGCAACGGAGAGGTTCGAGACCATATTGATTCGGCCGATGTGCTGCTGCTGGGACCGCAGATCCGGTTTATGACCGAGCAATTAAAGAAGGAAGCAGGAGGCAGGATTCCTGTAGCACCCATAAACCCGATGCATTATGGATTATGCAATGGCGAGGAAGTATTAAAGCAAGCTATTTCATTAATAAAGGGTGAATAGTGATGATGACGTTTATTGAGAAATATATCATGCCTTATGCTACGAAATTCGGCAACAATAGGCATTTGCTTGCTATCCGGGATGCTTTGATCGGGATGATTGCGATCACAATGGTGGGATCGTTTGCGGTTCTGTTCAATAATCTGGGGGAAATTATTAAGCCATACGGCAGGCTTATGGAAAGCATATTCGGTGAATCCTGGAAAACGCTTGGCGGTGATATTTGGTGGGGAACCTTTGCCTTTTTAACCATTTTCGCCGTGTTTGGCATCTCACACAGGCTTGCCAAATCCTATGGGGATGATGGGTTTGAGGCGATGCTGGTTGCCGCAGCCTGTTTCTTCCTCCTAATTCCTCAGGTTGGCCAAGTGCCGGATACGGAAGGTGCCTGGGGATTCATCGGCTATGGATACTTTAATGCTACCGCCTTATTTACAGGAATTGTGGTGGCACTGCTGGCAACAGAAGTATTTATCCGCCTGGCCAGGGTGAAAGCCTTTATTATCAAACTGCCGGATGGCGTTCCTCCAGCTGTTGCAGGGGCTTTCGCCAAACTGGTGCCGGGCATGCTGACGATTTTCCTGTTTGGAGTGGCAGGTCTTCTGTTCAGAAAAATGACCAATGGGGAATTTTTGAATGACTGGCTGAATACAACTCTTGTCGCACCTCTGACAAATGCGGCCGATTCACTGCCATTTGCGATCCTTATTGTCTTTCTTGTCCATGGTTTTTGGTCGGTTGGCCTTCATGGTCCCAATATTCTTGGTGGGGTTACAACGCCTTTATTTACCTCTCTCGGAACCAAAAATACGGATTTATATGCACAGGGAGTAAAGGATCTGGATCAGTATGCCGTTCTGGCAGGCCCATTTCTGGATGCCTTCGTCTATCTTGGAGGCTCAGGAGCCACTCTTGGACTGATCATTTCGATGTTTATTGCAGGGCGAAAAAGGCACAAGCAATTGCTGGCATTGGGAACGCCGCCAGGAGTTTTCCAAATCAATGAACCAATCCTTTTCGGGCTGCCAATCGTGTTAAATCCTATCTGGCTGATACCGTTTATTTCGGCACCGGTCATTATGACAGTAGTCGCGTACCTGGCTATCAAATGGGGTCTTGTTTATCCGGTCGTTGTGGCAAGCATTCCATGGGTGACGCCTGCTGGAATTGGCGGCTATCTTGCTACGGGAGGACATATCTCCGGGGCAGTGCTGGCTATTGTGAATTTAGCCATTTCCATTGTGATTTACCTTCCATTTGTCTATATTACAGGGAAAATGGATGAAAAGAAGCTGAAGCAGGCGCAGCCTGAACAAACACCGACAATTCAAGGTTAGGCGGGTTTAAGAATGGATAAAGAAAAGCTTTATCAAATATCATTTCAGCTTATTTTGCACAGCGGGAATGCCAGAAGTCTCGCCATGGAATCCATCCGGGAAGCGAAGACGGGGAAGTTTGAAGCTGCTGAAGCAAAAATCCGGGAAGCAGAGGAGGAGTTTGTGCTGGCACACAGACATCAAACCGAGCTGATTCAGGGCGAGGCTTCCGGGGCTCAATTCGATTTGCCCATCATTCTTGTTCATGCACAGGATCATTTGATGAATGCACTGACTGTTAAAGATTTGGCTCAGGAATTAATCGACTTATACAAGAAAATGAATTAAGAGAGGTAAAAGAATGGCACAGCAACCAGAAGGTATAAAAATTGCCGTGATCGGCGGAGGTTCAAGCTATACGCCTGAATTAATTGAAGGCTTTATCAAAAGACATCAGGAATTGCCTGTCAAAGAAATTTGGCTTGTGGATGTGGAGGAAGGGCGGCATAAGCTCGGGATTGTCGGCCAGTTAGCACAGCGGATGGTTGAAAAAGCCGGGGTTCCTATAGAGATTCAGCTTACTATGGATAGGAAAACAGCGCTTAAGAATGCTGACTTTGTTACAACCCAATTCCGCGTCGGGCTTTTGGATGCCAGAGCGAAAGATGAGAAAATCCCGCTTAAATATGGAGTGCTGGGCCAGGAAACCAATGGCCCGGGTGGATTTTTCAAGGCTCTCCGAACCATTCCCGTCATTATGGAGATTTGCCGTGAAATGGAGGAGCTGTGTCCCGATGCATGGCTCATCAATTTTACCAATCCCGCAGGAATCATTACAGAAGCAGTATTGCGGTACAGCAATATCAAAAAAGTGGTTGGTTTATGCAATGTTCCGATTGGGATGGAGATGGGGGCAGCCCAGTTATTGAATGTGAATCACAGCAGAGTAAGGATCGATTTTGCAGGACTCAATCACCTGGTCTACGGCCTTGATGTCTATGTGGATGGAGTAAGCGTTAAGGATGAACTGCTGAAGAAGCTTACAGACAAAGAAAAATCAATCACCATGAAAAATATCCATGCAATGGGATGGGAGCCGGAATTTCTGCAGGCATTAAATGTGCTGCCATGTCCTTACCATAATTATTATTATAAAACACGTGAAATGGTGGAAGAAGAAGTTAAGGCAGCATCAGAAGGCGGGACCCGGGCAGAGGTGGTTAAAAAGCTGGAGGAAGAGCTTTTTCAGTTATACCAGAATCCGGATCTTGCCGAAAAGCCGCCCCAGCTCGAAAAAAGGGGAGGTGCATACTACAGTGATGCGGCATGCAGGCTCATTCATTCCATTTATACAGATAAAAGGGATATACAGCCGGTTAACACCAGAAATAATGGTGCAATTGCAGGGCTGGCGGCGGATTCTGCCGTGGAAGTCAGCTGCTTAATCACGAAGGACGGACCAAAGCCAATAGCGGTCGGGGAACTTCCAATAGCAGTTAGAGGACTGGTTCAATCTATTAAGTCCTTTGAAAGGGTGACAATAGAAGCGGCCCTGACAGGTGATTACGATACCGCTCTTCTAGCACTGACAATTAATCCACTGATGGGTTCAGACGTTATCGCGAAAAAAATATTGGATGAAATGCTCGAAGCTCATCGTTCCTATTTGCCGCAATTTCAATAAAATGTGCAGGGCAGCATTACTTCCAGGCTGCCTTGTATCTATTTAACCGGAGGCCACAATTTATGATAAACCTCATCGTCAATGCAGATGATTTTGGATATAGTCCCGGCGTCAATTATGGGATATTGCATAGCTTTTTAAATGGAATTGTCAATTCCGCCACCATGATGATGAACATGGACGGAACCGCCCAGGCCCTGATTATGGCTAAACAATACCCCGGCTTGCGAACTGGCGTGCATTTAGTCCTCACATGCGGGAACCCTTTATTATCTGATTGCAAGACCTTAACTAAAAAAGATGGAACCTTCAAATCTCAGGGGGATTTAGAGGGAATCTCACTAGATGAACTGGAACGGGAGTGGTCTGCACAAATTGAGCGGTTTATCGCAGCAGGTCTCACTCCGTCCCATTTGGACAGCCATCATCACGTCCATACACGGGAGGAGTTTCTCCCAGTAGTTCAATCCCTGTCGCAAAAATACGGTCTCCCTTTCAGAGTAAATGGCGATATGCCGATTAAAGGGGTCAAAAGCTATACTGACAGATGCTTATTGGATTTTTACGGAGACGGCATTCAGGAAGACTATTTCAGCAGACTTGCAGAAAGAGCTGAAGACGGGGAAACAGTAGAAGTCATGGTCCATCCGGCATTTGCAGATCATTTGCTTATAGAAGGGTCTTCTTACAATTTGCAGCGCATAAAAGAGCTGGAAATACTCTGCTCTGCCAAACTTCCCTCTGATATTAAGCTCCTATAAAAAAACAGTGTCCCAAAGTGGACACTGTTTTTTACTTTACTTCTTTATTTTCTTCATTTCATCTGCAACAAACTCAACATCTGTTCCGACAATGATCTGCAGATTCGTTTTGCTTAATTTCATGATTCCTTTAGCGCCATGTGCCTTCAGTGCGCTTTCTTTCACTTTTTCCATATCAGCAATGTTTAAGCGAAGGCGTGTCGCACAGTTATCAATGCTTGTGATGTTGTCAGCACCGCCAATATCTTTAATAAAATGGCTGGCCATGACTTCGTACTTGCTGCTGCCGGTAGAGACAGGCTCACCCTCATCTTCAACGATATCTTCATCGTCTTCACGGCCAGGTGTTTTCAGGTTTAGTGCTTTAATTAATGCATAGAAGATAACAAAGTACAGAATTGCGTAGATGACGCCAATTCCCAAAAGCAGCAGAGGCTTTTCTGCGATATTATAGTTCAGTGCAAAGTCAAGTGCGCCTGCTGAGAATGTGAAGCCATCGCGGATGCCCAGTAAGGATGTTACCCACATGGAAACACCGGTTAAAACTGCATGCACTCCATATAAAAGAGGTGCAATAAACATAAAGGAGAACTCGATTGGTTCTGTAATACCAGTCAGGAATGAAGTCAGTGCCAGACCGATGAACATTCCTGATACGGCTTTTCGCTTTTCAGGCTTTGCCGTTGCAATGATCGCAAATGCGGCAGCCGGAAGACCGAACATCATAACAGGGAAGAAACCAGTCATGTATGCTCCTGCAGATGGATCTCCTGCGAAGAAGCGGGCAATATCCCCGGTGACTCCTTCAAATTCACCGAACTGGAACCAGAATAAGCTGTTCAATACATGATGCAGACCCAATGGAATTAACAGGCGGTTCATGAAACCGAATAAACCTGAACCCAAAGCGCCAAGACCAATAATCCAGTTGCCCAGTGCATCAATTGCACCCTGGATTGGCGGCCAGGCAAACCCGGCGATGGCAGCCAGAAGAATCATGGTAACGGACGTAATAATCGGCACGAAGCGGCGTCCGCTGAAGAATCCAAGCCAATCCGGAAGCTTTATATCATGGAAGCGGTTATATAATAATCCGGCAATAATACCGGCAATAATACCGCCCAGTACTCCCATATTTATATTTTCATCAATGGCAATTGCTCCCTCAGTAAGTACTAGAAAGCCGATGGCTCCTGAGAGGGCAGCAGCCCCATTATTATCCTTCGCAAATCCCATGGCAACCCCAATGGCAAAAATAAGTGCAAGGTTCGCGAAAATGGCATCGCCGGCATTAGCGATAAACGGTATGCCCAGCAGATCATCCTGTCCAAAGCGGAGCAGAAGACCAGCGGCAGGCAGAACGGCAATCGGAAGCATTAATGCCTTACCAATTCTCTGTAGGAATCCTAACATAATGATCTCTCCTTAATAAAAATAATGAAGTAAGAAAGCGTTTTACTAAACTGTCGTAATCATACCAAAATATAAATATAGTTGTCTATACCATTTTAAAAAGAAAAATTTCTGCGCATTTTCAAAAATAGGTTTTGATTGTGTCTAAATTGGTATAGACAACTATACGTTGTGATGATACGATAAGAATATAAATGGGTTTATTTTATTCCAATATTTTGCCTTCATTAGTGCAAATATATACTTATTAAGCTTTAGGCAGGGAGGAACTCATAATGGAGATCATTAAAGTTAACAACTATGAAGAAATGAGTAAAACTGCAGCAGATTACATCAGCAGGAAGGTACGCCAATTTCCTGAAGTGACATTAGGGCTGGCAACCGGAAGCACACCTGTGGGTACTTATAAACGATTGATTGAAGATCATCGGGAAAACGGAACATCATATAAAAAGGTAACAACCTTTAATTTAGACGAGTATATCGGCCTTTCAGGGGAAAACCCGCAAAGCTACCGATATTTTATGAATACCCAATTGTTTGACCATGTTGATATTCGCAAGGAAAATACCTTTGTCCCAAGTGGTACTGCCGAAGATTTAGACGCAGAATGCCGAAACTATGAGAGTAAGCTTAAAAACCATGGCGGCATTGATCTGCAAATTTTGGGCATTGGCAATAATGGGCATATTGGCTTCAATGAGCCTGGCACATCTTTTTCGTCTAAAACGCATATCGTGGACTTGGCTCAATCTACTATCGAAGCCAACGCCAGATTTTTTAACGATATCAAAGAGGTGCCGACCAGAGCCATTACAATGGGAATCTCTACAATTATGCAGAGCCGGGAGATTCTTCTGCTTGCATCAGGTGAAGCAAAAGCGGATGCGATTCAGCAGCTTCTTGGAAATGGTGTTACTGAACATTTCCCAGCATCTATCTTAAGAAATCATCCAAATGTAAAAATTATTGCCGATGAAGCGGCTTTAAGCGCATCCGAAATCAGGGTATAAATGGGGTAGTATAGATGCTGGAAAAATATCTGAACGATATTAAAGAATTACTGTCACTTGTGGAAAAAGAAGAAAGTCAAAAAATCAAAGAAGCAGCGCGGGTATTGGCTGAATGCATTCAAAACGATGGGATTATTCATGTTTTTGGCTGCGGGCACTCTCATATGTTAGGGGAAGAGCTGTTTTACCGTGCAGGGGGACTTGCCCCCATTAAACCGATTTTTGTGGAGGATTTAATGCTGCACAAGGGAGCAGTCCGTTCTTCTTCCTTGGAGAAGAAAAATGATTTAGCAGCAGAATTCATGGAAAATACGGATATCCGGCCGAATGATTTGGTAATTGTGGCATCCACCTCGGGCCGTAATCCAGTTCCGATTGATGCAGCAGAAATCGCTAAAGCAAACGGGGCATTCGTGATTGGGATTACTTCCCCTCGCTATGCTGAAACGCAATCGTCCCGCCATACTCAAGAACTTTCAAAGGCAATCGAACAAACCCGAGAAGCAATGATCCAATGCATTCATTCAAGAGGCCTGACTGACAAAGAGACATTAAGATTGAGCCAGGAATTGGATAAGCTGATTGTGGAATCACAGCGAAAGAAAATGGCTAAGAAGAAGTCCCATTAGAGGCTCTTGAAAAAATGCAAACCTATTTCAATAAATAAATAAGATAATAAAAACCCGCTCAGGCTTGAGCGGGTTTTCCTAATCACAAAGCGTCTTTAATCACTTTTTTCGAATACATCACAGACAGTATTCCGAAAATCGAATAGAGCACCGTGTAGAGCCCCATAACCAGGAACATTGGCATCCACAGTTCGCTGCCAAAGAAGAACCAGCCTGATTTTACGGCAAAGCAGCTGTGAAGCAGACCGACCACCAGCGGAATTCCAAAGTTAAAAGCCATTTTGGATTGAATCCCGTGCAGCAGGTCTCCCTGTGTAAAGCCAAGTTTTCGCAGGATCGTATAATTTGGTTTTTCATCCTCACTCTGATCCATTTGTTTGAAATATAGAATGCAGCCAGAAGTGACCAGGAAGGTCAAGCCAAGAAAGCCGACAATAAACATAATTAACCCCATATTCATTTTTTGCTGTGTGCTCATCTCCAGCTGAGAATCGGCTCTGCCGCTGATCTCCATCTTTTTAAAGAGTGTATTCGCTTTTACCATATCGCTTTCATTCTTCAAATCAACCCCGATGAAAATAGAATCCTCCAGCTGAATTTCAGGATCAAGGTCAGCTTTCAGCTCTTCAAATACCTTTTCATCCACAATGGCCACGGGCAGGCCGCCTGCTGTAAAATGAAAGGGAATGACAAAGTCTTTATTCAGCCCTATATAATTTTGATTAATGGCAGTTGTTTTTCCTTTGAACACGAGCTTACCTGAATCCTTCAGAGTCATGAACTTCTTTAGTGCATCATTATATCCGGTCAGCACGGTTTCTTTAGGGGAAAGGGCTACGCCGGATATGGATTTTTCGCTTACAACAGGAAGAATCGTGTTCGGTGAATCAAAACCCATTTCTTCCATATTCATATCCATAATGTCCTTCATATTAGTATCCACCTGCAATACCTCAATGCTTTGCTCCTTATACTCTAATCCTTCTTTGTGAAGGCTATCTGCAAACTTCCCTG
Organism: Bacillus sp. ZZV12-4809; assembly: GCF_009849585.1. Classification (GTDB taxonomy): domain Bacteria; phylum Bacillota; class Bacilli; order Bacillales; family Cytobacillaceae; genus Cytobacillus. The sequence goes on from NZ_VCRN01000017.1 coordinate 76,058, forward strand.
CATCTTCGTTGTCAGTGAATGAAAAGTGGGAAGGCAGACTGTCCTTAGCTGATTTTTCAGCTGAGTAGTAAGAGATATAGCTTAAAGACAGAAGTCCGATCGCAAGCGCGGATACTGTTGTAATAATGGTTAAAAGCAGTGCACTCGACTTCATGCGGAACATGATGGAGGACAGTGAAAGCACTTCGTTTACATTAAGGTATCCATCTTTCTTTTTGCGGATCAGGCTGGCGATAAAGCTGACAGATCCTTTGTAGAAAAGGTAGGTTCCAATGATAACGGAAGCAAGAATGACTACCATTGCGAGGAACAGCTCGTTCATGGAAGTGAAGTCCCCGCCAAATAAAAGGGAAGAGATGTAATAGCCGGCAATAATCAAGGCCAGACCAAGCACGCCCAATATCATTTCCCAGATGGACAGCTTTTTTACTTTTCCTTCAGCAGACGAAACAACTCTGAATAAAGATAAAATGGTCTGCCTTTTAATAAAAACATAGTTCATCAGCATGATAAAAACATAAATAACCGTAAAGACAATAATCGTCTGCAAGAGCGCCTCACGTGAAAAATGCAGGGAAGCAATCCCTTCAACACCGGTTAATTTAAATAAAATCATAAGTATTAATTTCGAAACCGAAAAGCCGATAAAGATCCCAATGATTATGGAGCCAAAATAAAGGATCAGATTTTCCATGCTGAGCAGCCTGAAAATCTCATTTTTGGTCATTCCGATCAGCTGAAACAGCCCGATTTCCTTGCTTCGCCTTTTGATAAAAATAGTGTTGGCGTACAAAAGAAAGATAGAAACAATCGCAACAAGAAGAATGGAGGCCGTTTTGATGGCAGCCGCCCCTTTAATAGAGCCCTTTGCTTCAGACATGGATGGATCATATTGGAGGGTAACAAAGGCGAAATAGAGCGCGACACTGAATACAAGCGCGAACACATAGAGATAATAATGTTTCAGATTCTTTTTCAGATTGCGGAGGATGATGGTATTAATGTTCATGCTGCACACCGCCCAGAACGCCTTGTGTTTTCATAATGTCCTTGAAAAAAGCCTGTCTTGATTGATCTCCTTTATTAAGCTGCGTATAAATGAGGCCATCCTTGATGAAAATAACCCGGCTGCAGAAGCTTGCGGCTACAGGATCATGGGTGACCATAATGATCGTTGCTTTCCTTTTCAGATTTAAATCGCTTAATTTATTTAACAGGTCTGAGGCTGACTTCGAATCCAGCGCACCGGTCGGCTCATCCGCAAAAATGATGCTTGGCTCATGAATAAACGCACGCGCCGCTGAAGTCCGCTGTTTTTGCCCGCCGGAAATTTCGTTTGGATATTTATCCTTTAATTCTATAATGCCAAGCTCAGCCGCAACCGCTGCAAACCTTTCATCTGCCTCTTCTTTTGGTGTTTTGCTGATGGAGAGGGGGAGAAGGATATTTTCCTTCACTGTCAAAGTATCCAGGAGATTATATTCCTGAAAGATAAATCCGAGATGCTTCTTGCGGAACTGGGCCAGCTGTTTTTCCCTCAGTCTTGTCATTTCCTTGCCTTCAATGCTGATTTGTCCTCCGCTAACACTGTCAATAGATGAAAGCACATTGAGTAGAGTGGTCTTCCCTGAACCTGAAGCACCCATGATGCTTACAAATTCACCCGTTTTAATCTCCAGATCAATTCCTTTTAAAACTTCCTGTCTATTAAATTTATTGCCGTAGCTTTTATGAATTTTTTTGGCTTCCAGTACATTCATGTGTAACCATCCTTTCTTTGATAGCTTTAGTATAGTAGGTTACCATTATGTAATTCCTTCGATTGAACGAACAAACAGCAAAAGCATGTGACATTTTTGTCACATGCCTGTTATGCTGACGAAATCATTGCGAGTAGGGAACACAAGAGTCATAATAGTGCCTTTGCCTAAAACAGACTCCGCGAGGATTTGTATTTTCAGCTGTTCTGCGGCTTTCTTGGCTAAATAAAGTCCCATCCCTGTTGCTGCGTTTTCATGATGATTGGCGGTAGATGTGAACCCTTTTTCAAAAATCCGCGGCAAATCCCTTTGATCGATGCCTCTGCCAGTATCCTGTATCTTCAGGGTTATTCTGCCGTCTTGATGAAAACTCGAAATAAGAATGTCTGATTCCGCACTATACTTCACTGCATTGGTTAATAGCTGGCGAATGATAAAGCTGAGCCATTTTCCGTCACTCAAAGCTTCTGTTTCTTCCAGCTCCATGTCAAAGCCAATACCTTTTTGCATGCACCAGGACTGCAGGGATTTAATTTCACTGAATAGGATATCCTCAAGCTGAACTATTTCAATATACACGTCATTTTCCATAGACGGAATCCGCTTTTGATGCAGCTGCTGATCCAGAAGAAGGTGAATGCGCAGCCATTCATATGTCATCGCTGATTTAAGGTTCTGATCCTCAATCCGGTCAATCATAAGGTGCATGGCAGTCAATGGTGTTTTAACTTCATGAATCCAGGAGAGCAATTCATCTTTCTCCTGCTCAAGCAGGGTCCAATTGCGATTGTACTCCTGTTTAAACCGCTCGGTTTGGCTAACAAGACCTGACTCTATTATTTTTTCGAAAGGACTGCGCGCCTCCGGTATGCTTGAAAGGTCTAAATTATCTTCCCGTTCGGCTGTTTCTCTGTAAAATCGTATTTCTTTTTGATAACGGAGAAAGAGGAAGCCGGTAAAAATGATAGCGGATAAAAAGGTGTAATAAAGGAAGGGCCAAAGAGATATCGCAGAATCGATATAAACAACAAAAGCAGCAAGCACCTGAAGGAAACCAAACATCAGGATCCAGCTTAACCGCTCCCTGATAAAGATCCTAAACATGCCGGGCTTCCTCTTCAATTGCCATATACCCTTGTCCGACCTTGGTTTCGATTCTGGCGCCGAGTCCGATTTCCCCAAGCTTTTTCCTAAGCCGGTTCACATTGACGGTCAGCGTGTTATCACTGATGAATCGCTTGTCATCCCAAAGGCTGCTAATAATTTCATCCCTGCTGACAATTTGATTTTTCTTTTCGATCAATAACTTTAATATGTAAATTTCATTTTTTGTTAATTCTATGCTGCCACTCTTATTTGTAACGGTATTTTTTTCAAAATCGACTGCCGCATCGCACCAGGTTTTAAGATTATTCTGAACAGTACTGTAGTTATAGACACGTCTGAGGATTGCCTGTACTTTGGCAATCAGAACCTCAAAGTGAAAGGGCTTTTGGACAAAATCGTCAGCGCCAAGCTGCATGGACATGACCATGTCAGTAGGGTGATCACGGGATGACAGGAAAATAATCGGCACATTCGAATGTGAGCGGATCATCCGGCACCAGTGAAACCCGTCAAACTTCGGAAGCTGGATATCAATAATAACCAAATCAGGCTGAATGCCGGCAAACTCCTTCATAACCTCACTGAAGTCCTGAATTCCATGGACTTCGTAAGACCATTGGGAAAGACGGTCTTTAATTTCAGTGAAAAGGGATGCATCATCCTCAATTAAAAGCACTTTAAACAATTTGCTCACCACACTTTTGCATATTCCTTCCATTATTCTATAGGAAAAATTCAAGGTGCGCCAGAATTACTAGGCGTCCTATCAGCAAAGAGGAGGACAAAGCTAAATTAAACACTCGCTACAGTATAAATATGGCGAGTTTAGAAAGCCGGACAAAACGAAAAATCTCCTATGAAGGATAAGGAGATTTTCTGCGGTTTAATGGATGAGCGGCTCGAAGTGCTTGGCTGCAAGCCTGCTTGCTTTTTCATGCTGAGAGGACTTCCTGAAATAATGGAATAATTCTGTTTCATAGAGGTTGATTAATGTGCTATTCCCCAATTCATGAAGGTGGGGAAGGAATGTGTCTTCTAAAAATAGATAATAATCATTTATGTCTTTATCTTCTAAAAGGATATCAAGCATATAGTAAACATATTGATAGGTTTTATTTTCAAATTGTTCAGCTAGCCTGCGTCCTTCATCCAGCAAGATTCTGAGGTTTTGTTTCTTATAATGATCCAAATTAAGACAGCTATGAACATAGCCTCTTATAGCGCTTAATTTTAAAGGCGGGTTTGGGTTAATCTCGCATTGGTCCAATAGTCTTTTGTAGACTTCACTTGCTTCTGAATAAAAGCCTTTTGCAAAGTATTCTACGGCAAGATTATGCCAAAGATTCATTTCCCTGGCTTCTTCTTTATGAGAACGGCAGGATTTGATTAATGTATGATACTGCTTAACGGTTTCTTCAAATTGGCAAAGGTCGTTTGTGCCCATTTGTATCAGTAAAACGGTTTCTGTATCAAGAATTCTTTTAAAATTATTGGTTTCCCGAAAATGGGATAAAGCAAGAGTACCATAGTAATAGGCTTTTACTTTATCATTCATCAAATGGGAAGAGGTTGCGAGGTGAAAATAAAATTCATGGTTATTATAATCTTTAGGATTTATATTCTTTAAATGGAGGATGGCTTCTTTGCAATTCTGTATGTGTAGAAAATACATGCCCCATGTATGTTCGAGCAGATTCTGTTCAAAACGATCAAGAGTGTTCCAAGCTTTTTGGCAGCTGTCTAAAAGCGATTTGCCTTTTTCGTGCTCTCCTTGCATCAGGTGGTAGCGAGCCAAAAGGATTGAATGAAAATATTTTGTTTCCGAAAAATGCAGGTAAGGATTTTGGGCTAATTCCTCGTTAATCAATTCTATATCTTCTTTTTGCTGTTTAACCATGGCATCAAGCCACTCATGAAGTTTATCCTCCAGCATATCAAACTTTTCAAGCTCTTTTATAAGATCAATGTTCAGCCGTTTACAGATCAGATCTGTGATTTCAGAGGAATATTGTGTAAGCCCCCGCTCAATTTTACTGAGATGAGTCACAGAACATATTGCTTCGCCCAGCTGTGTTTGCGTCAATCCAGCCCGTTCCCGGTAATATTTAATAATTAAGCCTTCCTTCAAAACAGCATCCCCCCTGTGTTTCTGAATATTATCGTAGCATACCTTATCAGCCGGTAATAGACAGGGAGGGAATGTCAGATGTCTGTTTTTTCCAGATGGTATCGGGATATTATTCCTAATAGGTTTTTAAAGATTTCAATTTGGGGGAATTCTAAAAAGTCTTTTTTCCCAGAAAGCGAAAAAACTAATAGAAAACAGAGAAGGAAATGTGCCTTTTATATTATGTACATGGGAAGAAATCCTGCAATATGGTTATAAAGTTCTAAAATTAAACAGATGCCTCACTTTACATTCCCCCAATTTACTTCTCTCAGACCCGCCCCTACAATTAATTGTATGAAAAGTTAAAAAATATTGTTTTGTCAATACGAAAGGGCGGGAGAAACATGAAAGTGAGGAAAGGGGTACCCTATAAGGTGCTGGCTTCTGCATTAGCAGCAGCCTTATTATTTGGGGGAACCGTATCGGCAGAAGGGACTCAGGATGATCAGATTCAGGCTCCAAGCGTAGAAGAGATTGTTAAGCAGGGGCAGAAAATATTTTTGGATCATCAATATCAGGCTGGATCCAAGGCAGTGGACAAGCTTGGGTATGGAGAATTGAAAGAAAAAGGGTTAGCGGCACCGTATAAGCCGAATGAAGTTCTGCGTGTCATTGTAGAGGTTGAACAGCCGGCAGATACAGATAAAACGAAAAATAGCAAAAAAACCAAAATGAAGGCAAAACAGGATGAAGTTATTTCAAAGCTTTCCAGAAAGAAATCTTTCAAGAAGGTGAAGCATCGCTTTTATGAAGGGTTTAATGGTTTCAGTATGGATACCGAGTTTCGAAATTTAAAAGACATACAGGCAATTCCAGGGGTCACAAACGTGCATATCGCGAGAACATTCCAGCCATCCATGGGTGCCAGTAAGGAATTAGTGCAGGCTCAAAAAGTCTGGGAGCGGCATGGGTATGAAGGGGAAGGGCTCGTGGTTGCTGTAGTTGATTCCGGATTGGACTATACACACCAGGATATGACCTTGACGGATGAAGGGAAAGACAAACAGAAATGGTCGGAGGAAGGAATACAGTCAAAACTCACTGAAACGGCGATAAATGACGTCTGGTATAGTGACAAGGTGCCGACTGGTTATGACTGGGCAGATGAGGATACAGATGTCATTCCCCGCGGGGAGTATGGAAGCCCGCATGGCATGCATGTCGCCGGTACTGTAGGTGCCAATGGCGATGAAGAAAATGATGGAGTTAAGGGTATTGCTCCCGGTGTTCAGCTTCTCGCTGAAAAAGTATTTTCTGATAACGGCGGGGGTGCTTATGAAGATGATATTATTGCCGGAATTGAACATGCTGTCACCATGGGGGCTGATGTCATCAACATGAGTCTGGGATCAGATGCCGGCTTTGTTGGGGAAGAAAATGATCCCATCCAGAAGTCAATCAGGGAAGCAACTGAGCAGGGTACTCTTGTAGTAGTGGCTGGAGGAAATTCCTCTTACAGTACTAAAAATAATATTTTGGAGTCTTCTGCCAAGCCATATGCAGAGAATCCGGATATTGGGACAGTCGGGGAACCTTCTGTCAGCCCGTTTGCGCTTTCTGTTGCTTCCTATGAAAATAGTAAAATGCATAGGAATACCCTTATGGATGAAAATGGTGTCAAGCTTCCATATCAGGATCAGACCAATGTGAATTTAAAGCTTTCAAGGGTATTAACTCCTGGTGAGAGCTATGAATTGGTGTATGTAGGGGAAGGCAAAAGAGAAGATTTTACAGGCAAAGATGTAGCAGGAAAAATTGTCATAGCAAAGCCGGAACTTAGCTATTTTACTTATTCATATGTCCAGTCTGAAGCCGGTAAAAATGGAGCCAAGGCAGTTATCCTTGTTCCGCCGCCTGATAAAGAGGACTATTCTTTCTTGTATTTTAGTCCTTACTTAACACCGGCAGCAACAACCGGCAAAGAGGAAGGGGAAGCCATAATTTCCAGGCTTGCAGAGGGACAAACAGTGAAAATGCAGATGGGCAAAGGTCTTTGGGTGGAAAATGCTGAAAAGGATAATATGTCAGACTTTTCATCGTTTGGAACACCTCACACGCTGGACTTTAAACCTGAGCTGTCCGCTCCTGGCGGCGGAATTTATTCGACTGTTCCCGGCAATGAATATGAAATCATGAGCGGAACATCCATGGCATCGCCGCATGCTGCAGGCGGATCAGCTCTGCTGCTTCAGGCACTATATGAAAAGGGATTAACACAATCAAAAGAAACAGCGCTAAAAGCAAAGATTGCTTTTATGAATACTTCAAAAGTCGTTCAGGATCCGCGTACAAATAACCAGGTTCCATACTCACCGCGCGTGCAGGGATCCGGCTTGATGCAAATTCAAAATGCAATCAAAACACCTGTCCTTGTGACAAATAAGAACGCATCTTTGGAACAGGCAGGAGCGGTTGCCCTTAAAGAGATTAAGGAGAAAGCACACTTCAAACTGAATGTTGAAGCATTGCGTGCTGCAGATGTTAAAGATTTGGAATATACCGTGTACGTAGATGTATTGACAGACGAAAGCGAAATGAAAGAATTTGACCTGGACAATGACGGCAAATTAGATTCCAAAGAATATTTAACAATGACAAGCAAGAGAATATCCGGGGCTGCTGCCGTTGTTAACGGTGAAAAAGTAACGGAATCCAAAGGGAAAAAGCTGAAAATTAAGCCGGGACAAAATAAGAGTCTGGATGTACAGATCCAATTGCCGAAAAATATAAAGAAGGGCACCTTTGTTGAAGGCTTTGTCCGCCTTGTGCCATCCGGTAAAAATAGCGATGCTGCGGTTCCGCTGACTGTGCCATATATGGGCTATTATGGAGACTGGGACAAGCCGCAAAACCTGGACCCGGCTGCCTGGGAAAAGGATGCATTCCTTGGGTACACCGTTCTTTGGAACGATGAAGGGGCAAGATTCCCAATGGGATATGACCCGTATACCGGAACCTTTAATATGGACCGTATTGTCATATCTCCTAATGCCATTTTACCGGGTGTTTTCCCATCTTTTACAACTCTCCGCAATTTAGAAAAGACAGAGATGTACATTGAGAATGATAAAGGGGAAATGATCAATTATTTAGGCGACTTCAGTGAATTTACCGGCAAGCCATGGAAGTTCCGCAAAAACATAATGGCATTAGGGGATTATTTGATTAACGGATATTTATGGGATGTCAGGAATCAAGATGGGCAATTCGTTAAGGACGGAACCTATCAGTATGTAATCAAAACAACATTAGATTACAAGGATGCCAAACCGCAGGAAGTAAGGCTTCCGGTTCACGTAGATTCAGTTGCACCAACTGTCTCTGATATTAAGGTACAGCCAAAAGGCGGCCAATATGAGATTTCCTTCAAGTCTGAAGACAACCAAGGCGGAAGCGGCTATAATGGGGCCATTATCTGGTATAACGGCAAATATATGCCGCTCGAGCCAGGAAAAACGTCAGCCCTTGTAAAGGAAGAACCGCTGAGTGTTGTTGTACTGGGTATCGACCATGCCTTAAACCACAGCTATTCTGTATGGGGGGATCCTTCCTATATTCATGAAAGCATGCTGGTGAGCTACTTCAGTGTTTATCCTAATAAAAATGTGAATGCAAACACACCTGCCGGGATCAATGCATTTGCAAACAACCGCTTAAACTGGAAGGTGTACGTTAAAGATGAAGCAGGAAACATTGTTGACACCTTTAATGTAGAAAATGAACTTGAAATTCACTTAAAGTGGACTCCTGATGCTGATCTTCCGGATGGGACTTACACGATTAGTGCGGATGTATCAAATAAACAGGGCTTTAAAGTAAGCACTAGCCCTCAGACTGTTACAGTTGTTCAGAAATAAATGAATAAAAGCCATGGACAGCGGGTTAAAGGGTTTCGTTTTCGGGTGCTTTATTGATAAATGGGAAAAAGAATGACGTGTGAAATTGGCACACGTCATTTTCCTTATTTATTAAGGTTTTTAGCCTCTTTCATCATTTTTGAAATAGCAATTGACATTATATTTTATATGGACAATAAGTATTGTACCCTTAAAATGCAGTGCCAAAATAGCTGTCGGTTTCAATGCCGCTTTGGCTGCCGGCAATATCCTTATCCCAGTGTCCATTCATCACCATGTGTACAAATATATCCTTTTTAGTGGTGACTATCCTCCAACTGTAATCCATTTACAAGCAGGTAAATAGCTATGAAAATCTAACAAATCAGGAGTAATCGGGTGTGTACGCTTCTGTAGAGAGAGGTTAGTTGAAAAAACATGTGTTAAAATATGGTAAAGAGAAATAAGTATTGATTAGGTTAGTAAAAGGGGATGTTTTTGAAATAGTTACACCTAAGGTATAGGATTATTTCAGTATGTTCATAAGGATGAAACAATGGGTCAATTAATCCGTATCATTCCCAGCCTAAATGAAAAAGGGTATATCTAATGTCGGAGTCAACAAAGGGAGTTAAGTTACTCCCCGTGCAAACTAATTTGAATGATAGGTCAATTTTTTATAATCTACTGAGATCAATAACCTTTCAATAATATGGCATACTTCTTTAATTAGAATATATAAAACTGAGTCCAAAAGACCATACCAAGCCTTATACCTGAATCACTTTTTGGATTTACTATTTTCATGCAATTTATACCTTCCAGAGTAAACAATGTTCACATCAACATCTACGTTGCGAAGAGAATCTTGGTTTAAAACGAGTTGGTTCTTTCCTGTGGCAATGTGCTTCCATTGATGTGGATGTTGGCGATATAATGTTTCACCCAAGTTGTAAATATCTATCCCCTTATTAAACGCGGTTTGATACGTATTACGGATTTGCTCTTCTATTGTTTTTTGAGCAATTTGTTTGAGCTTATGTTCTGTAAGGTCAGTGTGTAATTCATTGATTCCGGCTTTCACACTCACAGATATATCGAAAAACACTTTGTCCAATTTAACAATGGGGGTCACTTCAAACTTGGGTTTTTCGGCGACAAGAATAGCAGCAAGCTTTTCTTCGGCAAAAAGATTAAGAGGAACTCGGATGGTGTGAGTACTTAGCCAAGGCAATCCAGACAAATCCTCGAGATCCATTCGACCATAATAATTGTCCTGATCATATATATGTATACCTGAATATTTAAGCAACTCTTTGGGTTTATTACTTTCCTGCCACTGACCTCTGCGAATCGATAATTCAGGTATATAACTAGTCCTGGGCTTTTCGTTTGAGTCTAATACAAATTGTTTCAGGCGGATCGGAGTAAGGATGGATCGCTGTCTATAATTTTGTTCGGGATTGTGAAGAATCGATGCTTTCGGAGACAATCTAAAAAAGGGTGTAGCCAGAAGAATTTCTTCTATAGGCTCTCTTGTACTGAAAAGCCAAGATATGTACCTTATTTCACGATAACGATTGATTAATTCCAGCACTTCCCCTACTTTGTTTTCTTTTATCATTCTCTCGCTAAACAAGATAGCAGAGACTTGTCCAAAGTTTAGGCGCTGTTGTGATGTACTATACAAATCATTTACGGCATCAGTAAATGAAGCACCCTGACCTTTGCCCACCCAAACCGGGGGCTGTTCCTCTTTTTGCTGTCCCTCCAGCTTTGCCACTGTCGTGAAATCTAGTAATTGCACAAAAACTGTATATTTGTCATTGATATAGTCAATACCAACAGCAGTTGCATAGTTCATGTTCTGTACTTCATATCTGCTCCAACATCCGGTAAGGTTGAGGAGAAGAAGAAAAACAAAAATACTTTTATATCCCCGCATTTTTACCTATCCCCTTGATTTGTAGAATCTTTAGTATTTAACATATCTGGGCGAGATTTTCTCCATTGCCAAGGTAATCTAAGTAATGCATTGGCTAAGTCTTTATAAGGCGGTGAAATCGGAGCCAAGTAAGGCAAACCGCATGAACGTAAAGATGCTAAATGGCTGATCAAAATAAATAATCCAAGGAAGAACCCGTAGATCCCCAGGATGGAAGACAGCGCGAAAATGAAGAAGCGTAAAAGGCTAATCGTTCCAGCCAATGACTGGTTTGATAAAGTTGAACCAAACACTTGCGTAATGGCTCCGATGACAACAATACCAGGGGATAGGAATCCTGCACGAATAGCCGCATCACCCAGAATAAGTCCGCCTACAACGGTTACGGTGCTGCCGACTGCAGAAGGCAATCGGATACCAGCTTCTCGCAGGATTTCTAAGAAGACAAGTCCAATAAACATTTCCACTACTACATCAAACGGAATTCCCAATCGGTTAACGCCTAATATCGCAAGTAGATAATAGGGTAGTTGATCTTGATGATAGGCAAGAATACCAACCCAAAATCCAGGAAGTAGAAGTGAAACGGACAATCCTAATAAACGAAGAAATTGACCAAAAGTTGCCGATAATGCAGTATGATGGATATCTTCTGGAGTTTTCACGATTAGGAACAAATTGGCAGGTGCGATTAAAGCAGCGGGTGTACCATCCACAATCAACGCCACACGACCATTTAGCATACAGTTAACGGTAAAGTCTGGTCTTCCTGTATACCCCATTAAAGGAAACAAGGTTTTTGTCGGTTCCATTAATTCTTCTAGATGAGTGGCACTGAAAGCCCCGTCAACTTGAATTTTATCTAATTTATTCCTTATAGTTTGAACAATTTTTGGTTCAACAATGTCACGCATATATAGAATCGCAATGGTTGTTTTTGTGCGAACGCCTACTTTTTTAGTTTCATAAACCATGCTGTTTGATTTGATACGTTTCCGAATTAATGCCACATTGACTCCCAATTCTTCTACAAATCCATCTTTTGGTCCCCTTACTGAAACCTCAATGCTGGATTCTTCCGGATTTCGTGACGGTTTTTTAGAGATATCGAGGGAGAACAAGATTTGTAAGCTAGGAATAAACAATAGTAGTTTACCTTCATAGATATCTGTTTCGGCCGTTTGCTCCCACTCTTCAGGATTGACTAATTCTAATTGTAATTGACTCGATTCGGCAATTTCCTTATGATGTTGAAATCCATAGTTTTCGTAAAATCGGGTCAAATGAGGGAGCGCTGTCTCATGAATGAACGTTTGGTTGTCACTTAAGCCCTCACAATAAATCAATAGGACTCTCGAATGTTCATCATTAGGTATTAATTTGTAAAAATGATGCTTTACATCTTGACTCATTTTAAAGTGTTGGATCAATGATTGTTCATTAAGAGGTAACCCTGTTGCCTCTGGATTAGTTGATGACCTTTTGCCATTTACTCTCTTATTTCTTAATATTTTCATCATCTGCTGTTACCCCTTTTACTCTATTTAGAGAATATGATTCGTACTACATACAAGATCAAGGTCGCTATTGTAAAAATGCAAAATGAAGGTAAATAAAATTTGCCCAACAGGTCTAGAAAAGCCATGTCACTAATCGGCAACAAAATAGCAACAAGCATAGCGATTGTGCCTAATAACATTGGAAACCATCTGCGCTTTTTTAAATTCCATAATTCTCCCAAGAGAAAGATAGAGAGACACACACGAATGAATGTACCTGATAGCCATTGGTAAATCGAAAAAAAATCGACATGCTCCACATATTCTCCCATCCTAACTATTCTCCATTGAGCGTAAGGGGGGTAACGCTGGTTAGCTGCTTCATCAGGGCCAAATATCGTAATCGAGCCAATCAATGGTCCTAATGTAAGTCCTGTAAGGATGAGGCACAGCAGCATCAAGCTTCCGAATCCTGGTTTCTTTGATAAATTGTGCTGAAGCAGCAACATCAATAAAAACAACTCCATCAATCCTCCGGCAACATAAGGAACACCTTTCCATAATGGAGCAACTCCGTTTTCCAACAAAGGAAAAAGTAAGGTATATTCTTTAAACTGAATATTTACAAACGACACAAGGAAACCAAAAATAACCACAAAAGGCAACAATATCCCGCTCACAATCGCAATCGTGCTGAGCCCTTGACAAGTGACAAAGAAGCAAGCAACAAGTGTGGTTCCCGCGAGAAAAAGCATTGGAGTTTGAGGCAAGTATGCTGCAGTAGTCCATGTTAGAGTATCTTTTAAGGTAATAAAGCCAATGACCCATACAAACAAACTATAGATAATAACTAAAAGTGCAGATACAAACTTTCCAAAGTGGTGCTCTAGCCACTTCTTAAAGTGTTGATTCTTCATATATTTTAATATGTAGTTCAAACAACCGATCCATATAGGGGAAGCGACAAAAACAAGAAGCACTACTAGCCAAGAATCTCGCCCTGATGCTCCTAGCAGTAATGGGATAATAATAACGTGGTTCATCAATCCAACTGAAAGAATAATCATCATGTATGCCTGAATAGGAGATATCTTAGTCAAAAATTCACCTCATTTCCAAACAATGGGAACGTATTATCATGTGCTATAGTTCCCTCAACAACTTCGTTCTATTCATTGCCCCCAAACACTTCTCAATATACTGGAAACACCTGATTCAAAACGGCTTGAAATTGCAGTTTTGTTTACACATAAATCCCTTAATGGTTTTACTTTAAAAAGAACCGGAATTAATAACAAAGAAAACTCGCCCAGTTTTGGGGCGAGTTTTGCTTTTTTATTTGCCATTTAGATGTCAAAAGAACTGTCTCTTAGTCCATATTTTTAGAAAAGCACCTCAAAACGGAACCCATTAACAGTGGGTCCATGACTCTTTTTCAATTTTGCAATGCTTTATTTTCAGGCTGAAACCGATGTGTTCACTTTCTTCAAAGTGTCAGATTCTTTCTTCCCATGAAGGAAATAATATAAAATCGCTGATAATAAAACAAAGATTGCCATCATTCCATAGAGCTTGCCATAGCCTGTAACCGGAATAATGAATCCAAGCAAATAGGGGCCAAATCCCAGTCCTGCGTCAAGGAAGATAAAGAATGTAGACGTCGCCAACCCCATCCGATGAGCGGGTGTCAGCTTGACGGCCACTGCCTGGGTGCACGACTGCATATTTCCAAAGCCTAGCCCAATCAGCGCTCCAGCTAAAAGCAGGGTGAAGCTGCTGCTTGCTGTGCTGAGGACAAACATGCCTGCCGCAAATAAGATAAAAGCGGGGTACATGACATAATTGGCTCCTTTAAGATCCATCAGCCGCCCGGTAAATGGGCGTGAAACCAGGACAGCGGCAGAGTAGATGAGAAAGAAAAAGCTCGCAGCCTCCACTAAGTCGACTTCTTTCGCATAAAAATTGATAAAAGAAAGGACGCCTGAATAACCGAATGCGATTGCCAATGTGATGAATGCAATCGGGACTGCTTTTGGCTCAATAAAGCTGGAAATTTGGAAGCCCTGCTTTTTCACACCAGAGGTTTCTATTGCAGGAACATACAAGAAGAAGGATGTAATCAGAGCAATGATGCCGATGATCAGACAGAAGGCAAAAATCAGCTGGAAAGATACCTTTTGCATCATCAACAAGCCGATAAATGGGCCAACAGCTGTCGCCAGCGTTGTGCTCATGCTGAAATAGCCAATTCCTTCACCTTTACGGGTCGCCGGTATAATCTGTGCTGCAATGGTTCCAGTCGCCGTACTTGCGACACCTAAAGCAATGCCGTGTATAAACCTGGTGCCAAGCAGGAAAGCAATCCCGATGTTCACGAAATATAAAAGGGTCGTCAGTGTAAATAAGATCAAACCGATAGAAAGTGTTTTCTTACGGCCGATGGTATCAATGGCCCGCCCGATATAAAGCCTGCCAATGAGCGTTCCTATAATAAAGATGCCTGTCACAAGCCCGGCCTGGCTGGTTGTGGCACTATAGTAATCCACTGCAAAGACTGCAATGGTCACCATCAGCAAATAGAAAATTAATGTTAATAAAAAATTTATGGATGAAACGATTATAAAATCCTTTGTCCATAGCTTTGGTCTAGGCTGATTCAATTTAAAACTCTCCTTGTATTAAATTTTTGCGTATTTCACTCATCATACGAATCCCTTCGAGTTGTTCCTCCTCAGAAATTCCTTTCAGAATTTCTTTTTCAAATTCATCAATAGCTGCGCGGACCTCCTGGTAAACCTTTCTGCCAGTAGCGGTCAGCTGCATCCTTTTTTCCCGTTTATCTTTTGTCGGCACAGGCTCCAAATAACCCATTTCCTCCAATTTAGCAATCGTTCTTGTCACCGTTGGCTTTTCAACGCCAAGATAATGTGACAGTTCCACCAAAGTAATAGAACCATCATTAAACAAGTAATACATGATGGACCATTGCGCCCGGTATAATTGATGCTTGCTTAACTCATTGTTCAGCCTGTTTTCAAATGGCCGGTACAATAGGACAAGCTGATGAAAAAATCGCTGAAATGTCTCCATTTTTTGAAAAACCTCCTTTTTTGGTTACTTTGGGTAATAGTTATCTAGAGTAACTAATTAATTATTTACCCATTATACTGCTCACATTGGTGTTATGTAAATAGGCCAAAGCAATGTATCAATACAATGATCCATATCTAAAGGCTGTTTTCGCAAAGTTTGTTGCTATTTGTTTTATATTACTGAGCTGATTGGAGCGGAAGGTGCGGGATCCTCGATAATGCATGCGTATTTTCTTCGTGCGATGATACTCAAGGAAGCATATTTTACGTCCAGCGGGAGTAGCGGGACAGGTGAGACCCCGCAGCCGCGTAGAGCCGAGAACGTCCAGCGCCCATCCCGCGGAAAGCGAGCATCGCTGCAATCAACGGTCAACATTGGTAAGCGAAAAACAATATTCTCTACGAAAAGAGCCTGTCCCAAACAAGGCGAATTTGTGACAACGTGTCATAATCAATTGACATATGACACGTTGTCATATACAATTCAAATGTAAGAATGACACAGTGTCATATCGAGGTGAAAAGCATTGTCCAGTATTCAATTGCTTATTTCCAAGCTGCAGAATCAGGGGGTAAATGCCTCAATCTGCAAAAAGCCATCCGATTTAAAGCCATCCAAAAATAAGGCGGAAATTCAAAGGAGTCCCTATGGTCACAAATATGCCTGAGCAGATAACCTTAAAAGAACTTAGGACAGATTTAGTTCGTTTCATGATGTCCTATAAGTTTGCATTAGAAGAAATAAACACGAAATTAAATATCCTGAAAGAAGAATTTCAGTACGTGCATGACTATAATCCGATTGAGCATGTCAAATCACGCATTAAATCTCCAGATAGTATATTTAAAAAGCTGCACAGAAAAGAGCTGGAGCTTTCCCTGGAATCCATTAAGCAAAATATTCGGGATATCGCCGGCGTTCGCATTACATGTTCCTTTGTATCTGATATTTATAAAATCAAAGCTATGCTTGAAAGCCAGAAAGATATAACCGTGCTTGAATGCAAGGATTATATTCAGGATCCAAAGCCGAATGGCTACCAGAGTCTCCATTTGATTGTCCAGGTTCCGATTTTTATGTCAGACAGGGAAGAGCTGGTACCGGTGGAGATTCAAATCCGCACCATTGCCATGGACTTCTGGGCAAGCCTTGAGCACAAGATTTACTACAAGTACAACAAAGAAATTCCGCAAAGAATAAAGAGTGAACTGAAAGAGGCAGCTGACACGGCTTCACGCCTCGATCGGAAAATGGAGAACATCCATGAAGAAATGATGGCTTTAAAACAGCTGAATAATGAAGAAGGAGCCATCAAGATTTCACCTGAAAGCCTGCAATTTCTCCTGGCCAAAAAAGGGATTAAAACTTAAAGGAGACGAAATAGATGCAAGTTTGGACAGATATGCCGAATTTCATAAAAAGAGAATTGGAACAGCTTGAAGAAATCGTATCTCCCATTATGAAAAAAGCATCCAGATATATCTTTTGGTCAACACCCCTGATTATTCTGTCATTAATCAATCTCATGACCTTATTTTTCACCGTTCAGGATGAGAAAACATCACCGTTAACCATTTTGATTTATGCTATTATTGGTGCGCTCGGTTTCGCGCTTTCGAAAGAAGGGAAGCATCAGCAAAAGGAAATTCAAAAGCGGAGTTCACAGTATATAAAAGACCGGATTTCTAAAAGCCAATGGACTGCAGAACCGATTAAAGCGAGATATCAAACCATGATCAATGAGAACCCGAGAAAGGCTATTCCTTACTTTATCCAATTCTTAAAGGAGGAAAAAAGGGACTGGCAATAAGGAGGAAAAGAATTTGCCGAAAATTACTTTTTTCAATTTACCAGAAGACAAACGGGAAAACCTAGTCCATGCGGCCAAAAAGGAATTTGCCCGCGTTCCGCTTAATCAGGCATCCATATCCAATATCATAAAGGATGCCAAAATCCCCCGAGGGAGTTTTTATCAGTATTTTGATGACAAAGAAGATGCGTTTTTCTTTTTATTAAATAGCCATGTGTCTGCTTATAAGATGCACTTTCTGGAAACACTCTACAAAAATAATGGTGATATTTTTGAGGCGATGATCGATTTTTATACAGCCATCATAACGGAGGAAAAAGAAAATCTGCAGTTTTTGAGGAATTTGTTTCTTAATATGACGCACCGGATTGAAACTGTTATGGCAAGAAGCTTCGGCGAAAATGATTTGAATGAAAACTTCAGGAAAATCGGCAGCCTTATTAATAAGGAAAAACTGAATATCATGGATGAGCGGGAGCTTTTTCACATGATGCAGATCATTTCCTCTGTCACATTCCACAATATTGTGAAAAAATTTGCACGAGAACTGCCATTCGATGAAGCTGTAACTAATTACAGAACAGAAATCTATTTATTAAAAAAGGGTTTTGTATCAGTCTGATTTTCAAAAAGCCTGTCTCTAGAAGGATTAGAGACAGGCTTTTTTGGGAAGGTAAAAAATAGCATGGAGCATATTCCTTATTAGGGGAATAAATAAGACAATATTCTGGAAAGGGGTTAGATATGGCGAAGAAGAACAGATGGCTGATTGCCCTTTCAGCTGTCGCTATTCATTTATCGATTGGTTCGGTGTATGCTTACAGCGTTTATCAAAATCCATTGAAGGAATCGCTTGGCTGGGAAAAAACCGACGTCTCACTGGCATTTACGATCGCGATTTTTATTTTAGGAATTGCGGCAGCCTTTTTTGGCCGATTTGTAGAAAAACGGGGGCCAAAAGTGTCTGCCATGATTGCCGCAGTCTTCTTTGGAATTGGGATTATTGGGTCGGGTTTCGCCATTCAAATGGAGAACTATATCCTCTTTCTGATTTTCTTCGGTGTCATTGGGGGACTGGGTCTTGGCTTCGGCTATATTGCACCTGTCTCCACACTGGTAAAATGGTTTCCAGATAGAAGGGGACTTGCCACTGGGATGGCGGTAATGGGATTTGGCGCAGGGGCCTTAATTACAAGTCCCATTGCGAGCAGATTAATGATTGCGACATCGATTCCAACCACCTTCTACATCCTCGGAATCAGTTATTTTATACTGATGATTTTGGGAGCGCTTTATATCGCAAAACCGCCAGAAGGATGGGCCCCTGAAGGAATGGAAGTGAATAAGGAAGAGCGGCCGGTTAAAGCGGATCTGGCACAGCTGACTGCCAATGAAGCGATTAAGACGAAGCGTTTCTGGCTGCTTTGGATTATGATGTTTATCAATATTTCTGCAGGCATCATGATTCTCTCAGTTGCCGCGCCAATGGCTCAGGAAATCACGGGAGCGAGCGCCATTACGGCAGCAAGTATTGTCGGCATAATGGGCCTCTTTAATGGAGGCGGAAGAATAGGGTGGGCATCCGCATCGGATTATCTTGGAAGAGGAAATACATTTATGACCTTCTTCCTGATTCAGGTGGCTGCATTCTTCATTCTTCCGTTCATCACAAACTCGTTTATCTTTTCTGTTTTCCTCTATATCATTGTTTCATGCTATGGAGGAGGGTTTGCATCGCTTCCAGCCTTTATTGGAGACCTGTTTGGAACGAAACAGCTTGGAGCGATACATGGTTATCTGCTAACATCCTGGTCGATCGCCGGAGTGGCCGGGCCAATGCTGGTTTCCAGCATATATGAAAATACAAAAAGCTATACAATTACCTTCTATGTATTTGGCACCATGCTTGCCATTGGCTTCATCGTTTCACTGCTGATGAAGCGCGACATTAAGAAAATCAGGAGTACAAAGAAGGAAAAAAGAACACAGCGTCAGCTTGTTACGGAATAGAGAAACTCCTGCCGGATTACCCGGCAGGAGTTCTTTTCTATTTTTCAAATGAAAATGGATGTACTCGATCTTTGGAGCAATCCGGGCAAATGATCAGCATATCAAAACTGTTTTCATCGTCATATGTTTCTTCCCTAAGTCCGCAGATTTCACAAACCTTTGCCAAAGAAATACCCCCTTACTATTGACTGGATAGAATGTTATATCCGCAGTCCTTGATGGCCTGCTCAAAATCCATGAAGGAGGCAGCATCTTCATCAAAGGCAATGACTGCTTCACCACTCATGGAATTAATTTTAATCTTCCGGACACCCCACACATCATACAAAGCTTTGCTTAGTTTTTCTTCATCTGCCTGATCCATGTTTTCGATTGATACTGTTCGAGTAATCAATATTAATCACTCTCCTGTTTTATAATGGCTGTACTCTTTTCCCATTTCCCTGCCCATTCCTTTAAGAAAACCAAGCATAGAATGGATGGCCAGATTAATGTCTGGATCACGCATCGCCTTCATAAGGCCGAGCACACTGGTCTTTTCATTGCTTTTCATCACTTCTGCCGATTCATCAAGGCCTTTAGTGATAGCATTCATCATGATATTCATCTGCTGGGGATCAAGGGAGCCCAGAAAATCGACGGTATTAAAACCATTGCGGATAATATTGTGCATGTTTGGCTGGTTCACCTGGTCAATCGCAATGGCAGCTACTTTTTCTTTTGAATGCAGAAATCCTTGAACAATATCAAGTATGCCAGATCTTTGAAGCTGTCCGATGATATCAATGGCACTTGAGATCGCTTCCCGATTCTGGCCAAGCTGCGTTAAAAGATCAGCTATATCCTTTGCATGTTCTTCCTGTGCTGAAGGCTGAATCAGCTCAATTTGCTTGATCGCTTTCGCCATCGTAGATGCCCTCCTTTTTCAGCATTTCCGGAATGGAGATAAAGTCGTCCCGGCTCCATTTTTTCTCAGTTTCTACACCAATATGGGGCTGCGGGTTGCCAAACCTGAAGTTGTGGTGAGGAAGCGGTGAATCGCCGTCCCGCTCCAGCACTTCCATTTTCACCTGCATTTCCTTGTAGTTCGGCGTATGGGTGATTTTGTCATGATAGCTGCTGGTCAGCTTATTGACTGCTCCCATTCCTTCAGTTGTGTGCATCGGCAAATACAATTCTCTTCCTTTAACTTGATCGGTCACCCAAACCTTTACTTTCACATGGCCGTAAGGGGAGGTCAGGCGCACAAGACTGCCTGTTTGGATAGTCCTTTCCTTTGCCAGTTCTGGAGAAACCTCCAGCCAAAGCTCCGGCACTTTATAGGAAATGCCTTCAGATCGATAGGTCATATTGCCTTCATGAAAATGCTCCAGGATTCTTCCGTTATTCAAGTGAAGGTCGTATTCCTCTCCGGCATCAAATGGAGGAGTCCAATCCACTGTGATTAAACGGGCTTTTCCATCCGGAAAATGGAACAGATCTTGATAAAGCAAAGGTGTATCCGTTCCATCTGGTGCAACAGGCCAAACAAGGCTTTCCCAGTTTTCAAGGCGCTTGTAGCTGACACCGGCAAAAACAGGCGAAAGCTTGGCCGCTTCATCCATGATTTCACCAGGATCATTATAATGCCAGTTTGCGCCAAGCCTGTTGGCCAGCTCCTGAAAGATGAGCCAATCCGGTTTGCTGTCCCCGAGCGGCTCGAAAACTTTTTTGAATCTCTGAATTCGCCGCTCTGTATTAGTGAAGGTGCCGTCTTTTTCAAGGCTTGGCGCTGCCGGCAGAATCACATCCGCAAATTGGGCCGTTTTGGAAAAGAAAATATCCTGCACGACAAAGAAATCCAGTTTTTCAAATGCTTCGTGAACATAATTGATATTTGAATCCACTAGACCCATTTCTTCACCAAAAAGATACATGCCTTTTACTTTGCCAGCCTGGATGGCCTCTACGATTTGGTGGTTATTGAGGCCGGGATTTTTAGGGAGTTCAGTACCCCACGCCTGTTCGAAGCGGGTGCGTATTTCATCATTTTCGATTGGCTGATATCCCGGAAGCCAGGTAGGCATGGTGCCAAAATCACTCGCACCCTGGACGTTATTATGGCCGCGAAGAGGGTAGGCGCCTGCACCAGGCTTGCCAAAATTGCCTGTAACTAATAAAAGGTTAGCAATGGCTGTGCTAGTATCCGTGCCGCCTAAATGCTGCGTGACACCCATGGCCCATAAAATGCACGTACCTTTGGCTTCATGAATCATTTTTGCAATTTTAATTAAAGTTTCCTTTGAAATCCCTGTAACTTCCTCCGCATACTCAAGTGTGAATTTTTCAAGGGACTTTATATATTCATCCACATGATTTACACGCGTATTTAGAAAATCACGAGCTTCCCAGCCCTGGTCAATAAAGTATTTTGTAACAGCTGAAAGCCAGACAAGATCGGTTCCCGGCTTCGGATGAATATGCAGATCAGCACGATCCGCCAGATCATTTTTCCGGAGATCAGCTACTATCAGCTTCTGTTCCGCTAATTTGTGCGCCCGTTTGATTCGGGTTGCCAGGACAGGGTGGGATTCTGCCGGGTTCGCACCGACCACAATGATTAAATCGGAGCTGGCAATATCCTTCATTGTACCGGAGTCCCCGCCGATGCCCACAGTACGGATAAGACCCATGGAGGCAGGTGTCTGACAATATCTTGAACAATTATCAATATTGTTCGTTTTAAAAATGGCTCTTGCCAGCTTTTGGAACAGATAGTTTTCCTCGTTGGAACATTTAGAAGATGCAATGAAGCCGAGGGCATCCGGCCCGCTTTCTTCTTTAATGGAAGTGAATTTCTCTGCAATTACTGTGAGAGCCTCATCCCATGTTGCTTCATAAAACTTATCTCCTTTTCTGATTAAGGGCTTCGTAAGGCGTTCTTTGCTGTTCACAAAGCTCCAGCCGAATTTTCCCTTCACACAAGTGGAAATCCCATTTACAGGAGCTTCAGGCGACGGCTGGATTTTGAGAATTTCCCGGTCTTTCGTCCAAACCTCAAAGCTGCATCCCACACCGCAATAGGTGCAGACCGTTTTAGTCCGCTTAATACGGGCTTCCCGCATCGCTGCTTCAACATTGGATATAGCAAATATCTCTTTGTATCCGGGTTCAACTTCTTTCGTTAAATCAATCATCGGCTCAAGAAGAGGCTTTGGAATATTTGTGAGATAGCCTGCTTTGCCGAGCATCGATTTTTCCATTAGAGCATTGCAGGGGCACACTGTCACACAATGACCGCAGGATACGCAGGAGGATTCATTAATCGGCACATCATTATCCCAAATCACGCGCGGCTGCTCCCGATCCCAGGCAATGCTCAGCACCTCGCTCACCTGAAGGTCCTGGCATGCCTCCACACAAAGACCGCAAAGGATGCACTGATCCGGCTCATACCGGTAAAAAGGATTAGAATTATCCTGCGGGTATGGCTTTGGCTTAAATTCATACTTCTGATGTTCAATCTTAAAATGCTCCGCCGTATTATGCACCACACAATTTCCATTATTGTTATCGCATACCGTGCAATAGAGCTCATGATTTTTTAAAATACGGGACATGCCTTCAAGCTGAGCTTCCTTTGCCAGCTCTGACACCGAACTTACTTTCAGATTCGGCTCTGCTTTCGTCGCACAGGACCTTTTCAATTCGCCATCAATTTCTACATAACAGGTATCACACGACTGAATGACACCAACCCCTAAATCGGGCTGGGAGGAACAAATTCCGGGAAGAAAGTGATTCTGATCCCGCGCCGCTTCAAAAATCGATTGACCGGGTTTTGCTTCGATCTCTTTATCATCCAGGTAAAAAGTAAATTTTCCACCGTCCATCATGCACACCGCCTATTCATTTGTTCTATTTGAAAAGTATTTGTTAAAAGTGGGAAATGTATTACAAAATGGGGTGAATTGGCAGGAGAGGGAGTGAGGAGAGAGCGGTGGCCACAGGGGAGTCATGAACCGAAAAACAGGAGTGGCGTTGAAAAATGGTCACCATAGAAGAGTGATGATGCCCAAAATAGAAGAGGCGTTGAGAAAACGGTCATTATAGAGGAGTGATAGCGCCCAAAACAGAAGAGGCCTTGAGAAAACGGTCATTATAGAGGAGTGATAGCGCCCAAAACAGAAGAGGCCTTGAGAAAACGGTCATTATAGAGGAGTGATAACGCCCAAAACAGAAGAGGCGTTGAGAAAACGGTCATTATAGAGGAGTGATGATGACCAAAATAGAAGAGGCCTTGAGAAAACGGTCACCATAGAAGAGTGATGATGCCCAAAATAGAAGAGGCGATGAGAAAACGGTCACTATAGAGGAATGATGGTGCCCAAAACAGAAGAG
>NZ_VCRN01000018.1 GCF_009849585.1 Bacillus sp. ZZV12-4809
CATCGCTTTTTCCGCAAGCTCGCGGTTTGCCTTTGAAACACGGCCAACTACTTCTTCTTTATTAGAAGGATTGATGGATACAATTTTATCTTCAGTAGAGATTCTTTCTCCGCCTATTAATAGATCATAGTCCTGTCCTAAATAGCTTTCGACTGTTTTTAATCCCTGTAAGTATGCTTCGCGGTTATCTTCTTCTTTAAAGTTTGTGAAAGGTTCATGTTTGTACGTCTGTACCATGAAGTCATCCTCCTTTTGTCTTTTCATATTCATCCGCTCATATATAATGCAAGAACTGTGCCAATATAAAAAAGCTGATAAATCACTATTTAATAAGCTTTAAGCAAAATATTTTTGCAGTTTTTCTGTTATTAGTGCAAATTAATGTTGCACCCATTAGGTTTAGTATATACTATTGAATAAAATGCCGAATGAAGGAGATTACAATGAATCACAGGGAAATCGAACAGCTTCAATTAAAAAACAAGATCTTTCAGCGGATATTAAATGAAATCGATGTAGGTGTCCATGTAGTGAATGAGGAAGGAAGAACCACATTTTACAACAAAAAAATGGCCCAGATTGAAGGCATGGATTATGAAGATGTATTGGATAAAAATCTGCTGGATGTATTTTCTTTCAACCAGGACGAATATAGCACCTTACTTCAGGCGCTCAAGAATGGCAGCAGCATTAAAAATGCCAAACAAACCTACTTTAACAATATAGGGCAGGAAATTACCACAATAAATAATACATTTCCGATTATTGAAGATGGTGAACAGATTGGCGCCATGGAAATCGCCCGTGATGTGACCAAGCTTGAAAAGCTGATCAGAGAAAATATGAATAAACGCGGAGACACCCGTTATACCTTTGATAGCATTATCGGTTCAAGCGACGAAATCCATGAAGTAATTGAAGCAAGCAAAAGAGCAACCCGGACGAGTTCCTCAGTCCTGATAATCGGGGAGACCGGTACAGGAAAAGAGCTTTTTGCCCAAAGCATCCATAATGGCAGCAGCCGTTCTTCGAAGCCATTCATCTCTCAAAATTGCGCAGCACTTCCGGACAGTCTGATAGAGGGTCTTTTATTTGGCACAAAGAAAGGGGCATTTACAGGCTCGATTGAAAGGCCGGGATTATTTGAGCAGGCAAATGGCGGGACATTACTGCTGGATGAGATCAACTCACTTAATCCATCCCTTCAGGCAAAGCTTTTGAGAGTTTTGCAGGAAAGAACGGTCCGCCGGGTAGGAGATACAAAAGACCGGGCAGTGGATGTCAGAATCATAGCAACCATAAATGAAGACCCGATTGATGCTATTTCAGAAGGCAGGATGCGGAAAGATTTGTACTACAGGCTGAGTGTTGTGTCCCTCTTTATTCCGCCTCTCCGGGATAGAAGAAAGGATATCCGGGATCTTGCACAGTTTTTCATAGAAAAATATAATCAGCTTTTTGGGATGAATGTAGCGGAAATTGAAGAGGAAGTAATGAGTAAATTCGAGCAATACGACTGGCCGGGGAATGTACGAGAACTGGAGCATATTATCGAAGGAGCCATGAATCTGATTGATCAGGAAGAAGCCATCAGCTATGTGCATTTGCCTCTTCATTTCCGGAATAAGCCTCAATTCAAGGACCAGCAGAAGGATGCCGGCCCTTTGGAGGATTTGATGATTCAGAAAAACAAGCCTGATAAAACACTGGAACAATATATGCAGGAAGCTGAGAAATACTATTTAAAGAAAGTTCTTAAACACCATGGCAATAATATAACCCAAGCCGCAAAATCACTTGGCATGAGCCGGCAAAATCTGCAGTATCGGCTGAGGAAATACGAATTCAGGAAAGAAAACAGCTGACTGATTCGAGATAAAAGATCTGTTGAAAATCGGATAAAAAACAAATAAGCTCCCGGCTGGGAGCTTATTTGTATAGAATATCATCACGCAGCGCTGCAACACGTGTCAAAGCTTCATCTATATCCCTCTCACTCACTCCAAAATGCGCCAGTGCATCATGCAGATGCTTGGCAATTGCATCAAAGTGTTCGGGCTGCAGATTCATGCCCTCATGAGCTTTAGCCATAGAGTTTCCTGTATATTGATTAGGCCCCCCCAAAGCATAGCTGATGAACTTGGATTGATGGCGCTTCTGCTTTACCATATCGGTATGCTCGAAAAACTGATTAACAGTCTGATCCTTCAATACCAATTCCTCGTAAAAATAATCGACAACCTTTTCAATAGATTCTCCGCCGCCAACTTTTTCATAAAGAGTCTGCTCTGCCATATTTATCTCTCCTTTCAACAAGCTTATTCTTTTCTAACAGAAAGTTCCTATTCAAAAATCACAATTCGAATCAATTTACTTTACCCTATTATTTTTTTCAAAAAACAAAAAGACTCCGAGGGTACGGAGCCTGAAATTTAAGAAACCAGTTGATCTTCTTCATCTTTTTCAATTATTTCTTTTCGTTCCTGTTCACTCATGAATGTAATTTTGTAGCCAATCATCGCAAAGATAATAGCCAGGATCGGCACAGTGAAATTTAAAATCGCGTATGGTGCATATTCAAATGGATGAACGGACAGTGTTGACATGATAAACACCGCACATGTATTCCATGGAACAAAAACGGACGTGACGGTACCTCCATCTTCAAGTGCCCGTGAAAGATTTTTAGATTGCAGATTTTTATCCTTAAATGCCTGTGAGTACATTCTGCCCGGCAGCAGAATAGAAATATACTGCTCTGCAGCTGCTATATTTGTAAAAAAGGCAGACAGTACGGTAGTTGCAACTAAGCTTCTTGCTGAACGGGCCAATTTCAGTATCTGTTCAACTATGGCTTTTAACATGCCTGTCTGCTCCATAACTCCTCCAAAGGCCATCGCTACAATTGTAAGGGACACGGTGTACATCATATCGTCAATGCCGCCTCTATTGAAAAGCTCGTCCACCATTGTGTTGCCTGATTCAATTGAGAACCCGCCTTGAAGAGTGTTGACGGCATCACCCACAGCACCGCCCTGAACAAAAATATGGCATAGCCAGCCAAGGAAAATACCCACCGCAAGCGCAGGCAATGCAGGCACCTTTTTAGCCACTAACCCTATAACTATTACTGGTACCAGTAATAGCCAAGGAGAGATGACGAAGTTCTCTGATAAAACATTCATGACACCAGTAATTTTATCACTATTCAAATCGTCTCCGCCAAATTGCCTTCCCAAAAACCAATAAGCAATAATAGCAACGGCCAGCGCCGGAAGGGTTGTGTAGAACATATGTCTTATATGCTCAAAAAGATCCGTGCCTGTGATTCCCGCAGCTAGATTAGTCGTGTCGGACAGCGGTGACATTTTATCCCCGAAATAGGCGCCTGAGATGATAGCTCCCGCCACCATTGGAGCAGGGATGCCCATGCTGATTCCAATTCCCATTCCTGCGACGCCAATCGTTCCCATTGTAGACCATGAGCTTCCGATTGCTAGAGTAACAATGGCACAGATAATACAAATTGAGACTAAAAACATGGATGGCGTCATAAGCTTTAATCCATAAAAGACCATGGTCGCTACAATTCCGCCGCCAATCCAGGATCCAATCGTCAAGCCCACCATTATAATAATTAAAATAGCCGGAAGCGCCAGCTTAATTCCTTTATAAAAACCTTCCTCAATATCATTCCACTTATAATTAAAACGCCAGGCAATGATAGCGGATACAATCGTTCCGGCAATCAATGGCACATGAGGGCTTCCCTCAAACTTAACAATCGTCACAATCATTGCAGCAATCATTACCAGCAGCGGCAGCACTGCAAACCAGAAGGGAATTTTCTTTCCTGTTGTTTCTTTCATAATTTTCCTCCTCTTAAAGTTACACGTCTGTTGGTTTAACTATTGCAAGATTAATGCCAAGATATAAAATTGAGACATTTTTCAGACTATTTACCCTAAAACAATTTAATTTCTAGCCGTTTTATGTAGGTTAGCATGCAAAATAAATTTTCGAGCGCCCGCTCATTTTGCACAAAGAGCAAATATCTTTTGCACCTATAATAAAAATAAAAAACCGGGCATCAAAACCCGGCTTTCATTTTTATTACTTCTTAATAAGATCTTCGCGCTGTGACTGGTCAATCCACTCTTGAAGCTTATCCTTAAGTGTATTGAATCCCTGTGCAGACTCGTCTTCCATTTTGATTGGAGCTGCCTGGCGCTTGCGAGGCTTTCTTGCTTTTGCCTCTGCTTGTGGCGCTTCTTCTGTTGCACGGATTGATAAACCGATTTTTCCTGCTGCTTCGTCAACAGAAAGTACCTTAACTTTTACTTCATCTCCCACTTTAAGATGCTCATTAATATCTTTTACGAAACCATGAGTCACTTCGGAAATATGAACTAATCCCTGTGTATTCTCATCTAATGCCACGAACGCACCATATGGCTGAATACCCGTTACCTTTCCTGTAATAACACTGCCTACTTCGATTTTCTCAGACATGAAAACACTCCTATTTAAATTCAAATTTTATCTTTTATACGCAATAAAAAATTATATCACAACTTGATAAAAATATCAAATACCTCAGACATTTTAACTCCAAATGAATAACCGACAGTCATTCATTATAATAAAACAATCTGCAAACAATATGTAGACATTCTTTTGTTTGTTAACTAAATGTTCATGAAGTACAGCTAGGTTCTTGAGTTCACCATGATAAAATTTAAATAGAAAAAACTGTTAGTGGGAGTGATGGACATGTCAAATATTGGCCCTAACATTAAAGCTTGCCGCGAACGTGCAAATATGACCCAGCAGCAGCTCGCATTAAAGGTGAGAGTAGGAACGGGAACGATTGCAAAATACGAAAATGGGGATCAGATACCTGATACACAGACAGTATTAAAGATCTCAACAGCCCTGGATATTCCAGCATCCGAATTGCTTGAACAGGAACTGCATAAAGGCCAGTCCGGAATTGATTTTGAAATTGAACAGCTTGTGCGTGAAATTGGCACAAAAAAAGCAAAGCTCATTTTGCGGAAAGCTAAGGAATTCAGTGAGGAAGATTTCCTCCGTGTCATGCAGATGCTTTATGAAATTAAATATGATCAAAAAGTTTTATAAAAGGAAGTATATAAAAAGGGAATACTGGTTAGCCTTGAAGTATAAGGCTTTCTAGTATTCCCCCCTTTTTGAAGTTGACAATCTGTTGTGGATTGTCCTTTTTTTATGCCTTCTGATTTTGAATTAAGAAATGGCTAATTTTCTTGATTGCTTCCTGCAGAAGTTCCATGGAAGTGGCATAAGAGCAGCGTACATGGCCTTCCCCGCTTTCTCCAAAAATATTTCCTGGCACTACCGCTACCTTTTCCTCCAGCAGCAGCTTTTCTGCAAATGCTTCAGAAGAAAGCCCGGTACTTTCAATAGATGGGAAAGCATAAAAGGCTCCCCCCGGCATATGGCATGTTAATCCAAGTTCATTTAGAGACTGAACAAAATAATTCCGACGGCGCTTATAGCTCTTTTTCATACCCTCGACATCTGATCTGCCTGTCTTCAAGGCTTCAAGTGCAGCAAACTGTGCCATCGTAGGCGCACACATCATCGCATACTGGTGAATTTTCAGCATAGCCTGCGAGATCTCCTCAGGAGCGCAGACAAACCCCAATCTCCAGCCTGTCATTGCAAACCCCTTTGAGAATCCGGAAATTAAAATTGTTCTTTTCTTCATCTCTTTGATGGCGGCAAAACTCGTATACTCGCCATCATAAGCAAGCTCCGCATATATCTCATCAGAAAGAACCAGCAAATCGTATTTTTCAGCTATTTGGGCGATTGCGTTCAGTTCATCACCGCTTAACATGGTTCCAGTTGGATTATTGGGGGAACAAAGTATAATGGCTTTTGTCCGGCGGGTTATTGCCTTTTCCAGCTGCTCAGGCAGAATCTTAAACCCATTCTCCTTTAAAGTCTGAACCTGGACAGGCACACCTCCCGCAAGAGTAACCAAGGGAACATAGGAAACAAAGCTGGGTTCAACCACTATGACTTCATCCCCCGGATCAAGTATGGCCCTTAGAGAAATATCCAATGCCTGGCTCGCTCCCACCGTAACGATTATTTCACTTTGGGGAGAATAAGAAACTCCGAAGCTTTTCAGCATATAGCCTGCAATTTCCTCACGCAGCTCCATTAGACCGGCATTAGCCGTATAAGAGGTATATCCCTGCTCAAGAGAGAGGATAGCTGCTTCACGCACTGACCAGGGTGTGATGAAATCAGGTTCTCCTACCCCAAGGGAAATGACTCCTTCCATTCCTGCTGCAAGGTCGAAAAAGCGGCGAATCCCGGAAGGCTTAAGCTCTTTTACCGTTTGGGATAAATAAGGCTTCATTCCATTCATTACGGTGACACCACAATTCGTTTGTCATCTTCATTTTGTTCGAAAATTGTGCCGTCATGCTTATATTTTTTGAGAATAAAATGTGTCGTTGTCGACAAGACCGAATCGAGAGTCGACAGCTTTTCCGATACAAATCGGGCAACCTCATTCATGGAACGGCCTTCAATGATAACAGAAAGATCATATGCGCCGGACATTAGATAGACAGATCTCACCTCTTTAAAACGGTAAATTCTCTGAGCAACTTCATCGAATCCTACCCCGCGCTTTGGAGCGACCTTCACATCAATCATAGCTGTTACTCCCTCATGGCCATCCACCTTTGACCAGTCAATAACAGAATTAAAACGCACCAGCACTTTCATTTCCTCAAGCTTATCTAAAATGGTTTCCGTCTCCGCCACGCTTAGTTGAGCCATTTTCGCTATGTCTTCCACAGGAATTCGCGCACTGTTATTTTCTAAAATTTCCAGAACTTCGATTTGCTTTTCATTTAATTTCACTACTTGTCGCTCCCATCCTTTAGTGATTTACTCTATAAAATAGTTACATTATAGCAAAAACTTCGAAAAATAAATGTGTCACTTTCATTATTTATTAATTTCTTTAAAATCATATGTGTCAAGTTTAAGATTAAGGGGAAAATACTGTGAAACTGAGTCTAGGAGGGGGATGGCCCTTGGAACAAGCGACATTTTCAGGAATAGAGCCCATTAACGGAACGGATGTTTATTATGAATACTATAAACATGAGTCCTCAAGGAATACACTGGTTCTGCTGCACGGTTTTCTGTCATCCACCTTTAGCTTCCGCAGGCTGATTCCTCTGCTGCAAACAGAATTCAATGTGGTATCGATGGATTTGCCGCCCTTCGGGAAAAGCGGGAAATCCAAGCAATTCGTCTATTCATATAAAAACCTGGCTGATACGGTTATCCGCTTATCAGAAAAGCTGGGCTTTGAAAAAGTCACATTAATAGGGCATTCCATGGGGGGACAAATTGTTTTAAATGTTGCACATTCCAAGCCTGACCTGGTTGATCAGGCGGTACTGCTGTGCAGCTCAGGATATATGAAACGAATGAAGCCGCATATCATTTTTTCAAGCTACATACCATTCTTTCATCTATATGTGAAATTATATCTGCAGCGCTCAGGGGTAAAACAAAATCTAAAAAATGTTGTCTATGATCATTCCATGATTGATGATGAAATGCTCTATGGCTATTTGTCGCCATTTCTGGAAGACGATATTTTCCTGGCTTTAACCAGGATGATTCGCGACAGGGAGGGCGATATGCCTGCCTCCGCATTGAAGAAAATTGAAACACCGTGTCTTCTAATATGGGGAGAACATGACCGGGTCGTTCCGCTTCATATCGGAAAACGGCTGAATAATGACCTGAAGAATTCCAGGCTGGTAGTTTTAAAAGAAACCGGTCATCTCGTGCCGGAAGAGCGGCCGGAAGATGTCCTTAAGCATATTAGGAGTTTTATTAATTCTGTCCAGGTCCGCAGATAAAAATGGCAGCCCCTGGAAGGAGAGCTGCCACTTTTCACTTTACATAGCGCAGGAGCCATTATTCTTGATTTCAAGGAGACGTACGGAAATTTCCTTGCAATTGTCCAGAGGGATGACTTCCTCAAAGGAAAATTCATATATAGCTTGAATCCTCCTGGCTAATTCCATCTGATCATCCAGATCATGAACTGCCTGAATTGTATCTGCAATTTCAGTGACATAATTGCCCGGCCCCACTCCAAATGGATCCCACTGATCCAGAGTATAGACAAGCAAAAGATTCGTTTGCTGCATTTCCATTTCTATCACCTATTATTATTCGGCTGAATGAAGCCGCAATATTTTAATTATTAGCTTCAATATCATATCATAGAGTCAGGGTACATAAAAGAATTCTAAAGGCGGTGACAGGGTTGGATCGTTTTAAGTTCCATCAGAAAATTAGCAGGGAAAATACAGCTTCTGTTAAGTGGGATATGACCAGGGAGGTATTCGGCAGAACCGATGTATTGCCGATGTGGGTAGCAGATATGGATTTTCAGCCACCCGATGAAGTGAAGAAAGCGATAGAAGAAAGAATAGCACACGGGGTCTACGGATACACGTTTGCTCCTGACTCAACCGCGGAGTCCATCGGACAGTGGGTTAACAAGCGTCATGACTGGAAAATCCTTAATGAGTGGATTTTATACAGCAGTGGAGTGGTTCCATCCATCGCAACTGCCATCCGGGCTTTTACGAAAAATGAGGATAAGGTACTGGTCCAGTCTCCCGTATATACTCCTTTCTTTGAGATGATTAAACAAAATGGACGCAAAGTCGTTAATTCTCAGCTGAAGCTCGAGAATGGCCGATACGAAATTGATTTTGCCGATTTTGAAAACAAATTGAAAGAGGGAGTGAAGCTATTCCTCCTATGCAATCCGCACAATCCGGGAGGACGTATGTGGGATGATGAGGAACTCAGGAAAATAGGGGAACTCTGTGTAAAATATGATTGCCTTATTCTTTCCGATGAAATTCATTCTGATTTAATTTATGATGGCAAAAAACATTATCCCATTGCTTCAATGGATCCACGATTTGCAGACATCACGGTCACCTGCATAGCTCCGACGAAAACCTGGAACCTCGCAGGAATACAAGCTTCCGCTGCGATTATAAGCAATAAGAAACTGCGAAAGGCTTTTCAGGCAGAACAGCACAAGCAGGGATTTTTTACGCTGTCCGCCTTTGGAATCATCGGCATGGAAGCAGCCTATCGCCATGGAGAAGGATGGCTTAACAGTCTAATGGATTATCTCGCTGAAAACAAACGAACAGCAGCTGAGTTTATTGGTGAGCATCTTCCCGGCATTCGCCTGATGGAGCCGGATGGCACCTATCTGCTATGGATGGATTGCCGCGGATTAGGTTTAAGTGATGCCGAACTCCGCAAACATCTATTGGAAAAAGGGAAACTCGCCCTGGAACCTGGTCCAAAATACGGGCCGGGCGGTGAAGGCTTTGTCCGAATGAATATTGCCTGCCCGCATGAAGTATTGGCGGAGGGGCTGGAGAGGCTAAAGCGGGCTTTTGAGTGATTGTATTTGGAGGCACGGCCTGGGGGCCGTGCTTTTTTTGGGCTTGTGCTGGGATGGTCGATTCCATTGTTCGGTTTCATGAATGCTTTATGGTGCCCCGTTTTCTTCTCTTTGCCCCCCTTTTCGGCTTCATGAACGCTTCATGGTGACCGTTTTCTTTTCTTGGCCCTCCTTTTCGGCTTCATGAATGCTTCATGGTGACCGTTTTCTTTTCTTGACCTTCCTTTTCGGCTTCATTAATGCTTTTATGGCGACTGTTTTCTTTTCTTGGCCCTCCTTTTCGGCTTCATGAACCCTTCATGGCGACCGTTTTCTTTTCTTGGCCCTCCTTTTGGGCTTCATGGACCCTTCATGGCGACCGTTTTCTTCTCTTGGGCCTCTTTTTCGCCTTCATGATCGCTTCATGGTGACCGTTTTCTTTTCTTGGCCCTCCTTTTCGGCCTCATTAATGCTTTCATGGCGACCGTTTTCTTTTCTTGACCCTCCTTTTCGGCTTCATGAACCCTTCATGGCGACCGTTTTCTTTTCTTGGCCCTCCTTTTCGGCCTCAAGAAACCTTTATGGCATCCATTTTTTCTAGTTCACCATTATTGGCTTTAATAATTCTCTGATGACTCAATTCTGCTGTTCAGTATAATAAGAATACTTTCCATGTCCTTGAATGATATATTTCCTGCTTAGTACCCTCCGCACAGTTTTCTCCGAAAAAGCACCACCACACCAATCAACGATTGTTTTGGTAGTTATCTTCCGATCTGGAAACAAAACCTTATATTCATTCACGCAACGAATTATCGCTGTATCCGCCTTTTCCTTCAAACCACATTCCCCGCACGTTAAGTAACCTTGGGTTAACGGGGTTAAAAACGAAGAACACGAATCACACGGAACCCCTTTTCGCAATTGGGTATAATTATATTCCGGCTTTCGCATGTATGGGTTCTCTTTCAAACAGCGGGCATTTAACTGCTCGGCCAGCTTCATGTTTCTTGATGTTGTGACATTTGGGGTGTTTTTTAATTTCTCAAGGAATCGTTTTAGCTGTGGAGGAAATACGGCGGGTATATTTAGTGGAGCCTGATAAAGCTGAAAGCCTGGGTTGATAAATATGAGATGAGATTTAATGGGAAGGTGAAAGCCTAGTTCTTTTAGGAGTGCCCGTAAAAGCGTTTCGCATCTCTGCAGCTGAAGAAGAGGATTTTTTATTTCTATTTTGGAGGGAAGGGAATACCATCTTTCGTTTTCAATGCAGTAGTCTCCTTCGTAGTTTTTTACTTCAAAGACAAAAAGAGTGCTGCCGGCGATAAGGAGGGTATCAATTTGGAAGTGGGTATTGCTGCTTTCCAGCAGGAGATCATTTAGAATGATAAAAGAGTCCGGAAAGTTCTGCAGTTCCCTGTCAAAATGAAGCTCGCCTTCAAAGCCTTTTTGTAAAAACAGATACTGGTTTTCCTCTTTCAACGGCAGTTCAAGACGGCGGGACAGGATACGCAGCAATTCCAGCTCCCTTGATTCGAATCGGGGTCTATTATTCATATTTCACCTCTCGTATTGGACTAATTTTATTTTAAGAAAAATTTTCCATACTCACAAGCAAAATCCCCTCGCGGTTCAAGCAAGGGGATTTACAGTACATATTCAGCAAGTACGCTCTGCACTTCGTAAATGTTCAAGCTTTTATTAAAATGTTTTTCAATCGGTTCGTCTGATCCTGAAATCCATATTTTCAATTCGGCCTCAAGATCAAAGCTGCCTGCGGTCTCAATGCTAAAATGGGTTATGCTTTTATAAGGAATGCTATGATATTCGATTTTTTTCCCTGTGATTCCCTGCTTATCCACCAATATCAGGCGCCTGTTTGTAAAAATGAACAAATCTCGGACAAGCCTGTAGGCTTTTTCAACCTGTTCACTCGGAGCAAGGACTGCTGAAAATTCGTCCTCGACCTCCTTAACGTCTGCTTCTGATGCATTGCCGATAAAACCATCGAAAAGTCCCATCTAACTAACCTCCAATATAAGGTTTAACTCCATTATACTTGATCGTCCGGAAAAATTCCCAGTGATAAAGGCTTTCCCTCTCAGGAAAGCCTTCAGATATTATTCTTCTGTAGACGGATCGTCCTGTGCTTTTTTCTGCCCTTTTTCTTCTTTATCTTTAGAAATACGGCCACAGGCAATGCGTTCTCCGGAATCCCCTGCAGGCTGAGTCATGCCATCGTCCGGCCCTTCATGGATGACTATGGAGGTCCCTTCCTTTGTCAGCAGCGAAGTTTTGTCTTCCTTCAACGTGACCTGAGGAGCCATGAAATCAATCTTAACCTTGCCGTCATCCTCGACAATCAGGTTGGGAAGATCACCCGCATGGGAGCCCTTTGGATGCAGCAGCCCATGATCCTTATTATCAGGATTGAAATGATTCCCGGCAGATTTGAAATCTGGGGGTTCGCATTTTGCTTTTTCATGAATATGTATGGCCAGTTCCCCCGGCGGCAGCCCGCTCAGATCTCCGCTCAATTTTACTCCGCTCGCCTGCTCCTCGACCTTAATGGTACCTAATGAATCACCTGCAGCATTAAACATTTCAACTTCTGTATTGGTAATGTTCTCTTCCCCGCAGCCGGACAGAAGAAGAACAAACCCCAGCATTAAAGCTTTTTTCATGATTGAATCCTCCATCAAGACAATTTGCCTTTAGTGTTGCCCAATCACTTTACTAATAAACAGGAAAAGCTCAAGGACCCTAAGGAGCAGGCGCTGGACCGTTATCAAAACAAAAAGGCTCTTTTCGTATAAATTGTTGTTTTTCACTTATTAATGTTGCCCGTTGATTGTAGCGAGAGGATGCTCGCTTTCCGCGGGGCAGGCGGTGAGCCTCCTCGGCGCTGCGCGTCTGCGGGGTCTCACCTGTCCTGCTACTCCCGCAAATCATTGAATAAACTTCCTAGCGTACGCACCGCACGAAGAAAATACGCATGCATTTTCGAGGATCTCGCACCTTCCGCTACAATCAAGTCAGTAAATATAATACAAATAGCAATAGCCTTTACGAAAACAGCCTAACAAAAAAAGAACAGCTGCTCAGCTGTTCCCCTCTTGTCTATTTTGCCTGTCAATGCGCTCTTCAAGTTCCTTCGCTTTGGCAGCTTCGCGCCTTGAAACACGGATAATTAATCTCATGGTCAGAATGGCCCCGACTAAGAAGATGGCGAACGTTACAGCTGCAGGGCCATATTCTGATTTATCTTCAGGAAAATATAGAAACAGTGACAGTACATACCATTGCAGCATTCTAATCAATCCTTTCTGCTAAAAGCAGTGTCCATTGAATTATTATATCAGCAATGATTGCACAGTCCAATGAACTTATTTCAATACCTCGATCTTTTCAATGACCACATCTTCCACAGGCTTGTCCTGTTCGCCTGTTTCAACCGCTGCGATGCTATCTACTACATCCATTCCCTCGATAACTTGCCCAAAGACTGTGTGCTTGTTGTCAAGCCAAGCTGTACCGCCTTTTTCATATGCCTTGATGATTTCTTCCGGATAACCAGCCTTTTCCATTTGTTCTTTCAGGCTTGGGTCAAGGGTTTTGTTCTGAACAATAAAGAATTGGCTTCCATTAGTATTTGGACCGGAATTGGCCATGGATAAAGCTCCGCGGATATTATAAAGCTCATTAGAGAATTCATCCTCAAACGCTTCGCCGTAAATACTTTCTCCACCCATTCCGGTTCCATCAGGATCGCCGCCCTGGATCATAAAGTCCTGAATGACACGGTGAAAAATCACCCCATCGTAGTAGCCATCTTCGCTGTGCTTAATGAAATTCTCAACAGCTTTCGGAGCCTGGTCCGGGAAAAGTTTAATTTTAATATTCCCTTTTGATGTCTTCATTCCCACCAGTCTTTCATTTCCCTGTACTTCTTCAGTCAGCTGCGGAAAATTGTCCGGAGCTTCGGCTGCCTCGTTATTTGTCTGTTTTTCTTCCGTTTCAGAGCCATTTGCATTGTCCGCTTCTTTCTCAGTGTTTGTCCCGCATGCTGACAGAATTATCATCAGAATGAGGATGGGAGTTAACATACGCAATTTCATGGTTCAGCCTCCTATAAAAAATTCATCATTTTTTAGCTTACCTGATTTATTGAAAATTTGCACTTTGTTTTTTCAGGCTTCATAATAGGGGCTAAAGAAAATGTAAAAGGAGAGGTTAGGTTGGCAGAAGTAAAGATTGGCGACAAAGTAACAGCCATCTATAAAACGGGCAAATATATAGGGGAAGTAACAGATATCCGGCCGCAGCATTATCTGGTCAGAGTACTGGGGGTCCTAAAACATCCAATGCAGGGCGATTTGCATAACCCTAAACAAGCGGATGTGATGCTTTTTCATGAACGCCGGGCGCTTGCTTACAGAGAGCAGACCAATGTGCCCAAACAAATGGTAAAGCCTTTCAAAGAAGAAATACCAGAATATATGGATTCGCTGCAGATAGCTCTGGATAAAATGAGAACCGAGCTTGAAGGAGATTCTTCCCCATGGGCGGAGCAAAGCATCAGAAACCTCGACTCCCTGGAGAAAGATTACTTTAGGTAATAATGAAAACAAGCCAAATCGCTTTGATAGATTTGGCTTGTCAGGCAAATTTATTAAATAGCTTCGAGAAGTCCACCCGGTCGCCAATTGTCGTTGGCTCCGGCTTTTGCAGATATTTTTTATCCTTTTCTACCAATCTGAAAATATTGTAAGTCGTCAAGGCATCATCCAGAGCACGGTGATGTTTTCCTGTTCCTTCCTTGCCGTATTCCTGGACGGCTTTCCATAATCCTGTCTGATTTTGGTCACCAAAGAATCGCTTATATTCCATCGAAAGGTCCACTTCCCTGCCTCTGAAAGGAAATTCAACTCCAGCCTGGATGCAATTATTTCTAAGCACCTTCATATCCATATTTCCCCAAGTAACGATTGTGCAAGGACGATTTCTGTTCATATTCTTCATTTTCTCCACTAATTCAAGAAAATCAATCCCCTGATCCACTTGTTCCTGTGATATATGCAGAAAGGATTTACACCGTTCAGACAATATAGGAAACCGGACCGGAGATACATATGAAGAGAACTCTTCACAAACCTGATTGCTGATAACTGATACAATGCCAGCTTCAATAATTTCCGGAAAAAATCCTCTGAAAGCACTGCCTTTATCAGGCATTGTAAACTCAAAGTCAATAAAAAGGTATTGATGTTCCTCCCCCATTTTTTCACCTGCTTTACCTTAAATTTAAACGGACTTAATTTCTTATATTATATCATGAAATATTTCAATTTTCTGATCAAATTGTTTTTTGCCGTAAATTCTCCATGATGTCCTTATCTATAAATCTATTAATGGAACAACCGGCCGGCAAGCTGTATATTTCCATTGTTCAGAGCATACACATTAACCATATTCTATTAATTTTTAGAGACAGATAGAGAAAAGGGGGGCATGGAATGAAAAAAGGAATATGGTGTTTTTTGTTTGCAGTCCTGCTGTCAGTGGGATCTCTAATGCCTGCTGATGCTGCTGATGCGGAAAAAGAATTTGAAGACATATTAGAAGAACAGCTGCGCAGCACAGTCCATTATTACAATGAAAACTCCTTTTCAGTCATTGATGCTTACGGAATGCAGGGACAGGTAACGAAGGCCGTTACCTCTGATGACCCGAAAACATCTGAAAATGAAGAGGCTATTGAGGAATATACTTCCCATATTGGCATTGTTTTTCTGGAATTTGAACAAAAACGGGATGACCTATTTATCTTTAAGAAAAAAGATTTCTTTTACTATGATTTTGACAAAAAAGAATTCCTGACAGCTTCCAATGTGCTTGGCAATGATTCAATCAGGGAGTTTTTCGAAAGATATGTAGATGATATCGAGAAAAGAATTACCCTCTTCTCCAAGTTACTCTTCCTGTTTTTCCTTTCCTTTATCATTACGGTTCCGCTGGCAATCATGATTTTCCACAACCGCAGCCGCAGTAAATTTTAATACAGCAGATAAAGAGGATGAGCTTCGGCACATCCTCTTTTTGCTGCACAGCTTCAGCGCCTGCCCCAGAGCTGTTTCTCTTGAGAAGGCACTTTTGCCATCCTTATGATGCTGCCTGTATCCTCACATATTCTCGCGGTTCAAATACCTTCAGGTTTCGTTCATTTCCAGCTTCCACTTGATTTTCTGCCGGTAATAATTCGACCACTTCTTCGTCAACGGGAATATAGAATTCCCTTTTAGTTTGATGATCCAATATCCAGGCGCCTGCAAATAGCAGGGCAAAGATTGTAATGGCTGCTGAAATTTTATGTTTAATCATGCATAACACCACCTAAAAATAGTGTGCTTGAATGAATGATTTTTTATACAAAAGTGTTTCCTTTTTATATATTTTTTCAAAAAAATTTTTCCTGATTCATTCGTGTTTCTACCTATTTAATAAGAATGGATAAATCCTTTACTGATAAGGGTTGGAAGAATGCACAGACTTTCTTTTTAGGTTATAATTTGTTCTGAGGTGTATGAGCGGATAGTAATATGACTATGGCATGTCAAGCTTGCCTGCCTGGCTGGATAATATGGGGGAAGGTGGAAAAACTTTTATTAAGCGCTTTCTAATTGCAGAAACAGACTTATACATACTGCGGAAGAAAAATACAATTTTCCAAATTTCCCGAACTGTTAGATGCCACATATAGCTGCTTCATCAAGCTGCCTAATAGGATACTTTGTTGAATAACTCGCAATTAATTTAAAGGGGGTAATGTTTTGTCTTTGCTTCACCTGGCAATAATTTCACCATTTTTGCTTGCCATCCTTGTGCCTATTGCGTACAAGCTGTTCAGGCAGATACATACAGGTTGGTTTGTACTTCCTCTGCCAATCCTTTTATTCAGTTATTTTATTTCTTATTTATCCATCACCTCCGATCAGCAGTCCGTCACTGAATCTTTTTCATGGATACCCGCTCTTGGGATAGATTTCACGGCAAAAGTGGACGGCCTTGGTTTGCTTTTTGCCTTGCTGATAACAGGAATAGGATCACTGGTTGTTCTGTATTCCATCTATTACCTGGATAAAAACAAAGAAAAACTGAACACCTTTTATGTGTACTTGCTTCTATTTATGGGTGCTATGCTTGGGGTTGTCCTGTCTGATAACCTGATTGTGCTATATACCTTCTGGGAATTCACAAGTTTTTCTTCATTCCTGTTAATCGGGTATTGGTACCACAGAGAGAAATCAAGATACGGCGCACAGAAGTCGATGATCATCACGGTTTTCGGCGGTCTTTCTATGCTCGGAGGCATCATCCTGCTTTATTTAATGACAGGCACTTTCAGCATTTCGGAAATTATCGCTGGATCAGATGAAATATTTTCACATTCATTATTCGTTCCTGCTTTACTTTGCTTTTTGCTTGGGGCTTTTACCAAGTCCGCGCAATTTCCATTTCACATCTGGCTGCCGGATGCCATGGAAGCTCCAACACCTGTCAGTGCATATTTGCACTCGGCAACGATGGTTAAGGCAGGCATCTATTTAGTAGCACGTATGAGTCCGGTTTTTGCCGAGCACTCGCTCTGGCTCTGGCTCATTGCAGGATTTGGGATTACAACGTTATTTTTGGGTTCATTTTCAGCTGTCAAACAGACTGACCTTAAAGCCATCCTGGCTTTCTCAACAGTCAGCCAGTTGGGGATGATCATGTCCCTTCTCGGCATTGGTGCTGCAGCGCTTCACTTTGAAACAGTAGAAGACAGTTATTTTACGGTTGCCACTACAGCTGCAGTTTTTCATTTGATCAACCATGCCACCTTTAAAGGAAGTCTCTTCATGGTAGCTGGAATTGTAGATCATGAAACCGGAACACGAGATATCCGCAAACTTGGCGGTCTGATGAACTTTATGCCGATTACCTTTACTTTGGCGATCATCGGAACATTTTCCATGGCAGGGCTTCCGCCTTTCAATGGGTTCTTAAGTAAGGAAATGTTCTTTACAGGAATGGTCCGCGTTCTGGAAATGGATATTTTCAATTTGGATACATGGGGACTCTTGTTCCCGGTTTTTGCCTGGGTGGCAAGTGTATTTACGTTTATTTACAGCATGGTTCTTGTATTCAGGACATTCACAGGCAAGTTCCAGCCTGAACAATTAGAAAAGAAACCGCACGAAGCCCCATTCGGGATGCTCATATCTCCTATCATCCTGGCTTCACTAGTGATCATTATCGGTTTCTTCCCTAATATTATTTCTAACACGCTTATTTCCCCTGCGCAGGCCGCCATTATGCCTGTTGAAGGGTATAAGTATGATACTCATATATACTTCTGGCACGGATTTACGCCTGAGCTGTTCATGACTTTGGGTGTTATAACATTGGGCGTTCTACTCTTTATCTCTCTGCCGAAGTGGAGAAGAGTATATGATTTATTCCCTGAAAAATTGGCTCTAAATCGCTTCTATGACAGCGGCCTGTCAGGGATTCAGCGGGGCGCATACAGGTTTACCAAATGGTACATGAATGGCTCTATCAGAAACTATTTAGTTTATATATTTACTTTCTTTATCATTACATTGCTGTCCGTCTTATTCATGAAGGATGCATTTAAATTTAATGCGAGTAATGTTTCTGCCATCAGATTCTCAGAAATTGTGCTTGCTCTCGTGATCGCAGTTGGATCGATTACGATATTGTTTGTGAAATCAAGATTAACATCCATTATTTTATTGGGTGCAGTCGGCTATACAGTTGCGCTATTCTTTGTTATTTTCCGTGCGCCGGATCTGGCTTTGACACAGCTTGTCATAGAAACGATTTCAGTTGCGTTATTCCTGCTGTGTTTCTACCATCTGCCACAGATTAAAGATGAAGAAAGAATGCCGTTTAAAGCAACCAATGCAGTCATCTCCATTGGTGTTGGGCTGGTCGTAACTTTAATTGCTTTTTCAGCTTACAGTAATAAATCACCTAATTCGATTGCACAGTATTATATTGAAAACACCTATGAAAAAGCTGCCGGCAAAAACATGGTAAACGTTATTCTCGTGGACTTCCGCGGATTTGACACAATGTTTGAAATAACGGTACTTGCCATAGCGGCTCTGGGGATATTCGGAATGATCAAGCTTCGTCTGGGGGGAGGAAAGAAAAATGAAAACAAATGACATTATTCTGCAAACAGCCACTAAAGTTGTTTTGTTTATCATCGTTCTTTTCTCTGTATATATTTTCTTTGCCGGTCACTATACACCAGGCGGCGGTTTCGTAGGAGGCCTGCTAACATCAGGGGCACTCATTTTACTCTTGTTGGCCTTCGATATGAAGACAGTTGAAAAGACACTGCCTGTTAATTACATGTATATGATTGCAGTCGGCCTCCTCTTTGCAATCGGAACGGGAGCAGGTGCGCTGCTCTTCAATGTTCCATTTTTAACACATGCATTTACAGGTGTAGACCTTCCAATTCTGGGACACTTATCACTTCATACCGCAGCACTGTTTGATCTCGGTGTTTTTCTGGTTGTTGTAGGTGTGACAATGATCATAATCAAAACGATAGGGGAGGATGACTAATGGAAATATTAATGTCCGTTGTTGTTGGAATTCTTTTTATGTCAGCCACCTATTTAATGCTTTCAAAAAGCCTGCTTCGCATCATTGTTGGAACTGCGATATTAAGTCATGGCGCCCATTTGCTCATCTTAACAATGGGGGGTCTTAAAAAAGGTGCTGCACCGCTTCTCGGTGAGGCTGCAAGCTCCTATACAGACCCGCTTCCGCAGGCATTAATCTTAACTGCAATAGTAATCGCATTTGGTGTAACGGCCTTTTTCCTAGTATTGGCATACCGGGCTTATCAGGAACTTGGTACAGATAATATGGACAAATTGAGAGGAAATGAAGGAAATGAAGGAAATGATTAACTTTTTGATACTGCCGATTTTAATTCCCTTAGTAACGGGAGTCCTTCTAATCTTCGCTGCCAAGTATATCAAGCTGCAAAGGTGGATTGCAGGCCTTTCAGCGTTGATAACTGTAATTGTATCGGTGTTATTAGTTCAAAAGGTCAATAACGATGGGATTCAGACATTGAACTTATCTAATTGGGAAGCGCCTTTCGGAATTACACTTGTTTCTGATATGGTTTCCGCCTTACTTGTATTAACTACCAGTATCATTGCATTGGCATGTGTAATCTATTCATTTCGCGGAATAGATGAAGGCAGGGAAAAATTCTATTTCTACTCAGCTGTCAACTTTTTGATCGTTGGCGTAAATGGAGCATTTACAACCGGCGATATTTTTAACCTTTTTGTATTCTTTGAAGTAATGCTAATGTCTTCTTATGTGCTAATTGTAATTGGGGGCACGAAAATCCAGTTGAGGGAATCCATTAAATATCTGCTCGTGAATGTCATTTCTTCAGCATTATTTGTAATTGCTGTAGCATACTTATATTCCGTTGTGGGAACGCTCAACATGGCCCATATTTCCGTTCGGATCAGTGAGATCAGTGAAATGGGACAGCCTGGCATCATTACTGTTATTGCCGTTCTATTTCTGATCGTTTTTGGTCTGAAAGGGGCAATTTTCCCTCTATTCTTTTGGCTGCCAGGGTCATATTATGCACCGCCGGCACCTGTTCTTGCACTATTCGGTGCCCTGCTCACAAAAGTGGGGGTTTATTCAATAGCCAGGACATATACTTTATTCTTTTACCAGGATGGAGGCTTTACTCAGCAGCTTTTAACCATTCTGGCGGTAATTAGCATCATTTTTGGTGTCATTGGGGCAATCGCCTATTGGGATATTAAGAAAATTGTCATTTACAATATCATAGTAGCTGTTGGAGTCATTCTCTTTGGCATTTCAGCTATGACCCCGGATTCTCTTACAGGTGCAATGTTTTACCTGATACATGATATGAACATTAAAGCATCACTGTTTTTACTTGTTGGTATCGCAGCAGCTATAACAGGAACGAGTAATTTAAGAAAAATCAGCGGGTTAATAAAGCGTTATCCCGGATTGGGCTGGACTTTTTTCATTGCCGCTCTTTCACTATCGGGTATTCCCCCGCTAAGCGGTTTTGTCGGCAAGCTCTTGATTATTAAAGGGGGATTCGAGTCTGAGCATTACTGGGGTGCAGGGATTGTGTTAATATCCAGTCTACTTGTCCTTTTCTCCATCATGAAAATTTTTATCAATGGTTTTTGGG
This sequence comes from Bacillus sp. ZZV12-4809, assembly GCF_009849585.1. Lineage (GTDB taxonomy): Bacteria > Bacillota > Bacilli > Bacillales > Cytobacillaceae > Cytobacillus. The sequence continues at coordinate 20,793 of NZ_VCRN01000018.1, forward strand.
GAACCCCTCGTGATTACGAAGGCGCAGATCAAATACCTGTCAAGAGCATGATGATTGCTCCGGTGATCCTTGTTGCTTTTGCCGTCTTTTACGGAGTCGGCTCTGAATTCGTATATCCGTATATCTCTCAGGCTGCTGAAACGCTTGCCAATCCAAGTATTTATATAGACGCAGTCTTAAAGGAGTACTGAGTATGGCATTTCAAATTTTATTAAATATGTTCCTTGGATTTATGTGGATGTTCTTAACAACAACCTACGATCCGGTAGCCTTCTTGAAGGGTTATCTTTTCGGCCTGCTCATTATTTTTGTATTCAGGCGGTTCTTTACCTCCCGCTTTTATCTGCATCGTGTGATCGCAGTAATCAATTTATTGCTGATCTTTATTAAAGAACTGATTCTAGCAAATATAGCGGTATTAAAGGTTGTTCTTAAACCAAAGCTTGATATGAAGCCGGGCATTTTCGCGTTCCCGACTGTTTTAGAAAAAGATTGGGAAATAACTGTTCTGGCAAACCTGATTACCCTGACCCCGGGAACCTTAACCATTTCTGTTTCCGACGACAATAAAATATTGTACGTGCATGCAATGGATATGGGTGAAGTACAGGACGAAATTGAATCCATTAAAAATTCTTTCGAGAAAGCAATTATGGAGGTGAGCCGATAATGATCCAGACCATTGTAATGATCGCCATTCTGTGTATATCAATCGCCACACTGGCTTTAATATACAGAGTGATCAAAGGCCCCACCACCCCTGACAGGGTTGTAGCATTGGATGCAATTGGAATTAACCTGGTTTCTATCGTGGCACTCACTTCGATTGCGCTAAATACTAACGCCTACTTGGAGGTCATCCTTCTGCTTGGAATTCTCGCTTTCATCGGAACTGTGGCCTTCTCTAAATATTTGGAGAAGGGGGTTATCATAGAACATGACAGAGATCGCTAATTTCTTTATTATCGTGTTTGTTCTGTTAGGTGCCTTCTTTAGCCTAGTTGCAGCTTTCGGTGTTATCAGGCTGCCTGATGTTTATACGAGAAACCATGCTGCTTCAAAATCTGCAACACTCGGTGTTTTATGCGTTCTTTTAGGAACATTGCTTTTCTTTTATTTTAAGGATGGCTACTTTAATTCAAGGGTCGTACTGGGGATTATTTTTATCTTCATGACTTCCCCCATTGCTGGCCATTTAATCGGACGTGCAGCATATAATTCCGGAGTCAAGCTATGGGATCAAAGCGTCAGGGATGACCTAAAAAATGACACTAATGGAAAAGAATCTGCCGGTAAAGGCCAATAAATAGAAACCCACGGGAAACTTTTCACTCCTGTGGGTTTTTTGTACGTTTATTTTCTTTTAATTACTGCCATTGTACATCTTGAGGTGCATATCAGCTTGTCATTCTCATCCATTATTTTAATATCCCAAACCATTGTGGTTCTTCCCTGATGCAGCACTGTTGCGACAGCCGTCACAATTCCATCCTTTTTAGCACGTACATGGTTAGCATTAATCTCAAGCCCTGCAACAGATTCCGTTTCTTTATCGCAAAGTTCAAATGCTCCTATGCTTGCAACAGTTTCCGCAAGGGCGACAGATGCCCCTCCATGCAGGAGGCCAAACGGCTGGCGGGTGCGTTCATCAACAGGCATGGTGGCAACTACTCGTCCCTTTTCAAGTGACACGATTTCCATTCCAAGTGTTTCAATTAAGGTATCTTTCAACTCCATTTCCTTATCCCCTCTCCATATGTAAAATGTTGTCATACTATACTCCATTATATAAGAACAAACTATGTATGTCCTGTAGGACAAGCATAAAAAAAGAGGTGACCGCCATGAATCGTGTACGCGAAGGATTAATTCCAACTGTTCTCGGCACCGCTGTTACTGCGGCTGGATATGCAATGAAACAAAACCGCAGAGCTAACAATATGTTATCAGATACCATCGTTGGTTTCGGGCTCGCCCATATTGTACTTGGAGCTATTGACCTGGTAGAGCACCGCAATCAGTATTAGAAAACATTTGACGATTTACTAAAAGTATAAAAAGGCAGCACCCGGCTGCCTTTTTATATTAAAGTCCCATCCCCTGATCATGGAGCTTTTTCTGCTTCTTCGCCCGTTTTCTTCTGGCAAAACGAAATATGAGGAAAATCGCTGCAAAGCCTGCCAGGCCAAGCAGTATTTCTTTTTCATGTTTGATGATGGTGTCAATATGGTCTCCAAATACATAGCCGATCGTGAAGGCTATAGAGAGCCATATCAGTGCGCCACTGTATGCAAATAAAGTGAATTTTTTAAATGGCAATTTACTGAAGCCGTATAAAAAGGGGAGGAAATTTCGGATACCCGGAACAAAATAACTGAAGGAGAGGGAAAAGGCATGATACTTTTCCATTAGTTTTAAAGAAGAATCAATCGTTTTAGACATCCTTTTGCTTTTATGAAAGTACTTTAGCAAAGGCCTTCCAATCAAACGCCCGATGGTATAACAGGTTGTCAGTGCCGCCAGAATTCCAAAATATATGACAATGAATGCAAGCAAAGGGTGCAGCGTTTTTAAGGAGGAAGAAAGACCAACAGTCATAACAATCAATTCATTTGGAACAGGAAAAATAAAAACCCCTACCCAAAGCCAAAGAAACAGCCCCAAATATCCGTTATTTTCAATGATTTCCAAAATCAATTCAAGTTCCATCCGGGGCCTCCTATCTATGTATGCAACGCACACTTATTTACCACACTAATATATTCTCCATTCCCTTCTTTTACCCCTTTTATAATAATATCAATCCTTATTAAATTCTCTTGTTGAAGCCTAACTGTTGCGGAAGGCAATTTTGTTCCTTCATAGGAATAGCTTTGTTTTCATATAATGGAAATGCGTGCATTTATTACTAACCGAAAGGGGCAGAAAACCGGATGTACCCCTACTATTATTTTCGCTACCCGAAGCCCGGATATAACCCTCAGCTTCAAAGCTGCTGGAATTATCCGCAGGCCTATCAGTCTTATTATCACCCTGTGCATTTCTATAGGACCTTACCGGCAGTTGATCCGCAAATGTTCATGAGCTCTGCCAAAAAAATGGAGGTCCTCATGAAGGATGCCAGCATATTACTTGTAAAAATGGCAGAGTCAAGAAAGTATTCTTATGATTTGATGGCAGCAGCTCAGCAGTCCAATAAACCTGCGGTCGAAAACCTTCTGAAATCAACAGGCATCTCGCGGGTTCCTTCTGTTTCCTATACACCCGACGGGCTAAGACTTCATTTCGAATCAGACAAAGATGATCCCCAGAAATGCTGTGATTTAACACTAAAGCTGAGATGGATGTAAATAAAAAAGCCCTCAATCAAGAGAGCTTCTCACCTATCTAACGGTAATAAGGGTTGCCATATGGGCCATAGCCTGGATATCCGCCACCGCCATAAGGAGCATATGGCGTTCCTGGTGGCGCTCCTGGCGGTCCATAGAAAGGCGGCGGGGGACCGTAGAAAGGACGCGGTGCAAATAAAGCTGCTCCCAGCCCGCCTCCCAGAAAACCGCCGATCAAGCCGCCGACAAAAGGAGCTCCTAAAAAGAAAAACCTTTCATTCCCGTTTCTATATGGGCCTCTATAATAATACATGCAGGGTAACCTCCTTCATTTTCAATCCCTTCTCTATTTAATATGCAGATGTCCCCATTTTGAGTGGGCGACTAGAAAAGCGGAAGCACCATGCTCACCTCCCAGCACGAAACAAAAAATCCCCTGTGCCTTTTGGGCAAGGGGATTTTTGTATATTAGTTAACAGCTTTTACTTTAGCAAATGCATCTTCAACAGATACATAATCATAGCCAAGGTCTTTAGCAACCGCTGGGTATGTGATGCTTCCGTTTACAACGTTCACACCAAGCTTAAGTGCTGCATTGTCTTCAATCGCTTTCACAACGCCTTTGTTTGCAATTTGCAGAGCATAGTTGATTGTAACGTTTGTAAGAGCAATTGTAGATGTTCTTGGAACAGCACCAGGCATGTTCGCAACAGCATAGTGAACAACGCCATGCTTATCATATGTTGGGTTGTCATGAGTTGTAATATGATCAACTGTTTCGAAAATACCGCCCTGGTCAATCGCTACGTCTACAACTACTGAACCAGGCTTCATTGTTTTGATCATTTCTTCTGTTACAAGCTTAGGCGCTTTCGCTCCCGGAATTAGAACTGCACCAATTACCAGGTCAGCATCTTTAACAGCCTGTGCAATGTTGAATGGATTAGACATTAAAGTCTGGATGCTGTTTCCAAAGATATCATCAAGCTGGCGCAGACGCTCTGGGCTTAAGTCGATGATTGTAACTTGTGCGCCAAGTCCGATTGCCATTTTTGCTGCGTTGATTCCAACTACACCGCCGCCAATGATGGTAACTTTTCCGCGTGATACACCAGGAACACCTGCAAGAAGAATACCCATTCCGCCATTTGTCTTCTGCAGGAATTGAGCTCCAATTTGAGCAGACATGCGTCCTGCAACTTCACTCATTGGAGTAAGAAGAGGCAGTGTACGGTTAACTTCAACTGTTTCATAAGCAATAGCTGTAACGCCTTTTTCAGTTAAAGCTTTTGCAAGCTCAGGCTCTGCTGCAAGGTGAAGGTATGTGAAAAGAACCAATCCTTCACGGAAATAACCATACTCAGATGGAAGCGGTTCTTTAACCTTCATAACCATTTCAGCAGCCCATGCTTCAGCCGCAGTATCTACGATAACAGCCCCTACTTCAGTATAATCTTCATTAGTGAAACCGCTTCCAATTCCTGCGTCGATTTCTACTAATACTTTATGTCCGGACTTTACTAATGCATCAACGCTTGCTGGTGTAGCAGCAACACGATTTTCATTATTTTTAATTTCTTTAGGTACTCCAATAATCATGGAAAACTCCCCTTTCAATCTATCAATTATGATATTTACTATTGTCAGTATAATAATTTTAGTAAAGCGCTGTCATTGTTGAATTCATAAAATAAAAGAGCCTCCATTTGTGGAAATCTACAAATGAGGGCTCTTCTTTTCCATTCTCCGGACTTTAAGTTCAAGATATAAAGAAAGTTTTGTATTCGTATTCTTCAGGTCAACCTTCCCAATATCAGTTATCCTCTTTAATCGGTAATTCAGTGTATTCATATGAATATGCAGGTTTTTAGCTGTTTCATTCACATTGCTGTCATGATCAATGAAGGCTTCCAGGGTAGCGAGCAAATTGGTCCGGTGCTCAAGATCATATTTAATAATCTTCTCAATAGCAGGGTGCTCATACGGCTCCTGCCGCTTCTTTTCAAGGATGGCATCAAGATAGCGGAAAATGCCAAGCTGCTGGTAGCTGTAGACATGATGGATCTCTTCCGGAAATTGCTCTTTAAGGCGCAGTACCTGCAATGCCTCCTGATAGCTTTTTTCCACTTTTTCAAAGTGCTGATAAGCAGTTCCTGTTGCCCCGCTAATATGATCAATGCTAAATCGCGTGTTCATTTCATCAATGAAAAACTGGATGAATTCGATGAAAGGATTTTCAGCTTGAGCAGATTCAGGCGGTGCAGCCAGAATGACAAATTCATTCGCCATCGCGGCATGAAAGGTTATCTGAACCTTTTGGCTTGTCGTAATCAGGTAGATGATCTTTTGTTCTATTTTAGAGGTCACTTCTTCTTTAAACCTAAAGACCAGCACAGCAAACGGTGATGGCGGTTTTATACTTAAATCCTCAAATTTGTCTGAGATTTCATCATGGCTATGGAAATGGCCGGTTAACAGCTCCCAGAAAAAATCCCGGTAGCCCTCAGCTCTTTTTTTCTTTTGCGCATTTAGTTTTAGCATTTCCGTCCTTGCTGACTGTGCGGCCAGTTTCAGCAGATTCAGCTTGCTTTCTGTTAAGGCGGCTTCTTCTTCGACGACCCAGATGTAGCCCAGTACCTCATTATGATTGCGTATAGAAATGGCTACCCGATTTCCCAGTCCTATCTCCTTTATTTCAGGAATTCTAAGCGGTTCCCCGCTTTGCATCAGCTGTGGTATCACACGATCCTTCCATAAACGATTAATAACCTTTTCGGGAACCTTTCTGCTGATAATTGTAGCTATTCGAGCGGTATCTGTCTGATCATCATGTGTACTGTATGCCAGCAGGCGATGATTTACATCTTCTATAGTAACAGGGCATTCCAGGACATCGCGGATCTTATCTACTAATTCCTCCAGATCACTAAATGCCCTCTTAAACGGATCCTTTTCCATTTTATTATCACCCAATCGTAAAACTTCTTTAAATTTCACTTTTTCTATCCTATTATATTATACCTCAATCCTGCCCTGTACTCTACCAGGGCCATCATGCCATTCGACAATATTCGGGGGGTGCCTGTCACAAAACTTTTATAAAATTGCTAATAGTTTTACTTTTTTATTTAACTTGAAGTTATATTCAGATAATTTTACAATAGGACATGTTCACAAAAAAATCATATTTTAATAGGTTTAATGGCAAAACTTGAAAGCGTTAACATCTGGGAGGCGATGATTTATGCTAGAAACGCTTAATAAAATTAACGGAGTGCTCTGGGGCACACCGAGCTTAATTTTGCTTTTTGGTACGGGTGTTCTTTTAACATTCATGCTGAAAGGCCTTCAATTCAGAAGGCTGATATATGCATTCAAATTAGGTTTTACAAAAGAAGGACAGGCTTCATCCAATGCTGAAGGAGATGTCAGTAACTTCAAGGCTCTTATGACAGCTCTTGCAGCTACCATTGGTAATGGTAATATCGCTGGTGTTGCCACTGCGATTACACTCGGCGGACCAGGGTCAATCTTCTGGATGTGGATTGTTGGTTTGCTTGGAATGGCAACCAAATATGCCGAAGCATTACTGGCAATGAAATACCGTGTAAAAAATGCAAATGGTGAGTATTCCAGCGGACCGATGTATTATGTGGAGCGTGGTCTTGGCAAGAAGTTTAAATGGCTTGCAGTGGCATTTGCCGTCTTTGGCGCTTTTGCAGCACTGGGCATTGGAAACAGTGTTCAATCAAATACAATAGCCTCTGTAATGGATACTTCTTTTGGAGTTAATAATTGGATAACAGGTGTTATCCTTGCTGTACTCGCTGCTTTAATTATCTTCGGCGGTATTCAGCGCATCAGTACTGTTGCAGGATTCTTTGTTCCAGTTATGGCCGTTCTTTATATCGGAGGGGCATTACTTATACTGGCTGTAAACTATGATCAAATCATACCCGGTTTCCAGACAATCTTCTATTATGCCTTCAACCCGGTAGCAGCAACCGGAGGTTTTGTCGGAGTTGTCGTATCTGAAGCAATCAAGAATGGTGTTTCACGGGGTATTTTCTCGAATGAAGCCGGACTTGGTACCGCAGCGCTTATCGCAGGAAACGCAAAGACTGACCATCCTGTAAAACAGGCACTTGTTGCAATGACTGGTACATTTATTGTTACAATCGTGGTTTGTACGATGACTGGTCTGGTTCTTATCATGACTGGTTTCTGGGACACAACTGGCGGATTGATCTCAGGTGTGGCCCATGATGGCAGCCTTGACGGCGGGGCACTAACTAGTGCAGCCTTTTCTCATGTTCTTGGAGTTGCAGGAGAGTACATTGTTGCTTTCTCTGTTATCTTCTTCGGGTTTTCAACCATTGTCGGCTGGTATGTATATGGTGAAAAATGCTTTGAATACCTTGTTGGCACAAAAGGAATAATGGGATACCGTGCCATTTACATCTTTGCGACTGGCATCGGTGCGGTTGCTAACTTAACAACTGTTTGGGCTTTCGCAGACATGGCAAATGCATTAATGATGATCCCTAACTTGGTTGCATTAATACTTTTAAGCAAAGTGGTTGTTAAAGATACTAATGAATTCTTTGAAAATCACTATAAAGCAGCAAATAGACAGCTTAAGAAAGCTGGCTGATAAAAACGAAAGGCGCCCGCTTATTGGCTTATAACCTCGAGCCGATGCGCCTGGAGCTGGACATATTGTTAAAAAACACAGGTCTATGGATCTGTGTTTTTTTGTTCAGACTGCATCCCTATAACGGAAATAACGGCAGTTCATTTCTCTCGTGAATATAGACAAATATCCGATAATGATATAGAAAATCGCCAGTTATTACTCCTTCTTCTTCAAAAGAATAAGCATCTAAAAATGCTTCTATCCGGTCTTTATCCTCTCCATCCCATACCCCGGTCATCCAGACTTTATAGGCAAGACTGCTGCTTAAACCTGCATATCCGCTTTCCTCAAAAAGCTCCTCGATTTGCTCCCTTTCCATCTGTCCACCTCCCCCGTTTGTTATCCATCCTTATCTGTTTTTATCTTACTTATACACTTTTGGGACAAGGCAAATATACAATTTTAGCACCATATGAGGTGAACTTGTCTATACTATATCGAAGTCTATTTTAAATATGCAGGAATGCTTATTAATCAAATAAGGGAGGGATAACTTTGGAATTGAACGAGTTATTTCATTTAGGCAATAAAACAGCCATTGTCACTGGAGGCGGACGCGGACTCGGAGAGCAAATGGCAAATGCACTTGGGGAAGCAGGAGCAAATGTGGTTGTCTGCTCACGCAGATTTGAAGCATGTGATCATGTCAGAAAAAACCTGGAAGCAAAGGGTGTTAAAGCTCTGGCTATCGAATGTGACATCACTAATGAAGAAGACATTCAAAAAGTCATTCAAAAGACTTTGGAGACATTTGGAACAATCGATATCCTCGTTAATAATAGCGGCACATCCTGGGTTGCTCCTATTCTCGATCTGCCTGCTGATAAATGGGACAAAGTCATGAATGTGAATTTGAAAGGGCTGTTTTTATTTTCACAGGCTGCCGCAAAAGTGATGACGAAACAGGGAAGCGGCAAAATCATTAATATTTCTTCCGTAACTGGAATGAGGGGTACTCACTCAGCTTTTCTTGATGCAGTGGCCTACAGTACAAGTAAAGGTGCAGTTATCTCACTTACAAAGGATATGGCTGTAAAGCTGGCACCTGCCGGCATTCAAGTAAACGCTATCGCTCCAGGCTTCTTTCCTACCAAGATTACAAAGGTCCTTGAAAAATCGAGTTCAGTTATTCACAAAATGATTCCTGCGGGAAGATTTGGAAATGAACATGATTTAAAAGGAGCGGCTGTCTTTCTATCATCTAAAGCGTCTGATTACATGACGGGACAGGTATTAGTCGTAGATGGAGGAATGACGGTATCCCTCTAAGCATCACAAGGCTAACTTCATAGAAAGGAGAAAGTTTATGTCCATTAACCATACGGAAGCTATATTGCAGGCAATAAAAAAGTTAGGGACAAAAGTGGAAAGAGATCTGAATGAATCTATACAGAACTCTATTAACAAAGAAGATATTTTCAAGAACTTAGTCACCCGTTCTGAGGTGACCGCAGCAAGCATGAAAAAACTGCGGGACGCCATTGAGACACTATCCATCCCTCTTAATTTCCCTACCAAGACTGACGTGGCAAACGCAGCTAAACTAACTGTGCAGGCTGAAGAAAAAATGGATCAGATTGACGAAAAGGTCATCGCTTTGGCCAGATCAATTGAGGAAATAAGAAAAGCACTTGACAGCCCTGCTGAAAGCGCGGAAAAATAAATGACACAGAATACACCCTCCAGAAAACTGCTCGGATTCTTTAATACTCTTTCTCAGCCCGATCCGGAGATAAATATAACTCCAAGAACGGCAGTCTGGAAAAAAAATAAGGCAACGCTCTGGAACTATGCCCCTTCCTGCAAAAAATACAGTATTCCCATTTTCCTTGTGTATTCACTTGTCAATCAGCCCTTTATTTTGGATCTGGGACCGCAGAATAGTTTAATCGAAGCTTTGGTTAACAGCGGGTATGATGTCTACTTGCTGGATTTCGGAATTCCGGGCTATGAGGATAAAGACATTACGATGGAAGATTATATTACTGAATACATTCAAAAGGGGATAAAAAGAGCTTTATATCACGCCGGAGCCGAGGAAATAACGGTCATGGGCTTTTGCCTTGGCGGCACCTTTGCAGCCATTTATGCAGCCATTGCGGATGAACCGGTTAAAAACTTAGTATTGTCTGTCGCACCGGTTGATTTCAGCATTATCCCCGTTTTTGATAAATGGGCACATGAGCTCCGAAATGGAGAAGGCAGTCTGGATACCACTTTTGATGCATGGGGACTTATTCCCGCATCTGCCATTAAATATGGTATGCGCATATTTACCTCTCCTCTCTATTACTCTCCGTATTTATCGCTGCTGGCAAGGGCCGACGATGAAGCATATACAACCCGCTGGAAGCGATTTAACCATTGGACAAATGGCCATATCCCATTTGCCGGGGCTGCAATGAAGCAAATCCATCAGGACCTTTTAAAAGACAATAAACTTGTGAACGGTACATTAACAATCGGAGAAAAGAAAGCCGTCCTCAGTAATATTAAAGCTAATTTGCTCGCTGTCGCTTCAGATAATGACCGGCTTGTTCCAAAAGAACAGGTTCTTCCGGTCTTGGACCTCGTGTCAAGCGCTGATAAAACTTTTCACCTGCTTCAGGGCGGGCATGCCACTCTTACTTCAGAGGGAAAAGTTCCTGGTTATTTGGATGAATGGCTGTCAGGACGATCAGGTCGATTATAACAGTTAATTCCCCTGCCACTGCAGGGGATTCAACATTTAAAGGAGGAGGTAACTTGATGACTTTATGCAGTTATCCAAAAATGTATATGAATGACTATACCATCAGTGCTTATTTGGGGTTTGCTTCATTTGTATTTAGAGACTTATTTCCTGCTTAGTACTAGGACCATGCATTTACTGCATGGTTTTTTTATTTGTGTTAACTCATGCAAAGCTGCAAATAATAAGCAAATGAACAAAATGCACTAACAGGTAGCTTCAAGCGGGCACCTGCACAAGGACAGAGCAGAAGGAGACTAACTATGGACTTGAAGATTTTCAAGGCAATCAGCCGTTTATCCGGACGTATGGCATTCATCGACTTTTTGATGATTCTTATATCAAATAAGGCAAGATATTTATTTTTATTTGTTCTGGCAGGTATGTGGCTGGCCAGGGGAGCTTCCCGAACATCCGCAAAAAAAGCGGCTGCCGCTTCCCTGATTGCTATCTTTGTAAATAAAGTAATAAAAATTTGTTATTTTAGGCCACGTCCATTTATTAAAACCAAGGTTGGCCTATTGATCCCGGCCAAAAGAGATTCAAGTTTTCCAAGCAAGCATACAGTAGTGTCGTTTGCTGCTTCTATCGTTATTTTTTACGGCAACCGATTTATAGGGCGCATTCTGCTGTGGGTTTCAGGGCTCACAGGCTTCTCCCGCATATGGGCTGGCCACCACTACCCTTCTGATGTTATCGGCGGTGCTCTTATTGGCGCAACAATAGGCTGGATGACAGAAAAATGTTCAATGGAAAAATCAAAAGCAGAACATTAGAATAAAAAAAATGTAAAAACCACACTTTCTTTGGCGAAAGAAAACTTGTTTTGTCAGTCTGGAAGGACTTCATGCTATTCCGGCAGAATTCTTTGTAAAAACGGGAGGGGATCAGTATGAATACGAGTGCTGCAGCCAAATTATTAGGTGTTTCACCTAGCACTATTCAGCGATGGGTTAAACAACTGGAACTCCGGACGGAACGAAATGAATTGGGCCATTACTTATTTACAGAAGAAGACATTAGCCTGCTAAAACAGGTGCAGGACCAGCTTAATCAGGGGATAATATTGCAGGACGTTACTGTAAATGGAAAAAAGACGAGAAAGGGTACGGTCAATGGAGAAACAGCTGCCGCACCAGCAATGGAGAAAATATATTTAAAAATAAGTGAGCTTGAGAAGCGGCTGAACGGAAAAGCAGATGATGTGGTGTCATACCAGCTGCTGCAGCATCGCAGTGAAATAGAGGAATTGCAGAAGGAAAATGCACGTCTGCTGAAAAGAATTGAGGTTCTTGAAGCGAGGACAGCTGTTAAAAATCGAGACATCCCTGCTGACACTCTTTTGGTTTTTGATCAGGAGAAGCCAAGGAAGAAATTAAAAAAGAGAAACATTTTCACTATGCTGTTCGGATTTTAGTAAGGATAAAAGCGTATCTACGCTTTTATCCTTACTAATCATCCCAGCTGAACCTCTGCTCACGAAAAGGGTCTCCATAGTTGTGATAGCCGTTATTTTCCCAAAATCCAGGCTTGTCGGTTTTAGAGAACTCAATGCCTCTAATCCACTTTGCACTTTTCCAAAAATACAGATGCGGAATCACGGCCCGCAGCGGAAATCCATGCTCGGGAGTAAGAGGCTCACCATTATGAGTATGTGCAAGAAGACTGGTGCTTTTTAAAAAATCCTTAATCGGGAGGTTTGTGGTCCATCCTTCTTCCGCGTGAAGAATTACAAAGCGGGCTGTTTCTTTTACACCTGCCCGCCTGCCAATCTCTGCGGCAGAGACTCCTTCCCAGACATTATCAAGCTTTGACCAGCCCGTCACACAGTGGATATCATTTTTGTACAGAGTCTGAGGCAGGTTCATTACCTCTTCATGCGATAAGGATAATTCCTTTTCCACTTCTCCAAATATGTTCAAATTCCAATCCTTCATATCCTTGTAGTATGGAACATTCCCATAATGCAATACAGGAAAGGCAGTGGTCACGTTTTGATTTGGCGGTACCCGGCCTGAGGTCTGTTTTCTGATCTTCCCAAAATACACTATAGCCACCTCCGTTTCTTTTTCTTTATCCTACCCTACTTTACAGGCTGATACCAATGAGAAAGCAGCCCCCATCCTGGAAGCTGCTCTCGATTATAAAATCATTGCCGCCAGCCATCCAAACAGGATGAGCGGAATATTATAATGCAGAAATGTCGGCACACACGTATCCCAGATATGATTATGCTGTCCATCTGCATTCAAGCCTGCTGTCGGTCCCAATGTACTGTCTGAAGCGGGGGAGCCTGCATCTCCAAGAGCTGCGGCTGTTCCAACTAAAGCAATCGTTGCCATTGGGCTAAAGCCGACCTCCAGTGAAAGGGGCACAAATATGGTTGCAATAATCGGGATTGTTGAGAATGAGGAACCAATGCCCATTGTAACCAGTAATCCGACTAGAAGCATTAGCAATGCTGCAAGTGATTTATTATTGCCAATTACTTCTGCAGCCTGTTCAACAAGACTTTCAACATCGCCCGTTTCTTTTAATACATCAGCAAATCCGAATGCAGCCAGCATAACAAATCCAATGAATGCCATCATCTTCATACCCTCAGTTAAAAGCTGATCTGCCTCGTTCCACTTAATTGCACCGCTGATATAAATAACTAAAATACCTGTCAGGGCTCCGAAGATCATCGAATCAAGCTGCAGCTGGACTATGAGAGCTGCTGCAATCCCAATGAGTGAAAAAATGATGCCCTTTTTTGAGTAATTGCCTTTTTCCGTTTCAATTAATTCTGAGGGGCGATAATTCCTCTTTTTACGGTAAACAAACAATGCAACTATTAAGCCAGCCGCCATGCCGGCTACAGGAATAAGCATAGCCTTTGGAATATCAGCCATTTCCACTGCCAGCCCGCTGTTCTCCATATTTTCTGCGAGTATTCCCTGAAATATTTGACCAAAGCCTGCAGGAAGCAAAATATACGGAGCGGTCAAACCAAATGTCAGTACAGACGCGATCAGACGCCGGTCTATTTGAAGCTCATTCATAACCTTTAATAATGGCGGAATCAAAATAGGGATAAACGCGATATGAATAGGTATTAAATTTTGAGAAAAAATGGACATTAATAAAATAGAAAAAACGATGAGTGCCTTTGATAATGATTTCCCTCTGGGCTCCCCATCTTTCCCGACCTTGTCCAGGACCCATTCCACTAATAGATTCGGAAGTCCAGTTGCGGAAATGGCTAAGGCAAAGCCGCCCAATAGCGCATAACTCAACGCAACTTCTGCACTGCCTCCAAGTCCATTTGAAAAAACTTCAATTGTCTTATCTATACTTAATCCGCCTGCGAGCCCGCCTGCCAATGCACCTGCCACAAGAGCAAGAACCACATTGACGCGCAGAAGGCTTAGAACAAGCATGATCAACACTGCAAGTATAACTGCATTCATGATGTAACCCTCTTTCTATGCGTATGTTTCCATTTACTTTAATCTGCTAAATTGGTAGAGAACTAAAACACATGTATTAAACTATCATATCTCCCCTTTTTATGTCAATGATTTTAGGCAGATTCAGAAATGGGGGTTTAGGCCAGGATAGCTGTTAGGTTAGAATTTCATGTAATTTACCGGTAGATTGTATTTCCGCACCTTATGTTAATTATGGATAAAAATCCGCATAAAAAAACTCCGGATTTCTCCAGAGTTTTGAATTCATCTTTATTACACTTCAAACCTTTCAACCAATAGCGCCAATGTACGAACCATAACGCCTGTCGCACCATCTGGTCCAAGATCATGGCTTTTTGATGTCGTGGCTGTACCTGCAATATCGAGATGCACCCATGGTGTGTCTTCGGCAAATTCACCGACAAAACCTCCGCCCATGATCGCATGACCCGCACGTCCTGGTGAATTGTTCAGATCTGCCATTTTGCTGCTTCTGATTCTTTCTTTATCTTTTTCAAAAAGAGGCAGACGCCAGATAGGTTCGCCAGCTTCATAGGACGCTTCCAGCACCTGTTCAAACCATTCTTCATTATTCGTTAATGCACCTGTTGTTTCTTCACCCAGCGCCACAATCACACCGCCAGTCAGGGTTGCAACATCCACCAGGTAATCCGCTCCATGATGCTTCGCATATGTTATTGCATCAGCAAGTGCCAGACGTCCTTCTGCATCTGTGTTAAGGACTTCAATGGTTTTTCCGCTCATAGAGGTAATGACATCATCGGGCTTAAACGCAGTTCCGCTCACCATATTATCTGTAGAAGGAATGACGGCGACAACATTCTGTTCAGGCTTCAATTCTCCGATGACTTCCATTGCCCCAAGTACGGCCGCTGCACCGCCCATATCGGTTTTCATGCCCACAATGCCGTCCTTCGGCTTTATGGAATAGCCCCCTGTATCGAACGTGATTCCTTTGCCGACAAGGCCGATAACATCCTTCCATTCTTCCTTGCCCTGATATTTTAAAACAATCATCTTAGGAGGCTCTGCCGATCCCTGATTTACCGCCAAAAGAGCACCCATGCCAAGCTTAAGCATGTCTTCTTTTTCGAGGATTTCCACTTCAAATCCATATCTCCACGCCAATTCAGATGAGTAATTTGCCAAATCGGTGGCAGTCAGCATATTGCCTGGCAGATTGACCAATGTTCGGGCTGAATTCGTTCCTTTCCCGTGTGCATATCCAACCGTAAGAGAAGCCTTCACATCTTCCTCATCTGCCGCTTCGCAATAAACGGCAATATTCTCAATTTCTTTTTCCGGTTCATTTGATTTCTGTTTGTAATCTTCAAACTTATAGGTGGAAAGGGCAAAAGCCTCGCTTAGGGCATGGGCTGCATCCAGTGCTTCTACATTTCCCCCAATAAAAGTATCAAGACAAACACCGGCATTTTGAAGCTTGGACGATTTCACTTCCTTGAATGCCTTTCCAAACGCTTCACGTAACCCTTCAAAGCAAAATTCTTTTTCTTTCCCAAGACCTATTGTAATCAATCGTTTGGCCCCAATTTTTCCAAATGTATGTATTTTTGCAATGGCCTTTTTCTTGGCGGATATATCGCCGCTCTTCACAAGCTCTGTCAGATGGCCTTGAAACTGTTCATCTGCACGGGCAAGTATTCCTTCAAATCTGGCTGACTTATCAAAAACACCAACAATCAGGCATTCCTGTTCTGCTGTAACGTCAATTTCTCTTTTAACCGAAAACATACTGGCACCCCCACATAATCTACTGTTCACTTTATTATATCGAAAATACTGAATTATTTCGACTATCTAAGTGCTTCATGAATCTTCCAGATACAATACCAGCTGAGGCAATTTAGGAAGACTGCCGACCTTTTCAAATGGAAGCCTTTCGATATCTTCAGGAAATATGGAGAGGCATTCTTCAATAAACCCATACACATGCTCAAGATCCAGTCCCCAATGTCTGGGCCGGTATGCCTGCAAATATTCATGTGCAGCCTGCATCATCAGCCTCGCACCTTTGACATTGCCATATTCATAATGATAAATGCTGACGCTCATCTGGAGCAGGCCTTTAAAAAACAAATTGCCTTTATCAGTCATCCACATTTCTTCAAGAAGATCATGACAGGTATAGTAATCACCTTCATTGAAACTGACAAAGAATTCGTAGTATTCAAGAGGGTAATCTTCCATGAAATCACTCCATCTTCGGACTTGGTTGTACTGATCATTTTAACAAAAAGAAAAGGTATTAAATATATTCTTTCATAATTGGGTAAGAAAATAGAAACAGAAAGGAGAAGGTTATGGATCCTCTATTGTTTGCCGCTTTTACTTCTGGATATATCCTGCTATTTATTTGGGCCATTTTCACTGTAAAGAACAGCGGACCTGTTAGTGCTGCCTTCCTGCTGCCTGTAATTCTCGGTTTGATTTACGATAATGGGATTCTTGCTGCTGGGCATTTAATCGGGGCGGGAAGCACTCTTAAGCTACTGAATTATGCCCGATTCTGGATTCACGCTCTATTTACGCCTCTTCTTGTTCTATATTCCTGGCATACTTTAAAACAAGCTGATATTGATTGGGCAAAAACAGGCAAACTAAAATGGGCTGCATCCCTGCTTACTGCCGGATTAATTGTTCTGGAGCTTATTACCGAAGTTTTCAGTCTTGTACTGAAAGAGAAATGGGAATATGGGGCTCTAAGCTATTCAAACGCCGAAGCGCAGAGCGGCCCTCCGATAATGGTACTGATCGTTTCCGCTGTATTGCTGGCTGCATCTATAGTGTTTTGGCGCAAGCAGGGGTGGGTCTGGTTTTTTGCAGGGGGCCGTCTTGATGATTATCGGAAGCGCCATAGATTTTCCCATTGAAAGTGCCGCGGCCGTGAATGCCTTTGAATGGATTCTGTTGCTTTCACTGACAGCAACAGCGTATTATCAAAAAAAGCGTTATTTAACAGAAACTTAAAACAGCTCCTCTTGCAGGAAGGACCAATCTATTGGAGAATATTAGTTAGTATAACTTTACGCAGCTCTTATTGTGCTAAGTACAAGGCCAGATAGATTTTGTACACAGGATGCTGAATTGGGATGGGTTGTGTCCGAAAACCAGCTCTACTTCGCACTATGAAAGCAAAAAAAAGCAAATGCAGAGTATCATACAACTCAAAGGTGGTCTCACATGGAATTAATGACAAATTTCCCTCTATGGTCTGCTTTGGCAGCCATCTTCTTTGCCCAATTTGTAAAAGTGCCCATTCAATTTATTGCCACCCGAAGAGTGGATTGGTCCCTTTTAACAAGTACAGGCGGAATGCCCAGTTCACATTCCGCTGCAGTAACTGCCCTTTCAACCGGGGTGGCACTTGAAACCGGTATGGATTCCGCTGTTTTTGCTGTTTCTGCCGTTTTTGCCATTATAACGATGTTTGATGCTACCGGGGTGCGGCGTCAAGCAGGGGAACAGGCGATAGTATTAAACCAGCTTGTTGCCGACTTCAATAAATTTGTTGAAGAAGCAAAGACATGGCAGAAAAAAGCTGGCCAGGAAAAACAGAAAGAATTGAAGGAGCTGCTGGGCCATAAACCGATAGAAGTCCTTTTTGGCGGTCTGACGGGAATCCTATTAACTTTGGGGCTTCATTATTTAATTTCCTAAAGGTTGTGATATGAATGAAAATCCTTTCCTTATGCCCAAGCAATACGGAATTGGTGGAATACTTGGGATTGACTGATATGTTAGCGGGTGTGGACGATTATTCTGATTGGCCGGAGCAAATTTTCAAATTGCCTAGGCTGGGTCCTGACTTGTCTATTAATATGGATAAAGTGGAGGAATTGAAACCGGACCTTGTGCTTGCTTCCCTAAGCGTACCCGGCATGGAAAAGAATGTAACAGAGCTTAAAAAAAGGCAAATTCCCCATATTGTCTTAAATCCCCAAAGTCTCACAGATATTGCAAATGACCTGGTTTTTACAGCTGAAAAAATCGGGAGGCCTGAGAGAGGAATTTTGGCCGCTAAACAGTTTACCGAGAAAATAGAGGAGCTGAAGGCCATCTCTAGCAGGATTGAGAAAAAACCAAGCCTATATTGGGAATGGTGGCCAAAACCTGTATTTACACCAGGCAAGGTCAATTGGCTGACGGAAATCAGTGAGATAGCCGGGGGACGGAATTTATTTGCTGATGTAGAACTTGCCAGTGTACAGACTGATTGGGAGGATGTCCTGAATCGGCAGCCGGATTATATTTGTCTCGCCTGGGTAGGTGTCAGAAGAGAAAAGGTAAATCCGGAAATTGTCTTGAAACGCCCAGGCTGGAGTGAAATGGAAGCAGTAAAACAGAACAAAATCCTGGTTCTGGAAGAAGAACTGTATTGCAGGCCTTCGCCGCGGCTGATTGAAGGGGCTGTAAAATTAGCAGAAAAGATTCATCGCCAGACATTTTCTATTTGATAATACAAAAAGGCAAATCCGCTCATACATCGGATTTGCCTGTATCTACTGGTTATTTTTTCTCTGATTTAATATATTGCTGCCTGAAGACCTGCATGGCTTCATTTTCATTCAGTAACCTTAAATCTTCTTCCGTCAGGGTTCCATCGCCCATTTCAACGATGTAAACATCGAGCGTCTTCTTTCCCCAATTATTATAAACATCATCAACCGTTTCATAATAGAGATCCAATTTATTTCCCTTAATGGCACCGCCTTTATCGGCTACAACACCATACCCGTAATCAGGAATAAACAGGATCGTTCCAATCGGAAAAACATTTAAATCTGCTGCGACTGTAGAGTATAAGTCCCTTTTAACTTTAACACCTGAGTATGTAATGCCAAAGGACGGATGATCGGGATTTTTTCCTGTCGACTCGTAAAAAGCTGTATATCCGGTAGCAATTACTTGTTTTTTCTGATACTGCGACCAGTCAATTGATTCCTCCAGTGTCGGTGCCTGTTCAATTGCAACAGCTTCACTCGCAGAAATCTTCGGTTCCAGGCTCACGGCCTGCTTCAAAAACTTAAATGCTACTCCAACCGATTTTAATGTATGTTCAAAATTTGAATTTCCATCTTTGTCAGCTTGCTCAGCATTTTGCTGCAACTGTACAATTGATCTTGCTTCTACCCCGGAAATAGAATGGAAAGTTGTCAATAATGCACCTATAAATAAGGCAGACATTACTGTACGTTTCATCCATTTTGTAAATTTGTTCATCTTTTACACTCCTCCCAAAGTTAGTCATTTCCCTTATTCAGGGGAAATATTCATAACTTATGGAAGAGACGTCCTTCCAGCAGCCGTTTTCAGAAGGAATAAAGCCAGTAATGCCATAGGCTTGGCCAATTTGACCACACTAATCAAAAAAATAAAAAATCCCTGCATCCAGCAGAGATTTCATCACCCATTTAAAACATCCGATATCCTTTTTTACGGAGCAGTTTAATCGTAATTCCGGCAACAATGGCGCCTGCCATTCCGCTGCTGAGTATAAGTATGTCAGCCAGAGCGAGGCTCGACAATTCAATACCAAGACTGGAAAATGATTCCCCCGGTTTTTGAAAATACTCAATGAAACGAACTTTATCGATGATAAAGATGGCAATAACCGGATAAATAATAGCCATAATCCAAGACATTCTTAAGAGCATATTTAAAATAAAACCTATCCCAAAAAAAAGCACAAAAAACAGAAGCATGGAAATAGGCAAAACGAAAATCGTCATCTGCATGAACTTGTTTCCTCCCTTAGCACATCAATAATTAGTGTACTTTAATGTGGATTGGGGAGTCAACAAGAAAAGCAGTTAGCGCCTTGTCCTCGAGGAGGCAGGCGCTGGAGCTAAACAATTATCTAACTTCACAATTTATAGACTTGCTTTAAAAAGAAAAACTTCGCATCTCGCGAAGTTTTAAAGTTTATTCCTTTTTCTTGCCTGTTCCGCCGCAGCAGCTGCAGGTTTCAGATCCGCCTAATAGTAGTTGAAAATACCCTTTGCCTGAACAATACATACACTCTTTGTTTTCATATTTCTTAGCTGTCATTTCATTCATCTCCTTTTGATTTTTGTAACTGAATTTTCTGATAATATATCAAGGATCTGAATAAATGAAAAGCTCCGTATTTCATGAAAAACTATCATTGGAAACGCATACAAGCAATATATACTTCTGTTTTCTCGCTCTATCTTTAAATTTCAGAAAATTATAAAAATAATTTATATGCAGTGTAACCGAAAGTATCCCCGGGATTAATTCCGTCAATTAATGTTTTTATAGACGAATCCGAAGAATCCAATATGTATTTTAGAATAACTGATGCATTCGGGTCATCTGCAAGCTCTTTGGGTCTTCGAAACTGTACATCGAAAAGCTCACTTTCCTGAACCTTTAATGATTGTTCAGGCTCAGCTTCAAGCAAAAACAAGATCATATTATCACTGACTTCCCCTTTTATAACACCTGTGCGCAGCCCAAGCATGCCTTTCACTGTACATTTTATTCCCGTTTCCTCTTCTACCTCCCGGACTGCAGCTTCATCAGCAGTTTCGCCCGGTTCTACAAACCCAGCCGGCAGAGACCATTTACCTTTAAGGCCACCATATTTCTTTTTAACTACAAGCCAGTTGCCTTCAGGAGAAATTACGAGCCCGGAAACCGCAAGCCACACTTTTCCCCTTTTATGTTCGACTCCCATTCAAATCCCCCCTTTTACATAATTCTATCACGAAAAATCCCCATTAAAAAAAGGGACAGACTTTAGAGTCCGTCCCCTTATATAAATAATTGCTGACTGATTAAAGAACGTTGAATTTACCTTTTTTCAATACAAGAGAAGGTCCGCCAACCATGTAAAGAGCACGGTTATCGATCATCTTCTTCATGAATGAAGCTTTAGTTCCAACCATTTTCTTTCCAAATGCCACACCGATTGCATCGTGTTCACCAAGAGAACAAACAGTACCTTTAATATCCGGTGTAAACGTTTCAAGGTCAGTTTTATTGCGGATTAAAGCAGTAATGTTTCTTGCACATACTTCACCCTGCTGCATAGCAATTTGGGCAGTAGGAGGGTATGGACGGTTGATTTCTTCATTGATAATTAATGAGCAGTCTCCGATGATAAACATATTATCATGGCCAGGAGCGCGCAAGTCAGGCTGAACTTTTACACGGCCGCGCATTGCTTCGATGCCGGATTTTTCAATAATAGAATTTCCGCGTACACCTGCAGCCCAGACAACTGTTGCAGCTTTGATTTCTTCTACTTCATCTTCACCCTTGCCAACGATGATTCCTTCAGGAGTAGCTTCTTTAATAGCCGTTCCGATCATAAATTGAACGCCTTTTTTCTCCAAGTGGGATACAGCGTAATTAACAAGCTCAGGATCAAAGCCTGGAAGAACCATTGGAGCTGCTTCCACGCAAATGATTTTCACTTTATGATAATCCACATCATATTCTTTGCAAAGCTCAGGTACACGGTTAGCCAATTCACCAAGGAATTCAATGCCAGTGAAGCCTGCACCGCCGACAACAATTGTCAGGCGCTCGTCTTTCTTCTCGGCTTCTGTATTATAAGTGGCAAATTGATATTCGATATGCTCGCGGATCTGACGGGCAGCATTTACATTGACAATTGAAAATGCATGTTCCTTAAGTCCTTTAATACCGAATGTTTCCGGTTCGGCACCAAGAGCAACAACCAGATAATCATACTCAATTTCGCCGTTTTCCAAAATGACTTTCTTTTCTTCAGCTTTAATTTCAAGAGCAGTGCCCTGAACGAATTCAACTTTGTTGCGGTCAATAACATCTTTTATATCATAGCGTACACGATCATGATGAAGTGTTCCGGCAGATGCCTCGTGCAGCCATGTTGTTTCATAATGGTAGTCATTCTTGTTCACTAAAACGATTTCCGCTTCGTTTGTTCCTACAGATTTCTGCAGACGGGTTGCAACCATCAAACCGCCGTAGCCCCCACCGAGGATTACAATCTTTGGCTTTCTCAAGTGTATCACTTCCACCTTTTTTAAGTATTTTCTAATGTTTTCTTATCTTCCTCTGCTTTATATTTTTTATAGCAAAAAACATAAAAAAACTTTGTGATTTTATTCACGAACTAATTCAAAAAAACACAAAAAAAATTGTCATAAAATATTAACATTATTCCTCCATTAATCTTATGCTACTTCATATACTTTTTCAACCCTAAAAAAATAGACGAAAAACTTAAAAATTTTAGGAAAAATTTAAAAAATATTCGTGTTTCTATTTCATGTGTCCTCTTGAAGTCTTCCGATTATTCATAATATTTACCTCTATTCGTGAGGTTTCAAACGATATATGTTAAAATAAAGAATGGAATTTTTAATACATACGTGGGGGGATATTGCATGAAAGAAGATCAAAAAGTGTATGACATAACCATCATTGGCGGGGGGCCAACTGGTTTATTCACTGCTTTTTACGGGGGCATGAGACAAGCATCAGTAAAAATTATTGAAAGCTTGCCTCAGCTTGGGGGACAGTTATCTGCTCTTTATCCTGAAAAATACATATACGATGTTGCCGGATTCCCGAAAGTCCGCGCCCAGGAATTGATTGATAATCTTAAGGAACAAATGGCTAAATTCGAGCCCACTGTATCACTTGAGCAATCTGTTGAAAAACTTGAAAAGCAGGCTGATGGAACATTCAAGCTTACAACCAATAAAGAAGTGCATTATTCAAAAACCATTATTATCACTGCCGGCAATGGCGCGTTCCAGCCTCGCCGTCTTGAACTTGATAGCGCCGTGCAGTACGAAGGCAAGAACCTTCATTACTTTATTGATGATTTAAATCAATTCGCCGGCAAAAAAGTAGTTGTGTTCGGCGGAGGGGACTCTGCTGTGGACTGGGCATTAATGCTTGAGCCTATCGCTGAGAAAGTCACGATTATTCATCGCCGAGATAAATTCCGTGCGCATGAGCACAGTGTAGAAAATCTGCAGAACTCTAAAGTTGAAATTAAAACACCTTATATTCCTGCTGAGCTTATTGGTGACAGTGAAGGAATTAGCCAAGTCGTACTTGAAGGTGTGGCTTCAAAGGAGAAAGAAGTTTTTGATGTTGATGCTGTCATCGTTAACTACGGATTCGTTTCCTCCCTTGGCCCAATTAAGGAATGGGGTCTTGATATCGAAAAGAACTCCATCGTGGTTAACTCCAGAATGGAAACAAATATCGAAGGCATTTATGCGGCCGGCGATATCTGCACATACGACGGGAAGGTTAAGCTTATTGCCTGTGGTTTCGGTGAAGCGCCAACTGCCGTCAATCACGCAAAATCCTACATTGATCCAAAAGCGAAAGTGCAGCCAATGCACAGTTCTTCTTTGTTTGGGAAATAAAATAGGAAAAGGACGGCCCATTTGGGACCGTCCTTTTTATGTTATTTAACACTCTTCCGGTGTACCTGTATTTGCAGCTGTGCGGAAAGAAGATCCGCAGCCGCAGTTTGCTATGGCATTGGGATTGTCGATTGTGAATCCGCCGCCCATCATGGATTGTTTATAATCAATTTTTGTGCCATTCAAGATAGGTGCGTCTTCCTTGCTGACAAGAACCTGAATTCCATAGTGTTCTGACTGGATATCCCCTTCCTCGACTTCGTGCGCAAGCCCCATTCCATAGGAAAGCCCGCTGCACCCGCCTCCTTTAACGGCTACACGCAAGAACGCTTCTTCTTCCTCATTTTGCTTCAGCATTTCTTTTATATGCAAAGCTGCTGCTTCTGTTATATCCACCACTTTTTCCATGTTATTCCCTCCTGTCATATAAGGATACTTCTATAAACATAGTATATACAGTAAAGTGCATGTGCTCAACTTAAGCGGCTTTTACATTTTCTAATTTTTCTGTGACACATTCTAATAATAGAGCTTTATACCCGAATACCCAAGACAATAACGGCACAATAGTCTCATTAAACATCCCCGGAGATGGCATTCTATGCAGCAATTAAAGCCTACTTATGACAACAACTGCAAATGCAGTGTCTGCAAACAGAGTTTCACCACTAAAAAACTCCGCTCCAGATTTGTAAAAGCAGCTGATTTTGACAGTGATTTCTGTCCTAATTATGCTGATGCAAGCATGAACCCTCTTTTTATATCATATTAATACATGCCTGCATTGCGGATACTCAGAATCTGAAGATTTTTCTCCTTATTTCCCGCCGGAATCCCTGGAATAATTCATTCTCCAAATTGTAAAATCCTGGAATCCTCAGGATTTTTGCCAGGATAGATCCATTCATGCTGCAGTAAGCCCCTATAAACTGGCTACATATTGAGGAACTTTAAAAAGGGAGAAGCATATTATAATGGCTGGGTTACATGTCAGACTCGCCTGGCATTTCCGGATTATGCAGAATAATGATCAGGAACAGCGCTTTTTGAAACTGGCTCTAAAGAAATATTTTGAGTCTTTAATGTCAGATGATTTTAGGGGATCATCTATTTCTGAAACGAGGATTTATTATCTGATTGGGGAGCTTTCCCGAAGGACACGTCAGTCTGAACAGGCTCTTAAATATTTTTCAAAAGGAATTGAACTGCAAAGCCGCTCCACTGAGCCATAAATCATTGAAATGGCAAGAGAGCTCTGGTATGAAATGAGGCATGAACAAAAACCTGCCGCTAACTAAGGAATAAGAAAAGGAGCGAAATTTACTCGCTCCTTTTCTATATTAAAACATCGGATTTTCATCCAGGTATTGATATATATTTTCAACCAGTTCATCTGGTGTTTCTCCAGTTACCACTTCTCCGTTCACAAGTGCAAATAGAGTGCTTGCACATTTGCCGCAATACCCTAGACAGCCATATTCGATGACATCCAGATCATAATCCTTTTCCAGCTGTTCGAGCGCTTTTTGAGAGCCGCTGGCCAAATTGCTGATGCAAAATTCGATGATTGGCTTAATCACATCTTTCACCTCTCTACCCTGTTAATGCTACCTTTTTTACCCGAATTCTGCAAGAAAGTGATTCCGCTAATTTCTTTTATAAGTATGCATAATTACCACTACATGTCGTTTATTGTCAAGTTCTCTGCTGATTTGTGTTGTGATTTTGCCGCAATTTCGTTATACTTTTTATGGGTTTGAGGTTAATAATATCATTTATTTGTTTTTTCAAGATAATTAAAAACATTTATTTAGATTCGGCAACAGCAATCAGTACGGACATAAAGGGGAAATATACTATGAAAAATCTTGTGATACTTGGCGGAGGCTATGGCGGCATGAGGGCACTTGCCCGACTTTTGCCCAACCAGCTTCCCGATGATGTCTCTATTACATTAATAGATCGTGTGCCTTATCATTGTTTAAAGACTGAATATTACGCTCTTGCTGCCGGTACCATTTCTGACCAGCATGTGCGTGTATCCTTCCCTGAACATGAAAGATTGACCATTAAATACGGTGAAATAACAAAGATCAGCATTGAGGAAAACAAGGTTTATCTTCAGGGTGAAGAGCCTGTTTCATATGACGATATTATCATTGGGCTTGGATGTGAAGATAAGTACCATAACGTTCCGGGAGCTGACATTCACACATATAGCATCCAGACTATTGAAAAATCCCGCAGAACATATGAAGCTTTAAATAATCTATCACCCGGCTCTGTTGTTGGAATTGTCGGTGCAGGATTAAGCGGAGTGGAACTGGCTTCTGAATTAAATGAAAGCCGTCCGGATTTGAAAATCAAATTATTCGATAGAGGGAAGCATATACTATCTGCCTTCTCCGAAAGATTAAGCACCTATGTAGAAAGCTGGTTCTTAGAACATAATGTAGAAATTATCAACCAATCCAATATTACTAAAGTAGAAGAAAAGACCCTTTATAATCATGATGAAGCCATCCAATGTGATGCCATCGTATGGACCGCCGGCATCCAGCCGAACAAAGTGGTTCGTGATATGAATGTTGAAAAAGATCCGCAGGGACGCGTAGTTTTAACAAAACATCATAATATTCCCGGAAATGAACATGTATATGTGGTAGGGGATTGTGCGAGCCTTCCTCATGCACCAAGTGCCCAGCTTGCAGAAGGGCAGGCAGAGCAAATTGTTCAAATCCTGTTGAAACGCTGGAAAGGCGAAGAGCTTCCTGAAACATTGCCAGTTATCAAGCTTAAAGGAATTCTTGGATCACTGGGCAAAAAGCACGGTTTCGGACTGGTGGCAGAACGCCCTATCACAGGCCGAGTGGCCCGCCTGCTGAAGTCCGGAATACTTTGGATGTATAAATACCATAATGGATAAGAAAGCGGCCTTGCCTTACCGATCTTTTGCATCTTGGGAGGCACGCACTGGATAGTAATTGAAGCAATGTTATACCCGAAAAAAACGAGCATCCGAATCGATGCTCGTTTTTTTAACCCTAATTGTTTTTCGCCTATCAGTGATGTCCATTGAGTTCTGCTTTTGGCTGTTCAGCGAACAGTGCTCCGGGCAATTGGTCTCCCTTGATGCTGCCGCGTCTCCGGGTCTTACCTGCCCTGCAACTTCCCTTCAGCTGCAACCAGCTTTGGAATACAAAAGGCCTTTTTAAACAGACTGATACCCGTACTTTTCCATTTCAGCATAGATCGTTTTTAATTTTGGATTCCCTTCACCAACAATTTCATCCTCAATCAGAACAACCGGGTAAAACATATCTTCCTCTATTACTCTTAGTGCGAATTCCTTTTTAGCCTCTTCTTCGGGTGGATTATGAATGTCAACATACACAATTTTAAAAGGCTGATTGGCAAATTTTCGGGATAGTGCTGCCTCCAGCCACTCATAAGTTTCCTTTGATGATGGCAGGTTCACACAGCTTGGACAAAGCTGTTCCGCACCATAAACTGTGATCTCAATCTCTTTTTTCACTCTTCTTTCCCCCTATGCTGAACTTGTTCTTCCCTTCATTTTACAACATTAACATTGAGCAGCGCAGTAAAAATATTCTCCTAATGAGTGGAAATTACGTTCTTGGAATAGATTTTTATGACTGATTTGATTATAATAAATGTATGGAAAGGAGTCGATTTCACATGGCAGAACAAACAACTATGACTGAACAAGTTCAGGAAGTATTAGATAAATTGCGCCCATTCCTTCTTCGCGATGGCGGGGACTGCGAATTGGTCGATGTTGAAGATGGCATCGTTAAATTGCGCCTTCTTGGTGCATGCGGCAGCTGCCCAAGCTCAACGATTACGTTGAAAGCCGGTATTGAGCGCGCTCTTTTGGAAGAAGTACCTGGTGTAGTCGAAGTAGAACAAGTATTTTAATTTTTCCTTTACAAAAAGCGATGTCTGCATGACATCGCTTTTTTTATTTGGCTCTATACGAATTGGCCGGCTTCCAGCTCAGCTGGGCTTTTTTTTAAAACCGTACAGCCACCCTGATCAATTTCCAGTGGAAGTATTTCCATGTCCGGGAGTAGCCTCTTAAGCCCTTCTGCCACTGCAGGAGCACATCCAGTCTCAGCCAGGCAGAGCACCGCCGGTCCGGCACCGCTTAAGGCAACTCCAAATGCTCCGAGCCCTGGTGCTGCTTTTTCAATAACCTCCAAATGCGGAACCATCTTCTTTCGATAAGGATGATGGAACAGGTCTCCACTCATCATCTTGCCTGCCAGGGCGAAATTCCCGCTTAGCAAGGCTGCTACCATAACATTGCCGACTGCGCCGGCCTGGACTGCTTCCCTAAAGGACCATTCTGAAGGCAGAACGCCTCTCGATTCCTTTGTAAGAAGCTCTTCTTTCGGGACCACTGCTATAACATCAAGTTCTATGCTTTTAATATTTTGAACAGATACCTCTTCCTTTGACAAGCAGCCAATAACGAGGCCTCCGAGCAGGGAGGCGCCTGCGTTATCAGGATGGCCCTCCATGCGGGAAGACAGCTCAAGCTTCTCGTACTGTGTCAGCTGGAGATCACATAGGACATCAGCTAATTCAATCCCTGCCACAATGGCTGCTGCACTTGACCCCAGTCCCCGTGTAAGAGGGATGTCACTGGAAATGCGCGCCTTACATCCTGTAAGCTCTCTTCCATACTTCTTCGCAGTATTCATAGCAACTTGAAAAATAAAATTGGATTCATCCGAAGGATAGATGCTTAGCGGCTCTGATATTGGTATCATTTCAAAATGATCAGCCTTCTCGGCTTCAAGCGTTAAATATAAATTTAAGGCAAGGCCAATCGAGTCAAAGCCTGGTCCGAGATTTGCCGTGCTGCCGGGTACTTTGATGACAACCATTTCACCTTCGCTCATATGTGGACGGCTCCCTTGATAAGATCCGCTACTGCTTTTTCATCATTTGGAAGCAAAACAGGCTTAACAGGGCTGCAATCTATAGCTGTATTTGGGTCCTTAAGTCCGTTCCCAGTCAGGATGGCCACCACTTTTGTTTTATGAGGAATCTCTCCATTGCGCAGCTGTTTATATACCCCCGCAAGTGAAGCACAAGAAGCTGGCTCAGCAAAAATGCCTTCAGATGAAGCAAGTTTACGGTACATGCACAGAATCTCTTCGTCGCTGACTTCATCAATTTTTCCATTTGATTCCGACAATGCTGCATTGGCTAAGCCCCAGCTCGCTGGATTTCCGATTCTGATGGCTGTTGCAACTGTTTCAGGACTTTCAAACACACGGTTATGAACAATGGCTGCTGCACCTTCAGCCTGTACTCCGTGCATTCTTGGAAGACCTGTACCCCTTACTTCATTGTACTCTTTAAATCCTTTCCAATAAGCAGAAATATTGCCGGCATTTCCGACTGGCAAAGCCAGGATATCCGGAGCGCTTCCAAGCTGGTCACAAATTTCAAAGGCCGCTGTTTTCTGTCCCTCAAGCCGATACGGATTAACTGAGTTTACTAGAGTAAAAGGTTCTGTTTCGCTTATTCTGCGTACCATTGCAAGCGCCTGGTCGAAGTTCCCTTCAATTGATACTACTTCCGCTCCATACATAACAGCCTGAGCAAGTTTACCCATGGCAATTTTCCCTTCAGGGATGACTACCACACACCTCAAGCCGGCCCTTGCGGCATATGCAGCGGCAGCTGCAGAAGTATTTCCGGTGGAGGCACAGATGATGGCATCGCTTCCTTCTTCTTTCGCCTTTGCAACAGCCATAACCATGCCTCTGTCCTTAAATGAACCTGTAGGATTTGCTCCTTCTGTTTTTACATAAAGGTCAATGCCCCAGTCCCTTGAGAGCTTATCCAGTCTGATCAGGGGAGTATTGCCCTCATTTAAAGTAAGCATTGGTGTATTTTCATTTACTGGCAAAAATTCTTTATATGTCTTAATTAACCCTTCCCATCTCATACTCTGGCACTCCCTTCCACACGATACGAACTTTTAATTGTTTGAACTGCCGGCAAATCTCGTAAACTTACTAAAATATCCTCATAATCCTGAAGAGATGCCTGGTGGGTAACCAGCACAATCTCAGCGAGCCCTTTTTCTTTTAAAGGAAGCTGCAGGATTTTCTCGAAACTGACATGATGCTCTGAAAAAATAGATGTGATGTTGGCAAATGTCCCTACTTCATCTTTTACATGCAATCTTAAGAAATACTTCGAATAAATTTCATCGGCACCCTTTAATTTCTTATCATATTGTGGGGCAACTGCGCTTTTCCCATTGACGCCAAGACGCATATTTTTCATGACCCCCACGAGATCAGATACGACTGCTGTCGCTGTAGGAAGACTGCCTGCCCCAGGTCCGTAGAACATCGTTTCCCCTACTGCTTCACCATATACATATACTGCATTGTATTCATCCTGAACTGATGCAAGGGGATGGGACTCGGACAGCAAAGTAGGCTGGACGCTTACTTCAACCTTCTCTCCCTCGCGATGGGCAATCCCAATCAGCTTCATGGTGTATCCAAGCTGCCTGCCATACTGAAGGTCCTCTTCTGTAATCTCCGTAATGCCTTTGACCTTTACGTCATCAAGGTCAATATTCATTGAAAAACCCAGTGTAGACAGGATCGCCATTTTCCTTGCTGCGTCAAGGCCCTCAACATCTGCAGTCGGGTCGCTCTCCGCATATCCCAGCTCCTGTGCTTCTTTCAGAACGTCCTCATAGGCACTCCCATTCTTGCTCATCTTTGTCAAAATAAAGTTCGTTGTCCCATTCACAATTCCCATCATTTTAGTAATTCTATCAGAAGCCAAACCATCTACCAGTCCTCTTAAAATGGGGATGCCGCCGGCAACACTCGCCTCATAAAAGAGATCACACCCGTTTTGTGAAGCGCTGGCCAGCAATTCAGGACCGTAAACCGCCATCAGGTCCTTATTTGCCGTCACCACATGCTTGCCATTATCCAAAGCTTTCTTTAAATGGTTTCTGGTTTCTTCTATACCGCCCATTACTTCAATCACTACATCTATATCAGCATCATTTAAAATTTCTTCAGGATTAAGCGTCAGCAAATCCCTGTCCATTTTAACTGCTCGTTCTTTATTTACATCTTTAACAAGAACTTTCTTTACAACAACCGGACAGCCGACCTGGTGCATAAGTTTATCCTGATGTTTCTCAATGATTTGCACGACACCTGATCCAACTGTTCCTAACCCTAATAAACCGATTGAGATTGATTCCACGCTAGCTCCCCCTTCGAGTGTTCACTATGTAAGTACATTTGTATTTGTATAGTAGACATTATAGGGGGGAATTGGGATTTTTACAATAGGGAATTTTCCGAAAAAACAGGATGGAAGCGCTTAACATACCATTCTATTGCACTTTAAAATTTTTTTACTATCAATAAAGGCACCCTTTATGGATGCCTTATTCCTCTATTTGACTGGTGTCTTCGGTTTCTTTTCGGAAAGAACTAGATCAATATTCTCCACACACAGCCGCATCATGCTATAACGCGTTTCAATGCTTGCACTTCCGATATGCGGCATAGCCACTACATTTTTCAGCTCCAGCAGAGGGTGATCTTCGCCAATTGGCTCCTCTGCAAAAACATCCAATCCTGCCGCTGCAATTTCTCCTGCCTTTAGTGCATCATATAAATCATGTTCATTTACAACCGGCCCTCTTGATGCATTTACAAAAACGGCCTTGTCTTTCATCTTCTGGAATGCATTTCGATTAAATAAATTTCTGGTTTCCTCTGTCAATGGCGTCAGGCAGACAACGAAATCTGACCTTTCGAGCAGCTCATCAAAGCTGACATACTGGGCTCCCAGTTCCTGTTCTGCATCCGGCTTCCTCGAGCGATTGTGATATATAATCTCCATATCAAATCCAGCAGCGCGCTTTGCCACTGTTTTTCCGATATTCCCCATCCCTACAATCCCGATGGTTTTATGATGGACATCCCGTCCTGCCAAGAGCAGCGGGCTCCAGCTCTTCCAATCGCCTTTCTTCACGAACTCAGCAGCCTCCACCATTCGGCGGGCTGCAGCAAGCACAAGCGCAAATGTCAGGTCGGCTGTAGAATCATTTAATACCTCTGGTGTATTGGTAATTGTAATACCGAGCCTCTTCGCTGCATTAACGTCCACATTATCATAGCCGACAGCCATATTGGCCACGATCTTCAGCTTCTCTCCCGCCTTCAGAACTTCCTCATTTACCGGATCTGACAGCACAGTCAGAAGGGCATCCGCCTTTCCTGCTTGTTGGAGCAATACATCGTAAGGAACCTGCACATCTTCCCGACCCCACATTTCTACAATGTATTTGTCTTTTAATATGGCGATAACATCTTCAGGCAGTTTCCTGCTGATAAATACATATGGTTTCATTGGAATATCCCCTTTTCACATTCTCAGCTTTATGTTCCTTTCGCCAAAAAAGGGGAATTTCCCTGCTTTTTTCAGCTCTTGATCCAATTTACCAGAGGAATCCTCAGTTTTTTTATCGGGACTTCGGCAAAATCGAAAAAATTGCCCAGAAAACGCTCATGGTCATCAGACTGCCAGAGATACTTCTGGAGGCGCTCCTGAAGCACCAGTCTCTGCTGCTCAGAATTGGTGCTATAATAATCCTCTATTGTTTCAAAATAATGGAGTGGAAACAAAAGACGGGCATAGTATAAACGCCATGAAAAGGAGGATAATCTCCCTACACTTTGATATTCTGATAAAAATTGGCGTAGTTCCGGCTGATACGTTTTGATATTATGAAAGTATTTTTCCCGTGTCCATTCCGCCAAGTCTCTGGCCAAGTGGTCAAATACCCAGTCAAATGGATTTTTCATATAATAACTGTCTCCCCAGGTGGCAGATGTTAGTCTAATATGACAAACAGTTCCGCTGTCTGCCATTCCGGGTTCATCATCAAGCTCAGTATCCACCAGATACTGTATTGAGTTTTCAGCCAGTCCCATATAGTATGGAAACGACTCTAAAAACATCCTCTCAAAATCATTTTCGGGTTTTTGGAAAAGCATATCATTCCATACCTTTTCCATTTGGTCAAGCCGCTGCTCCCAAAGCTGTTTCCATTGCCCAATCCTGCTGGTTTTTTTCACAGGAAAAGAAATGCTCCTGCCTCTGTAATGGAACTTTGCCAGCTTTCGTCCAAACTGATTCTGCTTTCTGTTCAGGGTATGACGATTAACTAAAATGCAAAAGCGGCTATCATTCCAGTCAATGGACTGCTTGCCTTCCTTTGTTTTCAAAAAAGTGCTTATATTTCTATCTCCGTTATTGACCAGGTGTTCTGCCATCCGATCCAGTTCATCAAGCTCTTCTTCATCCATATGCCCCGCAGGCACAAGCAAATAAAGATGCCCCTGTTTCCGGCACGCATCATACTTTCCTATTCTTATTGTATCTTCTGCTTCTATGCCAAATTGTTCTTTCAAAAGCTTTCTAAACATTAAACCACCTCACTCTTAAGAGATCCTTAAGGGATATATATGATAGAAGGCTTCAAAACTTGTTGTTTTCTTGGATAAGACTGTGTACCATGGAAATGATATAGAAAATGAATTTTTTCCGTTACAGCCAGAGTGGGCATATTTGATAAAAAAAGGGTATATACATAGTGAAAAGAATCTAAAAGTGCAATACACAGGTCCCTTAAAGACCTCATGTACTTACCGCAATCATCTATAAACCAGAAAAGGTGAAGCCAATGAATGAAGAAAAAAAACCAGTTAATATTACAGAGCAGACAGCACGTAAATGGCTACATGAAAGAGGGGTTGAAATACAGGATATAGCTGATTTGGTGTTCTTCCTGCAGGAGAAATATCACCCCGATTTACAGATGAAAGATTGCATTTATAATGTTGAGCGTGTTTTATCAAAAAGAGAAGTGCAAAATGCCATTTTGACGGGAATTCAGCTTGATATGCTTGCTGAGGAAAAGAAACTCCTGGAGCCTCTGCAAACGATTATCGCTACAGATGAAGGATTATACGGTGCAGATGAAGTATTGGCCTTATCCATTGTAAACGTATATGGCTCAATCGGATTTACCAATTTCGGATATATCGATAAATTAAAGCCGGGCATTCTGAAGGATTTGAACGATAAGAGTTCAGGCAGATGCCATACATTCCTAGATGATATTGTAGGAGCTATTGCTGCCGCCGCATCAAGCCGGCTTGCACATAGTGCTGAAAATGCGGAATAAGAAAAGCGCAAGCGCGTTGCCTACGAATGAACGCAGACTAAGAACGCCACGTCCTGTGGCAACGTCTGCATGATCCCCTTCCTGGGGGCCACATGCACAAGACGAGCCTCTCGAAAAGGCGCCTTTTTGGGAGGCTTGCTAGAAAAGTGGAGGACGACAGGCATAAGACGGTTACCTAGTAGGAAACGACTTATGACCCCGAGAGTCCCTAGGCGCCGCAACTGGACAAGCTTGTGACCTCGAGAGGGCAGGCGCTGGAGCTAGACATTTCTCGAACTTTAAATCATACTTTCTTATCTTTTAAAAAAGGATGGAGACTTTTCTCCATCCTTTTTCTATTTGAAGTCCCAATCCGCTAATGAATCGAGCACAAAATCCGGCTGTCTCTCATAGCTCTTCAGTAATTCTTTCGTTGTGACGCCTGTATGGACAAGCAGGGTATCCATACCTGCATTCATACCTGCTAAGATATCGGTATCATAGTTATCTCCAACCATCAGAGTTTCTTCCTTTGCGGTTCCCAGAACCTTCAAAGCCTGCTCCATGATAATTGATTCAGGCTTGCCGATAAACACAGGCTGAGTTTGTGTCGATACAGTGATGACAGAGGTTAATGATCCATTACCCGGCAGCAGACCTCTTTCTGTCGGAATGGCAATATCTCCGTTTGTGGAAATGAAAGTTGCCCCATTCCGGACAGCCAGACAGGCAATGGACAGCTTTTCATAGTTAATTGAGCGGTCAAGCCCTGCCACAACGAAGTCTGCATTCTCCTCTGCAAAGCTTAGCCCCTTTTCAGACAGTGCTTCCCGTATACCTTCTTCTCCGATGACAAATACGGAAGCATCATTTTGCTGTTCATATATGTAGTTGGCAGTGGCCATGCTAGTTGTAAACACCTGCTGCTCTTCAGCAGGAATGCCAAACTTCACCAGCTTATCCGCCACCTGGCCTGGTGTTCTTGTCGAATTATTTGTCACAAACAAATAGGGCAAATCCAGTTCGCGAAGCTTTTTGACAAATTCAGCAGCCTCACTAATCAGCTCTGTTCCGCGATACATCGTGCCATCTAAATCGATTAAATATCCTTTATATTTTTCCAAAACCATTCCTCCATATGCTCATGCATTAAGTAGTATCCCTATAAGTATTGCTTTTTTTCTTGGCTATAGCCCATAAAAGCTATCTTAAAGGAACAGGGTGAATTGTGCAATTATTCACGTTTACCGGAGATGCGGCATTTCCCGCAAAAAAAACTCCTTGAACAGGAGCCCTCGCTTAATCTTGCTTTATTATATAATGACAGCATCCATCCCCCGCAGCCATGCAGGATTTGATATCAACTTTATCTGCTGAAAGAAAATCTTTGATAAATTCCTTTTCAGATCTGCAGATTTGTTTAAATTCCTCTGCAGTTTCAATATATGGACAATTGAATTCTTTAAGATGGACCTGGCCTTCCTCTAAACGGACTTCTGGCATAAAGCCTTCATGCAGCAGGATTTCTTCCAGAATTTGAAGCTTTTCGGAGAAGGATTTCCCAGCTGTTTTGAACTCATACTGATGTATGAGGCGGCTTTTTTTCCTGGAAAACAACTCAGTAATTAAATGGCCGTACCCCATGCTTTTTAATTCTGTTAATAATTCCACACTTAGCTGCTTGTATTTTTTCGGAAACAGATCTTCTCCTTTGGCTGTTAGCTGATAAAGCTTGGAAGGGCGACCTTTTGTTTGCCTCTGGATAGCAGATGTAATAAACCCGTCCTTTTCAAGGACCTGAATATGCTTTCTAACGGCCATTTCGGATATTTCCAGCTTGCGGGCCATTTTCAATATGGATTGCCTGCCCGCGGTTTTGATTAGCCTTAGAATCATATCTCTTGTGGAGTTTTCTCCAATTTGCATCACATTCACCGGCCTTCTCTTTAATGTGCCATAGAGAAAAAGATCGGATTTCTCCGATCCTTATTGAGGTTTAAAAGCAGAAACCGGTCCGAGTTCATTAATCAAATACTCTCTGACCCTGCCTGGAAACTTTTTAATCATAGGAATATGGCTGCTTATCGCTGCCTTTAGCTCCTCATGATTGACATCTGTGTAGTTTTGGACGAGCACTTTCCGATATGTAATGAATTGTTTAAAGCTTTCGCTCATTTCTTTGCTGATTACTTTTTCATCATCAAGAATATCCACAATATCATCGTAGCTGCCTGGATCCCTCATGATAAAACCGTCTATCATCGTATTTCCTATATCCAGGATTGCTTCAATCATAATTTGGGCAACTCGTTCCAATGCTGCCTTTTCAATAGGGGATGTCCACTCTTTCACTTCTTCAAAAAGGGAGATTTGCTGTTCAAGATAACTGAGTGTGACTTCAATCTTTTCCCTGTCTACGAAATACATAATGCGTCGTTCCTCCTATGAAGATTTCAGGCTCCTGGTTAAAGCATCTGCCCTGCACCCGTGTCATCCACAGCCACCCGAAACCCTAAAGTTCTCTTTACTTCTTTATTGTATATAAAGTTTTCAATACCTTCAATGGGATTCACCTTGAGTAATTTCAGTTCTTGGGGGATAAACCTTAAAAAGACATGCTATAATCGGTATATAAAACAGCTAAGGAGTGTTATATTTGGCAGAACGCTTTTTCTTATATGATGATCTTGAAGATACAAAAACCAGATTTGTCAGCTTTATGGGAGAAAATCAGCGATTCGATTTAGCTATCATTCGTTCAGATCGCTATTACGGCAAACAATTGGTCCTTGATATCCAGGGAAGCCGCTTTGCCATCATTGGAGAAGATGACTTAAAGGAAGAAGGCTATCTTGAGCATGTTTTTCAGCTTTCTGAGGAAGATGCAGAGGACCTTAAATCATTTCTGACGGAAATCGTTTAATATACGATAATGAACAGATACTAAAGGGGAACCTATTTTAATGGGTTCTCCTTTTCTTCTTTATAGACCCTGCTTCATATAACTTCCTAAGGAGTGATGGCATGGACGATAAAGAAAGACGCACATACACCGATTTCTCAAATGTGGAAACACAAAGGAACTTCCTGATTCCTGAGGACTTGCCTGAAGGTGCGTACGGCGCTCCCAGAAATGCGGATGAACCCGTAGAGAATAAAAGCACCCCTTGGCAGGAGGGCCAGCGCTATTACAGCGCCTTTAACTATGAGTTCAAGTCCCTTCATCAAAACTTGCCTCGGCAAATGCCAGGGGCACATCCACCGCATGATGACCCTGATAAAAACGAAGAACCGCCTTACACAGAGACTTAAGGAAAGCCAATAAAAGGGCCGGGTTTCCCCCTGCCCTTTTTAGCTTTTAACCTTTTTCACAACAAAATAGGCACAGCCGAAGTTACAGAATTCGTAAAGGTATTCTGTAAGTGTGCTTATTTTTGTATCAAATGAAGCCTTCTGGCTCTGGTCATCGAAAAAACCGCGGAGACGCAGCTGTCCATATCCCCAGTCTCCAACGATATAGTCATATCTGGATAAAATTTCGCTATATCTCCCCCGAAATGCTTCTTCATTAAAACCATTCCGCTCTTCCTGGATCAATTCATAACAAATATTATTAATGCAAACCAATTTTTTCACCTCATTTTCAGAGCATATCTAACAGTATTATATTGGAAAAAACAATGATATGAAACAAAACCAATAATTTGTCTTATTTAAATTATAACTGATTCACCATCAATTACTAAGAGAAAAAAATTCAGGCGTGGCAATTCTATAGATGAGGAGGTGTTTATAATGAAGAAATCACTAATCATTCTAGGCATTAGCGGAATAGCTGCATTGACTGCATGCCAAAATAATGCCGCAAAAGAAGATATCTATGAAGAAACCGGCCACACCATAAATGTAAATGATCAGCGTGCTGACTTATATAATCGGGATACGGGCAACGGAAGAAACGGCCGAAACAATGTTGGAGAAGATTTCGGATATGTACGCCATCAAAAAAGCCCTATCATGGGAGATAATGTTTCAGCAGATCACTATGCTGCCATTGATCGTGAACAGGTTGCAGACATAATCGGCAAATACTGCACAGAAATTCCGAATGTGGATGATATTTCAACACTTGTAACGGATGAAGAGGTCTTGATTGTATACAACACTGATACAAAAAATCGCAGCCAGACAGCTGATCAGGTTAAAAAGATGGCCATGTCTGTGGTGCCAAGATGGTATCATGTTTATGTCAGTGATGACACTTCATTAAGAAGAAATGTTGAAAACTATGCAACAGTTGATTCAGATGGACGAAATGCTGAACACGGCATTAACCAATTAATCAAACAAATGCTCAAATCTCCTCAGGGAGAAAAAATGAGCGAAAGTGAAAATGAAAACGGTGAAATGCAAGGCGAAAGAAACGATGACATGGATAAAGATGACCTTGGAGAAGCCGTTAAACGAGCAGGGAACCGTTAACCCAAAATTCTTATTACAAAAAAGAGAGTCCAGCGATGGCGCTGGGCTCTCTTTACTTTATGCTTGCTTAATTTCCTTTTCTCCCAAAATCTGCTTTTGTTTTGCTGCCGCATTT
The DNA here is from genome assembly GCF_009849585.1 of Bacillus sp. ZZV12-4809. Classification (GTDB taxonomy): domain Bacteria; phylum Bacillota; class Bacilli; order Bacillales; family Cytobacillaceae; genus Cytobacillus. The sequence goes on from NZ_VCRN01000018.1 coordinate 59,299, forward strand.
ACCTGTTCATCCGCATGGTAGGAAGAACGGACAAGAGGACCTGCTTCACAGTGGCTGAATCCTTTGCTCATTGCAATGTCCTTCAGCTCCTGGAACTCTTCAGGTGAATAATATTTCAGCACTTTTAAATGCTTTTTGGATGGCTGCAGGTACTGACCTATTGTCATAATGTCCACATCATGAGCACGCAGATCATCCATTACCGCGATGATTTCCTCTTTCGTTTCGCCAAGCCCAATCATCAGGCTGGATTTTGTAGGAATATCCGGCTGCATTTCTTTTGCACGCTTTAAAAATTCAAGAGAGCGCTTATATTTTGCACGTGCTCTTACTCTTGGAGTCAGACGCTCAACCGTTTCAATATTATGATTAAGTATATCAGGACGGGCATCCATAAGAGTTTTCAGGTTTTCATAAACACCGCCCATGTCGGAAGGCAATACTTCAATGGTAGTGAACGGACTTTTTCTTCTGATGGCACGTACTGTTTCTGCGAAAACAGCTGCACCTCCGTCCTTAAGATCATCCCTTGCAACAGCTGTTACCACAGCATGCTTTAAGTTCATAAGTGCCACGGAATCAGCCACGCGTTCCGGCTCCTGAAGATCCAATTCTGTCGGGAGGCCCGTTTTGACAGCACAGAAGCGGCAGGCACGCGTACAAACATCGCCAAGAATCATAAATGTAGCCGTTCTTCTGACTGCCCAGCATTCATGAATATTGGGACACTTAGCTTCTTCACAAACTGTGTGCAGGTTCTTTTCCCTCATCATTTTTTTAAGACCCGTATAATTTTCATTTGTATTCAACTTTATTTTCAGCCATTCCGGCTTGCGCAAATACTCTTCTTTCTTGCTCATTTTCCCACTCCTTAGACTGAAGCTAGACGTAAAGAAAAGCGCAAGCGCCCGTGTCCGCCCCTGCGGAAAGTCCGAGGGGGTTTTGTGCTTGAGCTAGACAGTTTTCCACTTCAGAATTTATGCATTCCCGCCTTAAAAGCCAGTCATTTACAAATCCAACTAAGCTGATTAGGCTTCACCTGATGCCACTTTATCATAATGAATTGAAGAGGACAAGCCGAAGATTCTGGTATTACCATTAATTGATATTTATTAAATTATCCAATCATCACAAACTATATAAGCAGACCATCACAGAAGGGAGGATTTCCGTGCGGATTATATTTACCGCTGCTGCGGCCTTATCGTTTTTTCTGATTTCCTTATGTACAGTCAGTGCTCAAGAAAATGCAGCTGATATATATAAACAAAGATTGGCCTTATATAAAAGAGTTGAAGCTGTTACGAACATTCCCTGGTATTACCTTGCGGGGATTGACCAGTATGAAAGGAATGTCCGGCAGTCAAGAAGGGACATTCCGAAAGCGGAGGGCATTACAGGAATCTACTTCAAACCAGAAGAATGGGCGGGAATTTTGAATCCAAATCCGGCTGATGAAAACCCTGCATCCATTCAATTTTTCAATGGAATAGGAATTGACGGAGATGGAGACGGTAAAGCCAGCTTGAAAAGTGATGAAGATGTTCTTCATTCTTTTGCAAATTTCCTTCTAACCTATGGTACAGACCATGATAATTTAAAAATTGGATTATGGAATTATTATAAGCGCGATAAAGCCGTTGGCATTATCATCGGAAAAGCCCAAATTTACAAACAGTTCGGCCGCCTTGATCTCGATGATCACGCCTTCCCTGTCCCCCTGAGGAGCAATTACAGCTATAGAAATACATGGGGTGACGCAAGGGGCTGGGGCGGAAGACGGATTCATGAAGGAACCGATATTTTTGCTGATTATGGGGTACCAGTCCGAGCTACTTCATATGGAATAGTGGAAATGAAGGGCTGGAACAAATATGGAGGATGGAGAATTGGCATCCGTGATATTAATAACAACTACCATTACTTTGCTCATTTAAGCGGGTTTGCAAAAGACCTGAAAGTGGGGCAAATTGTTGAACCTGGAATGTTGATTGGAGGGGTCGGAAGCTCCGGATACGGGCCTCCGGGTACATCAGGCAAATTCCCACCTCATCTCCATTATGGAATATACAAAGACAATGGCTATACTGAATGGTCCTACGATCCATATCCACACTTAAGATTATGGGAAAGACAGGATCGGATAAAAGCCAGAAAAAAATAAAGTGATACTTCAATCAGCAGGGGGTTTCCTTATCCCACACTGATTGTTAGTTGAGGCCCAGAGGAAGTGGGCCACAAAGACGTTGCCACAGAACGCAGTTTCTTAATCTTTGTTGTTATTTCGGTCTTTAGGCAGTTTGAGCCCTCCTTATCCTCCTTTGACTCCTCTAAGTCAAGAAGCAGGGGGCTTACTGCCCGTTAGACTGCGATAAAGATAAAAGGACTGCCCAATTACCAGGCAGTCCTTCAAAAATTATTTAGCTTTTTTTGCTTTGGACACAGCATTCATGACACTTGCTGCAAGACCGCCCCAGATAATGAGCATCCCAACCACCATCATTGTAATTGCACTTCCAGACATTATTGAGATACCTCCTTATCAACTGGTATTGTAAGCTTAGACTGTGTATCGTTCTTTTTAATGGCCATAAATACAAATCCTAAGATAATGGCTCCTATTGCTACTCCCCATCCGGTATAGAGAAGGAAGCTGGTAGGATACCCTTCATAATTCTCTTTAATATTCGTAATGATATTTTGAACCATCATATACCCAAGCACAATTGGCGTAATTGCTGTCAAGCAAACCTTCCACCAGGAACCAAGTCTAATATCAGAAACAGCATCTGCATGGTTCTGAAGATTTTTCAGCTCTTTTAACACCCAGCCTACAATAACTACCTGCACTAATCCTGCTAAGGCAACGCCAAATTGGTTGATGAAGTAGTCTGCTGCATCAAGGAAGTATAAACCGCCCTGTGTCGCAAAGAGGATGGAAATAACAGCAGATAAACCTCCGCCTACAAAAACTGCTTTATTACGTGAAACATTAAACTTATCCTGCACACCAGCAACAAATGTTTCAACAATTGAGATTAACGATGTTAAACCGGCAAGTGTTAAACAGATAAAGAAGAAGGAACCAAATAAGCCATTTAAAGCAGGGAATTCGTTAATGATCTGCGGGAATACAACGAATGCCAATCCCACACCTGATGATACAACCTCATTAATGCCTACACCCTGCTGTGCAGCCATAAATCCTAATGCCGCAAATACACCGATACCGGCAAGAAGTTCAAAACCGGAGTTTGCAAAGCCGGTAATGAAGGCGCTGTTTGTCAAATCCGTTTTCTTTGGAAGGTAGCTTGAATAGGTTACCATGATGGCAAATCCAATCGATAAGCTGAAGAAAATCTGGCCGTAGGCAGCAACCCAGACTTTAGGATTCGCTATCATTTCCCAGTTTGGCTTAAAGAATGCATCTAAACCAGCAGCAGCTCCATCAAGAGTCAACGCGCGAACAACAATAATTAGGAATAATACTACAAGGACAGGAATAAAGATTTTGTTCGCAATTTCGATACCTTTTTTAATCCCTTTAAATAGAATACCAAGTGTCACAACCCAAACAATAACTAAAGGTATGAATACTCCAGGTACAATTCCGCCTACATCTCCAGGTGTTTCTGCAAGCTTTAAATATTCTCCAAATAGGAATCCGTTTGGATCGTCACCCCATTTTAGGTTAAACGAAAAGCCGGCATATGACATTGCCCATGCGATGATAACTGCATAATAGGTTGAGATTACAAATGAAATGGCGACCTGCCACCAGCCCAGCCATTCGTATTTTTTACTTAATCTTGCATAAGACAAAGGTGCAGATCCGCGATACTTATGGCCAATTGTAAATTCCATGATCAAAAGCGGAATACCTGCTGTCAGCAAGGCAAACAAATATGGAAAAAAGAATGCTCCCCCTCCATTTTCATAAGCAACTGCCGGGAAACGCCAAATGTTCCCTAGACCAATTGCTGAACCCACAGCTGCCATAATAAATCCAGCTCTGGATCCCCACTGCGGACGATTATCCATAGTAAATCCTACCCCCTGTAAATTCTCCCAATTAAAAAGAACAATGGGAACTTTTTATATTTTCAGATAATTAAATCTAACTAAGCCTAGTATAGCTATTTTTTGATACTCTGTCAAAACATTATTTTCCTAATAGTAATATTTTTCGAAAAAATTAGTTTTAGTACAATACCATGGTAAAGCGTGTAAGATTATTAATATATTCCTATTTTAATTTCCATTTAGATTCCACCCGGCGAAGAGTTATTTTACCAAAACTGACCGGAGTAATTCCTTGTACTCACCCCCCTTGTAAAACTTATTCCTGAAACTTAAAAACTTTCATTAATTATTTGATAATTCAAAATAATATCTTGATGATTCCAAAATTAACCTCGTTTGGTCTTCTTGGCCGCGGGAATATAACCAATGTGCTTAAATTTTTCCAAATAACTTAAGAGAAAATAAGGAGGTTTTTACAAATGGATACCACTATTATTGGAGTTTATAATTCACAAAGGGAAGTAGTAGATGCTATTCAAGAACTGCAAAATGACGGCTACCCTGTTCAGGATCTTTCAATCATTGCGCAGACCGAACATCTGGATACATCTCTTGAAGATAAAACCGGTGTTCATACAGAGACCTTCGAGACTAAGAATAGAGACAGCAGTGAAAGTGCTGGTTTCTTAAATAGTCTGGCATCCTGGTTTGATGATGACCGTATGAGCAGTGATTCTGCAGGTGAAAAGTTCAGAGAATTGGGCATGTCAGAGGATGAAGCCCGCAAATATGAAACGTATGTGAATGAAGGGAAAATCATTTTATACAGTGATAGAATTGATGCTGCAGCCGGCTTTACCGGTGCCGGGACAGCTGAAGCCGAAGTGGACAGCACTTACACTGGCGGATATGATGCGCTAAGAAATTCAGCTGCAGATGATGAGCAATCATTAAAACTGCGGGAGGAACAGCTGGATGTGTCTAAGGAACGTGTACAGACCGGGGAGGTTGAAATCCATAAAGACGTTGTGGAAGAACAAACAACAGTTAATGTACCGGTGGAGCATGAAGAGGTATATGTAGAAAGAAGAAAAGTGGATGATGTGGCCGGTGTAAGCTCCTCACCTATTGCAGATGATGAAACAATCAGGATTCCTATTACTGAAGAACGTGTGGAAGTTACCAAAAAGCCTGTTGTCACGGAAGAAATTGTAGTGGGCAAACGGGAAGTTCAGGAAACTCAGCAGGTAACAGAAAATCTAAAAAAAGAAGAAGCCCGCCTTGAAGGCAATGAACACATTACTGAAGATAAAGATTTAAATAGAAAAAATAATAACTTGTAAATAAAAGGGTTCCCTCTGAGGGAACCCTTTTTCTTTTCGATGAACAGCACCAAAAAAGGCCTCTCTCAAAGAGAAAGCCTTTTTCAATAATTTTTAACTTGCCTTGCTTTCCTGCCAGGATTCTTTCTTTCCGCGGCCAAAGAAGGCAAATGCCGCTACAAGAACAGCTACTGCAAGTAATGCGATTACAGTGCTGCTGGTGAAACCTATGATTAAATAGCCAGCTGCAGCAATCCCCGCAGAAATCAAGGCATATGGCAGCTGAGTCATCACATGGTCTATATGGTTACAGCCAGCCCCTGTTGAAGAAAGGATGGTTGTATCGGAAATCGGTGAACAATGGTCACCGAATACCGCTCCGGCAAGAACAGCTGACATAGCCGGCAGTAACAGAGTAATATCAGTTGCAGCGGCAATGTCTCCTGCAATTGGAAGCAGAATTCCAAATGATCCCCATGAAGTTCCAGTACTGAAAGCCATTATTCCTGCTATGGCAAAAAGTAGAAACGGAAGCCATGAAGTGCTCATATTTGTGCTTTCCACAATACCCGCCAAATATTTTCCAGTCTCCAAACGGCCAATTAAATCCACAATTGCCCAGGCAAACAGCAAGATATAAACAGCCGGAAGCATGGATTTAATCCCTTCCCATACCCCTTTGCCGAAGACATTTGCTTTAACGCCTTTCAAAACAAAGGCCTGACGGAAGAATAAACCTAACGAAACCACTAGGCCCACTAGGCCACCGAGGATTAAGGATTTAGAGACATCTGTATTTTCAAAAATTTGTAAAACGGTGGCATTTCCTTCAACCGCCTGTGAACCTGTCCAAAACATTGAACCCACTGTACCGATTACAAGAGCTATAATAGGCCATACAAGATCTCCGACAGATCCTTTAGAACTTGTAGGAAGATCATCCTTCAATTCACCAGGTGCCGGCTTCTCGGGATCCATTACAAGCCCCTCTTCAGCTGCCCGCTTCTCATGAACTTTCATTGGCCCGATCTCTATGCCCCATAACGCTACGATAAATACAATGGCCAGAGTTGACCAAACATAAAGGTTCATTGGAATCATTTGAATAAACGCAGAGAAAGCAGAATACTCAGTAACATTATGGGCCGCAAGAATGGTCCCAATCAATGCAATAATGTACGCACCCCAGCTTGATACCGGTGATACGACACAAACAGGTGCTGAAGTTGAATCAATAAGATACGCAAGCTTCGCACGGGATACACGCTGGCGATCTGTAATCGGACGTGAAATCTGGCCGACTGCCAAAGCGTTGAAATAATCGTCAATGAAAATAATAATACCTAAAACAGCTCCGACAATCTGTGCGCCTGCACGGGTCTTAACCCGCTTCATCGCCCATTCCCCAAAAGCGCGGCTTCCGCCTGAAATAGATATAAATGCAGTAATAACACCTAATACAAGCAAGAATAAAATAATATATACATTCCAGGTGTTCAGTTCTCCATCTGAAACAAATATTCCTTTTACAGCATCCCAAATAATGCTGAAAGTTTCTGTAATGCTGAATTCAGCCAGCAATAATGCAGCTGTTACGATCCCCACTCCCAATGACAGCAAGACGCGCCTGGTCAGGATAACCATAGCGATTGCAACCAAAGGCGGCAGCAGGGAGAAAATCGTGTTTGCCATTTCTTGTCCTCCTCTTGTTTTTTGGGATCACACCATTTAAGGCGTGTCCGTTTTCAATCAGGGGAACAACAAGGATGATGACAGAGTCAAAATAAAAAAGAGTAACGATAGAGAAAAATCTATCATTACTCTTTTGAAGTAATTAGTTTCTCCATCACGATCTGTAGCTCCCCATTATGAAGGCTTTGACAAAGTATATTCATACTTTCCCCTCATAATGACAGTGTTACTCCTATTCGAAGTAACCCCAGCAAGATTAGTTCTGACTCACTAATCATACTTCGGCAACATTCCCTTTCGGCTGCGGTCATTGTTGTCATCCTCACTCAGCGTACTCTTGAATACTGCACCTCTACCCCATCGGATATGATAAGGTTTTTATGAAATTATAGTAGAATTTTATCAAAATACTAAACTATTTGCAAGTATTATTGGCTTGCCGGTATTTCGATTGATGGCGAGGTTCCTCCTCCGCCATTGTAAAATTGCGGGACCTTTCCCGGGTAAATGCCATAAGCGGCCAGCACATCTTCCTGTACTGTAATAATTTTGGTGGCAAAAGGAATGATAATTTGGACCTGAACGTCCAGGCGGACCAGTACCTTCACTTCCACATTATTTATGCCGTGATCCTTTGTTTCAGTTATAAAATTGGAGGTAACAGAACCGACTGCATTAAACTTCACTGGAATACGGGGACCCAAGTTACCAAGGAGTGCATTATTGGTTGCCTGGCCAAGCGGAACATAATAGACAATTCCATTTGAGTGCTGCATTTGCTCCGTATTAATTTCTACGTCTGTAAAAGACTCCAATGCATCCAAATCGCCTTTTTCTGCTTTCTTAATATTATCCTGAACCAGTTCGGTTACTTCCGCTTTGACTCTGTTCAGCTTTTCCACGTTAATGCTGACAACACCGCTCTCGCTTGCCTCAAACATATCTTCCAAATCCATCACGTTGGTAATTTTTTTGTTAATCGCATTGTTTATTACCAATGATGCGATTTTCCTTGTCTGTGAATCTGCATAGCTCATGAGTGTGGGCTTAAGCCCTTCATTAATAATCCAAAGGCCGGCAGCTGTTGAGATAACGAAGAATACAAAGGTCAAAAGAAATACATAGCGGAATGGAAGAGGACCTTTCCGGGGCAGCCGGCCGCGAAATTTTGCCAAAACAAATCCCCCCTTTACATGCTATATGTATGCTGTAAAGGAGGGAACTAGGCTCAAAAATCCAAAATAGTTTATCGCAGTCTAACGGGCAATAAGACCGCACTTCAAGAGTCAACGGAATCAAAGGAGGATAAGTGGGGTCAAACTGCCAGTAAAGGCCCGATTGGTTCAACTAACCATCAAGGGGATAAGCCATCCCCTGATTGAAGTTTCAATTTATTGTTGTACAAAAGTCGTATCACAGCCCGTAATAACGGAATTCAATTCAGCCCCTAGGTCTGCTTCATATGGCTCAACGTTTCTGCCCTTTTCTTCAAGTATACGGATGACCGGCCTGTCGCTAAGTCCCGCATTCTGCCGGCAGACAACTCCTTTTCTTCCATCATTCAGCTCAACAGTAATACCAACCGGGTACACGGCTACCGCCTGACGGAAAACTTCAATGACTTTCTTATCAAACAGCTTGCCGGCCCCTGCATACAGGACTTCCAGGCCTTCATGCGGGAGCATAGCCTGCCTGTATATGCGGTTGGATGTAACTGCGTCAAACACATCGGCAATTGCAATAATCTTGCCGAAATCATGAATTTCGTTCCCCTGTAGTCCGCGAGGATAGCCTGACCCATTCAATCGTTCATGGTGCTGAAAGGCACAATGTGCAACAAGAAGAGGAATTGTCTCTACTTTTCTTAATATATTAAATCCATCTTCGGGATGCTTCTTAATGGATTCAAATTCTTCAGATGTCAATTTACCAGGTTTCAAAAGGATATCTGCAGGCACCTTCATCTTTCCGACATCATGGAGGATTGCACCCAGCCCAAGGATTTCAAGTTCCTTCGGCAGGAGCTGCAGCTTCATCCCGATTGCGAGTGAGTAAAGAGTTACGTTCAGAGAATGTGTGAAAATATAGTGATCATATGAATAAACATCTGATAGGATCGTAAGCAGCTCTTTATTTCCCCTTATTTCACTGATTAGCTGGCGAATCAGCCCTGAGAGCCTATTTGAAGCATTCTCCACGACCAGAGTGCTAGAAAATTCTTTATTTGCTTCTACTTCCTTTAGAACCGTTTCTATGGTTTCGATAGCCTTTTTCCGCATTTTGGGATTCAGAGGGTTCTTATATTGGATATCCTCAGTGCGCTGATCTTTGATATACACATAGGCAATACCCACTTCCTGCAGTTTATTTATTAATTTATCAGCCAGCTCCACACCTTCATGCAAAAGGACCTGACCCTTGTCATTATATATAGCTTTGGCCAAAACACTGCCAGTCTCAATTGTATTGGTTGCTGCTAATCTCATATGTATCTCCCATATCCTTTTTTTGCTCTACTTTATATTTCGGGAATTATTTGGTTTCATTTACATTATACGACAAAATTCCTGCATTGGCGGAAGTTCTTCTCTAAAGAAGAGATTTTTTAGGGAATTCCGATTAATTTTGTTGTGTCATCCTTCAATCCGGGCTGTTTTTTTAATCCGTTATCTATTTCTGTGCGGATAGCCTTTATTTATGTGCGGATAAATTTCTTTCTGTGCGGATAGCCGGCTTTTCTGTGCGGATAACTAATTTTATGTGCGGATAGGTTTTTTCCAAAGATGATAATGTCCCTTAATAGCCTAAATTCCGCTTTCTGAGGCTTGGTGCCTGAGCTTCCTGGACGCCCTGCCCCTTCGGAAACTCAGCTGTCCCCGTTATTTGGGCAGGACACCAAATAACGCTCTCGCACCTTCCTCAGTAAACGATTCAACATGCAACATCACTTACGAAAACTCCATAAAAAAAGACAAGCCTCTTAAGGCATGCCTTTAAATCATTTTGAGAAGTGCTTCTTTTCCGATCGTTCCTTTAACAATGCCCAATTCCTCGGCCTCGTAAGTGACAGACTCAAGCGGGGCATTCAACAGCTGATCTATCGTTTTTACACCGACAGCCCTGCCGGCAATTACTTTACGGTCCTTAAGCTTTTCGTTCAGCAAAGCTACATCCAGGGCTCCGCACATAATATACCCTTTATCATTCGTTACCACCAGCAGATTAGTCTTCGGCAGCTGCACCGAAACACTCAAAAAAGTGTGGCCACCTATTTCAATCGGCTTCAAATCAATCATACCTGCACCCACTCCTTTCCTTTTCCCTTACACAATATGTACGGACAAGGAAAAGGGTGAACGTGACAGGCACCTATACCAGTTTGCCGAAGTGGTATAGGTGCCTGTCACCCGGTTTTAAAATAAATCAAGTTGTCTGGGAGCTAGCTGCTGGTATTCGATATTCAGCATTTCGATCATTTGTTTAGCGTTGTCTGCCGCGTCACCGCCTGAGTTGTTGTTGAAGACGACGTATACATTTTTACATTTTTTCTTGAGCTTTTTTAGATGTTCTGCCCATTCTGCCAGTTCTTCTTCGTTATAGCGGTAAAGATAGCGGACCTCACGCCAGTTGTCCCCATTCTTTTTCTGCCAGCCGTGAAAATTGCGTCCGTGGAAACGAACGAGCACTTTGTCCATATTGGTTGTTTCCAGAACTGTTGGAACTGAACCTTCACCGGCTTGCGGCTCGTCACAGATGCTGTGAATCCATTCTTCCTCTTTCATAAAGCTTAGCGTGCTTTCCCTAAACTCCGGCCGAAACCATGATTGATGCCTGAACTCCAGAGCACAGGGGATCTCCCCCATCTTTTCCTTGCACCAGCGAAGATAATCAACATTGGCTTTTTTACAGTCAAACCATGGCGGAAATTGAAACAGCACCATTGCCAGTTTGCCGGACTCAATATAAGGCTCCAATGAATCCTTAAACGCCTCAAACATTTCTTCTTTGCTTTCAAAAGGGATCTCTCCTCTTTGATGGCCCGTCATACCCTGATAGGCTTTTACAATGAATTGAAAACCATCTGGGGTGTCATTAACCCATTTGGCGGAGTTGCGTTTTGGCTGCACGGCATAAAAAGCAGAGTCCACCTCTACTGTCGGGAAGTGGCCGGCGTACTCCTTTAATTTATCTCTTGGCGAAATGGCGCCTGGATAAAGGCTATCATGATCGCCCCAGCCTGTTACGCCTATGATAATCATTGAAATACCTCCGTTTGGCTAAGTATTGTCACGATAAACTGAGAACTAATTTTTATATCTCCACTTTAGCAATTTATCCAAAAATAATATACTCCCTGTTACCTATTTTAAAAACCCGCTTACCATGGCCGGTAAACGGGTTTTCATAAATTAGCTATTAACCGATGGAACCTTCCATTTCAAACTTGATCAGACGGTTCATTTCTACTGCGTATTCCATTGGAAGTTCTTTCGTAAATGGCTCGATGAAGCCCATTACGATCATTTCTGTTGCTTCTTCCTCTGAAATTCCACGGCTCATAAGGTAGAATAGCTGTTCTTCTGATACTTTTGAAACCTTCGCTTCATGCTCAAGAGAGATGTTGTCGTTTAGGATTTCATTGTATGGAATTGTATCTGAAGTTGACTGGTTATCCATAATTAACGTATCACATTCGATGTTGGCACGGGCACCTTCAGCTTTGCGGCCGAAGTGAACGATTCCGCGGTATGTTACTTTACCGCCCTGCTTGGAAATCGATTTTGACACGATCGTTGAAGACGTGTTCGGTGCAAGGTGAATCATTTTTGCACCTGCATCCTGATGCTGCCCTTTGCCTGCTAATGCAATGGAAAGGGTCATGCCGCGTGCGCCTTCTCCTTTAAGGATAACTGCAGGATATTTCATTGTCAGTTTTGAACCGATGTTTCCGTCAATCCATTCCATTGTTGCGTTTGATTCACAAACCGCACGCTTTGTAACCAGGTTGTATACGTTGTTTGCCCAGTTTTGGATGGTTGTATAACGGCAATATGCGTCTTTTTTGATAATAATTTCAACAACCGCACTATGAAGTGAGTTGGTTGTGTACACAGGTGCAGTACAGCCTTCTACATAGTGTACATGTGCGCCTTCATCAACTATGATAAGGGTACGCTCAAATTGCCCCATGTTCTCAGAGTTAATGCGGAAATAGGCCTGCAATGGCGTATCAACTTTAACACCTTTAGGAACATAGATGAACGATCCGCCAGACCAAACGGCTGAGTTTAATGCAGCAAATTTGTTGTCTGTTGGAGGGATAACCTTTGCCCAGTGCTCACGGAAAATATCTTCATTTTCGCGAAGAGCCGAATCGGTATCCTTGAATACAATTCCTTTTGCTTCCAGGTCTTCCTGCATATTATGGTAAACAACCTCTGATTCATACTGTGCAGAAACACCAGCAAGATACTTCTGCTCTGCTTCAGGAATACCTAATTTATCAAAGGTCTGTTTAATTTCATCAGGAACTTCATCCCAAGAACGTTCAGTCTTCTCAGAAGGCTTAACATAATACGTAATTTCATCAAAGTTTAATGACGCTAAATCTCCGCCCCATTGCGGCATAGGCATGTTATAGAAATGGTCCAGTGATTTTAAACGGAAGTCAAGCATCCATTGTGGCTCTTCCTTCAATTTTGAAATCTCTTCAACAATTTCTTTTGTCAAACCGCGTTTTGATCGGAAAATGGAAACGTCTTTATCGGCAAAACCATACTTATAATCGCCGATCTCAGGCATTTTTTTTGCCATCGTCGTATTCCTCCATTCATATAGGAAAGGGTGTACACCCTATCATTTCATAGTATTTTAGCACACAAGACAGATCATAAAGTATTAATCAAACGTTTGATTGATTTATTCCTGTTCTTCTTTCTCTGTGCCAACACCTTTTTCCATTGCTTTCCATGCTAAAGTGGCACATTTGATTCTGGCAGGGAATTGGGAAACTCCCTGAAGAGCTTCGATATCGCCAAGATCAAGATCATCTTCATCATATTCTTTCCCCAGCATCATGTCAGAGAAAACTTTGGAAAGCTTTAAGGCATCTTCAATATTTTTACCCTTGATGGCTTGAGTCATCATGGAAGCTGAGGACATGGAGATGGAACATCCTTCGCCTTCAAACTTTGCGTCTGCCACTTTGCCATCCTCAAGCTTCAGCGTCAATTGAATCCGGTCTCCGCAAGTAGGGTTATTCATATTGATCGTCAGGCTGTCATCTTCAAGTACCCCTTTGTTACGAGGGTTTTTATAATGATCCATTATAACCTGGCGGTAAAGGGTATCTAAATTTTTAGAAGACATCGCTGAAATACTCCTTTGTTTTGACAAGCCCGGAAACAAGCTTATCAATATCTTCTTCCGTATTGTACAGATAGAAGCTTGCACGTGCAGTTGCCGACACCTTGAGCCACTTCATAAGCGGCTGTGCACAATGGTGGCCGGCGCGGACTGCAATTCCTTCTGCATCCAATACAGTAGCCACATCATGTGGATGAACATCGTCTATATTAAATGTAACCAGACCTGCCCGCTTCGAGGCTTCTTTAGGTCCATAAATGGTCATTCCCTCGATAGCAGACATTTTTTCCATAGCATAAGCAGCCAGCTTGTGCTCATATGCCTCGATTTCATTCAAGCCAATCTGCTCAAGGAAATCAATTGCCGCACCAATTCCGATGGCACCTGCAATGATTGGCGTTCCCCCTTCGAATTTCCATGGTAGCTCCTTCCATGTCGATTCATAGAGGCCGACAAAGTCGATCATTTCACCGCCAAATTCAACAGGTTCCATTTTTTCAAGATGCTTTTTCTTACCGTAAAGAACACCGATGCCAGTAGGACCGCACATCTTATGTCCGGAAAAAGCAAGAAAATCACAATCCAGGTCCTGAACATCAATTTTCATATGCGGAGCACTTTGTGCACCATCCACAACCATAATCGCGCCATTCTCATGGGCGATTTTCGCAATTTCCTTAATCGGGTTCATCACACCCAATACATTCGATACCTGCATGATCGATACGATTTTCGTATTGGCTGTGACGGTTGCACGGACATCTTCAAGAGAGATGGTTCCGTCCTCCTGCAGTGGGAGGTACTTTAGCGTGGCACCGGTCTGTTTAGCTACCTGCTGCCACGGAATGATATTGCTGTGGTGTTCCATATAGGTGATAACTATTTCATCGCCTTCAGACAGGTTAGCGCGCCCGTAGCTTGCTGCCACTGTATTGATGGATGTTGTTGTTCCTCTTGTAAAAATAACTTCCTCAGTGGATTTTGCATTTATGAATTTTCGCACCTTTTCCCTGGCACCTTCATAGCCATCCGTTGCTCTGGTGCCCAAGGTATGGACGCCTCTATGAACATTCGAGTTATATTCCCTGTAGTATTTATCAATCGCCTCAATTACCGGAACAGGCTTTTGGGAAGTAGCGGCACTGTCCAGATAAACAAGGGGCTTTCCATTGACTTCCTGATCCAGTATGGGAAACATCTGCCGAATCTCACGGGCATTCATTATTTTACTTTCCCTTCAATAACGGCAGTAAGCTGCTTTTTAACACCTTCGATAGGAAGAGCGTTAACAACCGGCGCCAGGAAGCCGTGAATAACAAGACGTTCCGCCTCTTTCTGGGAGACACCGCGGCTCATTAAATAGTAAAGCTGCAATGGATCCACACGGCCAACTGAAGCTGCGTGACCAGCTGTTACATCATCTTCGTCGATTAATAAAATCGGGTTTGCATCTCCGCGGGCTTTTTCGCTTAGCATCAGAACGCGTGATTCCTGCTCGGCATTTGACTTGGAAGCACCGTGCTCGATTTTGCCGATTCCATTAAAGATGGAAGATGCAGAGTCTTTCATAACCCCATGTTTTAAAATGTAACCTTCGGAATTTTTTCCGAAATGAACTACTTTTGTTGTAAAGTTTTGGGTCTGTTCTCCGCGTCCTACAACAACTGTTTTGGTATCACCGAAAGAACCGTCTCCAACAAGATTAGTTGTATTCTCTGAAACTGTATTGCCGTCGTTCATTAGTCCAAGAGCCCATTCAATGCGTGCATCACGGCCTGCAACTCCTCGGCGGTTCACATACGCTGTTGTTCCCTTAGCAAGTGTATCAACCGCACCATACTGCACTCTTGCATTTGCATTGGCAATGACCTCAGTAACAATATTAAAGACGCTATTCGCTTCCTCAACCACGGAAACATAATTTTCCACGTAAGTAACTGAGCTGTTATCATCAGCTACCACCAATACATGGTTAAATAGGTTTGCCTCTTTATCATCATGGATATATACAGCCTGAATTGGCGCTGAAATTTCCACGTTTTTCGGAATGTACAAGAACGCTCCGCCATTTAAAAGAGCCGCGTGCAAAGCGGTTAAACGGTGTTCGTCCGTTTTGACGCCATCTTTCATGAAATACTTTTGAAGCAGCTCGCTATGTTCTCTTGCCGCTGTAAAGATGTCTGTGAAAATAACACCTTTTTCCTGAAGCTCTTTGGATATAGCCAAATGAGTCGGTCTATTATTTCGCTGAATATATAAGTTCTGATCGCCGGCTTCGGTATCAATCAGGTTTCTTACATCCTCCGGAAGGTCATTTAAAGACGTAAAGTCTTCGCTTCCGACAATATGCTTTTCGAACTGTGTAAAGTTCCATTTATCTATTTTCGTTTTATCAGGCCTTGGCATTGGCAGGCTTTCCGCGTTTGCAAGCGCATTTAGACGGAGTTCTGTCAGCCATGCCGGCTCGCCCATATCTTTTGAAAAGGAACTAACATAATCCTTATCAAATGGTAGTTTTATTTCCGTTGTCATAGTGATCCCCCTAACGCTTACGCTTCTTGCCCAACTGTTTCGTCTTCAATGCCCAATTCTTTCTTGATCCAATCATATCCTTCTGCTTCTAAGCGCTGTGCAAGTTCAGGTCCGCCTGATTTTACAACGCGGCCCTGCATCATCACATGAACATGGTCAGGAGTGATGTAGTTAAGAAGGCGCTGATAGTGTGTGATAATTAAGCAGCCAAATTCTTCTCCGCGCATTTCATTGATTCCTTTAGAAACCACTTTCAATGCATCGATATCCAAACCGGAGTCGATTTCATCCAGGATAGCGATTTTAGGTTCAAGCATCATTAATTGCAGGATTTCATTACGTTTCTTTTCTCCGCCTGAGAAACCTTCATTTAAATAACGCTGAGCCATGTCAAGGTCCATTTCCAGGAACTCCATCTTGCTGTCCATTTTGCGGATGAATTTCATAAGAGAAATTTCGTTGCCTTCATCAAGGCGGCTGTTAATTGCAGAACGTAAAAAATCGGCATTTGTTACGCCGCTGATTTCACTTGGATATTGCATTGCAAGAAAAAGTCCGGCACGTGCGCGCTCGTCAACTTCCATTTCAAGAACATCTTTACCATCCAATGTGATGCTTCCTTGTGTTACTTCGTATTTCGGATGCCCCATGATAGCAGAAGATAAAGTAGATTTACCTGTACCGTTCGGCCCCATGATTGCGTGGATTTCTCCACCTTTAATCTCAAGGTTTACACCTTTTAATATTTCTTTTCCCTCAATAGCAACATGAAGGTCTTTAATTGTAAGTACTGATCCTGCCATAATATATACCTCCGTCAATAAAAGAAGATTTGTAAACCGGTTTTATCCGCAAATCTCTATTCTCATTTTATTCTCATTACAATCTTATAACAAATCAAATATCATAGCAACTCTTTGAGACCATTAACAAACTTTTCAAACGAAAATGTTTAGAAAGCCTGTAAATATAGATTTTATCATACAAAACCAATGTCTTCAAAGAGTGAAATCACCGGGATCCAGGCATGTCCTATCTATTTTTTCCCGGTGCTGTAATTTCATGTATTGCAAAAAGAAAACCAGTGCATCATTGGCACTGGTTACTATTTACTTCATTATTATATATACCTAAACCTAGGAATGAATCTTTCTTTCAAGATCTGCAACTAACCTTTGGCTTTGAAGGTAATCTTCCTCACGTCTTTTTTCAACTTCCATTCGAATATCATGTTTCCGGCTGTACACTTCATATCCAACTCCATGGGCAGCTTGCATAGCTTTTTCCATTTCACTCGTGTAGTTCAGCTGTAACTGACTGATAATGAACCAATCCTTTCGGTTTTTATGCTTTTCAGCATTTAGTTTTACATCTAAAATCTTAACACTCACCATATACCCCGCACAAAGCGGAAAAAACCTGATTTTTTTAGCAATTTCAGGAGTGAGAACCGGTGAAACGCTTTCATATTCCATATCCTTAGAATACTGGCTGAATGCTCGGAAATAATGGTTGTTTTGTAAATTTTCTGAAAATATACATCTAAAAAGGCTCTTTTCGAATAAATTGTTTTTTATGCTTCTCAATGTCGTCCGTTGATTTCCGCTGCAGAATCACACTTTCCACCACAATCTGTAAATATATCCCAATAGAAGCGAACTTCCGAAAAAAAAGCCCCTGCTATTAAGCAGGAGCTGATTTTCAATGATTTTGCTGATTCAATTCTGTCATGGCCTCCTGGACAAGTGTAACCGCCTGGCTCATGGCTGCTCCGCCTCCAAAAGCCGCTGTTACTCCTACTGCCTCCAGAATTTCTTCTTCAGACGCTCCTTGGTCAATGCAGCCTTTTGTATGGTAAATAATGCAGTATTCATCCTGAGAATATAAACTGATTCCTAGCGCGATCAGCTGCTTCTCTTTTTGAGACAAAACTCCTTCCTTAAAGCAGGCTTCAGTAAAAGCATTATAATGCTGTGCCAAATCCGGCATTTTATCAGTGAATACACCTAATCCGACTTTATAATCATGAAGGGCTGCTTCTATTGAGTTAGAAGGTTCATGATAATGCTCCATCGATCTCCACTCCATTTCAAATAGTATCATGGTTAGTATGTTTGTTTGCTTTTCTATCTATACAGGGAGCGGGGCTGCTGATCTGCAAAAAAAACAGGCGCTGCGAACGCCTGTTTTTTTTCTTACTCAGATACCGGTACAACGGCACCTTCATATTGTTCAAGAATGAAATCCTGGATCTCCTTTGAACGAAGCACCTCTACAAGAGCTTTAATTCCTTCTTTCTCTTCATCACCTGTACGGACTGCAATTACATTTACATATGGTGAATCTTTGTCCTCAATAGCAATTGAATCTTTAAGAGGATTTAATCCTGCATCAATTGCATAGTTGGAGTTAATCAGAACTGCATCCCCTTCTCCATTATTGTAGATCTGAGGAAGAAGTGATGCTTCATATTCAGTATCAAACTCTAATTTTTTCGGATTGTCTTTTATATCTTCCAGTGTTGCTTCCGTTTTTTCAACATCTTCATTTAAAGTGATAAGTCCCTCAGCTTCCAGCATGGAAAGAATGCGGCCATGGTCTGCAACTGAGTTGCTCATGATGATTGTAGCACCCTCAGGAAGCTCCTCAAGATTCTTATATTTCTGGGAGTATACACCGATTGGCTCAATATGAATTCCGCCTGCATTCGTAAAATCATAGCCATGCTCAGCTTTCTGCGACTCAAGATAAGGAATATGCTGGAAGTAGTTTGCGTCAAGCTCTTTAGACTCAAGAGCCTGATTTGGCAATACATAATCCTGGAATGTTACAACATCAAGTTCAAAGCCTTTTTCTTCAAGTAATGGCTTTGCTTCTTCAAGAATTTCCGCGTGAGGCACATTGGATGCTCCCACCGTAATCTTTTTGCTATCTTTATCTCCGCCTTCTCCGGCATTGCCGTCTTTTTCTGAAGTGCCGCAAGCTGCAAGTACAAGGGCAACTGCCAGTGCAAGAGCAAGTGATAACCACTTTTTCATGTAAATCTCTCCTTATCGTTTGTCTAATTTTGTTGTAATAATATCTCCAATAAATTGGATGATAAATACGATGATTAAAATAATTACGGTCGCCATAAGCGTCACATCACTTCGGCTCCGCTGAAAACCTTCAAGGTATGCCAGATTCCCAAGTCCACCAGCGCCGATAACACCAGCCATAGCTGTGTAGCCAACCAGTGCGATAGCTGTTACAGTAATTCCCGAAACAAGGGCCGGCATTGATTCCGGAAGCAGCACCTTCCAGATGATCGTGCTTGTTTTTGCGCCCATTGACTTGGCTGCTTCAATTACCCCTTTATCTATCTCCCTCAAGCCGATTTCCACCATTCGGGCATAGAACGGAGCAGCACCAATAATTAATGCAGGCAATGCTGCATCCTCCCCAATCATTGTTCCCAATAGAAACTTCGTAAATGGAATTAATAAAACAATCAGGATGATAAATGGAATTGAACGGAATATATTGACGAACGCAGAGATAACTTTATTAATTGGCGCATTTTCCCAAATATTCCCCCTAGCTGTCAAAAAGAGCAGCAGCCCCAGCACCGCTCCCAAAATAAAGGTTGCGATAACAGAAATAGCAGTCATATAGAGGGTTTCCACAGTAGCCTCCCACATGGAATCCCATTTTACATTTGGAAACCATTCATTAAGCATTGGAAATCACCTCCACGCCTACCTGCTGGGAATGGATATATTCAATTGCTTTTGCAACTTCCTCTGCTTCTCCATCAACATGGATGAATAAGGTACCATAAGAACCATTCTGCGTCTGGGAAATCTTCCCTTGAAGAATATTTACAGTTACCTGGAAATGACGGATCAGGTTAGTAATCAATGGCTGTTCAGCTGATTCGCCGACAAATCCTAATTGAACTACTTTTCCTTGTGGATACAAATCTACAAGATGATCAATCGTTTCCTTCGTTTCTTCAGGCTCTGTCACCTGCTGAACAAACCGCTTTGTTATTTCTGCTTTTGGATTCTTAAAGACATCTAATACAGGTCCGATTTCAACAATTCGGCCGCCTTCCATAACAGCAACCCGATGGCAGATTTTACGGATCACGTGCATTTCATGTGTAATCAGAACAATGGTTAAGCCCAGGCGTTCATTGATGTCAACAAGCAGCTCCAAGATGGAATCTGTTGTTTGAGGATCAAGTGCAGATGTGGCCTCATCACAAAGCAGCACTTTTGGGTTGTTAGCAAGGGCTCTGGCAATTCCGACCCTTTGCTTTTGACCGCCGCTAAGCTGAGATGGGTAGGCTTCTTCCCTTCCTTCCAGACCAACTAGTTTAATGAGCTCGTCTACTCTTTTGAGCCTTTCCTGCCGGGAAACACCAGCGATTTCTAGCGGAAATGCAATATTTTCTCTTACTGTTCTCGACCATAACAGGTTGAAATGCTGGAAGATCATGCTTATTTCCTGACGTGCTTTTCTTAGGTTGCTTCCCTTTATCTTTGAAACCTCATTGCCGGCTACTGTTACGCTGCCATGGGTAGGAAGCTCCAGCCCATTCAGCATACGGATTAATGTACTTTTACCAGCACCGCTATATCCGATAACACCGAATATCTCTCCTTCTTTTACCTCCAGGTTTACATCATCCACAGCTTTTACCTGGCTGTTTTTTGAAGAGAATATCTTCTGAACATCTTTTATAGAAATCAATGTGATAGTCACCTCTTTTATCGAAAGATACAGATAATAATTAATTGACTGCTTCTATTTACCTATTTTTTACTCACAATAGACTTTCATGCGCAAATGCAAAAATGCCTTCCTGCACATGAGCAGAAAGGCATAAATAAATTTAGTCCTTCCTCTCATCTATCAAAGCTATGCTTTGAGTGAATTGGCACCATTTCAACTAAATTGACGGTTGCCGGGCTTCATAGGGCACTTCCCTCCACCTCTCTTGATAAGAGCGTTACGTTCTATATTCAATTAATACTTTAAATTATTTAAGCAGTTTTTTAATTACGTTTGCTATCGTATCATAGGCGATAAAAAGGTGTCAACGATGAAATTTCAAACTTTCGGAAAAAAGCGAATGGTAAATTATCCTTTACGCTTTTGCGGCCAACGATGTAAGACCCGCAGCTGTTTCAATGGCCTGTTCCAGATCTTCAATCAAATCCTCCGCATTCTCAATTCCGATCGAAATCCGAATTAGATCTTCCGGTACACCGGCAGCCTTTAAACCTTCCTCATCCAGCTGCTGATGAGTGGTGCTTGCAGGGTGGATAATCAGGCTCTTTGCGTCCCCGACATTGGCCACATGTGCCCAAAGCTTCAGGCTATTGATCAGCTTGGCTCCAGCCTCTCTTCCGCCAGCGATTCCAAATACAGCCACTGCTCCGGCTCCTTTTGGCAAGTATTTATCTGCCAATTTTTTGTCCGGGTGGCTTTCATGGCCTGGATAAAGCACCCAATTAACAGCTGGATGCGCCTCCAGATATTCCACTACCTTTTTGGCATTGGCAACATGCTCCTTCATTCTTACATGAAGAGTTTCAAGGCCCAGTGTGAATTGGAATGCACTTTGTGCACTCATTGCAGGCCCTAAATCTCTCAACAGCTGTACTCGGGCTTTGATAATATAAGCCGCTTCACCAATTGCTTCACTATAAACAATATCATGATAGCTCGGATCCGGTTTTGTAAATCCCGGAAACTTAGGGGAATTCCAGTCGAAATTTCCGCCGTCAACAATTATACCGCCCATTGTAGTTCCATTGCCGAGCAGCCATTTTGTCGCAGAGTGTATTACAATGTCAGCCCCATGCTCAATTGGCCTGCAAAGATATGGAGTAGCAAAAGTGTTATCGACAATCAGCGGCACACCATTTTCGTGTGCAATTGCGGCAACTTTTTCAATATCAAGGATCTTCAGGCTCGGGTTTCCAATTGTCTCGGCGAAGACAGCCTTTGTTTTATCTGTTATTGCACTGCGGAAATTTTCCGGATCCTTTGGATCGACGCGTCTCACCTTTATTCCGTACTTAGGAAGTGTGACTGCAAACAAATTATATGTACCTCCATATAAATTTGAGGCAGCAACAATTTCATCACCTGCTTCAGCAATATTTAAAATAGCCAGTGTTATGGCAGATTGGCCGCTTGCAAGAGCCAGCGCACCCACTCCTCCTTCAAGAAGGGCTACCCTTTCCTCAAATACACTGACAGTGGGGTTATGTATCCTGCTATAAATATATCCCTGCTCTTTCAGAGCAAAGAGGTCTGCAGCGTGATCTGTATCCTTGAATTGATAAGCATTGTTCTGATAAATCGGAACTGCCCTCGCACCGGTTACAGGGTCAGGCTTGAGTCCGCCATGCACTCCAATGGTTTCAAAACGGTAGTTTTGCTTTTTGTCTGTCATCATAATCTCTCCTCTATAATAATGTTTGTTCATATCGAAGAGCTGAAAAGGCCCTCTTCATAAGAAGAGGGCTGTATCGTCTCTTCTTATCTTCCAGAGCATTCCGCTCTGCTGGATTTAGCACCGTGTACTTTACCGGTTGCCGGGCTTCACTGGGCCAGTCCCTCCGCCTCTCTTGATAAGAATATTCTGTTAATTAACAATATAATGATATTATCATACTATTTAAAAAATGGTCAAGTATTGGTAAGTGAAATTTTCCCTAAATAGAAAAAGGACTCGATGAGCAGTTTTTTTCTGAAAGTGGCTTCCATGATTATTTTATTTCGGGAAATTGCTTCCCGTAGCTTTACTTCCCCGGTGATCAGTGACAGCACATCTTCTTCCAATCCCGAGATTTCCACATCAAAATGGCTGGTATGGCTTGCCTTCTTTATTTCCCCATTCGAAACTTTTAAAGGAATGCTTATATTTCCAGCTTTAATAAGCAAAGAAAAATTGGATTTTCTCAGGAAAAATTCAAGATGCCCTTTCGCCTTTAATTCCCTGATAAATAAATCAGGTAAATCTCTCACAGCCTCACCTCTTTTAATGGGTTTATTGTTTTTTACTATTCAGTAATAAAGAGCTTTAATCCTTTATTTTTCATTCGACAAAATCAGAAAAGCACTGCCTGTTTGATTGGCATTGCTCTTTCATTTCCTGAGAAATATGTCAGATTAAATTATTTTTACAGAGGGTTCTGCAGCTTTTGTCTTATTATAGCCTCTGAATACAATGAAAAAATAGATAGACCCAATCAAATATAAAGTGGCTGTAATAGTGAATACCAGAGCATATCCCCAATAGTCCCCATATCTCATGACGATTCCTGTTGAAACAGGGCCCATCACAGCCCAACCCAGATTGAAAACCATCTGATTAACTGAGTTTGCCAGTCCTTTCATCGAATCATTTACCTTTGACATCATGAGTGACATTTGTATAGGATTTCCCGCATTCATGAGCGCCTGCCTGAACAAAAAGCAGATGGCAGCCAGCCAAAGATTTTCAGTATATCCTGTTAAAAGCAGGAAGGGCAGTGACATGAGCTGCAGGATCACAACGGCTTTAACCTCTCCCAGCTTTCTTACAACAACCGGACCGATTATCATGGCAAAGGCCGTGGCAGCCTGACCTAATGAGATAATAATGCCAATTGCTGAATTCGAGGCGTCAAAGCGGTCTGCAAAGTATAAATTTAGATAAGGGATAACAAGTCCTGCGCCAATCCCAATGAGGAGCTGAGCCAAAGCAAACATAACTATAATTTTGACACCTTCATTATTAGAAGAAAGGTTTTTGAATGACAGACCTTTTAAGCCCTTTGCATCTTTTTGATCTTTCAAAACCTCTGAGAAATGCAAAATTGGAAAAAAGCCGGCCATGAAGAACACACTTGCAATTAGAAGAGTTATGCGGATACTGGTGAGCTGATCCGTAAACAGGGAAAAAGCATCTGTTAAGACGCCTCCGCTTAAATTGCCGATCACATTTGCACCAGTCATGATAGCAAAATGTATACTGAATAAATGGACCCTTTGGTCAGCTTTTGAATTCTCAGCCAGCCATGGTATGCCCGATACCTGTATAAAAGCTGTTGTCAGTCCTGTTAAAAAAGCAAATAAAATCAGCAGTTCCTGCATTTCAGCTATACTTCTGAAAAGCATAACTGCACCTGTGGCAACTGCCCCAAACAGCATCGCTTTTTTTCTGCCAATTCGGTCGCTCGCAATCCCTGCCGGCACAAGAACCAGGGCTGTCGCGAGAGCAGTCATGGATATGATTTGCCCATTAACACTTTCAGAGTAGCCGAGTTCTCTTATATAGAAATTATAAATTACCATGAATATCCCGAAACCAATTTGTGTAAAGATATTCGCCATAAAAGCCAATTTTATGTTGCGGTTATAGCTTTTAAATTGACCTGCCCACTCCCTGTAAAATGCCATCCGGATCCCTTCCTGCACTGTATAAATTTTATTTCGCTTCCCTAAGTATCATACTCTGTCAGGTGGAATTTGTAAATGTATTTTGAAAAGCGGAAATGGCGCTTCCTCAATATTTAAGCATGCAAAAAACCAGGCCGCTTTTGCTCCTGGTTTCTTTAATGAATACTTCTAATGTGATCCAATAAATAGGGAACGGATCGGAATGCATATATTTTCTCCTGTAAAGTTCCTCTTCTGAAAATAAGGAGGCAGGGGACGCTTTCTACTCCCCATTTTTCAGCCAATTGCGGCATATAATTTAAGTCCGCTTTCCCCATTTTTTGATCTGGCAGCAATTGTTCTATAACTGCCAGCATCTTTCCTGCCATCTGGCAGGTTCCGCACATAGGCGTATACAAATAGATAAGTATCGTTTCTTGTCCGCTAATCGCTTTCTCAATTTCCTGCTGCGACCATTCCTGCATTTTATCATCCTTACTTTATTATCTGTCCAGATATTGTGTATAAACGTCAATGTTAGCACCCAAAAGCACTGTTGCCAAGTGATGCTCCGGTGCTGTCGCTACTTCTCTGTACATTCTATCGATGTATAGATGCTCTGCCTCGGGAAATTCCCTTTTGAATTGTTTTCTCAGCTTTTCACCTGCTGAATCAGCATCCACCAATATATATACATCCTTATCAAATAGTGTGTCAATTAATTCATCCAGTTTGGTAATGCTTATTGTTCCATTTGTACAGATAATCTCAACGGGCTCTCTTATAATGCTTTTAACCTTTGTTTTATCTGACTTTCCCTCGACAATAATCACTTTTTCCGGAATTCCATCGTTCATCGTCATCACCTGAAAGGAGTTATTTTGAAACGGTTCGTTTTAGTTAGGGCTGTTCTCTATTAGATTCTTGATAGATATAGATGTAGCCCGTTGATTTCAGCATAGGGGACATGCTTTCTGCGGGAATGATAGCCTCCCCCCAGGACGTTGATTAAGCTTCCTTGAATCAGCACCGCTCGAAGAAAAAGCGGAGACATTTCGAGGAGCAGGTGCCCATAGCAAAAGATCAACTCAGTAAATTAATTATCCTCTGAAAAAATCTTTAGGAACAGCAAAAGCTAAAAGCTGCCAGTCATGCATTGGTTTTTATCTTAATATATTCAATATTCTCGGTTATGGTGTGAATCTCCTGCCCATTTTGGAGTTTAGGACTGCGCTGATTCCTTGCCCAATTTAGGGAAGAAAATGCTTTTGAAGAAAAATGTTAAAAACGGCTTATCTCATTGTATGCCCGGTCATATTGCTTTAGCCTATTAAATAAACAGCGGAAATCATTCCGCTGTTTACAGTAGTCAGCACCAGCCGCCTTCGTCACAGTCTGTGTAGCGCTCTTGCGCTTTATCCGGTACGGAGACATTCTGGTATATTTTTTGGTGTTCGGATTCAAAATGATGGGACAAATTGAAAGAAGAGCCTTCAGGAAGACTGATTTGACCAATTTTTTCGTCTTCAAGATAAAGATCTATCCCATTGTTGTTAAGCTTGCCGACAACCCGGTCAGTTATATCGATTTTCTGCTGCTTCAATGTCATGGATAACCAATCCTTTCATGCCTTTGGGGTACTTATAGTTTTGCCATGTCTCTGTAAAAGAAAAATAGCAATTAAAGGTAAGTACAAAAAGCAAATACGGCTTGATATGATTGCCCCATAGAACGAAAAAACCGGTTCGTAAGAGAACCGGCTTTCAAATTAGTCTTCGTTAGTCATTTCTTCGTATTGCTCAGCAGTCATCAAGCTTTCTACTTCGCTTAGATCTGTGGGCTCCACAACAACCATCCATGCTTTTTCATATGGAGATTCATTTACGAACTCAGGGTTGTCGTTAAGGTCTTCATTTACTTCAACCACTTTACCGCTTAGAGGCGCATAAAGCTCAGACACAGTTTTTACAGATTCTACGCTTCCGAATGGTTCATTTGCACTTAGCTCATCGCCAACTTCAGGAAGTTCAACGAATACGATGTCACCAAGTTCTGATTGCGCGAAATGTGTAATCCCAATGCGGACTTTCCCATCTTCTGTTTTTACCCACTCATGCTCTTCTGAATAACGTAATTCTTTTGGTGTGCTCATTATGTATCCCTCCGTATTAATATTTCAATTTATGATCAGTAAATCGATCTCCTGGTTAAGATGCCTTAAAAGCTCTGCACTTTAGTTAGCCATGTCTTTTCATATTCCTCTTCTTTAAAGCCCACAGTTACTTTCTCTCCATCTGTCAGCAGCGGACGCTTGATCAGCATGCCGTCTGTAGCCAGTATATCGAGCAGTTCTTCATCCGAAGAGGTTTTTACTTTGTCCTTCAAGCCAAGCTCCCTATATTTTTGGCCGCTCGTATTAAAGAACTTTTTTAGTTCCATCCCGCTCTTTTTATAAAGCGCTTCAATATCGCTTCGTGAAGGCGGATTATCTGTTATATGTATTGCTTCATAGGACAGATTATGTTCGTCAAGCCATTTCTTGGCTTTCCGGCATGTCCCGCATTTAGGATACCAATAAAAAGTCAACGCCATTCTTTTCACCACCCATTTTGCAATTTCAGGCTCAGTCAAAATTGCCGCCTTTTAATTGAATAGTAACATAAAAGGGTGACAAAGCATAACACTGATCACCAATTTAATATTCGACATTTTTCTATTTGTTCCTGCAAACTGTAAAAAGTTTTTTAATGGTTTTTTTTACAATCGAGTAGGAGGGGGTGACTAACCCCCGACCTCTCACACCACCGTACGTACCGTTCGGTATACGGCGGTTCATTTAAGTTTGACGCAGAAATTCATA
>NZ_VCRN01000019.1 GCF_009849585.1 Bacillus sp. ZZV12-4809
TTATCTTAACTTAGATGTGAGAACTATTAGAATATCAATGGTTCTCACATCATTTACATATATTCGATGTAAAGGTTTAAATAAGTTTGATTATTTATGATGTCTTATAAAAATAAATTAACGCCACCGGTAGCTTGAAAAACTACTTTTTCTATTTATTTGTATTTAATTTTTCCCACTCACTTAAATACATCCGTTTTGTTATTTTATTAGGATTTTCGAGTTTACAAATCAATTCCAAACTATTACCATCAGGGTCATTAAAATGAATTTTAGCGTGAGCATAGTTATCATGTGCCATTACAAAAGGTTCTACTGGCTCAAAGCCAAAAGCCTCCCTTGGTTCACATCCTTTACTTTTGAGCCAACTAACCGAATTTTTTAATCCTTCTAACGATACTTGAAATGCTATGTGTCTTATTGAAGGATGATATTCAAGTTCTACCTTATCGGTTTCCCATAAGCCCAACCAGCTTTTATTTTTTTCAATCCATAAAAATGCCAAACTATCCTCTACGCTGTGGTCAAACTCTAAACCAAGTTCTTTATAAAATTCGATAGACCTTTTCAAATTACTTACTGGTAAATGTGCTTCGTATAATCCTTTAATCATTAATAAAACCCCCTTGTATTAATAATACAACCATATAAATTTATTACTTCAGAGAATAGTTATAAATTCTCTACAACTTTATATGTAGAATAAAGAATGATTATATTTTACTCTACAAACATCCATTAGCACACTAAGGAAAACCGATACAATAGTAAAGTTCTTTATTCTTAAAATTTGTCATAGACCATACCACGTAATTTCAATAATTCATCCTTCAGACGTTTGTTTTCTTCTTCAAGTTTTTTTATTCGATTATTTTTAGCTACGATAAGCGAATCTTTATTGGCATCCGTCATATTACGTTTTATGGTTTGCGGTGTATTTAACCCTTCTTGCTGCTTTCGTAACCTTTCTATTCGGTTCCGTATTTCTTGATTGTTATAGAGAAAAGCCTTAGATACACCTGATTCCATGGCAACTTGATTAAAGTTAATTTTAGCCTTCGTTTTGATAAGACTTTGAATAGCCTTGTCTACCTTTTGAGCCGCCTCTTGGCTTTTCATCTGGGCATGTTTTTTTACACCTTCGGTATTTCTAATATGCTTACTTCTCATGAGTGCGTTCCTCTCCAATATATTCGCGACCTTTTTTCCCGGCAAAATGATGAGTTGTACCATTTTTCAAAGTTTCTAGAATAGGCTCTAGTTGATCTAGAGTGGTTTGATTCTTATCTATCCATACTTGTCGCCCTAAAGCCCTGCCTCGCTCAATTACATTTTTAACTTCCGTAATTTCCATTTCAAATTGGGGAATGAATTCGGGTGTAGTACAGAAATTACGACAAGACAGACATGGGTTCGCTTGAGTGGGACATGGCTGCTTAATAGGTTTCATACAATAGCCAAGCTCCATCTTCACAGCGTCTAAATTATGGCGTATATATTCCCATTCAATGATATCTTCATTCTCAATATCCGAAAGTTCAATTTTAACTGGACGTTTACTTTCAATGTCAACCCGAAAAATACCTTGTTTTGTAGCTTCTTCCCAAGAATTACGCATGGTAGTATCGAGAATTTTTGCATAATGCAAGGTCATTTCTGGGGAAGCGTGTGCCATCCATTTTTGAACATGCAATATGTTCATTCCGTTATTAAGAAGCTCTACACCCTTGGTATGCCGAAAGGCATGATTTTTGATAAAAAAGGGCTTTCCTGAATCGTCAACTATTTTTTGTTCTCCAGTAAAGCGCTTCAAACTTCTGCGAATGTCATAATAATTATAGGGTCGTCCTCTTCGGATACCTTCTAGCTGCACAAATAAATAGTTTTTAGGATTATTAATCGTATTGCTTTGATCTTTAGTCACTTTTACTACAGCTTCTACTACCTCTGCTAATTCTTTTGTAATTGGCACACGATGATTCATTACTTGTGTTTTTCTAATATCTCCGCATAAGTACCATCCTTGCGGTGTTTGTTCTAAACAATTATCATAACGTAGATTAAGAATGTCCGATATTCTCCAACCAGTTGCCCGAAGTAATACAATAATCGGTACGTATTTTGATGGTTTTAAGAACTCTAGCTTTTCCTCAATTTGCTGAAGAACCCCTTCAGGAATGTATTTGATATCATTTTCAGACTTTTTTACCGGTCTAGGGATATCTTCTTTAAATAACAATAGATTTACAGGCAACGCAGGTGCCTCATCGAATTGCAGTTTTTCAATTGTTTCCAAGAATACATTTAGGACGATTAAGTAACTTCTTTTTGACTGTATTTTGTCATGAAACTTCTTATTATGAAATATTAGGTAATCTTCGATATCTTTCCGTGTTAAGGCATTTAAATCCTTCCAAGAAGGATTTTTATCATGTATAAATGTCAAAAATAACTTTAATATTCTAACGTCAAGAGTACATTGGCCAAGGGATAAATGACTGATCCTAAATTTTAAATATTTTTTTGCTAAAGGACGAAAGGGAATAGGGATATCCTCGAAATTCAGGATATGTCTTGATTCGTGATCGGGAAATCTTGCACTAGGAATATTTCTAACATCCCAGATATCTTTATCAAATTCATCTCTTGTATCATAGAAGTCTTTATAAAACAAAAATAAACGATTAAGTAGATTTTCGTAATTAGAAAGCTTCCTTCTCCCATAAATTCGTATGCTCAAACCTAATTCACTTAAATGTGATCTTAATTGCATCAATGCTTTACTTATTTCTAAATCTGCAAAACTATTAATATTGGGATAATATTTCTTAAGAAAGATAGACAGCTGTTTAAAGGACCGGGCATAATTGTGTACTGCAGAATACAATTGAAGATCATCTTTTTTAATACGAGTAAGAATAAAAAACTTAACCTCATTTTTAAGCTTAGATGGAAATACTGAAAAATTCATTTTACGATGAGTTTTTCCCCATTCCGATTTTCTAAAATCATTAAAAGCCGCATCATCGGCATCCCAAATGTCATTTTCGAAATACCCAGAGATTTTTTTGGCTATTTCACTAACTTTATTTTCTGGGAGTAGGTATCCAATAGATAAATTCATTCGTTATTCTCCTTATTTTCTTTGTTGATTTTCATTCTTTCTTGAGCTTTTTCCCAGTCTTTTCGAATATCTTCATCCGAAGGATGGATATACATCTGCATTGTTGTTTGGATATGAGCGTGGCCAGCCCGATTCATTAAATGTTCATCTCTCCAGCCAGCCTTTCTTAGTTCCGTTAATGATGTGTGGCGTAACATATGTGGAGTGAAATAAATGCCTGTTTTATCACGCAGACGCTGAACCAGCGCTACTACATCGGTATATTCTAACGGTTGTCCTTTTTTTTCCCCTGACAGCTTAATAAAAACGTGATTTGTATCCACTTCATCAGTATGAAATTGAGCAATATAATCAAAGTACATATTAATTAGATCCTCAGATACATCGATACTTCGGGGGCTACATACCGTCTTAATTTCAGCTAGATTAAACAATTGACCCCGATCACGTATATGGATTTTTCTCGCATCAACCTCGAAATCCTCAAGCCATAAAGTAAGTGCTTCACCAATACGCATAGAGCTTTCCCAAAGTAGCTGTATTAAAAATTGATCCCTTATATTTACACAAGCATTCATAATTAATGCTATTTGATCTTTCGAAAGTGTTTTCGGCTGTTGTTTAGGCACTTTTAGTTTCAGAATATGAGATGCAAAGGATTTATTTTTGTTTATATGGTGCAGAAAACTTTTAAACCCCTTGCGGGACCCAGATACTTGTTTCTTTAAACGTTCTGTCAGCTGAATACTATAGTCCTCATGTCTCATTAGGTAGTCATAAAATCCGAGAACAGTATTGATGATAATATTTACTGTCTTTGCTTTTCTAATTGGTTGTTTTGGGAAGATAGGGGACACCTTTACATCCTGGTGCGGGTTTTGTAACCACCGCATAAAATCCGCCATTTCATCTATTCCGATATCACGAAATTCTTTGTTTATTTGTTCTAGGAATTCATAGAATAGTTTTAAATGATATGAGAACGACCGTAAGGTGTTACGTGAAGCCCCACTATTGTCCTTAAACTTTAAATAATGTAAAACTGGTCGGACTGGCTCATTATTATGATCTATTAACATGTACCGAATCTTTCCTTCTTTTGTAGAAAGGGTAATTACTCTCATAAAATCCTCCTGTTGAAATTGTTCTTTTATTCATTCTAGAAAGCTCTCAATCTCTTAATTTCAGATAATCTTCCTCCTTTCTTTATTTACTATAAATACTATAAAAATTAGTGTGGTTAAATAGTCTTTAAAGAAACAAAAAACGGATAACTTTACATTGAATACTGTAAAGTCATCCGTTTTGGATGGTTAAGATAAATGCGGATTTACAACGTTAAGCAAATTTCAATCTAAAAAAGTTGATTTCCTCTACGTAAAGGACCGACTTTTTTGTGGATTTATTCAACTAAAGCTACCTGTTAGCACAAGAACAAGATATGAAATTACACACCAACCTATACACAAAGCATAAGATAAGTTGATAGTTAAACAGAGGGAGGACAATCATGTATTCAAATCAATATTTTTATCATTATAGTCCACAGTATAATGATTATTATCGTATGCCAAATGACATTCAACTTATAAATGATATTCAGAAAGCAATTAATGCGGAGTATAGTGCTGTTGCTTGTTATGAGAGGTTAGCCAAGATGGCACCTACAAAGGATGAAACGAACAAAATACTTGAGATACAAAAAGATGAAAAACGCCATCTCGAGGAATTCAGCAAAATTTATACAAATTTAACAGGAAAAAAGCCATCTTATCAAATTATCGAGGAATGCCCAAACAAGTATAGAGCAGGAATCGAATTTGCTTTTAAAGATGAACAAGAAGCCGTTGATTTTTATTTAGATATAGCAGATAAAGCGAATGATCCATTTATTAAAGATAGATTTCGACGAGCAGCCGCAGACGAACATAATCACGCTGTATGGTTTTTGTTTTTTTTTCAAAAAATCTAAAGGTAACTCACACCAATAGGCAAACTGAAAATTACGGTGCTAAGGGTGCGTTAAGTGCTTACTCATTAACTTTACCTCAAATGTTGACTTATGCCCTTCAAGACGAATACTTAGCTCAAGCAAGATATGATAATATTCTAGGAAACTTTGGATATATTCGTACATTTGCACAAATAAAAGAGGCTGAATTGAGGCATATAAATGCTTTATTACCACTTTTTGAACGTTATCAGGTACCGTTACCTGAAGATAAATCTCAGTCATTTGTTACAACTCCAGAAAGTATTAAGGCAGCATATACTGCTGGAGTTCAAGGGGAAAAAGACAATATTTCTATGTACGAAAGGTTTCTATCACTTAATATTCCTAATGATGCTCGAACCGTTTTTTCTCAACTTCGCAATGCCTCTTTGAATCATCTTGCAGCATTTGAAAGAGGGCTTGTTCGGAATTAAAATTTTCTATAACATCATTTTAGATATTTTAGGGGATATGAACTTCGTCCCCTAGTATTCTTTTTAATCTCCTTATCTGAACAGATTATTCTTTATCAATCGGAGAATGAATATGATCACTATATGTATCAATATATACATTACCATTAGCTGCCAAAACTGCATAAACAACATCATTTTGTGTCAAATTACGTTTTTTTAACTCTGATTGTAACCATGAATTAGTTAGGATCAAAATGTTCTGACATATCCTCACTCCATTTTTAAATTGCAATTATCTTTAACTTGTGGTCAATATTAAATTAATATTCAGGTTTTGTAGTATTTAACTCTAAGGAACACATGAATACTCTATACAATTTAATTTACATTTTCGATGTTATTGGTAATAAAAAAGGATCTTCGTTTAAGGGCTGTTACAAATACCCCTTTAAGCAAAAAAGAAGATGAATATCTACTAAATGTAGTGTTCATTTTCTTTTTCATTTTACAATATGTTGTGTCCGGTAATGGGATTCTTTAGTTTGTCAACAGCCCGGTTTAGAAAATCCTTTTTACATAATTTTGCTTTGCTGAAGAAGTTTAGATTTTCCTGTACGTTCCCATTCTTCTACTGTTTCATATGCTTTTTTAGGAGAATACCCTTTCCCAACAAGAACTCCCATTAGAATAAATTCTTGAAGAATGTGTGTAGCATTTATTCCTCTTTTAACATCCTCTAACCCTTCTTTTACTAGAAATTCTGTGTACTGTACCCATTCATCTGGAGTCCTGCCAAAAACAAATGTATTTCCATTGCCATGATCGGATCCTTCTTCTGCAGTCAATGCATCTGCTTTGGTAACATGAACAGTACCAAATGGATGATTAGGAGGAGCATATATCGAGTAAAGTTTTAGTGGAATATTGCCGGTATTAGTTAGATTATGCCATGTTCCAGCAGGTATCATTACTGCAGAATCATCATAGACATTTCTTTCAAAGTTTAAATTATCTTTCCTCTTGCCCATTTGAACAATTCCCTGGCCATGTTCAATACGTAAGAATTGATCAACGTCAGGATGTATTTCCAAACCGATATCTTCGCCAACATTGAGACTCATTAAAGTAACTTGTAAATGTGGTCCTGTCCATAAAGCAGTACGATACGTATTGTTTTGCTTCGTTGCTTCATTGATATTAACGACAAATGGCTTTGGCCCATAATCCTTCAATTGGCTGTTTCTAAAATAAGAATTTCCGCTGTTATTCGAATAATTATTATTCCAATTATAATAATGTGGATTCCAGTTGTAATACATTGGATTATGCCATTGATGGTGATAGGATGATTTATGGTACATACTCATTCTCCTCTTATGTTTTTATTTCCCTTTTCATCTTATGCAGTTGCCTAATTATAGGTATACAAAATGGATAATAATGGGCAAATAACAAGGCTAAAAGAAATAATGAATACTCTATACAATTCTAGTTAAGTCGGGTAAGTTAGGGGCATCACTGCCCCTTCCTCCCCTGAGAACCGTACTAGTCCCTTTCAAGACACATCGGCTCAAGCATCCCATTGCAGGTCCATTTGCTGTCGTATCTTCTTCACACACTATAGTGGTAAGTAAAACGTACGCCGACGCTCCGATTGGAGGTATACATAACAGTACGTTTCTATCGCCAAAAGATAGCCACAATTTTATGTGCCTACGAGAGACCAACGAGAAGTCACCTCCCTTTCAGGACTATCATGGGTTTGTCCGTAAGAACGATATATAATGGCCCTTTTCTGGAATATGGGATAAGGAGGGACTATTTGTTCCCTTCGGATAGCTTTCTATATAATGAAGCTCTAGACACATTTGTAATTTCACAAATTTGATTTACGGTCATATTTCCTTCTTTATATAGCTTTACAGCATAATTCATTCCTGCGTGATTTTTATGATATTTCTTTAACCGACCTTTAAACTTTCCTTCTTTCTTAGCCAGCTCTATCCCTTCACGTTGTCGCATACGAATAAGATCTCGTTCTAATTGGTTAACACCGGCCATTACCGTAATTAAGAATTGGCTGTATGGATTATTCTCTGATAAATCTAGCCATGTATCCTTGAGTGATTTTAAGCTTGCCTTTTTCCTTCGTATTAAATCAATCAATTCAAATAAATCCTGCGTACTTCGAGTGATCCGAGTTAAGTCTGTAACATAAACAAAGTCACCTTCTTGTAAATTCTCTAGCATTTTTTGAAGTTGCTCACGATCCTTTGTTGCTCCAGAAACTTTTTCTTCAAAAATAATATCCATTCCGATTTCGTTCAGTTGCTGAAACTGCCTTGAAGGATTTTGGCTAGTCGAACTGACACGTATATAACCGATTTTCCGCAAAATATCACCCCTTTTTGAGACAAGTCTTATGAGACACTCTTAACTATGATTTTATCACTCTATTACACTTGTATCAATAGAGTACACTCTATTGATATATAATTGAACTAATTAACTGAATAATTACAGAAATGAGATGATACTGTATGAAAGTTGCGAGAGGTAGAGAATTGCTTACATCGGAACAGCGACAGGTCCTTATGCAAATTCCTGAAGATGAGTGGGTGCTAGGAACCTACTACACTTTTTCCAAACGGGATTTAGGAATTATCAATAAACGAAGGAGAGAAGAAAACCGTTTAGGGTTCGCCGTTCAATTAGCTGTTCTTCGGTATCCCAGTTGGCCATACACTCATATCAAAAACATCCCGGATTCAGTCATACATTATATATCGAAACAAATCGGTGCCACTTCATCTTCGATTAGTCTTTATCCTCAAAGAGAAAATACACTTTGGGATCATTTGAAAGAAATTCGAAGTGAATACGACTTTGTAACTTTTACACTAAAAGAATATCGAATAGCATTTAAGCATCTTCATCAATTAGCTTTGGAAAATGGCGTTGCCATGCATCTACTACATGAATGTATAGATTTTCTAAGAAAAAAGAAAATCATTTTGCCTGCTATCACTACACTTGAGAGATTGGTGTGGGAGGCAAGGGCAATGGCTGAAAAGATGCTATTTAATACGGTTAGTCAAACTCTAACAAATAACCAAAAAGAAAAGCTTGAAGAGATCATTACTTCGCAGCATCCATCCGAATCCAATAAAACGATATTGGGTTGGTTAAAGGAACCACAGGGTCATCCTTCACCCGAAACATTTCTAAAAGTAATAGAACGACTCGAATATATACGAGAAATGGAATTGGAAACGGTACAAATTAGTCATTTGCATCGCAATCGCCTGTTACAACTATCTCGCTTAGGTTCAAGATATGAGCCTTATGCATTCCGTGACTTTCAAGAAAATAAACGATATTCGATATTAACCGTCTATTTATTACATCTTACTCAGGAGTTAACGGATAAAGCTTTTGAAATTCATGACAGACAAATACTCAATCTGTTATCAAAAGGCCGTAAGGCTCAAGAAGAAATTCAGAAACAAAACGGTAAAAAGCTGAATGAGAAGGTTATACACTTTACAAACATCGGACAAGCTTTAATTAAAGCAAAAAAGGAAAAATTAGATGTTTTTGAGGTTTTAGAATCCATTATTGAATGGAATTCTTTTGTTTCTTCGGTGGAAGAGGCTCAGGAGCTTGCACGTCCTACCGACTATGATTATTTAGACTTACTGCAAAAAAGATTTTATTCACTTAGAAAATATACGCCAACGCTATTAAGGGTATTGGAATTTCATTCTACAAAGGCAAATGTGCCACTTTTACAAGCTGTTGAGATTATCCGCGGCATGAACGAATCCGGAAAGCGAAAAGTGCCTGATGACTCACCTGTGGATTTTATTTCAAAACGTTGGAAAAAGCATTTATACGAAGATGATGGTACAACAATCAATCGTCATTACTATGAAATGGCTGTTTTAACAGAACTTCGGGAGCATGTTCGGGCAGGAGATGTTTCCATTGTTGGCAGCAGACAATATAGAGATTTTGAGGAATATTTGTTTTCAGAAGATACATGGAATCAAACGAAGGAGAATACGAGATTATCAGTTAGTTTATCATTCGAGGATTTTATAACGGAGAGAACCATCAGCATTAATGAAAGATTAAAGTGGTTAGCTGCCAATTCCAACAAGTTAGACGGGGTTTCTCTTGAAAAAGGAAAGCTGTCAATTGCACGCTTAGAAAAAGATGTTCCAGAAGAAGCAAAAAAATTTAGTGCAAGCCTGTATCAGATGCTACCAAGAATAAAATTAACCGATTTACTGATGGATATTGCTTATATAACAGGATTTCATGAGCAATTTACTCATGCTTCCAATAATCGAAAACCGGATAAAGAAGAAACGATTATTATTCTGGCTGCCCTTTTAGGAATGGGAATGAATATAGGTTTAAGCAAGATGGCTGAATCAACACCCGGACTTACATATAAGCATTTAGCCAATGCATCTCAATGGCGCATGTATGAAGATGCAATGAATAAAGCCCAAGCCGTATTAGTAAATTTTAAATTACAATTATCTTCCTATTGGGGAGACGGTACAACATCCTCGTCAGACGGTATGAGAATGCAGCTAGGTGTTTCATCACTACATGCAGATGCAAATCCACATTATGGAACCGGAAAAGGAGCCACCATCTACCGTTTTACTAGTGATCAATTCTCTTCTTACTACACAAAGATTATTCATACTAATTCAAGGGATGCGATTCATGTTTTGGATGGTTTGTTGCACCATGAGACGGATCTAAACATAGAAGAGCATTATACAGACACTGCTGGTTACACAGACCAAATATTCGGATTGACTCATTTATTAGGATTTAAATTTGCTCCAAGAATAAGGGATTTATCAGACTCGAAATTATTTACAATAGATAAAGCAAGTGAATATCCAAAATTAGAAGCCATTTTACGTGGACAAATAAATACAAAGGTCATTAAAGAAAATTATGAGGATGTTTTGCGATTAGCTCATTCTATAAATGAAGGAACAGTTTCAGCATCCCTTATTATGGGGAAACTAGGTTCTTATTCAAGACAAAACAGCTTGGCTACCGCTTTACGTGAGATGGGCCGAATAGAAAAAACGATCTTTATTTTGAATTATATTTCGGATGAATCATGAAGAAGAAAAATACAAAAAGGATTGAATAAAGGAGAAGCGATGAATGGACTGGCAAGAGCTATTTTCTTCGGAAAACAAGGAGAGCTTAGGGAACGAACCAGCATCAATTGCAAAGAGCCAGTGCTTTAAATATAATTATTAACGCCATTAGTGTCTGGAATACTCTATATCTGACAAAAGCAGTTGAATACCAAAAAGGTTTAGGTAATTTTAATGAAGATTTGTTGCATCATATGTCTCCTTTAGGCTGGGAGCATATCAATTTACTAGGAGAGTACCGTTTTAATTCTGAAAAAATGGTTGCGTTAGATTCTCTAAGACCACTAAAACTGTCTTAACGTTGTTAAAATTGGGGTAATCGTCTTGAAAATGGGCTTAGCGTTGTAAATCCGCATTTTCCTGACGCTACCCCTATATAACATTAACATAGTCGTACAAGCTGGAATAAACGAAAAGTTAAAGGAAATTAGTGAAAATAAGTTAATTGCTAACACTGAAAAAAATAATAAGGGATGAGATTTTAAAGACTTTTGAGAAAGGAGTAGAGATAAATTCGGATGTTTATAAGTTAGGAGAAATATTATATCGTGAGAACCCCCAGAAATGGAATAAAGAGATAAAAGAAAAGCGATTTTTCTTAAATAAGGATAGTATCGAGCAAATCAACATTCAAGTTAATTTAGTGAACTCAGGAAAATTGAAATACCAAGACGGACATTATTAAGAACGATAAAAGAGTAATTCTGGAACTATATTAAGTAGCGAAATTACATAGAAGGAGCTTCATTAATTACACATAAGTCAATTCTTAATGTATGGAATTGACTTTTTATTCTAATACATCTGCTTAGCGTATAATATTCGCGTTTTGTCGGCAGGACCCCTATATATACTTCATAATCGATTGAGTTGGCTTTCCTTCAGGTTTTTATCAAGTTCCTCAGCTTACCTGCTCTTTATCTGTTTGTTAAGAACGTTTTAAAAATGCCTTTATACTTTTAACACCGGCCTTGTTTGCAAAGGAAAATTATACTTGCAGAATGCAACATATTTATCCGTTTGGAAAGAAAACAAAATTTATTTTGTTAAATGAGACAAATGCCTAGTCTAGGGACATAAGTGAAACATACCATAGAATTGTAAATTGGTTTTAAAAGGTATTTAACCTCATTTTACACGCGATATTGCTTCTTTTTTTAGAAGTGAAAAAATTTAAAAAGGGTGATAAAAAAATGGAAGCCCAAACGGAAAACTATAAATATTTATTGGGATGGTGTACCGACATTTATGTTCATTGGGAAAGTGTGAAACCGAAGTTCTCAAAACTCTTTGACTTAAGAACTTTAGAGGAATGGGAAGAGACATGGCGTAATTTAATGAGTAAATTACAAAAAAATTTAACAGTAGACTCTGAGGACTTTGAGACAGCTACAAGTCTTTATGAACAGTGGGAGGTGCTATACAAAGAAGCACATCCAAATCTAGAGGGTAATGAATCCGATGAGAGAGAAAATTCGGATCAGGATTTGAAAAGTGAAACATTAATGGCAATAAAGCCTTTTGTTGATTATGGTCTAAAAGAAGTTGCTCTTACTTCCTATGAACATGCGCTAACTGAAATTGCCGCAATGGCCTACCTTCTGGGAAAAGGCTTTGATCAACAAACAGCTTATAAAACCGTTGAATCTTGGGAAGTAAATGAAATGTTCGAAACCGAATATGGAAGATTCAAAATGAATAAATATTAAAATAATTTATTAGACTTTCTTTCTTTTTTTAACACTCTGATGTATAGATAGAAATTAAACTTTAAACTCTTGTATTTATGATTATTACGAAACGAGGAATCAACTTTTGCAAACTGCACAGAAACTCATGGTTAGTATACCTTTTCCATCAAAATGGGGTATTTCGGCTTCTATAGCCGGTCGACCCATTATTTGGGGAGTACTCATCATTAATTCTATTACAGGTAATAATAAAGTATCTGGTACAATTAATTTTCGTGGTACACCTATTCAAATTAATGGGTATTGGGAAGAAAACACCAAACAAATAAGTTTTGATTCACCATATGCCTCATTTTTTGGTAACTTATCTATATTTGATGATCCCTCGATTAGAATTCGTCATTTCGTTTTAAGTGGACAGTTTATTATGAAACCTCCCTCTTTGCTTGCAGGTGAGTACGGAACTTGGATTGCTACAACTGATACAGCACTCACTGAACCTCCTATATATCAGAACGGCGTTCCTCCTGCCGGAGTCTTTTTAACATCAGATATCCTGTACTAAATCACTACCCTCCCGTTACACTATGGTAAGATATCTTTATATATATCACATATATTAGGCGCACTAGTCCGTTAATCCACTTGAATAAATTATTTTTGTGTCACCCCGAATAATACTCTTTTTTTAGATTATGGTAATGGTTTCACATCAACCGGTTTTTAAATAGTATTTAGGAATGGATTCATTTTGACAATCGATTGTTCCCTTATCCATAAAGCCGATTATTTCTCGTAAGTTGAGGAAAAATCGGCTTTATTCATGACGAATTATGCTTAGCGTATGTTTTAAGCGCTTTTTGTTGGTGGGATCCCTTATATATAAAATAGCCTTATAATCAAAACGGTTGCTATATTTCATTGCTAAAAACTTTTATTGATTCCAAATTCTCTTTAAATCCAATGGAACGAATACCTTATTCCCATGTATCTCCCTATGTATGATAGGATTTGAAAAGCATTGATCTAAACTTAACCCTTCTTTTTTATGCCTAGCTCTTATAAAGTCTTCGGGTAATCGCATAACACTTGCTCCTTTTATATTTTTTATAAAACAACTCTTGGTAAGAAAGCTTAGTTTTTATTCGCTCTCTGTAATATACCAAGAATGTTGCGACATAAAGCTTAGAATTGTAATTTTTACGAACGTGTGCTTCAGTTATTTTTTTTATGAGACTGGGCTTGTTTGTTTTGTTGTCTTACTTGTTGTTCATTATTTTTGCTTGTAAACTCATTTCCTTATTGATTTTGTGCTCCTTGCGTACTGCCTTGGGAAGCTTGGCTTCCATCTTGGGCTTATTGCGGTTCTTCTTGTTCGATTTGTTGAACGCGTGGTTCAACGCTGTGTAGAACGGATTGAGTTTGTAGCCTCTTGGTAAAGCTGCTTAGCTTGTTGATTGCAAATGTTTCGAAGCTAGCCTGCAAATCCTAGTAGAGCTGTCTTTACGTCATTTTTTACTGTTATAAATAACGCCGCCTTTAATTTTTACTTTATTAGAATGATGTATAAGAATATTTTTTATAACTTCCAATTTTATCCTGCTTTTAAATGACCAAAAACCCACAGTTATGTAATTACATTTGATAAATGGCACCATTTTTTTGATAGAAGCCTCTTTTCCTCTGTACTACATTTTTATCTTCAATTCCTGACACCTAGGCCGCTACTGTTTGGTGATTAAGGACCTTAATTTTATTGATGTTAAGTTAAAATGTTCGTATAAAAAAGTGGAAGGAGAAGATAATATTGAAAGTAAACAACCAATAGAGAGGACGATAAAAATGAATCTAAAGTGGTTAAGGCTATTAACAGCAGTTTTTCTATCTGCCATCATGTTATTGGGGTGTAATAATGTAGAAGAGGATAAGGATCCACCACCACCTGAAGTGGATGTAGATCCTGACACAGAAGAACCCATTGAAGATCCTGAAGATGCAAATGACCCAGATAATATAGATGAAAATGATGTGGACCCAGATACAGAAGAGCCAATTGAAGATCCTAAAGATGTAAATGACCCAGATAATATAGATGAAAATAAAGATGATGAAGCTGATTTAGTCCCTGATGCAGAAGAACCCATTGAAGATCCTAAAGATGTAAACGATCCAGATAATATAGATGAATAAATATTAACAGCAATAAGGCACACCGTTTGTTTTCAAACGGTGTGCCTTATTGCTCCAAATTTAACTGTTATGATAAAGCTCAATTGTTGTTTTTTTAACCAATAGTACAAAAATACATTTAAACATTTCAACTCTACTAGTTTTCCTTTATAAGCATGGAACATATCAACTATTTTTAAAACATTTTATTAATTCCCTAAGATTCAACCGTTAAATAAACGGTCTATGCCAATTAAATAGGTTATTGCAGCACTTCCTTCAGCTCAGGGTATTGCGAAAACTGGCTGGAATATTGAGGATGATAATAAGACATGTAATTATGATATTGTATAATTTTTATAACTCCCCTTTCTTAAATTGAATATATTTAGTTTTATCTTATTTTCCTAATTATCCTAGGACTAGACATTTGCCTACATACCCTAATTTGAAAAAACAAATAAAGAAATAAGTAATAGCAAAAGTTAATCATCTTTCCTTTCTTTAATAGCAACGTAAACGAAACTCCTTTTTTATTTTCCATTTATTTCATCGTTAAAATCCCTGTGACTAAACAAGCTAATAACAAAACTATTTATAGGTGTCTCATTAGAAAAATACCAAGGGCCTTATTGGTTACCGTTTCCATACTTATTCTTTTATCCATAGGGTTACTATTTTTAGTACAAAATACAAGAAACACAGAGAATCACGAAAATGAAACTGTAGCTGTCAAAAACAGATTTAATACCCCTATAACCAGAGTCCAAAATGTTGAAAGCGAAAAAAATGTTCTTCAAATAAACAGCATTGCCATGGATGAAACCATAAAGGGGTACTGCCGACTAAACGCAGATATAATACGCTAAGGAATTTTTTAGAAGGTAAAAGCCTGATTTTTCTACGTTAAGCAGAAAAACCAGGCTTTTTTATATCCTAAGTGGACGCAGGGCATGTATCGAGTTCAAAATCTCAGGTATAAATGAATATTCTCCGAGAAAGTTTATGTGTTCCCATCCCAATGGTGATATGTGAGGAAGCAATTCCTCTTGATATTTTCCTATATTTTTAAAATGTTCAATTGCTTGTGATAAATACACGGTATTCCAAATGCTGATGGCATTAATAATTAGATTTAATGAGCTGGCACGCTGTAAATGATCTTGTAATGCTCTTTCTCTAAGTTCTCCCTGTTTTCCGAAGAAAATAGCTCGTGCCAAGGCATTCATGGATTCTCCCTTATTGGGAGGTATACTGGACTTTCTAGAAGACTGAGATCTTGCATGTCTGGTTTTTGATACTTCGATTGTAATAATATACTGATTTGCCCATTAGCTTCCAATATACCGTATTTGACTTCGCGAACAGAAAAAACCTGATTTTGTCGAAGTATACTTAATACTTGATTTACATCCAATTTGTTCTTTTTAAGTAACTTTCTATCCATTATACCATCCCGAATAATGATGTTAGGATCGCCCAATAAGAGAGAACGTGTCGATTTATTTTTTAGAGTCAAGAACTCTATCCCCAACATGAGAAGCGTCCACAATCCGATGGCATATAAAAAGTGA
This sequence comes from Bacillus sp. ZZV12-4809, assembly GCF_009849585.1. Lineage (GTDB taxonomy): Bacteria > Bacillota > Bacilli > Bacillales > Cytobacillaceae > Cytobacillus. The sequence goes on from NZ_VCRN01000019.1 coordinate 16,166, forward strand.
AAAATCCCTACCTTATTTTCATAAATGGTATTTCCTAAAAAATCTCCAAGCACTAATACAAAAACTAAGTGAAACGGGGTTAACTGATAGATGGATGTTCTGCCTGTTATGATAATGATAAAAAATAAGGTGACAAAACCTACTATGACTTTGATTGTCAGTAAACCCAAAAAAATTTCACCCAAAGTTTATTCCTCCATTTTATATTTCACTCGATTTCAAAAATCCCTCATGTTTTAAAATATTTATATTACAACATGTAAGCTAAATTAAAATCAGAAAGATAAAAAATACGGGTTTTTTCAACTTATAATAATGGAGAAAGCACGCGAGCACCCTGTTCAACTATGCGCTCAGTCAGGGATCGTTGCAGCAAGTCTTCAATTTTTAATGGTACAGAATCAGTAAGATCTCGTTGGAACTGCTCAGTGAGTTCCCTCGCCACATCAGCACTGTATAAAACTTGACACACCTCATAATGCAGGCGAAAACTTCTCATATCATAGTTTGCTGAGCCTACTTCTGCAATTTCCTCATCGATGATCAACACTTTTGCATGTATCATTCCTTTATCGTACTGGTAGATTTCGACTCCAGTTTCTATAAGTTCTCCGTAATAAGTACGGCTTGCAAGGCCCACGATTTTTTGATTATTGTGGCGAGGAACCAGCAATCTTACACGGACACCACGAGCTACTGCTGTCTTTAATGCCATGATAATATCCGTTTCTGGTACAAAATAGGGTGTTGTTAAATCAATAGTCTTGGTCGCCTGTGTTATACATATAAAGTAAGCTTGCCGAATGACTGGGGTAGGAATTCCAGGGTTTCCTTCCAACGTATGGATATACGCTTTATGCAATGTCCTAGTTTTTGCGGATATGTCCATTTCTTTTTCATCAAGGGTGCTCAACTCTGATCCCAATTCGGCTGACCATTTGGAATGATCTGCTCTGCCGATTGAATTGATTTTCGTTACCTCTGATTTTGTTTTCAAATTTGTTTTTGATTTTATCCTTTCCGGCACAGCGATTTCCCAATGAACATCAAAAACAGTCTGCAAATCGGATGATGCTTCTCCTATGACTTGCAAATGAGTATCCCGCCAGAAGCCAACGTCAGGCTTCAATCCTGTATATTCATATCCTAGTTAATGCCACCATTAAAAGCTACCTTTCCGTCGATTATGGCCATCTTACAATGATCCCGATAATTCCAATTGGACAAAATCCAGGGAAATCGCAGAGGAAATATTGTCCTGCATTCTATCCCTGCTTCAACCATCTGCCGGATTTTTTCACGCGGGAATTTATAACTCCCCAAGCTATCTCTCATAAAACGAACCTGCACTCCATTTAATGCTTTTTCGATTAGCAGTTCTGTGATTCGATTACCAATTTGGTCATTCCGATATATGAAATATTCCAGATCAATTGTTTCTTGGGCTTTTTGCAGGGATACAAGGAGTTGATCATATTTTGCTATCCCATTGTTAAACACTTGGACTTGGCCCATTCGAAGCCCATTCACAGTGAAATGCCGTAAAGCATTGGCAATTACCGATGCTGAAGCACCGAATGTCTCAGGTAATTTGTTAGATTCATTTTTAGAACAGGTCAATCTTTTTCGATGAATAAACTTAGGGTTTGATATGCTAAGATATAGCCAGAAACCAATGACAGGTAAAAAAAGGACGATTATTATCCAATTCAAAGCCTTGGCAGGCCGACGAACTTCCCAAATTGCTATGAATAAGATAAAGAACATATTTAACAGGTATAGATAAAAAATCCACTCCAACTGGAATCCCTCCTTCTGTTTCTCTTAACATGTACAAACTATGTAACCAGTATACGTATGGAATATGAAGGGATTGTCTGTTATATATTATGGACTACCTTTATAAGAACTTGTATAAGATATTAAGAACGAAAAAAAGAGAATTAAGGTTGGGAAAGTTCTGACATCACGAAAGGCGTAATGATCTGGGCACTGTCCTAACTAGAGACTTAGTGATTTTGAAAATTACCATCTGGTAAATTCCTAAATATAGGTATAATTTTTTATAAATTTGGAAAATGAAAGTGGTAAATGCAATAAGGAGTAAATAAGAGAAAACATTAATTTATATTGGGAGGAAATCGTCTTAAAATTAGTCGTTAACATCTTTTTTGTTAATGGTTAATGAATGATCGGTATCTCTAACAGCAGCATAAAAAATATCTTTGATTTGAAGATATCCCTTTGCCTTTAGTTCTTCCTTTAACCACTTTTCATTTTTGTTGATAAATTTTAATTTACGCTTTTGCACTTTCCCTTCAATGACAACGGCTATGGGTAATCCGCGGTATTCCACTTTCATATGTAACTCTTTTGGAGTAATAGGAACTAATTCTTTTCTTGGAAAAATGCTAATTTCACCTGTTGCTTCCAAAATCGCATATTCAATATCGTGAATATCCGGATATCCTGATGTTCTTAAATTAGACAACAGCTCAGGTAAAGGATATCTACTTTCCTTTAAATTTCGATTAAGATAAAAAAAGAATCGCTCCAAAATCATGAGGGGTAAGTTGGGCTAGAGCTGATTTCCCTAAAATATTTACTGCTACAATAAACACAATATAGATAAAAATAACTTTAACTAAAAAAATAGACACTTCTAACACCTCGTAAAAAAATTCACCTTAGTCCGAAATTGGACTAAGGTTTTTAAACTTATTTCAATTAAAAATGGTATCTTTTTTTCGTCATGTATGAATCTAAGCTAAATCCTTATCCTTTTAAAATAGGGGTCACTTTATCAATGGCTTCTTGTAATTTTTCACTGTTTAACCTATACATTTGTTTGGCCTCTTTTGATTCCGTTCCAAGAGCAAATAGTTCTAAGTCTGCTTGACATTTTTTCAAGGTTGAAAGAATTAAGGGTCTTTCTTGTGGGGGTGCGACTTGTAATTTATCGTCAAACAGATCAATCGTTAACTCTCCGTAAGAATTAACCTGTCCCAGAAATACATTTTCAATCGTTACCCCTAGTTTTTCTAATTCAGTTTGTAGCCAAGCCCGACTTCGTCCAATCGTGGCTAGTGGTTCATCCATTATTGTACCATCCATAATAATGGTCTGAGGCTCCTTGATTGAAGCAACCTTCAAGTTTATATCCTTTGCTGTTAAAGGTTGATTTTCTTTCTTTAGCATCACAGATAAATCACCTGTTGCCTCTAAAACAGCAAATTCTACATCAGAGACTTGAAAGACATCCTTCCTGCGAAGGAGATCTAACAGTTCATCTGTCGTATATCTTTCCTTTTTTAAATTATCTTCCATAATCTTCCCATCTTTGATAAATACAGTTGCTTTTCCTTCTATAAAATTGCGAAAACGTTTACTTTTTAATGAAATTAAACCAGCGAAAAAGGGAATAGCCGCAAAAATGACAATTCCAATAATTCCGTGAAAAATGTTCCGCTCAAGTCCCATAGCCACTTCTGCACCAATACTCCCAATAGAAATACCGGTGACATATTCAAAGAAAGATAGTTCGGAAATTTGCTTTTTCCCTAACCATTTTGTAATGAAAAATAAAACAGCAACAAATAATGCTGAGCGTACAGCTATATCTAACCATTCAGGCACTGCTTACACCCCCTGTAAATATAGTTTTTCTAGAAACCTTTGTACTGAAGTTCCTCTCCTTCTAGTTCTCCTACTCTTTTTTTTAAATCTTTTGTTACTTCGTGTACTACCATCATAGCCTCATGCAAAGTTCGCTTCGATTCATCATCAAGAGTCCGTAATGCTAAACTTGAGAGACTTGCTTCTACCCCTTTTAGACTGGCAAAACACTGTTTAACATCTGATCCTACTGTCATCCTAATTCTCCTTATCCTTTTGGCTTAAAAATTAAAGCTCCTATCATGCCGAAAACAATGGAAGCTGAAATACCAGAACTAGTTACTTCAAACATTCCTGTCAGTACACCAACTAACCCATGTTTTTCTGCTTCCTGCATCGCACCATGAACAAGCGAATTCCCAAAACTTGTAATCGGAACGGTAGCCCCTGCCCCAGCAAAATCAATCAAAGGCTCGTATAGTCCAAATCCATCTAAAAGCGCCCCAATCACTACAAGAGCACTTAAGGTATGACCTGGTGTCAATTTAAATACATCAAACATAATTTGCCCAATGATACAAATTAAACCGCCTACGACAAAAGCCCAAAAATAGATCATGTTAATTGTTCACCTCCGTATTCAATTGACACTGCATGGGCGATACAAGGAATTGTTTCATTTTGCTGAAAGGACAACGGTGAAAGCAAAGCACCTGTAGCCACAACTAACATTCGTTTAAATTCACCATTTTTCATGCGGTTTAATAAATGCCCATAAACTACCGTTGCTGAACAGCCTGCACCGCTTGCCCCTGCAAGAACGGGTTGTCCTTCCCGATAAATCATAAGGCCACAATCTTGGTATTGTTCTTCACTAATAGGAGTTCCATGCTTTTTAAATAGATCCATGGACACTTCCTGTCCGATTTGGCCAAGGTCACCGGTTACAATTAAATCGTAATAAGATGGCTCAACATTTCGTTCCTTTAAATGGGCTTCAATGGTATCAACCGCAGCTGGCGCCATAGCTCCTCCCATGTTAAATGGATCTGTCAATCCCATATCGATTACACGACCAATTGTGGCAGATGTGACATGAGGTCCTTCCCCAGAATCACTTAATAGGGCTGCACCTGCACCAGTAACCGTCCATTGTGCCGTAGGTGGCTTTTGTCCACCATACTCAGTTGGATACCGAAATTGTTTTTCAACAGCTGTATCATGACTGGAAGCTCCTGTTAACAAATATTTCGCTCCTTTTGTATTTACAATATAAGCACCTAGAGCCAGTCCTTCCATCGAGGTAGAGCAAGCACCGAATAAGCCAAAATAAGGCGCTCCAATCGTTCTGCTAGCGAAACTTGTTGGGGTGATTTGATTGATTAAGTCCCCAGCTAGGATAAATTGAACTTGATCCTTTTGTATGCCCCCTTTTTCCATGGCTTTTTGGCAAGCCTCTTCAAAAAGGATTTTATGTGCTTTCTCATAGGAATCCTGCCCAAGCCATAAATCAGCATGAAGAGTATCGAAATCATCAGGGATAGCACCATTGGCTTCAAATGGTCCACCAACGGTTCCAGTGGAGATAATGACAGGCTTTTGTTCGAAGATCCATGTACGATGACCTGCTAGCATTATAAACCACCCCACTGGATTAAAGTGGTTTTAATTAAGGCAATGACAAAAGCAGAAAAAACACCAAATAAAATAACCGCCCCCGCTAATTTAAACATGTTGCCACCTACGCCCAGTACAAATCCTTCGGTTCGATGCTCAATGGCAGGCGATATAACCGCATTGCCAAAACCTGTTACAGGTACAGCTGTTCCAGCCCCACCAAATTGGGCCATTCGATCATATACGCCAAAACCAGTAAGAAGCATTGTAATAAAAATTAACGTACCCACCGTCGGATTTCCGGCCGTTTGCTCAGTAAAATCGAAATAATAAATGTAAAAGTCTGAAATAAGCTGACCAATCAAACAAATAAGTCCACCGGTTAAAAAGGCCTTAATACAATTTTTAACAACCGGTCTTTTGATCTCTCGTTGTTTTTGCAATTTTTGATATTCCTGTTGCACAGGAGTAAGTTGTTTCTTTTGATTGTTAGACATAACTCGATCCTTCCTCTTTAGGTTTGTTCCTTCATAAGACTTTTCAGTTTGTTCAAATCATTTTTTAAGTTCTTCTTATTCATATCGTTTTTTTTCAGTCTTTGCTCGACCTTTTCAAGCTCCCAGAATATTTTTTTATCAGTCGAAACAAAAACTTTATAGTCGGGATATTTTTTTTCTAAGTCGGATTTTACTGACTTCTCGATACTCTTTAATCGAAATCGATCAAAATTCTCAACTTTAATCGCTGCCATAAGCTCTTTATCAGTATTCACAGCTTTTACGTCTGTAATATCTTCCTTGGCAATTATCTTTTCTTTCGCATGATTGGCAACGGATTGATCAATTGGCTTACTTGTATGTACTTGTGAAATACCAAAAGTACTATTACCTTGAATAAATTCATTTTGATTACCATTACATCCTGATGCGAAACCAATGACCATTATAATAAAAAGTAGGTTTTTCAATGTGGTTATTTTATCTTTCAAAAAAATCACCTCCATGTTTTTCCATTATTTGAACAGCTGAAAAAAGGTTGGTTAAGAGGCCAACCTTTTTTCGCCTTACTAATTACTGTTGTTTGTATTGAGGTTCTTCTTGTTCGATTTGTTGAACACGTGGTTCAATGCTGTCTACAACGGATTGGGTTTGCTTAGCTGCATCTTGGTAAAGTTGCTTAGCTTGTTGATTATCTGTACCAAGAGCAAATGTTTCAAAACTTGCTTGAGCACTTTTCAATCCTGCTAGAGCTGTTTTAACGTCATTTATTACTGTCATGATAATTTCCTCCTTGAATTTTTTTTTTACTCTTTTATTTTGCTTTATGGAGAATTTTTTATTCAATGATTTTTGGGAAATTTAAATCTAAATTATTTTTGACGTATAGCTCCATTTTTTCGATAATAACCCCTTTTCCATATCCCCATCATTTCTTCTATTTCTCGTTGACAGCAATAGCTCTTATAACTTTTCATTTTTTCTTTTCTCAACTTCAATTTCTTTTACACCCCTACCTTTATAAAATAAGATGATTGTATTTCCTGAAAGGACTAATATTTTTCCCATTTTTCGGATATTATCCCAAAGTTTTAAGAGTTTCTCCCTCTTAATCATCCTATTTATGGGTATTTAACATTGAAAATGTAATAACAAAGATAAACGCATGCATTTGTCGCCGTATTAAGGTTTGTCTAATACATAAAAAGGAACTGTTTTGTTATTAAACATCAAATTTTTCATACATTTTAGAAGGTGAAAAAATGACAACAAAACAAAAAAGGAAATCCTTTCAACGTTTAACGTTAAAACCAAAAAAGGACATTGAAGAAATAAAACTTGGGATTAAACTGGGAGACAAAAGGAAACCAAAAATCCGAGATTGGGCGAAAGAGATGTATAGCTATATTTGATGGGGATTAATACAGAATTACAGGTAGGTGACATTGTCAAATTAAAAGTTGGAGATGTGAAAGGGAAAAATTCTTTTATATTCTGGAAGGCAAGACAACAAAAAACAGAAAGTAAATATTAGTATGCTATCTAATAGAATTGATAAAAAAAAATTGGATACATAATTGTTTCAAACTAAAAAGAATCAATATCTCTACATAAGAATACAGGGAAAAAAGTGTTTATAATACTCATTAGAAGGTATGATAAAGAAGGAATTGGCAAACTTTGCACCAAAGATTCACTGTAAGCCAGTTTCTTTTTTGGATAGGTTTTTAAAATCGTGTTTTAATCAAATATTAAATTATGGCTCTTATCACAAAAGGCAAAGGGATATCATCAAATTAAAGATATATTTTACGCTTCTGTTAGAGATACCGACCATTCACTAAACATTAACACATTTGATATTAGCGACTAATCTTAAAACGATTTCCCCTCCCTATATTAATCCTTTTCTAGACTTGATCGGCAAATAGAGAGATATAACCTGAAAGTCGAGGCGGCTGCACTTGATTCGGGGTACCTTACAAATCCTATTTGTAAAGGCTTATCTGAGAATTCATATGGTTATCATCAAACAAAACCTAGTTGATTAACTCCCCTCTATCTATTTCAACTGAATTAGTGTCCATTTTTATGATCAAAAATAAAGTCCTCTATAAAGAGCGATAGTGCTTCTACAATTCTCAAACCTTTTTAAATAGCCGTTTAATAAGCAGTCAATCTCGTATGTTAGTTGTTACCTTATAAATCTACACAGCTAACTCGTTTCCTTTGCGTATCCAATGAACTCTTTAATATTGTCAAACCGGGGGTCATCCCGTTTTACGACAATAAGTTCGGAATCTTCATGGTGACTGATATTAAATTAAAAACTGTCCAAATTTTCTTTTCTATTGGCAGTAGGATTTATTAACCAGTAAAGATATTTGGAGAGACCATATAACCAAGTGTATATCCATCGGGTTCGCTGTTTGCTAATTCACCCCTACCAATCCAACCTTCACCTTTTTGACACAATACACCCAAGAGAATTAAAAATGAAGGCAAAAAAACCACCCACGATGTTGTGAGGGGTCTCATTGTGTTTATATGTGTTTATAAAGTTTGTTGATGTCAATGAAAAAACGTGTTAAGAATCGAAAAAGAAAGCTTGTATGTACCTGTGAAATACTCAAATCGTTATTATTTTCACCCAACTGATTCTGGCTTTCGTTACATCCTGATCCTATTCCGATAACCGTTAATACTAAAAGACCGATCTTTAATTGTTTTATTTTATATATCATGAATAATCACCTCTGTGTTTCATCCATTATTGAGAGAGTAAAAAGGTTGGTTTACTCGACCAACCTTTTTTTGTCTTTTAATTATTGTTGTTTGTATTGAGGTTCTTCTTGTTCGATTTGTTTAACGCGAGGTTCAAGGCTTTTTAGAACGGATTGGGTTTGTTTAGCAGCATCTTGGTAAAGCTGCTTAGCTTGTTCATTTTCCGTACCAAGAGCAAATGTTTCAAAGCTAGCCTGCGCACTTTTCAATCCCGCTACAGCTGTCTTAACATCATTTATTACTGTCATTGAATAACGACTCCTTTAATGTTTTTAATAACCTTTGTTAGAATGATGAAAAATGGTTTTCTTTATAGTTCAAATGTAATCCATATTTTTTATCTAAAAATAATATTATGAAGTAAGGTTTGAAAACTAAATTAATATCCTTTTTCTCTTAATAAATAAAATATCCGTTTAATCCAAACGGTTGCTATATTTGATTCCAAATTCTCTTTAAATCTAATGGTACGAATACTTTATCCCCACGTATCTCCCTATGTATAATGGGATGTGAAAAGCATTGATCTAAACTTAACCCTTCTTCTTTTTTATGCCTAGCTCTTTTGAAGTCTTCGGGTAATCGCATAACAATTGCTCCTTTTTATTTTTAAAAAAAATTTTAGTAAGGGAGCGAGTCTTAACTCCCCTCTAATCTATCTAAGGATGTTTTTATTGGTAACAAATGAATCAACACATAAAAATTTTTGGCGACATAAAGCTTCAGAATTGTACAAACGTGTGATTCAGTTATTTATTTTTTAAGACTGGGCATGTTGGTTTTTTTGTCTTACTTGTTGTGCATTATTTTGGCTTGCGAACTCAGTACCGTATTGACCTTGTGACACTTGCGTACTGCCTTGGGAAGCTTGGTTTCCGTCATGAGCATATTGTGGTTCTTCTTGTTCGATTTGTTGAACGCGTGGTTCAACGCTTTGTAAAACAGATTGGGTTTGTTTAGCAGCATCTTGGTAAAGCTGCTTCGCTTGTTCATTATCTGTACTAAGAGCAAATGTTTCAAAGCTAGCTTGAGCGCTTTTTAATCCGGCTAAAGCTGTTTTAACGTCATTTATGACTGTCATGAATAACACCTCCTATTATTTTTTTTGAAACCTTTCTTAGAATGTTTGAAGATAGAAATATTTATTCATACAAAGTTTTTAAAATTCGAATTATATTTTTATTATTTTCGGAAAAAATACTCTTGGCAAAAAAATCAAGGAAGAGAGAATAGGGTAAATTTGACGGTTGTACTTTTGTAAAAGCTGATTAAAGTACAATTGTTTTACAATTCGAGGGGGATTTTCCTTTTCGAGAAGCAAGACTGGTATGCTTATTTAGAAATGGAGTATTGATGCAGTTTGTATTCATAAAATTAAAAAAGAGGTAGACGGAGTATGTATAAGGACTATCCTGAAACGATTTATATGGACCAAAACCACGAGCAAGGTGTAAGCAATTTAATAAAAATATAAATCAGTATTTTTCCAATCCTATTATACATAAGGAAATTAATGGTGATAAAATATATGTTGCCTTGGACCTAGACAGAATCTGGAATAGGATAAATTAATATTTAGTTTAGCCACAAATACTCCCCACCTGCGTAAAGGTGGGGAGTATTTAATGCTATCTAAAGGTGGGGGGGTCTTTAAAACTAATCTAAAATACCTGCATATTTTTGACCGCTGTGTGGCAATCTACCCAAGTGATTACAACATTGTTAACAAGGAGGAAACATCATGCAACAAATGCAGACGGGTATGAATAATCAACAAGCACAAGCTTTAATGACACAACCGCCTGAAATAATGTCAACAAAGGATCATCTCTATGTAAACGATATGTTAAGCTGGAATTTACTTGCGATGAAGAAAATGCATTTTTTCGCTCAACAATGTCAAAATCCCGAAGTAAGAGCAGCACTTGAACAAGCTGGACAAATGCATGATCGACACTATCAACAGCTGCTTCAACAGATGCAACAGTATGTAACTCAACCTTCACAAAATATGAATCAATAAGGAGGAAACTATAGTGGAAAATAATACTCCAAACAGGATTAAAAATCCTGAAACACCAGTCCCTAAGACGCCGCAAATGAACGTTAGAGATTTTCTAAACGATGCCTTAACTACGGAAAAATATATATCTTCCTCATACTCGACTGCATTAAAAGAAGCTAGCCATGAATCGTTGTATCGTACAATAGCGTCTGTTTCCCAAGAAACAGACGACTGTCACCGCAATCTATATAACTTAATGTTTAAAAACGGATGGTACGGTTTGGAAAAAGAAACTCCACAAACTATTCAACAATCGGTTCAGCAATTTTCTAACTACATGCAAAGTCAAGATCCATATAGAGGTAATGTAATACAATAAAAGAACACGTGTTCAAGAAGAATAAACTCAAGGTAAAACAACAATAGTTATGCGAGACAAAAGGTTGGTTAGTTGTTAACCAACCTAGAAAATAATTTAGAATTTACAACAATCGAAAGGGCGGCGGTAAGATGAATCTTAAGTGGATGAAACTTTTATCAACGGTTTTTCTTTCAATTTTCTTGTTATTAGGGTGTAATAATGGAGATGACGATAATAATCCACCACCGGAGGATGTAACTCCAGGGACAGAGGAACCAATTGAAGATCCTATCGACGCAACAGATTCAGATACTATTGATCAACATAATGTCACCCCTGATACAGAAGAACCAATTGAAGATCCAATCGACGCAACAGATCCAGATACTATTGATGAACATAATGTCACCCCTGATACAGAAGAATCAATTGAAGATCCTGAAGACGCAACAGATCCAGATACTATTGATGAATAAGCTTATACACCGTTTGTTCTCAAACGGTGTTCTTTATGTATCAAGATTCAAGGATGTTAATAAGAAATTTAATACTTATATTGCAACATTTTCTAATAATAAATTTATAGAGGTGTCTCATGACAAAATTACGAAAGTCCTTATTGGTTACTGTTTCCGTACTTATTCTTCTATCCATAGGGTTATTATTCATAGTACCAAATACAAGAAACAAAGAGAATCCCGAAAATAAAACAGTTGCTGTCGAAAACAAATTTAATCCCACTATAACCAATGTCCAAAATGTTGAAAACGAAAAAAATGTTCTTCAAATAAACAGCCTTTCCATGGGTCAAACCATCAAGAATCAATTAAAAAATGATCCTTCCGTTTTTCTAATTAAACACAATGAAAAAACTGAGAGTCATTATATTAAGAAAGAAGTAAACGTTACATTCAAGACTCTTCCCTCAACAAAGGAAATAAAAAGGATAACACTGGAGATAAATGGCACTATCATTAAAAAGCTAAATTCTACGATTGTTTTTCGTTCTAATACGCTTTCGACCAAGGAACTTATTGAATATTTTAACAGACAGGCTATGGTTGAATTTGCTGAACCCAATTATCTTTATCTGCAAAATCAAATTGGACTTCCTAATGATTTGCTATATAGAGAACAATACCAATGGAACTTATCGGCAATTCAAGCAGAAGCAGGCTGGGATATCACCAAAGGGGATGAACATATCATTATTGCTGTTATAGACACTGGCGTTGATCTGGACCATCCTGATTTGAGAAGACGAATTACAAATGGTTATAATGTACTGTTGAATAATAATTTCCCTGATGATGACAACGGGCATGGCACCCATGTAGCAGGAATCATTGCATCGGAAACAAACAACCATGAAGGTGTTGCAGGCATCACTTGGTATAACAAAATAATGCCTATAAAAGCAATGGGTGCCGAAGGGCATGGGACGACCTTTGATATAGCAAAAGGGATTTTTTGGGCAGTGGATCATGGAGCCGATGTCATTAATATGAGTTTAGGCAATTATCAGCATTCTTCCCTTTTAAAAGGGGCAATCGATTATGCATACAGTAAAAATGTTGTCTTGATTGCTGCAGCAGGAAATGAAAATACTATGCAGCCGAGCTATCCAGCTGCTTTTTCTAAGGTTCTAAGTGTCGCCGCCGTAAGTTACACCGGACAACGTGCCCCTTTCTCAAATTATGGAGATTATATCGATGTTGCAGCTCCCGGAGTTCAAATTCCGAGCACCTATTTTAACCAGCAGTATGCAGCTTTATCAGGTACTTCTATGGCTTCGCCTCATGTGGCAGGACTTGCTGGCCTCTTGCTTTCAGTAAACCCTAATTTAACGAACCAAGAAGTAATAGACATTATTAAGAATTCTACTTATGATTTAGGAATCCCTGGAACTGATCACGAATTTGGTAGTGGCTTAATTAATGTAAAGAATGGATTGGAAGATGCCCAAAGCAAAAGGCAATAATCCCTTTTTGAAACCGTTGCTTTTCGTTGTTATAAAACTTCTACATGATGTACATTGTTTGTACATGATAATGGAAAAACTAAGGAGGGAATTTTAGTTGGAGTGGATTTTTTATCTATACCTGTTAAATACGTTCTTTATGTTATTCATAGCAATTTGGGAAGTTCGTCGGCCAGCCAAAGCTTTGAATTGGATAGTAATCGTCCTTGTTTTGCCTGTCATTGGTTTCTTACTATATCTTAGCATATCAAATCCCAAGCTTATTCATCGTAAAAGATTGACCTCTTCTCATAATGAGTCTGATAAGTTACCTGATACATATAGTGATTCAGCATCGATCATCGCCGATGCTTTAAGGTATTTTACTGTAGGCGGGCTTCGAGTCGGCAAAGTCCAAGTACTAAACAATGGAATAGCAAAATATGAACAACTTATCGAATCCCTACAAAAAGCCCAAAAAACCATTGATCTGGAATATTTCATCTATCGGAACGACCAAATTGGTAATCGCATCACAGAACTGCTGGTCGAAAAAGCAGTAAATGGAGTGCGGGTTCGTTTTATTAGAGATGGTTGGGGGAGTAAAAAATTTCCGCGTCAAAAAATTCTTCAGATGGTGGAAGCAGGGATAGAATGTCGGACAATATTTCCTTTAAGTTTTCCCTGGATTTTGTCCAATTGGAATTATCGGGATCATTGTAAGATTGTGACGATTGACAGAAAGGAATCCTTTACTGGCGGTATGAACGTTGGGTATGAATATACAGGATTAAAGCCAGACGTAGGATTTTGGAGGGACACTCATTTGCAAATTATAGGGGAAGCAACAGGCGACTTGCAGACTATCTTCGACGTTCATTGGAATATCGCTGTACCAGAACGGATAAAGTCAAAAACAAAATCTGAGGCAACGAAAAAGGCCACTAAAATCCCAAAATATAAATCAAAGGAAATCAATCCAACCGGCAGCATAGATCTTTCAAGATGGTCTGCCGAATTAGGATCTGAGTTATGGCCTATAGGGGTACGGCAAGAATTCCTTCTTTTTTGAGCCACTCACAAATAGGCCGGGGAAAATTCTTTTATTTAGTTGAATTTTCCCCGGGTATTTATTTTAACTCACCGTTTCTAATTGAGAAGGAGATACAGGGATATCAAATTTAAGATCCGGTGGACAACGATCAGAGTCTAACCGATACTTTCCAAAACGATTTACATGAAATGTAAGGTATGGACTAAGTTCAGACAGCGCATCTTCATCCAATTGATTACCTTCTTGCATATATTCATGAAGGATATGAGTGAGTTGAAAAACATTATAGAAAATTAAACAGTTAGCGACTAAGTGATTATATTTTATTGTTTTCTTCTGTTTCTCACGATTGTTTTCCGCAATGACTCCGTCTCCACCAAAGGATAACCATTTGGTAAATCCATTAAAGGATTCACTCTTATTAGTAGCTGCTTGAATTGTACTCCGTAAATCTTCATCCGATAGGTAATTCAATAAAAATAGGGTACGAATAGCACAACCTAATTCCCGAAACGCTTGATACAATTTATTTCTTTTGCTGTATGTACTTAATTTATTCAGGATGGTGGAAGGGTGAATACGTCCTGCTTTAATCGACATCACCACTCGTAGCATATCCTCATAATGATCTTCGATCAGTTTCCAATCAATTGAAGAAGAAAAAAGCTCGTCGATATGCTGATAAGTTGAATGTTCACTTGGTCGAAGAAACTTTAAATCCTTCCAGTTCCGGATACGCGGCATTAGTTTGATTCCTAAAAGGTAAGCTAACCCAAATATAGGCGCATTCTGCCCTTGTGTATCGGAATGGAGCGTATCAGGTTGAATATCAGATTGATTCTTCATCAAGATATCTAGGATATAAACACCTTCCCACACTCCACAAGGGATAAAGTGGCTGAATAAAGCAATATACGTATCCGACACATGGTAATAACCAATCCCTCCATAGCCCCCATAACGAATATGATTTTCAGAAAGTAGATTTTGCTCATACAAGTCCCATTTCGTCCCATCGGCGGATGCGCTGGTTCCCGTTCCCCAATACTTTGGCAAATTGAATTTGTTATAAGCGTTAATTATCCATTCAATCGCTTTTTGAATATTTTCTTCCGTAACGTGCCTCTCATTAATCCAGGAAATATGCTTTCGATCCATATTTCCTAATGATCGAGCAGTTTGAGTCGGACCTAAGTTACATCCATAACAGAATGTTGCTGTTATATAACGCTCGGAAGGGTTATCTATTTTTGCGTCATGGCCAGAGATCGGTCCAAAGAAACGTGTCCAATTTAACCAATATTCTGTGTCGGCCAATAAGTCTAAAACATTGATTGGTGCCATCTTTTCTTCGATACGTTTCCGAATAGCTTTCAAAAGAGGGGATGTTTTTTTCTTTTTCATTTTTGTAATAAAGGGTTCACCATTACGAATTGTGACTGCCTTATTATTTGGAAAAGAAGAATTCACTCTTTGTGCAGTCTTCTCTAACTGTTTATAGACTTGATCCTTAAACGCTATAGAATTCGTTGGAAGCCCAGCTTGTTCGCAAAACGTATGTAAATTTTCTTGATACTCTTCCCATGATACTAGCTGTTTTCGGTAGTCTGCGTATTTTTCGCTTCCTTCTATACAAATATCTCCTGACTTTAATTCATTCCGAATCTGATAAAATACACATGCCTCAAAGTGTCGCCGATTTATATTTTTAGGGTATATGCTTCTTCGTCGATGAGGACTGATCCATCTCCACCATCCCTCTGGAACCCAAGAAAGATCGACTAAGGGAATTGACTCCCAATCGTCTTTGTTATCGCCTTTCTTATTTAATTGAGTAATGGGAATCCATTCAGACTTCTTATTTTTGTTTTCTAATAGAAAGGAAATCGCCTGTTCTAAGCCTTTATTTTGGGTCGTTGATTTTAATTCTAACGATTCGAGCATTTTTATTAGCTCGGATCGATTACTTTTTAGGTGTTTCCAGATGAAAGAGAAATAGTTATTTCCAGTATAAGCTAAGTGGTTCTCGCAATTCTCTAGGACAAGTTGGCCACGGTTCCCACCAATCATTTTCTCTAATGCTTTTAATCGATGTTCCGTTGATCCTTCGGATTGAAAAGCGACTACCGTATCACGTAGAGTAGAAATTAAGGCATCCGTTTGCTTTTCCCTCCTCTCTTTTAAGTCATTAAGGGATTTTTCTGCTTTATTTTCGGCGATTGCCACTCGTTTTGTATACATTTCTCCAATATCATCAATCGTTTTTGCAAATTGAGCGAATAGCAAGGTGACTGCTAATGTGTATCGCTTATAAGGTTCTACTTTTTTCATTCCGGCTGCATCCAATGTCATTGCTTCATCTGCCAATCTAGTAATTTTTGCAGGTGGAATACGGAGGCATTGAAAAAATGGGTATTCGGATTATCGTGTGGAAAACTACAATAATTAATTTGATGTTAAAAATATCTAAGTCGGATAATCATGTGGAAATCGATCAAACAAGAAATTTTTATTTGAACTTGAACCTTACGTAAGGTTATGTTTTATAGTGTACTTAACAATGAATAAGAGAAAGGAAAAGTAAAATGGAAAATACAATTGTTAAGACACTAATTTATGACAAACAGGTTCGTTTATTTTTTGTTGATAATACAAAATTAATTAATGAAATTCTTAGGCAGAACAAAGAAACAAACAAAATTCTTAAACTTACATTAGGAAAAACCATTTCAGTTGTGAGCTTAATTTCAGGAACCTTAAAAGGGGATCAAAGAATAAGTCTCCAAATGACAATGAGCGAACCCAAATATAAAGTTTTTGCTGATGCTGATGCAAGAGGAAATGTCCGTGGTTATCTCAACGGAGAATTACTGAAAGCCCCTTATGATTATATTAATAAAATATCGCTAGATTGCCTTATTGGCAATAAAGGAACTATTCGTGTGATAAAAGGCTCGGCAATGAATCAATTTACTGGCATAACTGATATGCCATACCGAAACATCGTTGATGACATTTCACATTATTTTATTCAGAGTGAGCAAACTCAAACATATATAGGAACCAATATTGGATTTGAAAATGACAATCGTGTTCTATTCAGTAATGCTATATTTGCTCAATTACTTCCAGGTGCTACGCCTGACCTTATTGATGAAGTAGAACACACGGTTAATACGAACCGAGAGTTCTTTACCAACTTGAATAAATATAGCAAGAACAATATTGATGAAAAGCTAAGTGAGCTGTTTAAGGATGTAAAGGTTATAGGATATAGTCCTATCCAATTTTTCTGTGGATGCTCAAAAGAAATGTTCTACGGGATGCTTTATTCTTTAAGAGAGAATGAATTAAAACAGGCAATAAGTAATAAAGAGGCTATTGATACAGCTTGTCAAATCTGTGGAAGGACATATAGCTTTAATTATAATGAAATTCAAGGACTTTTAAAGTAAATGATAATCATGGCGTTTAATACATTTTATAAGGATGAAATATGTATGAAAGAATACTGGAAAGTAGGAGAGCTTGCAACATTAACAGGCTTAACGATAAGAACTTTAAGATATTATGATCAAATTAATTTGTTTTCTCCTTCTCAATATACAGAGTCTGGACATCGGATTTACACAAAATCGGATTTGTCCACACTACAACAGATCTTGGCTTTAAAACAAATTGGGTTATCTTTAGAAGACATAAAGTCTGTCATTACGAACAAAGAAAAAGGTTTTGCCACCAATATTATAGAAACTCAAATAACCCGTATAAAGAGAGATATACAAGTTCAACAGAATCTACTATATGAATTAGAGAGTGCTTTAAAAACTATTCGTAGTAAAAAAATAATGTCCGTAGAAGAATTAACAAAACTGTTAGGAGCAATGAAAATGTATCAAGGAAAATACTTTACAAAAAAGCAATTAGACATGATAAAGAATTATTATGATCAATATGATGAAGATTCTTTAAAAGAAGCAGAACAAGAATTTAGAATGATTTTGAAAAAAATACAATTAGAAAAGGAAAATGGAACATCTCCCAATAGTAGAAAGGTAAAAGCATTAGCAAAAAAATGGGGTGACATTGTTTACTCATTCACAGGGTATGATCAAGATTTAAAGAAACAAACTGAAAAATTCCATGCTGAAAACCCTGATAACGGTTTGCAGTTTGGGATGGATGCCGAATTATATATGTATATACAGGAAGCATTAGAATGAATTATTACATTCTTCATCGACCAAGGCAATATTGAGTAAACGATAAACTGTTAGACTGCTTTATTATTTTGTTACGCAAAGAAAGGAAATATAAGTGTTAGACAATATGCTTAACATCCAAGAACTTAATATTTTAGATATGATAGAGAGTGAGGATGATTACCGATTTTTGGTTGAGACTACTTCTTCCTCTCCCTCACACTGTCCAAAATGCGGTACTGTTGCAAATTTATATAAACATGGTAAGAAAAAACAGCTGTTCTATGACTTACCAATGCACGCTAAACGTGTTGGTATTTATGTAAAACGCCAACGTTATAAATGTCGAGAGTGCAATGAAACATTTTTTGAAGGTTTACCAGATATGGATGACTATCGATCTGTTACTAATAGGCTTAAAAATTGGATTCAAGAAGCCAGTCTTGAAAGGACTTTTACCAGCGTTGCAGATGAAATAGGCGTTGATGAAAAGACTGTACGAAACATCTTTAATGACTATGTTGCAGAACTTGAAGCACAAACAGATTTTAGGACTCCCAAATGGCTTGGTATTGATGAAGTTCATTTGCTTAAAAATTATCGTTGTGTCATTACAGATGTTGAAAACAAATCAGTAGTTGACATTTTACGAAAACGTAATAAAGATACGGTGATTAGTTACCTTTCAAAACTTCAGGACATTGATAAAATTGAACTTGTTACAATGGATATGTGGAATCCTTATAAGAGTGCTGTTAATACAGTGATACCACATGCAAAAATCGTAATTGACAAGTTCCATGTTGTTAAATTAGCCAATGAAGCGTTAGAAAAAATACGAAAGGCTAACCGTCAAAATGTGTCAGCCAAAGAACGTAGGCAACTCATGAGAGATCGTTATGTGCTTCTTAAAAGACGAAAAGACCTTAACGACTTCGATGATCAAATAAAGTTGCAAGTATGGACTGATAAGTTCCCATTACTTGGTCAAGCATACGAACTTAAAGAGCATTTCTTTGACATCTATGAGGCTGAGTAAATTGATGAAGCATATAAACTGTACCAAAACTGGCTTTCAAATGTTCCTAATGAATTAATGACATATTTTAAAGACCTGATAAATTCAATGAATAACTGGGAAGAAGAGATATTCAACTATTTCAATTCTCCTATTATTAACGCCTATACAGAGTCCTTGAACCGTTTAATTAAGACTATGAATCATGTTGGTCGTGGTTACTCTTTCGAAGCCCTTAGAGCAAAAATTTTATTTACACAAGGCTATCGTAAAGTTAAGAAGAAAAAGAAATTCAAAGAAGTTGAAGTTACTTTTGGAAAAATGTTACCTGATCAATTCCCGATTTGGGCACAAACTGGTTATGAATGGGTGTATGAAGAAATTTATGGTGCTGATTTTTCCACACTGACTAAGGCTAGAGGAGGGTTCTTTTTAACCCTCTTTCCACACTATTTTCCGATTACCCGAAAAAATTTAGTTCCTACATTACGTTCACTGATCCAATTTTTGCGAATGATCCACTCTTTTAATTGGCCGAGTGTAGGGCGGCCGGGATCTTGCTTGATCATGTTCCAATCTGAATAGGTGGATCCTTCTTTACTTTGAAATAATGCATCTAATCTTTCTTTCTCTTTGTTGCTTAGAGAGTCTGACACAAATTGATATAAGGTACGATAGGCCACTGCATGAATATGATCCACTGCTTTTACCAGAGTGCTAAATGCGGGTAGCTCATAACTATGTTTCACTAATTCGTCAATGGCAACATTGATGATATCGCTCTTTGCATCTTTCTCCGACACTGAGTTCTCCATTGCTGTTATCATTACTTGACGAGCTTGTACATCGAACGCTTTTACCTTTCGATACTCACGGATCATAGCAATTTGACGAATACCAGTACCAGAACGGTGATAAGATTCCAATGTTTCTAAATCAGGAAGGTCAAGATTAGATACTTTCGCTATATGTTTGATAATGACTTGTGGAACATCTGAAATGGGGACAAAATAGTTGAGACATTGGAATGCTTTCAACATAATCATAAGCCCCAATTGAGAGAATGAATTTCGTGCTTTTGTTTTGGCCCAGGTAATCTCTTCTGGCGCAGGGGAAAATAGCTTATCTAAATCTTTCGGTGTCGGGCTGCTTTTTAGCCTAGGATAAGCCGTTTCTTGAATACTAGGCATAGTATAATCTCCTTTATGTTAATCGATGCTTGTATAGCACATTTTCTTAACCAAATACTTTTTCTACTGCTTGTTCTAAGTCTTTCATTGAAGGAGCTGCATATCTTCGAGTTACATTTACATCGCTATGCCCCATGAGTTCAGCAACTGTAGCAATATCTACACCAGAGGAAACAAGTTCTCTTCCATAAGTGTGCCGTAACATATGTGCATGAACACCCAGCTTTTCGAAGACCCTTTGAACTGCCCGAATGGACATCCGTTTTTTAAAGTTAGAGAGAAATAGTGCTTGATCATCGTCCTCGCGGATTTCTAAGTACCGACGAAGATGGTAACGTGCTTCAGATGGAAATGGAACGGTACGAGCAATTCCACCTTTACCATCACGTACAACCACATTGCCCGATCGCTCACCCATATGAACATCCTCCCGGTTTAAAGCCGTTAATTCAGAAACACGTAAACCAGTATAAAGTAGCAGGTAAGCAATTGCTATCGAACGAAGGTTACCAGATCGCTCTAGTTCACGGAACATCCGGTTACGATCATTCCGAGGTAACGATTTAGGAGAAATATGTCTGGTATGGCGAATTTCAGGACGTTGGATGTTTTCGACCAAGTGAGATTGCCCAAGGTACCGAGCATAGGCTACAATAGCACTAAATTTTGGGGTTAGAGTAGTTGCTTTGTTTCCTCTATCTTGCAAATGTTTGATGTATTGCTGGATATCATAACGGGTTAATTGATCCAAATCACTGGCTTCAGATTGTAACCACTTGTGAAAGTTGTTTATATGTCTGAGGTAATCATCGATTGTTTTCTCTCTTTTTCCTTGTTCAAGAAGATAGTATTTAAACTCATTGAGTTCTACGTCACTTTTTTTCACCATTAACGACCCTCTTTTTTAAATTTATTAGTCTATTATAATGAAAAAGTGACGCAGAAGACTAATTATATGATACTTTTAAATCAGGAAAGTTCCCCAGTGTTTTTAAGTCAATGTGCATGTTCGATGTGTTTTATTTTTTTACAGCATGAATGTAATGAATGGTCTCAAAGGCTGATAGGTAATCTTCTCGATTGTTAAAATACAGTTCATTAATTTTATCAGGTGATAAATGTTCATAAATGAGTAAACCTGATTTCTCTAACATCTTTTCGATTTCAAAGTAAGAAAAACATGATTTCATTGGTTCCCCGCCTATTGAAGCCATTTTCACCATATTTTCAACTCTATTAGAGGTTCCTTTTTCTTCGAATAGTTTTTCGTCTGCATAATCAAGAACGATCGAACTTCCTGGTGGAACCTTGGTGAATAAATAATCTATTAAGCTTGAAACTTCCTCTTTAGTTAAATAGTATGAAACACCTAAAAGACTAAAGAACGTCTTTTTGTTATCAAATCCTTTACCTATTAGGTTTTGATAGGACAACTTTTTGGTGAAGTCCATAGAAACAAAATGAATATTACTTGGGATTTTTAAATTAGCCTCGTCCAATCTTTGCTTTTTAAATTCCTGTGTAGTGGGATGATCAATTTCGAATATTTCTAAGCTGTTTTCCAATTCTGGATGTCGGAAACTAAAAGTATCTAATCCAGCGCCAAGTATGACATATTGTCTTAATCCTAACGCTACCTCATTAAGTAATACTTTTTCGCAATACGCAGCACGTGATAAGGTTATTGGAGAAAGTTGGACTTGTGTAATCCATTTTAATATTTCTTCTGTATTTCCCTCGAATTTTTGTGCGATATCTTTGTTGAAGAAATGTATGCCTTGAACCATATTCTCTTTGATGTCATT
The DNA here is from genome assembly GCF_009849585.1 of Bacillus sp. ZZV12-4809. Classification (GTDB taxonomy): domain Bacteria; phylum Bacillota; class Bacilli; order Bacillales; family Cytobacillaceae; genus Cytobacillus. Next base: position 38,274 of record NZ_VCRN01000019.1, read on the forward strand.
GAATTCTTTTTCAGAAATTAAGTCTTTAGCTATATAATCATTAAAGATTTTAGGGGTATCAAATTGACTATGATAGGATCTGCCAAAAGCTGATATTAACGAAGTTACACTTGACTCATCTTTCTTCATACAAACACACTCCTTCATTGTAGAACAAAAAAATAGGATTCCCCTGGCCAGGAGAATCCTATTATATACCTTAAAAATATAAAAGTAAATTATAGCATAATTAAATTTTTTTGTCAAGTAAAATTCATTGATCACAGCTTTTTTCGTACAAATATTGACACCTAGCAAGCGTTAAATGGATAAAAAGGCTTTTCTTTAAGTGGCTCAAAAAAGAAGGAATTCTTGCCGTACCCCCTATAGAAGGTAAAACAGACAATACCCAAACAAAGACAGGAGAATTGCAAAAAGCGTACATCCATACGTTGGAAGGAAACCCTGGAATTCCTACCCCAGTTATTCGTCAAGCTTACTTTATATGTATAACACAGGCGACCAAAACTATTGATATAACAACACCCTACTTTGTACCAGAAACAGATATTATCATGGCATTAAAGACAGCTGTGGCTCGTGGTGTGCACGTAAGATTGCTGGTTCCTCGCCACATTGATCAAAAAAGCGTGGGCTATGCAAGTCGTACCTATTACGGGGAACTTATAGAAGCTGGGGTCCAAATCTACCAGTACAATAAAGGAATGTTACATGCGAAACTGATGATCATTGATGAGGAAATTGCAGAAGTAGGCGCAGCAAACTATGATATGAGAAGTTTTCGCCTGAATTATGAGGTGTGTCAAGTCGTGTACAGTGCTGATGTGGCAAGGGAACTCACAGAGCAGTTCGAGAGGGATCTTACTGATTCTGTACCATTAAGAATTGAAGACTTGTTGCAACGATCCCTGACCGAGCGCATTGTTGAACAAGGTGCTCGTCTGCTTTCTCCATTATTATAAGTTGATGTATCCTGTTTTTATTGTTCTATCTTAAATCTAGATTTAACTTTGTTTTTAATATATTTCTGACTTATTTGAAAAAAAGTCGAAAACCCGTGTATTATAAGAACTTCCAACATGGGTTTTTTCTTATTTACGATGGAAATTCATTACTAAAAAACGGTAATACTAAAAAGGCAGCTCAAAGAGTTTGAATTCAAAAATATCTGTTACCTTTTCATTTAAATATAGAGGTGATATCAATAGATAATATATTTGAAAATCTTAAGGAAATACGTTTATTAGAAGATAAGCTCTATCATTTAGAATTAAATGGTTGGCTAAAAAATGAGTTTTTAACTTGGGAATGGTGGATACTAGTCGTTTTTTTAGTTGTGCCTTGGGTTATATGGGCTAAACTTGTTAAACGAGACATTATTTTAGAAATTTTGTTATTTGGTACCATAATTATCTTGACAACAACCTTATTAGATGTAGTTGGTGCACAATACAGTTTTTGGGATTACCCCATTGCATTCCTACCTTTTATTCCTAGGGCCTTTCCTTTTGATTTTTCAATGGTACCTGTAGCTTACATGTTGTTATATCAATATTTTAGAACATGGAAATCTTTTATTTTAGCCCAGATCATTATGGCACTAACATATGCCTATATAGGTGAACCCTTTTGCGAGTGGGTCAAACTTGTTAATTATTTAGAGTGGAGATACAGATATTCATTCATATATTACATCATTGTTGGAATTGTAACTCGAGCTTTAATACTAAAACTAGCCTCTTTATCTAAACCTCAAGATCTTACAACTAAGTAAAATTTAAATTGGAGGAAAAAACTTTGGAAGAAGTTAATATTGGTTTACTGACGATCAAAGTCATCGTTGGTTTTGCAACTTTATTTTTTATCATTATCATAACAGGCAGAACATCCATCTATCAGTTAACCTCGTTTCACTTAGTTTTTGTGTTAGTACTTGGAGATTTTTTAGGAAATACCATTTATGAAGATAAGGTAGGGATTTTTCATTTTTTATATGCCATCGGATTGTGGACGTTTCTTATGTTGGGAATAGAGTTTATGACTCTAAAAAATAAATCGACACGTTCTCTCTTATTAGGCAATCCTAACATCATCATTCGAGATGGTGTTATGGACAGAAAGTTACTTACAAAGAACAAATTGGATGTAAATCAAGTATTGAGTATACTCCGTCAAAATAATGTCTTTTCAGTTCGCGAAGTCAAATACGGTATATTGGAAGCTAATGGGCAAATAAGTTTATTATTAAAATCCAAGTATCAAAAACCAGACAAGCAAGATCTCAATCTTCCAGAAAGTCCAGTAGACCTCCCAACATCGTTAATTATAGATGGGGAAATTTTATGGGATAATTTACATAAACTCGGATTTGATCAACAGTGGTTAGATAACCAATTAACTACCAATGGATATGATAATTTAAAGCGTATACTTTACGCAGATTGGCGAGAGAGTGAAGGCATACATGTAAGTCCTAAATAAAATTTGTTAGGATAAGAGCACATCAATTTTCTTGGTGAATATAAACTTTAGTCTTCAACAATCAGGCGCTTTAATGAAGTAACTAAAGCCTAATTTTTCACTTATAACACCGAGAAATTAGACTTTTTATATTTTGGTTTCCTTAACGTTGTAAATATGCGGTTATCTTAACTTAGATGTGAGAACTATTAGAATATCAATGGTTCTCACATCATTTACATATATTCGATGTAAAGGTTTAAATAAGTTTGATTATTTATGATGTCTTATAAAAATAAATTAACGCCACCGGTAGCTTGAAAAACTACTTTTTCTATTTATTTGTATTTAATTTTTCCCACTCACTTAAATACATCCGTTTTGTTATTTTATTAGGATTTTCGAGTTTACAAATCAATTCCAAACTATTACCATCAGGGTCATTAAAATGAATTTTAGCGTGAGCATAGTTATCATGTGCCATTACAAAAGGTTCTACTGGCTCAAAGCCAAAAGCCTCCCTTGGTTCACATCCTTTACTTTTGAGCCAACTAACCGAATTTTTTAATCCTTCTAACGATACTTGAAATGCTATGTGTCTTATTGAAGGATGATATTCAAGTTCTACCTTATCGGTTTCCCATAAGCCCAACCAGCTTTTATTTTTTTCAATCCATAAAAATGCCAAACTATCCTCTACGCTGTGGTCAAACTCTAAACCAAGTTCTTTATAAAATTCGATAGACCTTTTCAAATTACTTACTGGTAAATGTGCTTCGTATAATCCTTTAATCATTAATAAAACCCCCTTGTATTAATAATACAACCATATAAATTTATTACTTCAGAGAATAGTTATAAATTCTCTACAACTTTATATGTAGAATAAAGAATGATTATATTTTACTCTACAAACATCCATTAGCACACTAAGGAAAACCGATACAATAGTAAAGTTCTTTATTCTTAAAATTTGTCATAGACCATACCACGTAATTTCAATAATTCATCCTTCAGACGTTTGTTTTCTTCTTCAAGTTTTTTTATTCGATTATTTTTAGCTACGATAAGCGAATCTTTATTGGCATCCGTCATATTACGTTTTATGGTTTGCGGTGTATTTAACCCTTCTTGCTGCTTTCGTAACCTTTCTATTCGGTTCCGTATTTCTTGATTGTTATAGAGAAAAGCCTTAGATACACCTGATTCCATGGCAACTTGATTAAAGTTAATTTTAGCCTTCGTTTTGATAAGACTTTGAATAGCCTTGTCTACCTTTTGAGCCGCCTCTTGGCTTTTCATCTGGGCATGTTTTTTTACACCTTCGGTATTTCTAATATGCTTACTTCTCATGAGTGCGTTCCTCTCCAATATATTCGCGACCTTTTTTCCCGGCAAAATGATGAGTTGTACCATTTTTCAAAGTTTCTAGAATAGGCTCTAGTTGATCTAGAGTGGTTTGATTCTTATCTATCCATACTTGTCGCCCTAAAGCCCTGCCTCGCTCAATTACATTTTTAACTTCCGTAATTTCCATTTCAAATTGGGGAATGAATTCGGGTGTAGTACAGAAATTACGACAAGACAGACATGGGTTCGCTTGAGTGGGACATGGCTGCTTAATAGGTTTCATACAATAGCCAAGCTCCATCTTCACAGCGTCTAAATTATGGCGTATATATTCCCATTCAATGATATCTTCATTCTCAATATCCGAAAGTTCAATTTTAACTGGACGTTTACTTTCAATGTCAACCCGAAAAATACCTTGTTTTGTAGCTTCTTCCCAAGAATTACGCATGGTAGTATCGAGAATTTTTGCATAATGCAAGGTCATTTCTGGGGAAGCGTGTGCCATCCATTTTTGAACATGCAATATGTTCATTCCGTTATTAAGAAGCTCTACACCCTTGGTATGCCGAAAGGCATGATTTTTGATAAAAAAGGGCTTTCCTGAATCGTCAACTATTTTTTGTTCTCCAGTAAAGCGCTTCAAACTTCTGCGAATGTCATAATAATTATAGGGTCGTCCTCTTCGGATACCTTCTAGCTGCACAAATAAATAGTTTTTAGGATTATTAATCGTATTGCTTTGATCTTTAGTCACTTTTACTACAGCTTCTACTACCTCTGCTAATTCTTTTGTAATTGGCACACGATGATTCATTACTTGTGTTTTTCTAATATCTCCGCATAAGTACCATCCTTGCGGTGTTTGTTCTAAACAATTATCATAACGTAGATTAAGAATGTCCGATATTCTCCAACCAGTTGCCCGAAGTAATACAATAATCGGTACGTATTTTGATGGTTTTAAGAACTCTAGCTTTTCCTCAATTTGCTGAAGAACCCCTTCAGGAATGTATTTGATATCATTTTCAGACTTTTTTACCGGTCTAGGGATATCTTCTTTAAATAACAATAGATTTACAGGCAACGCAGGTGCCTCATCGAATTGCAGTTTTTCAATTGTTTCCAAGAATACATTTAGGACGATTAAGTAACTTCTTTTTGACTGTATTTTGTCATGAAACTTCTTATTATGAAATATTAGGTAATCTTCGATATCTTTCCGTGTTAAGGCATTTAAATCCTTCCAAGAAGGATTTTTATCATGTATAAATGTCAAAAATAACTTTAATATTCTAACGTCAAGAGTACATTGGCCAAGGGATAAATGACTGATCCTAAATTTTAAATATTTTTTTGCTAAAGGACGAAAGGGAATAGGGATATCCTCGAAATTCAGGATATGTCTTGATTCGTGATCGGGAAATCTTGCACTAGGAATATTTCTAACATCCCAGATATCTTTATCAAATTCATCTCTTGTATCATAGAAGTCTTTATAAAACAAAAATAAACGATTAAGTAGATTTTCGTAATTAGAAAGCTTCCTTCTCCCATAAATTCGTATGCTCAAACCTAATTCACTTAAATGTGATCTTAATTGCATCAATGCTTTACTTATTTCTAAATCTGCAAAACTATTAATATTGGGATAATATTTCTTAAGAAAGATAGACAGCTGTTTAAAGGACCGGGCATAATTGTGTACTGCAGAATACAATTGAAGATCATCTTTTTTAATACGAGTAAGAATAAAAAACTTAACCTCATTTTTAAGCTTAGATGGAAATACTGAAAAATTCATTTTACGATGAGTTTTTCCCCATTCCGATTTTCTAAAATCATTAAAAGCCGCATCATCGGCATCCCAAATGTCATTTTCGAAATACCCAGAGATTTTTTTGGCTATTTCACTAACTTTATTTTCTGGGAGTAGGTATCCAATAGATAAATTCATTCGTTATTCTCCTTATTTTCTTTGTTGATTTTCATTCTTTCTTGAGCTTTTTCCCAGTCTTTTCGAATATCTTCATCCGAAGGATGGATATACATCTGCATTGTTGTTTGGATATGAGCGTGGCCAGCCCGATTCATTAAATGTTCATCTCTCCAGCCAGCCTTTCTTAGTTCCGTTAATGATGTGTGGCGTAACATATGTGGAGTGAAATAAATGCCTGTTTTATCACGCAGACGCTGAACCAGCGCTACTACATCGGTATATTCTAACGGTTGTCCTTTTTTTTCCCCTGACAGCTTAATAAAAACGTGATTTGTATCCACTTCATCAGTATGAAATTGAGCAATATAATCAAAGTACATATTAATTAGATCCTCAGATACATCGATACTTCGGGGGCTACATACCGTCTTAATTTCAGCTAGATTAAACAATTGACCCCGATCACGTATATGGATTTTTCTCGCATCAACCTCGAAATCCTCAAGCCATAAAGTAAGTGCTTCACCAATACGCATAGAGCTTTCCCAAAGTAGCTGTATTAAAAATTGATCCCTTATATTTACACAAGCATTCATAATTAATGCTATTTGATCTTTCGAAAGTGTTTTCGGCTGTTGTTTAGGCACTTTTAGTTTCAGAATATGAGATGCAAAGGATTTATTTTTGTTTATATGGTGCAGAAAACTTTTAAACCCCTTGCGGGACCCAGATACTTGTTTCTTTAAACGTTCTGTCAGCTGAATACTATAGTCCTCATGTCTCATTAGGTAGTCATAAAATCCGAGAACAGTATTGATGATAATATTTACTGTCTTTGCTTTTCTAATTGGTTGTTTTGGGAAGATAGGGGACACCTTTACATCCTGGTGCGGGTTTTGTAACCACCGCATAAAATCCGCCATTTCATCTATTCCGATATCACGAAATTCTTTGTTTATTTGTTCTAGGAATTCATAGAATAGTTTTAAATGATATGAGAACGACCGTAAGGTGTTACGTGAAGCCCCACTATTGTCCTTAAACTTTAAATAATGTAAAACTGGTCGGACTGGCTCATTATTATGATCTATTAACATGTACCGAATCTTTCCTTCTTTTGTAGAAAGGGTAATTACTCTCATAAAATCCTCCTGTTGAAATTGTTCTTTTATTCATTCTAGAAAGCTCTCAATCTCTTAATTTCAGATAATCTTCCTCCTTTCTTTATTTACTATAAATACTATAAAAATTAGTGTGGTTAAATAGTCTTTAAAGAAACAAAAAACGGATAACTTTACATTGAATACTGTAAAGTCATCCGTTTTGGATGGTTAAGATAACCGCATTTTCCTGACGCTACCCCTGTAATAAAAAAGCAAGGTTCCAACAAAAGAACCTTGCCTTTTTTCCTGTATTTAAATGATAAAGTCCATATCCTCTTGATAAAAAACTCTACGTTTTGGTCTTGTCCCTGTCAAGTAGACAACATAAAAAGCTAAGCAGTGAGCGCGTGTCGATATTCTATCGGCGCGCGTTTCTTTAGTTTCTTTTGTCTGCGTTTGTAATTGTAATGGTAAATGTAATCCTCAAGAGCTTCTTCTAGTTCTTCTTTTGACCTACACTTATTTATATACAGCTTCTCAGTTTTGAGGTGTGAGAAGAACGATTCTACACAGGCATTGTCCAGGCAGTTTCCTTTGCGAGAGTGGCTGCCCTTGATGCTGTAATCCTCTAATCGACTGCTGTATAGCTTTGACGTATACTGAAAGCCTTGATCTGAATGGAGAACGGCTTCAGCTACGTCTTTTTTCTTTGTCCACTTTGATACTGTATTTAACACAAGTTCCAGATCATTTCTCTTAGATAGCTCCCAACTTACTATTTCGTTATTAAAGAGGTCCTGGATAACCGATAAATAATAAAATTCATTTCCAACAGACACATATGTTATATCCGTTACCATCTTTTGATTAGGTCCTGCAGCCCTGAAATTTCTTTTAAGGCGATTAGGAAAGAGGATAGAAGGATTACGACCGTGCCATTTTCTCTTCTTTCGGATGACAGATTGTATGTCCATTTCCGTCATTAGTCTATAGACCCTTTTGTGGTTGATTAAATACCCGTTTTCATTTAATTCATCTGTCATACGAGGCCGGCCAAATTCAGGATTCATGAAATGAATCCCCAAGATGTGCTCTCGAATGTCTTGTTCATCCTTAGCCTTCTCTTCCCGTTTAACAGTCGTTTTTCTCCATTTGTAATAGCTAGCCGGTTTGATATAGGCAATCTCCAGCAGCCAGGAGACCGGATAGGTACCTCTTAACTCATCAACTAGTTCATATTTTATTCTTCTGGGGATGTTTCCTCCTCCTTTAGCAGATTTGGATACTGCTTTTTTAGAAATTCAACCTGTGCTTTTAAATAATCTCTTTCCTCTTCAACCGATTTGAAATTAGTCCTAGGCCTACCTTTTAAAGGGTTAGAGACTCCTGAACGCTCATCAAACGGTACTCCATCTTTCCATTTCTTAACCCATACTTTAAGCTGGCTGCAGTTACGGATTCCCAATTCTTCTGCCAATACTTTATAACTCTTAGAGCCATTCACGTATTTTATGACGGCATTATGTTTAAACTCTTCCGAATAGCTATTAAAAGTTTGTCCTTTCTTTGCCATAGAAAAAATCCCCTCCAAGTAGTATTCTTTCCTCCATGGTAACATGAAGGTTTTTTTGAATGTCTACTTAAAGGGGACATTAACATTTTTCAGAATAATAACCAGGGTTTAATTTTTCCAATGCCTCTCCATACGGTTCAATAACGTACATAGGAGATACCTTAATTTCTGACTTAACTATACAATCCATAGAGTTTATAAATTTCTGTATGGTTTGCGGTATAGGTAAGTTGGCAGCGGCCTCAATAGTTTTCTCAATCACTTGAGAGTTATAGATATCTGACCAGTAAATATCTATTAATTCTTTTACAACTTTTTCTGTGTTAGAAGGTAATTGGTTAGCACTATTTTTTAACATACTTTTTCCCCCTAATTTAAAGATTACTACTTGGAGAATTTACGATATTCTTCCTCCATGATCGGATCATCAAGTACATAGCCATTAAATATGATTTTTAATGCATCATCACTTGAATGCTTCCTATTGCATATCATATCTTTATACACTAATTTTAGCAGTGCATCCTTTGCTACGAGCATCTTCATTTGTTCTTCTTTGAATACTATTTCATTATGGGAATACACATTCTTTCCTCCTATAAAAAAGGTTGTTCTTTAGGTCAAGACTGTTAGTTTATTGTCTCTAAACGAGCTTCAAAATTTTCCCCTGAGGCGTGATTACCTTAACGCTGACTTCACGTCGTGTGCGAATTTTTGTAATCGTGGTCACACTGCCATTATCGTGCACTTTCTTTTCCTCACTCGGAATTTTTTTCACAAGCTCTAGTCCCTGTACAAGGTGATAATTATCTCCCTCTCCAATTTCTCCATTAACGGCTCCAGAAGCTAGTAAGAGAGCCAGTTGGCCAACATTTAAGGGTAGAATAGGGTTGCCAATATCTAGCTGGCGTGGTTTAGAACGGTTTTTAAAGGCCTGAAACCCTTTACTTTTTCGAATCCCTTCAACAAAATCTGATTTATTTGCTAACTTGGTATAGAATGTCCTTAATTTTTCTACTCCTGCAGGAACACTCCACTTTTTATTGGCAGCAACGAAGCGGTCTACCGGTGTAACATTTTCCATCACAAATTCATCAGATTCCATTTGAATAAGGAAGTCAAACAGCTTTTGATTAAATTCCTTATGCTTACCTGTCTTTTTATTACCGATAAATATACACTGACGGAAATCATCATAATCATCATCCGAAAATCTCATCATGCCTACATTATAAAAATGTGTGGCCAAAAACCTAGCGATCCGCTTATCGGAATAACGATAAGAAGGAATCACATACATTATGAGACCTTGTTCCTTAAGATATTTGGTGTTTCTGTAAAGCTCAGTCCACTCTTTTCTGTCAGCTGATTCATCATCTATCCCTTTCATTGTGAAATCGTATGGGGGATTTAAGTATAAAAATGATACAGCTTCATTTTGAATGACCATAGATTCAATAGGTGCATTAATTGTATGGTCTAATACAGATTTTGCTTTATCCGCTCTTCCCTTATCCAACTCCACACCATATGTAGTAATCCTACAATCTTCTTTCTGAAAGGCAGCTGTTAGTTGTTTAAGGATTTCACCCTCACCGCATGTGGGATCTAGCCACACTCCGCTCCCTTCAACTTCTAATAAGTGAGCGAAATACTCACCTTGTCGTTCAGGAGTGGCAAAGAAGCCAGCCCTAATTTTATTTCCTACATGACTCATTTAATAATCCTCCTAAAATATTATTCTTAGTATCTGTCCAAGTCCGAAATCCAGCCTTTTCGTAAAAGTCCTGATAAGGATCGCGAAAAGTATCTAAGTATTCTATAAGCTCATTGAGTTGGTCCCTTGATACCTCACCTTTTTTGTAATGATTCCTTAGGTGGGTCAAAGCAACCACTTTGAACATCTTATCTTTCTATGCAAACGCACTTTGAATCCCGAAGTAAGCTAAAAAGGGAATGTACTCCTTGGCCTTTTAAAAAAACGGTTCGGTCACTGCTGAATCGAGATAACAATCTGGCAGATTCAAAAAAATTCCTCCTTCATAATTAAAAAAGAAAGGGAAACACAAGACCCTTTCTTCATTTTGGAGATCTATTAATTTTCAATCCGAAGCCCTAAGATTGAACAAATGGCTTTTAAGGAGTCAGACTCCGTGATATCCATTTCTTCGAGTTTAGTAAGCTCCTGATCCTCCAAAATTTCATAAGTATCAGTATGGAGGTAAATTTCTAAATAACCTTCATCTTCCGATTCCTGAAACATAGGAAGAAATCCAAACTTTTCTCCAAAACTTACTTCTAGGTATTCTCGTATCTCCTCAGCACTAGCAGAAAATATATTAGACTCATCTAGTACACGATATTTTTTCATTCTATGCCTCCAAATTCTTTTTTAAAAAGGAAAAGCGCTCATTCACAAAGGAACGAACGCTTTATTCTCTCCAATCTTAAAATGGCCATTCCTCATGGGTTTCAACGCTACCAGGGAACGGGTCGTCATCATGGGATTGGTTATATTGATGATGATCTCCATTACTATTTTCATTGATACTTTTCTTTGTATCGAGAAAACGTACATCTTCTGCTACAACTTCCATAGTATAAATCTTCTTATTGTCTTTCATATAAGATCCAGTACGAATAGAAGCAGTAACACTAACTAAACTACCCTTGTCCAGGTATTTATAACAATTGTTAGCAGTCTTTTTAAACGTTTTTATCTGAATAAAGTCAGCTTCACGTTCACCGTTTTGGTTTGTGTAATTACGATTAACAGCCAATGTGAATAGGCAAACTTTCTGTTCATCACCTTTAATAATAGGCTTTTTTGTAAGTCGCCCCACTAGGTTAAGGCTATTCATTAACAATACCCCTTTTCTTTTAATGAAGTAAAATTCCCGTGATGACCAATAATAATGTGATCTAATAAATCGATCCCCACTAGCTTCCCTGCCTCAGATAATCTTTTGGTAACTTCGATGTCTTCCCTTGAAGGATACGGGTCTCCGCTAGGATGGTTGTGACCAGCTATTATTGATGCTGCGCTTAGTTTTACTGCCTCACGAAAGATTTCTCTAGGGTGTACGATACTTGCATTTAAAGATCCTTTAAATATTGTCTTACGCCCAATAACCACATTTTTTGAGTTAAGAAATAGCACCTCAAAATGTTCTTGATCTAGTGTAGACATATCAGACATATATTTAGCAGCATCTTCAGGACTTCTGACAATATAGCTATCCTCAAACTTATATTTGTTGAGCAGTCCAGCAAGTCCAATACAGGCGATAATTCGATCTGCAGTTGTTTCACCAATACCTTCATATTGAAGTAACTCTTCTTTAGATAATGAAGAGAGCCTTTTTACTCCTAATGAAGACAACTGGCCAGTTACAACTGGTTTTGCTTTCGGTCCAATTAATACTGCTAACAAATTTTGTAGAGAAGTATTTTCAAAACCATAAAAGCCTAGCTCCTCTTTCGCAATTGCAAAATGATTTTTCAATGTTTCCAACAACCTTTCTTAAAGTCTCTTAAATGCTTTCTTAAACTAATTGCCTCTTACTCTTCGATGTCGAAGAAGTACCCGAGAATGGCTTTTTTGGTACGCTGAATAAAAGAAGGTCTTACCTCATAATTAGTGCTCATATGATAAGTTTTCTCTCCCTTTAATCTCCACATTATTGTTTCTCCAGTTGCATTCTCGACAGCTGCAATAAACAAGAGTATCTCTTGTGTAGCAGACTTCCTATCAATAGACTTTGCTCGAAAATAGCGACGCTCTCCATTTCTAAGAAGTATCTCTGCAGAAATGCGATACCTGTCATTTGAGGGTAAAAGCCTGATTTCCTTTCTACAATCCTCAATAACATCTCCTGGTTTTCCTAATAACAGTGACATTGTAACAGCCATTTTCTTTTCCACCTTTCTGGTATATTTTTTATTAAAACGCAAAAAAGCGTCCTCCAGAATGACTCTAATAAACACAGAAAAATGTGTAAAAGAATCGTTCCAAAGAACGCATACGTTTAATAAACATAGCCCGCTAACCAAAGATTGGTTGCTAAAAATAATAAAATAATAAAATGTTACAAATTTATTTTACTATTATTTGGATTTATAGGCAATATTTATTTATTTATTTATTTATTGCTGTCGGATACCTTAAAATCCGTAAATAAAGGCATATGATCACTTAATTTAATCCAATTTTCATGTTTCCCTACTTCCATTTTAATTAGCGATGGTAGTATATGTGTAGAAGTAAAAATATAATCGATATGAAATGGTCTTGCATATTCTTTTCGAAAATAGTGGGTAGGCTGTGACTCATCACCATGCTCTTCGTTATAAAAATGATGGTATGTACTAGTTATACCCTTACTTTTCAATAGATTGACAACATCCGTGTGCGTACCAACCCTCCTGATATGATCAAAGTTCTTATTGCTATTCCAATCCCCAGCAATAACACAGGGTTCCTTCAACAAAGTGTCATAATATTTTAGGGCTAAATATATTTGACCAATGTAACTTTCAAATTTTGCTTTTGTATTTTGTGACCATACCGCAAAGAGAATAAAATTCCGTTTTCCAGTTACCAACAACGGAATAATATAGCGAAAATCCTTGTTATACAAAGGGTGAAGTTCAATTTTATAATGTTCATTTAATGTAAATATTCCAATCCCCTTATTAACTTTCTCACCAAACCAAAGGAATTGATTAACGTCTTGGAGTTTAGTTTGTCCCCATTTTTCCGGAGATTCGGATTCTGGAATAATTAAAATATCTGCTTGATAGGGTTTTAAGTGTTCCAATTTATCTCTAAAACGCATTGCAGCATTCCAAACAATTAGTTTCATCTAGATACTCCTATATAAGTTTTATAGTATTTAAGGGTTGTCAGAGATACTGCAAAAACCAACACCGAAATCATTTGTTTTTTCTTATACTCATATCCTCCTTTTTCCTATTAATTAACACAATTTAAAATATACCGTGAAATTTGTAGATACTTAGGCCTATATTGATAGATATTCTCATTTTCGACAATAACATAATCCAACCTCAGCCTGGTTTTAACGTACACTTTTTTTATGAAACCAATGAGAAGTAAGTTTTCAGCGTGGCTCAACTCTATTTACAGGTCAAGTGACTCACAAAAAAACATCAAACACATATTTAAGTCAGAAGGAGAATACCAGGCATACAGTCGGTCGCTATGGTCATACAGGTGTACGAAAACCGGTACAGAAACTCTGTCCGGTTTTTTGTAATTTTCAAAGATAAATAGTGATTCGACTAATCGGCGAAAAGAAAACACCTCTCCAAAGAAAGGTGTTTTTTATCAGCTGTCCTGTTTTATAAACGACTCCAGTTCATTCACCTTGTCGCCATTCGTTAAGTGTGACACTCCAAAAGAATTCCCTTTGCCGCCCTTATTGATGGCAACGTCCAAATCGTTGAGTAATTGTCCCATGTATTGATACGCCGTCTCCATGCTTGCCGGTACGGGTTTCCAATCCTCAGCATTTTCAAGGTTGTCCTTTTCTTTCCCCGTATCATCGATATGGGCGGTCCGTTCAAATTGATCATGGCTTATTCCAGCTGCAAGCATTCGCAAGTTGGCAAAGTCCTCATCGAAACTTTCATTTTTGTCATCAATATAGTGCTGCATATTTTCATAGAGTTCATTGGCTTTTGTATAATAAACAAATCCAACATCTTCTTGCTTTAATTCATCAAAACTTTCCTCCGGTGCCCGATTGAACTCCGCCGCCATTTCAGCAATCCATTCTTTTGCTTCCGGAGAAAATTCAACCGTATCATTTTCAACCGCGGCTGGCTGATCGTCCGTTTTCGTAACCGATTTAGCGTCATTTCCATTACATGCCGTCAACAATCCGGCTGCCAACATACCGACCAATCCGATTTTAATGATTTTCAATAAAACAGTCCTCCCTTTAACAGAAACCATGACCCGCATTCTTCTAAAATGGATGATGGCAATCTTCTAATATTTCACATATCCATTATATTCGTCTTTCCAACCATCTACAAGAGTTCTCGCAATGTATTGATCTTAATTATGATATACTTTGTGCGATAGGTTCTCAAAGGTAAGGGAGGGTTAAATCTAATGATCAAACGTAATAAGATGGCCATCATTGGCCTTGGTGTCAGCTTATTCCTTCTGCTCATACAATTGGTGATGGATACAAAGGGTATTTACTTTCAACTAGGGCCGCCATCCAAAGGCATCGGGCATCATACCATAAGCGCCTTGCTCATTATTGCAGCCGTCATTTCAGCTGTATATATGTTAACGGATAAAGGGATGAAATGGTTGGCGATAGGGGTTGGGATCTTTTTCATCTTAGTGACTAGCGCACCGAATCTGCTCATGGAAACCAAATACACCACGTTCTCCTCACCCGATCAAAGCGAAAAATTTGTGGTGATCGAAAAAGGGTATGTCAAACTTTACCAGATTTCCAATACAGGCTTATTCATGACCGCTTTGACCAAGACCAGGCTCGATGTCGATCGGGAATACAAACCATTTTCGGAAGGGACCTATGAATTGGAATGGGAGTCACCCAATACATTAATCGTCCATTATGCTTTTAATTATAAGCATCAGTTTAAAACGATTGAATTGCAATACCAAAACGATTAACTCGACGCCAAATTCAAAGAAGAAAGGCTAACCGCCATATGGTGGTTAGCCTTTTTGATTCGAGAACTCTATTCTTCGTTTGATAGCCGAACAAGGATGTCCTTGAAGGCCCTGGCGACTTCTTCTCCTTGCTCAATCGAATAACCAGGAGTTTCGAATGCAAACATGAAAAGCCTTCGAATCTCCAACATACCCGCCTCATCCGATGTCAGTACGTACGTGCTTTGAGATTGCACTAAATTAGGGTCTCCCGAGAATCGGCTTTCAAAGAACAGACTGAACCGTACTTTATATCTATCTTCATAGTAATGTCGCAATAAACTATTTATTGGTTGTGGGATATTGAGTAGCATATTTCCGATGTTCACCGCATCCACATCCCCTATAAAATCGGTCATTGAAAACCTACTCTTGGTTTCATCGAGATGCCCAATTAGGTGTAATGCTGCGTCATAAGCTGAGTCGAAACCCTCTGCAACCGCAGATGTCCCAGCAGCGTCAACCAAATCCCCGGCCCAACCAGCAAAATCCACAATGGCCTTATTGATCGTTCCATGATGTAAAACACTATTCAGGGTGGCTGCTAAATGATAAACACCTATATCGACCTTAAATTTTGGATCGTAGATTTCATTAATGGTTGGGTTATATAATTGACTATCTACCTTAGCCATAAATTCGTCATCCAAAAAACCAGCTGCCATATTCCAAAGAGATCCAAAATAACGCTTTCCTCTCAGATATTGGCATACGAGTATATTTGCCTCTGGAATATCCCCACCCGTGTGATCAAACGCAATATCATAGATTTTATCCACTAAATCAAAGAATACGTGGTTCGACATGTCTGGATTGTCAGGGTATTGAGCTTGAGGGTCTACTTTGCTTTCCCCATTGTATCTGCCAGACTTGATATTGTTGTCAATTTCGATTTGGCCAGTACCAGAACCGATCGAAATAGTGGAAATTTGGTCAAAAGCCCAGTTCCCAGGGAGAGGGTAACCAAGGTTACCACTATATCCAGTGGACATGCCGCTCACAAAACTTGTTGTGGCCAACCCTTGCGCAGAAACTCGGATACAAACCGCTCTTGGCCCGTAAACCCCGATTTTATAAATACCCCCAAGATTACTCATTCTCTCGTTCACCCCAATAAAATAAGGAATGATATTCTCTGTTATTTCGTGACCAAGGACGTCAAAATCCACAGCAAAATAAATGGTTGTACCCTTCAAGAAGCCATACTCCCTGGCGGCATTCAACGCCGCCTGAGCGTCAATGCGACCTTGTTCAAGACTGAAATAGTCCAAATAACTCCCGATTGTCTGATAGATTGGGAAGACAGTCAATCCAGCGTTGAAGATGTTCTGCAGCTCACCAGGTTGAATTTTTTTATTCAACGAGGAATTAGGCACATTCGTTAAGTAACGCCCCACTGTCTGATACCCTGCCGCTTTCAGTGCTTGAGCCCGCGCAGGGGTAATCATGGTTACACAATCACAAGCCGTCCCTTTTCTAGTTGAATCCCCGGTACTCACTAAAGCGGAAAGCCATGTTTGCTTTCCAGTGACACCATCAGCAGGCAACATGCAAAAACTTTGAAAACTCAGTACGGCTTGTCTGACGGCACTGTCGTAAATCCCGCTAAAGGCTCCAGGGTCAAACCCGTTCACATAGAGGGCATATTGGAGCAACTTAACAAAGTTGCCACTGCTACCTAAACTTAATGTCGGCAATCGGTCCCTGGTCGTCGGGCCCACGCTGCCTGTTTGAAGGCTTGGCTCAATCCCTTCTTCTGTTTGAATGCCATAGATCAACGCTCTATTCGTTCCTCTTTGATAATGGCCGTCACATGGCTGCACGCCGGATGTTGTATAATATTTGTTATTCAATTCCTGCTGCATTTGCCGAATTCTAGGATCGCCGCCGATTGTCAGAACATAGGCATCCATGGTCAGGAACGCTTTAAACACGTAATCATATACTTTTCCGTTACGAACGGGCAATCCCGCATCGGTTTGCAGTCGAATCACGGCATTCTTTAAGTTCTCATCAAAAATTCCATGGAAGCGGCCTGGATCATAACCTTTGCAATAACAAGCCCCTTGTAGGATTTGAACGATATTTTTCCCTTTCGTCGTTTCGGGTACTTTCCCAAATTCCATTTCACCCCAAGCCTTATAAGCGGAACTTGTACCAGGTCCAAAATTGTCGGCCGGGGTTCCAATCCCCAATTCAATCTGCAGGGCACGCGTGAGGGCATATACCGTTGACCACCCTGTTTTTCCGTTTTCCGGAGCTGGCACATAACCGTTTCGTCCTCCATATGTGCTGTTGACCCATTCTTGAACCATTAAGACCATTAAATCCATATCCAAACACTCCTTCGTTTTAGTTTGTACTTACTCATAGGAACTTCGGGGAAGCGTTCCCCACGTTCCTATGAATAGCTACTTAATAGAGAAAGACTCACATGGTTAAATACAACCCGTTTACACAATTTTTTTCCCGTCCCCCAAATCTCATGTATGATTCATCGCTGCGCAACGTCTCGTTCTTTGAGTTGCTCCATCATTTGAAAATAGCCTGGAGTGTTTTCCACATCAAAATTTTTTATACAAAGTAACAATTTCATTTTGATCTCTTGCGATAAATCTTCCCTATCCTGATGGTTGGTTTGGTTCAGGGAAGATAGAATTTTCGGGGAAAACATCTCGATAACCCTATTCATTGATTGAACATCCGTCTTGGATCGTTTTACAAGCGTATATAAACTATCTCTCATCTATGTTCCTCCCTCTTACTTGCCGTTTCGAGAAAATCTCTCATTTTCTTCAAAGCCCTCGCATGACTTTTTGAAACTGCCTGCTGGGATCGATTTAATTTATGGGCTATCTCTGAGTCGGTCAAACCATGAAGATAGGCCAAACTTATAATTTGGCGCTGATTTTCCGTCAATTGCCGATACCCCTCGTATAGCCAATAATTCGTAAGCTGGTCCTCGATCCCGAATGACATCTCAATCTCACTAAGTTCGTTCTTGAACTCTGTTGTCGCCAGCACATCGAGGAGTGATGTTTCTGTTTCGCTGCTCAAAGGTTTATCCAAGATCAATCTAAACCTATCAGTATTTTGTCTATGCCTCTTATCAAAGTTGATGGAGTGAAAATGAATGGTCTTAGATAGATAGCTAGTAAACCTGATCCGAAAGTAAAATTCCTTAAACGATTCATCTAATTGATGGATTAAATGATCGTTTGGGCCTTCAATTACCTGTTTTAATAGCTCCATATTTTCCGGAATGGCCAAAAATGAATGAATGATAGAGTTTTTCAATTGATCTTCGTTCGCCTTCAAATACCCTGTCAAATCCGTCGATAAATTGCGCATTTTCAAACGCCCACCTTCCTTTTCGGAACGTACGTTCGTATTGATGACCAAAAAAAATAGGTCTTTCCTATTTGACTAGCTTTACCTCTCTTAAATTGTACCAAAATTTTGTATAATTTTGGAGAATTTACGCAGACGATTTCATTTATCCTAATTTTTGTTTATGACCTCCGCTAATTTCAGTATGACTTCTTCTAACTTTTCCAGTTTCCTCTCAAACCTCAAAAAGAGGTAGATCGTAATCACAATAGGGAATCCAAAGTTGCCCAGAATAGTAGTCCATAAAGGAATATCGATTGTACTCATAAAAAATCCTCTCTTTATGCTTATTTTTTTCCTACCTAGTAGATAAAGAACGTTCGGCACTAGATTTTACAACCCTTAACACGATTTTTTTATATAAAAAACCTCCCAGGCAAAAAATCACATGAGAGGTTCCTTTTCTTATTCTCGTGTCGTCACACAGCTGGGAATAGCAGGCGTTTAGTGTCTAAACACTGGCGAATAGCAAACGCGCGCCCCAGACGCATTTGGCTCTACTTTTAGGCGATAGTCAAAATTGTTCCTAGATAAATTGAATGTTTGGGAGATCCCATCGTTACTGTATCCGGTGCGTGATCCTGAATCAAACCACTGCCCGATATTATGATCCCATCGTTGCAATGTCATCGTGTATTTGAATGTACATGGGGTATTCACACGGACACTGCCAGAGATAGCACTTGCTGAGTAAGATGAACCGCAGACGGTCACCCTTGTTTCACTTGAACAGATACCTGGATACGTTTCTTTACATGCCATTTTGTTCCACACTCCTTAATTTTTTTGGTTACGTAATCATAAAGAGCCATGCCGGTTCCTTTTCACAACCGTTCGGCAAAACTTTTTTATGATCGGTATTTTGTACTTGGGTAATAACAAAAGAGAAGCCAAATTGAACCCTGTATAATTAAAGAACGTAAAAAAGAACCAAGGAACTCTTCTCAGTTCTTTGCTCTGCCAATTTAATTTCATCATGGATTTTGTCTATTTTTTGGGAAAATATATTGGTGAGGTGATTAGATGGAATTTAATTTTGAAATTATCAAACAATCATATAATGTTTTAAAGGTGGATTACCGCCAAGACGAAGGTAAAACGTATTTTGTATATGGATATCGAAATGATGAGGCAGAATACGTCCCCTCAGTTTTTTTAAACTCTGGGTAGTGTCCATCCTCAATGAACTTTTCCATTAATCTTGCAGCTGGTATTCTACTCATTTCTTTCACTTCATTAGGTTCCCTAATCTAGTATTGGGAACCTGAGAATAAGTTCCCCACTAGAAAGGGAGTATGGAGTTCTAAGATTAAGCCACTAAAACAATGACCTCTGGTTCAAAAATTGACCAAGTTAAGAAATCTTTCTTGGCTTGTTCCTGGTTTTCTGCATATAAGTAAACGGTTTCATGAAGTATACAATAGTAAGAGATTTGATACAGAGATAAAGGTCTCCAGTTTCCCGCTTGTTCTGCATGTTCAATCTCCTGCAGTTGGTTTTTGATCTTTTCATCTCCAATAATGTTTCCATGTTCTATGCGTAGAGATATAGTATTTTCAGGTCCCATAACTACAACTAAAGGACAATTTCGTACTGTATGAAGAAAGCTACACAAATTATCCTCGTTCACAATTACATCCTTAGCAAACTTATGGCCGCTTAGTAAAACTCTATAAATAATTGACTCCATTTTTTAATCCCCTCCAGGTTAATAAGTAATTGAAAGTTCAGTATCAGATAAAAGCTCAGAAGAAACTGAACGAATGTCTCTACCATGTTTAGCCTTTAAAATTTGGCGTACATGCATATCATTAACAGCTGATAATACTTCCTTTTCCATGACCCAACCCTCTGTTTTATGAACATAGAAGGAAACCTGGTAAGCATTCCGATGGCACCTATCCCCGTTAAAGAATTCCTGGCTAGGTAATACAGCAGATACTTTATCAAGTTTAAGAAAAATGGGTGGTTTATCTTCTCCTTGCTGAACATCAATCCACGCTGGCTCATTTAATATGAGATGATGAATATGAATATTGCCCTGAATTACGACTTCACCATTTCGATAAATCTTTTCAGAAGTAACAATAAACTGCGTTGCATCTTTGGTGTAAAACTCAACCATTATGCGATATCCTCCCTTTGAAACGAAAACAGATTGAAATCATTCGGCTGCAGTTCTTCCCGAATAAGATCAATCTGTTTTATACAATCCGCCAATATTAGTTTTTTATTTTTTCTGCTATGAATTTTAATTGTCACTGAGTCATTTACTAGAACAATGTTAATTCCATCTTTGAAAAATAGCCCTCTCGCATCTATCATTTTAAATGATGGCCTTTTACGCATCTCTTTCATCCAATTAGCATGGAACATTGATGGATGTTCAAGTATAAATTCAATCCCTGTTACATATGCACCGAGGCATCCTAAAGATAGATCAAATAAATACAACCCTCCAGATAAATCACAATTAAATGTAATTCGATACCCTTTTAGCGAAGTTCTAGGCTGGTTTTCAAATGGCTCAATACGAAAAGTTGAACCATCAATAGCCCATTCAAATCCATTTCTCACCTGTTTGAAGTGGATACTCTTTAAAGCTTTTCCTAACTGTTCAGGCTCAATCGGAGCAAAGCATGTTAACTTAAACATAACAATCTCCTCCATTTCGCCAGAAAAAATTAGCCTTTGTTTTAAACATTAACAACACAACCCTTCTATAAAGTTTTTACTTTATAGTTTTAATGATTCTAATGGGCCCCCTCTAAAACGCAAAAAAACGCCCTTTAGAATGTTCTAAAATAAACACAAAAATAGTGTTTTCTAGATCATCCCAAAGGACGCATATGTTTTATATAAGGACCTGCTAACCTAAATATGGTTGCAATAAAATTACAAAATCAATAAAAACTATAGTTTGATTTTACCATTTCTCACCATCCTAGTTCAAGCTTTTAAAATGTTATGACAAGCTTCCACAAACTTTTGTTCATCTGCAGAAATCTCCAGTAAGTACTCAGCTTCTTCTTTTGTAATGTATACTTGTTGGTCTACCCCTTCCTCATAAGACAAATTTAACCCTGTTAGATTTTGTTCATTAAATTCATTAATATAAGATGTCAAAATTTCAGGAGTAGTAAGAGAAATACCGTTCTTTATTTCTTTTTCCTCTTTTGTTATATAAATGAGTTCAATAAGGTTATTATTTTCTTCATTTCTAAAAATTGTTCTCTTTATATAAAATAGTACATTTAAAATGACTTCTTGTTTCAATTCTATCATCCTTTAACTATAGATTTTCTTAGTTTTAATTTACAAGATGAATGTAGGTTTAATTGTATTTTTTCACAATAAATTAGAGTACAAATTTAAAATCAGTTGCTATCAGTGGTTATTTTCCAATTGATTTATCTGGTTTTTTAAATGATCAGTAGGATAAACCTGATGATACTCTACTTTATCTTAAGCTAATTATTCCCCCTAATAATATAAGGTTCCATAAAATTTAAGATACTTTTGTTTAATAAAGTATACTAAAAAATTCCTTTTCTTAATAGCGAACACAAGTTCGTGATTGCATAAAATGTTAAACTAGAATGGCTAATTTATAATACATTTATCCTTTTCTAGAGTAAATATTTTCTTGCAACAATTTTTTAGGACTTTATGCATATCTGATACTTACCCTCTAATTTGTTTATCAAACTTCAGTTCTCGATCAATATACCTACTGCATTTTCCTAGATATTTCAATTAGTTATTCAATAAAAGTGGAAAACAACTAAAAAAATAGGAAATTCTTTAATAAAAGTTCAATTTCTTGAACTATATTGTTTTTATTGATGCTTTATCTGTAAATTTCATACCCGTTCATCGACAAACTCCCCTACACACAACTTACAATATATTACTAAAGATAGTAAAATATACATATAACTTGTTATAGGAAGGGGGGAGGAAATGCTTGAGAAGTTTACCTTTGGCCAACAGATTAAATATGTACGAACAATAAAGAAAATAAACCAAAATGAACTAGCAAAGGGAATTTGTTCGATTTCATATCTATCTAAGATAGAAAACGGAGTCATTTACCCGAGTGAAGAAATTAAAAATTTATTAATTAAGAAATTAGGTATTGAGGATAGCACTCTTAACAATGAATTTGGAGAAAGAGAGATTCAAGAATTTTATAACTTTCTGCTAAATAAGGACATACAAAATGCAGAGAAAGTTTATAAGGAACTTTTAAATAAGGACTTTTCAGAAGCGTTAAATTTGAGATTTGAAGTTATTTCTATTTTCTACTTTGTGGAAAGAAAGCAGTTTAAAGAACTCCCCCAATTGATACAATCAATTTTTTCAAAAGAAGCCCAGCTTCCATCTGAGTTAAGATATTTCTTTTATAAAGCATTAGGTTATTATTACTACCACACCCAAAAGGCAGAGAAGTCATTATATTTCTTTGAAAAATCAGTGAGCCTAGTTACGATGTTTACGTTAAATAATTTAGAAATAGCTGACCTATACTATGCTTACTCGCTCGCTGCCGCAAGATTGAAAAAAACCGCTATTTGTTTAAAATATTGTCAATCAGCACTAGAGATTTACCAGGAGCTTTATCTTCTAAAGAGATGTGTGGACTGTCATGTTTTATTAGGGATTACTCATCGAAGGAATAATAATATGGAGGAAGCAATTTCTCAGTATAAAACCGCTTTAGACTTAGCTGGCCAGATACATTACAAAGATATTTCCTTAACAATCCAGCATAATTTAGGCTTTCTGTACGGTGTCATCGGAGAGCTAGATAAAGCAATTGATCTTTTTCAAGAAATTTTAAGTAAGGAAGATCAATTGACCCCTTATGTTCACGTTCAAACTATCCTTTCTTTAGTTAAGGAACTACATAAAAGAAATAACAATAAAGAGGCATTTCAGCTAGTTCAAAAAGGCTTTGAATTGTTGATTAAACACCCTGACTTAAAAAATCAGTTTTATTTAGAATTTAACTTTTATAATCTATTATTGCTTGATAAATATGAAGAATTACAGAAATTATTGTTCTCTAAAGTAGTTCCCGCGTTAGAAATGGAAAAAAAATATTTTTCCTTATCTAATTACTGTCTGTTTCTGGGGGATCACTATTATGCTAATGGAAAATATAAAAATGCTGCTAAATATTTTGCGTATTCAAGAGAATTTCTTAATAAATCAAACCTAACCAAATAAAGGAGTGTCACCATGAATAAAAAATTGCTTGTAACCTTTTCTATTACTATCGGATTGCTAATGAGCGGCTGCTCAACTGGAGCGAATTACTCTATAGATATTCTAAATAATTCTGAGAACATTACAACTGCTAAAGACGATGAAATTCTCCCACCTCTGATTGTTACACCAAAGCCTAAACTTGAAAAGAAAAATTATGTATAAAAAGAAAAAACTCCATTGCTACATTTGGTAGCTGTGGAGTTTCTTTATTGATTAATACTTTCTATGAAGCTTAAACGCTTTATAAGAATCTGCAAGAATTTCTATTGGTACACTATCTTTTTTGATAACCCCGTTTGTATACTTTACTTCAAATTCAAAGATAGCCGGCCCTGGCTTTATATTTGTTGGGTATTCTATAAAAGCAGGGTCATACAACTCTCCTTTATAAAGAATTGAGGTAGTTTTTCCCAGGCTGACTGTTCTGTTAATTGATACAGAATTGGCCTGTGTTGCCTTTAGTGTACTTTTAACATATTCGATTGGGTATGGTGAAACATCAGCTTCTAACAAGAATTTTTCTCCGCTATAGAACTGATTATCTTTGTGACCTAATGACTGGTGTTTATTTTGCCAATCTGGGGTGTGTTTGACGTAACCTTTTAGGGTTAGAGGTTTTACATTCACCCAGGTTGTAACCTCAGTCTCATCATATCCGTCATCGGAGGTTGCCCGGAATGTATATTTCTTATGTTTGGAAACAAAGCTGTAGCAATGTTTGGTATCGGAGACTACTTTTGTTTTAGTAAGTACTGTCTTTTCAAATGTCCCCTCTTCTGTAACATAGATTTTCACATCCATTTTATGACCATCTGCATCATGAACCCTTACGCAAACATTAATTGTATCTCCTTCATAAGGATCAGTTGGGTCATACGTCAACGTAATTGTTGAAGGTCTGTTAACCACTTCGATTGTTTTAGTGATGGTGTCTGTAGCGTTATAGGTATCTTTAACAGTTTGTACTATGGTATAAACACCAATTAATTGCAAACCATTAAACGTAGGATTAGCAGCGGAAGAAGTAACTTTACTGCCATCAGGCTTCGTTAACTCATAAACGTATGTTAATTTATCACCATCAATATCAGAAGCAGTAGATGTAATTTTAATTGATTCATTGTTAAAATATTTTGCTTTATCGGTATTGAATCCTGCAGTAGGCGGTCTATTCACGACTTCTACCGATTTTGTAATGCTATCTGTTGCCCCTTCAGGATCCTTTACGGTTTGAGTAATAGTAAAGGTACCAGGCTTATCCAATCCAGTAAAAGAAGGATTAACGGAAGTACTGGTTACCTTAGTGCCATCTGCTTTTACAAGCACATAATGGTAAGTCAGTGGGTCTCCATCCGGGTCAGTGGCAGTCGAAGTAACCTTAATGGTTCCATCACGATAATAGGTTGTTTTATCTGTATTAAACCCAGCTACTGGAGGGTTATTGAACTTATAAGCACCTTTATACGTAGTGGACACGTTACCAACATTATCTTCAGATTGTACATGAAGGTACCATTGCCCTTTTCCTGATTTCGTTACTACATAATTTGAGTTGGTTGACCAGGAAGACCACTGCGATTCAGTTGGAGTACTAGAGGATTGTGTCCAGACATATCGGGATCTTTTATAACCAGAATGAGCATCGTTAAATTTGAGTCGAACCTTAATGCTCTCCTTGCTCCAATCTCTACTAGAAAAATCAGCTGTATCTTCATTATTTCGGTATTGAATAACTGGTCCTGCATCATCAACGCCAAGTTTCATATTTGTAGATTGATAACCTTTAGCCGATTCATCGATTACAACATTGCTAATATTGTCGACGTTATCTTGATAATAATATTGTATATCATAAAGGTGGCCGTGTGTTTTGGGTACCACTGTCCAATTCACTTTTCCATAAGCTGTTTGTTCTTGTCTGTTAGCCGCTTCAATAACTGCGTGTGAACTTTTAAAGAACGAGTCCTGGTGATTAGTACTTTCACTAAAATAGTGGCTGGAACGCACATCGATATTGTTGCCTGCCAAACGTAAATATTGTCGCTTATTTCCAGAATCACCGTCATGTTGCATCAATTGTACTGTGACTTTATCATCAGAGTTTACCCAATAAACATTATTGTTAACGTATTTGGCACCGGTTAAGCTATGGGATATATGAGAAGGAGAAACGCTATCAACACGTAAATTCATACCTGTGTCTCCTTCACCGGTATCGTATCCTCTACCATTGTTTACATTATCAAAATAGTGATATTGGATATCGTAATTATGTCCATGTGTTTTTGGGGTAACATTCCATTTCACAGTACCATAATCAGTATTTTCGGTCCTATTAGCTTCATCGATAACAAGGTGGTTACTTTTAATCCAATGGTTGTTATAATCTGAAGCAGCGGCGAAATCATGGCGAGATCTAACCTCAACCCCACTTCCTAATAATCTAAGATATTGGTATTTGTTTCCGGAATGAGGGTCCCTTTGTCTTAATGTAATGGTTACTGATTCATTTTCTCTTACCCAGTAATCATTTCCGTTAATATATCTTGCCCCTGTAAGACTGTTTGTTATATTAGTCGGAGCGACGCCATCAACACTTAATTTAAGACCGGTATTTCCTGAGCCAGTATCATATCCTACAGCATTTCCCACATTATCAGTGTAATGGTACTGGACGTCATATGTATGGCCATGTGTTTTAGGAGTGACACTCCATTCGACTTTTCCATACTTGGTATTTTCAGTCCTTTTTGCTGCTTCAATTACTAAATGATTACTTTTGACCCAATGGTAGTTATGGTTAGTGGCATCAAAGAAATCATGTCGTGCTCGAACCTCAACCCCACTTCCAAGCATTCTTAAGAACTGATTTTTATTTCCTGATTCTTTATCGTATTGGCGGAGCATTACAGTCACCGTATCATTAGGTTGAACCCAATGATTACTGCCATCTCGATAACGATGATTAGTGATACTATCGGCAATATGTTCAGGTGGGTCGTTTTCAGTAATATATGATATTCTGGCCTGATCTCCTGAAAAGCGCCAATAAGAAGTGGCAGCCCATTTGGTTTTATTGCTATCTTTAGGGCTCCTTACTCCATACCATACAGCTGTTTGAGATTCCTCCGAATCAACACGAGTATAAGTCGTATTGTTTGTAAAGTAACGATCAGACCCTAACTCATCCCGTACACTTGCAGCTGCTTCACGTGGTTTGGAACGCCTTAAAACTTCATCGGTATTCATCGTCAGTTTATTGGTGTTTTGTCCGCTAGATAAAGAAATGCTCCCATATTTAAAATCTCTATTTGAAAAATCAAAAGGAACTATTAGAGGTGTATAGACAATATGAGAGTCTACCTTTTTTATTAGATAGAGGGACCAAACAGCATCTTTACTGTCGTCAGGGAATAATTCATTAAGAGGTAAATAAGCATCAAATCCTACACTTTCATAACGCATATTACAATCATAGTTTGGAGTATTCGTTGTTGAAGCGGAACATTCGTTATAGATACCAGATCCTTGGTTATTGTACTCAAGATCTTCGGTAGCGTATAATCCTCGTTGCTGTGCTTTAAATATTTTTATTGCCCCGGCTCCACTACCAGCAACTTTTTGAGCTGCGATGTAGGTTTCGTTATTAGAACTTAAATGCCGTTTATGTCCAAAAATTACTGACCAGCCTCTAAATTCTAAATAAGGTTGTGTTCCCGTGCCGTTAAAATTCTTGTTAACGATACGTTGTCCGCCAGATATATATTTGTTGTAATATACATCGTAAATGAGCATTCTCCCGGTGTTCTCTTTGTAATGTTTCCCACCAGGCGTTTTATTCCACCCACTTCTTACTGTACTTGGAACATCAAATGGAGAATATTCAGCGGAACTTGCAGAGGGGAAGAAGAAAATACTTCCCCCTACAAGTAAAAAGAATAGAAATGCTATTAATTTGAATTTGATACGATTCAAATCTATCTCACCTTTCTAAATTTGAAAAACCAAATAACTCCTCCAATCGCCATTAAGATTAATAAGGAAAAGCCAACCCAAATTTTATTGTTACTAGAATTTTGGTTGCTATCACTAGAAACATCTTTTAAAGCAGATTGACTATTAATTTTTTCTTCTGTTTGAATTGATTTTTCTTCTCCATCACCACCGTTATCCTCATCTTGATTTATAGTATCTTCAGATGACTTTTCATCTTCAGATTTGCTATCGTCTTTTTCTTTTGCTGCTTCATCATTGGAGCTTTCTTTATCTCCAGAAGGTTTAGTTGATGCACTCGCCACCTCTTTTACTTGTTTTTCAGTGACTGATTTAGAATTTTCCTCATTGCCTTTTGCCTTTGATGTTGTTGTGGTATTTGTTGAAGTGTTTTTACTGCTTCCACCGCTACTATTAGATGAAGTTGATGTCTTATTTGTTTGACTTTGAGTTTCTGTAGGTTTAGACACCGGCTTCGTTGTCGGTTTTGACTCTGGCTTAGGCTGTGGCTTAGGCTCAGGTTTAGGCTGAGGTTTCGGTTCTGGCTTTGGTTGTGGTTTTGGCTCAGGCTTAGGCTTAGGCTGAGGCTTCGGTTCTGGTTTAGGTTCTGGTTTTGGCTCGGGCTTAGGCTCTGGTTTCGGTTTCGCCTTCAAGATAGTTGTTACAGTTAGTTCCGCTTGAAAAGGCTCCTCGAAGATAGATATTGTGAACTTTTGACCGCTTCTTGTTACTTCAGTAGTAACGTGGCCAACAACATGAAAGTTATTAGCGCTTGCAGAATAAAAGCCGTTAACCAACCCATTGCAGGGACCGGTTGCATTTGCCCAGTTGTTTTCTGTATGAATATCCGATTGAATTGTCATACTGCAGCTGGCCTTTGAACTTGCTTCTACGGAATTACTTTGAAAGATCCCTCCTATATTTGCAGCTAATAGTGTCGCTAACGTTGCCTTCATAAATTTCCTCATTCGTCTTCCCCTTCTTTCTCTAGAATTTTCCTCGATTTTTGTTGCATTCTTTTGTCTCAACATGTGTTCTTCCCCCTATATTTTTTTTCACAAAACAAAAACGGCTCCTTGGTAGAGGTTTTTAGGCAATAGTAAATAAATACTATAAGCCTTGTAACTCTTAAGTCCCAAAGAACCGCTCTTTTTGTGAATCCGCTAACTCCAAAGTAGGAGATGCAATAAAATAGTAAAAGCTAACATCTGAGACTATTATATTAAATTTTGGAAGACTTTTCAAACATTGGTTAAATATGAATACAAAAAAACCCGAACAAACAATTGAATAAGTTCAATCATTCATTCGGGTTTTTCCCGTTAGCCATATATTAATTTAATCATAATACATATGGGTATTATGGGTCAATTAAATAAGAGCCATTATTTATTTTTTATATTCATAAACCGCTGCCTGCCTTATAAAGCTCGAATCTCCGACAAACCAGCGGGGGCTTTCAGTACTAATAACTGCTATGACACTAGGACCATCAACAGTTTCCATAATCTTGAATTGGTCATTAACGTAAGTAAAAGGATAGGTCCTTGGATAACTATCATCTATAAATTCAAGATGCAAAAGAAATATATCATTCTTATAAAAAGAACTTTTATTTGGTGTATAAACAAATCCGGAACCACTTTTAATATCTAAATTTTTTTCTAAACTGGCTTTAAGCTTATCTATGGCCTTATCCTGATCAAAAACAATTCGTCCATTTCCCAACTGTTCAGGATTAACAGCTAAGGCAGCGTCGTGAACAGCTAACTCCAAAGCATTTTTTAATTGCCTTGTAGCTGTTTTATCAGCATCAAGATTAAATTGAATTTGCGTTATGAATGCGAATAAGAGAATAAATAGAATGGTTCTAAGGGTAGTAGCCATACAAATAACTCCTAATTAATATATTCACTTAAGATTTTGGTTTCCTTTTTAAAAGTACCCGGACCTTGATTAAAAATATCTAGAATAAAAATGAAACTTCTTGGGGCTTCAATACTTGCTTCTATATATTGGTTACGGGGTGTTAATGATTGTGTGGCTGTTACCTTAATTTTTGATTCATCAAAGTTATACCTATCTACTAAAGTGTCTTTCATCTCATCAATAATAGCGGGAGTGAATCTGCCTTCTATCGATGCTTTCTTTGCTCCCTCGGTGAGAACTACTTCTACAGCTTCTCTATGTAGACTATCAAGATAAGCCAGAATCGGAGCAAACATAATATTTATGACAATAAAAAGGGTCATCCATTCTCCTAATGTCTTTGACATTTAAGAATCCTCCTTAGTAAGGGGGAAGCTATGATGCCTCCCCCTCATTTAAAAATTAATTACCATCAGATGGCAGGTTGTTACTAATACCAGTAATTTCAGTTTGATATTCTGTAGATTCTGAGCTGATCATGTTGTATCCAATAAAGAATAGAAATGCGCTAATCGATACTACTGTTACTGCAATTTTTAAGAATGTAGATAATGTTTGATTCATGGTTAAATTCCTCCAATAATAAATAATTTATTTAAATTTTATTTGGTGCTCAGTATTTAACATTTGTTCATGATGATTATTTTTTTGCTTTAAAGAATCATAGGCAACTCCAAAGAGAAGTCCAGTGATAATTATGACGATAGATGCCATTAACATAAAAGTGGCTAATGATTTATTCACACGTTTTCACCCTATCCACTATTTGTTATGTAATCAGCAATGGAATCTGAAATGCTGCCCATATCTGTAAACATAGCTCCAAAAATAAAGGCACTGATTACAACTGCAGTGATGGCAATTTTCATAAATGTGCTTAGTGAAGTATTTATCGACATCACCTCCTTAAAGGAATGTAGAATTATTACATTCTGGAAGATTTCAATATAACTGATACCATTGTTACGATGACCACAAGGAAGTTCAGGATTATCAAAAAGTGAGTTATCTTAATAGGAATTCCTAATAAATCAGTAGTGATTTTTCTCTTCCTTCTATAATTTTCAATTTGCGAACGAACAAACATATTATGCATTCCGCGTAAATGTCCCAAAGCGGTTTTTCTGTCTAAGTCATCTAAACTTTTTATAACACCTATTAACGCCTGGGATTCTTTTGAATTAAGCTCTTTTTCAAACTGCTCTAAAGCCGCTTTTGGTCCTTCATCGTTACTCCAGGCAGTTAGAAGTTTTGTGAGTGGCTTGTCCAAAACAACGAAGTAGGGTTTAATATTTCGCAATATATTATAGGTATTGATCCTGCTGATGTTCATCATTTCAATCTCGTTAATTAGTAAGTCATATAACATAAAAACTTCCGCGTGCTTTTTTGCTTGGTGGTATTCGATAACTCTCTTCATCAAATAAACAAACAAAGAATATGGGTTGCTTGGTGCAGCCAGGAGAGCAAGTAATAAGATGATAACAGCTGCTACCATTGTTAATTTCTGTGCTCCTCCATTAATGAAAATCGGAAGAATTACGTAGTATATAGTTAGGAAAAGGATGAACCCAAAAGTAACAAGATAGTATTTTAAACCAGTAATGCCCAAAGGATACTGAGCAAGCTTTAGCCATTCCTCTGCTTTAGTTTCTTTTGAACTAGAAACAAGCTTCTCTTTATTCTTTATTAAGCTATTTCTGAAACGGATTCGGGTTTGTACTCTTTCTGCTTGTGAACTTAATCCTGTATAAACCAACACACCGGCTAAACATGATAAAAGAAGAGAGAGTGTATACATTACATATGGAAGATATTTAAAGAAAATAGTCTCAGCCAAGGGGTTACGCTCCTCTTATAAGTCATTTTTGGGCCTTTTCAGGAATGCCGAAATAATAATTGAGAAAACAACGCCTAATAAACAAACTGAAAATAATAGGATGGTCCATTGGCTACCAAACTGCAGTTTCCACCAATCCTGAGCACCAGAAGAGTAGTACCCAAGGATAAGCGACCCAATAAAAACCGGAATGGTTAAGTATCCGTTGTATACAGAATCCATTGTTTGAGATTTTTCTTCTTCTAACATTTCTTCCGTTTCTTCCATCTGCTTTGTTAATACCATTAAGGCATTAAGAACCTTTTCGTTATAGAGGTAAGCCTTTAAGATAATACTTCCTAGACGTTTCGACCAGTTTGTCCCTGCTGTATAAGTAAATACCTGAACACTTTCACGGAGTTCATACTCATTCCTTGAGACCTGGAGATCAGAAATTAACTTAACGATTACTTTCCTTAATTCTGGACTCCTGATATCTTTTTGAGTTTCAGATAAAGCATGATACATATCGTTATGCATTGCATTGTAATTTTGAGTAAGCTTTTGAACTATGTTCAGAAATTCCAAACTCATGAGATAACGTATCTTATTAAGTTTTAACCTTAAGAATAAATAAGGGATTAAAAGTAATAGAAAGCCAAACGTCACAGATACAAAAATATCTCCAAAAACGAATAGGATAAAAACTCCTGATAAGACCCCTAACAGTATTGAAAGAATAAGGAAAATTTCTACACTGTTTTCATTCCTTTCTTCACTAGTCGTTTTTATTAATAGGTTAAGATGCTTTAATAGGGGATTTTTGTATTCGTGACTCCTAGACAAAACAGCTTTCGTTTTGACCTTCCGGATCCTATATTTGTAATTCCACTCATTTACCTTCGTTTTTATTGATGACAGCATAATTGTTTTAGCAGTCCATAATGACAGGCAGAGAAGAATTGCATATAGAAAGTAATTTACGCCAATTTGCCATACCCAGTGTAAGATGCTATCCATCTAGATTCTCTCCCAAGAGGGTATCGATAATTTGATCCTTTATTTTTAAGTAATCCTTCATTGGTGATTGTCTTTCTTTATCTTTTAAATGCTTAATGAGAATTTTTGTATCTTCTAGACTTTCAGCTGCCATAAGAGTTAATAAATCTTTTGTGATATTAGAAGAATAGTAATATTTATCTGTTACTGGACTGTACCTGACTAAATCTTGTGTTCGGTGAGCCCTTTTATCTTCATCCCATATGATTTCGGTGACTCCAATAACTCGCTTTCTTCTCCTATCTCGATCCGCGCTCATGGTTACAATAATGTCAATATTACGCGCTACTCGTTCCAATTCATTTTCAAAGTTCCGATTAGGAAACTCGTCTAAGATATGTCGGGTAATCTGCGGTGCCACATTTTCTACAGATGTAAGGTGATAGGTTGAAAATGCTCCCCTTTCCCCACGTTCACAAGCTTGGAGATAGCCTTCAGTTTCAAGACTTCGTATTTCTCCAACTATGATATAGTCGTGCTCCATTCTTAGCAGTCTTGGGACAGCATGATGGAGATCGCCTTCTTTGGCTTGTATTTCAAAGATAAGCCGGTCTTTAAATTGTTTGGATAAATCCAACTCAAAGTGCTTCTCCATAACAGCAGCAACATAGCTGGAATCCCGTTCTCTCAACATAGATTTCATAAAAGTCGACTTAGCGGACCGGACACGGCCGGCAAAAATGGTGTTAGCCATTACCCTGGATAATGCACGAAACAAGGGAATATCATCTACAAGAATAGTTCCTAAATTAGCTTGTTCCTCAAGGCTCATATTTTTTACAACAAAGCGGCGGAACATGATGTAATTTTCTTTCCCTCTTGGTTTTTGGATCATAGTGATACGGCTTCCGTCTTCTCTTTCTATTTCAAGTTCCGGTGTTTGTTCATTAATAACCGCATCTTTGACCCTCATAGTAAAAGCCCTTTTTATTCGTTCGACAGCCTCTACATTTTCAAATTCCTCTATTTGTTTTGTAAATTGACCATCAATATCAAGCCAAAGTTCTTTTCCACGTATGACGGCTGCTTCACTATTCGGAAGCTTGTCCCATTTGTGAAGGATACTGACTCCCCATACTTCATGAAAGATAGCTTCAGCAAGGGAATCATAAAAGCGAGGATACTCATTAGTGGTAATATTCTCTGTTTGTAAAACCTCATTGATCTTCGTAATAAAGTAAGACATTGCTTGTGCATCACCAATTACTGCTTTATGCTGACGTTCCAACCAAATATTTTCATTGTAGTGTACTTCATCGAGGTCTTTTCCTTTTTCTCTGTTAGGTTCTGAAATGGATCCATCTACAATAATGTCATTTAATTGCTCCCGGACCTTTTGGCAGATATCTTTAAAGGACCTCTTTCTCGCAAAGGTTGTAATGTAATTTACTTTTAACCCTTTTTTTTGAACGGTCTCTGCCAACCAATCAGAAGAACTAAATTCTTTTTCGACTCCCAATTCCATTTTAATTTGCTTCAACGATAACCACCTCCTATTTCAAGAAAGAAAAGAATCTCTTTTTCTCATTCCGTTCTTCTATAAGCTGCTCTTTTTCGGTTAGCCTACATTCAGAAATAATTAAATTCGATAGCAGGTCTAAGTTTTTTGTATAATAAGAATCCGATACATCATATAGGAGCCTCTTTTGATATGCGGCCATCGCTCCTAGGTCACCCATATCAGGCAGTGTGGCTACCTTGGTCATTCCGAGCTCTTCTTCTAATGCCTTTTCATTAATTAGCATGTTGGCCGGTTGAAAACGATTAATAATCAACATAAAGTCGTCTGACACACCACCAGTAGGCTCAATAAGTTGTTGGAAAACGTAAGGGAAGTAACCTCTATAACCTTTTTCTTCTTGGTTTGTTACCAAAAAGCGTAAATTGCTAGATATATAGGATTGAACCGTTGGAGCGGTATCAAAATGAGTACCGGCATCGATTAAAATCACATCGAATAGTTGCTGAGCGACTTTAATAAGATGTTCAATTTCATGTGGTTGGTAAAACCGTTGCATCTTAATATCCCGGTTTCCTGCAAGGTGATAAAACCCATTTTGATGTGAAACCGCTTCTGAAAGCCTTGCTGGTGTTAAGTTTTGGGTCTTCAGGTCAACTTTTAAGTCATTTAAATAATTTCCGTTATAGTGATAAAAATAATCAGATGGATCCCAGCTGTTTAAACTTAGGACCAGGACTTTCTCTTCTATCTTATTCGAGAGTGACCGGGCAAGATTTAGGGTAGTAGTTGAAACACCCGCCCCGCTATGGGTACCGAAAAAACTGACAAGTCTTTTTGAAAGGTAATCATCTTTGTTTGTAATCTGATTAATAATTTCATCTACAACTTGATCCACTGTTGAATATTCACTTAAGACCTTGACCTTATAGGCAGCACATAAGCGGGTAATATTTCGCATGATAATATCGCTGTTTACTCCAAGCGGTTTATAAAAGACTAAACTCTCCGGAAAAAGATCTCTAACTTGTTGTAAACTATCTAAATCAAAACTCTCACCATCTAATAAAATGGCATTGATTTCAACATTTGTTTTTGTTGCTTCGTCAATTATAAGTACTGTCGTGATTTCCTCATGTTTTTCAAACCGTTCTTTATAGATAGAGTTTTTTGATATCACTAATAGATTCATGGGATAATACTCTCCTTTAATGGTAAGTAATATATAAGCGGGCTCCCTTACCAAGTACCTCACCCATTAATTTTGTAAAGTCCTCTTCATTTAATATCACTTCCAGATCACTGATGGTAGAGGTAGCATCTAAGCGTTTATCGCCTTTGTTACCTTCAGCAGCAGATACGACTTCTTTATTGCCGGAATCCTTTACGTACACCACTCTTACATCTTTAAGGAATGGCTTAGTGTTGACTGAAGTATTGATTTCAACTTTTTCTTTAGACTCTGCCTCTTTTGAATCTGTTTCTTCCTTTGTTTCAGAGGTAACTTCGGGAGAACCGTTGGTAATAAGATTCGTTGTTCCATCCTGATTGACAAGATATATATCAATAGAGTCTTTCCTTCGCAATGAACCTGGTTGAGCATAAATCATTTCCTTTGTAATAGGGCGAATAGCTTCTCCTTCGGTTTCATCGGGAATCAATTGTTCAAAATCAATCATTTTAGTTGATATCATTGAGTTTCCTACGATATTGACGGATGAGTCCTGCCCCACTATTTGGTCCATATCTTGTGCAAGTACCACATCGTCAATTAGTGCCTCTTTTGGCCTTCTTTCTATAGCTAACTTATTTTTGGTTATACTTTCAGACTTAAGAATTTCTTCCCCAGCTTTCACAACGACTACTTCTGCTGAATAAATACGATCTTTTATATAAAAATCGTATACAAAAATAAATCCTGCAGTAGCCACGGAAGTGAATATTCCTAAAGCTATTTTGACTCCCGGCTTCATACAGTTGTCTCCTCTCCTTTGGATTCCGCTTTTTCAACACTAATCTTCTTATTAAAGAGCCCCTTAAATACTCCAGAAGCTTTCTTTTGTTTCTTAAGAAAATCACCAGGAAGGATATCTTCCAAAAGCGGCCGCAAACTTGATTCCAATTGTTTTTCGTAATCTTTTGTATCATTCAAGAATAATCCCTGGAACTGTGCTTGAAACACATCTGTTACTGGAAAAGAAGGTAAATGGGTTATCATTTTCTCCAGGTAAAGATCCTTAAGCAATTCGTTTTTCATTAGAGCTTTATCAAATCGATTTCCTACCAATGAAGATTTATCAGACTGAAGCTGCTTTTGTAGAAACTCAATTGATTTTTCACTTGATTCCTCAAAATGCTGGATAAAAGGAATATCAGGTTCAAGAATGAAGTAAGCATGATCAGCAATGTCAAATACATCTTGATAGAGTTCGTATTGCCAGTCAGTACCAACATCCATTATGGTTACTGTCGAGTTAGAAGAGAACAATACTTTGATAAGTGCATCAAATGAAACGTCCTCCTCCTGATAAAGCGGCTCTTTAGTGGGGTGTTTGCAAATAATATCTACTTCTGATTTGCTCCAGTCATATATGCTTTTAATCTTTGGATCTATGTACTTGCTGAATTGATAGAATTTACTTTTGTACTCATCCGAATATAAATGCCCGAAAAATCGATCATATGTATACGATTTAGAGAATGGAGATTCTACATAGGTAGTGGAAACGCCCATTTTCGCTAAGCACCTTGCCAAAAGATGTGAAATAAATGTGCTGCCACTTCGTTCAATCGGGCTACCAATCATCACTAATTTCTTTTTTACAGGAATACCTACAATCTTTTCGTTATGGTTATGTACATGAAAAGTGTAGTCCCTCTTGATAGTGGTTTTGTTAACGACTTTTTGAACGACTTTCTTTTCAATTACCTTTTGGACGACTTGCTTTTGCTTTTCATGGTTGTGGTTTTCATCAGCTTTACTTTCATTTTCGTTTATTTCTTCCTCACTGGAGCGGTGCTCAACTTCTTTGACTTTAGAGGTATCTGAAAAGATTTCTGATGAAAGGAACTTAGCAACTTTAGAGAATTGTGGTTTGGCTTTTAGCTGTTCAACAAACACACTCAAATCAAATGAATTTGTATTGAAAATATCCATAATCCCTAAACTGACTATTGTTGAAAGGATTGGATCCCCTTTTGGCCTTTCACATAAATAAACGATACGTAAAGAGTCTTCAAACTGTATCCGCATGTCTTTAAGGAATAATATGAGCTCTTTGTCTTTCAATTCCTGTCGGTTATAATCACTTTCAAGGTAATAATCGTGCATAATTAATATTTCTGGGGTTTCAATTTCAACAATTTCTTGAAGGAAACGTCTATGCAGCACTTCTTGGGAGGATAAGGTGAAATCCTCTGTATGTTGCTGAAACGTATTAATCAATATGTCTGTATACGATTTATCCCCTACAGCAATAAGCACTTTTCTAGGCATTTAAAATCACTCCTGGAAAAAACAAAAAACCCGAAACGTAATCACCAACAATACCATGTAGTATTGATTGGAAATTAGGTTTCGGGTTTTTCCCGTTTTATTATAGTTTTTTTCAGGCCTCCTAATCTCTTAGAAGGCCCACACTAAAAAACTTTAAGAAAGGCTGTTGCTTCAAGGCTATAAAGCAACTGCATTGTTGTAATCCCATTGTATCATCCCGATTTGCTAAATTCAACCATTATATTCGAGTAGCTTGCAGTGTAAATCGCTTTGAAAGAAATTGTATAAATCGATCAACTATATCTGGATCGTATAGTATCCCCTTATTAGATAACAATTCGTGAACTACTACATCATGACATTTAGTATGCTGATAAATTCTTCCATTTAGCATAGTATCGTAACTGTCTATGACTCTTATCATCCGAGCAAGAAGTGGAATCTCTTTGCCCGCAATTCCAAAATACCCGCTGCCATCAAAGTTTTCATGATGATATTTAATACACATTGTATAATCTGGAGGAAAGACATCAAGCTTATAAAGTATTTTTTTACCGTAGTCGGCATGGTTTCTTATCTCTGCAAATTCACTTTCAGTCAAAGGTGTAGTTTTATTCAGCAAGGAGTAAGGGATTTTAAGCTTACCAATGTCATGAAGAAGCCCCAGCACAAAAATGTCTTGAGCATTACTAAATCCTAAGAAGTTGGAGAAAGCATATAATTCATCCCCTACCCTGAATGAGTGCATATACGTATCGAGACAGTGATGAAATAAGGCTGTAACAAGAGTGTAAGTTTCTTCTAAAAGCTCCTCGTTAATTTTCTCCACCTCCTTAAAAATCAAGTCTAATTCGTTTTAGGTCTTGCTTGTTCGGAATGTAAAAAGAAGTATTAAATCCACTTTCAAGAACATCCTCTTCGACACATACCCATATATTAAATGGGAAGGTATCCAGCATTAGTTCTTGATGTATATGATTCGCAATGCTAAGGGTGGAAGCAAATATTATGATATAGGAAGTATTATCAGGAAACTCACTTACC
Source organism: Bacillus sp. ZZV12-4809 (assembly GCF_009849585.1). Taxonomy (GTDB): domain Bacteria; phylum Bacillota; class Bacilli; order Bacillales; family Cytobacillaceae; genus Cytobacillus. The sequence continues at coordinate 76,883 of NZ_VCRN01000019.1, forward strand.
GGAATTCTTCCATAGTGTTCATAAATGTTTTTCCAATTGAATAGTCTTTCCTTGAAATACCCAATATAGTTTTGAGTCCCTTGAACTCGATCAATAAGGAAATTCATTTGACCCTGGGGAAACTCTATGATTCCCGCTCCTAATGGTCGGTTATTTTGATGGTGAGTGGCAATTATCGGATTCCACTTCCATTTTTTTAAGATGTTCATTTCCGCCATTAAACAGCGAAGTTCATTCATGGATACATATCGTTTGATTCCACCAACACCTAAAGAATCCCAACGATTCGCGTCCATAAAGAAATCAGAATTATAATAGTGCTTTAAAAGCTTAAATCCGGCCATTCCCAAAGTAAAGGGAGCGGGTGGTTTTACTGCATCCTCTTCTCCGTGAATTCGTATTTTCCAGCGTTCAACAAACCCATTTCGGCGCAAGCGGTCTAGCCTTAAAGATGTTTGAGAAGAACTCATAATAGGCAATAGGTACCTTCGTAATTGGTTTTCGTTTGCACAAATGGCATCACCAAGAACTTTTAAGAGTGTGAAATCCTTCTCGTCTAACCTACCCCTCGTAAAATGTTCTACAACACTTTCTAAATTAGTGTAAGGGTAGTATTTCTTCGGCAAGACCTTAGTGCCTTTAAGGAAGGGGTGATCCCATAAAGGCACTTCACCTTTCTTTGTTGTGAGTAATGGATACTCCTGTGTTACTCCTGGGTTAGGCTGGTCTTGAATAAGAGCTTCCATTATTCAAACAAGAACGCTCCAACGTCCCTGCGTTTCTTTTTACCCCTTGGATATCCAGTAATGACAACTTTGGCTCTCCGATTCTCTTTATCGATGCTTCGAATGGCGCAGCTTACCACATCTCCGACCACTGGCTCCTCCAGATAATTAGGTTTAACGCCTTTTACTTCTAATCCAACATCCAGTTGAATGAAGATGCCGTGAACAGCGTCTACACCTGAAACTTTACCAGCGATTGCATTTCTGGATTGTAACGATTCTAGTTTTTCATATGGATCTTCCATTGTATGACGACGGCTGACACGTATGGTATTGCGCTCTTTGTTAAATCGAATAATCTTTACTTTGATATTTTCTCCGCGGTGAATTTGTTCTTCAATACGTCTTCCCCGCTCCCAGCTGTAATCGTCTGGGTACATAGTGCAATCAACACCATTTACACGAACGAAAATTCTTCTAGTTCTTCTATCAAAACCAGTTATCGTTCCATCAAACACAAATTCATGCAATTGGTCAGTTTCTTCTAAAACCTCAAGCTGGCTTAAAAATTTTGCCCGTTTAATCTCATCTGCCTTTTTTATGCTGACAAGTAAAATTTCTTGTTCTAAATCCAGATGGTCGATGAGGAACTCCTGCATCGTACCTGCAAATCCATTTAGGCTGCGGAACTCATGTGATGAGAATTCATGTGCCGGGCAATAAGCTGTTACCCCGTTTTCAAGCATTAGATAAGCAATTTCAGTCTCTTTATTTACATACTCTTGAGAGTCAGCGTCCAGGACCCTTGCTTTTATTACTCCTACAGAGGTAACAACCCCTTTAACAATCTCTTTATTTCTTTTATATCTTGCAAGATCATCTAGCTGCTCTTCAGATTTCCAAGATTTTGTTGTGAGTTCTTCCATTTGTATCCCTCCTGATTTTAAAAAGGCAGGTAAGCAAACAAAAAAAGTCCCCCAAAAACGAGAGTAGTGTAGTACTACTCTGGTTCTTGGGGGACTCCCATTTTAGAATAATTTAATTTTCGCTCTTGCTACCTTACCAAAAGTGTATACTAAGCGTTATAGATTTGGCAATAATTAATTTACTATAATTAACTATATTACTACTTTATTCCTCAAATACACTGAATAGAATTTCAGCCTTTTTAGAATTGTTCTTTGCTTCTTTGTCTGTTTCAGAAGCTACAGCAACCTCTGACTTTGCGGGTATTTCACTTAACTCTTTTAGTAATTCGTTTTGAAGCTGTTCCTGCTTTTCGCCTAATTGAGACAGTACTGGTCGCTGCACCTCTTTATTTGATATATTACTGTCTGACTCATGAGTTATGTTTATGCGCTCCTTTGGTAAACCCTGTGGCATTTCTTTGGACAAAACATTGACAGTGGGTTCACCATCATCGCTACTTAGAATAACACTATTAGAAGGTGGTAATGTTTTGATATCTTCTGAATTAGCGGGACTTAAAGGAACAATCGGCTCTATTGCGTCAGTATTCTTTTTTAAATCTTCCGGAACAGCTTCTAATTTGTCACTTGAAACTCCAGCTGGTATTTCAGCCTCAGGGGCCGAGTCTTTTTTATTAAAAATTGGTAGTGTAATAGGATGATCATTACCGGGATTTAGTAGAAGCGGTTCTGCCTGCTCAATGTCCGATTTCTCTAATTCTTTAATAACCTCCTCTTCATCTAATACTTCAAATTCTTCGAGAGTTTGATTCTCGGTTAACAAAACTATGCCCTTTCTAGACTCTAGCCATGTTTTAGCAGCTTCTTCATTTACCTGGATCACGGCCTCGTTAAATTCTTCCTTTGGAACAAAGTTTGCATCAATTTGCATAACCGGCACCGGCTTATTATTAGCAACAATTTTAACTGCACATTGGAATGGATTTTGGAAAATGATATCGCTTGGAGATAGGATAGCCTCCTTTTTCTTCTGATAGGAATTCCCAACCCGTAACATAGGCTTTTCTTGCAGCGGGCTGACTGCTTGTTCATTTACTCCTTCTTCAAATCTTTCAACCTCCCCGAATATTTTTGAGAAAAGTTGAGCATCAAAATCAGGAATATCCCCGTAAACCATTTTGTGTCGTAAGGTACCTAGCAAAGTATGCATATAGGTTTCTCCATACTTATCCGCTAGCTGGGCAACAGTTTGTGCTACAACGGTAACAATAACTTTATATTTACGTGACTGAGCTGGAAACTCTTTGAATGGTTGATAAATGTAATCTGGAAATTCATCTACTAAAATATGATGAAAGTTTGATATATTAGGTTTCCTTCTGAAAACTGCATTCTGAAGACTCAACAATACGAGTTTACCTAATACGTTGGATAGGCCGCCGAGTTCTCCCTTGGCCGAGTTCACTAGTAAAATACCACCTGATTCTAGATGGCGGTCAAATGAAAAATCAGATTTCCCAAATAATACTCTTCGTATTAACGGGCTTGCCCCTATGTCGTTAAGAATGTTTCTTAAACCCTGTACATACTCCGCTTTAGCATCGTAATATTCTTGCTGCCCACGAAACTCCCCTTCTTGGACAAGTTTTGGTACGTTTCCTTGACCTGCTCTTTCTGTTTTCGGAAGAAGGTTTGTGTCAAACCATTCATCTATCTGTTTTACGATAGCCCAATGATTCCGCTCATCACGATCTTCCATCAGGTCCACATTTTCTGGGAAGGTCTTTTTAAGTTTCTCATGCATTACACGAACAAGGTTAGGATTATCGTACATTTTTAACAACATGTCGAAAGTAACTTCTTGTTCAGGCTCATGCAGTTTTAGTAAATAGATATAGTGCTTTAAATGGTTCCTTTCACTCTGTTGGAAAAAGAAGTTTGCCTGACCGCCTTCTGCTAGACCCTCGATAACCATAGCGAAAGCTTCAGCCACTTTATCAACCGGTCCTTCCATAGGATTTATAGATGGAGTATTCGGATTTGTAGGGTCGATGTAAAATACTGACTCCTCTGGGATGCCATGTGCTTTTACTAACTGAAATGCCTTTTGGCAAAGGTCGTTTGAAGGCTCTATTATGCTTACTCCATTTAGGTACATACCCTTAACATCTTCCGTATGGAAGTCCTCCCTCTGATACAGAGAAGGATATTCATTTATGTAGCGGCTCATCCAATGTAAATCCTGATTAATTATAGGTAGAACCAAAGCAGCGGTTTTACCTGTACCGATACTACCAATTATGACATTGTTGAGAGTACGGTCCTTACCTGGTTGGACAACCATTTCTTTTGTGTCTGAGTCTGGCCCCAATACCACATCTGGCCATAGTTCCTTTTTGCAAATCTTAAAGAATTTTTGCAGATGAACATTCTTGTATTCATATTCCCAAAATGCTTGATTAAGTTCCTTTGAATATTGTGAGTACTGTCCAAATAGCCATAGCATACTTACGCAAGTAATTGTAGTAGGAACGAACATAACTGTTAGAAGCAATGTTTGAGTGTCACCCACCGCAATTTCTAACCATATACTTTGAACATCCATTTGATTTATGCGATTTCCTAAATACGGGATCAGGGTGTTATATACTGGTGCACTAATCAACCAAAGGAAGTGAAAAAACATTCCTAAAGCCATATTTCCAAACCAAGCAATTCTCCACCTTTTCGTTTGAAATGCTTTAAACTTTGTACTGATTAGCCATCCCACTATAAGACAGATTGCTGATAACCAGAAACCGATTCGGCCAGGTTCTGTAGAATCACCAAATAAAATAAATGATGGTACCACACCTTTAAATTGAGCAGACATTAAAAAGAAATAATTTATGGTTGCCCGGATTGTTAGATACAAAGAGAGAATACCCAGTATTGAAACGGCAATGCCCGGCAATTTTAACAGCAGTTTATCCCTCATAAAGCAACACCTTCTTCCTCTTAAATTTAGAGGTTTGCTGATAAAATGTTGATCCGTCAATACTATTTCTTTGTAGCCTTTCTAAAGAACTGAAATAGACATGATTTAACTCCCAAAGGTCACCCAGATTATCATGCAATCTCTCCTCTTCTGTTTGATAGATAGCAAGGATTCCATCGACATGACTTTTATAACGGTCTTTTTCTAAAAGCCAGTTTAAATAAGCAAGTTGGTCCAAGGACTTTACGCAGCCTTCATCCATTACTTTGATTAAAAATGTTTTTACCTTCTCTCCTTCTCTTTTCATGTCAAAATGGCCGTCAGCAAAATATGAATTTAATACGTTTCCGGTATAAAACTCTTCAGGTAGCCTTTTTACCATTGAAACATTGAGGTGTTTATTAGTTTCTAAAGCTCCAATACTTTCATTTAGTACATAGGAATGTTCCTTAGTCTTTCCTGTTAGTATGTTATAAGCTACTTTCCCTGCTCTGCTAGAAGTGACCACATGGAAATGAAGGTTAGGAATGATATGAGCGCTTGCCCTAATAACATATTCTTTTATTTGGCTTACACGCTTTTTACGTTCTTTTGGCCGATCTTCCACATAGCATAGGATGTCATCATCTGCAGAATCTATAGGGGCAATCAATATATGATGGTCTTTATGTTCTAAATTCTGAGCATTATATTCTACATACCTTTTAACTTTGTCGATGATAGTATTTGCTCTTTCATGCCCGGTATCCGATTCAATATTCAGTATTGATGAATCACTGTACAAAATCCAATCCGGTTCTACTAGAGTTGGTATTTTTAAGAGATTTTTTCCTTGTTCTTTATAAGCCTTCTTCACTTTAGTGTCATAGTAAGGAGTTTCTAATGGAGGAATTGAAGTAAACCTACCTCCCTTTTTATAAAACTCTAAATACGTTCTTATAACTATTTCTCTTGTTAAAAAGAAGTGATCAGCCGTTTTAGGATTTGGCAGCTCTACCAAAGGATAAGTTGAATTATGGATAACCCCTTCATTTACTAAAATATCAATTCCATTCTTATTCATCTGTACACATCTTAATTGGACCTTCTTCCTCCCGCTATAAACTTGTGTTTTGGTAATCTTAAGCTCGTTCCATTTCTGAAGCTTCTTGTAGACAGCACTCTTTTTCATACCATATGCCTTTAAAAGAAAGAACCTTACTTGTGAGACAGTTACTGATTTATGTAACCATATTAGCTTTAATAATTCTTTATCCTTTTCAGTTATCCATGCCCTACCATTATTGTAAGTATAGATAGACTTCTCACTCACCACTTATAGCCTCCTTTCTATGAGATAAAAAAAGACCCCGAACAAACCAAGCCTAAGCTTAGTGAGTCCAGGGTCGTCCCTTTAGATATGAAATTTCGACCTGAGTATACCATTTTATATAAGAGCTGGCAATAAAATATCGTGATATCTAGCGAATGATTATACAGGGATATACAAAGAATGGTGACCTTCGTACTTAATAAGTTTTGTTATGAAATAGCTATATTTTAGGGTACAAATCGATGTTGTAAAATCAATAGAATTCAGTCTCAATCCTTTACCTTAAACGGGGTGAAAATACGGTAAGAACTCACACTTGCTTTGGAACCCGTATTTACTATAATACCAAGACTTCAAAGTACTATTATTGGTGTACCATGGTGGAAAACTTTTGGTGGAACGATAATCTTTCCACCACAACCTTTCCACTGGTAAGTGGAACTTTACTGATTTTGTTATATCTTGAGGACTAAATATAAAATCATGGATTGAATGAAAAAGTGAATACCCCTATGTAAAAGATAGTTAGGAATCCTTTCGAGACCTCCCCACTACAGACAATCTCCTACAATCATTTTCCTTCTGGCAATGGCTCCCCGGCACTTAATACTCCGTATTCCAGTAATCGTATAAAACAATTTGCTGTTTTTACTTAAAAAAATTTATTTTAATGATAATGCTACTACATGAGCTTGAATGAACCTGAATGATTGCTAGACAACGGTAAATATGTAAGTTGAATGAATTTGAATTGTGATCGAAGATGATCATTCTTCCCTTTTTAAACAGAACTAAATTGAATTTAATGATACGAAAATGAAATATGGGGGACTTTATTATGTAAATTTTAAGGTTCATAATTAAGGTACACAATTGCGGTACACATCGAGTGTCATTGGAGGGTAGGTTTTTTCAGGAATCAAGCTGTCTGAGATTTATATTGTGTACCACAATTAAGGTACACAAGGATGGAAGGAAAGTACATTTATTTGAGATAATAAAGTATATATATTGCATTTATTTGGCTTGTTTTCTATAATGTTCCTTAAAGGTACACAAAAGAGGTCTTTTAAGGTTCATAAGGTGGTGAAGGAATGAGTGAACTTGAAGCTAAGAGTTTCAGGGACTTAGATGAGCTGGAATACGATAATGACACACTGCGATTCCTTAGAAAAAAGCTAGATGACTTTACTATTGACGTATTTAGACAGGTCGTGAAAGAAAACAAGATACATAGAGGCCTTGTTAAGACTAGGTTAGATAACTTTCATAGCAAACGAAAGAAGTATGATTCCGCTTTTTTGACTCTTGAAGCTCAAGGGTTCGTTGAGAAAAAAGAAGACGGAACCGCGACTCCCTATTTTGTTACAGTAAGAGGCAAACAATTAGCCCAACTACTTTATGAAGAAAAGTTAAGGAAGGAGCAACACATATGATGATTAAGGCTTTTGGAGAAAATGAAAAGTTAGGTGCAATTAAAGCGCTGCTATCCCCACATTTACTATCTGATGAACTAAAATCTGAAATGGATCGTTATCCTTCACAAGCAATTATTGGTCTTGGACAAGGTGGTGGCCGAATCGCTGCTGAATTATCAAGGTTTGGTTATCCAACTTTCTTACTCAATTCATCAAAATCAGATATGGAAGAACATAAAAATTTAATACCGGAAACTCATAGGATTGTAACTTCCAGTAAAGACTTTCCTGAACTTGAAGGTACAGATAAAAATGCACAGCTTGGATTTGAAATCGCTAAAGAAAATGCAGACTTATATAAAAAGGTCGCACTTGACGATGCAGTACAGGACTCAGAGTTCGTTTGGGTATGTGTTAGTTTAGGCGGCGGGACTGGTAATGGAGCGCTAAAAGTAGCATTAGCTTACCTGTCAAAAGTTAGAGAAAACAGAGCCCTACCAGGCGGGAAAATTCCTTTAGGTGTTATTTGCTCCCTGCCTTCTTCTGACGAAAGAGGTTCTGCATTTAGAAGGAACGCTCTTGCTGGTATTAGTGTAATTCAGCAGCTTATGAATGAAAACAAAATGGGTGCTGCTGTAGTTATTGATAATGAAAAAATGAAAGACTATTACGCAAATAGCCCTCTCAAAACATACGGAGGCCTTGAAATTGATGCTAAATCCTATAGCAATATGGTGATCGCAAGTGCTTTGGCAGAGATTTCATCACTACCTCTTTTAGATGGACGGTCCGTATTTGATAAAACGGAACTACTTACTACCTTATCAACTCCAGGCTGGCTATCTATATCGAAGCACAAGGAACTGAGAAATGATGAAAATATCGAATCTGTTATAGGAAATCTATTTAATAACAATGAAGTACTGGCTACTTATAAAGTTCAAAATGCAGTGGCTGGTGCTGTAGCAGTTCTATATCCTTCTTCGAAGAATATTTCACCTAAGATTGCAGATGATGTTTTCAGATATACTTCTGACTTGCTTGATACCAAAGTAAACTTATCAATATCTAAAAATAGCAAATTGGAAAACCTTACTTTATATGGCCTTGCCGTTTACCCTTCTCCCTCTGTAAGAATTCAACAGTTAAGAGAAGAATTATCGCAGTGGGAACAGTTAGAAAAAGAACAAGAGGAAGCTAAGAAACAAGCTTCTTCAGCACTAGGGTTAGATGAATTTGATGACTTCTTTTCTTCTGGAAACACTACAGTCCGTCGGAAAAAGATGACTTTAGATGATCTAGAATTTGAGGATAATGAGAATAAGCCAAAGAAAGCTAAAGTTGCCGATTTGAATGATATTGATTTTTAAAAAGACAAGCCTTCTAGGCTTGTCAGCTTGTGGAGAAAGGTATGATTTTTCCACAAGCTTTTTTTATTTTCTCAATTACTGACTTAAAAATAGGCTTTTTTTATGGAAAAACAATAGATCGC